>NZ_FWFX01000012.1 GCF_900172335.1 Roseovarius albus
CCTCGATCGCCGATGTCGCAATCTGCTCCGGGCTGCGCGGCACATGCGGCGACTTATCCTGCGTTCCCCCCGAGCCGGTCACGGCACAGGTGATGAATACTTCGCGGTTCATGGTCAAAGGCATGACGATTCCTCCAATGGATTTGGAAATCAGAGTAGCCCGCTGGTGTAGAAAGTGATTTTGCCCTAAAAGACAAAAATCATGCAAAAATGGACAAAACCAGATCAGCCCCCGATACGGATTGCGCTCTTGCTTTTTGACCGCTTTTCCAACCTGTGTATGGCCAATTGTATTGAGCCTTTGCGTGCCGCAAATACTCAAACACTGCGCGAAAACTTTCATTGGATGATTTACACGGTAGATGGCGCTCCAGCCAGTTCATCCAGCGGGATCGAAGTTGTGGCACATGCAAATCTGGCCGAATTGACGCAGGTGGATTACCTATTTGTGCTAGCCAGCTATAACCATGACGAACATGACCGACGAGAAACCCGACGAATCCTTCGGTCTGCCGCTGCCAAGGCGAGTACCGTGGTTGGCCTTGATGCAGGACCATGGTTGCTCGCGTCTGCGGGCTTATTGGATGGGCGGCAAGCAACGATTCACTGGGACTTGTTGGATGCGTTTTCCGAGCGTTTTCTGGAAGTGCGAGCCGAGCGCGAACAAGTTCTGCACGACGGCCCCTACATGACCTGCGCCGGGGCCATGTCTGCGCTGGAGATGACATTAGGTTTGATTGAGCATCACCTCGGAGCGGCACCACGTCTGGATGTTGAAGCCTTGTTTTTGCATGGCACACAGTTGGGAGAACTCCGATCTGATCAGAACACGTCTTCCGACCCTCTCACCAAACGTGCCCTTCAAGTAATGCGTGAAAACATCGAAAATCCTCTGGGCCTTGCTGAACTATCTCACCGACTATCCTGCCAGCCCCGCACATTGAGCAGGCGTTTTCATACACGATTGGGCGCGTCTCCGGGAGCGGTCTATCGCCACATGCGCTTGGCTGCAGCACGAAAACTGTTGGAGTCCAGTACCCTTAGCGTCTCTGAAACTGCTTTGCGCTGTGGCTACGATTCACCTGCAGCCATGGCGCGTGCTATTCGTCAATATTACGGCCTGAGCCCCAGGCAGCTCCGCCTCAAAGCCAGGTCGATAATCCAGCAGGTGTGATCAACCTGCCTAGGTTTTGCCGAGGGTGTTAACCGTTGCGTCCCGCATGCTCTTGAGTTCATCGATGGCCTCGTCAAGCTGCACGCGCTGCGCCTGCAAGTCGACCAACTGCCTGTCCGCCAATTCGATCAGGTTCTGCATTTGCGCGTCAGTGCCTTCATTTTCATAAATCAAAAGCCATTGGCGAATATCTTCAAGCGGGAAACCCCACTTGCGACCGCGCAGTATCAATGTCATCCGGGCAACTTCGCGCGATCCATAAAAACGTGATCGCCCTTCACGCTCTGGTTGAAGCAATTCAATGTACTCATAATACCGAAGCGTCCTTGGAGTCACGTCGAACTTGGCGCACATTTCTTTGAACGATAAGCGAGTTTCAGACATATGGAGATCCTATATCGTTACGTCATTACTTTACCGCAGTCTGAAACAAGAGCAACCATCAGCTTGCGCCGTGCAAAGATTCCGGCACATATAGACCCAGACAAGAGGGCATGATGGATATCAATCAAACCAAAATTGCAAAACAGTTTATCGAAGCAATTCCACATTCGCAGGCGCTTGGCATGAAGCTTGCCAGCGTTAGCAAAGGTACAGCTGAGATGACGATGGATTATAACAAGCAGTTCGTCGGTGACCCGGCTACGGGGGTGATCCACGGTGGTGCCGTTTCCGCGTTGATGGATACCTGTTGTGGGACCGCAGTGATGAGCCATCCGTCCTCGCCCACGAGCACGGCCACTATTGATCTGAGGATCGACTACATGCGTCCTGCCACCCCGGGCCAACGTATTACGGCCATTGCCGAATGTTACCACATCACCCGTTCAGTCGCCTTTGTGCGCGCTCGCGCTATAGATGAGGACGCGGATCGTCCTGTTGCCACGGCAACCGGCACTTTCACGGTAGAGGGTAAATGATGTCGCGCGTAAAACCGGAACCGATGCAGGTGATTAAGCAACGTCGTGATGCAGTGCTGAATGCGTTGGTTAGTGGCGTCCCTTACGTTCAATTTCTGGGTATTCACTTTGATCGCCGCGGTGATGAGTTGACTGCCGTCATGCCTTTCGAGGAACGGTTAATCGGCAATCCGATGCTGCCTGCCCTGCATGGCGGAGCAACAGCAGCCTTTCTTGAGGTGACCGCGATCATTGGCCTGAGTTGGTCGATGCTTTGGCAGGATATTGAATCCGGCAATCTGGATGCCGAGGAGATGGCCGCAGGCAATATGCCACGCCTTCCTAAAACCATCAGCTTCACCGTCGATTACCTGCGGTCGGGTTTGCCCCGCGATGCCTATGCTCGCGCACATGTCACCCGCTCGGGCCGTCGCTATGCCACCGTACATACCGAAGCGTGGCAGGACAATCGCGCACGTCCTATTGCGCAGGCCACCGCACATTTCCTGATGCCGCGTCAGGATGGCTGAGGCGACGCAACCCATCACCCATAAACGGGTTTTTAAAATTGCGGCACCCATTGTGCTATCAAATGCAACCGTCCCAATCCTGGGGGCCGTAGATACGGGTGTCGTAGGTCAAATCGGTGAAGCCGCCCCAATCGCCGCCGTCGCCGTCGGCGCGACTATGTTGACCGCAATCTATTGGATGTTCGGATTTCTGCGCATGGGCACCAGTGGCTTGACCAGTCAAGCGTTTGGGGCTGGGCGGTCGGGCGAGGTTTCAGCCCTATTGATGCGGGCCTTGATGATTGGCTTTACGGCAGGGGTCTCGATCATCCTGCTCCAACTTCCGATATTCGCCGGTGCCTTCGTTGTGTCACCCGCAAGCGCCGAGGTCGAAGAACTCGCCCGTGAATACATGGCCATCCGCGTCTGGAGTGCGCCAGCACTGATCGGCCTATACGGCATTACCGGCTGGTTGATCGCTCTCGAGCGCACTAAATCCGTTCTGGTCTTGCAGGTTTGGATGAACGGCCTGAATATTGTGTTGGATTTATGGTTTGTGCTGGGCCTCGGTTGGGGAGTGGCTGGCGTTGCACAAGCCACTTTCATTGCAGAATGGACAGGCTTGGCCCTTGGACTTTGGTTATGTCGGGATGTTTTTTCCAATCCCGCGTGGCGTGATTGGTCCCGTGTTTTCGACCCTGTGCAACTTCGCCACATGTCAGTAGTAAATATCGACATCCTACTCCGATCGTTGATGTTACAAATAATGTTTGTCTCATTCTTGTTGCTGGGCGGTGTGTACGGGGATGTCGCCTTAGCAGCCAATCAGGTTCTGCTGCAATTCTTGCATATCACGGCCTACGCGATGGATGGGTTTGCTTTTGCTGTTGAAGCTCTCGTCGGGCAAGCTGTCGGGGCGCGCAATCAAGCTCGCCTTCGGCGCAGCGTTATCATTTCCAGCCAATGGGGGCTGATTGCAAATATCCTTTTCGCTCTAGCCTTCGCACTCTGTGGCGGCATGTTGATTGACCTGATGGCCAAAGCACCCGAGGTTCAAACTGAGGCACGCCTATATCTGCCGTACATGGTGTTGGCTCCGCTTTTGGGGTTGGGAGCTTGGATGTTGGACGGCATATTCATCGGCGCCACCCGGACGCGCGACATGCGCAACATGATGGCGCTCAGCCTTCTCGTTTACCTCGTCTCGCTCGCGTCACTGATGCCGATATTTGGCAACCACGGCCTGTGGATTGCCCTGCTGATCAGCTTCGTTGCGCGCGGTGTGACCCTTGGACTGCGCTATCCCGCATTGGAGGCCAGCGCGGCAAAATAACAGCATTTCGCCCATATCCTGCCTGACTTTGGGGTAAGAACGGTCTTAAGAATTGATAAATGCACGCAAATCGGGCAATAATTCCGAAAATCATAAGGCGTTGAGCAGAAAATGACGCCACCAAACGAGGCAAGAGTAATGAAAAACAGGCTTTTATTGTGTATTGCAGTGGTTCTCACCGCTTGCGGCGGCGGACGCGACCAAAGCCGTCCAACCAGCTATGCATCTTCCGTGTCACGCGCGGCCCCTCTGGTGAATGGCCCGATCAACAAGGCCTGCCTGGCCTCGGATCGCAAGGCCCGCTCGCGTCAATTGTGCGGGTGTATCCAAGCGGTGGCCAATCAGACCTTGACCGTGACCGAACAAAAGCGCGCGATCCAGTTCTACCGCGATCCGCATCTGGCACAGGAAGTTCGCCAGTCAGATCGCGCCAGTGACGAACGGTTCTGGAAAACCTATGTGGCCTACGGCGAACGTGCAAAAGCGATCTGCACTTAATCTCGCTCAAATAGATTCAAGCTTTCAGCCGGTAACCCCGGCTGAACATGCCCCAGGCGATCAAACAGATCGTGAGTGTAGCAAAGCTCGCGACACAAAGCCCCAACCAAGGGGATGCATCAGACACCCCCAGCACCCCAAATCGCACACCATCGATTAGATAGAAAATCGGGTTGAATTGCGTAAACGTCCGGAGGACCGGTGGCAGAGCCTGCACTGAATAGAACGTGCCTGAAAGGAATGCCAAGGGCGTCACGATGAAATTGGTGATCGCTGCCATCTGGTCGAACTTGTTGGCGAAAATTCCCGCGACAATACCTAGCCCCCCCAAGAAGGCGGCACCCAGAATGACGAAGACCAGCGCCCAGATCGGGTGCTGTACGCCAATGCCCAAAAACATCAGCAAGCCCAATCCGATGGCCAAAGCCACCAACAGACCCCGCCCCACTGCGCCGGCCAGATAACCGAACACCAATTCCGCCGGGCTGAGCGGTGGCATCAGGGTATCCACGATGTTCCCCTGCACTTTGGAAATGACAATCGAAGAAGATGTATTGGCAAAGGCGTTCTGAATCACCGTCATCATCAAAATGCCTGGCGCGATAAAGGTGGTGAAATCCACACCCATCACGTCACCGCGACGTGGACCAATGGCGATAGAGAATATCATTAAGAAAAGACCAGCCGTGACTAGCGGGGCCATCAATGTCTGTGTCCAGACCGCTAGAAAACGTTGCACTTCGCGCGAGGCCAAAGTGTAAAGTCCCAGCCAGTTGATCGCCCCAAATCGGCGAGCCCCCATGTCGGATTTACCAGTCATGATCTTAGATTCCGTCAGATGCGATTCGATGCCTTGTAACTTAATGCACAGTGACTAGAATAGGGCCTTCGATGGAATTTACGGGCGGTCTGTGATAAAGGCCCCCAAGAGGATGAGGAAGCAGGCCAATGTCCTGGAACGACGAGCGCGTTGAACTTCTGAAGAAGATGTGGGGCGAAGGCCAATCCGCCAGCCAGATCGCCAAGGAACTGGGCGGTGTCACACGCAATGCCGTAATCGGCAAGGTGCATCGGCTGGGCCTGTCCAACCGCAATGGATCAGGCGGCAGTTCGGATTCGGCAGCCAAGGCCAAACCAAAGGCTGCGGCAAAACCAAAGGCCGCGCCGAAAGCAGCGCCAGAGCCAAAGCCGGAAATCAAAACCCAGCCTGCACGTGATACAACTGCGGCACCGATCAGCAGGGCCAAGCAGATCATTCCGGCGGGGCAACCATTGCCGCCGCAGCCTTCAGCCAATGAAATTGATCCTGCCGCTTTGGCAAAGGTGAATGAGATTGAAAAGAAAGCAAAAAAACTAAGCCTGATGGAGCTGACCGAGCGCACCTGCAAGTGGCCTGTTGGCGATCCGGCAACGCCAGATTTTTGGTTCTGCGGCCTACCCGTGCAATCCGGCAAGCCCTATTGCGAAGCCCACGTTGGCGTGGCCTTCCAACCCATGAGCAGCCGTCGCGACCGCAAACGGTAACAGGTGCTAACGCTTTAAAACAAAAGCCCCGGAATTTTCCGGGGCTTTTTTGTTGCCATGACCATTTTTCAATTAGGTTGGGTTGGGCTGTTTGTCCTGGTCACCTGATGCATCTTCGTTCCCGTCTGCCGCGTCCAGCACTTCGGCATCTTCAATCTCAGCTTCAGCACCCTCTTCCTCATTTCCGGATGCGTCTTCCGTTGACGGGGCCGCGCCAACCAGCAGCGGCAGCATCTCAAATCCAACCGGGCTGGTGGTCGCACTGACCGGAGGCGCCCGCCAGCTGAGCGTATCGAATGATTCGCAATTTTCGCAGGACGGCACCCAATCCGCATGAATGTGCTGACAACTGTCACAGACCCATTGCGGGCCGCGAGGGGCCGCAAGTGCGCGGGCCAGCCAAGCGCGGACGACTGCATCATCTGCCCCCTCACCACGTTCGATCGCCGCCATCAGAGTGAGTACCCGCGTGTCCGGTTCGCTCTCGGCCAAATCACCCATAGCGCGGCGGGCCGCAGGGAAATCTTCAGCTGCGATTTGCAGTTCAGCACTCAACAGCTTCGCTTCGCGATGATCCGCGTGGTACTTAAGCAGTTTTGCGAACCGCTTCACGCGGGCTGCAGGTGTTTCTTCAGGTTCGATCTCCGCAAAAACAGCTGCAAGATCTGGGTGAGGCTGAGCATTCCAAGCTTTCACGATCAACCGGGTCGCATTGCGCTTGGAGCCTTGCGCAATATAGCTGCGGGCAGCCAACACAGCCGCAGGCACCAGATCTGGCGACATCTTGTTCGCCTCAATCGCGGTTTCACGGGCTGCAATATCGTGGCCGTCATCCCAAACGCCACGTGCCTCGGACAGGGCCAGAACCGCATCGCGGCGCTTGTGCACATCGCGCGGCAACGCCCCGTACTTCAGCTTGGCTTTCAGGGTGCCCCGTGCGCCACTCCAATCTTCACTCTTGGCTTGCAGGTTCAGCAAAGTATCCTGCACTTCCGCATGCTTTGGTTTGAGCGCAAAGGCCGTTTCCGCCAACTTCAAAGCCGTCTGCGTATCGCCCGATTCCAGCTTTTGCTGCATCAAGCCACGCACGCCAACAAAGCGGGTTTTTTCGTTCTTCAGCAGCTTCTTGTAGACTTCTTCGGCTTTCTTGTGGTCGCCCTTTATCTCGGCGGCTTGGGCCGTGATCAGATTGGTTAGCGCGGGTTTCTTGAGATATTTATCTGCCTTGGCCGCTTTGGCCATCGCGACATCCCCTTCCCCCGAAGCCAAAGCCACGATGCCATCGGACAACGCCTTATAACCTTTTTCTTGACGGTTTTTATCGAAATAACGCGAGATTGCGGTCTCGTCACCGTTGATAAATTTCAGCAAAGCAACAAGGAAGGCCAACACCTTCAAACCTAACCAGACCGCAATGACCATCAAGATCACGGCGATCACAGCGGTCAGCAAGGTCAGGTTATATTCCTGCCCCGCCATTTCGATGCGGACGCCGCCGTCCAACTCCAGCAGCATGATTGCGCCGTAGGCCGCAGCAGCGATCAGGGCGACAAATACGACGATCTTTGTAATGGACCACAACATGTTAAACGCCCCTAATCCCTATCAGTTCAAATTTTCATTCAGCGTCTGTAGCGCTGATATGGCGGCCAATCGTTGGGCCACATCCCCGGACCAATCCGTCAGAATGACCAGTGCCGGTTCCGGCAAGGCCTGTAATTCCGACAAGACGTCATGAAGACGCTCTTCGCGCAAGGCCGCTTCGGCCCGGGAAAGCACCGCATCGGCACTGTCACCTTCTTGCGGTTCAAGCGAGCGAGCGCCAAGCGCACTGCGCAACAGTGCCCCAACACCCTTGCTTCCGTTGTCTTCCCCGGCTGTGCTTCGCGCTATCCGTAACGCCTCGCGGGCCAACTCAGGAAAACTTTCCTGTAATTCAGCCAGAGATTTCACGCCATCGCCTGAAAACTGCGACAGATCCTTAGGAACGGCCACGCCCGCGGCTGAAAGCTCCGATACAGGGGTTGAAAACGCCGCCCCCGTATCCATGGCAATTTGGATCTGGCCAAGCGCCGCACGTTGCGCCGCAAGTTTGGCCTCGGCTTCCATACCCTGCGCCTGCCCGAGCATCGCCTCGATTTCAGTGCGTTGTTGAGTCATCTGGTCCTGAAGGGCCATGAGAGCATCGGCATCTGCACCGCTTCCGCTTGCCAAAGACGCCAGACCTTCGAGATTGGTTTCAACCTGCTCCAAGCGCTTGACCAAGCCGGACACCGAAGCCCCAAGCTCGTCATGAGCGGTCTGCAAGCCCGACAAGTCAGGCATTACCGTATCAGCACCCTTTTTCTGCAAGGCGTCAATCGCTTCCGAATGTTTCGCGATCAAGGCCTCAAGCTGCGGCACCCGATCATCAGCAACCTGATCAGAACGCCCCCAATCCGGAAACAGATACAATGACGCTGCAAATCCGATACCTGCGGCGATCACGCCTCCGAACACGGCGGGAAAGAACCCACTCTTGCGCGGCTCGTTTTCTGGCGGCTCTCCTACAGATACGGGCTCTGGTGCGGATGCTTCGGAAAGAACGGGCTCCAATGCCTCTGATTCCTCCAAAGCAATGGAATCTTCGGTGGTGACTTCTGTATCGACACCTTCGAAGGCTTCGTCTCCACCATTGGTTTCCACGTCTGCTTCATTTACGTCAGATGTTTCGCTTTCAGTATCAACATCTTTCGGCTGATCCTCGGGCACCTCACCTGTCGGTGTTTCCTCTGGCTGATCTTTCGGCTCAGAGATCTTTTCTACAGCATCCTCAGAGGCCTGCACTTCTGTTTCTTGGCTCTGATCGGTTGAATTATCCGTGGTTTCCTGCTTTGCAGATGCTTCGACATCCGCCTCTTCAGGCTTGGCAGTTGCCTTTTTGGGTTTCGCTGCCTTGCGAGATTTCGGAGTTTTAGCCACGTTAAATCACCTTTTCGAATCTTGAGCCGCGGTCGGCGTCAATTGACCTTACTTTGCGGATTACAGACCCTCAAGTCGCTTAACGTCCCTGATTTGTTTGGCAACTTCATCCAAAACCGCTTGCAGATTAGGTTTCAGGGCTGTTCGCAGTTGAGCAGAGTATGCTTCTGGCACGGTCGCGGCAACCTTATTACTGATCGCCACGGGATAGATCTGTGCCGCTGGATTCGCTTGATCAAATAGCAACCTGGAACTGCGCGCCGACATCAGCGGAACAATCACCGGGTTGGCACTCTGGAGCAAATCTTTGGCCTCAGACGTCAGCCGCTTTGCATGCTGACGATAAACAATTGCACTTTGAACCGTGATACCAGACTGGTCGAGCTTGGCAGCAATATCCTCCGACACATGTTCACCGCGAAGATACAACGCAGGCAATTGGGGCCTCGCTGCAAGCAGGACTTTAACCAGTTCAGCCGCATCACCCTTGCAATCGACTGGATCGAGCCCGATCGCTCGCGCTGCCGTGGCCGTTGTGGAGCCGACTGCGTAACAGGCGAATGCCCGATCATCTGTTAGCGCGGCAAACGCCTGCACCGCGACATGCGAAGTGAAGACCAAGGTGTTTATCGATACCCATTTCACCTGAGGCGAGAGAAACTCCATTCGCATTGCTGGGGCCCGTAAAATGCGAAGATCTGCGCCAAAACGCGCGATCAGCTCTTGTTCAAACCTGATGGCCGCCTCTTCAGGACGTATAATCAGAATTGTCGGTAGCATTCGTTTAAACCAGAGTTGTTTGCGCCTGTCCCCGGTGTTACCTGTCCTGAAAGGCTCACGCAACGGACAGAGTATGAACAACGACTTAACAGTGCTTGGATTGGAAAGCAGTTGTGATGATACTGCCGCTGCAGTCGTGCGTGTTTCCGATGGGCAGCCCCCCCAAATCTTGTCATCTGTCGTGTTCGGGCAAAATGATTTGCACGCCGACTTTGGCGGTGTGGTGCCGGAAATCGCAGCGCGCGCGCATGCTGAAAAGCTTGATTACTGCGTTAGGGACGCATTGCAAGCATCAGGTACCGCATTGAGCGACATCGACCTGATCGCTGTCACCGCAGGACCCGGCCTGATTGGTGGAGTTCTCTCTGGTGTGATGTGCGCCAAGGGGATTGCAGCGGGTGCAGATCTGCCTTTGATCGGTGTGAACCACCTTGCTGGGCACGCCCTAACCCCTCGTTTGACAGACCAGCTGACGTACCCCTACCTGATGCTGCTGGTCTCAGGTGGGCATTGTCAGTTTCTCATCGTCCATAGCCCCACGGGGTTTACACGCGTTGGAGGCACCATTGATGACGCCCCGGGCGAGGCTTTTGATAAAACCGCACGGCTTCTTGGCTTGTCGCAACCCGGTGGCCCAAGTGTGGAGGTGCGCGCCAAGCTGGGGGATCCAAAGCGGTTCCGCTTCCCACGGCCCTTGCTGGATCGCGATGACTGCGACCTGTCCTTCTCGGGCTTGAAAACCGCACTTCTGCGTACCCGCGATACGATCATTACAGAGCAAGGCGGGCTTAGGCAGCAAGATGTAAATGACTTGTGCGCCGGGTTTCAAGCCGCGGTGACCGACACCTTGGCAGCCAAAACGCGCCGCGCCCTTAGGAAATATCTACAGAAGGCTCCCCAATCCCCTGCGATTGCGGTGGCGGGAGGCGTTGCGGCCAATCAGGCGATCCGATCTGCTCTCGAAACAGCCGCCGCCGAGCATGACACGGCTTTCGTCGCGCCTCCTCTGGCGCTTTGTACCGACAACGCGGCCATGATCGCCTATGCCGGGGCAGAGGTGTTCAGCGCCGGAGAACGCAGCGACATGACACTTGCCGCGCGTCCCCGTTGGCCCTTGGATCAAACCAGCCCCTCAATGTTGGGCAGCGGCAAAAAAGGGGCCAAAGCATGATTTGTGTGATGGGGGCTGGGGCATTCGGGACTGCGCTGGCGATTTCTCTGGCCCACAATGGCGAGGTTTCCCTCTGGGCGCGGGACGCTAGACATGCGCAAGAAATGGATCAGCATCGCGAAAACCGCAAACGCCTGCCCGGGATTATGCTGCCGGATCGAATTAGTATCCATTCTGATCCGAGTTCACTGCCTGAGGACAGCACGATTTTGCTCTCGATCCCAACACAAAAACTACGGGCTGCCTTAACGGAACACGCTAAGACACTTTCAAGAGCTACGCTTGTGGCCTGCTGCAAAGGCATCGAACTTTCCACGGGTAAGGGCCCCGTGCAAATCATCAACGAAATCCTTCCAAACGCGAAAACCGCGATTCTGACGGGCCCATCCTTCGCCGATGACATCGCCCGTGACTTGCCAACGGCGCTAACCTTGGCCTGCGAAGACGAGGCTGTAGGCAAAACGCTTCAAAACAACCTGACGACCCCGAACCTCAGACTTTACCGAACCACGGATGTGACCGGCGCTGAACTGGGTGGTGCACTGAAAAACGTTATAGCAATTGGCTGTGGCACCGTCATAGGAGCGGGGCTGGGCGAAAGCGCACGCGCGGCACTGATGACCCGTGGCTTTGCCGAGATGAGCCGTATGGCCGTTTCTCTCGGTGCGAACGTAGAAACATTGGCTGGTCTGTCTGGCTTTGGCGATCTGGTATTGACCTGCGGCTCCGATCAGTCGCGCAATTTTCGCTATGGCCGCAGCATCGGACGCGATGAGACGTTCGACAGCGCTGTCACAGTCGAAGGTGCTGCCACGGCAAAAGCGGTGCGTGATATTGCCCACGAAAAGTCACTCGAAATGCCGATCACAGAAGTGATCGCCGCTTTGATCGATCAGGAATTGCGCGTTGATCAGGCCATGGATATGTTACTCTCAAGACCACTGAAGGAAGAATAATGCTAATTGCTCTGATGGCCCAAGACAAACCAGGTGCCCTGCAAACCCGTCTCGATAACCGTGATAAGCATGTTGCCTATCTCAAGGAAACCGGTGTCGTTAGTCAGGCAGGTCCGTTGCTGGACAACAACGAACAAATGATCGGCTCGCTGGTCATTCTGGATGTTGACGATATGGCCGCAGCCCAAGCCTGGGCCGCCAATGACCCCTATGCCAAGGCGGACCTGTTTGCCGAGGTCAAACTGGTCCCTTGGAAAAAGGTGATCTGATCATGCGCTACTGGCTGTTCAAATCCGAACCCTCAACCTGGAGCTGGGATGATCAGGTCGCCAAGGGCGATGAGGGCGAAGAGTGGGACGGCGTACGCAATTATCAGGCACGCAACTTCATGCGCGAAATGAAGGTTGGCGATCGCGGATTTTTCTACCACAGCCAAAAGGAAAAGGCTGTGGTGGGCATCGTCGAAGTAATCAACGAGGCCCACTCTGACAGCACCACGGATGATGAACGCTGGGAATGCGTCGACATCAAAGCCGTTGGCCCGTTACAAACACCGATTACGCTGGCAATGATCAAGGCCGACCCAAGGCTGGCCGAGATGGCGCTGGTGCGCACATCGCGGCTATCCGTACAACCAGTCACGGCTGATGAATGGGCCATTGTCTGTGATATGGCTGGTTCCGCGCCTTAGACGCCTCAGCCTTTCTTGCCGTTGTACCCGCTACGCTGCGCATTATAGAGCTGCGCATAGAGGCCATTTACCTCCAACAACTCGTCATGTGTGCCCTGTTCGAACAGCCCACCCGATTCCATGACATAGATCTGATCGGCATCCGCGATTGACGAAAGCCTGTGTGCAACAACGATTGTGGTGCGCCCATTGGTCAACCGGGTTAGCGCGGTTTTGATCCGTGCCTCGGTGGCCTGGTCAAGCGCGCTTGTCGCCTCATCAAGCAGCAGAATCGGCGCGTCACTTAAAAATGCCCTGGCAATCGCAATCCGTTGCTTTTGCCCACCCGACAACTGTGCGCCCTTTGGGCCAACCGCAGTATCGCCTCGTTTACGCATCAGATCAGCAATCTCGGCATTTTCGGCAGCTTGCCAGATCTGCTCATCCGTTGCTTCCCGGTTCACGTATTTGATGTTTTCCCAGATAGATTTGTTGAAAATCACGATATCTTGGGCAACGACGGAAAACGCAGAACGGAGGGACTTAATTTTTAGCTCGTCGACTTTTCCCCCACCGACTGTAATTTCACCACCCTTCACATCGTACAACCTCGTCAGTAACGACAGAACTGTTGTTTTGCCTGACCCAGTCGCTCCAACAATGGCGGATACCTTTCCACCCTCGAAATTCATGTTTAGTCCGTTGAACAATGGCTGTTCTGGATCGTACGAAAACACGACATCCTTCAAAGTAATGTCACCACTGGTATCGAACTCGGTACCTGCATTAGGTGCGTCTTTGATGGAACTGTCCTCAGAGTACAAGCTGCGCACACGGTCCAATGTCACCAGATTGGACTGCATGGAGCTGAAATACTGCCCCAACAATCGCGCAGGATCGAATACCATAACCAAACCCAGCAGGAACGTGATTATGCCTGCGCTATCCACGTCATAATTAGGGCTCAGCACCATATAGCCGCCGCCGCCGATAACCATCACATAGACGACCGCCGAACTCAGGTCGATGGATGGCGAGACGAGTGCCTGAATGCGTTGCATGTGAACACTTAGGCCGCGCAATCTATTGCTTCCTTCGGTGAGACGATCGATCTCTTTATCTTCTTGGGCCGAAATCTTCACCGTCCGCATTGAGCTGATCGTTTCTTCGATATTGCTCATGTTTTCAATTGCGGCGAGTTCCACCTCGTTTTGCGCTTTTCTGACCCGAGCAGAAACATGGTTCATGATCCACATAATGAACGGCAAAACAACCAAAGCAGATGAGAACAAAATCCAATTTTTATAAATGAGATAGCCGGAAACAATGAGCACTGTGACTAAGTCACGAACGGCATTTGCGGTACTTATGCCAACGAAAAAGCCTAGTTTTTGCGACTGACCGCCAAGTTTATGAATGATTTCCCCTGATTTGGTCCGCTCAAAATAAGCTAGATCAAGAATCATCAGGTGCTTGATCAAGTCTGAGCGCATTCTGAACACGACATCGCTACTCATCCTGACGGCTACCAGCGGCACCAAGTAAGACATCGCGCCACGTACGACGAACAGGAAGAACACGAAAAAGCTGATCATGATCAAATCACGGACGGTTCCGGATTCGAAAATCACCCGAAGGCCGCTTTCCGTTTTGGCCAGAAATTGCTGATAAACAAGCCCCTGAACGATGATCATCAACAAAACCAAAAGCATCATACCGACTTTGTGCTTTAGGTATCCATGCCAAAACCAGTGAAGGTTATCTTTGTCTTTCGCTGAAAAGAACGGTTCTCTTTTTTTATTTGACGTCTTTGCCATCGCGAATTTTGCCTGTCACTCATAGGTTCTGTTTGCTCTTATAGGGTTCTCGCAGAAAGGTCAGCCCCCACTTTGCCTTCGGCGAAATTCCTACACGCCCATATAGCTTGCCGCGATGGATGGATCACCGCGAAGCGTTTCGGCTGACAAGGTTTCACCATTTCGGCCATTCTCAATAAACGCCACGCGGTCAGCAACCGGCAGCACCGCATCAAGGCGTTGCTCAATCAACAAAACGGCAATGCCATCTGCCCGCATTTTGAGAATAACTTGCCGGATTGCTTCGATCATCGATGGTTGCAATCCTTCCGTTGGCTCATCCAAAAGCAATACCTTGGGACGCAAACATAAGGCCCGCGCGGTAGCCAACATTTGTTGCTCTCCGCCTGAAAGCGTTTGGGCGGGTTGCTGCAATCGTTCGCGCAATCGAGGGAACAGGTCGAGTACTTCCTCTAACGTATCTGCGCCACTGTTGCGCGCCCTCAGACCAACCTCAAGATTCTGCGCGACACTCAGGCCCGTGAACAAACGTCGCCCCTGTGGGACATATCCGATTCCAGCGCGCGGGATCTCATAGGCAGGCATGTTGCTGATCACCTGACCATCTAGCGTGATTTCGCCAGACATCAGTGGTAAAAGCCCCATGATGGTTTTCATCGTTGTGGTTTTCCCCGCGCCGTTTCGTCCCAGCAAACAGAGAATTTCACCCGCGCGTACTTCCAAAGACAGATCACGCAGCACCTGCGCTTGATCGTAGCCAGCATTTACGCCTCGCAACTCAAGCATCATCACGTCCCAAATAGGCCGTCTGTACCGCAAAGTTATTCTGAATTTCTTCTGGGGTACCTTCTGCCAGCATACGGCCCCCATCCAGTACGCTAATTTTGTTGGCGGTTGCCATCACAACCTTCATATTATGCTCGATCAACAGGATCGTTGCCTGATCAGCCAAATCGCGGATGAGTTCTTTGAACGCCTCAATCTCCCCATCTGACAACCCTTGTGTCGGTTCGTCCAAAATCAGCAATCGAGGATTTTGTGCCAGCCCCATCCCGATTTCAAGCAACCGTTTATGGCCATAGGCAAGATCCCCGGCGGTTTGGTCAGCACGGCCCAACAAACCAACTTTGTCTATCGTTGCCTCAACCACTTCAGTAACTTGCGCACCTTTCAAAAAACGTCGTGCCGCCAGTGCAATGTTCTCGCGCGCACTCAAACCCGGAAAGATCGAGGTGATCTGAAACGTATAGGCGATTCCCCTTTGGATTCGCTCATGGGCCGGCAAAACGGTGATATCGTACCCATCAAAGGTGACGGTACCTGACGTTGGAGCTAGGCGCCCACAAATGAGGCTGACGAAGGTGGTTTTTCCCGCGCCATTCGGGCCAATCAATGCGCGTATCTGCCCAGCAGGCAGCTCAAAATCCACGCTCGAGACCGCCTCAAGCCCATCAAAACTTTTACTCAACCCTTTGGTAGACAGCAAAGTCATGGCAGGCCCTTCCAGAATCGGCGACGCAATTCGCCCATCAAACCTTGCGGAGCAAAGAGCGTCAGCAGCACCAGCACCACGCCAGCAATCAACATATAGGCACTGGTGATCCCGCTGGAGAGATCAATAAGGTAGAACATGAACAAAGTACCAACAAAGGGGCCAAGGACAGTACCCGCGCCGCCAAGCAACACCCACAACAGTGGGAAGATCGAATACTGGACCGAGGCAAAGCTGGCTCCGGCATAGCCAAACAGCAGGCCATAAGTGGCCCCAGCCGTACCGGACAACGTGCCCGATACCACCATCGCCCCCAGCTTATGTGCAAAGGTACTATAGCCCAGCATGGTCACCCGTTCTTCGTTTTCGCGAATGGCGATCAGGGTTTTGCCAAAGGGCGACCGGATCAGCCACAGGCAAACCACCAGACAGATCGAAAACAGGATCAACGCCGCAAAATAACGATTGGTCGGGTCACTTAGATCGATTCCGGCGATCATCCGGGCGCTTTGGGCAATCACAAAGCCCTCGTCACCGCGAGTCCATTCCCCGAAATACAAGATGGTAAGGTACCCGGCCTGCGCAAACATTAACGTCACAATCATGAAGGCCACACCGGTCGTGCGTAACGCCAGAAGGGCCAGCCCTCCGGACACCAATGCTGCCGAAACCACTCCGGCGATAAGCGCGGGAGCCGCAGGCAGGTCAAAATGCTGAATACCCAGCCCCATGCCGTACATACCCGCCGCGAAAAACAACGCATGCCCTAGGCTCAATAATCCAGTGTAGCCAAAGAGAATATTGTACCCAATGGCGTAGCTGGCGAGCACCATAATCCGCGCCAGATTTCCGTGATGGTAAGCGGGCAGGACGAATTGCAACGCAAACAACACTGCCAACAGGCCGATATGCAGCCCGACCACCTTCATACGCTACGGATTCCAAACAGGCCCTGCGGGCGGAACACCAGAACCAGTCCAACCAACAGCGTGGCCAAAATTTTGGCCAATGTCGGCGAGAAGAACACAGAGATGATTCCGTCACTGAGGCCAATCAATATGGCGGCAACAACTGTCCCCGGAAGACTCCCCAATCCGCCAATAATCACCACAATGAACGACAGCAGCAACGGATCCGCCCCCATCAGATAATGCGCCTGTTGAATGGGCACGATTAAAACTGCGGCCATAGCGGCCAGCCCTGCGCCAATTCCAAAAACCAGTGCATAAATCCGCTCAACCGGAATTCCAAAAGCCAAGGCCATCTCGCGATCTGCCTGCGTGGCGCGCATCAGCAGGCCAATCTTGGTGCGGGTCATCATCAATCGAACCGCAAGCAACAAGGCCGCCGCGGCAACGATAACGAACAGCTTGTAGGTGGTTGTCCCCAACCCCCAAGGCCAGATGAGCTTGAAACCATCCGCACCCATCTCGAACCACGGCAAGGCGATGCGCGTGTTAAAGGGCGGTTGCACTGGGCGCGCCTCGGGGCCAAAGCTCATCAACGTCAATTGCTGAATGATGTAGAGTAATCCGATGGTGGCCACGATCGTGCGTTCGGGATCATAGTCCAATCGTTTCAGAATCGTCATATCCGCCGCGATGGCGAGGCTACCCACCAACAAGGGTGCGATCACAAGTGCCGCCGCAAAGCCGACTGCCGGATGCCCACCCAGCATTTGCGCCACACACCAGGCAATCACCGCGCCCAGCATGAAAAACTCACCATGGGCAATGTTGACCACCCGCATCACGCCAAATACCAGCGACAATCCTACAGCCGTTAGTGCCAGCACCGATGCCGTGATCATGCCCTCAAGCGTGGCAAGTAGTATGTAAGGGCCCAGTTCCATTAGGTTTCAGCCATGCATGGTTGAAGCCGATAGGGCAAGGGGAAGGATGTAGGAAGGGGCGCATTTTAACGCGGGATTAAACACCCCGCCGGTTCAAGCGAGGTGTTCCACATAATTCTAGGTCAAAGACCCTCGGGCTGACCAACCACCACAAAAGTCAACTTGTCGGGGTCCAGAAATTCACGCGCCACGCGGTTAATGTCTTCCAGCGTCACGGCATTCACCCGGTCATTACGATTTGCGATGTAATCAGTCGGCCGGCCACTCATCTGCATCCCAGCGGCAATGTTGGCGATGGTACCATTTCCGTCAAACCGCAGGGGGTATGCCCCGGTCAGATAGGTTTTCGCATCATCCAATTCAGCCTGTGTCACGCCTTCATCGCGAATTCGGGCCCATTCATTTTGAATGACCTCAATCGCTTCGGCGACACGGTCGTTTCCAGAAGCAACCGAACCCATCATAATCTCGGCCCCATCACGGTCGGACAGGAAAGTGTAGATCCCATAGGTCAAACCACGTTTTTCACGAACCTCTTGCATCAGGCGACTTTCAAACCCCCCGCCCCCAAGGATGTGGTTCAAGACAAAGGCGGCAAAGAAATCATCATCGTTGCGATCAATCCCGGGCTGTCCAAATGTCACGACCGACTGCGGTGTCGGGAAATCCACAACCTGAACGTCGCCGGGGAGGTTGATCGTCGCCTCACCTGCCAAATCTACTGACGCCTCGGGCAGGTCTGCCAAAAGATCATCCAGCAACGCGCCCAGTTCTTCGGCGTTGATGTCCCCCACCGCACTGACAAACAGATGATCGCGCGTCAGGGCAGCCTGATGCGCGGCAACGATGTCATCCCGCGTGAGTGCCGCGACGCTTTCCAGGGTGCCATCTTGCACGCTGCCATAGGGATGTTCGCCGTAAACCAGTTCACGAAACTCGGATCTGGCGATGGCATCTGGGTCTTTCGCGTCAGATTGAAGGCCGGATTCCACCTGCGCTCGTACCCGATCAATGGCATCCTGATCGAAACGCGGGTTGATCAGGCTGTCGCGCAGCAGATCAATCGCCTCAACCCGGTTTTCGGTCAGGAACCGCGCTGAAACACTCACGGCATCATCGCTGACACTATACGAGAAGGACACGGCCAGCTCTTCGGCGCGGCGATTGAAGGCTTGAGAATCCAAGTCACCCGCCCCTTCCTCCAGCAATGCTCCCATGAGATTGGTAGCCCCACGCTTACCGGATGTATCCAGACTTGCCCCTCCACGGAAACGCAATTCTAGCGCGACAAAGGGGATTTCGTGACTCTCAACCAGCCAGGCATCAATACCGCCGGTGCTTGTGAGCTCTTGAATATCGACATCAGCTCGCGCAGGGATAGCTGCGAAGACGGCCACAAAGGCCAAAGCAAAGCGGATCATTGTGTGACCTCCGTTCCTTTCAACCAGCCGGTGACGGCGTTCTTGCGATCAAAGACATCCTTGGCTGCCTGCATAATGTCCTCTTCAGTCACGGCCTGAAGGATCTCGGGCCAAGCCTGCACATCCTCAACCGTCAATCCGGTCGACAACCCCCGGCCATAGCGGTTGGCCAAGGACCTGACGCTATCGCGTGCGTAGATCTGCGAGGCGCGCAGTTGCATCTTGATTCGCTCAAGGTGCTCCGGATCGACACCAGTTTCCATGAACTCTGCCAGAACCTCATCCATCGCGGTTTCGGCTTCTTCCAATGTCACATCTGATGCGGGGACAATGCCCACTTCGAACGTCGTCTCATCCAGCGACCCACCGCCATAATAAGCATAGGTATAGATGGATTTCGGAGTCTCGAACTGCAGCTTTTCGGCCAGAACGGAAGTCGTACCCCCGCCCAGAATTTCAGCCAGAATAGTCAGGGCTGCCGCTTCTTCTTGGTCTCCTAGATTTCGTTCCGGCGCGAGATAGGACCTTGCAACATAGGGCTGTGCCACACGCGGATCCTCAAAGACCAGCCGCCGTTCCGCAGTTTGTGGAGGCTCCTGAGCGCGCTCACGTTCTGGCAAATCGGCGTTGGCCGGGATCACACCGTAGTAGGTCTCGGCAAGCGCCTTCACCTCGTCTGGCTCAACATCCCCTGCAACCACCAAAATGGCATTGTTGGGCGCATAGTGTCTTTCGTAGAAAGTTAGAGCGTCCTCAAGGTCCAGCGCATGCATTTCATGCTTCCACCCGATGATCGGTACGCCGTAGCGGTGATTAAGGTACTGCGCGGCATTCTTTTGCTCGCGGAATAGGGCTGATGGATCATTTTCGGTGCGTTGATTGCGCTCTTCGATGATCACATCGCGCTCGGTTAGGATTTCCTCCTCACCCAGCTGTATATTGACCATACGGTCGCTTTCCATCTGCATCATCAGCTCAAGCCGGTCCGCGGCAATCCGCTGAAAGTAAGCCGTATAGTCGTAGCTGGTGAACGCATTGTCGCTGCCGCCGTTTTGAGCAACGGTCGCTGAAAACTCTCCCGGCTCCAGTTTTTCAGTGCCTTTAAACAGCAAATGCTCAAGAAAGTGCGCAACGCCTGAGGCTCCTGCAGGTTCATCGGCGGACCCTGCTTTGTACCAGACCATATGAACCACGACCGGGGCGCGGTGATCTTCGATCACAACCACCTCCATCCCGTTATCAAGGGTGAAGTTTGTGACCTGTTCGTTTGCCCGCGCTGGCATCGTCGCCACCGCCAACAAAGCAGAACAGAGGGCCAGAATGCGCATCATGCACCTCCGCTTATGAAATCAACTGGTTGATTAGTTACGTTGCCTTCCCAAGACTTCAAGAAAGCTTAACTATATTTGATAATTAATTCGCAAAATTATTCGCCTGGGGGGGCTGAAGGTGTACCAACGCCTTGCGCGCTTAGTTGTTCGCGCGCAGCTTGCGAATTCAGCCATTCTTTTTTGTAAGCCAGAGTATAATCATCATCGGGCCCAATATTGAGAATATTTACACGCCCACGCTTTTTGCGCACTTCAGCGTCCTCAACCGCAACGATGGTGCGGATATCTGGCTCAACGCCATAGCGGCGCGAATAATTGACCAATGCTGTTTCGCTCGCGTTTATCTTGTTTCCTGCCAGTGCCGCCGGATTACCACCAAGTGCGATGACGCCCTCGGCTCTGGGATTTACATCCGTCAAGTTCGCTGTACCCGGTGCAGGCGCGGGCAAGCTAGTAAAGCTTTCGGGCTCTTGCAGCGGCTTGGACGGGAGAATCGCAAATTCATCTGGGCCATTGCCCGTATGCTTGATCCGGGTCAGGGGTTTATCCTTTCCAGAACAGGCCGCCACAGCGGTCAAAACCATCGCCATCATCACTACACGTGGCATTGCCATTGCCTATCTCCTGCCATTTCCCAAGGCTTTTACCCTATTCCTGTGCGCCCGTCACGCAGGCTTTTTTGAGGGGGTGAAAAAGATCAAACCAATCGCACCTGCGAAAACCGCGATGTCAGCCACGTTGAATGAATATGGATTGTTGAAACCGCAGCACGACATGTTCAGAAAGTCCGCCACCGCCCCGTAGAGCACCCGGTCGATGACATTGCCTAAAGCACCACCAATCAATAGGCCCGTGGCGACTTTTTGCCAAAAGCTGCCTTCTTCACGCTTCACCCACCACAAAACCGCCGCACAGATAACCAGAGCGACCCCGATCAGGATCCACCGGGTCATCGGGCTATCCTGCGCCAATAGGCCGAAATTCACGCCGTAATTCCACGCCATGCGGAAGTTCAGTAAGGGCGGCAGCACATCAATGGAGTATTCATTGATCAAATCCATGTGATGCACGACCCAATACTTGCTTATCTGATCAAGCAAAAAGGTCAGCAACCCAGTCCAGAAAATGATCCGCATTCGTGTCTCCCGCCCTATCCGGCCAACAGGTATTTAGTGAAGGAAGTGGCGCATGCCAGTCAGGACCATCGCAAGACCTGCTTCGTCCGCCGCCGCGATCACATCTTCGTCACGCATAGAACCGCCGGGGTGGATCACTGCCGTTGCACCCGCTTCGGCCGCCGTTAGCAACCCGTCGGCGAATGGAAAGAACGCATCTGATGCGACAACGCTTCCTTGGGTAAGCGGTGTGCTCAGGCCCAGTTCGGCGGCCATATCTTCAGATTTACGGGCAGCAATCCGGCAGCTATCGACGCGGCTCATTTGGCCGGCACCAACGCCGACGGTCGCACCATCTTTGACATAGACGATCGCATTTGACTTCACGTGTTTCGCAACCTTCCAAGCAAACAACATATCTGCCATTTCCTGCTCGGTCGGGGTGCGCTTGGTCACAACCTTCAAATCATCGGCTGTCAGAACGCCGCTGTCTTTGTCCTGTACTAGGTATCCGCCGGATACTTGCTTGATCATCAGGGCTGCCTCGGCAGGATCTGCCAGTCCGTCAGTGGTCAGCAGGCGCAGGTTTTTTTTGGCTGCGAATATGGCTTTTGCTTCGTCATCCGCACCGGGTGCAATGACCACCTCGGTAAAGATCTGAGTGATTTCCTGCGCCGTTGCACCATCCAACGGTTGGTTCAGGGCAATAATTCCACCAAAGGCCGATGTCCGGTCGCAATCGAACGCGCGTGAATACGCTTCTTGCAAGGAGGCGCCACGTGCGACGCCACAAGGGTTGGCGTGCTTGATGATCGCACAGGCAGGGCCGTTTTCCGGTGCAAATTCACTGACCAGCTCAAATGCCGCATCGGTATCGTTAATATTGTTATAGCTCAGTTCTTTGCCCTGGTGCTGAGCGGCTGTCGCCACGCCTGCGCGGGTGCTGCCATCTTTGTAAAACGCTGCTTGCTGATGCGGGTTTTCGCCATAGCGCAGCGTTTGTGCCAATGTCCCAGCCACAGCACAGCGCCGCGGGGCCTGCTCATCTAGCGCCTTGGCCATCCAAGCCGACACGGCGGCATCATAAGCGCCGGTGCGTGAGTAGGCGTTCAACGCCAAACGCTGGCGGAAGGCATATGTTGTCTGGCCGTCGTTGGCTTTCAGCTCTTCCAGCAGGGGGGCATAATCTTCGACATCAACCACAACATTCACGAATGAGTGGTTCTTGGCCGCCGCACGGATCATCGCCGGGCCGCCAATGTCGATGTTTTCGATGCAGGTGTCATAATCGGCACCTTTGGCAACGGTTTCCTCGAATGGATACAGGTTCACCACCAATAGATCGATCGCGCCAATGCCGTGGGTGTCCATCGCAGCCAGGTGGTCGTCATTATCACGCAACGCCAGCAAACCGCCATGCACCATCGGGTGCAGGGTTTTCACCCGGCCGTCCATCATTTCAGGAAAGCCGGTCACATCCGCCACATCACGTACATCCAGCCCGGCTTCGCGCAGGGTCTTGGCACTGCCGCCGGTCGATAACAACTCTACCCCCATGTCGGACAGGGCACGGCCCAGATCAATCAGTCCGGTTTTATCGGACACAGACAATAGGGCACGGCGAACAGGGGCGAGGTTGGTCATGGGCAGCGGATCCTTAGCAGCTCGGTCAGCGGGTCAATTTTCAAGATCAGTCAGACCATCCAAATCGTCCTGCACCAGATCGCGAATGCTGACGGGTGCATCTTCGGGCTTAGCCAATGACCATCTTATGCGGCTCGCATACTCCATTGCGCGACCAGATAGAATAACCTGTTTCGTCGCACGCGGCTTTAATCGGTGTTTTTCCAGATAAACACTGGGCTCTAGCTTTAATTGACAGGCGCTATCAGTTCGAAACAGCCACATCTCGCCACTCTTGAGCACCATCGACACCATAGTGCCTCCCATATCCAGCGAGGCTTCGACATCCGGATGCAGGTGGAACCGGATATCGAAATTGATTCCCAACAGATTGCGCGCGTCCATTTGTTTATCAAAAACACGCTTGTCCTGATCCGAGGGGATAAAGAGCGTTTCCTCCCCTACGATGCCGCTGCCGTCAAACACGACCTCCAGCTTGCGGCGGTGAATCAAGCCATGAGTCTGCCTATATCCGTCATGTTGGCCTTCGAAACTGATCCCATCCGGTGCGGGGTTGATTGCTACCGGTACCCGCATTGGTACTTGCGTTAACCAATCACGATTTTCATCGGTTGACCCCAAACGCGAACTGGAATGCCCATCCATCACAAGTGCCGAATGCGAAGGTGTTGCGCGCCCCGCTCGACGCCATTGGCTGCCAAAACTGCGACCAGAGCCGCAATTCACAATCAATGGTCTGCGGCCGGATGTAAGTTCAAACGCAAGGGTCGAGGCATGGGCTTCGGTCGAGGCCTTTCCCTTGGGCGGGGCGGCGGCGTCGATGATGATGCTGGTTCGGCCAGCGGATAAGCGTGCAAACCCCATGGATAGACCCATAGGCTGGCCATGTTTGACGCCGCTTTCCGCCAAAGCATGGTCCAAACGCCCGGTTAATCCTCGACCCCCGCCATGAAAGCGGGCAAGGCTTCCATCAGCGTGGCGCAGGGTGCGAAGGGTGGGCGCGATCCGCTCAATGGCAGCCCGATGCGCATCGCTGGGGGTTTTGCCAGCCTCGTGCAGGGCCATCGCGGTCCAGTTCAGCAAAGTGAACACTTCGAGCAATTCTTCGGGGTTGCGGGTCGGAATGCCACCTTGTTCGCTAATTTGCACGTTGCATTCTTTTGCCAATGCTTTCAACGCAGTAGGCAATTGCCCTTCCATTCCTTCAAGCGACAAACCGGCGTAGATCAGGCCGATCAACGCCTCAAACCGGGGTAGACCGGGAGGTGATGCGCGCCAGCGACGTTCAAGGAAGAGAGTCTGCTGCCCAAGGGAGCGGTAAAACTGTGTTGATCGCTCCGCTTCTTGCCCCCGAAGCAGAAAAATCGCGTGGTTGATCCAACGGATGAGACGGCGCCCAGTCAGCTCAGGCGTCCAACCGGACCCGGCCCCGTGACCATAGAGAGCAATCCATTGCCACAGCCAGTCTTGCGCAACTTTGCGCGCCGCTGTATCGCCAACGGCTGCCAAGTCATCAAGCCAGATAAACCCTTGTAATTCTGTCGAAAAACTCTCATCCGGGGAGGCAACATCCCACAGGCTTTGACCCGCCCCCTGCAGTAGGTGCCCAGCAAACAGAAAATTCCCCGAGATCAGCTGACGCCCCTTGGCAAAGCTGCCAATCGTGCGCGGTTCAGGCTGCGACACGAACCCCGTCGCCGGGCGGGACAGCGTCACACGCCGCGCGGCCAGACGGTTCATCCAGCGCGCCCAATTGATAGACAGATTATCGGAGTATGTCATTGACCCGGCCTCTGCACGCTCTTCGCGGCGTTCCAGATAACAGCATATCCGGGAGGAAAACCCAAGTCACGGAATGATGCAGTTTTGAGCGCGATAAGTTTGTACAAGTTGTACGTGGGTTTTGTACATAAATCGAAACGAAGCCCAACAGGTTGGGCAATTCCTGCCCACCCCTCGGTCAACGCATTATCAACCATAGCGTAGTGATGATGCCGTTTGTCGGACTATCGTCGTATCCGCCGACATGGAGCAACCCGGTCGAGCACAGATTAGTCACGAGGGCGGTGGATTGGCTGCATTCATCGATCCGCCGTGACAATCGATGCGGGCAAGTTGATCCGGAATGGATGGCACAGGATTATGCGAACGATTTTGGCGAATGACCCGTAGGGTGGGCAGTTTTGCCCACCAAGTGTTTCACAACAGTCGTTTACGCACATGGTGAGGACAGCGGTGGGCAAAAATTGCCCACCCTACGGCTCGCTGAATGTTGTCCACATAACCCAAACCTTCAAAAATTTTTATAATTTCGCGGTGAAAAATCACTCGGCCAAGATCTGGCCGCGCCCGCAGGCCCCAATCAAACCAGCATCCTCAAATGCCTGTTTCAACCGATCCGATATGAATATTTTACGCGGGTATTCGCCATCGCAAAACAGATCGCGGTCACCGATTCTATCTAGGTGAAACACAGGTTTCCACGCCTCTACCGGCGGTCTGGGGCTGTAAAATCCGGGGAGCCTATCGGAATGCGGATTAACCAAAGTTGGGCCTTCCGGGTACATCTTCATCGGCGGTTCGGTTTTTTCCGCATTCATTGCAAAAATCCGATGCCCCGGTGCAAACCAGAAGTACTGCTTTTCAACCGGCTCACCTTTGCTGTTTTCGACCTGCACCGGCACAAATTGATGAATGCCCGGGTCATACGCTTCGACGACATCACGGAAGGCTTCAGAGGCCAGCTGTCGTTGCCCCCCACCCCAATCCACATAGTCCTCGTAGAGTGCAGGCAGATCTGTGCGGCCTCGCAATACCGTCACTTTCAATCGCGTTGGGAGATTAGTTGGGTCCAAATGCCGCCCTGATTGCCAGACTTCCGTGACAGATAACTTGGATTTCCCAATGTCGATACTCCAATCCATCGGTTGGATATGTTTCCAATCTTCATCCAAGGGATCAATGTCGGTACTGCGACCGCTGTCTTTGGGATCATTCGGGCCGACACCTTCTTTTAAATACCAGATCATTGCAGCACATCCTTTGCAGAGGCCGGTTTCGCCCCATCTTCTGCAGTGTTTCGGCATCCACCAACCGGGAGATGATCGGGTGCAGGCGCAGGTCGCCATCTTTGATCACCTGTTTGAAATTGGCAATCACGCTGGTGGTGGTTTTCTGATCGGGTGCGATCATGTCCAGCAGCCAGTTGATCTCGCCGCTCGCCCATACATCGGCTTTCAGGTGCACCTGCGCGCGCATGGCGACGATCTTTTTGAGGATTTCGGGGTCGATGCCGGAAGAGACGGCGGTTTGTAAGATCTGCATGGGATAGGTATGCCCGGATCACAAGGGGCGCACAACCCATAGGTGCGGCACGCGGATATGTAGCGGCCTGTTTTACTGCTTAAAAAGGGTGGGCAAGAATTGCCCACCCTACGAGTGAAGACTGAGATCAGGCCGCGTTGGGCAGGATCACGATATCGACGCGACGGTTCTGGGCGCGACCTTCTTCGGTCAGATTCGAGGCCACGGGTTGGTCTTCGCCACGACCAAAGGTCTGGACGCGGTTGAAGGGCACACCACCTTCGTGCAGCACGTCAGCAACCGCATTGGCGCGACGCTCTGACAGGGCCTGGTTGTGATCTGCGCCGCCGGTGTTGTCGGTGTGGCCAACGACCTGAACGGTGCTGTCAGGGTAATCCTGCAGGCTGCGGGCCACGGTCAACAGATCGCCGCGCAGAACCGGGCTGATATTCGAGCTGTCGACATTGAACAAAATATCTTCGGGCATGGTCAGGATCAGGCGGTCACCAGTGTTGGTGATCTGGATGTCCTCGTTATCGAGGTTCTGACGCAGCTCGGCCTCTTGCCGGTCCAGATAACTGCCGTAAACAGCGCCACCAGCGGCACCCAGTACACCACCGATGATCGCACCTTTGGTTTTGTCATCACTCAACACTGCGCCGGCACCTGCGCCGACGAGGCCCCCCAGAATTGCGCCTGTTTGCGCCTTTTGATTGGGATTCGTTCCACCCAACTGGCCAGGGTCGGTACAGCCGGCCACCAGCAATGCAGAAATACCTGCCATGACGGTCATGGATTTACGTGCTCGGGTCATTTTATGCCTCATTACTCAACGCCCGTTTTTACGGGATCGCGTGAATCATACGCAAAACGCCGCCGATCCCCAAGTCAAATCCATGGGGAAATCGGCGGCATCTTGCGCATAATTTCGTGAGGTAAAGCGTATCAGGCCTCTTGCCGGGCGGACTCCCAGGCCAGAATGGCCCGTTTGACGGGCAACCCCCAGTGATACCCCCCCAAACCGCCGCTTTTTCGCAGGGCGCGGTGGCAGGGGATCAGCAGGCTGATTGGGTTGCGGCCAACGGCAGTGCCCACCGCCCGCACCGCGCGGGGCCGGTTGATGACACGGGCAATTTCGGAATAGGTGGTGACGTGGCCGGAGGGAATTTCAAGCAGCGCCTCCCACACTTTTATTTGCAGGGCTGAGCCGATCAGGTAAAGCGGCGCCTTCTCGGTGATTTGATCACCGGCCCCATAGGCCGTGAGCACCCAGGGGCGCAGCATCATCGGGTCTTCGATAAACTCGGCTTTGGGCCAGCGCGAGACCAGATCCTCCATTGTCGCCTCTTCGCCCATCTCCTCGGCGAACCCGATGCCGCAAATGCCTTTTTCGGTGCCCATGACCAATGAAAGACCAAAGGGGCTATCGAACCAGCCCCAGTAGATCTTCAATCCCTCCCCCTTGCGAGCGTATTCGCCCGGGCTCATCGCCTCCCACCGCAAGAAGAGGTCATGTAGACGGCCCGAGCCGGACAAGCCCAGTTCATGCGCTGTGCCCAGCGTGGTAAAACGTTGATCCAGAAGGGATTTGGCGTGACCTAGCGCGAGATACTGTTGGTACCGTTTTGGTGAGACACCGACCCATGTAGTGAACAGCCGCTGGAAATGTGCGGGACTCATATTCATCTCGGCCGCCAGATCGTTCAATGACTGCCCCGGTCCACCCTGATCAATCAGATCAATGGCCCGGCGCATGACCTGAAAATGATAACCTTCTTGTGTTTCCGCATTCATCTGTTGCGCTCCTGTCTCATGTTCGCAGAATAGGCTTTACACTCACACCACGCGACCCGAATGTTGCGCATAGCTAAATTACCCGGCATAGGGGCAGCCATGGCCAAACAACTTGATTATCATACCATCCGCGAGATTTTTACCCGGTTTCATGAACAAGAAGCAGAGCCTAAAGGCGAGCTGGAACATGTGAATGTGTATACGCTGGTGGTGGCTGTGGCGCTGAGTGCGCAGGCGACCGATGCGGGTGTGAACAAAGCCACGCGCGAACTGTTCAAAATTGCAGATACACCGCAGAAGATGCTGGATCTGGGTGAGGAACAGCTGATCGAGCATATCAAAACCATCGGTCTGTTTCGCAATAAGGCCAAGAACGTGATCAAGCTGTCGCGGATTTTGGTGGAGGACTATGGCGGCGAGGTGCCAAATTCCCGCGCCGCGCTGGAATCGCTTCCCGGTGTCGGGCGCAAGACGGCCAACGTGGTGCTGAACATGTGGTGGGGGATGCCAACGCAGGCGGTGGACACGCATATTTTCCGGGTGGGCAATCGCACTGGCATTTGCCCCGGGAAAGATGTTAACGCGGTCGAGCGCGCGATTGAGGATAATATTCCGGCGGATTTTCAGCATCATGCCCATCATTGGCTGATCCTGCATGGCCGGTATCACTGCAAGGCGCGCAAACCCCTGTGCGGCACCTGCCTGATCCGCGACCTATGTGAATTTGAGGACAAGAACCTATGAGCAAGTACCAAGTTGTTGGCATCGGAAATGCCGTTGTCGATGTGATCAGCCAAAGTGATGATGCGTTTCTGTCGCGCATGGGGATCGACAAGGGCATCATGCAGTTGACCGATCAGGAACGTGGTGAGTATCTCTACAGCCAGATGGAGAACCGCACGCAGATGGCGGGTGGATCGGTGGCCAACACCATCGCGGGACTTGGTGCGCTTGGTCTGAGCACCGGGTTCATTGGCCGGGTCAACGATGACGATCTAGGCCAGTTCTATGCCAAGGAAATGGCCGATGCGGGCACGGATTTCGTTAATCCTCCGGTGGCGGGCGATATGCCGACCTCGCGCTGTATGATCTTTGTCTCGCCTGATGGGGAGCGATCGATGAACACCTATCTGGGGATCTCGACAGAACTCGGCCCCGAGGATGTGCAGGAAGAGGTCGCCGGACAGGCGGAGCTGCTGTTTCTGGAAGGGTATCTGTTTGACAAGGCCAAGGGCAAAGCCGCGTTTCAGGCGGCCGCAGCGGCCTGCCGTGCAGGCGGCGGCAAGGCGGGGATTTCCCTGTCTGATCCGTTCTGTGTGGACCGTCACCGCGAGGATTTCCGGGCGCTGGTCAAGGATCTGGATTTTGTCCTGGGCAATGAGCACGAGTGGAAATCGCTTTATCAAACCGAGGATCTGGGCGCGGCGCTGGAACAGGCGGCCTCCGAGAGCGGTCTGATCGTCTGCACCCGGTCCGGGCAGGAAGTGGTGATTGCCCAAGGCGGCGAGACCACCACCGTGCCGGTGCGCGCCGTTGTGCCGACCGATACCACCGGGGCCGGTGATCAGTTTGCCACCGGGTTCATCTTTGGAATGGCCACGGGTCAGAGCCTTGAGGTGTCTGGCCGGATGGGCTGCATTGCAGCGGCAGAGGTGATCGGCCACTACGGTGCCCGCCCCGAGGCGGATGTGATGGCGTTGTTCAAGAATGAGGGGTTGGTTTGATTAGCAACCCTTCAGGTCAAACAAGAAAATAGTCGCAGATGCTTTTCCTGACACCTTCTTGTTAACCACTGCAATGCAGTTATGTGTGACACATGAAATCGTTATCACTAGTTTTCGGAGCGCTGTTGGTCATAGGCGCTTGGGCATTGCTCCAGATCGGCAAGGGGGTGACATTCACCTACGGCGAATACGAAGAATGGAATAAAGCATTTCTTGAAGACTACTATGCTTGCTGCTTAATGACGGATTTGCAGACGGTGGCTCCCATCGCACTATTAGGGATCGTCTTGCTTCTATTTTCCGCTTGGAGGTTCACCCGGCGTTAAGCGAGGTCCTCACTTTCGTATTGTGAAATTAAATAGCTGCCTTCTCCCGCATTTTGCAGGCTTTTGAAGCCAGTAACCAAAAAGAAGCATCAGTCAAAATTTCCGGGCTTCTCATTTCTTAACCTGATGGATCAGGCCATATGTATAACCACCGTCCAAACGAAGGGTTGGTTTAATCTAAAAATCAAACTCTTAGGACCACGCCCGATCCTGAGTGGGCGTTCACTCCTATAGCGTTGGGTGCCGTGGCTTCCACTTTCCTAAAGCTATTGCTTGTTGAAACGTCGCAAAACGCCCTCCCGCGGGGAGGGCCGGGCGTGGTCCGGGTTCAAGCGCATGGCGCAAATTTGGTCGTGAGCGCAAGGCGCTTGACCCGCAAATCAGATCACGCAACTGTGTTGAAGGATAGCTCGCCACTTTAGGTAGTTCGGATAGGGTGGGTTAAGCAGAGTGAACGGATGAGGGCGCTCTTGATTTTCGATGGAATAACAACACTCCCTGCAGCCCCTTGTAATTTCGATGGCTCGATTCATAAAGCGTGTTTTTCGCGTCGGGCATATGCATCATTGAGGGCCTCGCGGTATAGCCTGCAATGATCGCGCATAACCGCGAAGTTGCAGCCAGCATTGGGCTGGTGATCGGTGGGGCTCTTTGGGGGCTTTATTGGTTGCCATTGCGTTTTTTGGCAGAGCGTGGCTTACCTGGGGCGTGGGCTGGCCTGATCGTCTACCTAGGATGTGCCATAGTGGTCGTCGCACTCGTCCTTTCAGGGCGGTTCGCGATCAAACATCGAAGCCTCGATTTGGCCATCTGCGGGTTGGCCACCGGTGCCGCATTCAGCCTTTATTCAACATCTCTGGTGTTCACGGATGTGGTGCGAGCCATCTTGCTATTCTACCTCACCCCCATCTGGGGCACACTATTGGGTCGGGTATTTCTGGGCGAGGCGCTGACATCTGCCCGGGTGTTCGCACTTGCAATGGCCTTGGGGGGGCTTTTGGTGGTTTTAGGTCTCGGCGATGGCTGGCCGGTGCCCCGAAACATCGGTGACTGGCTTGCGCTGGCCTCTGGCATGGCCTGGGCCTTTGGCTCGATGCGCGTGTACCAACTTACCAATGTGACCACCTTCGAACAGATGGCTGCGTTTGTGTTCGGGGCGCTGGTCATCACCGGCCTGACCATGATTGCGGCACCAGAGTTACTTACGGCAGGCACAGGAATTTCGGTCGGTCTTCGCGCCCTACCTTGGGGCCTGCTCATGGCTCTTTATGTTATTCCAATGTTAGTGCTCACTGTGGGACCTGCACGGTTGCTGACGCCCGGTCGTGTTGGAATATTGCTGATGAGTGATGTGCTTGTTGGCGTAATGTCCGCAGCAATATGGTCCGGCGAGCCGTTTGGCTGGCGCGAGGTGTTAGGCAGTGCACTCATCATAGGCGCGGCGGTGGTCGAAGTGGCCGGGCAGCGTCCTCAGGGACGCATGCCTTCATCTGAGTGACACAGGTGGGCTAGGGAATGCGGACTTTGCCCGCAACAATACAAAACCCGGCAGTCGGTACTGCCGGGTTTCTTTATTCTGAACCTGACGATCAGGCCTTAGGCGTAGCCACCGTTCAGGCCCAGCGCGTCGCAATCGCGGCGCAGGGTGTTGGCGGCCAGGGTTAGGGCTTCGCCGTGGCTGGCGATCAGTTCGGCGCGGCGGATCGGGTCGCGGGTGGATTCAATCGCGCCCCAAATCGCGGCCAGTGTTTCCGACGCATCGCGCAGACGGCCCAGAGCCTCGGTATCAGCTGCCGCATTGGCGATAACTGAACCGGAGACCTTGCCAACGCCCGGCACGGTTTGTGCGCCGCCGCTGGTGTAGCCTGCTGGCACGTCGCCTTTGCAGTTGATGACGTGGCGATAACGGATGCACGACAGGATCTGATCAACCGCTTGCTTGGCGCCTTCGACGCGCGAGGTGTGCTCGGTATCCGCTGCGGCATGAGGCAGCAGTTCCAGACGGCCTGGGAAGGCTTCGATCAATGGGCGGTAGGGCACCATTGGGCCAAACAGGCTGCCATCGTCATTGACGAACAGGTCCGCATCGATGGCCGCATAAGCGACCTTGCCGCTGTCCATCGCTGCGTGCAGCGCGTCGGCGTCGATCACTTCACCACGGTCGTAGTTCACGATGATCGCGCCATCATTGAGCGCGTTCAGCACGGACGCACCGACCAGACCAGCGTTGGCGAATGTGCCATCGGCACCTTTGGCACCCAGACCGGTGTGGGGCGACAGAACGTCAGCACCTGCAGCGGCTTCTTCTGGGGTTGCGGCAAAGATGAAGCCTTCGGATTCGATCCATTTGCGGTGGTTTTCGCGGGCAAAGATCGAAACGCTCATGCCGAACGCTTTGGCGAGCTTGGCCACTTCGCGACCAATGTTGCCATAGCTGATCACAGCCATGCGCTTGCCTTCCAGCTTTTCAGTTGGATAGTCGCGCAGGTGCTTGCCGGTATCAAAGTCCCCTTTGACAACGCGGTCATGCATGTCGGCCACGTCCAGGTTTGGCAGGACCTTCAGCAGGGCCTTCATCGCCATTTGTGCGGTTGCACGGCTGTTGAAGCTTGGGGTGTTCATCAGCGGGGCAGAACCGCCCGCACCGTCACCGCCGCCCCAGCAAGCGCAGGCCATGTTGCCGGTGCCAGCACCGATGCGCACGCCGCCCTCGGGGAAGGTTGCGCCTTCGGGGAAGAAGGTCGCCGCCGCGATCACCGCGTCGTACTGGTTGCCACAGCAGGCGGCAGTCAGTTCTTCGTTGGTGCTGAGGTCAGGCTGATAGAAGAAGTGCTGACCGGCTGGCAGGTCTGAGCCGTCCCATGCGCCAACGGTGAAGGTGCCGCCATTGGCTTCGATATGGGCTTGAACCTCGGATGGGTCAGGCTCGCCATCGGCACCGAACTTCAGACCGACCAGATCGGCGATCAGGATGCGGTAGGCGCGGTTTGGATCATCCTTGCGGACATTGGAACCAGCTTCCTCTGGCGCGTCAAAGGTTGTGCCTTCTTCGGCCAGCAGCTCTTCGAGCACCACGATCTTGGCGCGCAGGTAAGCGTAGGAAATGTTTTCCAGCAGCGCGACAATGTCGTCTTGGTCACGAATACCGCCCATCCATGCGCGGTAGTCACCGGGGGTTCCGGGGAAGGCGTTGACATAACGGGCGGCGTCCAAGCCAGCCTCGTGCCAGCCATTTGGATGGGTCAGACCCTCGTAGCCCAACAACTGTTTGGACCGCGCGATGATGCGGGCGTGTACGTCTGCATCGGTGATGTCAGGGTCGTTGACGGCCAGCAGGGTTACAGCCGCGCCGCGCTTGTCGGCATTGGCCACACCGGCGACCAGCAGGTCTTGGCCGGCCAGCCAGTCGTTGATGCGCTGACGGTTGGCGGCGGAACGTTCGTTCATGGTCGCAACCGAGCCGAACATTTTTTCAACGCGCAGCAGGCCGAATGTGGTTTCAGCAAAGGCCAGCGAGGAGAAGGTGTTGATCACACCGCCGATCATTTTGTTGGCTTCTGGGTCGTAGAACGGGCCAAGGCCAACAGTTTTCTCACCGGTCAGCGGTTTCTTGGCGTCTTTTGGAACGACCAGTTTCAGCTGACGGGCGATGGCCCATGCCGGGTTTTTCTGGTTGTCTTCGATTAGCTGAATGGCCGCTGGTGTGAAGGAGGCCAGGAAGTAACCTGAGATACCGCCGATCGCCTTTTGGAACGGGGTGAAGATGTTACATTTGGTCAGGAAGCCTTCGACGACCTCAGGCGACCATGGCATGGCGCCCAGCATCGAAGTGGCGTCGATCATCGCGTGGCGGTTTTGTGGATCGCGGTCCAGCCATTCCAGCAGCGATTTGACTTCTTCTTCGGTGTAGGTGGTAGCACCGGTTGTTTCGTGGCCAACGCCAACAAACAGAGTGATGCCCATTGCTTCCAGCTCGTCCGCGCTTGGGATCGAACCTTCGTCGCCCGCAAAAACAACTTTGTCGTCGTGGCCGTTTTGGGCAAAGCGCTGCATCTCGACGATCTGGGTGCCCCAGCTTTGGCGGAAGAAGCCGCCGGCTTTCGCCGCCTCGGATTCAGGAGCGGGCGTGTCAACGAACAGTTTCTGTCCATCGAGGTTAGGGTTCATCAGGTGCATGATCGCCACTGTGAAACCACTGTGGCCGCCGCCCAGACCAACCGCCATGTGGTTGGATTTCGGGAAGCCGAAGTAGCGGTGGATGTGGTGCATCATGTCCAGCAGGATGGCGTCCGCAGGGTAACCGCGGTGCATCGAGCGGCCGATCTCGGCGGTGGTGAAAGGGCCAAGGTCCTTGCCGGTGTCGTCCAGCTTGCGATACGTATTCTCGAGCCAACGATCAAAGTCGTAGCGGTTCTGACGGCCGTCTGCCTCGTCCTTGACCACATCGGTGATCGGGCCAACACCGAAGAACGGGTTGACAGTGCGGGCTGGCGGGCCGTTACGTGTGGCTTCGAGAGAAGCAAGTCTTTGGGCGGCGAGGTCAGTCATAGGCAGGCTCGTTTCATCTAAAATCTAACGGGATTGATCGCGTTAGCGATATCGCGCCCTTATATTCAGCGTGTTTGGAAATGCGAACATAAATTTACTGTATGCGTCGCATTTTTGAAATTCTCTGTCGTTAAGAACATGGTTCTGGAAAGAAAACTGTCTTTTTGACCTTCCGTCACATGTAAATTTGCGTGCCTGATGGTTGCGTTAACATATCCAGAGTGCAATCAGTAAAACGATTCGGTACAGAGTTGGTCTGCACCGAGGCAGATAGTGAATGATCGACATGACCAATCCCCCCAACATTCTGGCAGAGCAAGAAGTGGTCGACCTTTTCGTCGTAGGGGGTGGGATCAACGGCTGTGGCATCGCGCGTGATGCTGCCGGGCGTGGGTATCGCGTGGCGCTGGCAGAAATGAATGATTTGGCATCGGCAACCTCATCTGCCTCGACCAAGTTGTTTCACGGTGGGCTGCGATATCTGGAGTACTTTGATGTCCACCTTGTCCGAGAGGCCCTGAAAGAGCGTGAAGTTTTGTTGCAGAACATGCCACACATTAGTTGGCCGATGCGATTTGTTCTTCCTTACCACAAAGATATGCGGTTCGAGAGTAGCACACCCGCAGCGAAGCTATTGTCCTGTGTCATGCCTTGGATGAAGGGCCGGCGCCCTGCATGGATGATCCGCTTTGGCTTGTTCATGTATGATTATTTGGGCGGCCGGGAGATTCTTCCCGGCACAAAGACTTTGGATCTGCGCAACTCTCTCGAAGGGGTGCCACTGAAAGAGAAGTATCAACATGCCTACGAGTATTCGGACTGTTGGATACAGGATTCGCGACTGGTTGTGTTGAACGCGCGTGATGCGGCCGCCCACGGCGCAGAAATCATGACACATACCCGCGCGGTTTCGGCTGAAATACAGGACGGCCTTTGGAATATCGCTCTGCGCAATCAGTCAACCGATGAGGAACGGCATGTCAAAGCGCGGATGTTAGTGAATGCGGGCGGCCCTTGGGTGATGGATGTGATCCAGAACACGGCTCGCCTGAACTCAAGTGACAACATCCGACTGGTGCGGGGCAGTCACATCGTGACCCGGAAGCTGTTTGATCATGGCAAATGCTATTTCTTTCAGGGCACCGACGGGCGGATCATTTTTGCCATCCCCTATGAGCAGGACTTTACCCTCATCGGGACAACAGACAGTGACCATCCAGACCCGGAGACCAAGCCGGAATGCAGTGAGAAAGAGCAAGAGTACCTTTTGAACTTCGCCTCGCAGTACTTCGAGCAATCACTCACCAGCGAAGATGTAGTTTGGACCTATTCCGGTGTGAGACCACTATATAACGACGGCGCGAGCTCAGCCTCGGCCGTGACACGTGAGTATGTGTTGAAGCTTGATGAGCGCGCAGGGGCGCCGTTGCTGAATGTCTTCGGCGGCAAGATCACCACATACCGCAAGCTCGCCGAAGCCGCTCTCATCAAGATAAACGAGGCACTGCCTGATCGCACGGATCGCAGCCCCTGGACCGAAGTTGCCCCCTTGCCCGGTGGCGATTTTCCGGTTGAGGATGTGGTCAAACTACAGGCTGAGCTACGCGCGGAATATACTTTTCTGGATGAGCCGTGGGCGCACCGCCTGATCCGCCACTATGGTTTGGAAGCCTGGGATATCCTGGGCGATGCGAAAACTGTTGAGGATCTGGGTCAGAATTTTGGCGCGACCATCAGCGAACGCGAATTGCGCTGGTCCATTGCAAATGAATGGACCCAAAGTGCCGAAGATTACCTTTGGCGGCGCACCCGTCAGGGTCTCCGATTAAGTCACACCGAGACAGACACGCTCGCCAAATTCATCGCGGACGTTGTTAGCTCACAACGTAGTGAAGCTCACTGAATTTCTGCCGCCAGGCCGACACCTCTGGCAGCAGTGCCTCGGGCGTATCAGACTGCAGCGCTTGCGAAATTAGCTGCGCCAGATGTGGGGCGTGTTCTGCCGTCATGCCCCAGCGCACCAATTCCGGCGTGCCAATCCGCATCCCGTTCATATCGCCCTCAACCTCGGCAATCGGCAGGCCGATGCCACAGGCCAAGAACCCGGCCGTGCGCAGTTTCTTGGAGGCCGCCTGTCCGCCGCCATATTGGGCCGCTTCCAGCGCAAACTGGTGCGAACGCGTAACGCCCTCAGCCGTGGCAAACACCGGCTCGCCAAGATCAGCCAGTGCCTTGGCAAGCGCCTGCGCCATGTCGATCATCGCTTGCGCATAGGTTTGGCCATGTTCGCGCCAATCCAGCATCGACACGGCAAGGGCTGCTGACTTGGCCGCATCAAAATTGGCCGTCATGCCCGGAAAGGCGATCGCATCCAGACGCTGCGCCAGATCCGCCTCGTTGGTGACAATCAGCCCGCCAGCCGGTCCACCGAGGCTTTTATAGGTGCTCATGGTCATCAGATGTGCGCCCTCAGCCAGTGGGTTTTTCCATGCCTTGCCTGCGATAATGCCGCATTGGTGGGCGGCATCGAACAGGACCTTGGCGCTTACACTGTCCGCGATCTCGCGGATCTCGCGTACGGGATGTTCAAACAGGTTCAGGCTGCCGCCAATGGTGATAAGCTTAGGCTGCACTTCTTGGGTCAGAATGCGCAGAGCATCGATATCCACCGTATAGCCATCGGCCTGTACCGGGGCGGGCACGGCGTTCAAGCCGTAAAGCCCGGCACAGCCAGCACCGTGGTGGGTGACGTGCCCGCCGATTGAGGCAGGTGGTACAATGATGGTATCGCCCGGTTGGCAGATCGTCATGAAGGCATAGAGATTTGCAATCGCCCCGGATGGTACGCGAATTTCAGCGAACTGAGCATCGAACACTTCGGCGCAAATCTGTGCCGCTATAACCTCGATCTCTTCGATTGCTTCCAACCCCATTTCGTATTTGTCACCGGGGTAGCCGAGCGAGGGGCGAGAGCCGATGCCGGAGGCCAGCAAAGCCTCGGCCCGGGTGTTCATCACATTGGTAGCCGGGTTCAGGTTGAAGCATTCACGCTCGTGGATCTCCTTGTTGCGCTCTGCAAGCGCATCAATCCGGTCCAAGATGTCGGCGTTGGTGGCCTTCGCCGTGATGCTGGCAATCTCTTGCACGCGGGTTTCGCAGTGGTCGGGCACCCAGTTCCGCATGGTCAATGTCATGGCTGTTCTCCTTTGGAGGCAGATTGAACACTCTCGACCAATCGCGCAAACCAGATTATCTATGAACTGAGTTTAGAAAAACTAAGGCTAGATAATGTCAGTTTCCCCGCCCCGCCCCAAGGGCCCGCCCCTGAATGCCCTTCGCGCGTTTGAGGCCGCCGCACGGCTGGGTGGCTTTGCGCAGGCCAGCGAGGAACTCTGCGTCACGCCTGGCGCGATTTCTCAGCATATCAAAACGCTGGAGGACTGGACGGGAACGCCCTTGTTTCAACGCAAGGCTCATGGTGTTGTGCTGACGGAGGATGGCCAACGCCTGCTGCCACATTTTACGCAGGCCTTTGACGCCTTGGGAAACGCAACGCGAGCGCTGCGAGCAACGATGGCGCTGCCAACCATCACCATTGCCGCCCTGCCCAGCATCGCTCAGCTTTGGCTCTCTCCCCGAATGCCTGCCCTGCGTGCCGCCATGCCAGAAGTTCGCTTTACAATTCTGGCGATGGAAACCCCGCCTAACCTGAGCCGCGAGCTGATTGATATCAGCCTCTTCATGCGCCCAACCTCGGATGATGAGAATCAGCATATCCTTTGCGAGGATCACATATTCCCTGTCTGCACATCTGAAGTTGCCAAACAAATTGTAAAACCTGTTGATCTGCTCGATCACACATTAATTCACGATGAAAGTTGGTCCGACGATTGGGATCTCTGGTTAAAGAAGTATGGGCCTGATGTTTTCAATACGCAGACTGAAGCGCGATACTCACTTTATAGTCTAGCGCTTGATGATGCCCGTGCGGGGGCGGGCGTGTTGATGGGCCATGCGGCCTTGGTGAATCGGGATCTTGAAAAAGGTATATTGGTGCGCCCTCTCGAGGGATTCATTCAGACCGATCAGCCCTTGATCATGGAAACTTCACCACTCAAAAACGCACCCAAAGAGGTCTCAGATTGCGCTCACTATCTGATGAATGATCACCGCATAGGAAACGAATAGTACAGCAGCATACATCTCGTTTATCCTTAAATTTCAAGCATATAAATAAGAAGGTTCCGGCCCGCGAACAGGCCAGAACCCACGCCTAACAATGACAACAATAAGACCACCGGACTCTTTAAAGGAATGCCACCCAGCGAACACTCGTAAAATAGTACGTCTCTAATATGTAAATAACAGCGGTTTTGCTCAAGTCAGGTTTCCCTGACCTTTGAACCGCAATGCGGGTATTTATCTGAGAAACGATACCCTTAGAGGGACATTTACTCCCCCTCCGCGCTAAAAACTCTGGAACGGAATGTACCGCACGAGGTCATTTTCCTGAATGTTGACAGGCCCATCTGGCAGCTCGACCAGGCCTTCGGCCCAACTCAGGCCGCTGATTCGACCCGAGCCTTCGGATTTGAACACCTCGACTTTGCCGTCGCGCAGACGGGCGCGCAGGTATTCGCGGCGGCCGGGTTTCTTGTTTTTTGCAAAGGTGGCGGGCAAATAGAAACCTTGCGGTTCTGTCCAGCCCTGCCCCGACAAAAGACACATCGCTGGGCGGGCAAAGATCAATGTGCACACCATAGCTGCAACCGGATTGCCCGGCAGGCCAAACACTGGCGTATCATACCATAGGCCCAGCGCCAAAGGGCGACCGGGTTTGAAGGCGATGCGCCATTCGGTCATGGCACCTGCTTCGTTCAAGAGCGCTGAGACGTGATCCTCGTCCCCGGCGGAGGCCCCGCCTGAGGTCAGGATGACATCCGCCTCAGATGCAGCACGATCAAAGGCGGCGCGCAGTTTTTCGCGGTCATCGGTGATCCGCCCGATGTCTATGCAGTCATATCCGAATTGTTGGATCAGGCCTGTGAGCATGGGGCGGTTGGCGTCATAAATTTGGCCCGGCGCAGCTTGCGCCCCTGCTTCGACCAGTTCGTCGCCGGTGGAGATGACGGCCACTTTGAGGCGTTTGTAGACGTCGATCTGCGCAACACCTGCCGAAGCCATCAGGGCCAGATCTGCGGGGGTGATCTGGCGACCTGCACTAAGGATCTCATCGCCGGCCTGCACATCCTCGCCTGCCTTACGGGTGTTCGCCCCGGGTTTGATACCGGCTCGAAAGGCTATTTCGCCGTCGCCCAACGTGACATCCTCTTGCAGGATTACGGTATCGACCCCATCAGGCAAAGCCGCGCCGGTCAGGATGCGGATGGCATGGCCCGCGGGCACATTTCCATCGAAGCGCAAACCGGCCGCGGCGCGACCATCGACAAAGGGCAAAACTTGATCACCGACGCCAAGGCTCGCGAAAGCAAAACCGTATCCGTCAACAGCGGTGTTTGGATGCGGTGGGTTGGCGCGCTTGGCGATGACTGGCGCGGCCAGAATGCGGCCTAGCGCCTGATCAAGGCTGATGTGTTCTGTGCCCACCACCGGGGTCAGTCGCTCTTGTAATAGGGCCAGCGCGTCATCGACCGGGGTCCAGTCCACCCCGGCGGGGAGCGCGAAACAGTCATCGTGCAAGGGGGGTGGCTTGAGGGGGCTCACAACCCAACCTCCTGCAAGACAAAATCAGCGATGGCCTTGGTGTCGTTCAGGTCAAACACCGGGCGATCCAGATCAAGCGGCACATCGCTGGCCACGGCGTGCACAGTTGGGTCATCGGGCGCGATCAGGGGATTGCCGGTCTCGGCGCGGTGGGCTTCGACTTTGGGATGATTGTCGCGTTTGTAACCTTCGACAAGGATCAGATCGACGGGGGCGAGTTTGGAGAGCAGCGCTTCGAGGGGCGGCTCATCCTCCTCGCGCAATTCATGCATCAGGGCAAAGCGGTTTTTGGAGGCCAGAAGCACCTCACTCGCGCCGGCGACGCGGTGGCGGTGGCTGTCTTTGCCGGGGTGATCCACATCGAATGTGTGATGCGCGTGTTTAACGGTGGAGACGGTAAAGCCGCGCCCGGTGATTTCGCTCACCAGCCGTTCCATAAGCCCGGTTTTGCCCGCGTTCTTCCAGCCCGCGACGCCGTATATTCTCATCTCATGTCCCCAGCATCGCCGTTGAATATTGCCTGTGCTTGTTTCAGGTCTTCGGGCGTGTTCACGTTGAAAAACGGATCGCCCGCGTCATTGAACACAGCCTCGCGTCCGTGGTGTTTATCGGTCCAGATCACTACCTTGCGCAAGCCATCATTCAGGGCAGCACGCAGATCATCCCGCAAGGCCACAGGCCAGATGCCAAAGGTGGGATGGCGGATCAGGCCGGAGCGGCTCATCGATTTGGTCTTTTCGCCCTCAGCACGCGGGGTGGCGGCCAAGGCAAGGAGATGATCCATCCCTTCGGACGCCAGCAAAAGCTGCGGCACCAGATCGCAGGGAAAGAACGGCGTGTCAGCAGCAACGGTGACGATGCTGTCTGCCCCCTGCTCTGCCGCCCAATCGAGGCCGGCCAGCACCCCAACCAAGGGTCCGGCATATCCCGCGATACTGTCAGGTAGAACCGGCAGATTGAGATGCGCAAACCGCGACGCATCGCCATTGGCGTTCAGGGCAAGACCCGCCACTTGCGGTTCCAGCCGGTCAATCACATGATCCAGAATGGTGCTGTCCCCAAGCGGCAAAAGCCCCTTGTCCCCGCCGCCCATGCGCGTCGCCTGCCCGCCTGCGAGGATGATGCCGAACGGTTGGGTCATTGATGGGTACCCCGTGCCACTGCGTGCCAGCTCCTGATTTTCTCGAGTTGCTCAATACGCGCATTTGTAAAAGCGGCCAAAGATATCAGCATCACAGCAAACGGTGTTCGAAGTATCAATGTTTGATCAGTCTGATCAATTTCGTGAACGACATACCACTTAGTTGTCCAGTCCTGACCACCACATTGCATGCGAAAGCCATCTTCATCGAATTCGTAAAAAACCAATGATCCAATCTTGTAAATATCCGGTTCCGTTAGCCCTTGGCGCTGCGTAACATATCGGCCCCAGCGATTGCACAGAACCATAGCAAAAACAACACTCGTGACGAAAACGACTAGCCCCGCTCCTCCATGAAGGCCCAGCATCAGGACCAACACATGCCCTGCCAATGCGAACGCTATTCCGACAAGAAAATATAAAGCAGCATTTCCTCCAACATAGAACAACCAAAACAACACACCATTGTTTTTTCGAAAATTTCTTAATTCACTCTCCCACTCTGGGGTAACCTTATACTCGATAGAAATGGCTTCTTTCATTCCGTGCCTTTCCGACCGAAGCGCTTGTCCTCTTCCGCCACCTGTGTCGGGTCGGCGTCGCGCAGGAGGCGCTCCTCGCCGCTGAGGCAGACAAAGCGTTTGCCGCGCATGCGGCCAATCAGGGTCAGGCCCACCTGGCGGGCGATTTCCACGCCCCAGGCGGTGAAGCCCGAGCGTGAGGCCAGCACCGGGATGCCCATCAGCGCGGTTTTGATCACCATTTCCGAGGTCAGCCGCCCGGTGGTGTACATCACCTTGTCGGCGGCGTTGACCTGTTCGGCGAACATCCAGCCGGCGATTTTGTCGACGGCGTTGTGGCGGCCGACGTCCTCCATATAGACCAGCGGGCGGTTTCCCTGACAGAGCACTGAACCGTGGATTGCCCCGGCCTCGAGGTACAGCGAAGGCGTGCGGTTGATCTTGGCGGCCAGTGCGTAGAGGTCGGAGGTTTTGACCTGCAGGTCCGGCAGGGTAACACCCTCAAGCCCCTCCATCATGTCGCCAAACACCGTGCCCACCGCGCAACCCGAGGTGCGGGTCTTTTTCTTGAGCTTTTCTTCGTAGGTGGTTTGGCTGTCGGTGCGGACCACCACGGTTTCAAGGTCATCGTCGTAGTCGACTTTGGTGACGGTTTCGCCGTCACGCAGCATGCCCTGATTACGCAGAAATCCCAGCGCCAGATATTCGGGGTAATCACCAATGGTCATGGCGGTCACTATTTCCTGACCATTGAGGAAGATCGTCAAAGGCCGTTCCTCGACCACCGCGATCTGGGTGATCTGACCGTCGTGATCAACGCCTTCGACCGCGCGGGTTAACCGCCCGGCCCCGGGAGTGGGGGCGATCAGATAATCGCTTTGATCCTCTGAAACAGCCAATTGATCCTCCTGCAATAAACCGTTACGCCGGTGCGTAGATTATTTGCCAATCTAGGGCCGAACTGTGCCAACGGAAACCACGAAATCGATCTTCTTCAGGGGTGTACGCGATGCGGCCCCGTTTTTGCTTGTTGTGGGCCCTTTTGCCTTGCTTTTCGGGGTGGTTGCGACCGAGGCGGGACTTTCTGTCTTTGAAACGCTGAGCTTTTCGGTAGCCGTTATTGCCGGGGCGGCGCAATTCACTGCTTTGGCCCTGATGGAAGATCAGGTGCCGACCATCATTGTGTTAATTTCTGCGTTGGCGGTGAACCTGCGCATGGCGATGTATTCGGCGTCATTAACCCCCTATCTGGGTGGAGCAACTTTGGGCCAGCGGGCCGTCGCAGCATATTTTCTGGTCGATCAGTCCTATGCACTGTCGATCCTGAAGTTTGAAACCAATCCGGACATGACCATGCCGCAAAGGCTGGCGTATTTCTCAGGCACCGTCGCTGCAGTGTGCCCGTTCTGGTATGTATTTACTTTCGCCGGATCGCTGATTGGCGAATCTATCCCTGAGAGTCTTGCGCTGGATTTTGCTGTACCCATTACCTTTCTTGCTTTGATCACGCCGATGCTGCGCAGTCGTGCGCATGTCGCAGCCGCGTTTGTTTCGATTGTGATGGCGTTGCTATTTGTCTGGCTGCCCTTCAATCTGGGCCTGCTGGTCGCTGGGATCACCGCGATGATGACAGGCGCGGAGATTGAGCGTCGCACGACCCTGCGTAGCGGGGGCAACGCATGATCGACAAAGGCACGCTTTGGCTGGTGATCATCGGGCTGGGTGTCGGCAGTTACACCATGCGGTTTCTGTTTCTGGGCTTTATCGGAAACCGGGAAATGCCAGAGTGGTTCTTAAGGCACCTGCGTTATACCGCGGTTGCCGTTTTGCCGGGGCTGGTTGCACCACTTGTTGTCTGGCCCGAGGCCACAGGAGGCAATCTGGACGCACCACGCTTGATCGCGGCGGTTGTCACAATCATTGCCAGCCTAGTCACGCGCAATATTGTTTTGTCTATTATTCTGGGGGCGCTCAGCCTTTATGGCGGGCTATATCTGCTGGGCTAGGGTTTCCTACCCCAGCAGTGAATATGCTTAGCTTGGCGCTTTGGTTTTGCGCAGGTAGGGGAAGATGGTTTCGAACTCACCGAACTTCTCTTTCGCGTCTTCATTCGACACGGCTGGTGGGATGATCACGTCTTCACCGGGCACCCAGTTGGCGGGTGTAGCGACACCTTTGGACGACATCTGCAATCCGTCCAGCGCGCGCAGGATTTCTGCGAAGTTCCGACCAACCGTCATCGGGTAGGTCATCGACAGTTTCAGCTGCTTGTCAGGACCTATGATGAAAACAGAGCGCACCGTCGCGCTGTCGGCAGGGGTGCGTCCATCGGGCATGTAAGCCTCGGCTGGGAGCATGTCATAGGCTTTGGAGACAGCCAGCCCGTCATCGGCGATGATAGGGAACCCGGGGTTCGCATTACCGTAGGCTTTTATATCTTCTTTCCATTTCTTGTGGTCTTCGACACCATCGACCGAAACGCCGAGCACCTTGGTGTTGCGCGCCGCCCATTCATCGTTCAACTGCGCAACCGCGCTGAATTCGGTAGTGCAGACAGGGGTAAAATCCTTGGGGTGCGAGAACAGAATCGCCCAGCTATCGCCGATCCAATCGTGAAAATCGATCTCTCCCTGATCGGTCTGGGCGGTAAAATTAGGAACAGTGTCATTAATGCGAAGAGCCATTTGGAGCTTCCTTTCTTTGCCAAATTGGTTGTGTCGAGAACAGGCTGCTGGCAGTAGGGCGAGGCAACCGACGAATTACACCCAAGCCACCCGCGACGACCAATACAACAAGATCGTGGCAGACGCTCTCAGGCTCACTTGGCCCGCATCGTCATGTATTTGCATCTAAAACGCAATGCTGAGAAAACGCCAAAACGATCACAATCTTCGCCTTATGTTCAGAAATTTAGTTTATTTTCTGTGCCCTGTCAGTCGAGGGCATGACCGGGGAGTAGTGACAAGGCCGTTTTGGACCGATACATCTGCATCAACTGAGACATTGAAGGGGCTTCGGGCATGGATCTGTCATCAATCTGCCCAAACACCACCAGAATATCCTTGTAGTTTTTCCTTTTCGCTTATGGTTCACGTATGTACGACGTCTTTAAAAAACTGTTCATATTGCTGAGCGCGCAAGAGCGCAGCAGGTTTGTCCTTCTGTCCGGTCTGCTGGTCTTTGTCGCCTTTGCAGATGTCTTTGGCATCTCCACGGTTTTGGTTTTGTTGAAGGCTTTCGCGGAACCTCAGATCCTGGAAAGCAATGCGTTACTGGCTTGGCTGCACGACACTTTGGGCTTTACAACGCTGTTTTCTTTTCAGGTGTTTTTGTCCTTGCTCGCTCTGCTGGTTGTCACGACAGCGCAGGTCCTGAAGGCGGGTGGAAGCTATGCAATTGTCCGGTTTTCGGAAATGCGGGGGTTCGAGATTTCAGTACGACTGTTCAGCTCCATTCTACAACAGCCGTACTCTTGGTTTCTGGACCACAATAGTGCCGATATCAGCAAGACCGTTCTCCAAGAAGTGCATCGCCTTGTGCACTCAGTTTTGATCCCCTGTCTGCAGCTATTGGCAAATGGCATCCTCGCGCTGTCCATCGTGACCTTCCTCGTTATTCTGGATCCTTTGGTCTCCCTTACTGCAGCTGGTTTGTTAGGCGGCAGCTATGTGTTGATCTATGTCTCGCTGCGAAAGGTGCTGAGCCGCCTTGGGCAAAAGACCGTAGACGCAAATAAGGGCCGTTACCGGATTACGACAGAGGCCACGGGCGGCATCAAGGAAGTTAAGCTAATGGATCTGGAGCAGTACTACATCGGGCGCTTCATCAAACCTGCGCTGAATTATGCAAGCTCCGGCTCCAAATCTGCAGTGTTGTGGCAGATGCCGCGTTTTGCGCTGGAGGCTCTGACGTTTGCGGTTTTGCTGGGCACGATGCTGTTTATGCTAGTGCGTCACGACGGCAATATCGTTGCGGCCATTCCCACATTGGGAACCATCGCCTTTGCTGTGATGAAACTACTGCCCGCCTTGCAAAACATCTACTTCAACTTGTCAAACATCCGCACCAGCAAGCCCCTGCTGGACCAGATCGCGAAGGAATATGTCGAGGCAGAGCAAAATCGTCTTAAGCACGCAGATGCCGGAAATCAGCAAGAGCGTATGGCGTTTCGTGAAAGTTTGGAAGCGCGCAATCTGAGTTTCGCCTACCCGAATTCGACGCGGCCCTCATTGCAGGATGTGAATCTGAACGTGGCGGCAAAATCCACGGTTGGGTTTGTCGGCGGGACAGGCGCGGGCAAGACCACATTGATCGATAGTGTCTTGGGCCTGCTAGCCCCTGATACCGGAGAGATCTTGATCGATGGCGTGCCAATCACGCCAGAGAATGTCCGGAACTGGCGGCGCTGCATCGGTTATGTGCCGCAAGTGATCTATTTGACCGACAGTACCGTCGCCGAAAACATCGCCTTTGGCGTCTCACCCGAGGCCATCGACATGACCGAGGTCGAACGCGCCGCCAAAGCCGCCTCGTTGCACGACTTTGTCGATAGCGAATTGCCACAAGGATACCAGACCGTGATCGGGGAACGTGGGGTGCGGCTCTCTGGCGGGCAGCGACAGCGCATCGGGATTGCGCGCGCGCTGTATCACGACCCCGAACTATTGATTTTGGACGAGGCGACCTCGGCGTTGGACAATGTGACCGAACGTGCGGTTATGGATGCGGTCAGCAATATCGGGCATGAGAAAACCATCATCATGATTGCCCACCGCCTGAGTACGGTGAAGAACTGTGACCGTATTTTTCTGATGGAGAGCGGCAGTGTCGTTGCAAGCGGCACTTATGAGGAATTGCTTGCGGAAAATGCGAGCTTCAAGGAACTGGCATCGGCGGGGTAGTTCCTTTCGAGGCTATGGAGTTTGACTAGCTGAAGCGCGCCATCACTCTCGGCCCCTATCATCAACGGTTAACAGATTCTTAAACTCTCACGCAGCAGAGTCGCGGGAACGTTGTTTCCCGACCTGATGCAGAGGTGTTGCCCCTTGAAGAAAAGCATGAACTACCGATACCCCAACCGGATCTTCAGGTATCTGCAACGTGCCGGGGTTTACAATGACCGCAATCTGTTTTGGTCGTTTTATGAACCGCGCAACTTTGGTGACTGGATCGGCCCCTATCTGTTTGAAGCCTACACAGGCAGGCTGCCAATGCACTATGTGCCCAATCTGGGTGGACGTTCCACCGCCGTCTACGCAGCTGGCAGCATCCTTCGCAATGTCGAGCGTCCCGATAGGGCAACAATCTGGGGCTCGGGCATCATTCACAGCGCAGACACATTTCCACGCCCAAAGGAAGTATTGGCGGTCAGGGGGCCACGTTCGAACGCACGGCTGTCGGAACTGGGATATGAAACTGCTGCGGTTCATGGCGACCCGGGAATTTTGTTGCCGTTGCTTTACCACCCGCGGGTTCGCAAATCCTTCAGGGTCGGTTTGATCCCGCACTATGATGACTATGACCTCATGCGGTCCGCCTATTCCGGCATGCCTGATTTGCAAATTGTAGATGTCCGAAAAGATGTGGAAAGCGTCATCAATCAAATCACTGCTTGCGAGATGACTCTGTCATCGTCGTTACACGGTATCATCCTGTCACATAGTTACGGAGTACCGTGTTGCTGGATTGACTCTTGGCATGGGTTGATCGGGGATGGCGTCAAGTTTCTTGACTATTTTGAAGCCGCTGCGATTTTTGGCGTTCGTCCTCAGGCCTTGCCAAAATCCGCAGAAATTGCGGAATTGGAGTCAATGGTTCGAGACTCCGATATGGCCGAGTTGGCACCTCTGCAAGGTCCTCTGCGGGCGGTGTGCCCGTTCGCTTCACTCGGCCCTAATCGCGAAAAATAAAGTCGTCTGTCTGGACGATTTGAGCTTTCGCTTGTTGTTTTTCTTTGGGGACCTGACGGGGCTGCCGTGGTTCTGCTGGCACAGCTTTGGATGTGGCCGTGCGCATGGGGGTGCGCAGCAAGTGAAACAGCGCCTCGCGCTTGCCCATAAGCTGTTCAGGCACCGACCGTCTTTGCGACGGCTTTCGATTGTCTTGCATATTTTGCCTGCTGTTTTTTCTGCTCTGCAAGCACTATACAGACATCGCTTAAAAAATTAACAAAAATTTAACCTTCTACGCTATAAGCGCAGAGATTCATTGCATCTTTGCCCGCCGCGCGGACAAATAAAGCCCCGGCAGGATCAGAAAGCAGGCACCATATCGTTTGGCCAATCGGATTGGGTTGCTTAGCATGCGCCACAACCATTCCAGCGCCAATTTACGTACCCAGGCCGGGGCGCGCCGTTGTGTGCCCGCGATGAAATCGAGCCCTGCACCGATGGAGACAAAACCGCATCTTGGGGCAATTTCAGAGGCAAAATGAGCGAAAACCTCCTGCTTGGGTGCTCCAAGCGCCAAGAAGCACAGGCGGATATCATTGTCACGGAGTTCTTGCGCGACCTGCTGCGCTTCATCACCTGTCGGGTTGAACCCGAACGTCGGCGCAATTTTCACCCGGACATCCAAACTGGGAAACTGCGATTCCAAACGTTGCCCAGCCACATCAAGTGTTTCAGCCGCCGCACCAACGAAAGCGACAGGAACATTGGCTTCGGCCGCAACCTTTGCCAGGGGCACAACCAAGTTTGCACCAGGCACCAGTTTCACACTCTGGCCCATGACACCGCGCAGCCAGACAATTGGATTGCCGTCCGCCACCACCAGATCATGCGCCTGATAGGCCTTCTCGAAGACTGGATCGTGAGACAGTTTCACGATGTGATCGAGGTTGAGTGTTGCGAGCGTGAAGCCTTTGCCCATGGTCAAATTCTTGGCCACCTGTGCAAGCATGGTTTCAAGGTCCGGCGTATTCACCAGAGACAGAAACTCAACATTTTTGTCTTTACCAAGACCTTGAGACATGCGCGGCCCTATTCACCATGGAACCATATGAATTTTCTACATCTTGGCGTATCAGCCTACCGTATACGGAGCAAGCGCACAGCTCGATCTCACAATAGAATGCAGAGATAACCACCCCACCCGCGTCTAAGTCTCCTCCATTTACCTGAGTGACGTAAACGATTTGTTTACCAATACTCGCCCAAATCAAAAGCATGAATCTGTGCCCTCAGAAAAGTTTAGCGGGTTGGCAATCTGAAACCTACGCCGCTGCATCGATGCCCAGTGCCACTTTGATTTCGGCGCAGTCATTTCTGGTCGACCGCATAGTCCCAGATTGCGAAGTCATTCACCTTCCCTCGGCGGATGTGCCCGGTGGCATCTTGAAGTACAGGATTGCTGTGAGTGCCTTCCGGTCTCAAGAAAGACCACGGCGGCTAAAATTCGTGCCTGCTCAAAACATAACGGCCCCGGATGGCAGCATCATATTCGACTTTCGTCATCATAGCCCCGGCAACTGGGCACACCTGCTCACTATGCATCTGCCGCTGCTTTTTCACATCTCTGAACAACTTGCGATCCCATGGCAGCAAGCCTTGATTCTGATGCCAAAAAGCGCCCCACGTTATGCAAGGCGTGCGCTCGCTATGTTTGGGCTCAAAACGCTCTTTACTGATGACATCGTACATGGTGCCGGGGTAGAGATCATTGCCGATCCCTGGCAGTGTTTTTGGCCGGTCCGCCCGGATTGGGCGACGACACATTCCGTTTTGTCGGCCTTACATGCAGCAATCGCGCGAGAGGATCGGCAATTACCAAGACGGATTTTGTTATTACGGCGCGATACGCGCACGCTGACCAACTCCGCAGATATAGTAGCGTTGACAGAGCCATTGGGCTTTGAGGTGGTGTACCCAGAGGATTACACCCCTGCAGAACAAGCCGCGTTCTTTATGAATGCCGAAGCGATCATTGCGGTGCATGGTGCCGGGCTGGCCCCTTTGCTGTATCGCACCAAGAATAGCGCGCACATGAAACTTGTTGAGTTGTTTCCATGCGGGCACATCACCTCTGTGTTTCGCTTCATCGCAACCCAAACAAATACGGCTTGGGTTGGGGTGCGTGGAAAACTACGCCCTGAATACGTGAAACCTGCCTATCGCTTGTCAAAGCCCTATCGCCGTTTCTCCCTCGACAATTTCGAGGTCGACCCCCGTTCTCTAATGCTTGCATTACGAAAGCTGGAGATTGCGGCCTGAAAGTTAAACTTTTCATAAATTTGAGAAAGTCATGCTGAGTGATCACCTCCACAACCTTAAAACACAGAGCCTGAGCCTTCGGGAATTTGAACATTTATCGCGCATGCTGGTTTTAGGGGAACGGTTCAGTCACGCCGCCGAAGCAAAGGCTATTATTCCAAAAAAAATCGCCCCGCGGCTCACTTCTGCGAGGCAGCTTTCCACGCCGACCATCCCACGCGTTATCCATCAGACCTTTGAAACAAGTCAGGTCACTCAAAGTATGTATGACGCCGCAATGCGTTGGGTGGAGATCAATCCAGAGTTTGAATATCGCTTTTATGATAAAGACGACCGTCGTGATTTTATCCGGAAGCATTTCGGGGGTGACATGCTCTCCGCTTATGACAAAATCAACCATGGTGCATTCAAGGCTGATTTCTGGAGATACTGCATTTTGTATCAGCATGGCGGCGTCTACGCCGACATTGATATCCTGACCTTGGCACCGCTTCGGCAGGTCATCCATGCCGGGGATCAGTTCGTAGCAGCACGAGAACCCATCGTGCGGTATGGCATTACAAACAGCTTTATCTGTGTGCCGTCCAAGCATCCGTTCATGAAAGCTGCAATTGAGCGCGCCACCCAAAAGATCCATGAAAACTCCGGGAAATTCGATGGGTTCATGCTAACCGGCCCCGCCAATTTGGGTATGGCGGTCAATGCCTGTTTGGGGCGGGCGGAAAATACGGAACAAAACTTAGGTGTTAGCTTTGACGGCACAGCCCATTCCTATCGGTTGGTCGAATTGCTATCGCCCTTGCCAAATCGTCCACGCTGTATGGTCGATAACGGCAGGGTTATCCTGCAGTCTGAATATCCCGGGTATCGCAAGGAGTTGAGTGTTTTTGGGTTAAAACACTGGTTAATGGACCCGGTCTATAGCGGGTTTGTTCCCCGACTGCGACGAAGTCTTGTTGGTAGGGTTGTTCGAAGGTACGTTCGAAAATTCATACCCAAGACTCCCTGAGGCGCATGCGTACGTTCGACGACATCTACCAAATTGCAATTGATCGCAAAGGCAGTGCGGCAGCCGTCGAGGCATTACTCCGCACGCCACTGCCGTTGGAGGAATTGCGTGAAATCCCCGAGGACCGCTGGCTGGCCATGATGGCCAAGTGCATTTTCCAGGCTGGATTCAGCTGGAAAGTCATTGAAAGCAAGTGGGAGGGATTTGAGGCCGCCTTTGACGGGTTTGACATCGGGCGCTGTGCGTTCATGGATGACGAAAAATTTGACAGTCTGATCAGCGATACACGTATCATTCGCAATGGCACCAAGATCGCCGCAGTGCGTGACAATGCGGCTTTTTTGTTAGAATTGCGCGCCGAAGGTGGAGTTGGCGAAACACTCGGTGGCTGGCCCTCTACCGACTTCATCGGCTTGTTGGAGATGCTCAAAAAACGCGGCTCACGATTGGGTGGAAGTACTGGCCCGATCGCCTTACGGTTTGTTGGGCGTGATGGATTCTTGCTCTCGGCCGACGTGACCGCCCGACTGATCGCAGAGGGTGTGATCGACAAACCCGCCACCTCCAAGTCCGCGATGAAGGCAGTGCAGTCCGCCTTCAACACTTGGATGGATCAATCTGGACGCTCGTTAACGGAGATCAGCAAGGTGCTGGCCCTGTCGGTTTAACCCAACTTTCCGGCCAGACCATCATCGATCAGTTTGATGCTTTCTTCGATGCCGTAGAGTGCGATGAACCCACCAAAACGCGGGCCTTGCGACGCACCCAGAAGCACCTCGTATAGCGCCTTGAACCAATCGCGCAGTGGGTCAAACCGTTCGCGGCCGCAAGCAAAGACCAACCCTTGCAGCTCTTCTGAATCCGCCGGACCATCCCATTCTGCCAACTTGTCGCGCAGTTCTTGCAGCGCCTCGCGTTCCAGATCCGTCGGCGCGCGGAACACGCGTTGTGGTTTGACGAAATCGTTGTAATACCGCACGGCAAACCCGGCGGCCTGATCCAGATCTGGGTGTGTTTCGGCGCTTGCTTCGGGTGCATAGCGTTGGATGAATCCCCAAAGTTGTTCTTTATCTTCGGCACTGGAAACCGAAGCCAGGTTGAGCAGCATCGAGAAGGGCACAACCATATTGCTTTCGGGGACATTGCCGCCGTGGATGTGCCACACCGGGTTGTTCAACTGCGCCTTAAGATCCTGTGTCGGATAGGCGCGCAGCTGTTGGTGGTATTCATCCACCGCCTTTGGGATCACGTCAAAATGCATTCGCTTGGCGGTTTTCGGCTTTTGATACATAAAGTACGACAGGCTTTCGGAACTGGCATAGGTCAGCCATTCGTCAATCGACACGCCATTGCCAGATGTTTTGGAGATCTTCTGACCGTTCTCATCAAGGAACAACTCATAGGTGAAGTGCTCGGGCGCTTTTGCCCCCAGCACCCGGCAGATGCCATCATAGATCGGCGTGTTGGTGGAATGGTCTTTACCATACATCTCGAAATCGACGCCCAGCGCGGCCCAGCGTGCGCCGAAGTCTGGCTTCCACTGCAGCTTCACATTGCCGCCGGTCACCGGCAGCGTCCATTCTTTGCCATCCTCGTCATCAAAGGTGATGGTATGGTCCGATGCATTCACCGATTTCATCGGCACATACAGGACCCGCCCAGTTTCCGGGTGGATCGGCAAGAAGATCGAATAGGTCTGGCGACGCTCTTCGCGCAGGCTTTTGAGCATGATCGACATGATGTCATCATAGCGTTCAACGCAACGGCGCAGGATCTCGTCAAACTGGCCCGAAGCATAAAACTCGGTCGAGCTGATGAACTCATAATCAAACCCAAAGGTGTCCAGGAAGCGGCACAGCATCGCGTTATTGTGCGCGCCAAAACTGTCGTGCGTGCCAAAGGGATCGGGCACCGAGGTCAGTGGCTTTTGCAGGTGTTCTGTCAACGATTCTGAATTGGGCACATTGCCCGGCACCTTACGCATGCCATCCAGATCATCAGAGAATGACACCAGTTTGGTCGGAATGTCGCTGATCTCTTCAAAGGCGCGCTTGACCATCGCGGTGCGTGCCACCTCGCCAAATGTACCGATATGCGGCAAGCCCGAGGGGCCGTAACCTGTTTCAAACAGGACATATCCCTTTTCCGGCGGGGTCTTTTGATAGCGTTTGAGCACCCGGCGGGCTTCTTCAAAGGGCCAGGCTTTGGATTGAAGGGCGGCGTCGCGCAGCTCAGACATGGGAAATCTCCGGTTTTTCTTGGCGTATTGTCGCGCACAAGATCGCACGCTTCCTATTGCTCATGCTCCTTACAGTCAATATTCTGCACCGCAACATTAGTGCGAAAGGATGCTTGATGACCGACCAGATCCCTCACCCCCTCAGCCCACAGGACTGCCTTGTCGTGGTGATGATCGCCGTTTCGGCCTCGGATGAAACCATTCGCACTTCGGAATTGGTCAAGATCGAAGTGGCCGTGAACAACCTGCCGATCTTTGCGCAGTATGATCTGGACCGCATGCGGATCATGGCGCAGACGGTGTTTGACCTCTTTAGTGTCGAAGACGGTTTGGACGCGCTTTTTGGTTTGGTGCGGGACAACCTGCCCGAAGAGCTGTTTGAAACGGCCTACGCATTGGCCTGCGATGTTGCTGCAGCGGATGGCGCATTGGACGAGGCAGAACTGCGTATTCTGGAAGAGATTCGCTATGAACTGAACATCGACCGGCTGCACGCGGCCGCCATCGAACGCGGCTCGCGTGCAAGACATATGACGGTGTAAACGAATAGCACAATGCCTTGCATCGCCCACAACATCTGACTGACATTCACTTCTGTTTTGCGATGGGTGGTAAAAAGCCTGCCTAAGCGCAACTTATGCATATGTCATAAACGCGCAAACTTTGCAGACGTTTACTTCGACAAATTCGATTTTGACTGACTTTTGGGTTCCTGGCTATAGCTGGCGGTGGCTGGCTGCTGCTGGGTACCTGATGGTTGGCTTGTGTGCTGTAGATAATAGCTTTCGGAGTGGTGTCAATAATAAATCAACAAAATCATATAGTTGACAAAATTTATCAACAATTAAAATTCAATTGAACCTACAAAAATGCGACATCTCCCTATGTCGGAATTCGGCGCGCGCAGATCTAAATCGCGATGCAGGCTGAGGTCAAATAGCAAGGACGCCAGCCATGAACACGCATTACCGTGATACGCGCAAGATTGACCCGACCCGTGGGGACACCATCGGGGACAATACGCCAAATGATAAAAACCGGGTCGAGATTGGCCCAACGCAATTGGCGTTTTCAGAGTGGGAAGCGGCAGGGTTGGTGCCGCCGGATCTGCAGAAAATGCGCCGCCATCGTTGGGAGCGGCTAACCCAGTTCATCAATGATCGCGATTATGCGGGCCTGCTGGTGTTTGATCCGCTCAACATTCGCTATGCCACCGACAGCACCAACATGCAGCTGTGGAATACGCATAATCCGTTTCGAGCGCTGCTGATCTGCGCGGATGGTTACATGGTGATGTGGGATTACAAAAACTCACCCTTTCTCAGCGAATTCAATCCGCTGGTGCGTGAGCAAAGATCAGGCGCAGATCTGTTCTATTTCGACCGTGGTGACAAGGTGGATGTGGCGGCGGATGTGTTCTCGAACGAGGTGCGCGTACTGCTGGAGGAACACAGCTCCGGCAACAAACGTTTGGCCGTCGACAAGATCATGTTGCACGGGTTGCGTGCGCTCGAAGCCCAAGGGTTTCAGATCATGGAAGGCGAAGAGCTGACCGAGAAATGCCGCGCGGTGAAAGGCCCGGATGAGATCTTGGCTATGCGTTGTGCCAGCCATGCTTGCGAAACCGCGGTCGCCGAGATGGAAAAATTCGCAAGAGAGAAAATTCCCGGGGGGGGCGTTTCAGAAGATGACATCTGGGCGGTGCTGCACGCTGAAAACATCCGCCGCGGCGGCGAATGGATCGAAACTCGGCTTCTTGCCTCGGGCCCACGCACCAACCCGTGGTTTCAGGAATGCGGCCCGCGCATCGTTCAAAACAATGAAATCGTGAGTTTTGATACTGATCTGATCGGAAGCTACGGCATCTGTGTTGATATCAGCCGCAGCTGGTGGATTGGCGATGAAAAGCCGCCCGCCGATATGATCTATGCCATGCAACACGGGCATGAACACATCATGCAGAACATGGAGATGCTGAAGCCCGGTGTGATGATCCCGGAGTTGAGCGCTAATACCCATGTCCTGGATGACCAGTATCAGAAACAGAAATACGGCTGCCTGATGCACGGTGTGGGCCTGTGTGATGAATGGCCACTGGTGGCCTATCCGGATCACGCAGTCGAGGGTGCCTATGATTACCCGCTTGAACCGGGGATGGTTCTGTGTGTCGAGACTTTGGTCAGCCCTGAGGGCGGCGACTTCTCTATCAAGCTGGAGGATCAGGTGCTGATCACCGAAGACGGTTATGAAAACCTGACCAAATATCCGTTTGATCCGGCGTTGATGGGTGAAGCCTAAATCGCACGCGCCCTGAAATTGAGCGAAGGTGAAATTATTACAAACTTCACCTTCGCGTGACGGCAGGGTCATAATACTGGTTGTTTGCAAGGCGCTTGCCTAGGTTTGTCGGGTCTTTCCACGAAAGGGCCCACTCATGCCGACCGAACGCTTTACCTTTACTGGCCATGCAGGCCACGAACTGGCTGCGCGCCTTGATCTGCCCGAGGGGCCGCATCTGGCCACGGCCCTGTTTGCCCATTGCTTTACCTGTTCCAAAGATATCCCCGCCGCGCGCCGGATTTCGGCCCGTTTGGCTGGGGCCGGCATTGCAGTTTTGCGGTTTGATTTTACCGGCTTGGGCCATTCCAAGGGCGAGTTTGAAAACACGTCCTTCGCAACCAACGTGAACGATCTGGTTCTGGCTGCTGAAGCGTTGAAGGAACGTGGCATGGCCCCAGGCATGTTGGTCGGGCATTCTTTGGGCGGTGCCGCCGTCTTGGGCACAGCGCGCAAGATCGACAGCGTCAAAGCCGTGGTCACCATCGGTGCGCCGTATGATCCCGGTCACGTGACCCACAACTTTGGTGATGCATTGGATCAAATTGCAGCTGACGGTGTGGCCGAGGTTATGCTGGGGGGCCGCGCCATCCGCATTGGCCAAGGCTTCGTTGAGAATGTGAACGCCGAGAACCTAGCAGACGACATTGCCAACCTGAATCGCGCGCTGCTGGTACTACATGCCCCACTGGATTCAACGGTCGGCATCGATAATGCCGCCGAGATTTTCAAGGCGGCCAAGCACCCCAAAAGCTTTGTCACTCTGGACAATGCCGATCACCTGGTCACCGATGCGGCAGACGCTGAATATGCAGCTGAGGTTATTGCCGCCTGGGGTGCGCGTTATCTTGATCTACGGGCCCCGGCCCCGCCCCCGGGCGCGCCAGAGGGGATTGTTCGCGTGTCTGAGGCCGACACCCACGGCTTTTTGCAAGACGTGAACTCTGGCCCCAAGCACCACACGCTGGCGGATGAGCCGGTGGCCTATGGCGGCTCAGATCAGGGCATGACACCTTATGGGTTCCTGTCTGGGGGCCTCGGTGCGTGCACCTCGATGACCATTCGCATGTATGCGCGCCGCAAGGGATGGCCATTGGAACATATCAGTGTCGATGTGAACCACAACAAGGTCCACGCTCAGGATGCAGATTCCCGCAACGAGACACAAGCAGACAAGTTCACCCGAGTGATTCACCTCAAAGGGGCATTGACCGAAGACCAGCGCGCCAAACTTTTGGAGATCGCTGACAAGTGCCCGGTACACCGCACACTTGAACGTAGTTCGCTGGTTGAAACGAAGTTGGCTTAGGCCTTCGCAGGGTCAGGGGGCATGCCCCCCATTTTCTGCGCAACTGCGATGGAACTACACATTTCTTGGTGCAGGCGTTCGATCTCGTCTAGCTGTCCGCCAATTGCGAAAAACGGCGTACCGGACGCTTGGGTGCGTACATAGAGCTTTGCCACGCCGTTCGGAACCTTGGGGCGCACGATGTAGAAGCTTTCAATGTCATCAATATTGATTGTCCGCGATATCCGGCCCTGATCGTTGATATTGATCCGTGTCAGCTCCAGCGTACGCTGCACGATGTTCAATCGCAGCTGATGGCGAAACCCGCGCGTACCATAGGCAAAAATGAACAAGCCGACAGCAACTGATGCGAGTGAAAGAAATCGACTGCTGGTGACCATTTGTTCGGTCGCGTTGTCAGGTAAAAGGGCCTGAACCATAATCGCACCTACGATTAAAAGTACGCCAGCCAGACGCAAGACAACCTCGGTGATCGCTTCCAAACGAAAACGTTCCGGGCGCTCCCGCGCGGTCACGCCAAGGGCAGACGGGAACATCATCACTGACCTCCAGTCCAGGTCACTTATCGCTTCAGGTTGCTGCATGATTGATTCCGTCGCTCCACTTCACGTTGCAACATTCACGCTGAAAACGGCAAGAATACGGCTGAGCCTCAACTAATCGGGCGATCTCTCGTGGTTTTTAACCAAATTGGCCAAAAATTTTCTGAGGCCCCTGACAGTTCAAGCAAGCTCCCCGGCTCTTTGGGCAAACCAATCCACCAAGCGGGCCACTGCTGATGTCCTGTCTGAGACAGGGCGGTGTTGCAGATAATAAGATGTTTCACGATTTGACGCGCTTGGCCCGACCCGCAAAATCTCGTTGCGGTGCAGCAAATCATCGACCAGACCGCGCCATCCCAAAGCAACGCCCTCACCGCTCCGCACCGCACGGATCAAAAAAGGATAGGCGTCATAAGGGGTGGTTGGGCCGAAGTCCGGTATCGGCAGCCCTAGGTGTGTAAAGTAGCTGCGCCAAGTCAAGAACCCGGAGTTCCCAACTGCAAAGTGCAAAAAATCATCTGCTACAAGGTTCGAAAAGTCGATTTTGCCTTCTGGCTCGCCTCGCTCTCTTTGCTTTTGATGATATCGCGCCAGAAAGCTAGGACTGCAAACTGGAAATGTTTCATCCTTGATCAGCGGAAAATATGGCCTGTCCGACAATTGCGAAACATCCCAGACGACGGCGGCATCGATACGCCTGAAATCAAGATATTCAAGCTGATCGGACGTAATCAGCCGCACGGGAACGCCGCCCATCGCACGCCGCAAATCTGAAAACCGCGGCATCAGCCATTGATCCGAAAATCCATAGCTGCAGGCCAATACAACACCGTGGTCCTCTCCCTGCGCCATAACCTCTTGCCAGACCGACGCCACGTGCCCGATGCCCAGCGCAACCGCATCTGCCAGTTTCTGCCCGGCTTCGGTTGGGGTGATCTTGTTGTGATCGCGGTGGAACAAGGCGCAACCCAACCGCCCTTCAAGCGTGGCAATGTGGCGTGAAACGGCGGGCTGGCTCAGGTTCAGTTCCTTTGCCGCCAGCGAAAATCCACGATGCCGCACTGCCGCTTCCATGACGAGCAGAGCGTTCAGCGAACCAGTCAAGAGGCGAGATTGCATTTCCATAACAAAATGTAATCCAATGCATAGAAATATGTCCAGTTTATCAGTTATTTTTTGACGGTTAATCTGATCACTGAATGACAATGCCTCATCCCCTTACGAAAGCATGACAATGAATCGTCCTCTCTCTCACATTCGCGTTTTGGATTTTGGTCAATATCTGGCTGCCCCTCTGGTTGGCATGATGCTGGCCGATATGGGGGCCGAAGTTATTCGCATTGATCCCCCAAATGGCCCGGCCTTTGATGATCCGGCGTTTGACATGCTGTCACGTGGGAAAAAGGCGGTGACACTGGATCTGAAATCGGATGAGGGCCGCGCCACTGCGCTAGAACTGGCCAAGCGATCCGACGTGGTACTGGAGAACTTCCGCCCCGGAGTGATGGACCGCTTGGGATTAGGCCCGGACACCCTGCGCGGCATCAATAGTCAGCTTGTCTATCTTTCCATGCCCGGCTTCGCTTCAACCGATGAAGAACTGGCCAACCTGCCAGCTTGGGAGGCCGTGATCGCCGCCTACACAGGCCAATTCACTGACATGGGACTGAACCGCCGTCTGATGGGCATCAACCCGTCGTTCACGCCGCTGACCCTCGCCTCGGCCTATGGTTCCAGTTTCGGGGCAATGGCGGTGTTGTTCGCGCTGAATGCACGCGAGATAAACGGCGGCGACCATATCGAGGTGCCGCTGGCCACAGCCCTACTGGAAGGGTTGATCTACAACTGCGAACAGATCGAAGACTATCCCGAACGCTATAAATCCCCACGAGAGGTAGAGCTGGACCGCCGCACTGCCGAGGGACTGCCGATGAACCTGAAATTCGAGGAACTCTCTGAATTCCTTGATCCTTTCTATCGCACCTATACCTGTGAAGACGGGCGTGGGTTCTATGTGGTCAGCGGATCAGTCGCGACGCACCCGCGCCGGGTTCTGGAAACCTTGGGACTCAAGGATCTGGCCGATGAACTGCCTGATTTCTCTGCCTATCTGAACACCGCCGATTGGCCTGCGGAATGGTCGATGCGCAACTACCCCGTCGGCGCATCTGACCGTGCACTCGTGTCGTCGGCAATGAAAGCCGCGTTTCTGACCAAACCGGCCCACGAATGGGAGGAGCTTTTTGGCGCGGCCAAAGCGCCTGCCACCGCGCAACGCTTTACCAAGGAATGGCTGGCAGACCCGCACGCTTTGACCTCCGGACTGGTGCTTGAGGTAGAAACCCATTGCCATGGCACCATGCGTCAAATGGGCAACGTCGCCTGGTTATCGGGGGATGATGCCGCAGCTCAAAAAGCGGATGTCAGTTCTGCGGACCTTGCGGCTCTCCTTTCTGAATCCGAACGGCACTCTGGCCCCACACAAAATGATACAGGTTGGCTCGATGGCCTCAATGTACTAGATCTGACCAATGTGATCGCTGGCCCAACCATCGGCTCAACACTGGCCCGTTATGGTGCCAGTGTAACACTGGTGCAACCGGTCGAACCTTCGGTAGATCCGTGGAACACCGTTGTTTTTGGCATCCATGCCCAACGCGGCAAGGAAAGCATTCTGCTTAATCTGCGCACGGATCAAGGCCAAGAGGTTCTACGCAAATTAATCGACAAGGCCGACGTCATCACTATGAACGGCACCGATGAGCAGCGCGATAAACTTGGGTTATCGCCAGCAAGCCTTGAGGAAATAAATCCACGTCTCATTTTGGTGCAACTCGACGCCTTTGGCGGGCCAATGCGCGGGCCGAAATCCGATCATCTGGGCTATGATGACCTGGCACAAGCGGCCACCGGCGTAATGACACGCTTTGGCGGCAGCATGGAAACCCCCGAGGAGCACGCCCACTTTGGTACTATTGACGTGCTGACTGGATTCTGCGCCTGCGTGGCCCTAGGGAGCGCTTTGCTGCGTCTGCGGGAAACCGGAAAGGGTGGGATTGCGCGGGCGTCACTAGCCGGGGCGGGCAACCTCATTCAAGCGCAGTTTATGTATGATTACGCCACACGCGCCCCGTTTGATGAGTCGTCTGGGCGAGAGGTTCTGGGCTGGGGGCCGTTCTATCATTGCTATGAAGCCGCTGATCAATGGATGTTCTTCGCCGCCCCAATAGAACGCGGAAGTGCACTTGCCCGTTGCCCGGATACCGCTGATCTGGCGGAGCTTCCCGAGGATGAGTTGCACAAAGCCCTAGTGGAACGGTTCAAGACCCAGCCTTTGGCCCATTGGCGGACGGCCTTTGGCGATGGCTCCAGTACAGTTGTGCCGCTCGCCTCGCTTCACCAAACGCGCGACGCCTCGTTGCAGCTTGAAAGCAACGGCAGTATCGATCTCACCCAATCTACCTTCCGTGTCATCCGGCATGATCAGCACCCAATGGGCCGCTGGTGTGATTTAGTTGCCCCCAACGCTGTGCGTCCTCAATCAGCCCGGATCACCATCCCGGGACCGATGCCAAAGTATGGGCAACACACACGTGATATTTTGGCGCGCTTCGGCTATTCTGCAGCGCAAATCGACGGGATGATCGCAAGCGGCGCAGCAGGTGAATGCTGGTCGGAGAAATACCTGCCAGAGTGATCGCACTCAGGCCAAATCACTGATGAATTGATGGATGTGCCGGGCGACTTGATCGCCGGCCTCCAGCAACAAAGAATGCTTGTATCCATCCATGATCACCAGTTCGGCATCCGGCAAAGCTGCCCCAATCTGACGGTTCAAGCGAGGATTGCATCCGCCATCATTTTCACCAGTTAAAACCAAGGATGGTGCCATGACTTCGTGTAACCAAGGGGCCATTTCGGTGCCCGCGTAGATTCGGAAGACGTTCATGAAAATATCCGGGTCGGTGCCGATCACCTGTTGCAGGCGGCGCTCGACCACATCGCCATGGTTGGCGATGAAGTCGTCAGTGAACCAACGGTCGGTCAGGGTGGGTAAGATTTGCGGAATGCCCCTTTCTTCCATTGCTTTGACTACGCCCCAGACTTTGGCGCTGTCATCCTCGGTACGGAAAGCTGCGGTGGACAGCAGGCCCAGCGACAACACGCGATCAGGATAGCGCAGCGCATAGGCCGGGCCGATCATACCGCCCAGCGAATGCCCGGCAAAATGCGCCTGTTCAATCCCGGTGCGTTCGCGCACGCGCTCCAGATCGTTGACCAGTTCATCAAGGCCAAACTCATCATCCGGCAAAGGCGATTCCCCGTGCCCGCGCAGATCATAAGTGATGACAGTGTAATGCGGTGTCAGCTCTGGCAAGGCTTTGGCCCAAGTGTTGCGCGCAGCGCCAATCCCGTGGATCAAGAACAGCGGCGGGCCATCGCCCTGAACCGTGTATTCGCAGTCAATCACGTCGCTCATGCGGCCCCCTCAATCAGGAAACTTGTCTGAACACAGCTGGCCACCCGAGCCCCAGTCCTCTTTATCCACATCGGTGATCACCACATGCACGCTTTCCGGTGTACCACCAGCGGCACTGACGAAGGCATCGGTCAGTTCTTTGACCAAGGCGCGCTTTTGATCAACGCTGCGGCCTTTGAACATTTCCACCCGGATGATTGGCATGTGGGTCTCCTTACTCGGTCTCGTGGGGGCGAACGATATGAAACGCGCCGCTCATGTAGGTCAGGGGTTTTTCTCCGGCGTTCGAAATGCCGGTGACATTACCAATGCAGATTGCGTGGCTGCCGTGGATGTGGCGGTGGTTCAGCGAACAGGTGAAGGCGGTCGCGCGCGGCAGCATCGGACCAAACTCGGTTTCGATGATCTCGACCCCCTCGAAACGGTTCGGGTTCGAGGCATCCAACGCCCCGGCAAAGCGCGTCGCCAGACTTGCGGCATCTTCGGGCAGGATATTCACGCAGAACGCTCCGTTCTCAGACACGGTCTGCGCGATCCGGCTGTCGGCCTTGAGACAGACCAGAACCGACGGCGGGTCCGCTGAGAGCGAAGAAAAGGCACTGACTGTGGCCCCCATCTTGCCCGAAGGGCCATCTGTGGTGACAACAGTAACAGTGGATGCCACATGGCGCATGGCGGTAATAAACGCGTCACGGGCAGCATTCATTGGGCGGCAATCCCGGCGGTGCGGCCTGTAAAGTGCGGCATGACCTCTTCGGCGAAGCACTGGATCGAGTCCATTGTCTGGCTCAGCTCGAGCCCGAAATTCATGTTCAGGATGACACGATCGATCCCCAGCTCGGCATATGGCCCAAGCTTGTCGATCATTTCCTGTGGTGTGCAGATCAAAAGGCTTTCCCCCAGTTCTTCGACCGTCTGGTCGCGTGGCAGTTCTCTGATCATACCATTGTCAACAATTCCGGGGCCGGTAAAGACATTATCGAAGCGGCTGTAATAACTGTAGGCGGCTTCAATCTTGCGCTGGCGTTCCGCCGCACTGTGGGCGACATGAGCGACCCGGCTGAGCGAGAGGGTCAGATGCGCACCCGCCTCGCCCATTTCGTCCTTGGCTCGGGTGAAGCCGCCGACCTGATCCATCAGCAATTGGTGGTTGCCGGACAGGGGCGTGGTCTGGATGTGAAAACCACGCTTGGTGCAATGGTAAATCCCTTCAGGATTCATCACCGCCATCATCATCGATATGGGGCGCACCGGGCGGGGCATGACGGTGAGGGGGTCAAATTTGTAATATTTGCCATCCCAGCTCACCTCTTCCTCGGTCAGCAAGGCCTGCAGCACGTTCAACGATTCATCAAACCGTTCACGGGTCTCGGCCATGGGCACATCAAGGCGTTCCATCTCATAGGCAAAGGCCCCGCGCCCGACACCCAGCATCAGGCGGCCTTCGGTAAAGATATCGGCAACAATCAATTCGCCCGCATAGATCCGCATGTCGTGCAGCGGCAGCACCACGACCGAAGTCATGATTTTCACCCGTTCGGTCATCGAGGCGATTTTGGTGGCAAAGGTCAGCGGTGCGGGCATCATCAGCACATTAATCAGGTGGTGTTCGGTCAGGGAGACGGCATCATAGCTCAACCGGTCGGCCAGTTGCGCCTGATCCAGCATGTCTTTGTAAACACGATCCCCGCCGTAATTTTTGTTGGGGTAATCGGCTGAAAGCTGAAGGCTAAATTCCATGTCTCACTCTCCCTGTTCGCAAGATGAGAATGGCAGAGTTTATTAAATCTGGAAAACGGATTTATTCTATTCATTAATTCAAAAATACTGCATTAATTCGGTATGAACATTGTCGCGATTGAAACCTTTCTGACGGTGACACGTGTGCGAAACCTCAACCGCGCGGCGGAAGAGATGAACATCACCCAATCCGCCGTGACCGCACGGCTGTACGCGCTCGAGCAGGCGTTGGGGACGAAGCTGCTGAACCGCTCGCGCAAGGGGGCGACGCTGACCAAGGCGGGCTATGCGTTTCTAGAGCAGGCCGAACTGATCACCAGCACTTGGGCGAACGCCAAGGCGCAGGCCAATCTGCCAAGCGGGGTGACACAACTGTTCAGCTTTGTCTGTGCCCCCGCGCTCTGGCCCAATCTGGGGCAGGATTGGATTGATGGGTTGCGGCGGGATCACCCCGAAACAGCGGTCGAGGTCTGGGCGGGACTGAAAAGCGATGCGCAAAGTTGGTTGCAAAGCGGGATGAGCGATGCCGCCCTGCTTCCAGAGCCAATCACCGGGCCGGGCTTTGATCATCGAGTGTTTTCAACCGAGACACTGATACAGGTATCGACGGTGGAGCGCGAAGCCGTGCGATGGGACCCTCACTATATCTTTGTCGATTACGGCCCCGCCTTTCGCGCTCAACATGCCGCCGCATGGCCCAGTGGGGAAACCGCCTCACTCTCAGTCAGTAATCCAGACTGGGCGCGGGAACATCTGTTCAAGTATGGCGGGTCTGCCTATTTACCCGAACGGATCGTACAGGAGGATCTGGCGGCAGGTCGATTGTTTGCCGTTAGAGGCAGCGCCAGTTTCACCCAGCGCAGTGTACTAAGCTGGCGCAAAGCGAGCGAGCCCGCGTTTGCATGGTTGGGGTCTAGTTAGAGAAGATATCCCTGCGCGCCTCGAAGTGATTTGCTGATTTTTGGGTGGAACGCTATTCTACCAACTGTGAAAACCCTGATCCTATCGCTACTCCTCGCGCTCGCCCCGGCGAATGCGCGTGCATGCGAACTTGCGCTGGTCATTGCCCTCGACGTGTCGCGCTCTGTTGATAAATTCGAATATATCCTTATGCGAAACGGCGTCGGTGACGCTCTTTTGGATGATGACGTCATTGAATTGATCGGCTGGATGCCCGGGGGCCTTCAAGTGACCGTGACGCAATGGGGCGGTGCTGGTCAGCAACGACAACCGATTGCCTGGCGTCGTCTTTCAGATAGGCAAAGCGTGATAGAATTTGTCGAAGACCTGATCAAAATTGATCGCGGCTTCTGGTATGCTGATACCTCGGTTTCCGAGGCGCTGCTGCATGCCGATTTTATGTTCCAACAACTGGAAACCCCCTGTCGCCGCCATGTGATTGATGTGTCCGGCGATGGGATTTCGAATGCAGGGCCAGAGGTGAACCCGATTTCGATTGCTGTCGCTGAAAGGGGCGTCACTATCAATGGTTTGGTGGTTGCGGGCGCGCAACCAGATCCGGTTGTCTACTACCTTTCAGAAGTGATCCGCGGACCCTTGGCTTTTGTGGAAGTCACCCAGGGCTATGACGATTACGCGCGCGCAATGAAGCGGAAACTGCTACGTGAACTGGCACCAAGCATTTCTATGCTTGACTGATACATCGCATAGGGGGCGGTTTTTTGCTGGCAACAGCAGGGCCGGCTTCACCCAGCGCATTGTTCTAAGCTGGCGTAAAGCAAGCGAGGCGGCGTTTTCATGGTTGGGGCAAGTTGTGGAAAATACGCAATGACAGCAGCGATCAACAGCCTGAGCGGAAAGCGGGAGTTCGCCGCGGTTGCATTAGCTTCCGGGGCATGTTGCCAAAGCAGCCATTCATTTTACGTCAGATCACAAAAGTGCAGGGCCTCATACGAAGGCGAAATATAGTGACATTCAAACAGTAAAAAGAAAAATCACAGCTACTGTTCTTCATTGATCTTATCTACATCAGGAGCATCAGTTATAATTGCTGTTCCCAGTGCAGCCTGGCCTGCAATTCGGGTCTGATATCTAATGACTACGAAAAAGCCTTTTCCAAGAGTCTTTTGAAGCTCATCTAACAATGACTCTTTAGCAAGCTCTTTCGGAATTAAATCTGCTACAGACGCAACCTCGTGCTGTGCACCCAAAGGCAAATCAATAATTATCCAAAGATCAACAGTTTTGCTTTTGGGATTTACGTCAAGACGGATGATTTCCACCGAAATAGGATTGGCCCACGCCTTCACTCTCCAAGCAAGTTCTTGTTCGACGCGGGCTTCTTGAAATCGGTGAACAGTTGCGTGACCTAGCTGGAACGTAACGATCGCAAGAAAAATGATCGTTATGGCGAAGCTTGCTGAAAACCGAGCCCAACGTTTTCCTTTTGCCAAAACGCTTGGGATGGCTCCTGAAGAAATATAGACAGCACAGGCTGACAAAACGATCGCGTTTAAATTTGTGAAGAAAAGAAGACATGCTTCGTAGGCATCCCGAAATTCGCCAAACGATAACAATATTCCTGCCGCAGACAACGGTGGGACTAGGGAAACGCCGATTGCAGCGCCTGGGAGTAAACTCAGCTCAGACTTGTTCACTTGCACAAAAGCTCCGGCAACACCCGCTGCCAATGCAACTACGAGGTCCTCGATGCCGGGATCGGTTCGCGCGTATACCTCGTTCGGAATTGAAATTCCGCGAGGAAAGTTGGTGATGAGCATGGCCACCCAAACTAAAGCGACGCAGATCAAGGCCACAAAGATAACGGTAAAAAATAGCTTGAGCACTCGGTCGATCCTGCCAATCACCATTGCAGCTGCAATACCCAAAATCGGTGTCATCAGAGGCGCAATCAGCATTGCGGCAATAACCACAGCGCCAGAGTTTCTAAGAAGACCCATGGTGGCGATTGTTATGGAAAGTGCCAACAGCATCGCAAAACGATTCCAATAGGAGGGCGGATCTCTTCCCTCAAATTTGAGGATTTCTCGTGCGGTACTTACCTTCGCTTTTTTCATAGTTAATACTATCTACCCCTAGCCGTTGTAATCAAGTTTGAGCAGGGAGCAGACTTAAAATCAAAAAAGTAGATCCCTTTTTTTGAACGTCAACGAATGGCGGCAATGCGGGTTGCACCCGCAGAAACTGAACACCGTACTCGATGTCGGTTTTGGGCTATTCTCGCCGCAAACAATTTCGATTTTCGACGCTTTGCTTCTTTTTGTGTATATCGCAGCATCAACAAGTATGGGCTCAAATCTGACATTTAACACCACTGGCCAAACATGCTTGCGCCTGTCATATCATCCCAAACACCCTTTTTGAATGACAAGGTCCACTATGTCCCAGATCATCGAACACTTCGCTGAAATTTCTGACCGCTATCACGCGCTGTTTGTCGATCTGTGGGGCTGCATGCACAATGGCATCAATGCCTTCCCCGAGGCGGTGGCCGCGATGCAGGCCTATCGTGCCAAGGGGGGTATTGTGGTGCTGGTCACCAACTCGCCCAAACCGCGCGCTGGTGTGGCGGCGCAGTTAGGGCAGTTTGGCGTCCCCGATGATGCCTATGACACCATCGCCACTTCGGGCGATTCAGCGCGTTCGGCGATGTTTACCGGGGCCGTTGGGGAAAAGGTTTTCTTCATGGGCGAATGGGCGCGGGACGAAGGGTTCTTTGAACCGCTGGAAGTGATTGAGAACCCGATCACCATCAGCCGGGTACCGCTGGATCAGGCCGAGGGCATTGTCTGCTGTGGACCGTTTGACACCATGGCAGATCCGGATGTTAACCGACCGGATTTTCTCTATGCCAAGCAAAAGGGACTCAAGTTACTGTGCGCCAACCCCGATATCGTGGTGGATCGCGGCGAACGGCGCGAATGGTGTGCAGGGGCCTTGGCACGGCTTTATACCGAAATGGGTGGCGAAAGCTTGTACTTTGGCAAGCCACACCCACCAATCTATGATCTGGCTCGCCGTCGTTTGGCCGCGATGGGTGAAAACATCGAATCAGCGGATATTTTGGCCATCGGTGATGGTCTTCATACTGATATTATTGGCGCTGCTGGCGAGGATATAGATTCACTTTTCATCTCTGGCGGCCTTGCTGCAGGCGAAACCAAGACCGATTATCACCCCGACCCAGAAGCCCTAATGGCCTATTTAGAAAGGGAAATGGTGACTTCAACCTACACAATTGGGCGTTTACGATAAGTAAAATTAACACTTGATTTTCTGCACCTGCAAAGTAATAAAGTTCCAACATCAGTCATGATATGATCTGAAAATTACTCACCCGACTGCCTTGGAGGGCCGGATGTTGGACAATTTGCCTCGTGGAACCATCACCATTGAAGAGATCGAGATGGGCATGGTGCGCAGCTTGCGCAAAGTGGTCACCGATGAAGATATCGAGATGTTTGCCGAGGTCTCAACCGATCGCAATCCGGTGCATCTGGATGACGATTATGCCCGCGACACGATCTTTGAGGGACGGATTGCGCACGGCATGCTGACCGCAGGTCTGATCTCGGCGGTAATTGGTGAGCAACTTCCTGGCCACGGCACGGTTTACATGGGACAGACGTTGAAGTTCTTGGCCCCTGTGCGTCCCGGTGATCAGGTTCTGGCCGAAGTTGAGGTTATTGGGATCGATCATGGCAAACGCCGCGTGCAGCTGGACTGCCGTTGTTTGGTCAACGGTAAAAAAGTTCTAATCGGCGAGGCTACGGTCCTGGCCCCATCTGGCAAGTTCGACTGATCGGGACGTGGTGAGGGGCGCCGCCTCTCTTGGCCTTTGGCCAATTCACCTCGGGATATTTCTGATCAAATGAAGAATGGATCAGGATTGGTTTTGCTTAATCGCCTGTCTGAGCGCCGCGTAATTGGGCAAGCCATATTCCCGTTCGATGGTTTCAGACCATCGTCTTGCGAAGGCAGCACGTATTTCATCACCAACCATCTGTCGCCCTGCCCCCGATTTCCCTTGACTGACCTTGGTTGAAACCCCATCGGCTGGCAGGTTGCAGGCGGCATCCCGCGCCTGACGCAATAGGTGGTCGTCAAACTGTGTTGGGTGAGCTTTCATAAATTCAAACCCCGCCTGATGTGTGGCCACATCAATGGTTGCCTGATCGGCAACACCCATGAAGTCCGCGACAGACTTAACAACCGCGGGGAGGTCTTGTTTCATATCCTCAAACGACAGCAGCATAACTTTCAGGTTGTGGCGTTGCTCCCACCACCCGGACAAGTGACCCCAGTAATTGTTCGATGGTTCCCGATTCAAAAAATACTCCGCAAAATCGGGTAATGAGATCGAACCGCTCTCAAAATGCCAACCATCCAAAAATTTATAAAGTGAGACAAAGGCATCCAACGGATCACGCAGCACCACAATATAACGTCCGCCCTTAGGGATGTTCTCCCAGTTCAAGTGGCTTTTGAAGGCGCGAGGGACGGCCGCCTGTGGCGCATTTATATCGACACCCATATCATGGGCAAGCTCAAGCCATGGCACAACTTCGGTGATTTCCGCGAAATCCATAACACCGCCCGTGCGCAGTCCGTGCACGATCTGCTGCATCCATGTGGTACCACATTTGGCATAGGGGCTTATGAAGATATCTGTCGGATCAGGTTTATAGGTCAAACCGCGGTGCACGCCCTCATCCGTGGCGAAGCCTTTCATGTTCTCGCGCATGCCTTCGATTGTGGTCGGTCTCGCCTTCGTCATCCCTGCACTCCACATCTTCTAAGTTATGCCTAACGCAGACATTCACAATGCACCAGCATCCTGCTTGCACCCAGCAGGCGATATCGCTACCCCTGCGCCATGCGCATCATTCGTGATTATAACTATACAGAGCCCGAGGACCGGGGGGCCAGCGTGGCCATCGGGAACTTTGATGGTGTTCATCTTGGACATCAGGCTGTCATAGATATGGCCCGTGTGGCCGGAGCTAAGATTGATGCACCGTTAGGTGTGATGACGTTCGAACCGCACCCGCGCAAGTTTTTTGCCCCAGATAGCGCGCCGTTTCGATTGATGAGCGCCGAGGCACGCGCCAGCCGCTTGGAAAAGCTTGGGATCGAACGGTTGTATGAGCTGAATTTCAGCGCGACATTGTCGGCGTTATCCCCCAAAGAATTTGCCCGTGATGTGATTTGCGAGGGGTTGGGTCTGCGCCATATCGTGGTAGGGGCCGATTTCTGTTTTGGCAAAGGGCGGGCCGGTTCGGCACATGACCTGGTCAATTTCGGCAAGGAGTTGGGGTTTGGCGTCACGATTGCCGAGTTGATTGCCGGGGACGAAGGCGAAGTCTCATCCACCGCGATCCGCAATGCGTTGGGCGAAGGGCGTCCGCGTGATGCGGCCAGTATGTTGGGCCATTGGCACCGAATGGAAGGCATCATTGTCGGCGGCGAACAACGCGGTCGGACGCTGGGCTACCCGACTGCGAACATGTCGATCGAAGGGCTGCACCCTCCAAAATTCGGCGTCTATGCGGTGCTGGTGGATGTGCTGGATGGGCCTCATGCCGGGCATTATCACGGCGCGGCCAGCATCGGCACCCGCCCGATGTTCAATGGCGAAGTGCCTAATTTGGAAACTTTCCTGTTCGATTTCTCTGGTGATCTATATGGCACCCACATGTCGGTGGCTTTGGTCGACTACTTGCGACCGGAAGAAACCTTTGACGGCCTCGAGGCCTTTGTCGCCCAGATGGATGATGATTGTGCCCGTGCCCGCAGAATTCTGAGCGCCCTATGACCGATCCGATTGACCGCAAAGGCCTGCGCAAGCGCTTTTGGGAAAAGACACCCATGAGCAAGCTTACACCGAAAGAATGGGAAGCCCTGTGTGATGGTTGCGGCAAATGCTGCATGAACAAGCTGGAAGATGAGGACAGTGGCGAAGTCGCCCTGACCCGCGTCGCCTGCCGCCTGTTTGACGACAGCACCTGCCATTGCGCACAGTATCCGATCAGACATCAGTTTATTCCCGAATGCATCACATTGAGCGCAGATAATATCGAGGAAAATCTCTATTGGATGCCCGAAACCTGTGCTTACAAGCTGCTCTGGAACGGTGAACCTTTGTACAACTGGCACCCGCTAATTTCTTGCGATCCCAATTCGGTACATGCAGCAGGCGTGTCGATGCAAGACCGGACAGTACCCGAGTTTGAGATCGACGAAGACGATTGGGAAGATCACTTGATTGAGGAACCTTTGGGATGAATTTCGGATCAGACAATTGCGGCCCGGCACACCCTGCGATTCTGGATGCAGTGATCAAGGCCAACAGCGGCTATCAGCCCTCATACGGTGATGATACGATCATGGACAGAGTGCGCGCCAAAATCCGAGAGCTTTTTGAAGCCCCTGAAGCGGCAGTTTATCTTGTTGCCACCGGCACGGCGGCGAATTCTCTGGCGCTTGCGTGTCTGGCGCAGCCTTGGGATACGGTGTTTTGCTCTGCAGCGGCACATATCCAACGCGATGAATGTCACGCGCCTGAGTTCTATACCGGTGGAGCCAAACTGACATTGGCTGGTGAGGGAGATAAGCTGACTCCCGAAGGGTTGGAACAGGCCATAACAAGCTGGGTAAAAGGCGATGTACATGTCTCGCAGCGTGGCCCTTTGGCGCTAACGCAGGCCACTGAAAATGGGCGCATCTATTGTGTGACCGAAATACAGGCCCTGACCACAGTGGCAAAAAAGTATGATCTGCCAACCTATATGGACGGCGCTAGATTCACCAATGCGTTGGTGGCCTTGGGCTGCACGCCAGCCGAAATGACATGGAAGGCTGGCGTCGATGCGGTCTCGCTTGGCGGGTCAAAAAACGGCTGCATGGGGGTTGAGGCGGTGATTTTCTTTGATCCGTCAAAGGCCTGGGAATTTGAACTGCGCCGCAAACGCGGGGCACATCTGTTTTCCAAGCACCGCTATCTGTCGGCGCAGATGCAAGGCTATCTGGCCGATGACCTATGGTTGGAAACCGCGCGTTTGGCCAATGCGCACGGGGCTTATCTGGCAAAACGTTTGACTGAAATCGACGGAGCCGAAATCCTTTACGACGTGCAAGTCAACATGATCTTTGCCAGACTGCCGCGCGCAACACATCAAAAGCTGCGCGCAGGTGGAGCTGTCTATGGTCTTTTTGACGGACCATTGGACAGCGGTGATCCGGAAGCGCCGCTGTCGATGCGTTTGGTTTGCGATTGGTCGATAACAGAAGCAGAGATCGACCAATTCATTGCGGCAGCAAAGTAAAGGCGCATTTAACCGCGCACCGCATCGATCATCCGCTGCACATTGTCCGGATCGGCGTCCGGCGTAATGCCATGGCCGAGATTAAAGATGTGTGGGCCGTTCTTGAAGGCCTCAACGATGGCGCGGGCTTCCTGCACCAAGGCATCGCCGCCCGTGACCATGTGTTTTGAGGCCAGATTGCCCTGTACACAGCCGTGCGACTGCACATTTTCCGCCGCCCACTCCGGGCTGACAGAATTGTCCAGCGCCACGCAATCCGCGCCAGTCTTTTCATGGAATCCGATGTAGCCTTCGCCTGCCTCACGTGGGAAGGCGATGATTGGCGTGTCGGGATGACGGGCTTTGAGCTCGTCGATGATCTTGCGGGTTGGTTCAACCGCATAGTTTTCAAAATCATCACCCTTCAGCGACCCGGCCCAGCTATCAAAGAGTTTGACCACCTCCGCCCCGGCCTCGATCTGAGCAGACAGGTATTCAATCGTCGATTCGGTCAGACGGTCGATGATGCCCTCGAACACGGGCTTGTTCTCGGCCTTCAACGCATGGGCAGGGCCTTGATCCGGCGTGCCGCGCCCGGCGATCATGTAGGTGGCCACGGTCCACGGTGCACCGGCGAACCCAATCAGCGTGGTTTCCTTGGGCAGGGCCTCAGACAGGTTGCGTACGGTTTGATAGATTGGCGCAAGCGTTTCGTGAATATCTTCTGTCGGCTTCAGCTGATCCAACTCGGTCTGCGAGGTGATAGTCGACAAGCGCGGTCCCTCACCGGTAACAAACCACAGATCCGCGCCCAGTGCCTGTGGCAGCAACAGAATATCGGCAAAAAGGATAGCCGCATCAAAGCCATAGCGCCGGATCGGTTGCAGGGTCACCTCGGTCGCCAGATCGCTGTTGTAACACAGCGACAAGAAATCTCCGGCCTCGGCCCGTGTGGCGCGATATTCGGGCAGATATCGCCCAGCCTGACGCATCATCCAGATCGGCGGCACGTCTTGAGTTTCACCCGCCAGCGCCTTCAGGATCGTTTTTTCTGCAGCCATGCCACCCTCCGTTTGCAAGCGTGGTCACCTTACGGCGACAAGATGTCAAGCGCAGGTCTCTTGTAATGTCATTTTGCCGCGTCTAGACCGCAGATATGACAGTGAACCTTCCCTCCCCGAACGCCCCGCTGAAGCTGGGCACACGTGGCTCGCCACTTGCCTTGGCGCAGGCCCATGAAACACGTGAACGGCTGATGCAGATGTTTGACCTGCCCGACGCCGCATTCGAGATCGTGGTGATCAAGACCAGCGGTGACAATCGCCAGATGATCGAAGCAGACAAGCCGCTCAAGGAAATTGGCGGTAAGGGATTGTTTACAAAGGAAATTGAAGAAGCACTGCTGGATAACTCCATCGACATTGCTGTGCATTCGATGAAGGACATGCCGGTAGCGCAGCCTGATGGGTTACTGCTGGATTGTTACCTGCCACGCGAGGATGTGCGCGATGCGTTTGTGTCGCCGCATGTCGAATCATTGGCGTACCTGCCCAAGGGCGCAAAGGTCGGCACCTCGTCGCTGCGACGCAAGGCACAAGTCTTGGTGGCTTATCCGCACCTGCAAGTGGTTGAATTTCGCGGCAATGTGCAGACGCGGCTGAAAAAACTTCAGGACGGCGTGGCTGATTGCACGTTTCTGGCCATGGCCGGGTTGCGGCGATTGGGCCAGGCTGAGGTCGCACGCTCTGCGATTGAGCCTGACGTCATGCTGCCCGCAGTGGCCCAAGGGGCCATCGGCATTGAACGCCGCGCGAACGATATGCGCGCTGCAGAAATGCTCAGCGCGATCCACGACACGCAAACCGCGCAACGCCTGAATGCCGAACGCGCCTTTCTGGCCGCGCTTGATGGATCATGTGAAACACCCATCGCGGGATTGGCTGAGCTCGATGGCAGCACCCTCCGCCTACGCGGTGAGATTTTACGCCCGGACGGCAGTGAATGTCTGAAAGACGACTACAGCGCACCCATCGAAGATGGGTCAGAGCTGGGGCGAGAAATGGCGGCACGGTTGTTGAAACTGGCCGGATCAGGATTTTTCGAGTGGCGCGGATAATCTGCGCCGTCGCTGTACAATTTGCACTTGACGCAGCAATGGCAGTGGACTACCTAGCGCCACGGTTTGGCGGAGTAGCTCAGTTGGTTAGAGCAGCGGAATCATAATCCGCGTGTCGGGGGTTCAAGTCCCTCCTCCGCTACCAAATAAATCAATTACTTACACGAAAATACTCGCAAACAACCACATAGAGATGTCGCTCTGGGGGACATATGGGGGACAAATTCACCTAACTGACGGTGGATTTTGGCGGACAACGTATCGTTTGTCGAACTTGCGACGGAATCACTTGCCGCCCTGTTTGGTTAAGTCAGTTAATGTACCAAATATGGTAAAGGGCTTCTGTCCCCGCAGAAATTCCAATCATAAAGATTGCACAGACAAACCATTTATTGAGTTTTGGTTGCTTGGGAGGATGGGCAGAGCCTGTGTCAACTTTGATTGCGGAATAAGGTCGCTCGTCTTTTGAGGGATAATTGCGCCCAAATGTGGAATCATATTCAGACATTGTTTAATTCCTGTCCTCTAGTAACTTTTGGTAAAAATTAATTATAGTACTCTACCATGGATTGCCTTAAATTCACTTAAAATAATCGTGTAAATTATATTAATCTACTATACATTGCGCAATCTTTTATTAAAGTTGTATTTATTTTACTGATTCTGGAATAAAGAGAAATGCCAACAACCATACCTTTAGAGCTACAAGTCGTGAATGGAGACCCTGCTACTTCAGGAGGAAACATCAACATCACAACGAGCACAGTCAGTGCTGCTGTTGCTGAAGAGGAAGGTGCAGTTTTACTAAGTACGGTTGCCAGTGGTGACACAATCACAATATCTGGCCTATCCTATTCCTATGAGTATCTTGGAAGCCACCTCGTACGTGGGGATCCGGATCAACCAGCCGCGTATTTTCGAATTGCCGGGCCCCTGCCAAGCGGTTCAACACTTTCTGTGGGTGATACCTTTGCCATTGACCTGACCGGGGAGCCCGGAGATCCGGATTATCCAAATCTTCAAAACGGAAATACACAAGGTGATGTTGCCTCTCTAGACACGACGACACCGATTCAGTTTCCAGGATTTGTGTGTTTCGCCAAGGGGGCTCACATCCTTACTGACAAAGGTGATGTGCCCGTTGAAAACCTTCGCGCAGGCGATGTTGTTAAAACGCTCGACCATGGCCCTAAGAAAATTGAGCGAGTTTTGCATCGTAAATTGGAATTCAATGACGAGAACTCTAACCACAAGCCAATCGAATTCAAGCCGGGAAGTTTGGGAGAGAACCTTCCAACTTCGACTCTTTGTGTATCGCCCCAACACCGCATTCTGTTGAAGCTCGCTGGTGAAGAGACGCTGGTAGCAGCAAAAGGGTTGATCCATAAAAAAGGCGTAAGAATAAAAAAAGGCTGCAGAGCAGTTGATTATTATCATCTGGTCTTTGACCAGCATGAGATTATCTTCTCAGAAGGTATTGCAACTGAATCCTTTTTACCTGGGGCAGTCGCGATGAATTCTTTGGAACAAGGAGTTCAGGAGGAATTGAAGTCCATTTTCCTCCAATCACCTGATGGAGAATTGGATAGTGAGCCAACAGCGGCAAGGCAGGTCGTTGGGCCCTCTCGTGCACAACGAATAATGAAAAAGGGTACCCATGTTGAAGTTGTAGGGTTATCCCATTAACCACCATTGACGCAAAAAGCCACGGATTAGACCTTTGTTCGACCAAGGGGATGTTTGGCACGGGATTGCCTAGACGGCATTCCCGATAGTGATGCCAAAACTTGAAGCGTTTTCATTCCGGACATCTACTAACATAGAACTAGTACCCATTAGGGTAGCCAACTCGGGTCTATAACATTTATGGCCCTTCACCTCTGAACTCCACAATGCCCTCAAATGTGCCCCGATTTATTTTGAGATAGATATTAGAGATTTCGATGTCAGCATGACTACAATAACGCTTGAGAACCTTAGTAATTGTATCAAAGTCAGAAACGAGCTTTTCACGCTCATCTTTAGTCAATTTTCCTGTGTGTGATGGGCTCAAGTTGCTAAATAACCATGAGGAAGCTTGAAAGCATCTGGGGTAACGCTTGTGTAGCAGAGCCAATGCCTCAATCGCTTCCTCCTCTTCATCTGCCGAAATTAGAAAGTCCGAAATATTTAGAGTGCTGGTTGTCTTGCCAGGATCAACAACTCGAATGAAAAAGCGTTTGGAAGTCGAATTCGAAAACTGGATTGAAAAATCATCTTCGCGAACAAATAGAGTCAAACCATGCTCCAGAGGTTTAGGGGCCGATGGATAGAAATTAAAATTACACCACATATTTTTTCTATCCAAACTAAGGCCAAACAAAGGTCAAAATTAAGCTGATCCACTGCCTTTGTCATCGCGCTGAATTGTACACGTGCGCGCATATTGCTTGATGAAATAAGCTTCCGCCTGCTTTATGAAACCGAATTGTTCAATATATTCAAACAGTAAATCCTTAAGTTCATCAGTAGGTTTTTCATCCACGGCGGCGCTCCAAGTAACTCTCTCTACAAGATAAATTGAAGAAATTAAAAAACTGTTAATTTACGTTGTTGCCTTTAGTAAACAATGTTCGCTAATTGTTCTGAATGCCTAACCGTGCCCGTAGTCCCCTCAAAAAGAACGCCGAGAGCAAGTTTCCGGTCCGCGTACGTATCAAGACGCCGGAGCTAGGATACGGTCGAAAGCTGGATGAAATGTTCGATTGGCTTAATTGTGAAGTTGGGCAAAACAACTACGTTTGGGTGAGCGACAGGCAGCCAGGACATGATGCGTCTGCGGTCTATCTACGAAGCCTGGATGATGCGCAAAAGCTAGTAGAGTGCTTTGAGTTGGAGCTTCTTTTCTTGGAAGAGCTGAAGCTGGTGTAAGCAACACACGAGTATTCACAAGTTCGATAGCTATTAAGAAAGCCCTTCTCTCAAACGCCAAGACTATGACCTACTGCCACTGTTGATCCTCAGTATTCATACCGAGTTTTGGCGCGCCCTTTCTGAGGGTGGAAGTGGCCAGTTTGCAGGATTCTGGTCGGCGGGGCTCTACCTAACTAACGCCCTGTGTCGCGGGGGTGCTCCCCATCGCCCGCGACCTTCCATTGCAAATTTAAAAGCACGTACATTTTAGGGGATGACGAAATTCTATGAAGCTGCTGTTAGTTTCAGATAAAGCAGCCTGTCCCAACTTGATTGTCAGAGCGTATGGATTGATCCACCTCTGAAACTGCGATTAACTTTCAGAAGATTTTGACGAGATATTACTAGATGCCACAAATCCATTTTATACTCAAAGCTAGCTTGCATGAATATGTCTTCAATCCATTTCGCCCTGAGGGCTTGAGTTTTACCGATGAGGCCAACGGTTTAGAAATTCAAATTAAGTGTAGGGGCGATGAAAGTGATTCCGATTTTGGCCATAGAAACTTGGAGTTAATTGCTAAAGTTTCTCGTGATGCAACCGAGCGCCAGACTAATTTTGTCGAAACACTAGTTGTCGAACGTATTGTAAAACCGGATGAGACGCCTTTGAATCTACCGCACTTCTTGGGGAACGATGAGGTGATAGATTTAAATGGCAAGATTGCCCCAGGTTACGGCCCAAATGTAGATATTTTGCCTAGAAAGCTTCGAGAGCTTTGCGTCTCGACAGGGAAAGAGATGGAGAGGCACGCTATTCGCTTCCTGCAATTGTTGAGATGGCTCGAAAAAGTGCCCGGTCCAGAAAAGATTGGTTACGGCCCAGACATTAGAGGAGGCTTGTATTGGCGAACTACCCAAGAAAACTATCATGCGGTTCCGAGGCGAAAGCGGGATGCATTTACCCTTTTAGTTGGTGAGGGACTTAAGTGGTCAGATGAGACGCAGCGAAATTTTACTCAGCTGTGGAGCAACACGGGGCAACAGGAACCGCTCGGGCATCAGCTGCTACGCGAAGCGAAAAATATCGCCGACCAAAACCACCGTAGCGCATTGTTAATATGCTACTCGGCGCTTGAGATAGGTGTTAAACAACACATTTCTAAATGCGCACCAGACGCAAGCTGGCTCGCGATGTACTCTCCATCGCCGCCATTGTTCAACATTTTAAGGAACTACCTTCCTGAACTTCATAGCGGCAAGAGAGATTTTGAAAATTGGTCCGAGATTAAATCTGAGCTGAATCTAGTGTATGACTTTACGCAAGATAGAAATAGGCTTGCACACCGCGGGGAGAGCATAGAGGGCTCGCTTGAAAATTATCTCAGGATAACTGAGGACCTTTTGTACGCCTTTGATGTTTTTGAGGGGCACGGTTGGGCAAAAAAGCAAGTTAGCTATAAGTTTGCAAAACTGATGGATTGGGGACCTATTGGCGGAGGTGGGTATTTGACTTTGCACGACCCTGAGCAATAGGGTTCATTGATCGAATGTAGGTTGCCAATAGCTTGCCTGGAGTTGGTAATATTCTAGTAAACTTAGAGTTTTAATTGACGATAGGGAGTGTCCTTGTATCTACAAAGTGATCTATTGCGCATAGTTAGCTTTACAAAGCCGCGCGCCGACTACGCCAAAGTAGAAAAACTAATCGGCACAGCTTTTTTGATTTCTCAAAGCGGTCTGTTTATGACAGCTGCCCATGTTCTAAAGACTGCTTTGAGCCGCGTGGAGAACTATGGTCAATTTTGCGGAGTTGTAGGTACCTCCAGCGAAGGAACATTCGTAACAGATATATTGAGTTATGAATATGCCCCAAACGGACAAGACATTGCTGTTGGTATTTCAAATTATACGCATAAGACTCACTATCGAATAAGCGATGCGGAGTGCGACGTTTGGCAGAGAGTTGCTACCTGTGGATTTCCTGAGGATGCAATCTCAATTGATGGTGAAAACAAAATTACTACGCCATTGAGAGCATACAAAGGGATCATACAAAGAAATATTCGGGAAGGGCATCTGGCTTTAATGCCGAGGTCAAAAGGCTACGAGCTTAGTTTTTCTCCATCACCTGGCTTAAGTGGAGCCCCACTATTTATTTATCATAAGGACCACAATGAAGTCGTTGGTGTCTGCGTTGGTAGCTTCAAATCTGAACAAGTTGAAGATGAGATTACTGAAGTGAATGAAAGTGGCGAAACCTACACTGAAAAACGTGTCAGGATAACTCAATATGGAATTGCCGAGAGCCTTACCGAACTGTGTGACTGGACGCCTTCATTCCTAGGTGGCACGCGTCTCTCAGACTTCCGATAGTGCCTTTTGTGCTTAGACTTCAGAAATGAACCTATTCATTCGGGAGCGGAGTAGTTGTTTACTTAGGTTGCTCGTCTTCTGAAACATTGGAGAGAGGATCAAGCTCATCAATCCTCGCACGCGCCCATGTCAGATAGTCTTGTAGAGGCATGCCGTCTATATCGGAGGCCAGCTACCAGAGTAGAGCGCAAATAAAAATTGTGCTACCATGGTCCCATTCAGTTAAAGCGGAAAACCATGAAACATTTTTTGATATTCTATATTACTTCGATACTATTTTTCACCTCGCCCAATCATGCTGAAGCACAAAGCCACTGCGTTCAAGTGATACAAGCTGGCCTCGGTCATATGGAAGTATCCAATCATTGTAGTTCTAAAATTGAGTTTTATTATTGTTGCGCCCAAGATGATAGCAAGATGGCTTGCGGGCCAGAGCAAACTTATAAAGGCTTTGTGCGGATTGGTGGATTTGAAAGGCAGGCAGTGTACGGCTGTGAATCCACTTTTGACCTGCGCTACACTTCGGTTTGGTCCGAGTAAAACCGAAATTGTGTGTGAAGCTTAGCTGCGGTTTAAATAGAGCTTCACACCTCTAGGCGTGTCCGGAGAATTGTAAATTCCGACTTCAACCTTCGCAAAAACCACTTCGTCCATATCTGGCTGCGCCACTAGGCGGTTATCTTGCAATCCGCGCCCTAAATCATCTGCCCTGTAAATAGTAGCGCGGTTATAGAAAACGTAGGAAAGGTGCGTAATAAAAGGATGGTCGCCTTCGTCCAGTTCGCATGTGCTATCACACCCGTCATAGAACGTGCTTACTGGCACAAGCAAATTGAGCCCTTTATCGCAAGTATCATTACAAACTATGTGGAGGTGCTTTTGGTCAGGATTAATTCTGGGTCCTGAAGGAACGAGTAAAGTTCCTTTCCGATGGAATGCTATCAAAGTGCGGCCAAAATACTAGAGGCACGATTCAAGCTTTCGAGTTCTTTTGCACGTTCAATAGGTCTATCCAGACCAACAGCTGTCATCATTCGGTCAAGCGGGATTAACCTAGATGAGCCTTGTGGATCTTGCCACTCTGCCACGTGGTTATGTGTCCAATCGGCCAAATCATAGCGATCCATATGTCCAAATTGTCGCCACACATTTTCGAGAATATCCATATCCCCATCGCTAAGGGCGGTTAAAGCTTCATTGTTCATGCTGGAATCTGAAAGACCTACGTTGTTGTTGGATCTATCTTGGAGGTATTCTGACCATCCGCCATCATCGCGATATGCACCATTCAAGTAATCCAATGTCGTAGAATTTACCGGGCCATGAGGCATAGAAACTCTCACCTCGTCCTGGATCGGATGCCCGCGCAACCTCAAGCTCTCACGGTCCGCTAGGTACACCAGCTTCACCACCTTCAACACATTGATAATACCGCCTTCCTGCATCGCAAAGAAAGCTATGGTTTGTGCTGCTTTTTTCGGGTCGTAAGTCATAATTGGGCTTCTTTTACTCAGCTACAACATGCGCTCAAATTGTATTTTGGGCAATACATTCCAAGATTTTGTGAACATGCTGTTGCGTTTTCGTAATCTAATTTAAGTACTGAGATTCAACAATCCAAGTTCTCACCTAGCCAACAACCGCCCCGCTGGATTGGTAAAGGCGTTGAGGGCGTCCCGTATAGCCTCCGCATGCTCTTTGTGCGTGCAAAGGCAGATTGGCCCCGGATACCTGCCCACTTCCTCACCATAGGGCGTAGTGGGTCGTGCGACCTCCCAGCTATCAGTATCGGCGTCCTCATAAAGCCATTCTGGCCGGATTTCGAAAGGCCCCTCTGCTTCGTGTTCATCAGGGATATTGCTCAGGCAATAGTGCTTAACCGGATCGTATACGGTTGTCATTGCTCTATCCTTTCTCTTGCGTTTTTGTTGCCCATGGACCGCCTCGGAAAACGGTGTTGGGTATGCTAAAAATTGACATACTCACGGCCCGTTAGGATTCTAGCTCTCGCGCGATTTTGTCCGCTTCTGGGCCTGTATGGATGCTCATCATTTGGCGCATTTTTTGCCGGTCACCCTTCGCACGAAGCTGTGCGATTAAATAGCCCCTCCCTGGGAAAGTATTAGCCTTCAAAGACAAAGCTGTTCCAGCGTATACCGCCTGCATTGAAGAATGCGTGTTGTATTGATCCCATTTGATGGAAGGTGGCTTTTTCACGTTCTGAGCAATACGCTCCACGTCTACGCCTTCCAACCAGTCTACCAAATCATCTATCGACAGGCCGGTATGCTTTGCGATGCTCAAAATCGCGTCTAGCTCTTTGTCTGGGTCTGTCGTTGCCTGCGCTGCAAATATCGCTGTTGGTGCAACTGCTGAGCCCAATAGGAATCCTCGGCGTTTCATGCTGCATCTCCTTTCTTGATAAAGCCCTTGATGCCATCTCTCACACAATGAAGCGTTACGGCCTCAATCACGTCAGGCGTTTCCCGCCCCCAAAGGTAGTCGCCATAATCGATAAGCCAGTATTCGATTTGAACTAGCACCCCCTCAAGCGTCTGCGCCTTGGTGCGTCCAATGAGATTGGCAAGGCGTACCTTTTCATCTTCGGCTGCTTCTTTCTCGGGCTCATTGTGTTCTTCATCATGGCCCTGCGCCGCTTTGTGCCAGCGTGCGTTTTCTTCGTGCCACTGTGCCAACCATCCAGCGTGTGGATCTTGCGTCACGGGTTGCAACTTGGGCGCTTTGGTCGGTTTCGAAAGCTTGTCGTAGATGGTGTTCGCCAGCCCCTCAAGGGTTGCCGCCTCGGCCTCCAAAGCGTGCAGTGTGGCGGTGACAAGGGCGCTCTGGGTCGTGTTGCTGTAGATGGCCGGGACTTCCTCACGAACCAGCGAGATAGCCTCTGTCAGGCCACGTACGCGCCATGCGCTCTCGTGGATGTCATCCATCAGGTCTATAGGGCGGTCGGGGAATGATGCCTCTTGGCATTGTGTTTCAAGTGCTAATGCATTCATTGTCAGCGTCCTTGTGTTGGTGGCCGTGCAGATAGGCCGGGGTTAAGTCTGGGGCATTGCCATGATGGCAACACCTTTGAATGTCTGGCCTACGCAGCGAGGCCGGATGTGTTTTTTGCGTTTTCGGGGTTGGGTCCTGCTAAAACCGCTAAAACTGCTAAACGGCCATGACCCCCTGCTACATCTGCTACATGAGCGGCACGAATAGCGGCGCGAAACTGTGACAGGCGCTCCCGGCCAGCAAAGCCAAGGCGGGTTTGGTTTTCGAGAGTTGTGGCCTCAGATTGCAGGCTGTCGATTGAACGGGCCTCAATGGCGTCCTTTGCTTTGGCTGACTGCTTTGACGCGTGGGCAGCAGCGGCATTCATCTTGGCAGTGGCCCATGCCGATTTGAGAGCGCGGGACAGCAGCGCCGCCAGCGTCTCACCATTGCCTTGAAGCCTGCGAACAATGATCCATGCTGATTTCATGATGTCAGAGCGATTGTAGGTCATGGGGTTTCCTAGTGTTGATTTAATCTCTTATGTGAACTAAATTAGGTCATATCTGATATGATGTCAACCATATTGGATCATAATTGAACTAAAATAGGTCACATCATGATTACAGGCGCACAAATCCGCATGGCGAGAGGTTATGCAAAGCTATCCGCAAAGCGACTTGCAGAAGTTTCAGACGTTGCTGAGTCAACGATAAAACGCATGGAAGCTATTGAGGGCATCCCTACTGCAAGCGGAACCAATCTTGCAAAGGTACAGCAAGCCCTAGAGGCCCAAGGCATTCAGTTCCTTGATAACGGCGATGTAGCCGGTGGGCCGGGTGTGGCGCTGAGGTCGGGCGAATAATGTACGAAGAAAGCGATTACTCACGCACGCTTATTATCGGCCCTATGAATGTGGACATTAATATCTTCCGCCAATCGGCCAATTCATCATGGACTCTTGAAATCACCTTGGATGGAAACCCCAAAAGGTGGCCGCATGAATTTATCGCAGACAAGGCAGCATATGATGCAGCGCTGGCACACCTCAAAGAACGTGGCATTGATTCCGATATGTTCACAGGTGAAGAAGACTATGAAATCACAGATAGCCCCTTGAACCGCTCGCTTCTCGTAGAGGGGCATAGGTTTGAAATTCAGATATACCGAGGGGCTGATGATGAAGGCTGGACGCTGGAAATTGTGAATGAGAAAGGCACATCAATTATTCCAGACACCTTGTTTGCTACGGATGATGATGCGCTGGGTGCGGCCATTGCTGATTTCGAGAATGAGCCGATAGAGGAGTTCTTGGGTTAGGTTGGCTTCCCTTATTGGAGGCGGAAAGCAGAGTGTTTCCAGAAGGAATTGGGCATGACCTTGCCGTAATCTATCGTGGACGCGGGATGGCATATCTGCGTAACACGTACCGTTTGGTTTGAGTTTGCGAACCGCCTCACGACCTCATCTAATATTATGAACCCTCTATTTCTGCTGACAGCCCCTCAAATTGATCGACTTGATCCGTGGTTTCTTGATCCTGCTGGTCCTCATCAACCCTTTTTTCAAAGCTGTCATCTTTCACACCAATCGTGGCCGCGAAAAAGCTAGAAGCCGCAAGTGTTGGAACCACCCAGACCATTTTGTCGCTTAAATAAGCAGCGGTGTACGACGGGACCAATACCACCAAGGCCTTTAACAATGCCGATTTGAAATGAGTGACGTGCAAAGAAAATTCCTCCCATATATGGATTCGCTTTAGTTAGTATCCGGCGACAACCATTTCGCCAGATACCAGTTTTCGTGCTATCCTTGGCCGCAGCCCTTCTGGCACCTCGAATTCGGAAATGTTATTGACTTCGTCCGTCACACAACGCGCTGATAAACTCGGATCGAATGCCCCGGGTTGCGTTGGCGATGGTAGTGGATTGCGTTGATTATCTGTGAATTGCTCGTAGTCCAGCCGGTAATGGATCGGTTGTGATTAAGGCAAACAGCGTTGTACTGTAGCCCTTCGGTATGGCCGGGGATTTCAAAAAAATCTTCGTCACCTGATCCGTCAAATTCAACCAGCGTTTCTTCGTAATCTTTCATATTTCACCTCTCTTTGATTTAAAGTTCATATCTGCGGCCTTTCCCGTAAATTCAAAAGCGCTCACCCATCACAAGCACACCCTTTGCCTTTGTGGCAGGTGTAGGTTCGCTTGATGCATGAATTACCGCAGGCCTTACCCTTCCGGCATACCTTGCAACAGGCGGCATCCCATATCTTCACACCTGGACTAAGCTTTTCGCGCAGGTCAGAGGCGGAAGGTTGCGGGATAGAAATTGCATCCCCAGATGGCGTGTAGTTCAGAGATTTAGTCCCGGCAAGGGACGGAGAGGACAACGCCAAAACGGTTGAAATGGTCAGTGCGGTTTTCAGAAATAGATTCGTCATAAATACTCTCACGGCATGAATTGCATTAGTTAATGAATTGCAACTTAGGCGCAAGTGTGGCTATTCGAGGAAGCAATACCTTCCCAACATAGACCGCCTCAAAAAACGGCGTTCTATCCGATAAAAGGAATACTTAAATGATTTTGATATTACGAGTTTTTGGCTGGCTCGGGATTGCGAGCTCTGGGTTTAATGCTGCAATCAAGCTCTTTGCCAATGATGAGGCAGTTAGAAGATATGCGGGCATAGACAGAGACTTGGATCTCAACATTTCAATTGCTGCATTCTGCTTGCTATTCTTGGCGCTGGCATCAATTCTTGCTGAAGTTCGAGCACTCAATAAGACTGAGACAAACCAGTAATATTGTTGGAGTGAAATTAGTATTTTGACAAAATTGCATTACCAAGCTGCTACTATCGGCCTTCTGATTGCTTTCTCCCAGAGCGTTTGCGCTGGCGAGTGGATAGAGGGCCGTGTCACTCATGTGCGCGATGTCGATACAATCGAAGTAAACAACCTTCCGGTGCGCCTCAATGGCGTAGATGGCCCAGAGCCCAATCAGCAAGGCGGTCGCGCCGCAAAGCAATGGATGACCAAGCAAGTTCTGAGAAAGCCGGTTCGCTGTGAATTGACTGGCGCTAAGACATACGACCGCTGGGTCGGTACGTGTTATTTGGATGGCGAAGATTTAGGCGCTATGGCTATCGCTGCAGGCCAGGCCCGTGACTGCAAGCGCTATTCAAAGGGAAAGTACAAGAAGTTTGAAACACAGCAGAGTTTGGCGCTACCTCAGGCCAGCTATTGCAGATGAGACAATACGAGTGCCGATGGCACCGATATTGCCTGCGCTATGGTTTATCTCGGCCATGCGCGCGATTGGCCTAAATACAGCGGTGGGTATTATGCGCAGTGTGTGAGGAAGTGACAACTGCCACTTTAACACTTGCAAAATCGACTATAGGTTGATCTTTTTATCTCCGTATCTTTAATGGAGATGTTTAATGGCAAGCTTCCCCCGGCACATTGATCCTGAAGCCGAGCTTTCATGTTGCGAACTCGAACTTGAAGACCTAGAGCGCGATGGAAAATTGAACCGATGGGTAGCAATCATAGTTGCTGTCGTATTTTTTGGGGCAAACAATTCTCTCCATTTGTTTAGTGACACTGCATTTCTTGCCATATTCATATTTGGCGCTGCGCTCGCAATCATTGCTGACATTAAGGCAGAAATAAAACTCCAGTCCATACAGACAAGGGCCATGATAGCTCAAAGCCACCTCGCAACAGAGCACATGGCTCACTTGCGCTATGACGCAGCAGATTGCTCCGCCCATGTTTAGTTAGGACAAATCATGTACGGTCGCGACTTAAACGATCCTCTGGAAGCCATGCAGCGCAAACTTACAATCTTGCAGACAGACATGAATGCGTTGACTTCACAGATGGAAGCTCTTCAGCTTAGTGTAAATCGCAGCGATAATTTTAATCGCGCTGCTTATATTAGAATATCCTCCACCTTACGTATCTTACTCCTTATCGTTGCCGTGTGTGTTGCCTACTGGTGGTTTTCCTAGGGTGAATTGACACACTCCCCTCGAATGGCCATTTTAGCTACATGCGCAGACTTCTCATAAACGCCGCCATAGTGGTGGTTATCCTATCAGCCCCCATTGCCCTGTTCTTCATGGGGTGGGGGCTGCTGCAGGTTTATCACCAAATGGGCATGATAGCCTTTCTCGGGGCGTGCGTGAGCTATTTTATTGGCTCGCTAGGGCTCGCTTCCCTTGTTGATAAAGGGCAAGCCCGCCAGAACCCGCCACCACACGACCAATAAGTTGTGCCTGTTCGTCTTTGATAGGCTGACCGGACAGGGCCCTGCGTACTGCGAATAGGGCCTCTCGCGCTTCTTTGTCTTTCTTACCAACCAGCGCCTGTGCAATCTCGTCAAAGATGGCTTTCTCCTGCGCATTCATCGTGCGCGGATCGATCCCGGCAATGGATTCCGTGACCTGTTTAGCTGCCTCGAAAGGATTGCCGCCTTTGCCCAAGGTCCTCTTCACAACGCCCGGTGTGGCTTCTTCCGTGACCTGCCCTTGAATGGACTGCCTGATAGCCGTGTCAGAGTTCCGGCTGATAGCTCCGCGAAGCTGCAAGGCTGTTGCGGTTCGGTCCAGTTCAGTGAGCAAATGATTAGCTTTGCCCTCACCAAGAACCATTTTCACTTTGGCTTGATTGGCGCGGCTGGAAATCTCTTTGACAAGCTGCATGGCCTCGCGCCCATCAACATCAGGATCGGAGATAGTCCGGCGCACATTCGACAACGTTTCCTCAATCGAATTTCTAAGCCCGATTTTCATGGCATTTCGGGATTCGACAGATGTCCCACTTTTCAGAAAGTCTCTCACATCCTCGACAGTGGTACGCTTGAACAGAAGGTCTTTCCCCAACGCCAGACCTTCGTCTTGCTGGATCTTGTCCCCGCCAATTTTCAATGCCCGTGTGTATGTCGGAACCGCCTTTTTCAAAGCATCACGCAGCCCCCCGGCCAGACGCCTTGCCCGTGTACCCTGAGCGTTGGGGCGTCCAAACTGATCAACCGCTTCACGCCCAATGGTATCCAGCGCCATTTTGATTTCATGCAATTGGCGTGTATTGGGCATAGGCTTAAACGCTACAGCACCATCATCGCCGATTTCTGCAAGGATTTGCTGGTTGCGTTGCCCCTTCTCAATCATCGCCTCGTTCGCTTCTGAAACAGCCTTCTGCAATGTCTTTGGCGGGACTCGCTCAAGAACGGCTTCAATGTCTCGACCGGCCTTGGCAGAATAATCGATAGGGCTGTTGAAAGCCGTATCAAACGCCTTCTGTCGTGCCGGGGCTGTGGCCTGCGAAATGCCCTTGGCCGTTTCTTTGATGCCCTGGGGCTTGCCTAGGATCATGTCTAACTTTCTGGGCAACCGTTTACCAATCGCGTCTGAGCGCTCTGTGGCGGCGTCTCTGGCGACCTTTAGGGCCTTCCCGCCGGTCTTACTGGCCGCGTCCAGAAGCGCCTGTGTGGCTGGCCCTGCGTCCGCCAGCATAGCATCGTCACCTAATTGGGTGAGGCGCGCTGATGCGGCTCCTAGGTCGTCATTCATGAGTGCTTGTTTCACGGCGCGGGCGGCGGGGACAGACACGCCAAACTCATCCGCGATGGTGTGGATGTCGAGGCGCTTTATCTTCTTCGCCATGGTCGTAACACCTTCGCCAAGCATCGATGCTATTGGGCCAAGACCTAAACCTAGGCCACCACCCACGAGAGCACCTTTCCCGGCCTCACCCAAGCGCTCACCTTCATCTGCACGGCCTGCAAAGCTAGCTGCGCCCTCTACAGCCCCGGCTGGAGCCGCAATCATGCCTGCGCGTGCGCCACGTGTTAAGGTGTTAGCGCCTTTGGCCACAAAGTCAGTGGCCTTAGTTCCCCCGCCAGCAACGGCCAGCGGCGCTGCGGTTGTAATGCCGCCTGCGATATTCAGTGCCGCCGATTGCACCGGGTGTTGTCGTTCCATCGCATCCGACATGAGGTTCATATTCTTAGCTGCCTCTGGTGATACCATGCCCACCGCTTCATCAAGCCATTCACCCACCAGAGGTGCGCCTTGATTAAATTCCTGAACGCGGGCCGCAACCGGATTGGCTGCGATGCGCTCTTGATCCACATCACGCTGAACCAGATCCACAGGCTTTGCGCCCTTCATGATTTCAGCAATGCGCTCTTGGTCGTTGGTCGCATAGCCGGGTGACTTGAAGGCTAGTTGCCCGTTGGAGAGCTTGAAGACTTGCCCACCATCCTCTGTGGTGGCGATAACCTCCTTGCCCTCTACAGGTTTGCTGACAGGTTGCGGTGGCTTCCCGTCAAGGATCTCCGACGCGTAGTCATACGGCTGCGCGCCCTGTGCGGGTTGTTGGGGTGTGTCCCCAAGGATCATTGATGCCCAATCTGTCATTAGAAACCCACCTCTTTGCGAAGTTGCACCGCAACCTGTTGCTTCAGGGTGTCTGGATCGGTGATCCCACTCGCTCGAAGCTGCTCGGCTATTTGCTCGCCACGTTGATTGATGAGGGTTGGCACGTCATTCAATTCACCCAACTCCCAAGGCTTGCCATTTCGACCCTGCGCCAACCAGATATTATAGCGGGCAATCGCCAGCTTTTGCTGCTTGATAGATTGCTCCATCTTAGCTTGGAACTCTGTGGGGCTGTCGCCATCCCAAACGCCCGTGCCAGCATTCGGCAACTGCTCATTGAGGCGCTCGGCCTCCTGTGGCGTCACAGCGGCCCCTGATAGCTCTTTCAGCGTCGTGTTGAGGTTGTTGAAGGCTTCGGTTTTGAACCGTGTAAACTCGCCAAGCTGAGCCTGCTCATCAGGTGACGCACTGCCAATCTTGTCCTTTAGGCCAGTCCAGGTATTTGAAAGCCGCGTTCCAAATTCCAGATATTCCGGTTTGAACAAGGCCTGCGTGTCGGACAGTCGCCCAAGCATTGCGCCAGCGTTAACGACACGGGTTTCGATGTCGTTTGTTGCCTTGGTGCCGAAGGCCCCCTCCCCAAAGCTAAGATGCACGCCACCTTTTGGCAGCGGGGTGCCTTCTGGCAAAAGCCCGTTGTTGATATCCGCTTGCGTTTTCCCTGCTGATGAAAGAGGGGCGGGTGGTGCATTGAAGTCTCGCAGATCCTGCAGTGACTTAAATAAATCCTCAAACGGCGCAGCAGCGGCGGGATAATCTTCAAGGCGGTCCAGTGGTGCAAGTCCCTTGGATTCCAAGAAACTATTCATCCCCTGCAGGTCGCCTTTTTGATAGTACATATTGGCCTGTGTAAGGCTCTCCTCAATCTCCGCCGCATCCGCTGCTGCCTGATCCGCTGATAGACCGCGCCTGTACTCATCGACCGTCATCTGGTGGGTTTCCGCCGCCCGCCCCGCTGACGCATCGGCCCGTGCATTCGCTTGGTAGCTATTCTGGATGTTGAGGGCCGCCTGTGGATCGTGCTGTGCAAGTCCATTGAGCGCGTTCTGATTACCGGCCAGCACATCTGCGCCGTTCTCTTGATAAAAGTCGGCAAGTGCATTCCTGCGCTGAAACTCCTGCTGTTCAGCCCGTGCACGTTGGCCTCGGTGAAAGCTATCGGCAATGTTTGGGTTTGCGCCTGCGAGGATAATTCCGGGAGACATCTTACTCATTGTGCTGCCTCCGTCCCAAAGTGGTTGGAAAGGCGGTCTTCCGCTTCAAAGAAACGGTCCGATTGAATCTTGTCGTGAATGATTTGGTTTAGAACGGGCGAGGAGGTGAAACCCCCCACCAGCTTTCGTTCACCTTTAGTGCCGTCATCGACTCTTTTGTCGTCTGTTTTCATCTGCTCGTCTCCAATATTTATAGGTAATATAATACCTCAAATGTCACTAAAAAGCAAAGGTAGACGGGTGATTTTGGCCGCACGTCTTGCCATTTTTGACGTGCATACTCCGTTCTTTTGAGGAGGTTCGATGGCAGGGAAGCGTAAATATCAGAGCGTTTGTGTCAGGTGACGGCTTTGAGCCCAAAGTTCCCATTGCTACAAGCCTGCTACGCGCAAGCCTCGGTGAAATCGTTCGCGGTCTTCCTGTTGTGCGAAGGGGTGCGTCCGGTCGGCCAATTCGAATGAAGAGCCCAAGTCAAAGCGTGCGAGCTCAGCAACAGCCTGTCTGGCCTCGTCCAATCTTCCGATCAAAGCGCAATTGACCGCAATATCCATATATGCTGTGGAACGGTTGGGTTGCACACTAACTGCCTCTCTTGCCCATTTAACAGCTTCTTCGTGCAGACCTTCTACAAACGCGCAAACCGACCGAGTGGAATACCACAAGGCGATCAGCGGATCGCGCGGGCTCAGCCGGATCGCCTGTTCAATATTTCTGCGGGCGTCCTTGCTTCTACCTGAGTAAACCTGAGCCCGCCCAAGCAACGCGTAAGCATGCGGGTCGTTAGAATTGAGCGAAATGGCATGTTCCAATTTTCCGATTGCTTCCATTTGACGACCGGAAAACAGGTCTACCGCACCAAGAAGCGCAAAAGCATAGGCATCGCGGCTGTTAATCGAGACTGCGCGTTGCGCAACCCTTTCAGCCTCTTTCATCGAAGCTCTCGGGTCGTCACCCCATCCATTGACGCATTCCAGCAGGTGAGTGAATGACAGATCAGCCATACCGAACGAGCTTTGTTGATCCAGTTCCACAGCCCTCAGCAAAAGGGACTTCGCTTCCGACACATCCTCTTTCGTGAATTGCGAGATATGCCAATGCGCCCGCGCCGCGAGTTCCCAAGCGTCCAATCGAGGAACCGCCTCGCGCCTAGAACGACGCATTTCAGCGGTTAGGTATTCAGGCGCTACCGCACTAACAATCTGGCGGGTCACATCGTCCTGCAAATCAAAGATGTCCTCAATCTCGCTATCAAACCGCTCGGTCCAGGTGTAGTGATCGGCAATTGCGTCAATCAGCTGCACCGAGACACGAACTCTGTTACCGGCCTTTCGAATGCTACCTTGTAGAATATAGCGGACCGCCAATTCCTCGGCGACTTGCTTCGTGCTCAAGGTCTTGTCTTTGTAGGTAAAGCTAGTGTTGCGCGAGATGACAAAGAACCAATGAAATTGAGACAGCGCCGAAAGGATGTCTTCCGCCATACCTTCGGCTAAAAAGCCCTGTTCGCCGTCTTTGGATAAATTGTCAAAAGGCAGTACAGCAATTGACGGCTTTTCCTGCATTTCTGAACGGTGGTGCCGCCCCGTGATATTTGACATTCCCCAACCATAAGCAACCAAGGGCTCTGCGATGTTCTTCAGGGCTTGAGCGCCAAGGTTTGTGAAGTGTTCGGAGAACCGGACATCCAAGCTCCGTCGTGCCGTTTCGGAAATTACGATTGCCCCGGGTTCAGCCAAATCTTGAAGTCGTGCGGCGACGTTTACCCCGTCGCCATAAACGTCTTCATCCGCAAAGCTCACGTCGCCGATGTGCAGCCCTATACGCAACTTTATATGCGGATCATGGGTCAATTCCGTCTGGATCGCGATTGCACAAGTAATCCCGCTGACCACACTGGGGAATTCGGCCAGCCAACCATCACCCATGTTTTTGATAATCCGACCTTCATAGTCGGCAACAAATGGTTCCATTATTCTGCTCCGAAAGCGGCGAAGCGCTGACAAAGTGGCGGCTTCGTCGTCACCCATAAGCTTGGAATACCCAGCTACGTCAGCTGCCAGAATTGCTGTCAGTTTGCGCTGAAAACCATGAGACATAGAAGAAGCTTAGCGGATGCAATTGGATTCAGAAACCTATTTGGCTTGGGCGGTCGAATGTCTCCTTCGTCCGCACAGCCGTCATTCATGACACTCTCATTGCTTTGGTTGTGGCGTTGATTTTCTTTCCGCAAGTTATGACCTCAGATAAATCTTCGTTCAATCTTACCGCCTTTGCCTTGCAGCCATCTTGCGGCACCCTTCCTTGCAGTATTTCGCATCAACCCGTTTCCACTCAGGCATGAGGTTTCCACAGTGCAGGCAGTGCCACCCTTTGGCGTAGTTCCTACCCAATGCGATAGCGCGCCGCCGAATGCGTGTGACGTTCTGCCATGAGTATGTGCTGATCCCCATGCGGACATGAGAACCGTCGATTTCCTCAACCCGTATACTTCCATAATCTCTGTCCGTCATATCTCGTTACCTTTTGCGGGAACTGCCTTTGATTTCATTCGGAATTACCGAGTTAAGTCCCTTCCTCACTTCGTGTGCGCGCTGACCAAGCATTAACCTTCAGTCTCAGCTCGTTTCTCAAAGGCTCTCCACGCTGGATTCTATGCAAACACTGTGCCGCTCGGTTGGGTTTGTGCGCTCTAGGAAGGAGTCTTGGGTTTCGCCTGACTTGCGGTCGATCCATCTGCCATCAACACACGCCTGCCGAATAATGGGTTCGTCATCTACGGTGTGTGGGTCTGTGATATAGATAATCATTTCTCCATTGTTATTCTGTTCAAGTTTTTGGATGCGCTGTTTGATGCTCATATCAATCTCCCTCCACTAGGGTGCCGGTATCGCAGCCCGCCGCCTCTAGGATTGCCCTGAACAGTTTTGCAGACGGTCCTGTTTGCTTAGAAAACTGCAGACACTTCGCCGCAACTTCATCATCAACCCGCCCATCAAGAATGAGCGCGGCAATATCCATTGGCGATGCCTTGGGGGTGAGTTCGTTCAACGGAGTTTCCCGCAAACGTTCTGCTGTTGTTTGCAGTGCCCGCAGCAAATCCGCCAAAGCGCTGTCGCTTGAAATAACCTTTCTTAGCTGGCGACCTTCCAAAGTTGCTATCCGTTTTCTGATGCTCATTTCTTTTCCTCCAATGCAGCGATACGCCGCTCAAGTTCTGTGGTTTCCAGTACACGCCGATATTGCTCCACCAGCCCCATGACGGTTGCACCCTCCAAGGGAGTTACTTCGCCCTGTGAGACCGCCAGTAGTACCGACTGCGCTGCCTCTGATGCATCCTCGGCGCTTTTGATTGCTGGCAGGTCAAAATTGATCGGCGCGTCTTTCCTCGTGGGCGCTATCCGCTCAAGGCAAAGGCGCAGTGCAGTACCATCGCCCTCTAAGGCCAGCTCCACCGCCTTTTGTGTGATTGCCTCCGATTGACCCTCAAGCAGTTCTTCAACCGCCCGTGTGACACGGTGCCGGGTTCCTCTTGGTTTGCCTGGATTGCCAACCGCGAATTTGCCGCTTTCATCTGTGTACGTATTGCCCACGTTATTTCGTTCGGATTCATCCGTCATTGCTCATGCCTCGCTTGTGGTGTTGTTGATAAGAGTGCCCGGCCTCGCCAATCCGCAAAGGCCCTTAACTTTTATCAGTTCAGGTGATGCCAATATTTCCGAGGGGATATGGCTAGATGTATATATGGCAGGATTTTCCGACACGGTGAGTGCTTGTTTTTGCAAAAAAGCGGTAGGATTTTCCGACATTTGCTCATTCGAATGTAGGATTTTCCGACAGGGGGTGTTGGATTTTCCTGCCAAGGAATGTCGGATTTTCCGACGGGGATTTTGTTTTTTCCAAGACATGAATTCCTTGGTCGCCGCAGCCCCATTCAGTGCTTCTTCTGTCAGCGCATATGACGCTGCTTGACCCACTCCGCTCGGCCCCAAGCAATGTCCTTTGGTGACTTTGATGAAGCCTCGTTCGATTAATCCTACGAAGTACTGCGCTACCGTGTCACGGCCAACGGCAAGGGCTTTTGCGGCATCTCTGTGGCTGAGATAGATAGCTCCATTGTTGCCGCCATTATAAAGCCTCTTGAGCTCTATATACAGCGCTCTAGGGCCAGGTTTCATTGTCCGCCATGCCTCACTCGACAAAAGCCATTCAGGAAGCTGGACAAATCGCCCAGCTCCTTTTTTGCCCTTTTTATAATACTTACTCATGGGGCCTCCTTTTGGGATGTATCCCCATTTGAAGCGGTTCCCTCTATTTCCAGCAATGCACAGACAAAATCTGACAAGATCACCGGCCCCATTTCCTGCAGGACGTATCGGGGAAGTCGCGCGATATCGGTCATGACGAAACCTCCCCATAAACAAGTGCTGCGATCAATGCGGCGTGTGAGGATGAAAGGCCGTGCGTCCAGCGGATACGGCGTTCCTGACGTTTGCGGGTTTCGGGTGTGCGAATAGACATTATGCAGCATCTCCCCTGATTGGAGACACAGAGCCATGCAGCGTATAGACGCCGTAGCGCTCACGCCCGGTTTCCGGGTCGTTCTTGTAGAGTGTGGTTTCAATATCTAGACCGGCACGGCGCAGGAGATCCACTTGATCACTCAGGCGGCAATAGGAAGCCGAGAGAAGTGGCGCCCTGCGAAGCCCTTCAAGAACCCGTTTCTTTTTACCTTTGGCCGAGACAGTGGTTTCGTGGCCGTTGCGATCAATAACATGGTAGTGCGTTGGTTGCTCATTGTCAGGCAGGTCTTTCCAGCCGTAAACACGACGTGTGCCGCGTGGTGGTTTTCCGTCAGAACATTTCATGCTGACACCTCCAAATTCAGGCCGAACCAATGCTTTGCCACAATCGGGTGATTGCACATTAGGTCAGAGACTTTGACTGTTTTTACGTTGATTTCGGAGGGGCTTTGCGGTACTCTATTGGCATCTGCTGTACTACCAATATTTCTTGCAAGGGCCCTCGTTTGTGACATGCGGGGGCTCTTCATTTATGCCGCCACCTGCGCCTGAGATTTGACCCCGGCCTTATTAAGATAGGCGTCAAGGTCAGCCTTCTCGATGCGCGTTGCGTTGCCAAACTTTGTAAACGTCAATTCGCCATGCTTGTGTGCGTCGTAGAGAGTGGTGCGCCCCTGTGCCGAATAGGTGGTGGCCTCTTTAATGGTGAAAAATCTCTTCTCCATTTAATCCTCCTGCTCGCCGCTGCGGCGGGGTCGTCCCGTCGCTTCCGTGCGGATACAGGTGGAAAATAAAGGTGCGTTTCTTTCCTGAGGATTGCGGAATAGTGCAGCGAATTAAATCACAATCTATGCTGCAAAGACTTTGCCTGCTTGAATTGGTCTCGTGCTGTTTGGGGGGTTCTTGCGCTAGAGTACTCTGGTAAAATTTTTTCAGCACACACTCTCCAACTCACGCCAGCTTCGCGCGCATCCAGCAATCGCAAGTAAGTTGTCCATTTTTCGATGTGTATCCTTGCGGCATCCTTCGGCAAAGAATGATGGCGATGCTTCTCCAGATACTCTTCTAAACCCTCGACTTGGGGCTTGATGGGTTTATTCGGGTCAAAAACAATTGCAATTTGCGTTGGGTGAAAAATCTCCATTGCGCTTCTTCTGCCCATTTCAATTTCCACTATGTATTGGAGAGGTATCGTTCGGAATTCAAACGTTGTGTTCAGCGTAACATCTTGCCCTTCGAACGGAAGAAAAGGGTTGGGTAGCCTTTGATAGCCGAAATTGGCGGCATGAGAAATCGGAAGTGGCAAGCCTCTCCGGCACAGCTCGTGAGATGTAAGGTCCTTGGGAATGGGCTTTTCAGGGTAGAGATCCCTAAACATTTCGATTGCTAATAAATGAAATATGCCTCTGGTTTCATCTTTACGACGCAAGAATTCCCAACGCCACCTAGCGCGATCCCAGTCCGCCGTGTCTTCGTAAGCAGATTGATTTATGCCGTTAGGTGTTCCGTATTCTTTCATTTTGTACCTACAAAATGCAAAACCCGAGAAGATTCTACTCCTTGCGACACCATCTCCGCCCACTTATCGAGAACTGCCGCGCGCTGCGGCAATTGCTCTGCCTGATTGTAAACGCGGGCAACAGTGGAGGGGGCTGACCCGCTTGCCGAGTGATTCAAAATACGGTCCACGACGGACTCCGAAGCACCTGCTTCAGCCATCGCGGTCGCAAAACCTGTACGGATGTCATGCAATCGCCAGTGCTCAAACCCTTTTGGGAGCAACTTATCCAGGCGAACTTTAGCCTTGCCGATACCTGATACTGGGGTGGTTCCTGTCGTGGTGAAAACCAGCTTTGGTTTAAGTTTATCATCTTCGCCCCTGAGCGCCTTCAGTTCCCGGAAAGCTGGGTCTGACAGGTGCGTTACATGGGGCTTGCCGTTTTTTGTCCGTGAACCCGGCTTAACAATTCGGCGCTTTTCAAAATCCACCTCATCCCAGCGCAGATTTAAAATCTCGCCTCTCCGTTGGCTGGTCAGGATCATCAAACGAAACAGAGGCCCCCAAAGCTCGCCAGTTTCATATGTAGCCTCCCAGATATCTCGAACCTCACTCAAACTAAGGACGCGCTCACGGTGTTTTTCTTTCGTGGCCTTTGCCACCCCTGCCCCAATGTTCTCTGGAATGTAGCCGCGAACCCATGACCATTTGGTGAAGGCGGTAAGGGCCGCCCGGATTCTATTGGCATATGGTTTGCGGCCAGATGCGGCTTTATCATCGACAGCCTTTTGTATGTCACTTCGCACAAGCTCCGTCATGGGGCGTTCGAGATGAGCCGCCAATGATTGGCGCAACTGCCTCACCCTTTCCTCCCGGGTTTTCAGCCCAGAAAGATGAATCTCATCATAGAACTGGATTATCTCTTCGACCGAATGCTCACTGGACTGCTTGCGGCGCTGTTCTTCTCGTTGCTGTTCAGCAATTGCAATGCGGTCGATGCCTTGCGCCGCTTCTGCCTCTATTTCTAAAGCTCGCGCCCGAGCATCGGATAAGCTGACCGGCTTCGGCCATTCACCCAGCGTATGCTTTCGTTTGGGGCCGCCCTTAACGCGCTTTTCGTACATCCACACAGCCTTACCACTCGAAGACAGCCGGAAGCGCAGCCCTTTGCGCTCTGTATCAGAAACCTCAATCCTCCCCTCATCGGGTGGCATTAGGCTCTTTAGGTATCTGTCCGTCAGCTTGGCTTTCACATTCTGGGGGACTCATGGGGGACAAAATTGCCCGGATTTACGTGGACACCTGCGGACAACCATAGACAATATTTACTTAGGGGACAACGGGCGGAATAACAAAAATAGTATAAAAATATAGTATTTAACAACTTTCCACGGATTGTTACGGACAGCGCTGGACGGATAGTGAATTATGTGGGTAAACGGAATCATAATCCGCGTGTCGGGGGTTCAAGTCCCTCCTCCGCTACCAAAATCACAGACATCACCAATCTTAGCGGTTCTCGGGAACATCTGGAACTTTGGCGGGCAACCCTTTGAATTGGTCACCTACCTATTCGGCAATATCTTCCGCCCAAAGCTCGGGTTTTTCTTCGATGAAACGCCGCATGAGGGCGATGCAGTCAGGATCGTCCGCCACGATCACCTCGACGCCTTTGGAGCGCAGGAAATCTTCGTTGCCGCCAAAGTTCCGGTTTTCTCCGATGACAACGCGCGGAATGCCAAATTGGATGATCGTGCCAGTACACATCATGCAGGGGCTGAGCGAGGTGTAGAGCGTGGTGTCGCGATAGGTCTTTTGCCGCCCCGCCTTGCGCAGGGCATCCATTTCGCCGTGGGCAATCGGATCGCCTTTTTGCACCCGCTGGTTTCGCCCTTGAGAGACAACCTCGCCCCCGCGCGCGAGGACCGATCCGATCGGGCAGCCGCCTTCGTCAAAACCAGCCTTTGCCTCGTCATAGGCGATGCGGAGCAGGCGGATGTCATCGGCGTTCATGAGAGCGTATCCTTTATGCTGGAGACGTCAGGCAATGTTTTAACGCCTGTGTCCCTCGTATGATCAATGATTTAATCCGGAGTAGCAAACTGATCCTCTGCGCGGAAACAAGGGCGAAGCCCGCCGCGCATCGCCGACGCGCCCCAAGGCGGCGATATGAAAATTAGAAACGTTTTCGGATGAAAGCCCGCAAAAACTGATGCTTTTCAGCATACAGACGGTGGGGCATCAGCATCCATTACATGCCTACAATTCTTTAGTTTTTCAGAGAACTTTGTTAAACCAAAATGAAATCGGAGAAAGAACTACCCAATGCCTATCGCGATGCTGGTCTACTTCGTTTCGTATGTTGTTACTCAAGCTATTATTACAAGCCGGGCAACAAAACGAAACAATGAACACCCAATGAGCGGCTTTGAAATACTTACATTGCACGGCTATCGCGCAAACCGGCATAAATTGACCGAAAAAGAACGGTTTTGGTACTGGGCAATCCCCATTGGTTCAGCCTTGGTCAGTTTGGCTGCGTTCGCCTGATCACCGCTGCTTTATCAGCCGTTGCCTGCGGTACTCGCTGGGGGTTTCGCCGAAGCGGGTTTTGAACCAGCGCGAAAAGTGGCTGCTGTCGGCAAAGCCACATTCATGGGCGATTTGGGTGACGGTGCGTTTGGAGTTCATGAGCCGCCAGCGAGCGTGTTGCAGGCGCATGTCGCGCCAAACCTCTTGCGGGGTGGCGTGGGCGTGGTCCTGAAAGGCGCGGTTGAGCTGGCGGACGGTGGAGCCGAGCATTTGCGCGAGTTTTTGTGTGGTGTCGGGCGCGCGCAGTTTCTGACGCATGATTTTGACCGCCTGCGCCACGCGCCAGTTGCCGCAATCTTCAAGGTCCTGATAGGGCAGCCGCCCGACCTTATGCGCGGAGCGGTGTTCATCAACAATCAGCGCGGTCAGCCCCTTCATCCCGCGGGATTTACCGCAATGCTCGATCAGGATCTCGACCGCCAGATCAATGGCCGCCGTGCCGCCCGGGCAGGTGATGATGTCGTCATCGGCGACATAAAGCTCGTTCTCGACCGGCAGGGCGTTGGGAAAACGGTCCAGAAATTCGACACGGTGGTGGACATGGACCGCGGCACGCTTACCCTCGAGCAGCCCCGCCTTTGCGATGGCAAAGCTGCCTGTGCAAAGGCCGATGAGTTTCACGCCGCTGGTATACTGCGCCTCGATGAACTCCAACGTCTCGGGCGGGATTTCCTCCAGATGGTCCAGTAGCCCGCCGACGATCACCAGATAGTCGTATTGCCCGGCCTCTGGAAAAGTTTTCCATGGGGTAATAGCCAGCCCCGCGCTGGAGGTCACCGGGGTCAGGTCATGTGACAGCACCTCCCAATGGCAAAACACCTGCCGGCTGTGGTCAGCATCATCGGCTGAATGGCGCACGGCATCGATAAAACCCGCCAGCGGCAGGATGGTAAAGGCGGGCGTCAGGAGGAAGCCCAAACGCAGGTCGGGCTCCAGATCGTCGCGCTGGTCAAAGGGACTCAATAGCCCGGAGTTTGGATGTTCCGACACCGTGAATGTCTAACCTGTTCTGATAATCGTCTAATATGTTCCTGAATACTCGACCAATTCCATGCATACAATGATTCATGGTCCGGTCAAGGCGGTGGGCACCATCACTTGGATTGCAGGCAACGCAGCTGGTGAAAGCATACAGCATAAAAGACGTTCCAACCTGTTTCATGGACCACACAATCAGGGAGTAAACAATGAAACCGAAGACAAACCCAATTTTAATGGATCGGCTGGCCGCAGCAGCCAAAGAGGGCAAGATTTCTCGTCGTTCCTTTATGTACAATTCCATGGCGGCGGGCGTGACCGCCTCGGCCGCGACCGGACTGTGGACGACCTCGGCCAAAGCCGAGCCAAAACGCGGCGGGTTGTTCCGCATTGGTCAGCATGACGGCAACACGTCAGATCAGCATGACCCGGGGAAATACGTGTCTTTTGCCGATATCGCGTTGGCCCCGACGTTCCGGTCTTATCTGACCATGATCAACCCGGATCAGTCGTTGGGCGGTGATCTGGCGACAGAATGGTCGGCCTCTCCGGATGCGACAGAGTGGACCTTTAAGCTGAATAAGAACGCAACCTTCCATTCCGGCAAGAAAGTCACGTCCGAGGATGTGATTGCCACGCTCAATCACCACCGAGGGGAAGACACCACTTCGGCTGTGGCCGCGTTCTTTACCGATGTGACTGAAATTGTTGCGGACGGTGATCATACAGTCATCATCAGACTGGCAGCACCGAATGCCGACCTGCCCTGGATCATGCCGGATTATCACATGGCGATCTGCCCAGCGAACCCGGATGGCACGTTGAACTGGCAATCTGCAGATGGCAGTGGACCTTACAAACTGGTGGAATTTGAACCGGGTGTTCAAGCGCGCCTGGTACGGCATGATGATTGGCATGGTGAGGGGGCTTATTTCGACGAAGTGTTGTTCCTCTACATCAACGATCCGAACGCGCGTCAGACGGCACTAGTCACCGGTGATGTTGATGCGGTCAGCCTGTTGGAAAACAAGACCATGAGCCTTTTGGAGCGTGATCCGAACCTTGTGGTCGACAACGTTTCATCCGCACAGGCCATCACATTGGCGATGCATGTGGATCAGGCTCCGTTTGACAATAATGATGTGCGCATGGCGCTAAAGCTGGCGATTGACCGCGAAGAGATCATCGACAAAATCACCTTTGGGGCGGCGACGATTGGCAATGATTTCCACCATGCGCCGTCAATGCCCTATTTCCCATCCGAGATCCCGCAGCGGGAGTATGACCCAGAACAGGCGGCGGCGCTGTGGAAGAAAACCGGGCTTGGCGATACGCAGATCAACATCTCAACCGCGGAATCGATCACCACGGGTGCAGTGGATGCCATGGTTCTCTATGCCGAGCACGCCAAGGCGGCGGGCATCAACCTGAATGTCGTACGCGAGCCGAATGACGGCTATTGGTCTGATGTCTGGCTGAAAAAGCCGTTCTGCATGGTGACATGGGGCGCGCGCCCAACGCCGGATGTGATGTACAGCCTGACATATAAGAAGGGCGCACCGTGGAATGAGACCCATTGGGAGAACGAGCGTTTCAATGAAGTTCTGGTTCAGGCCAAGGGTGAACTGGACGATGCGAAACGTGCCGAGATGTATCACGAGATGGGCATGCTGATGCGCGATGACGGTGGTACGGTTCTGCCCTACTTCCCGAACTTCGTGTCAGGTCGTCGCAAGAACGTGCAGCACATCGGGCAGTTGGCTGGTAGCTGGTCCATGGACGGCGGTCGTGCCGCAAGCCGGTGGTGGTTCGAGGGATAACCCCACAACCAAGGCTCATTCATTGATGGTGGGCCTTGGTTCATATACTTTTTGAGGCTCAGCTTTCTTCGTCGGCAAGCATTGCCTATTCATTGCAGGTTTCATTCTGGCTTGGGCCGGGCGTGGTCCGGTTTTTCCCTGATTGCCGGATTATCGTGAGGAACAAACATGCGCTGGAACCGGGTTGTCACGGTCGTAGGGGCACATGCCGAGGGCGAAGTGGGCCGGGTGATCACCGGGGGCGTTTTGGACGTTCCCGGTGACACCATGTTGGAAAAGATGACTTATCTGCAGGCTCATGATGAGCTGCGCCAATTCGTTAACCAAGAGCCGCGTGGTTGTGCGCAGATGACAACCAACCTTTTGCTGCCACCGTGTGCGCCGGGGGCGGATGCAGCGTTTATTCCGATGCAGGCTGACGGCACACATGCGATGTCGGGCTCAAATGCGATGTGCGTCACGACGGTGCTGCTGGAAACCGGGATCTTGCCGATGACCGAGCCCGAGACCGTTGTGGTGCTTGATACTGCGGCAGGTTTGATCAAGGCAACGGCCCGGTGCCTGAACGGCAAAGTCGAGAATGTCGCCCTAGACTTTTTTCCGGCCTATGCAGAAAAGACAGATACCAGAATCGAGGTTGAGGGTCTGGGGACACTGAACGTTGATGTCGCCTTTGGCGGCGTGTTTTACGTCATGCCCAGCGCAAAGGATCTTGGGTTCACCATTGAGCCCGACATGGCCAAGGACATGGTCGAACTGGGCGCAAAAATCAAAACAGCCGCCCGCGAACAAATCAGCGTGAAGCATCCCGAAATCACGCAATTCAATTCGATAGATTTCGTCATGTTCACCGATGAGGTTGTTACAGAGCAAGGCATCCTCAAGAATGCCACCATCATGCCTCCTGGGCGGGTTGATCGCTCGCCCTGTGGAACGGGGTCTGCTGCGCGGCTGGCCGCGATGCATGCCAAAGGGCAGGCACAGATCGGGCAAAAGTTTGAGATGCGATCAACCATCAACTCTCACTTCCAGGCCTCGATTACGTCTGAGACGAAAATCGGGACAAAAACAGCCGTCATCCCTAAAATTTCAGGACGTGCCTGGATCTATGCCATGATGCAGCTTGGACGCGATCCTTCGGATCCATATCAACATGGATACACTTTGGCTGATACTTGGGGCACGGAAATTGAGCACATCATCGGCAATTGCTCAACCCACCGAAGCACAAGTAATCTTTAGTGCTGCACGCGGAAATTCATGCTAAAACATACTCTACTAGGGAGTTTCATGGTGCTGCTGGGGAGGATTGAACTCCCGACCTCACCCTTACCAAGGGTGCGCTCTACCACTGAGCTACAGCAGCACGCTGTGGCGCGCTGATTAGACCCAAATTGCATTCCGTGCAAGGGTTATCTGGACCCTTTTTTTATGGTGATGTAGAGATGGGTCATGAAACAAGAAACCCCGCCTAAAAAATCCGCCAAACCGGCGCAAACCCGCGAAGATCGTCTTAAAGCCGCGCTGAAGGCCAATCTGGCCCGCCGCAAGACGCAGACCCGGGCCCGCAACGCCGTAAAACCGGACGGGGATACGAAAGAGGGATAAGAGCAGATGGATTCGATTGTAGTGACGGGCAATGGCCCGTTGGAGGGACAGATTCCGATTGCCGGTGCGAAGAATGCCTGTCTGGCACTTATGCCGGCCACGCTGTTGAGCGAAGAGCCGCTGACTCTGACCAATGCGCCACGGCTGAGCGACATCAAGACGATGACCGAGCTGCTGCAGTCGCTAGGGGCCGAGGTGTCGAGCCTGCAAGACGGGCAAGTCATCGCGATGTCGAGCCATAACCTATCCACCACGCGGGCAGACTATGACATTGTGCGCAAGATGCGGGCCTCGAATCTGGTACTGGGCCCTTTGTTGGCGCGTGAAGGCCATGCCGAGGTGTCCCTGCCCGGCGGCTGTGCCATTGGGGCGCGCCCGATGGACCTGCATGTGACCGCGCTGGAGGCGATGGGCGCAGAGATTGAGCTGAAGGATGGCTACCTACATGCCAAAACCAACGGCGGATTGAAAGGCGCAGTTCATACGTTAGGCTTTGCCTCGGTTGGGGCGACAGAAAATGTTCTGATGGCAGCGACTTTAGCCAAGGGCACCACTGTCCTCAAGAATGCCGCACGCGAACCCGAAATTGTCGATCTGGCGGATTGCCTGCGCAAAATGGGCGCGCAGATCGAAGGGGACGGCACCAGCGAGATCACCATTCAAGGCGTTGACCGCTTGCATGGCGCAACCCATCCTGTTGTCACCGACCGGATTGAGCTGGGCACCTATATGTTGGCGCCTGCGATTTGCGGTGGTGAGGTCGAATGCCTTGGGGGCCGCATGGATCTGGTTGGCGCTTTTTGCGAGAAGCTAGATGCTGCGGGCATTTCCGTTGAAGAAACCAAGAACGGTTTGAAGGTGAGCCGCAAGAATGGCCGCATCAAAGCCGTGGACGTCGTGACCGAGCCCTTCCCTGGTTTCCCAACCGATTTGCAGGCGCAGATGATGGCATTGCTGTGTACAGCCGAGGGCACCTCTGTGCTGGAAGAAAAGATTTTCGAGAATCGTTTCATGCACGCGCCGGAACTGACCCGAATGGGGGCACAGATCGAAGTGCATGGCGGCACAGCGACCGTCACCGGCGTTGAACAGCTAAAAGGGGCACCGGTGATGGCGACGGACTTGCGCGCCTCTGTGTCTTTGATTCTGGCGGGCATGGCTGCCGAAGGTGAAACCACCGTCAGCCGGGTCTATCATCTGGATCGCGGATACGAACAGGTTGTGCGCAAGCTACGCGGTGTAGGCGCAAAAATTGAACGGATTTCGAACTCATGACACAAGATGCCAGCTTTGATGATGGCCGCGAGGCACCGATCAACCTTGGGGCCTTTGATGAAGAAGATTTGAAGATCGTCTCATCCCTTGTTCAAGATGCGGTGTTTCCAATTACCGAAATGAGCTGGCGCAACTCCGAGCGTCGCTTCGCCATTCTGCTCAACCGGTTTCGCTGGGAAGACGACGGGCAGCAGCGTCATGGTGCAGAGCGCGTGCAGTCCCTGCTGGTAGTCGACAACGTGCTGAAAATCGCAAGCCAGGGTGTGGATCGGCAGGAAAAGGATATGGTTTTGTCGATCCTGTCGGTAGAATTTACCCCGTCCGATGAAGGTGCGGGTCAAATTGAGTTGACGCTGGCCGGAGACGGTGCCATCCGGCTTGAGGTCGAAGCGCTTGAACTGACCCTCAAGGATGTCACCCGCCCCTACCGTGCGCCCTCAGGCAAAGCCCCCAGCCACGACGCCTAATCGTTTTTGTCTGACTGCGACGATCCTTGGCCTTGAGGGGCCGGATATCGCGCGCTATGTCCGGCGATGAAAGGAATTGCCATGCCCGTATTTCTGAATGCCGCCGCACCGGAGTTTGAAACCGAGTTTACCGCTTTTCTTGGCGCCAAACGCGAGGATTCACCCGATGTGGACGATATCGTTGCAGGCATCATCGCGGATGTACGCGCACGCGGCGATGATGCTGTTGTCGAGCTGACGGCCAAGTTCGACAGGCTAGAGCTGACAGCGGATCAGCTGCGGTTTTCAGAGGCTGAGGTGGATGCACTAATCGAGCAGGTCCCCGCTGAGGAACGCGTGGCACTGGAACTGGCTGCCACCCGTATTCGTGCGTATCACGAGAGACAACTGCCCGAAGATGCCCAATGGACCGATGAAGCCGGGGCCGAATTGGGCTGGCGCTGGTCCGCGGTGTCGGCGGCGGGGCTTTATGTGCCGGGCGGGTTGGCCAGCTACCCCTCCTCGGTTCTGATGAATGCGATTCCGGCCAAAGTGGCCGGGGTTGAACGCCTTGCTATTACCGTGCCAACGCCGGATGGACATGCAAACCCCTTGGTATTGCTGGCTGCTCGGCTATCTGGCGTGGATGAAATTTATCGCATCGGCGGGGCGCAGGCAGTAGCTGCGCTGGCTTACGGGACAGAGACGATCCCGCCGGTCGACAAGATCACCGGGCCGGGCAATGCCTTTGTGGCGGCCGCCAAACGCCGGGTGTTTGGCAAGGTTGGGATCGATATGATTGCTGGGCCATCTGAGATCTTGGTGATCGCTGACAACACGGCCGACCCGGAATGGGTGGCACTGGATATGTTAAGCCAGGCCGAGCATGACGAAAGCGCCCAAGCAATTCTTGTGACCGATGACGCGACGCTGGCCGATGCGGTGGTGAAAGCCGTTGAGACGCAACTTGAAACACTGGAACGGCGTGAGATTGCCGGGGCCAGTTGGCGCGACAACGGCGCGGTGATTTTGGTGCCGAATTTGGAAACGGCAGCGAAGGTATCGGATCGCGTTGCGCCCGAGCATTTGGAGCTCTGCGTCGCAGATCCGGATAGGTTGGCGGGTCTGATCAAACACGCAGGGGCAATTTTCATGGGATCGTGGACACCCGAAGCCATCGGTGACTATGTCGGTGGGCCGAACCATGTACTGCCCACCGCACGCTCAGCAAGATTCTCAAGCGGCTTGAATGTGCTGGACTTCATGAAGAAAACAACCTTGTCCAAAATGACGCCCGGTGCACTGCGCGCCATCGGACCAGCAGCAGAAACACTGGCGATCAGTGAAAGCCTTGAGGCACATGGCCTGTCTGTTCGTGCGCGCCTGAACAAATTGAATGAGCTGGGATAAAGTTAGGACCCCGCCGCCAGGGAGACCTATCAGTGCCCGGATCTGGAAGCTCGCCCAGCCAACCAAATTACCCCGTGACCTTTTAAGACAGGTTTTATCATACTTGCCAAAGGGCACACCTTGAAGTTTAGTGATCAACCACAAAGTAAATCATTTGGGACACCTGAAGTTTGCGCGGCCTGAACCTTTTATTCAACTGTTTGCGGTTTACTACAGGGTTGGCTTCTCAAGATGCAGAAGCAAATCAAAGTATTGCCTGCATCCAAATGCAGTTGACCGAAGAAGGCATCGAGGTGGGCCCCATCGATGGCATAATGGGATCGAAAACACGGTCGGGAATTCAGGAGCTTGAGAACACTCACCCTGAACTAAATGAATTACCTCCAATATCCGTGTCGAATGCGTCAGTGTATTGTCGAACAATCGGCTTGCTTCGGAATTCAACTGTCGGCTGGTCAAGTGTAAACGGATTCATAAATCTAACAACTGGTCGTGAGATGCCAACATCTCATGTGCAAAGGGCAAAGGCACTCATTGAAAACGTCACGACATTCTATCGAGATGACCTTAATGTCCTTATTCCGCAGACAATCGAAGTCGTCATTTCCGATTCCGCAGATGAAGCCGCCGCTTTAGCGGCTGCCAAACTTGCGATACAAGGTGAACACAGCGATATCACCGATGGTTTCATTGAATGGTGTCGCGGATATGGGTACTGCGGTAAATCTTATGGCGGCGTACTGGCAATTAGTTATGCCGCAGCTTCCGGATTTCCCCGCAATGATATGCATGAACTCATCGCACACGAAATAGCGCATGAAATACAGGCGCAATATGTTGGAAATTTCCGCGCTCGGGGTGAAGAACATCGAGTGAGCCACCGTGGCCCGAACTGGTTAACTGAGGCACTTGCACATGCATTGGCCAAACATATTCGAAACCCGCACAAACATCCAAAATACGATTTGAAAAAAGCAAATCTTCGCCGGGAATACGAAAGTGAACGCCTAAAGGACTTCATATATCAGTCTTCGGCTTGGGAGGACGATTTTCAAGATTACAGTGTTTTTGCGGGCCTTTCTCTGGTCGCCAAGGCTTCACACCACGCGGTTATAAAATTCTGGGAAAAAACGCCCGAACTCGGATGGGAAGACGCATTTCAATTGGCCTTTGGACTAACAGTTGACGGATTCTATCAAAAGTTTGGCAATTTATAGTGTCGACTCTTTCGAGTGTGCCGAGATCAGGCATTCGAGAAAAGCATTCAGGCGGCGACCTTTGGAAGCGCTCTTTTTTACCGTGGCGGTCATTTGCGAGGTGAAGCGCGCTTCTTGGCATTTGACCTCACGTAGCCAATCCCCCTCTTTGTACAAATGTCCGATATGGGTCGGTAGAAAACCCAGATAGCGACCTGACATAATCAAAAGGGTTAATGCCTCTTCGTTTTGCACGAAGGCAGATTTGCGCAATTTAAGTTTTTGATGCACCGCCATGTTCGGCGAGTTGAAACTGAGCCCGGCATAGTCGTGCTTTCGAAGCTCTTTCAGGCGAAAGCTCTCTTCGGCAAGGTCAAACAGCTCATGCCCTTTACCGCAGTAGAGACGCATATCCTCTGTATACAGCTCGTAAGAGGTCAACATCGGAGATTGGCGGTGGCTCGGGACAATGCCGAGACTGAAACGCCCGTTGATCACCCCTTCTTCGATCACGTTGGGTGGCTCAATGGACAAGTCCATGGTGACACCCGGCGCAATATCGCGAAACATTCGAATTGCACCGGCAATGAATGCTCGGGGATTGGACGACGATTGATCCGAAATGGCGATTTTTAGCTTACCAGTCAAATCTGTATGAGCTTCGTCCAATTGTTCTTGAAATCGGTCGATGGAAGAAAACAGTTCATCCGCGGCACTGAGTACATGTTCACCATCAGATGTGAGCGAAAATCCGGCTGGCCCGCGGTGACACAGCTTCAGGTTCAAACGTGTCTCGAGATCCGAAATATGCTTGCTGATAGTGGATCGGCCAATATTGAGTTCGAATTCAGCCGCAGTGAAACCACCGCAGGCCACGACAGTCCTGAACACCTCGAGCAGGCGGATATCGACATTCGCGAGACGGGTTATCGTTGACCTTTTGGCGATTATAATGTTTCCTGATTATCAAACATTGCGTCAATTACTTTGTATTAACTGCACGGACATTGCAACATATATAACCGACATTGGATTGACTCAGAGCCACGACAATGGTCGGGTTTAAGAGTTGAAACCAAAACAAAGAACTACACCCGGGAGGAGTCTTAATGACTTTCATCAAAAAACTATCAACTATTGCTGCTGCCGCATCCGTCGCCGCGTTGACCGTTTCGGCACCAGCACTGGCAAAAAACTTTAAGATCGCCGTTGGCGATAGCGGCGGTTCCAGCCAGGAAGCCACAGGTCTGGCCTTCATTGAAAATCTGGAAGAGCTGTCAGGTGGCAATCACACAGCAACACTGTTCTTGAACGGTCAGCTGGGCTCCGAGCAGGACACCGTGAATGACGCGGCTATCGGTTCGCTCGACATGTCGTTGCTGGCGATCAACAACGTCACACCGTTCTCACCTTCAGTTGGTGTTTTCACCCTGCCTTACGTGATCCTGAGCCTGGAAGATGCGGAAACGCTGACCCAAGGCCCAATCGGTCAACAGCTGACAGAAAACACAATCAACGACGCTGGCGTTCGCATCATCGCTTGGACTTACACAGGTTTCCGGGTTCTGACGAACTCGAAAAAGCCAGTTAAATCGGTTGCTGATTTGCAGGGTCTGGTCATCCGCGTTCCTAAGAACGAGATCATGATCGACACCTACAAGTCATGGGGCATTAGCCCAACACCAATGGCGTGGTCAGAAACATTCGCCGGTCTGCAGACCAAAGTTGTGGATGGTCAGGATAACCCTTACACCACCATCAACGCGATGAAGTTCTACGAAGTTCAGAAGTACGTAACAAACATCCGTTACATCTTCTCGATCGAACCACTGGTTGTTTCCGAAGCTGTTTTCCAAGAGCTGTCAGCTGAAGATCAAGCCATCGTTCTGGAAGCCGGTAAAGCCGCGACACAAGCGTCTGCCCAATTCCTGCGCGACAAAGAAGCTGAGATCAAGCAAATCCTGATCGACAAAGGCATGCAGATCGACGATCCAGAAAACAATGAGCAAGAGTTCATTGACCTAGCGACTGCGGCTGTATGGCCAAAGTTCTATGAGAGCATCGGCGGTGTTGAGAAACTGAACGAAGTTCTGGCGGCCATCGGTCGTGACCCAGTTTCCGAATAATCACCTGCGATAAAAAACGAAAGGCGCCATTTGGCGCCTTTCTCATAAAAACAGAGAGGGAATTATGGAACGCTTTTGGGGCATCATGAACAACATAGAAAGCTACATATGTCGCACCTTGCTTGCGATATTTGTCTGCCTTCTATTCCTCCAGGTGGTGGTGAGAACGCTTTTTGACTTCTCCTTCTCCTGGGTTGAGGAATTATCAATCTACATGTTCGTCTGGTTCGTCTTTTTTGGAGCCAGCTACGCGGCAAAAATGGGCGCGCACAACCGTGTGACGTTCCAATTCAAATTCCTTCCACCGCGCGCGATTAAGTATATCGAAGCATTCGCCGATCTGTTCTGGATCTGCTTCAATGTTTATTTTGTCTACCTCGCGATCGACTTCATCTTCAACAAGATGAACAAGTTCCAGTCCTCTCAGACGATGGGCTTCCACCTGAGTTGGGTCTACATCGTGCTACCGATCGCATTCACGCTGATGACGATCCGGGTCATTCAGGTCAATTACAAGAAAATCATTCTGGACGAGGATCTGAAGGATCCGGATGCCATTGATCTGGAAGAAGTACGGGCCGAAACAGAAGCGGCGGAAAAAATCCATATGGATGAAATTCGCGCCGAAATGGGTCTGGACGAAGAAAACGATAAAGAGCAGGGGGACAAATAATGGAATCCGAAATCATTCTCATTCTGTTTGGCGGCTTCCTGGGGCTTCTATTCATTGGGGCACCGATCACCGTGGCGCTTGGCGTGTCAACGATGATCTCGTTCCTCTATCTGGGTGAAAACCCGATCAAATTCGTGCAAATCGCCTTTACCTCGGTGGGGTCCTTCCCGCTGATGGCCCTGCCCGCCTTTATTCTGGCCGGGGCGCTAATGGAGGCCTCGGGGCTTTCGAGGCGACTTATCAACGTGGCGGAAAGTTTCGCTGGGCCGTTCACCGGAGGCATGTCCGCAGCCACAGTATTCGCCTGCCTGTTCTTTGGTGCAATCTCGGGTTCTGGCCCTGCAACCACAGCCGCCGTTGGCATGCTGATGATCCCCGCAATGATTGACCGCAAATATGACCGCGACTTTGCCTCGGCGATTACCGCGTCATCCGGTGGTCTGGGAATCGTTATTCCGCCCTCCATTCCATTGATCATCTTTGGCATCGCGGCGCTTGGTATGCCTGCCCCACCAGAAGCGGTCGCAGAGCATGGGACATTCCAAACTGTTTCGATCCCGAAACTGTTTATCGCCGGCTTCATGCCCGCCTTCCTGATCGCGGGCAGCTTGTTGGTCATGAACTACATTCTGGCCAAGAAGAACGGCTTCAAGGGCAGCACTGAGGGTTGGTCTGCGCGCCATATCTGGTGTGAGATGTATCGCGGCTTTTGGGCGCTGATGGCCCCGGTTGTGATCTTGGGCGGGATCTATTCCGGCTTCTTCACCCCAACAGAAGCGGCGATTGTCGCGATCTTCTACACTCTGGTTGTGGGGGCGTTCATCTATCGCGAGTTGTCATGGGAAAAGCTGTTTGTCTCGCTTGAGACAACCACTTGGTTGACCGGTCGGGTTCTGTTGATCATGTTCACCGCGACCGTGTTTGGCCGTCTGCTGGTCGAAAACCAGATTCCGGCGATCATCGCGGATGGCATGCTGTCGGTCACTGACAACATCTACATCATCTGGACGCTGGTCATCTTCTTCCTGCTGTTTGTTGGCATGTTCATGGAAACATTGGCCACCATCCTGATCCTGGTGCCGGTGATGCTACCTGTGGCTTACAGCGTGGGTATCGACCCGATCCACTTTGGTGTGGTTATGGTCTGCTGCCTGGGTATTGGGTTCCAGACACCGCCACTGGGAGAGAACCTGTTCATCGCGTCGGGTATTTCAAATATCTCGATCGAACGGATCTCAATTGCGGCCCTGCCCTTTGCAGCGATCAACACCATAGCGATTTTCATCATTGCCTTTGTGCCTGAGATCTCGCTCTGGCTACCTAGATTCTTTGGGTATTAAGGTCGGAATGGAAAGGAACTGAAAAATGTTACCACAAGTAAATGATATCCTTTTCGCGACGGATCTGTCGGAAAATGCAAACAACGCTTTGCGCCATGCACTCAGCATGGCGCAAGCCCACGATGCCCGGGTACACGTCCTGCATGTGACTGAGCCGCTGACTCAAGATGCCATCGTCACGATGCAGCTGTTCTTTCAGGACGAAGCGTCGCGCAAGAAGGCAATCAAGGATCGGCACGCCTCGGTCAAGGCAATGCTCAAGACCAATCAGAAGGACTTTGTGAAGTCACTGAGCAAGGAAGAAAAAGAAGCCTACAAGCGCGTTGAATCAGTCGAACTGGTCGATGGCCACCCGGCTGAGTCGATCCTGCAACGCGCTAAGGAATTCAACTGCGGTCTGATCGTCATGGGTACTCATGAACATGGCACAGGCCACACCTTTATCGGGACCGTAGTCAAGCGCGTGCTGCGCCGCTCATCGATCCCGACCCTTGTTGTCCCGCACCTGGGATAAATTACGACCCTCCCTGTTGGACTGTGGCGGCCAGAAATGGTCGCCATTTTTTAGGTGAGACAAATTTCACATTAGAGATGCAGAAATTATTGCTGCTAAATTGCCGATGACAATTTTTCTGGTGAGCAAATCTCGATTCTCTTCCGCCCTGTTTTCAGCGCCCCTTTTTGTTTGAGGCGCGTTAATGTACGGCTGACCATTTCTCGGTTGGCACCGATTGACGCGGCAATTTCGCCATGCGTCGGCGCATCTTTGATAATACCACCGGCCTTGAGCAAGTTTTGCTCCATTGCCAGGCGAATAAGATAGGAGGCCACGCGTTGCTCGACGCTGTACGTCGTGAGCTCAAGGTTGCGCTCTGTCAAAGATCTGACCTTTGCCACAAGATCATAAGCGATGCGATTGCGGACAAGCGGGACCTTATCAAACAGTTCTAGAAAATCGTTTTGAGGAATTGAAACGATGCGCGTCTCTTTCATGGCTGTGATTGCAAGGGATCTATTGCCGCCGTCAAGCGCTGCCAGTTCACCAAAGTATGCACCGATAAGGAAACGGTTGAAAATAACTTCACGCCCTTCTTCGGTCCAATATACGGCTAGTAGGGTGCCAGATAACAGAAAGTACACATCCCGCGATGTGTCATACTGGCTGAACAGGATTTCCCAAGGCTTCAGGGTTTGTTCACGATGAGTCAGATTGACGACAGATAAATCCTCGGGCGTCAGCCCCTCAAAGAGAGGTAAATTCAGTTGGAGGAGCTTGTCAGCCGTCATAGTGCGCACAACATTGAACGGGCGGTTTCCAGTTCAGGAAGCTGTGCTGTTTCGGGAAACTTTTTCAAGACAGATTGCAAATCACTGACAACGTCATCGCCCAGTGCAGCCCGATCCAAATGCGAACGCAATGCCCAGATAGCGGCACCCTGCCGGTCAGCTGTGTGAACAGCCAACTTCAGCGACACGTCAGCCTCGGCCCATTGTCCATGGGCCCGGCAAATTGCAGCATGCGCGCGCAAAATGTCCGCATACCAATACTGGACATTGCTGTCTCGAGCGGTTGCAACGGCGCGGAATGAGATCCGGTAAGCGTCCTCAACCCGGCCGACCTGAACCAAGCGACGGGCGTAGACCGAGGCAAAATAGGGCTCTCCTGCATTGGCACCGATCAGGCGGTGGGTTTCGATCACCTGCGCGAACTCTTCTAGGCCTTGAGGCGTCTGGGCTAGGCCAGGGTCCATGACAAACTGCCAAGCCCTTCCTGTCATCTGCCAGAAGGCTGCGGATTGGGAGGTGGCAATCTCCATACCTTTGCCAAGCCGCTCGAGAGCGTTTTCTTTCTGACCCGCGTAATAAAGCGGTACGGCGCCCCAGATCAGCGCATAGGGCCGCATTACTGGGATATTGAGAGCATCCTGATGGGCATCGGTTTCTTTCACCAAATCATCCACACGATCAAGTTGCCCCACCATCACCCGCGCCGGGGCCTCGAACATCTGTGCGGCAGCAAAGATATCCATGCCATAACTCGCAATCATCGTTGCGTGGTTTTCAATGCGATATAGATCCCGGATTTCCCTCGTGCGCTTGAACTGATCAAAGAAGTCCGCATGATAAAAGCTGTTGCAGTTCCGAACGGCGAGAGATGCGAGATGCACCGGTGCGTGCTCCCCCTCGCAGGGCACTGTCGCCGCAATATGGCCCAATAGTTCTTGAAAACGGTCCGCCCTGAGTTTGTCAGCTGCCAGAATCGCGTGGGAAAAACTACCGAACAGCGCCGGAGCACTGCCCGCACCCGGAATGCGTTGAGAGCTTGCAATACGTAAAACCGCGTCAAAAGCCTCGCGGACTGGTTCTGCCGTGAAACCTTGTACTTGCATCAAAACAGAACCCAGCGCATTTTGCCCGGCAATTGCCAGGCTGGAGATATCATCCGCTGATCCTGTCGCCTTTTCACAGAGGTCGATCGCTGTGCGTGCATGGCTTTCCGCATCCGAAAATGCCCCTTGCATCAAGGCAAGATGATTAGCCTGCAGATAGTTCCCGATGGCCGCAATATATTGTCGAGCGCGGGTCTGGTGCTCGGCCAGCAAGGCGGGGTTGCTGGCCCAAAGTAAAGTGTGATGCGATTGCAGAACATCGGCGATGCCAGCGTGCAACTCTTCGCGCGTTTTTCGCAACAAAGAGTTATACGCCGCCTGCTGAAGCAAATTGTGAGCGAACGCCCATTCCTGATCAGAGCGTTTTTGCAACACTCCGGCCTTGGTTCCCTTGTCCAACGCCTGATCCAATTGGGTTTGATCCGGGATAAGAGCTGCCAAAAGATCATATCGAAACACCTGCCCGATCGCAGAAGCGCGTTGTAAGGTTATTTTAGCATCGCCAGTGGCATCGATCCTTTCCGCCAGCAGATCCATAAGAGTCGCGGGGATTTCGGTTTTATTCTCTGAAAATCGACGGCAAAGATGATCCAGAAACAGCGGTACACCACCGGCCCGCTCGACCAGCTCTTGTTGAAACTTGGTGTCGATCTTGCCTTTGCTCAGCTTGTCAAGCATCTGCAAGGCATCGCTTTTCTTCAACTGGCCCAGGTGGATCGTTTGCGGGGCCGGTTGGGACAGATAGGTCCGAAGTTTCGGGTCATCACGGCTTGTCATCAAAATCTTGATGCCGCTTTTGTGCGGAGCGTTCAGGATGTGTTGGAGCACACCAAAGCTTGCCGCATCATACCAGTGTAAATCCTCGAACAGAATCAAATCTGTTGCAGGATCATGAGACAATGCGTGCCACAGACTGGCTTCGATCTGGCCTTTCAGTGCGGCACCTGGCAATTCAGTAAGAAGTTTTTGTCCTTCGGGAACACCCATGATCAAGGCCAGACAGAGATGCTCGTTTTCTGCAAGCTTAGGAAAGGCCAGAGTGATCGCTTCAAAATCAATCTGGTCTAAAAGCAGATGACTAATCCAGTCTTTGAAAGGCTGATAACTGGAATTGGACTGATTTGCATCGGCTTGACAGATGATCGGAGCCGCCATTTGATTTGCAAAGTGCATCGTAAGAGCGGTTTTTCCCATCCCCGCCTCTCCGGCAATCAGCATCGGTTGATGGCTAGCGTTGATGGCAGAACGTTCGGCCTGTCGACCCACCAGAATGTCGTCGATCGGGATAACAGGTGCCGAGGTTCCTTTGCTCGCCTGATACAGGGTTTGCTTGTTGGCGATACCCTTTAGTTCTTGATCGGGGTGCGCCGAAAACGAAAATTTACCACGCAAAAGGTTTCGGGTCTGCTCCGCGATCATTACCGTGCCGGGTGCGGCCTTGGTTTGGACGCGTTGCGCCAATGTGGTGACCATGCCAGTCAAACGAGGCCAGGCTTCTTTGTCCAACGCGGTCCGGATTGCGACCTCGCCCGTCGCAACCCCAGCGCGCAATTGCATTTGCATGCCGCTGTTCGAGTTCAAATTGAACTCTTCCACAACACAAAGCGCGGCATTCACCGCCTTTGTTGCCGCCAGCTCGTCAGAATGGGAGAGGCCAAACACCGCGACAACTCCGTCACCAAGGTATTCTGTTACCTCTCCCTGATTATCTTCAACGATGGCACGGGCGTTTCTGTAGTAACCTTCAAGCCAACTTTGCAAGTCTTCAGGATCGGCGACACTGGCGGTCTCGCTGAAGTTTACAATATCAATGAACGCGACAGTAACCTGTTTACGTTCGCCTGTGACTGACGGCTGTGCCATTCACCTTCCCCAACACATTAGTGAGGTATATTTCCCCTTAGCCTTTGTATATTTGACAAACGCCTGCTGTCCAAGGGGTTTGAGAGGGTCCAACTGGTCCAAATCCGGAATGCACCAGGAAGTTTATTGCTCTCATCCCTTTCTGTCTGACCTGCATCCAATGGTCTTGCGTACATAGTCCCCGCAGGAATATCCGCGAAGGACGCGTTTGCCACGTCGATCTCTGCCGAGACCCCCGCGACGTAAGCCGAGCTGAGATTGAAATCGAAGGACGAGAACTGCCATTTGGAGAACTTACCTTCGGTCACGACAATCTGCTCTGAAATTGACTGGACCAGGCCGCAATGAGGCGATTCAACGAGAGGTCGAGCAAAATCTTTTTGCTGATAGCGACCCGACCAGATGGGCGCTCCATCAGGCGTAGCAACCTCGTATCTGTCATGCCCCATCTGCAATTTGCCCATGCGCTTGTTGTAACCATACATCCATACACCGGCCCATTTGGCCCAGGAATTGGTCAAATAAAGATTCGGCAGATAGCTAAAGACCCCCTCATAGCCTTCGACCTGTACAAAATTTATGGCGATGATGGCCTCCAGATAGTTCCGATAGCCCATGAACCGAGGCAAGGCTGACAGGCGAACGCCGATCTGCTGGTTGGCCAGCATCGCAATGGGGTGCCGCCCTTCGGGTGTCAGCGCTTGCGGATGAAGGGTCATCCCCTTGGGCAGAACAGCCTGCAGCGCTGCCGCATCGACATCGTGGAAGCTGAAAAAACCATCAATGGAGCCTGTCCCATAGAATGGGGTCAAAGGCCACGGTGCTGTCTGGGCATAGGGAATAGCCAGCTTGGCGTCATCGGTCGGCCCAGCGTCATTCCCCAGATCGCCTTCGCCGACCACTTCAATGTCTGCGCCGGTCAGACCGCGAGCACACACCAACCCCGAGATGGTGGCAGCTTCGACACAGCCCGCGTTAATACCGCAGCGAGTCCAGTCACCAGCCAAATAGAGGTTTTCGAACCCTGAACCATCCGGTGGCAGGCGATACTGCACACTACCCGGCACAGACAGAACGTAGCGCTCTGATCCATAGAAATTTTCGCGAAAGTATTGCCCCTCGTATTTTTCTTTGGGGGTCGTGGCGTTGGTGGCATGCAGGATCGATGCGTCAAACTTGCCTCGTTTCAGCGCCCCCGGCCACATGCGGGTCAGTTCTGTATCAGCCCAGGCGCGCACCCGCTCCTGGATTGTGCCCTTGTCGACGCCTGCGTCGTGGCACGGGCTGCAGAAGTATGCAAGTGCGGTCGGGCCATCCTTGCCCCAGTCCTCGTGCGGCAGCAGATCAGACATATCTGCCCATGTATCCAATGGTTCGGCGAAAGAGGTAATCACGGTCTTCAGATCGCTTTGATCACCCTTATTGTATTTTGCGACCAGATCTTCCCACCCCAGTTCAGCCGGGGTTTTGGTGGTCCAGAATTGCGCGGCATGCGTGGCCACGGTTGGCACTTTATCGATCATCCTGCGCCAGCGGTTAGACGCCAGAGACAGCTCTTGGGTCATATAGGGCAGTGATCCCATAGACGCCCCCAGAATGACCAAATCAAAGTCACGACCCTTTTCCAGACGATACGCCCGACCTTTGGGCACATCTTTTTCGCATTCAAAGTCAATTCCTGACTTTTCAAGCTTTGCCCCGTCTTTCAGCTGATCCCACAGCGGTTCTGAGGGCCAACACGGCAGGTTCTGCACGTCAACCAACGGATCATAATCACCAGCCAGCACCTCTGCCTGTTCGACCATATCGATGGCGGTGATGCTGTTTTGGTCAGGCCCAAGCGACAGGTTTGTCGCTGCGTTGAAGTATTTGAACTTCACTCCACGTTCTTTCAGAACCTGATAGTAGGGTCCAAAAATCGTATCACCCATCCCCGCCTGCATTTTGAAAAACAGCGAGCCCTTGTAGGTAAAAGCAAGTCGCAACAGACCCCGGATCGCGGTACCTGCACCAACACTGCGATGGTCAGTGACACCGCCCGGATAGCCGAACACATAGTCATAGCACCCGCGGAATACAGCAGAGTAAACCGCGTCATTGCTTGCGCCGTAATGCAGCAACCAGTCGCTAATTTCCCAGTTGTCAATTTCGTCAAATCCTTTGAGGAACAAACCGTTGTCGATCGTGCCCTTAAAGAACGCAAGCGACAGGCTGATCAAGTAGCCCATACGGCGGGACTCATCGCTTTGGCTGCTTGTGGCTCTTTGCAGTTGGTCATCGTGCCAGTTCTGGGCCTGCTGGGTCAGCGCCTTCAAATAAAGCGTTTCACTAGCCGTATGCGTGAAAGCATTGATGTTCAGTGCCTTGGTGAAATTGTGCAAGTGATGCAATGGCGTGGGTGCCGACAAAGGCAGCTTCTTGGCCTTGAATTCCGGATGGAACCGGGTGTGAACATGATGCGTTGAATAGCCTTCAAACTCATTTTGAAGTAGTTTTATGATAGTCTCGATGGCCATCTGGAAATAGGCGAATGGGGTCGGCAACACGCCGCCTGAGCCCGGTTTGTCGTCGTTCGGTTCAAAATCAAATCGCCAGGGGCGTAACTGCTTGCTCCCATCAGGCTGCGGAATTTCGTCCGCCAGCAGGAAATGGTTCAACCCGTGAAACGCCTTGTCCAAGGTGCCCAACGGTGCATCAGGACTGCGCAGCCCGGTTGTGTTCAAGGTTTCATAGCAATCGCGCATCAAACGGAAACCATTTTCATAGAAACCCGCCCAGATATGCAGACCATGTTCTTCGATCCGCTGCCCCTCTTTGGCGTTGCGTCCACTGGCCCCTTTGCCACCCAGGCGCCATCCCAACTGGTAAAGCGTGATGTCATAGGACTTCTGCCAATCCGGCAGCTGAGTGATTGCATAAACCGCTGTTATGGCGCCAACGCCACCGCCAATCACGGCTACCTTTTGGGGGTGAGAGGTCATGAATTTTCCTTGTTTTCTTTAAATTGAGCAAATTTTTCAGACTTTAATTGCGCCGCGAGGCGCAACGGACGGGGTTCTAGTTCGCTAATCACCCAAAAAGGCGTTCTGCCTTGTGATTTGTTAGATTCGCGATCCACACGACAAGAAGAATCGTTAAAGTTGAACGTAAAACTGCTTCTCAGGCCCTTTGTTGGGCAAAAATATGGTCAAATTCTCCAAAACGTAAAATTTTATAAAAAGTTAACCATTCTGTGCGCCGCGACACAGAACTTTGTTCTGCCAGTGGTTAGACAAAGATCATCGTGAGTGTGTGTATCAAAGTGAATTCGTAAATTTCGTTGTCGGAGATGTGAATGGAACCGTTCATCGCGCAGATCATGCTTTTTGCCGGGGGTTATGCACCTCAGGGGTGGGCATTCTGTGATGGACAAACCCTACCCATCTCCGGCAATGAAGATCTTTTTAGCTTGATCGGAACGACCTACGGCGGAGATGGGCGCACTACCTTTGCCCTGCCTGATCTTCGCGGACGTGTTCCGGTGCACGCGGGTCAAGGGCCCGGTTTGACCCGGCGTACATTGGGTCAGAAATTTGGTGACGAATCTGTGGTTACCGATGGGATCGCATCAATGCCCATGATCGAAGAAGAACGCATCGCCAACGTCGCATCAGGCCATTCGAATGTGGTTAAGGGAGTATTTGGTTCGGCACAACGTTGCACCAGGTCACCCGCGACTGTCGTTGCCAGTGACCCTCCGGGGATGGAAGCACATTCGAGCCATCGTTCCCACGGCGATTCCCAACCAAGCCTTTGTGTTAACTATATTATTGCGTTGAAGGGCATTTACCCTCCAAGATCCTGATTTAGGCAGCAATGCCGGATGACGACAGACGGCAGAGCATTCGTGCTCTGCCGGAATTTTTTGAGCAATGGGTTTCGCAATTAGATCACTGTGAATCCACACGCGTCAGACCAGCACTAACTTATGTTATGACATAATCATCCAAGGTAATTACGCTAAGGACATCATTAGTCAGAAACCCATATGAGCGCGGGCAACCAATCCCAGAAAGGACTTCTACGTCGTAAAGCTCACCGATGATGCCGTCGATCCTGAACCATTGAACGCAGCTTCTGGTATTCAGGTCAATCACTTGAATGCCACACCAGGGTTCGCTGTCAGCATCGCGAAGTCTTTGGTCGAGAGCCAAGCCTTCGAAGCGCTTGTACCTGGGCTTGGACAGGCCAACAAAGGCGTAGTGGCTGTGAAAACTCAGCCCGCGCACAAACCCCGGACAGAAAGTCAGAGGCGTGAAACGCTCAGTCAGATTCGCCTTTGAAAAGTCAATCCAGCCCAGCTCACCCGTACCGGAGTTCAGCACCCAAAGCTTACCCTGATAAATACGCGGGGAATGCGGCATCGACAGACCTTCGCAAATCACCTCATTTGCCTCGACGTCAATCACCACTCCTCCGTCTGCTCGTCTGTCGCGCCAACCATCGATGGTGTCAGATTTGCTTACTGCGGTGACATATTTTGGTAAACCATCCTGCATGGCCATACCATTCAGGTGGCAACGGTCCTCAGCAACAATGGTTGAGATAAAATCGGGTTTCCAGTGGGGTTTGAAGGAATGAGTGTCGGAGACTTCGGCGATGCAGTTGTAGCGCGTATTCACAAACAAGATTTTGTCATCAATGGTGACGCCAACATCATGGGCATCAAGATATCCTGTCAGATGGCTAGTGCGCGGCACGAAGCAGTCCGTGAACTGATCATCCATCAGCTCACTAGGACGCAAGATGTTCTGCATCCGATAGATGTTCGCGAGCGTCGCCATGTACAAGGTTTTGTCTTTGTAATGCAGCCCCATCGCTTTTTGGAAATGTTGCTCGTTGACCATCAATCCGCCTTTGGGGTTTCGGCCAAGAAGATACAAACGACCAGACTGATACGAAGTTGCTGCGAGGGCAACATCCAGGCGTTTAAGAAGGTTGATGAACCCGGCGGAGACTGAATAGGTCACTGCTGGTCCGGTTGGTGTGGCCTTCGAACCGGATTGCATATTTTTCGTATCGGTCAAAGACGGACTTTCACTTCAGTTTTGCAAACCATAGATTTTCAATCGGCCCGTCTGCAAGCAACATTTCGAGGCGCGCCAAATTGGATGTTTAGTCAAACGCACGTCACCTCCCTTAATCGTCATTCACGATACGTCTATGGCGCGCATCCTTTTGGATATTTCACGTAGACTGAGTGTTGCAAAAATGCATGCACCCACTGCGGCAAACATACAAAAGTTAAAATGTGATTACCAAAGACCCACAATTGCCATTTTAATACGCTGAAAAAGCGAAAAAGCGCGCAGAAAAACATGCAGTAGCGTGAATTCCAGTTTGGGGACCCAATGCCAGTAGTGAAAACCTTGAATCGTAAAATGCGTCGCCGCGAGAACGCGTTGAAGAAAGATCAATCACACCATTTCGCAAATGAAAGCCGTACGTCAACACGATTGACCACACCGCTCACCTTGGGTGCGATCGGCCTTGGGGCGATAATCGGATTGCCTACTCCAACTATCGCGCAAACAATTGTCCCACCTAGCAATGGCCCCTGCACCGTCAGCGGCGCCACGGCCACCTGTACCGGGGATCTTTCAGCCGGCATTGAGGTCAATGGACCAACGATCACAACACTGAATGTGAACAATGTCGATGCCCCTGGTGTCGGTTCATCCGGTGGTGATGGGATAAATTTTGTGACCCCCAGCGGTGCCATCAACATAACAGTGGTTGGCAATATTAATGCCGAGGATAATGGAATTTTCGCCGACCTGAACGGTAATGGCGACGTCAATGTCACCACAACTGGTAATATCACCGCGCAAGAAAACGACGGAATAGATCTCGAAACCACCAACGGGAATATTAACCTTAGGTCAACAGGTAACATCACCGCACTTGATGATCATGCAATCGATATCAACGTCGTGAGCGATGGCGATGTAAATGTAGTATCCGTTGGCGATCTGACGACACAACCCGATGGCGGTGAAGCAATTGAAGTCGACGTGAATGGTAATGGCAATATATCGGTCACATCGATAGGCAACATCGACTCTGACAGTGACGGTATCGAACTTGACGTCGATGGCAATGGTGATATCACCATTATGTCCCAAGGTAACATCTTCGCAGAAGTTAATGATGGCCTTGAAGGGGACGTAGACGGCAACGGCAATATCACCATCATTTCTAAAGGTAACATTGATGCTGACGATAGCGGCATCGAGGCGGATGTGGATGGGAATGGCAACATTGTCATCGTCTCCAGCGGCGATGTAATGGGCCGGGAAAACGATGGTGTTCAGGCCGAGGTTAACGGCAACGGTAAGATCTCGATTACGACAGCTGGAACAGTCTATGGCGAAAATTATGGCGTTGTCGCCGAGGTTGTCGGCAATGGATCAATCAGCATTGTTAATAGTGCAGATGTCTCTGCTGGTGATGCTGCAATTGCGGTAATTAATCGCCCGGGCGCTGCGCCAGCGACTATAACCAATAGTGGTTCGCTCACAGGCGGGAACGGTTTTGCAATTGATCTTCAGGGTAACGGCAATGACGTTGTAAACTTATTGCCAGGCTCCGTGGTCAACGGCGCGGTTGACTTCGGCAATGGCAATCCAAACGATATTGATACATTGAACCTTGCGCCCGGTTTGAATGCGGCAGTCAATTTCGCTGATGCTTCTGGATCTGACAACGATTTGGCCTCGGCCCCCGAGATCATCAACTTTGGTGGTGCTGGTGTGTTGATTAACGGTGGCCTGACGGCGGTCGCGGTGGACACCACCGGCTTTGCGGTGCAGGGCACATTTATCAGTGACCTGACCAACGCGATCTTCGGCGCGGTTGACAACGCAACGCCCACCCCTACCCCATCGGTTGGAGATCAAGTATCACGCAACTGGCTCGGCTACGACGATAACAGGGCAGGAAATGGCTCTCGCATCTGGGGCACTGCTTTTGGCGGTTTCAATAACGTGGATGCAAGCGGATCGAACGTCGGCTTTGACCACAATATCACGGGTCTAGTGTCGGGCATCGAGACCGACAATCTGGGCGTCGAAGGCACCTTTGGGGTGCTGGCCGGCTACAGCGACAGCAACATCTCACTGGATGCGGACGCCGGTGATGTGGATATCGAAGCCTATTATGGCGGCGTGTACTGGAAACGGGACTACGGCCGCTTTAGCCTGAATGCGGCCTTCGTTGCCGGTGCAACCGACAACGAGAGCACCCGCAACGGTGACCAAGAGCAAGCGGTTGGTGAATTTGATGGGGCGTTCTACTCGCCATCCATCTCGGTCGCAGCACCAATCACATCTTGGGAAACCCCTGCCTTTGTCAGTGCGCGGGCCAATTATGTGTTCATGCAGCTAGATGGTTATACCGAGACGGGCTCATCATTGCCGTTGACCATTGGGGATCGGGATGTCTCCATCCTCAACACCCGGGCGCAGCTGAATCTGCCGCGCACCATCGAGTATTCGAACGGGGGCAGCACCCATATCAACTGGGCCTTCGGTCTGGATGCGACAGTTGATGTCGGGTCCGACGATGTGGACGCCATCGTGGCGGCAACACCGTTCTCCTTCGTCGCTGATACGGAGGATTCAGCGGCTGGGTTCTTTGGGGTCGGCGCCAACTACCACTCCTCCGATGGAAACAGCACCATTGGTTTCAACAGTGAAATACAATCCGTCTTTGGCGGCGGCCTCGGTGTTATGGGCGAACTCACAGCGTCGTTCAGATTCTAGAAGCTGTAATCGATCCTCGGAGATTGAGCACATCACGAATTACGCGGGGCCCCTTACACGGGCCCCGAAGCATTTTATTGAGACCTCTAAGAGGCATGATGCGCGAGAATTCAGGAACGACATGCCTGCAAAGTGCGGCCTGACCACTCAAATAGTTTTAGGGAGCGTCATCTTTGTTGCTGAAAGCAACAGGTCTTTAGAAATGGGCTTGGTACTACCACTCGTAAAATTCGACATGGTCGGCTGATAGCGAATAACCTGTTTTAGCAATATCGGTGGTCTGAATTTTAGTTTTCAGTATGCCTTCGACCCAGACAGGAGCCCAGAGGTCGTTATTCGGCCAAGGCGGATTGGCCTTAACAAACACCAGCTGGTTCGCTGGCGGCGGCGGTGTATGGATACAGGCCCCAACATAGGGAACCAGAATGAAATCTGTCACACCGCCGGAGCCAAGCTTGATCGGAATGATAAAGCCAGGCATACGGATATAGGTACCGTTCAGCTTGTCGTTCAGTTTGGTTGCATTGGCATCATAGACCGGAAACCAGGTGTCATTAACCTCGTCCATCTCACCTTCTCCGATGATCTCGGAATAAGGCACACCTTTAGGAATAAGTTCATCCCAGCCAATTTCGCGTGGGCTGGCCGCCCAGGTAGCCGTGGGTAGCGCTGTGCTGGCGAGGCTCGTGGCGAGAAGCTGTCTGCGGGTCAGATACGTCATGGTGCTTGCATTCTATCACTGGCCAATCGGATTCGGTAGGCGGAACGTCTTCACGATTAGTTTTCCAGGCTACCCTTTGCCGAGGAGCTCTGTGCCCTGCCGACATAGTTAGCGATAGTTAGCTGATCAATGGGGTCGGTAACCCCTTTATTTTGCATGACCTGCGCCAGAGCTCCACCTTGTGACCAGTCATTGCGGTTACCAAACTGCCGCGCCACCATCGGGGCGGCTTCGGGGCGTAGTGCTACCATCCGCGTCAGAGCACCGGCGATCGCTGTGCGCAGATCGGGTGAACCTGTGCCATTATGAATAGCCAGGGCCTCAACTACCTGCTCTAACTTGTCCAACGGTTGAGCTACATCCGACAACAAAGCATTTTCCAAGCGGTTGACCCCATTGCCACCATCCAGCTCAATCAGAGCCGTGGCAAAAGCCCCCAAATTAGTGGCCCAATCCCAATCCTTGCTGCGGTTAATGAAGTTATAGACTTCATCCCGTGCCGCGTCTGCATCAGTTAGACCCAAAAGAAGAATTCGGACTGATTGAAAAGGATACCCCTGCCGAGACCAAAGCTCGCGTGCCAATTCTTCGACAGGAATCGATAGTTCGATCTGCCGCAACATCACATAAGGTGCCTTATCGATCTCTCGCAAGGCGAGGTTTTTCAGGGCGGGATCTGGGTGGTTCAAAAGGGCTGCAAACATCGCAAAGCGATCTGCGCCATAGCCTGGGTCCCAATTTACGGCTTCTGCCTGAACTTGCTCAATCATCGATAAATAGGCCGCGTTGACATAGCTGACATGTTCCCATTCACCATCACGTTTGCGGGCAAAGAGAACATAGTCATCCGGATTACGGACCATCTTTTTGCGCAACACGCTGTCGACCAGATAGGGGAGTTGTTCGGTCGGCGCATTTCCTCGCAGAATTCGGGCACTTGCGAAGGCAAATTTATTGTCAGCCGAAGGTCGGGCAAGAATGACGTCCTGACCATCAATCAACCAATCGACTGCAGTTTGCTCGGGCACATAGTAGTGAAAGGCGCATGCATTTGCCGAGCCAACGGCGAGCATTGTTGCCAACGCCAGAGGATAGGCCAACTTTTGTGTTGATTGAATAATGTGCGTCAGTCTGGTCATGTCCTGACCATCATACCATCTGCGACGGACAGACGGTAGGCCCGCAAGGCGGGCACGAGGCTCACAAATGCTCCAGCGGCGATAACGGCAGCCAGAACCCAGAATTCGCGCCACGACGGGGCCTCAATTGGCAGCCACAAGCCAAAGGTGCCGTCGACGATGGGTTGCGCGATCACTAACCCGACATAAAGCAGGGCCAAACCAAGGGTCGCCCCCGCGGCTGACGTTAGCACCGCCTCGAGCACCAGAAGCCCCAATATGGTCGTTGGTCGCGCACCCATCGCACGAAAAATTGCCATTTCGCGGCGACGTTCATTCAAGCTGGAAAAGATTGTTGCCATCATGCCTATCAACGCTGTGACCACCACCATGGCCGAAACGCCCAGCAATGCGGTTTCCGCAACTCCGACGATCGCCCACAGTTCTTGCAGCGCCACGCCAGGTAGAACAGCCAGCAGTGGCTCTTCAGGATATTCGTTGATGGCCCTCTGAAGGCCAAAAGTCTGCAGAGGGCTTTCCACACCCACCAGTGCGGCGGTGATGGCCTTGGGGGTGAGATCCATCTGGCGGATCACTTCAGTCGGGGTGGTTTGGCCAGGGATCTTTGAGCCACTCTTCCAATCCACATGAATAGCTTCGATGGCCTCCATGCTGATGATCACAGTGCGATCCACCGGCGTGCCGGTTTTTTCCAGAATGCCCGAGACGCGAAACGGCTGATCCTCATGTTTGGTGAAAGACGCCAGACCGTGTGCCACCACGATGGGATCTCCGACTTTGTATTTAAGCGTTGCTGCCACATCGGCCCCGACAACGGCGTCATAAAGATCATCCATGACCACGCCATCGGACATCACCAGCGGGCGATCATCGCGGTATTTGTAGCGTTCAAAAAACTCAGCTGTGGTGCCCATTACCCGAAACTGCAGATGGCTGTCGCCCAAGGAGATCGGCACGATCCAGTCGACCTCGGGCCTTGCCGCGATGTCCTGATAACTCTCCCATGTCACGTTATTGGTGGCGTTGCCGATGCGGAAGACGGAATAGAGCAAAAGCTGTACCGATCCGGATCGCGCACCAACAATCAAGTCGGTGCCCGAGATCGTATCGGCAAAGCTGGCCTTGGCCCCGGTGCGGACCTTTTCAACGCCCAAAAACAGCATCACCGAGAGGGCAATTGCCAGCACTGTCATCCCGACAGTCAAGGCGCGCGCCAAAAGCGAGCCGATGGCAAGACGAAGGATCATGCGACGCGCCTTTCGATTGAGGCGATGTCTTCCATGCGCAGTACCCGGTCAAAGCGTTCGGCCAGACGGGGGTCATGACTGACCATCAGCAGGGTGGTACCGTGCCTTTGCACCTGATCGAACAACAGGTCCAGAAAGGTGGCCTGACTGTTGGCATCCAAGGCCGAGGTCGGTTCATCCGCGATCACCACCGGAGGACGGCCAATCAGGGCACGGGCTACAGCGACACGCTGTTGTTGACCCACGCTGAGTGCAGCGGCCTTGCTGGCGAGAACCGTTTCTGGCAGACTAAGAGCGGTGCATAGTGCCTGTGCCTCTGTCTTGGTGTCACCAGCGCGTTTGCGGCGTTCAGGCGCAAAGTGCAAGGGTAACTGGATGTTGTCGAGAACGGACCCGAAGGGCAGCAGGTTGAATTGCTGAAAGATCATGCCGATCTGTTCGGCGCGAAAGCGGTCTCGCGAACCACCTGAAAGTCGGGCAAGATCGGTGCCCGCCACGGCGACTTGCCCAGAATCAGCAAGGATGGTGCCACAGATCAACGAAAGAAGCGTTGATTTCCCCGAGCCGCTTTCACCCAACAACAAAACAGTGTCCCCCGCAGCAATGTCGAGCGTAGGCACGGACAAATGAAATGACGTGCGGGACTTCCACCGATACCGCACGTCATTCAACATAAGAATTGGATTCTGGTTATTCACATTCAGAACATACCGCTCAAATCCAGTTCAGGGGAAGAGCGTTCTACCTCAAAAGCTTGCGCGCCGGAGGCGGAGACAATTTGCACCTCAAGTTCGCGCGCGTTTTCAAAAGTGTCGAAGTAGGGGAAAGACATGCTGGTAATCGCACCGAGGTCTTCGCATGTCAGGGCGTATTCGGCGTGGAATTCTGTATGGCTTGCTTCTTCAGCATGTTCCTCATGGTCATGATCGCCGTGATCATCATGCTCTGAGTGTTCATCGTGGCCATGCTCATCATGTTCTTCGTGCTCTTCATGGTCGTCATGTTCCGCATGATCTTCACGCTCATGTTCGTCGTGATCATCGTGCGCGCCGTGATCCTCTTCGCTTTCGAGTTCTGCGCTGGCTTGAGTCACACTGCAGTTTGCAGCCTCGGGAACCTGAAACAGATCAAGCGGCTTGGACAGCGTTGCAATGGCATCTTCAATTGCAGCGCGATCTTCCGCGCTTTCGGCTTCATATTCGAATCCAACGATGTCCGCCCCCGGCGCGTGGAATTCCATGGCGACAACGGCCCCATCGACGGCAATATTCAATGTACCAACGCCGTGTTCATGGGCCTCCAACTGACGAGCGTTTTCAGCAAGAACAGGGGACGCCAGAAGAGTTAGGAGAATAGGCATTTTGTTTTTCATGTTAACGCTTTCATACATCGTAGCCAGTTGCGAGGAACTCACGCAGGCTTGTTTTCAAGTTACGGGGAAGCAAGGCGATGCGCCAGATTGACAAGCTGAGTAGTGTCACATTTTCTCCCCTCTCATCCCGGGGTCCCGTTGCAATTGTTATGATATAACGTACAGAGCGTGCAAGATATATCTTTACTGCACAGCTTTCAGGCAAAATTTCCGAAGACGTTAGTTTACCTAAAATACACTCAACGACACATGGCGAAGTTCTCGCTGTTGAACAAACCCACTATCGAGCTGGTCGTAATTCTCGTGCAATTGTTGCATGAGCAGGGTCAAAACAAACAAAGCCTCCCGAAGGAGGCTTGTTCGACTAAATTGGTTGCGGGAGTAGGATTTGAACCTACGACCTTCAGGTTATGAGAGAGGCAAAGGCCAAATGCACGGGGTACGCCATTTTGCGACCACCTACCCTATCTTATTGAATATGTTAATTTATTATTGACGCGAGGCGCGCTCAAATTCTACGCCTTACTCTGTGGTTTGCTTCCAGTTGCTTCCACAGTGCTTCCACGAGAGGCAAAACCGGTAAGGAGAATGACATGCCAAAGCTGACAAAACGGGTGGTCGATGCGTTGCGATCTGAGGCCAAAGATTACTTTGTCTGGGATACTCAGATTGCTGGGTTTGGGCTTCGTGTCATGCCTTCAGGGGCCAAGACCTATCAAGCACAATATCGCAAGGGTGGCCGCACCCGGCGCGTATCAATCGGTCGGCATGGCAAGATCACCGTCGATGAGGCCCGCAAGCTGGCCAAGGAAGTCATGGGACAGGTTGCCAAAGGCGAGAACCCTGCCGAGGATATCTCGCAACACCGCAAGGCACCGACAGTGGCGGCCCTCTGCGAACGCTTCTTTTTGGATCATGTCAAACAGCGTTGCAAAGCCAGCACCCAAGGCGAATATCGCCGCGCCATTAATCTGTTTATCAATCCCGCAATTGGCAATTTCAAATTGGTGGATGTGGAGCGCAAAGACATTGCCGAATTGCACCACAAATTCCGGGACAAACCCTATCAGGCCAACCGGACATTGGGCGTGCTGTCCAAGATGTTTAACTTGGCTGAAATTTGGGGATTACGGCCTGATGGATCGAACCCATGTCGCCATGTGCCAAAATATCGGGAACAGAAGCGCGAACGGTACCTCAGACAGCATGAGTTGCAGCGACTTGGGCAAGTGCTGAGTGAGGTGGAACAGGACGGCAGCGAGACGCCCTACATTGTGGCCGCTTTCCGTTTGCTAATCCTGACTGGGTGCAGACTGGGGGAAATACAAACCCTACAATGGCAGTTCATCACAGACAGCGGCATGGAGCTTCCAGACACCAAAACAGGGGCTAGACTCATTCCCCTACCCCAAGCTGCTAGAAGGGTTCTGAGCGCCCTGCCACAGCTTGTTGACAACCCCTACGTTATCGCGGGCAAGCTCCCCGGCCAATTTGCCACCGATTTGCAGCACCCATGGCGGCGCATCCGGGAACAAGCTGGAATTCCCGACGTACGTATTCATGATCTGCGCCACACCTATGCGTCAAATGCGGTATCTTCTGGCATGCCCATTCAGATGGTTGGCCGCCTGCTGGGCCATACCCAGCTTCAGACCACGATGCGATATGCGCATCTAGCGGATGATCCAGTTCGAAAAGCGGCCGAGGAAAATGCAGCAAGACTGGATGCCCTTGTCGGAATGCCCGACTCATCTCAGCGCCTACGTATCGTTAGGTAACGGAAAAATCCCAACGAGAGCATGTCTATGTAACGTTATGTATATGGGCAGGCACCCTACGTTATATTACATAGGAGCTTCACTCGGCTCTTTGCGCATCCATCCCATCATTCCTGAAACTATGAATACGAGATTTGGACTATGTCAAAATATTCCACGCAAGAAATTAATCACCTTTGGAAGCATGGGTATCCCATGCAAAATTCATGGCTGACGTTTGCCCATCCTGATCTGAAAACCCAGTGGGATGTCGCACAAGAGAATTCTGCGGCGAATGCTTTGAACGACGGGGTTGAAGCGGCAAGCAACGCAGACCTTTCTACACTTGGAAAAATGACAATGGCATTTTCAGGTGCTCAGGACATCTTGGCTGAACGTGGGAAATTGGAAAAACGACTGAAGGCAAACATCCTCAATTACATCAAAAAAGGTTATCTGCATGTATTTGGATATGAAGCTCCAAGAAAAGTAGCATCTCCGGCCATCGAGGTGCCTGCACCCTATTGGAATGGGAAGCCCGATTGGGGGAAAGGCTGCCTCGAAAGTCAAAGCCTGCAATTTGTCGAAATCCGTTTTATGACCCCGAAGATGTGTGAACAAGCACTGGAACGCGCAGCGAAAACCGCAAGCCTAGACCTTCGTTCAAGTGGGCGGCCTTCTATTAAATCAGATGTCAAAGCGGCGTTTCAAGCACTCAAACAGCAAGGCAAAATTGATGTGAATTTGTCAGGGAAAGCCCATATTGACTTGATCCGCGAACACATGAGAACGAAAAATCCAGATAAGTATCCAGAAAGTTACAAGCTGGGGTACGAAGGAATACGCCCTCACTTTATGCCTCTTTTCAAAGAGTTAGTAAAAAACAGTAAACAGTAAATTAGGCAGGAATTTACTGTAGTATTTTCTGTTTTCGTTTTGATCCAAACCAAGAGCATCTGAAGTCCAACATGGAGTAAGACAGATGCTTACTAACAAACCTGCAAACGACAATAACCAACCTGCAATGGATTATCTTGACGGTTTTATCGACGAAAAGTCAGCAGCCGACTTTTTGTGCCAAAGCGTGCGCACCATTCAGAAATGGCGTGTAACGGGGTTTGGCCCGAAGTTCTACAAATCGGGCCGGTCGGTACGTTACCGCCGTCGCGATCTCTTGGCGTGGGCTGAAACACGCCGCTGCGGCAATACCAGCAACTACACCGCAGCTTGAGTTTTGCCCGTGCGGGCTTGGCAGCACCGTGCGGGATTTTGGGGCCGGACGGCTTCACGAAGGCGCGGGATCAAATGGCATTCCGCGCCTTTCTCACATCCAAATTCAACTTACTGATCAATCTAGGAGACTTAGCATGTCCAATCTTCCCGCCCATAAAATCAAACTGGGCCTGACAACAGCAACCATCTGGAACAACAATGGATCTTATTCGGTCGACATCACCCGGTCTTACAAGAACGGTGATGGCGATTGGAATAACACTTCCGGCTTTTTCCATTCTGACCTTCTCAATGTCGCGAAATGCGCGGAACGCGCTGAAATATGGATCAGCCGACAACTGACCGCCCGCCCATAACATCCGAGCCGGGCACCAGCCCGGCCCCAAAACACAAGCTGCCCCGCCGGAGGCACATATACCGGCGCGCAGCACCCCATCCAACAATCCAAAACACACACCGCCAGAACGGCGAGATTAAGGGGGGTCTTGTAACACCCCCCTCCACGAATACGAAAGCGAAGGACAGCGTAAATGGACGGGTTTATCCTGCATTCTGGGTTCGATGGGTTGAAGTTCACCATTCAAGCCGACATTCCCCCGGAACTCCGCGAGAAGTTAACATCGGCCAAAGCCCACGCCAAAGAAACCTACAGCGATTGCGAATTGAAATTTGGCTCCGTCTCTTTGCATGTAACCAACAAAGGCGCTCGAGGCTTTACCGCTCATACTGGTGACTACGGCGCGGTGTGGCTGTTCCAAGACCCGGAAGACCGCATTCCCAACAATCCCGGTATCACTGTTGATTTCCGAGCCTTTGGGCTTGCTACCGGTGGCCTAGAAGGGGCTGAACGGCATTTCCGATGCTGCATGGATGCGTTTGGGATCAAGTATGTAGAAACCCAACTACGTGCCGCCCGAGCAGACGTCGCCGTTGATGTACTTGCTCCGTGGTTTGAACCTGATCGCGAAGCCTTGGTTGTGCCGCCCGGAACCAAGATCACAGAATACACAGGCGTTGATGAAACCGCAACGATATCCAGCGGTGCGCGTGTCATCGGCCTTCGCGCCGGTGCCATCGCAAACCGCCAGCTCGCGATCTACGACAAACGCGCCGAAGTAATCCAAACCAACAAAATGGGCTGGCTCACGATCTGGAATGCGGCCCTTGAAGCGGCGAGCAAACCGCCGCTTGATCTGAGCGACCGAGACAAAAGTCAAGTTTGGCGCTTTGAGCTGCGCCTTGGCTCCAAACAACTGCGCAACCGTTTTGAAATGCGTAGCTGGCAAGACGTCCACAATATCATCGGAGACGCCTTTACAGATGCATTATCCCGTATCCGCTACACAGACCCGACCACAGACACCAACCGCGCCCGCTGGCCCACACACGGACTCTGGAGGCTGTATGAAGACGTGATCGGCAATGACCTATTGCACAACTGTGCGGGCGTATTGCCCAGCGACGTCATCCAAGCCAATCGCATGGCAAAAATGCGCGAATTAGACGCGCAGTTATTAGGGTTATTCATCACTCGCGCCGCAATCTCAGAAGTTGAGGCCAGCGGTTTCGAAGCATTCATGGAAACACATATTGAATCTCTTGGCCGGAGAATAGAAGAGCACTCGCAGCCTCTAAGTGAAAGAATTGCAAAAGCTCAAAGACGGTACCGGTTTACCTGACGAATGAAACAGGCACTTTCTGCATTCTCATTGCAGCACTACTTTCATGTCAAAAGCGTTCGCAACTAAACCTTCAGGTAACTTCAGCGGCTTATATGAGGTCCGCTATTGCTTGCGCTTCTAGAGCGGTCTCCACCCGATGCATAATAATGTCGTAGTCCTCGTCCGGGTCAGACCGTTTTAGGTGCGGCAACAGCTCTTCGAACTGCTGGTATATTTGTCTGCGCGTGAACGCTCTTTGGTTCAAACATTGTTGCAGTGCTAGAACTTCCAGATTGTTAAACCCAGCTCTGATGCACCGCGACAAATTTGCTATCACCGGTGGTATTTCCTCAGGCTTTTCGGCTTTTGCCTGCTGATACTCCAATAACTTGGCTGGAAGGCTAAACGCGTAGGATAAATCTGGGATGCAACGTAGAGCAAAACGTCTTGCCGCCATACACTTGCCAAGACCATTGGCCCTACCGTGAAACGCCCCCTCAAGAGTCTTGAGCGGATGTCCTGCAATCCAAAGATTTGTCAGTTCTTGGAGCTTCGGCACAGCAAAGTTACGCCGTGCTTCGTGGTCTTCAGTCATTTCAAATTTCTTACCGAATAATCTGTTCAGATTCTCCGCTCGAAAGCTGGCGGTAAAGGCCGCCGTGTCTTGGGACAACCACCCAAACAACAAATCACTCCACATCTGGATATCAGAGCTTCCAATATCTGTTCGGTCCGACAAAAATGCTTCCAGAGATGTCACCACTGAAATTGGAAAACCAAATAAAGCCGCAACGTTTTGAACCGCATCCAATTCCACATCAGATGTTAAGCCTGCCTCAGTAGCAAAGTTGGTGACTGCCGCGACGCGTTCTGCCACCCAGTCGCCGTCACCATCACGCCGCGCCCGAAACCCCGAGAGAGAATGGGCCACAACCTGATCGAGGCCCGAAGCACTATCCGAGCCGCCAGAACTGACCAGTCGAGAGATACAGTATTTTGCAAGTTCATCCTCTTGGTCTGCACCTTCATGGATTCGATCCATTACATCCATCAATGGATCATCGATGTCCAAACATTGGTCAGACTGCCCAAATATCGAAAGCAGCGTTGTCCAATGCTGTCCGATTGTTTTTTCACCAATATTGATACCGACGACTCGCCCAGGCACCACCAACACCATTCCGTTCGCAATCATCCCGGCCCGTCCCGCTCGGCCAGCCGCATTCAGAAGTTCTTGAGCTTCAAGAACCTCACGCTTTTTCAGCGCTTCGTCGAATCGGCTATCTTCTGCGATAATCACCATTTCACTAGGTAAATTCATTCCCTGTGCAAGAGTCGACGTGGCGCAGAGAACTGACAATCCGTTCGGGCGTTTGTATAGAGATTCCACAAGCCTACGTTCCTCCGGAAGCAACAAGCCATGATGGATCGACGCTCTTGTTTCAACGATACCATCCTTGCTCACTAGATAGAGGCAATCGCTGTCCCCAAATTCTTGAACTGCTGCGCGGTGCAAGCTTGCCTCATTTGGAGTGAGCTCAATTTTGGTTTTTTCCAGCCTACCATTTACTTTATTTGCAGCGCTGTTTGCATTCTTGATCGTTTGGAAGAAAATCAGGGTCTTTACCCCCATCTGTGCACTTTTCGAACCGATCGCTGCAGAAACCTCGCCAGAATTCGGGGTCAGTCGCCAGCCTGCATTCACCCCCAACAAGACTTCTTCGTCCAAAAGCGGCTGTAAGCTATAGTCATTTGCGTTCCGTGTCGCCCAAGTTTGGTGCAGGCTGAAAAAACCAAGGCACTGAGCGCCAACCGCTTGCTTGGCACGAGAGGGCACTCCTCTCGTCGCGGCACCTTCATTAAGCCATCGAAGCCTCGCTTTAAGGTTTGATAAATCGCCTTCGTCATATACCACACAGCCCCGAATTTGCCGGGTCGGCTTCCATGCAAGCGATAACGACAAGCACGGCCTGCCTGTCAGATCAGCCACCCACGCAGCCAATTCGTCAGTGTTTTTCATCATTGCAGACAGCAGAAGCACATCGATCTGATCGGCCAGTCGAATGAGATTTAGCAGGCAAAGCATCGCATCAATGGGGCGTCTATCTTCCGGTCTATCAGACGGGTGTAATAGATGACATTCATCAAACACAACTAGTCCGACATTTGCAAACTCTTGCTGGTCAAAACTCATTTGGGCCAAACAGGCTTCGGGTGTTAGGACAAGAATTTCTGCGACCTCATCCCCACCAAAGGCCGCCAAAAATGGGTCGGATTGCTCCCGCCCGATTTCAGCAGCTGGAAAGGCCTTGGACAGAGACGTAGCCGTTTGATCCACCAACGCCAACGTCGGTGCAAGAAAGACAACTTTGGTGCCTGCCAACATCGCAGCGTTGATTTTTAACTCCGACAGAGTGGATTTGCCTGCACCCGTTGGAAAGCCGACAACCGATGACGTGCCAATTTCTAGATAACCTTCTCCAATGGCCTGTCTATGGTTGCGCCACAAATAAGGACGCTCAGCCGCTACTTTACGCAAACTGTCATGCCATTGCCCCCCATCCAAGCCCTCCGGCGGCGCGATGCCGACAACAGAGCTGTCTAGCAAGTCCTTGGCAAGAGCAGCCATCAAGGTCGCCAAATGGAAGGGCCCCGCAAACGCGACCACCTCATCTGTTTCGCCATCTTCAAAAACATCTATTTTGTCGGATATGCACAAATCCCGTATCGACATAAACAAACCATAAGCATCTTCTGCACTATGACCGAGTTGACCGCTCAATTGTCGAGCGAGGATTTGTATTCCAAACAATATACGCCGATAAAGCGCTGCTACCGCTATATCAGCAATGTCTTGCCCATCAAGATAACCAAGCTCAGGGTTGTCCGCTTCTATGATTGACTGGAGATTGCCTCTGGCAAGTGCCCGTATCGCTGCAATCAACGCTCGCCGCATTCGATCATCATCATCCAGCCGCAGATGGTCTGCGGCTTCACAAGCGTCCGCCGTTGCTTCAGCAATCATAAACAACAGGACTGTCGATATGTCTGGTGAAATTTCATTGCTTGTCAGCCTTGAGCTTTCCTCTTCGCGTTCTTGAAGTTGCTCAGCTTTGAATACCAATTGATGTGCAGTTCCTGCGACAAAAGCCGCGGCAGAACGATCCTCTCGATCCAAATTGACACTCACAAAAGCTTCGTTGGTTCGTGCCAATCGCCGCATTTCTTCGACTACCGCATTCAGTGTCTCATCAGCTTCTGCTTCCTCAAGCGAGCGCAAACGAATGCGCGCAGATGAGATTTTCGCAAACGATTCTGAAAGTGTCTTCGCCAAATGTTCCCGATCCAACTCGGGTAACTCTGGCACCTGACTGATCAGTTGGGTAGTCTGTGGATCAAACATCAGCGCCCTCCAACTCATCCAGAACCGTCAGAGCTTTATCAACGACACAGTTCATCCACACCCTCAGGTCTTTGACATAAAGTGTTTCGGCACGCCGACGCTCAACATTGCCATCCACGTTGTCGTTATATCCTCTAAAAAGCCTTTTCAAACCTTCTTCAGAATTGTGTTCATCCCCAATTGTCACTGCAACACGATACGATCTGGCATCATCCCACAATACACCTACGACTGCGTCATCAGGATCGACATCTGGACGGGTTTCAAGCAAGGACGTCACACGCGACACCAATTCATGATCCCGCAATCCCGCTTCAAATGACGCAAATTCCGGCCAGACCTGACTTTGAACTTTGTTGCGTGAATTGGTGGTAGCTTTATCTTCACAAAGCATGGCCTTGCAGACTTTACCTGTCGTCTTGTCGATATGCAGGTGCAGACCGTCAAATCCCTTATCAGCGTGCTGCATATGGGGGGGCGCGATAAGCTCTCCAGTGCTGCTTAGATGCGCCGCTATCCATGAGATCACCTGAAACACCCACCCATCCCGATGCCACGGCTCAGCTTGTTTCGAAATCAGAAGAGAGCGTGCACCCTCATAGGCGCTAGCAAACGGAATGACATCCGCCGCCTGCGTAGCAGCTAAAATCTTTGCGACATGACGATATTGACCAAGCGCCACTCTGGCCAAATGGCGCGCCAGCATATCTTTGTCTTCGATGTTCCAGTCATAGCCGAACCAATGGTCTTCGTTATCAATGTTATTAAAAGTTATTGGCATTGCCGTTTCTACTTTATGCTGGAACAGCACATAAATTGCTGAGGTAATTACGTAGATATTCGCCAATGGGTTGCGCGCGAATGTTTTCCACAATGCAGCCGCGGGCTGTGAGTGCAAGCCCTAAAACTGAGGTGTCTCAAAGATTGCCACAGATCGACAAACGAGAATTCTTTCAAGATCCGCTCTGAGCCGATTCATTAAAGATCAAGTGTGGCATTCTTAGCGCTCCGCGTTTTGCCTTCACTTGCTTCCACAGTGCTTCCACGAGAATGATGGCAACGCAAAAGGCCACCCGAAGGTGGCCTTTAAGCTACTGTTAAGTAACGTCTAAATTGGTTGCGGGAGTAGGATTTGAACCTACGACCTTCAGGTTATGAGCCTGACGAGCTACCGGGCTGCTCCATCCCGCGCCAATTCAGGTGGCCTATCTAGCTCTGTCAGATTGGAACTGCAATGCCAATCTGACACATTTCTTCAAAAAAATTAGAATGGAATTTTAACGGGGCAAAAGGCTTGAGTTTAGGCGCAAAAGAAGGATCTTCGCCTGTTCAGTGCATACCTCAAACCCATGCGGTCGGTATAATTTTTATATCGAAATACAATTCGCTGATAACTGTTGTTTACAGGGCCAAGAGTTTTCGACAATGAATTCTTATGAAGGTTACGATTCGTCATTTGAGCTATTTCGCCGCGCTGTGCCAACACGGGCATTTTGGGTTGGCAGCACAGTCGATTAATGTGACGCAGCCTGCTCTATCGGTGGCGATAAAGGAACTGGAAGAGATCATCGGCGCAACGTTGATTGATCGCAGCTCCCGCCCGTTCCAACCCACGACCCATGGACGCGACGTGCTGCAGAAGGCGCACAAAATTCTGACGGATGTGGAATCCCTTGAACAGACTGCGGGGAGACAACGTGGCCGCGATGGGCCCTTTGATCTTGGGGTGATTCCGACGGTCGCTCCTTATCTACTGCCCAAAGCACTTGAACTGATACAGGAACAATTGCCCAGGCTCGAGATTAGGATCCGCGAAGCGCAAACCGAAGTATTGCTAACGGAGCTGGAGGCCAATCAGCTAGACGCCTGCATTTTGGCGACACCCTCCCCAAACTCAGGCCTCCAGGAACAGGTCCTATTTCGGGATCGGTTTGTTCTAGCCTTGCGTCAAGAACAGGCCGCCGAACTGGGCCTACAAGACGGGAAGGTCGAACTCACCGATATGGCACCCTTGAAGCTGCTCTTGTTATCCGAAGGGCATTGCTTGCGTGAACAGGCACAAGATTTGTGCCGCTTTGCCACCCAAGAGGTACTCAACCAAATCGGAGCCAGTTCGCTCCAAACCCTCGCGGGCCTAGCCACCAGCGGTTACGGAGCAACACTGATGCCTGAGATTGCATTGGACGACGCCCTGCTGTCTGGATCACTGGCAATCTTGCGACTAGCTGCACCGGAGCCAGACCGGGCCATAACTCTGGTCAGCAAACGCCACCCTAAAACAGCGCTGGACTTAGCTCCGCTCGCTCACACTTTAGCCCAAGCCGGTAGTCAGTGCATCGCACAGACCCGCGCACAGCTTGGACCGTAGCCACTTGTTACCTTTGCCGCATGATCCCAAGGCCGCGACGGCGCACCAACTTGCGCCCTCGCACAGCCTCGCGGAATACAATTAGAAGGCCCGCACCGACAATCAGGGTCAAGCCGATCCAGGTGCTCATGCTGGGCAAGGAAGCAAAGAACACATAACCCCATAGAATTGACCACGGCAGATAGGTGTACTCAAACGGTGTGACGACACTTGCCTCGGCCACTCGATATGCCTGTGACAGGCAATAGAACCCGATGGCGGATATCAATCCAAGCGCCAAAAAATAGATCCAATGCCCGGACTCCGGCCAGATCCAGCCACGATAGAGGAACGCCAAACTCGGATGGGGTGAGACATTTTCAATATTTGAAAAGACCAAGCCCAAAATTGCACCATAAGCAATGAAAACAACGATGGTGAACAGAGTCATCGACCCGCCATTCGCGGTTTTACCGATCTTGCGAGTCACGATAATAGACGTTCCGTATGATATCGCAGCCCCCAAGGCTAAAACGGCAGCCGGTTCAAATACACCCGAACCGGGCTGTACGATCACCAGAACCCCGGCAAGGCCTACCATAACCGCGAACCATCGAAAGGCCCCGATTTTTTCGCCCAGAAAGAACATGGCGAAGATCGTGACAAAGATTGGGGTTGAGAAGGTGATCGCCGCGGTTTCGGCCAGGCCGATGGCTGCTAAGGCCATATAATACACGATATAAGACGAGAAGGCCGCGCTTGCCCGAAGAAGCTGTAACCAGATTGAGCCCAGCTTGAGTGGAAAGATCCCACCATCAAACTGCGCCAGCAGGGCCACTAGCGGCAAGGCGATCACACCGCGTATGAACACGATCTGGTGCACCGCATACTCACCGCTAAAACTTTTGATAATCACGTCCTGCAGGGGAAACACCGTGGATGCGATCAAAAGGAAGGTGATCCCCAAAATTGGCCGGGAATCTGGGGTGTCATCTACATTGGAAGCTGCATCTGTCATCCCTCGCACTCCTGCAATTTCTAAAGAGCAGGATGACAGAAAACGGCGTGCTATCTTCGCCAACCGCGACACGGTGGTGTCGCAGTTATCCCAATATTTATCGAATTGAAGGCTAGTTTTTTGTGCTTCGTGGGCCAGAAAAATCAGTTCGTCGGGATCGAGACCCGGAACTGTACAGTTTCCAGGCCGGGGTTATCGCTATAGATCCCCGCGTTCGAGCGGTGATCAACACTCAGCCCCATGCGCACGCCTTTTTTGTTCTGATAGCCTACCTCGATCCCGGAGCGGAATTCAATCGGCCCTCCTAGATCAGCACCGTCACCCTCTTCGTACAGGCCGGCCATAGCATGTAACTGTGTGTACAGACGGTCATTGGCGATCGAGAAAGTTACCGCTTGGCCGACACCGGCCCACAACTCACCGTCGGTGCTGGCCGATACCCCCCAGATCCATTGGAATGGGCCGGTCGCAAAACCGGTATCGCGGCGATAATAAACCTCTTCACCCACAGATTCTTCCTGAAAGACCGTCTCACCTACGGCCAAGGTATTGTATGCTTGCACATCCTGTTTCGCGAGGCAGCCCTCGTTGGGGCAGTGATTGAAGCCAGCGTCAATCAAACCGGCAATAAGAAACACAACGCCAAATGTGCCATCGGTGATGAATGCTAAATCTGACATATTCGCCTCCCTGCAAATCAGTCGATAGCGTTGATGGAACAGATCAGAAGCGGAGTCCAGTCAAACCCATATGCGGTGACCGCATAGTCCTCAGTTGTGACCTCAATGCTCGGCATATCCGCGAACAGACGTTACATGTTGCCCCCGACTCTTTCATGTCAGCCACACCCAGCGACGCGGGAATGATTTCGGGATCATGCTATACAGATAGAAATTCAACACGCATTTGGATGAAAAAACTCTCAAGGAACATAAGATGATACGTGTTTTGTTCGTTAATCTTCAAAGATTGGAGTCTCACCTCTACTTGACTTCTGGTTGATGCACGCCCTTTTATCTGCTCATGAAAGTTTGTGCATTAACTATGGTTTATAAGGGGTACTGGCATTTTGAGTGCTGGATTCGGCATTATTCCAAAATACTAGGCCGACAAAATCTGTTTGTTGTCCTGCATGGCGCAGATGATCGGGCTCAGCGTATCGCAAACGGCTGCAATGTCATCACAGTGCCTCGGGAAAGTTATCTTGAAAGATTTGATCGCAAGCGTTTTTTTGCTCTAAGCAATTTCCGGGATTTTCTACTCGCGTCTTATGACATCGTTCTGCAATCTGACGCCGACGAACTTCTTTTCGCTGATTGCGAAGACGGCTTACTGGGTGCACTAAAGCGCCTGCCAGATCAGCCTGCGATTTTCACGCTTGGGTTCGAGCTTATCGAGGTGGAGAATGATAATCTTGTTTCTGATGAATTTTCATTACTCAGCCAACGTAGAAACGGTATTTTCTTTGGAAAATACACCAAAGCCAGCGTCTTTCGAAAGAAAGGCGTTAAAGTCATGATGCACGGGTATTCCACGGATGAGATCGCTAGTGGAAAGCATGGGTATGCTCTTGCAGATGATATTTATTTGGCACACCTGCGTTTCAGCAACACATATGCACTAAGCAGCGCAAATGCAGGCAAACAGGATCTTATCGAACGCGTTGAAATAGCCCCAAGTCGTGATTGGACAGATCCTGAGACGACCCGGGAGAAATTACTTACGAAATTTGATAAAGCAGAGCTTTTGGATTTCTCTCTAGCGGCACAACACGCTCGCCGAGCCCTTGGTACCGGAGTCAGAAGAACTCGAATTGGGCGTCACGTACTTCATGCTCCGCCGCAGCTGATGCCACATCGCTTTATTTTGCCAGATCGTTTTTCGGATTACTGTTAAGAATTAACTGACAAAAAAATTCAGTTAGTGGATATCGCTTAGGCCAAAAATCTCGCCAGCTTATCCAAATTTTTGAGTCGTCTATCATCCACAAAAAGAGCTTCGCTTGGGGGGCGGCTGTTTTGTATTTTTTGATTTTGTCATCGATTGAGAGATACGGGGGATTTTATTAGGTTTGGCGGTGACTTACTCTCCCACGCCTTAAGACGCAGT
>NZ_FWFX01000005.1 GCF_900172335.1 Roseovarius albus
TTGATATCTTTGACGATCTTCTCGCCAGGGCTCTTCGTTGTCTTTCTCATCATCCACTCCTTGGTGGCTACGATGAGCAACAAACCCTCTCTTAGCAAATCGACCTATTTGGACCCATAAGCGCTGACGTCAGACACCAGTCTTCGGCCTTGGACACGTCGCCACCTTTTGGAAAAAGATCGCTCACGACGTGACGCACAGCATCCGTTGCGTGTTTGCCGAGACGATGATTGTAGCCAATAATTTCAGCCTGACCTGCCACGCGGATCCTGTTACCAAGGCGGGTTATGGCAACTTTGTAAGTTTCATCCATCAAGGTTGATTGAGGCGCCGCACTTTGATCAGTAACCGGCAGTGTGATCGAATACCCTTTGACCGGATATATCGGCAGCAGAATACCGATCTTTTTCAGCAAAATCGCTGAATACGGGCCAAGGCAGCAGACGAACGTGTCGCCAGTTTCCCTGCCTCTATCAGTATCGATGCCCGCGATTTTTCCGGCTTCGACAACAAGGTTTCGTATCGTTTCACCGTAGCGGAAAGTAACCCCCAGCTTCTCTGCTTCCTGCGCAAGCTGGTTGGTGAATGTACGGCAATCCCCTGTCCGATCTGCGGTGAGACGAAGCCCCCCGACAAATTTTTCCGCCACATGTGCCAGCCCCGGTTCTGCTGCAATACAAGCGTCCCGGTCCAGAACTTCAAATGGGGATCCAAATTCCCTTAGAACGTCCTGATCCAGCGTCGACGATTCGAGTTGTTTTTCCTTACGAAACAGCTGAAGTGTCCCCAGATCTTTTCGGTCAAATTCCAGAGGCAACTCTGCACACAAATCGGTCAACGCAACGCGACTGTAGTTTGAGATCCGAACCATTCTGCTTTTGTTGGTTCGATATTGAGTTTCGTTACAGTTTCTCAACATTTTCAAACCCCAGGACCACATGGTTGGACTAAGCAAAGGCCAAATGGTTAGAGGGCGGTGCCGCATTAATAACCATTTCAGGGCTTTTTGAGGAACCCCAGGGGCGGCCCACGGGGAGGTCATGCCATAAGACAACTCTCCGGCATTGGCAAAACTGGTCTCTAGTCCCGCTTCGCGCTGGCGATCAATAACCGTGACCTCAGCGCCTTGTTTTGCCAGATAATAGGCTGTGGTTACCCCTATGACACCGGCTCCCAGAACAACTACCTTCATGTGATCCTCGTTTTTCTCTTCATATTAGAAGCTTCGGTTCCCTTTGCGGGCAGGCGCAAACACCCGGTTATCCTATCTTACGAGGGTGGCGACGTTGTGGGACCGTAGATTGCCGAGGGGAGATTTTGGTACCAAGCCCAAATCCAGTTTCCGTAGTCAAAATGCCACCATTCACTGGGGAGGTTGGTAAAACCAGCAAACTGCATCGCCTTTAGCAGGTGAGTTCGTCGCTCCGCCGGGCCCGCTGGCACAGCGGCCGCAGTCCAACTTTTCGCGCTAACCTCATCGAACGCGCTGCCCATGTCTAGGATCGCCCCATTTTCATCTGAAAGCGTGACATCAATAGCCCCCCCCGTGATGTGAGGGCTGGGGCGTACCGGGTCACTTGATGCACGGGCTGCAAAATTAAGTGTTTCGCGATCAATCTCCTCACCTGTCATTGCGGGGTTTGCCAAAGCAACTTCTGCGCGGACTTTGTCAAAAAGAAACTGCTGAATGGACCTGGGGCGCCAGCCATCCAGTAGGACAAGGCGATATTCAGGCGGCAGTGCTTTAGCCGCAATGACGAGCCGGTCATAGACACCTTTGCGTACCCAAATTTCTGGCAGCGCATTTTCCAAGCCGTTGTGAAAATAGATTGGATGGGTGACCCAGTGTTCGCAGGTGATGGCTGGAACAAGTGCTTCATTACTTGTGCCAGCCGAGATGTATTGGGCGACATTCCAATCTAAGGCCATTAGTTTTTCTAAGCTCATCTTACATCAGTCGAGAGGGCAGCCAGGTGGTCAATCCGGGCACTAGGATAATGATAAGCAACACACCCATGGCAACGGCAATAAACGGCCAGATCGCAACGAATAGACGTGTGATATCAACCTTGCCTACGGCTGCAGCCACGAAGATACAGGCCCCCAAGGGCGGTGTAATCAGCGCGATGGTGATATTAAGCGTCATCACAATCCCCAAATGCACAGGATCTACGCCCGCAATCTGCGCAACCGGTAGAATAATCGGCGTAAGCAAAAACAGGGCTGATACCTCTTCCATGAACATGCCGGTAATGAAGGTGACGCACGAAATAGCGATCAGGGTCAGCGCGGGGCTGTTCGCAAACGGCTCTAAAAGGCCGACAAAGGCCTCGGGTGCGTTGGCATAGGCCAACTGCCAGGAGACGATTGAAGAAATCGCGATGATAACAAAAACCGCCGAGGTCAAGATGGCTGTTTCTCTGAGGGAAAGCCAGGCATTCTGAAGGCTCAGATTTTTGCTCCAAAATCCCCAGATCAAAACATACGCTACGGTCAAAGCGCCGGATTCAGTTGGTGTCACAACACCCATAACAATGCCGGCAACGATAATCACAGGCGCAATCAGGGCTGGAAGCGCGTTATAGGCTGAACAGGCGATCTCTCTGAGGTTGGCCCGACGCTGGTTTTTTTCTACGTTGTAAACGCGTGCATAAATCACATTCATTCCCATGAAGGCTAGGCCAAGGGCAATTCCGGGGAGTACACCGCCAAGAAAAAGGCTGCCGACAGAGGTGCCCGTTATGCTGGCGTAAAGGATCATGAAAATCGAGGGCGGCACAATCGGGCCAATCAGTGAGCTTGCAGCGGTAAGTCCAGCCGCATAGGTGCCTGGAAAACCTGCCTTTCGCATACCTGGTATCAGCAAAGTGCCAAGTGCCGAGGTATCGGCAACTGCAGAGCCGTTTACACCAGCGAAAAATACGCTTGCCGTAACGTTCACATGCCCAAGTCCGCCCCGAAGATGCCCGACCAGCCGGTCAGCCAAAGCCAGCAGGCGGGGGGTCATTTGACCGTTGTTCATAAGGTTGCCCGCAAGAATAAACAACGGGATCGCCATGAGCGAAAAGACATCAATGCCCCCGAATGCCTGTTGCGGCATGATCCGGGCCATCTGATCAAAGCCCACGAATGAAAAGCCGACAATGGCAGTCGCCATCAGGCTTAGAAAGAGTGGAAGACCCAAAATTACATGGATCAGCATCACCACCAGCATTGTCAAAATCATAGGTCATTCTCCACAATTGCTTGTGGCAATGCCTTAGGGCCGTTTATGAGCGCCAAGAAAAAGAGCAGACCGAACCCAATTGGCATCAGCGCCACTGGGACAGATCGAGACACTTGCAATCCGGGTGTTTGAAAGAAGCCCACTTTGCCAACATATTGATACGAGAACCAAGTCATGTAACCGGCAAGAGCCAAGGTCAGCAGCCACTGATACAGGATGATGACTTTCCCTAGTCTTTCCGGAACACGCGTTTCCAGAACCGAGACTCGCATATGTGCCCCATCCACCCAGACAGCACCAATGCCAATCATTGCTGCGGCGATGATTACATAACGCGCCAGTTCATCAAACCAGATGGGCGACGATCCGAGAAAGTATCGTGCGCCGACGCCATACAGGATGAATAAAGCCACCCAGGCGATCAAAAGAGCTGACACGCCTAATGTAAGGCGTGCCAACCAGATTTGTACTGTTCCGATCATTGCTTCAGCAGATCAGATTTTCCCAGATCTGCGAATGCTGCATCGATAAATGACTGATCAATACTCTGTTCTCCCAACCAGGCGATAAAACTTGGTTGACCAATTTTCTGAAACTCAGCCAGTTGCTCCGCTGTCGGATCAATGACTTCCATGCCATTTTCCTTGAGCCATTCAACCCGGCCTTCGACATTGGCTTGAACGCTGTCACGCGTCAAAGCGTTGGCTTCAACAATCGCGTCTTCCAGCACTTTGCGATCTGCCTCAGAGAGTGAGGCAAGCCATTCGCCATTCCCAACCAGGAACTGCATAGAATACTGCACGTTGGCACGTGTCATGTATTTCTGCACCTCATTGAGAGACCCCAGAATGATGTAGAGCGGTGGGTTCATTTGACCTTCGACAACACCGGTTTGCAGTGCGGCATAGACCTCGGTCCATGGAACCGGCGTACCAGATGCGCCCATCGCTTCGTAAAGTGCGACCTGTGAGGGATCCATTGCCCGGAACTTCATACCGGCAAAATCTGCTGGCGAATGAATCGGGGTGTCCGTGCTGGTAAAGGCCAGAAAACCGCCTTCTTCCACAACGGCCAAGATTTCTGAACCGCCCGTGCGGTCGCTGAAAGCAGATTCCACCATTTTCCAATACCCACCCTCATCAAAGAAGGCGCGGGCCTCTTCGGGGTTGGCGAACATGAAAGGCGTGTTGGATACGTAACTTTCGGGTACGACTGGTGCCAGCCCAGCAAAGCTTGCGACATTCAGCGAAGGCGATGCCAACGTGTTTTCCATGCGTTCTTGCTCGCTGCCCAACTGGGAATTCGCAAACAGTTCAATCTCGATGTCAGAGTTTTCCTCAACGATCCTCTCGAGATTTTCAGCAAAGTAGTGAACTGCGTTTTTTTTCGCATCAGGTGCGCCGTTATAACCCAGTTTGATGGCCTCTGCCTGAGCTGACAAAGCGGTGCCGATGAGTAACGCTGCGGTTGCGATAATTCTTAGTTTCACGTCAATTTCCTTCCTGTTGTTCCTATATTTCTGTCCAAGCACTTTTGTGCGAGCCAGCCGATCTCGCGTTCTGTTGCAGGGGAGAGGCTGCAGGGAACTGCGAATCACTTAGACGTGTTACTTGCATACGTACAAATCATAATGTTATCAATGAAACTATTTTAGTATTTATGTTAAAATGCTAACATTACCTATATTCAGTCCCTTTCAAGTGTTACAAGGTTGGAAGAGCAATAGCGTCGTGTCCAGTGGGCAGAAAAACGGAGAAACCTGTGCAAGAAACTGACATTTTTGCAGAAGCGATTGCGCAAGCGGAAAGCCGTCTCACACAGAAAGAGAAACGTATCTCAGCCTATTTTCTGGCGCGTCCGGAAGCAATTTTGATCGAAACCAACGCTGATATTGCCCGTAAGCTGGATATCAGCCCGATGACGCTTACGCGCTTCTACCGCAAGCTCGGCTTTAATGATTCAGCAGATGCACGCAGCAAGACAATTCAAGATACATATGGGCCAGATAACTATCGGGTGGATCAGCGGTTTGAGACAAGCTTTTCACGACCTCAATCTGAAGACTCGCAAGTGGGCCTTGAACTAAGTCATGCCTCGATTGAAGCGGCCTTTTCTATTCGCGACAGTGAGCTTTGGGGGGATGTCGTGGAGCGGGTCGCGCACTCTGATGCCGTTCACGTCACTGGGTTTCAGACGATGTACTATCTTGCGGACGGTTTTAGTCGCCGCCTGTCTTACTTGCGGGATCGCGTCCATCTTGTAGATGGCATTGATGGGGTTTACGCAGGGCTCTTGCCCGCTCCTGATGAAAAGGTCACCCTTATCATGATGGATGTGTTTCGGTACGGCGCACACGGGCCAGTTCTTGCCAAACTCGCGCGTGAACGCGGCATGGAAGTTATTATTTTTGCAGACGAATTCTGTGACTGGGCGAATGGGATTACTCCCTACGTACTCCGCTATCCAGCAGAGACCCATTTTTTCCTGGCAATGCCACAGGGTATTTCGACAGGGCTGAATCTGCTGCTACAAGATGTCAGTGGCAAGCTCGGGAAACGCGCAAAGCAACGCGTGCAGAAACTCGCGGAAGCACAGGATCATTTTGGGTTGTTCCTGGACTGACGTGGAAAACGACGAATTCGATTTGTCGTCAGTTTTCGTCCAGATGTGGCGAAATCTGCGGCTGGTGTAATGTTAGAGAACGGCCGCGTATGTCCACAGTTCTGGTCGCAACTGCAGCATTGATGTACTGCGTTGAGCGTCTGGTGTGGACCGCCCGTGAAGGCGGCCTAGGTTCTCAGATTTCAACAGATTCTGAGATCGCCAGAGCATCTTCCAATTCAACGCCAAGATATCGAACTGTGCTGTCCATCTTTGTGTGTCCCAGCAACAGTTGAACCGCTCGCAGATTGCCAGTCTTTTTGTAAATCTGTGACACCTTAGTTCGTCGCATTGAATGCGTTCCGTATGAGCTAGGCTCCAAGTCAATCGACTTGACCCATTCGCGAACCAATCGCGCGTATTGTCGTGTCGAAATGTGAAGACGCTCGTGGAAGCGCCCCGGCCAGAGATACTCGGAGCCGACCATCAAAGGTTCCTCCATCCACCGTAAAAGCGATTTGCGCGTGCCTTTTGTGATCTCGAACCGAACCGGTTTTTGTGTCTTGCTCTGAATGATGGATGTTCGCTCTTCGACCTGACCGGCGACATAAACATCGGCCACCAAAAGTTTCACCAAATCACAACCGCGCAGCTTGCTGTCGATGGCTAGATTGAACAGAGCAAGGTCTCGAAAGTTGTCGGCGAACTCTAACCGTACACGAATGGCCCAGACGTGTTTAGGAAGCAGCGGCCTTTTCTGACCAACTACTCGTCCTTTATTCCAAGCAGGACGACAGGCACGAATGGCCGGTAAGTGTGGGATATGCATGGTGATTCATCCAAACCGCCACGCCCAGCCACAACGGCAACCCGAAGTTGACAAGGCAGTGTATCACAGGATGCTGAGCGGCCTCCGAAGTCTGCTATGAGCCCAAAGTGTAGGATGCTGTACAATATACGATTGGCAGCTAAGCGCAAAAAAGGGGACATTGAAAAGTCGTGAACCGTCCAAGCCTGGCTTCGAACATCGTGGAGTTGAATTTTAGCTACAAGCTCAAGCTTAGTTTTTAGATCAAAGAACTAAGTGGACGGGATTCAACGCTTCATGGAGAATGCGGCTCATGAGTATTGCAAGTCCAATCCTTTCACGGGCGCTCTTTTCTATGGGATTGCTTTGCACCACTTCGTGGATCAAAGGGTTAGGGCGCGGAAGTGTCTTGGGGCAGGCTCTCGGTCCACGCTCTTAGCGCGTCCAGAAACCCGATGGCAGTCCGCCCAAAATCAGTGATCTCATACTGCACCGATATTGGCGCTGTATCCATGACCTCACGCCGCACCAATCCTCGTGCTTCGAGCTGGCGCAGGCGTTCGGTGATCATTTTTTTGCTGGCCCCGCCGATCATGCGAGAGAGATCGTTGAACCTGACAGGGCCATCTTTCAGGTGCCACAGAATGGACCCCGTCCATTTTCCACCAATCATTCGCATCCCGCGCTCAATTGCGCAAGGTTCCGCACAGGCTTCGAAAACCTGTCGCCGGCCTTTGGTATCGTTCTCGACCCGGGCGTACATTTTAGACCTCCTTTGGCGTGACAAGTAGGTTACCAAAAGTATACTGGTTGATTTTATTAATCTATAAACACAATTTCCCTTCGACGCTGCGACGAGTCAAGCGGTTTGAGATTCTGAGGAAAGAAGGGACCAGTAATGAGCAACATCCTGATCATCAACGGTACACAGCCGTATGAATTTGCCCCAGGCAAGCTAAACGCGAGTCTAGCGCAAAAAACGAGTGAGGTGCTTACCGCAAAAGGCCACACACTCCGCGTGACAACGATCACCGACGGCTACGATGTCAACGCCGAGGTAGACGCCCATATCTGGGCAGATGTGGTCATCATGCAGTTTCCAGTAAACTGGATGGGAACGCCCTGGGTTTTTAAGAAATACATGGACGAGGTTTACACTGCCGGAATGGACGGACGACTGTGCTCCGGAGATGGCCGCACAGTCGATGCACCTAAAGCCAACTACGGTATGGGTGGAACGCTGGCCGGCACCAAATACATGCTGTCCGTGACTTTTAACGCGCCAAAAGAAGCATTCGATGACCCGTCCGAGCAGTTCTTTGCAGGCGGCAGCGTCGATGATCTGCTGCGACCGGTTCACCTGAACGCAAAATTCTTTGCAATGGAGAAATTGCCGAGTTTTGCGGCGTTTGATGTTATGAAAAACCCCGAGATCGAGGCGGATTTCAAACGCTTAGACGCGCATCTGGACATCGTTTTCGCAGAGGTCGACCATGTCGCGGCCTGATATCCACCTCTACACCGCAGCCACAATGAACGGTTATAAGCCAGTTATTTTTCTTGAGGAAGCAGGCGTTCCTTATGACCTCACCGCTATCAATTTCTCGAAACAGGAACAAAAAGCGCCGCCCTATCTGAAGCTCAATCCCAATGGCAAAATCCCAACGATAGAGGATCGAGCCGAGGGGCGGTCGATTTTCGAAAGCGGTGCGATCCTTTGGCATCTGGCGGAGAAGTATGGGAAGTTCCTGCCTAGTGACCCAGTCAAGAGATCCGAAGTGATGCAATGGATGTTATTTCAAGTCGGTCATGTGGGGCCGATGATGGGGCAAGCCATGTACTTCCAGCACATCGCTGCTCCGAACGGCCATGAAGAGCCGTTTTCGATCAAGCGCTACGTCGATGAGACACGCCGGCTACTTGAAGTCCTAGACACGCATCTCGAGGGCAAAGACTGGCTCGCGGCCGGGGAATACACTATCGCTGACATGATGATCTATCCGTGGGCCCGTGCCTACGTCTGGGCGCGCGCCAGTGTTGAGGGATTACCGCATCTTCAGGCCTGGTTCGACCGGATTGACTCCCGCCCAGCCGTGCAAAAGGCCCTGACCATCCCCAAAGCCAATCCGCATTTTTGGGATACAGAGGCCGACGCTAGCGCCTTTACCAAGGAAAACGCGGCGCGGTTCGCCAGCAACGTCAAACAGGGCTAGCAGCTGGCAGCCGAACCCGGTCGGCACCAAGGGTTTGGCATCCTTGGTGTTTTATGTAGTGTAACCGTGCATTGAGAACCGAAGTGCATTCGGCTTCTACGAAGATAGATGCATCTTTGCAGCAGCGTTTACTGCTGTACCTTTGATAGGAGCAAGTTTTTCGATGGCCCTTCACGAACACCCTATGTGGCGCAAACCGCAGCACCACCAGGATCTGGATCACGTGCACGATCACGCTCATTGGACAGAACTGTTCTATGACCTGATCCACGTTGTTACAATTTTCCTGCTGGGCAACTATCTATCGCACCACCTGGACCTACACGGGTTTCTTGTCTTTGCCGGTGTATTCATAACGCTTTGGTACGCGTGGGGTGAGCTGAGCATTTTTAACTCGATCTATGTCAGTACCGACCTCTGGCACCGGTTGATCATGTCGGTGATGATCTGCACCGTGATGTTCATGGCAGCCGCGATCCCGGCCATAGATGGTAAAGGTTGGCATTTCTTTGCGTTGGGATTTGCGGCCAACCGCGCCATGATTGCCGCGCTCTATTTTCGAGCTCGAAGGGTCAATGCAGCGGCCAATTCGATGGCATCGGAACAGGTGCGAAATTTCACCGTCTTTGCCATCATTTTTGCCATCACAGCGTTTCTGCCCAAACCACAGGCCTATTGGGTCTTTGGCACGTCCCTGGTCGCAACACAATTGGTCTACATGATACCCAGAATGACGGTCCTTCGGTTTGAACGCTTTGTTCCGCGCCTTGGCCATATGTCAGAACGTTTTGCCCTTTTGACATTGATCGTTTTGGGGGAGGGATTCTTCAAGCTGGTGGTCACCTTATCTGAGAAAGGAATTTACAAAGTTGCGCCTGACGTGCTGGTAAATTTTGTGATCGGCGGTGTGTCGATGTTTGTGATGTGCTGGATCTATTTCGATTTTATTGGCAACGCCAAGCCAAAGGACAGAAAGATATCGACCCTTGTGACCTGGTGGTTGGCCCATCTTGTTCTAATGTTGTGTGGCGTAATGGTCGGTGTGGCGCTTGCCGCCGAAGTCAAGGTTGGATTCTGGGAGCCGTACCCAACGGAATACGCCGCAATCGGGTGCTTTGGGCTCGCAGGCTACATCGCGATGCTTTGGCTGTTGCGCGAAGTGATTGAGCATCGTCTGGCGTCTGACTTTGGACGTTGGGACGTACGCGTATTTGGCATTGTCACCGCCATCGCCTGTTTCTTTATTGTGCCGCATGTACCCTCCCTTGTCGGCAACTTGATTTGGGGAACCGCTCTATTTTCACAAATTGCTGTTCCTGTAACACGCGCGTGGGCGACGTTCCGAAATGAGTGAGGGAATTCAAAGAAACAAACGCCTTCGCGCAAGACTTTATTGGTGGTTGGAGCGGCCGGATCGAAGCGCAACTGGACCGTGGTTCCTTGAAATCGCGCTGATCGTTTTGATCTCGCTGAACGTTGCCGCTGTCATACTTGAAACCGTCGACTCAATCTATGTGCAGTGGTCCTTTGCGTTAAACTTGTTCGAGGCCGTTTCACTGACCGTATTTCTAGCCGAATACGTAGCGCGCCTGTGGGTTGCGCCCGAAGAACCGAGCTACAAGTCCCGGCTGGCCTGGATAAGGTCTCCGCTGGCCCTGATCGATCTGTTCGCGATACTGCCTACGCTGCTCTATCTGATCTTCCCGATGGACTTGCGCCTGCTACGTACCTTCCGAATGCTGCGCTTGCTCAAACTGACGCGTTATTCGCCCGCGCTTGGGATGCTGTTCGCGGTTTTCGAAGAAGAAGCAGGGGCGTTCTTTGCTGGTTTCTTCATCCTGATGCTGATGTTGATTTTCGCAGCCAGCGGCGCGTGGATAGCAGAACACAACGCACAACCCGAGGCATTCGGATCCATTCCCGCAGCCATGTGGTGGGCGATGGCAACACTGACAACGGTTGGCTACGGCGACGTGACACCGATCACGGTTGCCGGCAAAATGTTCGGCGCTCTGATTACCGTGATTGGCATTGGTATGGCTGCTTTGCCAGCTGGGATCATTGCCAGCGGTCTCAACGACCAGTTGCACCGACGCCGAGCCAAACTGGAACGCCAGTTCAGAGCGGCTCTGGAAGACGGGAACATCTGCGAGGCTGATGAAAAAGACATTGAAATCCTGAGGAAACAATTGGGCCTATCAAACCGCGCCGCAGGTCACATCCGCCAACAAATCCACGCCGAATTGCAAACAGGAACGGAGCGTTGTCAGTCCTGCGGTCAGCCTCTTACAAAGACGAAAAAGGGGGGTCTATGAGCAAGCTGACTCCTGCCTCATCATCCAATTGGTGTCCAAGTATTACGGCGTCCCCCTCCTAAATTGCAATGGTGTTGCGCGACGGGCCCAAAGAACTTGATTGCGCTTTTAAAGCTATCGAAACAGTGTCGATTTTTGCCACTTCCCATCGTTAGAGTTGGCGCAACCAAAGGCGGCTTTTTGCGCAATGTGAACGTTCCACCGACGCGGGGTGAATAGCGGCAATGTCCGCAAAGCAGACCTTAGATCGTCGTTCTATCAATGGCAGCAACGCGGACTTTGCAGACATCCGCATTTTTACTCTAAAGGGCCGCAGCCAGCCCAAGCCGGTCATTCATCGCCGAGTTTTGCAATCTTCGACACGCGCACATTGCTACCGTCCCCGAAGCCAACACGAAGGTCAGCTAAGGACACACGCATCTCACATGTTCGCTGTCTCAGCCACTCGAATCTTGATATCTTTTCTCTGCGTCCATGCTTCCATGTTTTGCTGAACGAACTGATCGATAGAGGTTGGTCGTGATCCGGTCAGCTTCAGCACACTGTCAGTGACGCGATCCTCTGACCCGCCAGCAATTACACCGTCCATAGCGGCCAATGTTTGTGCGTACTCTTCCGGCAATCCGAGACTTTGATGACGCTCTGTCAGTTCATCGACGGTTAGGCGATGATGGGTGATCTTCCGCCCCAATTGGTTGCTCAGTGTTTCGGCAACGACATCATAAGAAATCGCTTCCGGGCCAGTGAGCATATAGTCAGTATCTTTGACTGACGGAGTGACCAGCAGCGCCGTTGCACAGGCTGCTATATCGCCAGCATCGATAAAGCCAACTCGACCGTCCTCTGTCGCTGTGTGGATGGCGGACTCATCGCGAATTGGATCTCGATGATGAAGCTCTGAGAAGTTCTGCATGAACCAGGTTGGACGCAGAACGGACCATTCTGGAGCGTTGGAGCGCAGCCAGGCGTGGACTGCGCCCATCATGGGTCCGCCTTCTTCCAAAGAAGAGGCACTGAGTAGCACGAAGCGTTGGACGCCCGCGGCAAGTGCCGCCTCAAGACCGGGCTGCATTGCTCCCAGTGAATCCACGGTGTCTGTGGGGGCTACGAGGTAGATAGCTCTGACGCCTTCGAAAGCATCCGTGAACGTAGACAGATCGCTCCAATCGAACCGCATTTCATCTTTGTTTCGAGGTCTGCGTGTTCCCACGCGCGGGGCCAGCCCTTTTGCATGTAGCTGTTTGACGACGCGGCTGCCAGTCTTGCCGGTGCCGCCGGTGATGAGAATGTTCTTAGGCATCGATAAAGTTCCCGAGTTCGAATTTTAGTGTTTCAAGGCCACCGACGGCATCCAGTAGAACCTGTGGGTTCCAGTAGTCCCGGTAGTGAACGATGCGACCGTTTTTCACTTTGATGACTGAAATGTAATTCTGATCGTAGCGCCCGGCTTTGCCTTCACCTTTGCAGGAGAACTCCAATACAAAGGTTTCACCGTCTTTGGTAACATGGGTAACTGCCGGGCTCATGGATTCAAAGCTGATGAGGCCTCCGGCTTTTGGCAGATAGGCGGCCATAGTGTCTCGGCCACGCAGTTCACGAACGGAACCTTCGGGTGCAAACGGGAACTCGAAAACAATGCCTTCGTCACACATGTCCAGGAAGTTCTCGCCTGCATCTACGATGATTGCATCTCCGAGGGCGGTGCGCAGCATCGCGCCAAAGCTGGGTATCGTGTTAGTATCGGACATGGTCTCTCCTAACTTCATGTTGATCTTTGTTGTGGGCGTCGATGTGAGTGGTGGCTTGGGTCATTACGCCTTTTCAAACTGCATGACGAGGACACCAATAATTGACAGCATTGCACCTGTGATGCGGAAGAAATCGACTGGTCGAGGGGCGGTCCCCAAAAGACCGTTCTGATCGAGGATGGGTGCCATCGCCATTTGTCCGGCGACGACTGCGGCAATAAAAGCGGCAGCCCCAAAGCGTGGGATCAGAACCATGGTCGCCATCACGTAAATGACTCCGATCACACCTCCTACCCACGCCCAGGGAGGAGCCGCATATAGTGATGATAAGCTTGGCAATGTCGGACGAAGCCATGCGATGCCGACCACCAGGCAAAAGAATGAAATTCCAAAAGACAACAGGGTTGCCCAGAGTGGGTGGCCGGCAGCGCGGCTAAGCTTTGCGTTCATTCCGGCATGGATGGGTATCAGGGCGCCGCAAAGCAGAGGAGCAAACCACAGAAGTGCGATTTTCGGGTCCATCTTCGCATCCTTTCCCCAAGTGCCAGAATTCGGTTGCAGTATCGCAGAGATTGCTTCAATCTACATCGGAACGATACCGTTTCGTCCTACATAAAGGTGAATTACGATGGAACGCAAGGGTTCCGACGCAAAAAGTTTTGATCGGCCGCGTCGGAAGCCGGCCGGGGCTGCCGTTTTGCAAGACAGCGTGACGGATGCAATTCAACGCGCATTGTTCGAGGAATGGGCGGAAACGGGGTATTCTGCAATGCGCATGGAGCGCATTGCAGTGCGAGCTGGTGTTGGGAAAGCAGCCCTTTACAGGCGGAGCAAATCCAAGTTTGAGTTGGTGACCGAAGCGGTGAAATCCACGGCGACAAACATCACCCCGATTCCAGACACAGGATCTTTAGAGAGTGACGTTGGCATGCTCTTGCGCAGGATGGCTGCAACTCTGCGGCACCCACTTGTGAGACGGATTCTACCGGACCTCCATGCCGAGCACGCCCGTTCAGGTGAGCTTGCTGGATTGCTGGAGAGTGTGACGCGAGATCGCCGGGCCCAAGCTATGGTCATGCTGGACATGGCGGTAGAGCGTGGCGAGCTGTCAGAAGAAACTGATCGAAGCATGGTGCTGGATATGTTTATCGCGCCACTCTATTGGCGCGTTATTGTGCAACACAGGCCTGTCAAGTCGGACGACATCAGAAGATTTACAAGGCTGGCGCTAAGCGTATAGAGAATAAGTAAAAACCATGAGAAGATGAAGTCGTGAGCAGCATTGAAGAAAAACTAAGCGAACTTAGTATTGTCATTCCGGACGCCCCACGTCCGCTCGGAAATTTTGCCCCCTATCTGATCGACGGAGACTATCTCTATATCTCCGGTCAGATCTCTGTTGATGTGGATGGAAACGTGCATCGTGGAAAGCTGGGTGAATCGGCGACAGTTGAGCAAGGAGCAGAAGCCGCCAAACACTGTGCAATTGGATTGCTTGCTCGCGCGAAAGCGGCACTTGGTGATCTTGATCGGATCGAGCGACTCCTAAAACTGGGTGCCTTCGTGAATGCCGTACCGGATTTCGCCGATCACCCTAAAGTCGTGAACGGGGCATCGGACTTCATGGTGCAGGTTTTCGGATCCGAAACCGCAGAACATGTGCGTTTCGCTGTTGGGAGTTCGAGTCTTCCGGCAAATGCTATGGTCGAGATCGAAGCTGTTTTCCGGGTATCTCCTACCTGATTTGCACCAACGTGTTGCTACTGAAATCGCCTTGCGAACAGATAAGCTCCATTGTGGTGATCGTATCCAGCGGCTTCATAGAAGCTGCTGGATACGGGCGCTGACAGCAGGATACATGCCATTACGGCCGGTGCGGCGTCAGCAGTGAAAGACAGAAATCCTTTACCGATACCTTTTCAGCTCACTACCAGGCTCTCTGCTCTTATCGTAACCACATTGCGTTTCGTTTTTTGTTTCGGAACCAGAAAACAGTTTATGGAACCCAATTTTGGTGGGTGATCGCATAGTTTAATGCTTCGAGATCTTCAGTAAGTTGGCTGAATGAGATTGGCCCACCAAGGCAAACCCTGACTGCTTCGTCGGGTGTACCTGTTACGGTAAAGGCATTGCTCGGCATAATGCCGATTTGACGATTGGCCATATGACTCATCACGTCAGCTGGGCTCGACCCTTCGGGCAGCTTGAGCCAAATATTGAAAGCTTCGGTGCTGCCTACGAAGGCTTGGTCCTGCATAATCTTCGTCGCCAAATTCTGTCTGCGGTTCGCCTCCTTGCGGACGAACTTCTGCACGGCCGCAGCCGTGCCATCCTCGATCCATCTTGCCATCAAAGCTGTTGTGATTGGTGATGCCATGACATTCGATGCCTGCAAAGCCCGCGTGAAATGGGTTTTCGACAGGCCAGATGGAACCACCGTGAGTGCCAGCCTCAAGCCAGCGCCCAGACATTTCGAAAGACCTGCAATGTACCACCCCAATTCAGGGATATTCTGTGAAATAGGTCGCGGTGTATCAGACGACACAAAACGGCAGGCGTCATCTTCAATCAAAGGCAAACCGTACTTATCCAAAACGGATGCGATCTGCTCACGCCGCTTATTTGGAATTGTAAGCGTCAGGGGGTTTTGCAGCGTCGGGTTCAGATAAAGAGCAGAAGGAGCGTGCTCTTGAATGGCGGCATCCAGCTCATCAGTGAGAATGCCGCTGCTGTCTGATCTCACGCCGACAAGCCGAATACCAAGTTGAGCAGCGATAGCACGGATACCGGGATAGGTCACACGCTCACAGAGCACGGTGTCTCCGGGCTTGGAGAGCAATGTCAGTATCGATAGTAGGCTGGCATGTGCGCCGGGCGTGATGGCTAAGTGGTCTGCTTCGACGTCTATCCCGTTGATGTTCATCCAGCGTGATGCGGTCTCCCGGTCTTGCCGGCTCCCGATAATGGATTGGTAGCGAAGCAGAGGAACGAGGTTCGCGGCAACATGTGTGAGGCCTTGTTCCATACGGGCCACTAGAGCCGGATCATCTGGCTCCGGGGGCATGTTCATGTTCGGGTCTTCTTCAAGCGCGCGGCGTGGATCTGCTTTTTCTGATGTCTCGTCTGGTTTCCGGATGAACGAACCCCGGCCAACAAAGGTGTCGATATACCCGCGCTTTGCAGCCTCAGAATAACCGCGGGACACCGTTGTGAAGTCTAACCCAACAAGCTTGGCGACGCTGCGTTGAGGCGGAAGCCTGTCACCTGCATCAAGCACACCTGTCTCTACATCATGTCTGATCGCTTCTGCGATTTGGACGTAGAGTGGTTTTCCGTCGTCGCGCAGATTTAGTGTCCATGACTTCAAGGCATCGTTCCAATCAATATAGAAGATTGTGTCTATCATCTTTAACCCTATAACAAGTATATTTCAACATATTGTCGCACTCGCCATCATATTGATTGGATATTGATTGCATTTTGTCTGAAGATGAACTATCTGAGGCGCAACCGAAGGAGATCAAAGATGTCCGAACTTGCAATTGACGCCCGCGACGACAGTGAAGAACGCCCCATCAAACCCGCGATCATGAATGGGATGCGCCTCAAGTGCCCCAGATGCGGGGAAGGCAAACTGCTGCACAGCTACTTAAAAGTGAACGATGAGTGCTCGAATTGCGGCTTGGATCTGAGCCATCAGCGGGCTGATGATGGTCCGGCTTATCTTACGATCCTGATCGTTGGCCACCTTATGGGATTCGCGTTGCACATCGCTTGGGTAACATGGAGGCCAGAACCCTGGGTCATGGCTTTGAGCATGTCGGTCATCGCGGTAGTCGGTGCCTTGGCAATTCTGCCGGTCATGAAGGGCCTGATTGTTGGATACCAATGGGCCAAACGAATGCACGGGTTCTAGCCACCCGCCCTCCCAATGAGTTCTCAACCCTTTCAGAGGATGGTTTCCTTGATGGATTTGAATTTCTATTCACTTGAGTCGACAGGAAAGACGATTGCGGATATCACATCAGCCGCACCCCTTATTCCTGTTAGAACCCCTGTCAATGTGGCTTGGCTGAACGATGAGGGTGATTACGACAGACTGCGAACGGTGCGCCGGATCGACGATGCCGGACTATTGCCGGTGCCAATATTTGCAGCTCGACGCCTTAAATCAAAAAAGCACTTGTTTGACCTGACTGAAAAACTCCGGTTTGCCGGCGCACAGGGGCAAGCCATGGTCGTTGGTGGTGACCCATCAGATGCGTCGGGGCCATTCAACAACACGATAGATCTCCTTCGAACGGAGTGGATTGAAAAGTATGCGATCAAGAGGGTCACCTTGCCGGGTTTTCCTGAAGGGAACGCTGCCATAGGTTATCGTTCGGACGTGGCCCTACTGGAGCAGAAGGTAAAACTTTTGGAGTCCTACGGATGTAGCGTGAGCATAACCACTCAACTTGCCTTTGATCCCAACAGAATTCTCGACTGGATAAGCCAGCTTCGAAACGTTGGTGTTAGCCAGCCGATCCAAATTGGAATACCTGGGCCGACTAAAAGGGATCTCCTGCTCAGGTTTGCACGCTCATTTGGGGTTTCGGCTGGCGGGTTGAACAACGTGAGTGACACCGTGGACGGGATCGTTGATTTCTCCCGCCTGGTCTGCTTGATCGAACAAGAACTGCAACGACGCAATTTAGCTGATGTTGCGGTTCACCTTTATCCCTTTGGTGGCACGAAGGCTGCTGTTGAGTGGTTTAATGCAGTTAAGGCGCGGCAAACGCAGGACACTTCGAGTAAAATGCTGGCGTGAGGCAATACCAGATGCAAAAGGCCGGCCCATTGAGATCGGCCATGCTAGATTTTCGAGAGATCTTCTTGTTATCGTTGAGGGCATCACGCCACCAGAGCGACCGAGTCATTTCCGGCAGGGATCCGCAATGGGCATGTGCTGTCGGTGACGGTTCTCCAGATTGCTTGAACAACATCCTCGGAGAAGGTGAATTCTTTCCCTTCGGCGTTCATGAAGGCAGCCATAGTCTGCTCGACGAATGGCTTGTAGTCTTCAGGCGTGTCATTGGATTCTGACCTGGTAGAACGATATGAGTCCGAATACCCAGAGGGGCCAATTCGGGTGCATCGTGAGGATGTAAACGAGGCCTTCTACTGTTCTCTACTTGCGGGACGTGCATGCCTGGAGGCCGAAGGGAAAGAACCATTGGTTTTGAATGCGGGTGACTTTGTGCTGATCCCTGCGGTCAAGTCATTCACCTTTTCAAGCATGGACCCGCCACCACCCGCTGATTTGGTCAACGACCCAGTGGAGGGTGAAGACGGAGTATTCCAGCTTGGGGGGACTGATGCGGATCCAGGGGTTCAATAACTCGTAGGACACTGCACATTTACCAGCCCGGACGCTGATCTATTGATCTCTCTACTGCCTGATCTGATCTTTGTTCGCGGTGAGGGTCGGTTGGCTGCACTTACGGGGCTTGTTCGCGATGAAGACTCGGGCAAACAGGCCGGCGCGAGATGTGATCGTCGAGAACCTATTGCAAGTCCTACTGATCGAAGCCTTCCGGTCTGGCGCGAATCCGGCCCCGACTGCTGGCCTTCTACGTGGATTGGCAGACATTCGGGTTGGACCCAGTTTGCGCGCCATGCACGCGGCCCCTGCTCACAACTGGACTGTTCAATCACTTGCAAGCGAAGCCGGGCTATCACGATCTGCATTCTTCACGCGGTTTGAAGGGGTCATGGGAATGCCCCCAATGAGCTATTTGCAGAACTGGCGGATGACGCTGGCAAAACAAATGCTCCGGGCGGGCAATCTCAGTATTTCCGAAATCTCTGCCCAGACAGGGTATGGGTCGACCTTTGCCTTCAGCGCTGCGTTTTCCCGCTATGTAGGATGCCCTCCCGCGCGTTACTCAAAGGAAAACATGCTGGTGGCTTCGGGCTAAGCTTGTCAGATGACACCGCCATTGGCGCGAAGTGTTTGCCCACTGATCCAATGGCCATCAGGTCCGGCTAGGAGCGAAACCGCTGCGGCGATATCTTCGGGTGTACCGAGCCGGCCAAACGGGTTCATCTTCTTGATGTTTTCAATCACGGTATCTGGCTTACCGGCCAGAAAAAGATCTGTTCCAACTGGTCCCGGTGCTACCGCATTCACAGTGATCCCTCGCGGCCCGAGTTCCTTGGCCAGAACGTGGCTCATGGCTTCCACCGCAGCTTTTGTCGCCGCATAGACTCCGTAAGTTGGCTGATAAAGACCGACCACGCTGGAGGACAGGCTGACAATCGCGCCGCCTGCGTTAAGGCGGTTGGCGGCCTCGCGCATGCCGCGAAAGGCACCACCGATGTTGACGGCGCAATGAGCCTCGAAGTCGGCATCAGATGTAGATGCAACTGCACCCAGGCGCATAATACCCGCGTTGTTGACCAGAACATCGACAGAGCCGAACTCCTGTTCAGCTGCATCGAACAATCGTGGCATGCAGGATGGATCAGAAATGTCGCCCTGAACTGCGATTGCTTGGCCGCCGGCTTTTTTGATAGCGTCTGCAATCTCGTTCGCGCCGGCCTCATCACTCGCATAATTGGCAATAACTGCATGGCCATCCTGAGCCAGGCGGAGTGCGATGGCTGCACCAATCCCTTTGCTGGCGCCAGTTACAATTGCGGTTCGTTGTTCGTGTGCCATGTCAATCTCCTTTCTGTTTCCAGCGAAGATAGACACGGACGTAACCCAGATAATGTGTCTTGTATTGGAATGACAATTCAGTAAATACGAACAATGATCGATAGGCTTGAAACCATGCGACTTTTTGTTCGTGTACTGGAACGTGGAAGCTTCACAAAGGCCGCAGCGGATCTAAATATTCCTCGGTCTACCGCAAGCGAAGCCATACAGAGGCTGGAGCGTGACTTGGGAAGTCGACTGCTGGATCGAACGACACGACACGTTGCTCCAACACCGGATGGGCAGGCCTACTACCAAAGATGCGCGTCCATTTTGGCTGATCTGGAGGAAGCTGAAGGTGCACTGCGCGGGCATGAACCGTCAGGTCTGCTGCGCATTGATGCCCCCGGCACTATGACGCGGGTCTTTCTGCTGCCGCACCTGTCTGATTTTTTGGCCACATATCCCAAGATCATCCTTCAACTCGGTCAGACAGAGCGCCTGGTGGACCTGGTGCGCGAAGGCGTTGATTGCGTCATCCGCGCAGGCATTCCTGATGACAGTGGAATGATCACACGGCACCTGATCGATCTCCCTGAAATCACCTGCGCGAGTCCAGAGTATCTGGCCAAGTATGGCACTCCTACGTCGGTAAACGATCTAAAAGGTCATCAGATGGTTGGTTTTCTGTCGTCGCGCACTGGCGCTGCACTACCGCTGGAGTTCAAGATCGGAGACAAGGTTAAGGATGTAACGTTGCCAGCGCTTGTGACAGCGAATGACGCGGACACAGTGCATCATCTAATCCGAGACGGGTACGGGATTGGACAAGCGCCGAAATATCGTTTTCTAGACGACTTGGAAGATGGTCGTCTTGTGGAAGTCTTACCGGATACACCGCCATCCCCAACCCCGCTGGCTGCATTTTACCCACAAAATCGACAACTCTCCCCGCGTGTGCGGGTTTTCCTCGATTGGGTCGTTTACATTTTCAATAAGGCCGCGCATTGACAAAATGTCTACGGCCGTTCTCTCGACTTTGCAAAGTCAGCTTTATTGCGCAGAGCCGCTGCTCGTGCATTGCGCAGCGTCGGTCAAAGTGGGCTCGAACCGGACTTTAGAGGCAACGCAGTATTTGATTTTCTGGTTTCGCCCACTCAGCCGAAGACGGCCCATACCGGCCATTCGAAAATCTCAAATTTTTCCTGTCAGTTTCCCGAAAGCTGACATTGGTCGATGACACGGCATTTTGGCTGCGCCAATGGTCCAAACATAACTTACAGCCGCCTCAAGAATGCGATTACTTTGACGCAGACATTAAGTTCTTAGATCGGACCTTGAACCGTGTTTGTTCAAGGTGTCATGCGATAGACTGCACCCTTTGCAACAGAAATAAACCAGATTGAACCGTCAGGCGCTTCGAGCACATCTCGCACCCGTCTTGTTTGTTGCGTCTTTATTTGCTCAACTTCTCGCAATGGTGTTCCGCTCAGGCGTGAGATGTAATTGAACTTGAGCGAGCCCACAAAAATGTCGCCTCGCCATTCCGGCCAGAGCTTCCCAGAGTAAACCATCAACCCTGACGGTGCCATTGACGGATCCCAATAGAACTTGGGCTGTTCCATGCCCGGCTTTTCAGTGCCGTCACCTATTGGAAGACCAGAGTAATGCCGGCCATAGGAAATCACTGGCCAACCAAAATTCGCACCTTTACGGATGTGATTCACTTCGTCGCCGCCTCGCGCCCCGTGTTCGCTGGTCCAAAGTTCACCTGCCAGATCCAATCCAAGACCCTGAGGATTGCGATGACCAAATGACCAGATTTCCGGCAACACTCCTGCTTGATCGACAAACGGATTGTCGTCGGGAACAGAGCCGTCCCGATTGATACGAATGATTGAGCCATTGTGCGAGGAGCGGTCCTGTGCGCTTGGGCGGTCCGCTCGGTCTCCATTTGTCACAAACAACGTTCCATCTTCGGCCTCAACAACGCGCGAGCCAAAGTGTCGACCGCCAGTGGCCCCCGGAAGACTTTCAAAAATGTCACGAAGGTTTTCCAATCGGATGCCGTCTTCATTTAAACGCCCAACCGCCAAAGCAGTCCCCGCACCACCAGAAGTTTGCGGTTTCGAATAGGTCAAAAATATCTCTCGGGTTTTTGCAAAGTCGCGAGCAAGAGTGACATCTAACAATCCTCCTTGCCCACTGAAATAAATCTCAGGCACCCCAGCCACGATGCTCTTGCGTCCACCGCGCACCAAGAGGAGCCTTCCACCTCTTTCAGTGACAAGGAACGTATCGTTAGGTAAAATCGCTACCCCCCACGGCTCCTTCAATCCGGTCACCATCGCCTGAAATTCAATGGCGACAGCATGTACAGTTCCCAAAATCACAAAAAACATCGCAGCGATGAAGTTTCTATGCATTACAAACCTCCAAACAACTGCTCTTAAACACGACAAAAGGCATTAATCGGGTCAACTTTAAAATTGAATTTTCTCGACCGCACCGTTCGTATAGCGATTTGAGGGATCCGTAGATTTAAAACATGATCGCATCAAATGCCTTCACACTCTCCTAAACTTCGACATGACCAAGCAGTTGTTATAGGGAATTTAGATGGTCTTGTGTTTATTTTTAACGCTTTCACACATAGTTGGATCGAGCTCTGCCTTGCACTCAATGAGATCAACTTCGGCCCATTCCGGACATTCAGCAAGTCGTTCAGCGCTACGATGCGGTTCCCCAAACCGGGCACTTGTTCAGAGTGCAGCGCTCCAGTCAGAAAAAAAGATTTAATCCCGCCATTGATACGATCAGAAAAAGAACTGTCATGACGCCCCCAGATCGAACGAAATCGCTCACCCTGTAGCCTGCGGGACCCATGATCAGAGCGTTGACCTGATGGGTTGGGATTAGGAAGGAATTGGAGGTCGAAATCGCCACTGTCAACGCAAAGACTGCCGGGTCTCCTCCAGAGGCTAGCGCTATCGAAACCGCAAGCGGTACAAGCAAGACAGTCGCACCAACATTCGACATGACAAGCGTAAATGCAGTCGCTAAAACCGCCAAGCCCGCCTGCAGCGCCCAAATTGGCCACCCGTCTAGCAAGCTCAGAATTTGCCCCGCAATCCAAGTCGCGGTTCCTGTGTTTTGAACTGCCTGACCTAATGGAATAAGAGAGGCTAGCAAAAATACGGTGCTCCAGCTGACCGCGTCATACGCCTCGTCAATGGAAAGCACGCGGCTCAAGATCATGCCCATAGCCCCGGCAAGCAGACACAAGGACAATCTGACGTCAGAAAACAGGATCAACATCAGCGCCATGGCAAAAAACGCCAAAGCCCAACCCACCTTATGGGGTCGCAGCTCTTCCTGTGGGAAGTCAGATGTCACTACGACAAAGTCCCGGTCAGACAAAAGCTCGGTCAGCCTGTCCCATTGAATATGCACTACCGCCGTATCGCCTGCCTGCAACGGGACTTGCCCGATATGTGTGGCGAAATGGTCTTCGGTTTCAACATGGCTTAAAGTCTCTGCCCCGCGATGAATCGCCAGCAGCGAAAGCCCGTGAGATTGACGCAGACGCAGATCGATAGGGGTGTGGCCAATCACACTGGATCCCGGCGGAATCACAACCTCGGCCACGCCCGATTGGGTGGCCGCAAAATCATCCGCAAATACATCCAACTGAGGTAAAATTTCTAACCCATAGGGCTCGGCAAATTCTTTCAGTACCACCCGGTGCAGCCCCAGGACCGCGAGTCGCGCGGGTGCTTCGATCGTGGTATCGGCCATTGGAGCAATGACTTTGTGACCCCGGTAGGACGTTCCCAGAATATACATGTGATGGGCTACCATCAGATCAGCCAGCGTTTGTCCGATAAGGATGGATCCTTCTGGTACGCGCACTTCGAACATATCGGCGCGCAATCCGTAGGTGTTTTCGATGAAGGTTTGCATTGATCTGGCAGAACCCGCATCCGTCCCCCAATCCCGTTGTGCAGGTAGGACCCAACGCCCGAACAAGACGAAATAAAAAACTCCCGTCGCCACCAACATCACTCCGATAGGTGTGACTGAGAATAGCCCAAACGCCTCCATCCTCATATCTACCGGAAGACTTTCATTCGATGCGAGTATCAAATCATTGAGCAAAATCAGAGGGGAAGAGCCAACCATAGTGATTGTTCCACCCAAAATGGCGCAAAATCCCATTGGCATGAGCAAGCGGTTCATCGGAATCTCAGTACGTGCTGAAATGCGGCTGATCACAGGTAGAAACAAAGCCGCTGCCCCGACATTTTGCATGAAAGAGCTGATGACACCAACCACACCGGAGACAATAGGAATGATCCGCGCCTCGGTTGTCCCGCCCCGTTTTATTATCAACGCTGCCACTTTGGACATCAGTCCGGTTCTATCAAGCCCCGCGCCTATGATCATCACCGCAATGATAGAAACAACTGCGTTTGACGAAAAGCCGACGAAAAGGTTAGAGACATCCGCCAGATTATTGAGTCCAGGCAGATAGCTGAGCCCGCCTAATAGCAGCATAACCAGAATCGCCGCCACATCTATTCGCACGATTTCTGAGACGAAAAGAAAAACCGTTATTGCCAGTAACGCCAGGACCACAATCATTTCGTTTGTCAGTGTTACTGTTTCCAAGTCCGCCTCCTAGGGCCAGTCTAGACATACGAGAAAAAGCTCGGCATAGCCAAGTTATGTCACAAATTAAGTCCAGAACCCGTTTTTCTTTTATCATTAAACGGCAGTCGGTAGTAGGTGAGCGTGCGGAGATGGAAACAGCTTTTTCTGCTACAATGGGATAACCTACAGGGCTGGCCCTTTACCGATATTCGACGATCAGAAATTCCTACAGACCCAGTTCTCCGAAGCGGTCGTTCGTGCATCGCGCAGCATTTCAGTTCACCTCAATTCACACAAAGCGGACGTCTCTTTGGCGCAACCGAACGACATCAGAAAAGCCCATAACTGACCTCCATGTTGATGGAGTTATCACTACAATTTCCATAAAATCGAACCTTTGAAGCTCTATACAGCCCCTTCATGGCGTTAAGCTACTTGCCAAATGGCTTGGTGGCTAGGAGTTCAGTCCGCGCCACCAAGTTCCGTCCATTCTTAAACTAACTTCAAACCGCCTGTGCTACAGTTATGGCCAATTGGGTAGCCAAATCACGGGTGCGGGCCTCTGCAGTTACAACTGAAGCCCGGTGACGGTCGTCTTTGAATTCTTGGTATTCGATGGCGATGGTTTCGACATGCCCGGGCGCAACGCCGAAGTAATGCGCACAGGCCGCCAGACCAAGGTCAAGCGCGTTGAGGTGAGCCCTTACACCACCCTGACCAAAACCAAATTCGCCACGCGCTGACAGCACCACCAGTCGCTTTCCAGATAAGATAGGCTCGATCGGCGTATCCCCGCGTGCAAGATCAAAGGAAAAAGTCTTGCCGATCCGTGCCACTTGGTCAATCCAGCCTTTCAAAGCGGTAGGTATCCCGTAATTGTACATCGGCGCTCCCATGACTAGGATATCCGCGGCTTCCACTTCCTCGATCAGTTCGTCGGACAGCGCTAGGCGCTCGTTCATCCACGCCTCACGCTCTTCGAGTGGGGTAAAAGCGGCTTGAATGAATTCTTGGTCAATAGCGGGAATAGGGTTTAGCCCTACATCCCGGGTGATAACAAGCGATTTCGGTGCGTTTGCTAGAAATGTACCGGTGAATATCCCGGTCAGGTGTCGTGTAAGAGAGCGTTCTTCAAGCTGGGCGCTTGCATCAATTCGCAACAGAGTAGGCATTGGAAATCTCCTAAGTTTTTTCACTACACGCTTTGCCTACCAAGCGGCTTATTCTCTGGCGAAGGCGGATTTTTCAGGTTATGGATGAATGAGATTCATCTTGGTGCAATCCGAACGGAAAGGAAGGAACCGATGCGGCGCTTGCCACCACTCCACGCGCTGCGTGCCTTTGAAGCCGCCGCCCGGCATCTTCACTTCGCCCGTGCCGCAGAAGAGCTTCATCTAACGCCGACCGCGATCAGCCACCAGATCCGCCAACTTGAAGAGATTTTGGAAGTGAAGCTCTTTCACCGCTATCCTCGACCAATCCGCCTTTCGGCGGAAGGCGAGTCATTATACCCAGTGCTGCGCGAGAGTTTCGACCGTGTGGCCCAAGCCATCTCAGGCCTTTCTCAATTGGATCAAGACCGCCCCTTGACGGTTTCCGTAACTGTGGCATTCGCGAGCTTCTGGCTCATGAAGCGCCTGCCCGCATTGCAAAGTCAAACAGGGTTGAACCTTAAAATCGAAGCTGACAACCGGCCGGTGGACCTGTCCGGAAGCGATGTCGATTTCGCTGTTCGCTATGCAGTACATCCGGGCACGGAAAATCAATGGTTGCCACTATTTAACGACAGTTTGATTCCACTCTGTGCGCCCGAGGTGCTGCGTCGGCATCAGGTCAAAGAAAATGCCGACGTTCTTCGTCTGCCGTTGATCCAGTACCGCTGGAATTGCGGCGGGGAAGTGCCTCCCAATTGGCAACGCTGGTCACAGGCAGCCGGGCTCACAGGCGAGGTGCCAGAGGTCACACAGCATTTCTCCGAAGAAATTAATGCCATTGACGCGGCGCTTGCAGGTCAGGGCGTGGTACTAGCGTCCAGCGTTTTAGCCGCTTCCGCGGTCGCAGCCGGGCACCTGGTGCGTCTGTCTGAAACGGAATTGCCCGGCAGAACGTTTTGGGCTGTGTGCCTTAGCGAGCAGCCGCGTTCTTGTGAAGTGGAGCGTTTCGCTACATGGGCACGTTCTTGCAACTAAAATTTCCGGGACGTTAACTTTCTAAGAACTAACCAAACTGAACAAATTGCTTTCTACACTGTTTCATTTTACCAAGTTTGCGGTTTGAATGGCGGCAATCCTCTCTATTGTAGCTGTTCGTGTCTGGTGCAGCATCGGGCAATCTGAGCTCCAACCGGCCGTTAGCTGCAAATTTGGCAAACGTCCGCAAAGCGCGATTACCGGATCAAATGTATGGAATTAAACTTTCACCGATCATCCAATTTGTGCGCAATACCTTCCTTGCACGCACCCATATGTCACACCTTTCCGGGCGACTGTCACAACTGGTCTAAACGACACCTGTAGTTTCAACACCTTAGCCAACAACTGGTCACATCTTTTCAAGGCGTGTCCACATACTTTGGTGCCACTACAAACCATCTTTCTTGCCTAGAAGCGGATCGCATTTGCGCGACCTGCAACGAAGCAAGGAGACCCAGTATGGCCAAACTTACTCAAGAGCAGTTGGCGTTGCGGTGGCACCTGTCACCCCGCACGCTGGAGCAATGGCGCTGGCTGGGCAAGGGGCCTCGGTTTCTCAAGATCGGCGCGCATGTTCTTTACGACGAGACTGAGGTGGAAGCCTATGAGGCTGCCCAAGTGTGTCAGAACACCCACGGCCCCATCGGCTCGGGGCACGGGTGATGGCAAAGTCGTTTTCCGCATCTCACATCAAAACCCACCGTGTCTATTCCACCTGGGAAGCTGCGGATGCGCTGGGCTGTCATAAGCAAACCGTCATTCGGTGGATCAAACACAAAGGGCTGAACGCGGATACCTCGCAGCGGCCCTGGCTCATCGAGGGTCGGGAACTCAAGGCATACCTGGGCGTCAAACAAAAGAGACTAAAGCGCAAGCTCGCCCTGCATCATTGTTTTTGCCTCGGCTGCAGAGAGCCTCGTGAACCTGATGGCAAGATCGCTGACTACATCCATCAAACAGCAGACTGCGGGCGTCTGGAAGCCCTATGCCCAGCCTGCGGTTCCATCATGAACAAGATCGTTAGACGCGCCGATCTGGAGACAATACAAGCCAAAATCGCTGTGACAGTTCAGAAGGCCCACCCAAGATTCCGGAACCTGCTAAGCGGCAATTGATCCAACTTTGGAGGACACCTCTGCCCGGACAAACAAGCGTGGGTATTGAGCGCGACCGTTCACCCTAAAGACTTCTGCCATAATCGAACCTCCGTCTAACCACTGGCCTACTGCCGGTGCTTGGAGACGATTGATATATCCGACTGTTTCACCATCACCACGCGCAAGCCGTATGGCGTTGGGGTCAACTTCATTATCGGGCTCGCGTTCGAAAACTACTGGTTCAGAACGCTCCAGTTCATTGTAGTCCACGTAGTGACGATTTCCCGCTACGTCAAAAACATATGTAAAAGGTGTATCAAACCCATCAAATGTCTCACAAATTGAGAAACTATCGCTAGTAAGCCGCGCACCTGTGTAAGCCAAAAGCGACAAATCTGAATAGCTTCGATCTGCGGGCAAACCAAACCGCGTCAATAGATCCGAAAAATCGGATCGACCACGCGGAGGCAATCGCCGCATAAGAACATCTGACGCAATCCGACTGAGGTTGTCGGAACCAACTGGGAGACCAGGATAGCCGCTAAAGCCTGCCTCACGGGCGGGTTGCAATGCCTCTTCGTTCAAATATGCGAAACTTACGCCATCTTCTTTTTGCTCAAGCTCCGCCACTGCGCACCTATCACGGCGCCCAGTTTGATCTAGAGGACGTTGCCAAACCAGCAAGGCACGTCGAGTAGGGATCGGGTTCTGTATCATCGTCTCACATCAGTAAAGCGTGTTCTTAATTCGTTCCACGCCAATGTTCAACATATTATATATGTGTTGACGCCGTTTTTCAGAAAGAAAATAGGGCTCTTCAATCCCAGAATTCACGCTAATTGAGTCCATTAAGTGACACACCGCCGTTATTTCAATAGCTCCAGCGCTTTCAAACCAATGGCGTCCATCAGGATAGATGCTCAAAAACTTCTTGCTTACATCCTCGAAGAAACCACCACGTTTATTCGGCTCTGCCGCTCTCAGATGGTGTCGACCATTTCTTCGCTGCTGATTTAAGTGTGCCTTTTTCAATTGTCCCTTTTCGTCGAATGCGCGGCTTAGGCCAACCTGATCGATGCCACATCCAAGACTGGAACCATTGTCGTACAACGCTGACATTCGGGAGCCACCCGGACCCGTAACAATGGCCCAATTTTCAGCATGCCTGTCTGTGTTGGAGATTAGCATATCCAAGGCAAGCGCACGCGACCAAAAGTCGAGGAACTCCGTTCTGGTGATGCCGTAATCGGGAACCAAAACTTCATCACAAACCCTTAGTAGCAAAGGCAGAGTGTGCCGTGTCCCTTTGTCCACATCAAAGTCTGGGTCAACCTGAGTGCAGAGCGACCAGCCTTCCGTGAACAGTTCTTGTGAAGCGGTCTTTGAACCGGGTTCAAACACATATCCTAATAAGTTCCCATATCGTCCTTCAAATTGGCCGATTGTAGTGGTTTGAACATCCCAGCCCAGCAAATCACCAGCGATAAAGGATGCCAAGAGTTCCGACCAAAGCTGATGCTCACGATCTTCCTTCGGGTATTTGAAGATATAGTGCTTACCTGTCTCTGGTTCGATAACCGTCAGTTTTTCACGCGAGCCCGTGGGAACCTCTTCGGTTCTATCCCAGCTATCAACCTGAGCGATTGGTTTGAACGTTATGAATTTGGAATCTAACACGTTTGTTGGGCTTTCGAGTGTGCAGGAAAGTCGAATTCGCTCCGAGAAAAAGCTTAACTTTTAAGCTACTTGATTATAAATCCTTACTAAGCGGACTATCTGGCCGGTATTCATCCCACTGTCTGACGTCAGCGCTTATGGGTCCATCCATCGGTTATAAAAATCGATAATGGGAGGTTCTGAACGATAGTTCTTAGTAAGGCGTACCTGTTTGCAAGCTCTGTCGGCGAATCTGGACGGAAACTCAAGAATGTTTCGAATGGAGGCCCCGCGAAATCTATAAAGAGCCTGGTCATCGTCACCGACAACACAAATATTCTTGTGACCCTCTGCTAGTTTCAGGACAATCCTTTCTTGTATTGTGTTCGTGTCCTGATACTCGTCGATCATTAGATAGTCGAAACGCCTTTGGATCAGTGCGCAGACCTCTGGATTTTCTAGGAGTCTCAACATCTCGACCTGAATCGTTGAGAAGTCGAGGTAGTTGTACTCTGACAAAAGGCGCTGATAGGTCTTGTAAGCCTCACCTGAGGCTTTCATCTCAGGCGTTTTGCTTGCCGACAAATCATCGGCTGAAATGCCTTCCTCACTAATCTTATTTAACCATGCCATCAGTGCCCCAGCAAATCGCCATGTTGACTGTGGCCCCTTTAACCCAAGAGCATCTTCAATGCCTTCGATGTCTTTGAACTCGCTGGCTTGTTGGAACAAAAAATACTGCTGATCGAATTGGTCCAGCACAGTGTAGTTTTTTTTGGATACGGGTATAGGCCCTGAATTCCTCCAGGAGTTTAAGAAAAATTGAGTGTAAGGTTCCTACCGTTAAGTCGAGCGGGTTTCCCAAACGCTCCAGACCGCCAAGCCTGGTCGTAATTCGAGTCACCAACTCCTTCGCAGCTTTCTCGGTAAAGGTGGAAACTAAAATTCTTTCGGGGAGCACTTTCGTCGAGACAAGAATGTTTGCGACGCGTTCGACAAGACAAAACGTCTTGCCCGAACCCGGTCCTGCCACAACCAGCAGCGGTCCCGAAATAGACTGAATTACCTCTAGCTGCTCCGGATTTGGTGATGCACGCATTATATGTCCCTATTGCTAGTGCAATCAAATCCAGATTGCCTGGCTGGTCAACTCCAGTCTGAAACCATCAAACGACAGAACTGCTTACAGCCTACACATGGGTCTGACCTAGTCTGCATCAATTCACCCTATCAGTACCTATGTTATTGGAGACCTAAACTGCGGACACAAGACGGACATGGATAAACACGTCTTCCAGATCAAACTTCACCTGCAGCGCAAGTGGCTGATTTAATTTAAAAAAGTGGTGAGCCGTGCAGGATTCGAACCTGCGACCCACTGATTAAAAGTCAGTTGCTCTACCAACTGAGCTAACGGCCCACTAGGCGGCCCTTCTAGAAAGAGCGGCCCATAGGGTCAACCCCCAAATCCATGATTTTTTCATCGGAAGGTGGATTCATTTCAGCGACGGCGTTATATGCCACCGCATGAATACATCTGGCGCAGATATCCTTTCGTTTATGAAGATGCATGGTCTTGGCAATGACTTTGTGGTCTTTGACATGCGTGGGTTCGATAACCCATTGACTAAAAATGCTATTATCGCGATTGGAGATCGTCGAAATGGCATCGGATATGACCAACTTGCCGTGATAGAGAACGCCGCGGACGTGGATGCCAAACTGACATTCTGGAATTCGGATGGATCCATTTCTGCGGCCTGTGGCAATGCCACACGCTGCATCGCGCACTATCTGATGCAACAGGGCAACTGCGACTCGCTGGTTTTGGAAACGCTGCGTGGCATATTGTATGCGCATGACGCAGGCGACGGCCTGACAGCAGTCAACATGGGGCAACCGCAGTTAGAGTGGCATGAAGTGCCGCTCGCGCAAGAGATGGACACGCTGGAATTGCCCATTGATGGCGCGCCTAGCGCCACGGGCATGGGCAACCCGCATTGCACATTCTTTGTTGATGATGCCGAGGCGGTCGATCTGGACAGCTTTGGTCCCGCGCACGAACATCATCCTTTGTATCCAGAACGCACCAATGTGCAGGTGGCCAGCTTAATTGGGCCGGATCATTTGCGCATGCGGGTGTGGGAACGTGGTGTAGGCATCACTTTGGCCTCTGGGTCATCCTCATGCGCCACGGCCGTATCCGCCGCACGACGTGGATTAACCGGGCGCAAGGTCCGGATTGATCTGGATGGCGGGACGCTGTGGATTGACTGGCGCGATGATGGCGTTTGGATGACCGGGCCAACCATGCATGTTTGCGATGGCGTGCTGACACGCGAATTCTTGGATTCGGTGCAATGAGCAACGCGCCAATATTTACCACGCTTGGCTGCCGTTTGAATGCCTATGAAACCGAAGCGATGAAGGAGCTGTCGCAACAGGCGGGACTTGGCGATGCGGTCGTGGTCAACACCTGCGCTGTGACGGCTGAGGCTGTGCGTAAAGCACGGCAGGAAATTCGCCGCCTGCGCCGTGAAAATCCAAATGCTCGGCTGATCGTGACCGGATGCGCTGCCCAGACAGAGCCGGAAACCTTTGCCGCGATGGATGAGGTCGACGCAATCATCGGCAATACCGAGAAGATGCAGCCTGAAACCTGGACAGGCTTGGCCGCCGATTTCATTGGCGAGACGGAAAAGGTTCAGGTCGATGACATCATGTCGGTCACCGAAACCGCGGGCCATCTTATTGATGGTTTTGGCACCCGCAGCCGCGCCTATGTGCAGGTGCAAAATGGCTGTGACCATCGCTGCACTTTTTGCATTATTCCCTTTGGCCGAGGCAACTCGCGGTCTGTTCCTGCCGGCGTGGTTGTGGACCAGATCAAGCGGCTGGTTGATCGTGGATATAACGAAGTGGTGCTGACAGGTGTGGATCTGACCAGTTGGGGCGCTGATTTACCGGCGCTACCAAAGCTGGGCGATCTGGTCATGCGGATTTTGAAGTTGGTTCCTGACCTGCCACGCCTGCGGATCAGCTCTATCGACTCGATCGAGGTTGACGAGAATCTGATGCAGGCCATTGCGACTGAATCGCGTCTGATGCCGCACCTACATCTGAGCCTGCAGCATGGGGATGACTTGATCCTCAAACGGATGAAACGCCGCCACCTGCGCGATGACGCCATTCGCTTTTCCGAAGACGCCCGCAAGCTGCGCCCGGAAATGACTTTTGGTGCCGATATCATCGCTGGCTTCCCAACCGAGACCGAAGCGCATTTCGAAAACTCGCTCAAGCTGGTAGAAGACTGCAACCTGACTTGGCTCCACGTCTTTCCGTATTCCAAGCGGGAAGGCACGCCCGCCGCAAAAATCCCCAATCAGGTGAACGGCAATGACATCAAGTCACGCGCTGCGCGTCTGCGAGCTGTGGGGGATGTACAGGTTTCCAAGCATCTGGCCGCACAAGTTGGGAAAACCCACAATATTCTGATGGAAAATAGCCGCATGGGCCGGACCGAACAGTTTACTGAGGTGGTTTTCGACACTGATCAAGCTGAAAGCCAAATAGTGACCGCAACCGTATCCGGCATCGCGGGCACGCAGCTGACAGCATGAGCGCGCCTGTCCTTTGGTCATTTCGGCGCTGCCCCTACGCGATGCGGGCGCGTCTGGCGATTGCGTCGTCCGGGATTGAGGTTGAGCTGCGCGAAGTCGTGTTGCGCGACAAGCCAGAGTCGTTTTTGCAGACCTCACCTTCGGCAACGGTTCCTTGTTTAAAAACCAGCGTGCATTTGCACGATGAAAGCTTTGACATAATGCTTTGGGCGCTCGAACAAAACGACCCCGAAGATTGGTTAAAGATGCCTGATGCAGGGATGGAATTAATCCAGACCTGTGATGGGGCGTTCAAATCTGCACTTGATCGATACAAGTATTCGGTTCGGTATGACAATGTGGATACCGAAGGGGAACGTGAAAAAGCCGCGCAGTTTATTCGGATATTAGATGAACAGTTGGGCCAATCGGATTGGTTGTTCGGGTCACAAACGAGGTTAGCAGATATGGCTATTCTGCCATTTGTCCGACAGTACGCCCATGTGGATCTGGAATGGTTTTCAGTGCAACCTTGGGTGCAGGTTATTGCATGGCTGGAGGCTTTCAAAGCGTCACCGCGTTTTTCTGACATCATGCGAAAATATACGCGATGGCAGCCGGATCAGGATCCGGTGGTTTTCCCTGAAGTCGCAGAATAACCGTTGCACTTGAGGGTCTTTCGGGCAAGCCTGTGTGTAGGACTGTAGGAACACACACATGCACCCAAATCCCGCCTTTCGTAAACCTGACGATACGACCAACATCACCTTTGCCAGAGATGTTGGGTTTGGTGTGCTGGCTGTTGCCACGGAAAATGCACCACTGATCAGCCATGTCCCGTTTCTTCTCTCAGGCGACGGCGCTTTGGCGGAGTTCCACCTGGTTCGTTCAAATCCAATTGCGCGGGCATTAAAGTCTCCTTTGCCCGCGAGATTGGCGGTCCAAGGGCCACACTCGTATATCTCTCCTGATTGGTACGAGATCGAAGATCAGGTGCCGACGTGGAATTATGTAGCAGTTCATTTAACTGGGAAAATCGAAATGCGTCCGCAGGTTGAATTGCGCGATCTACTGGATCGTCAATCCGCCTTTTATGAGCAAAAACTGAGACCCAAGTCATCCTGGACGGCCGACAAAATGACACCAGATGCCTTGGGCAAGATGATGCGCCAGATTGTGCCTTGTCGGATGAAGGTGGAAGCGATTGAAGGAACCTGGAAGCTAAACCAGAACAAAGCGGATGAGGTTCGACTCAGAGCCGCCGATCAGGTAAGCTCTAGGGGGATCGGCGTACAAACGACAGATCTGGCAGCTTGGATGCGAGATCCGCCAAACCAGAGCTAGGAGCCTGTGATGAAACTGATCTCTGCCGCAGCATCGCCCTTTGGACGCAAGGTCAAGGTTCTGCTCCGCGAAACTGGATTGATTGATCAGGTTGAGGTGAGCAACATCGTGACCTCTCCAGTGCAAACTGACTCCAGTGCCAAGAGCGCAAATCCGCTGGGGAAGATTCCTGTTTTGCTGCGCGAGGATGGACCCGCACTTTACGACAGCCGGGTGATTACGCGCTACCTTGATGTGCAATCTGGTGCCGGTCTCTATCCAGAGGCACGCATTTGGGATGTTTTGACGCTGGAGGCTACTGCAGATGGCATATCGGATGCCGCGCTATCGATGGTCTACGAACACCGCATCCGTCCACCTGAAATGGCGCTGGACAGTTGGATCGAGGCGCAATGGGAAAAGGTTTCACGTGCGTTAAAAGCGATCAACGAACGCTGGATGAGTCACCTGTCAGGTCCATTGGACATGAGCCATATCGCCGTGGGATGCGCCTTAGGTTATCTAGATTTTCGGCTCTCTGACCGAAACTGGCGCAAGGGGAACGATGCGCTGGACGACTGGTACGCCGTGTTATCAGAGCGCGACAGCATGAAAGCGACCGCGCCCGAGTAATCTTTGGTTAGAAGCTGTAGCTGATACCGATGTTGACCGCGTGGGTCACCAGTTCGGTATTCAGTTTACCTGCAGCTTGACCCGGATCAGGGTCAACTGTCACTTCATTGTCTGACCAGGTAATCTGGTATTCGCCAAACAAGGCCCAGTCTTCATTCAAGTCATACTTCAAGCCAGCAATACCGCGCACGGCTGGGCCAGTAACTTCATATCCGAACGTGCGGTTTGATGCGCCGGATACTTCGATATCCACGTGCGGAATGGCCAAACCGACACCGCCACCAACATAGGGCGTGAAACGCGCTTGTTTGAACGCGCCGGGCCAGCGTTTCATAATGTTGGCCGTTACAATGTTGTGACCATCCGAGAATTCCAAACGGTTCACACCCAGTGCGGCGCGATCTGCATCAGGCGCATAAGCTTTGGTGTGTGTGGCCTCGATCCCGAAACCCAGATTGTTTTGCGTCCACCACATCGCCCGGCCACCATAGTAGAACGGGCTTTCAAAAGGCTGACCTTCCCAGTCGACATTGCGACTGACCGATGTGCCATCAGGCAATGTACCACTGATGCTGCTTTCCTGAACGCTTTGCGCGCCCAGATAAAAACTCAACTCAAGCTCTGCAGACGCTTGGCCTGCCATCATCAACAGCGCCGCAAGCGCCGAATTCGTAACTTTCATCATCGGAATCTGTCCCCGGAGTGAATTGCGCGTCTCGCGCCCCCAATACACGTGTAAGGCCGCTGCCACAAGCGCGACAGATGCGCGCCTCGATCAATTCATCGACATTGGACACTGGACGGAGGTTGAAACCCTCGTTAAACAACGATTTGGATGGGTGTGGATTCCGTGCCCTGTTGTCGTATGGGGCCGGACTCGGCCTTGAAAATGGAGAATACCTCGTGTCCCACGCAGAAGACCACGAAGGCACCCGTAGGGATTTCCTCTACTATGCCACCGCAGGAGCAGGTGCCGTCGCCACAGGAGCCGCAGTCTGGCCCCTCGTCAATCAAATGAACCCGTCTGCCGATGTTCAGGCATTGAGCTCGATTCGCGTCGATGTTTCAGATGTCGCACCCGGCACCCAGCTGACCGTTAAATGGTTGGGTAAGCCAGTGTTCATTCGCCGCCGTACCCCGGAAGAGATAGAGGCTGCAAACGCAGTTTCAATGGATGATCTGCCAGATCCCGATGCGCGCAACGCAAATATCGACGCGGGATCGCCAGCGGTTGATATCAACCGCGGTCTTTTGCCTCCCGGTGCTGAAGAAGGCACCGACAGCGAATGGCTGGTCATGATGGGCGTTTGTACCCACTTGGGCTGCGTTCCGCTGGGTGATGGCGCGGGTGAGTTTGGCGGATGGTTCTGTCCTTGCCACGGATCGCACTACGATACGGCTGGCCGTATCCGCAAAGGCCCTGCACCACAGAACCTACCGGTTCCACCTGCGGCCTTTGTCGACGCAACTACGATCAAGCTGGGATAAGGAGAAACACACATGTCCGGTATTCCACACGATCATTACGAGCCAAAGACCGGTGCAGAGAAGTGGTTGCACTCTCGTCTGCCTATCGTTGGGCTTCTCTATGACACCCTGATGATCCCCACACCCAAGAACCTGAACTGGATGTGGATCTGGGGCATCATTCTAACATTCTGTCTGGCGATGCAAATCGTCACCGGTATCGTTCTGGTGATGCACTATACGCCGCACGTTGATATCGCATTCGCCTCGATCGAGCACATCATGCGCAACGTGAATGGCGGTCACATGATTCGCTATCTGCACATGAATGGCGCCTCGCTGTTCTTCTTTGCGGTCTATATCCACATTTTCCGCGGTCTCTACTACGGCTCCTACAAAGCTCCACGTGAGATCACATGGATTGTGGGCATGCTGATCTATCTGATGATGATGGGCACTGCCTTCATGGGTTATGTTCTGCCTTGGGGACAGATGTCCTTCTGGGGTGCGACCGTGATTACCGGCCTGTTTGGCGCGATCCCGTTCATCGGTGAGCCTATCCAAACATGGCTGTTAGGCGGACCAGCGGTAGACAACGCCACGCTGAACCGCTTCTTCTCGCTGCACTATCTGCTGCCATTCGTGATCGCTGCTCTGGTTGCGGTTCACATCTGGGCGTTCCACTCGACCGGTAACAACAACCCAACAGGTGTTGAGGTTCGTCGTGGATCGAAAGCAGAAGCTGAGAAAGACACTCTGCCCTTCTGGCCCTACTTCGTTATGAAAGATTTGTTTGCACTGGGGCTGATTCTGGTGATCTTCTTTGCGGTTGTTGGCTTCATGCCAAATTATCTGGGCCACCCAGACAACTACATCGAAGCGAACGCTCTGGCGACACCGGCACACATCGTGCCTGAATGGTACTTCTTGCCCTTCTACGCCATCCTTCGTGCCTTCACTGCTGATGTTTGGGTTGTACAGCTGACAAGCTGGATCACCGGTGGCATTGTTGACGCCAAGTTCTTTGGTGTTCTGGCGATGTTTGGTGCGATTGCTGTAATGGCGCTGGCACCTTGGCTCGACACCTCGCGTGTTCGTTCTGGTCGATACCGCCCAATGTTCAAATGGTGGTTTGCAATTCTGGTCGTCGACTTCATCGTTTTGATGTGGGTCGGGGCGCGTCCAACTGATTTCCCCTATGACTGGATTTCGTTGATCGCGTCAGCCTACTGGTTCGCTTACTTCCTGGTTATCTTGCCGCTTCTGGGCGTGATCGAGAAGCCAATGACGCCACCAGAGACGATCGAAGCCGACTTTGAAGCCCATTACGGCAAAGCCGACACTCCGGCCGAATAAGAAAGGACTAGGGATAATGATGAAGAAACTAGGCATTGCCACAGTTACTGCCCTGACCCTTTCGGCAGGTGGTGCATTGGCCGCAGGTGGGGAAGGTCACATCCATGATGTGGACTTCTCCTTCGAAGGCCCATTTGGCAAATTCGACCAAAACCAGCTGCAGCGTGGTCTGCAGATCTACACCGAAGTGTGTGCCGCCTGTCACGGGCTGCAGTATGTTCCTTTCCGCACCTTGGGTGACGAAGGTGGACCACACTTGCCAGAAGATCAGGTTCGGGCCTATGCGGAGCAAAACTTCGAAACGTTTGACAATGAACTGGACGATACGCGCCCAGCCAAGCCTGCGGATCACTTCCCAGGGTCAAACATCGCAGAAGCCCCTGACCTCAGCCTGATGGCTAAGGCGCGTGCGGGTTTTCACGGCCCATATGGGACGGGGATTAACCAGCTTGTCAAAGGCATGGGTGGACCAGAATATATCGCCTCACTCCTAACCGGGTACACCGGTGAGACCAAAGAGGAAGCGGGTACAACTTTCTACGAAAACACGGCCTTCCCAGGTGGGTGGATTGCCATGGCACCCCCATTGGCCGGTGAAGACGTTGAATTCGCAGATGGTCACTCGAACGAGCTGCACCACGAAGCTGAAGACATCTCGGCCTTCCTGATGTGGACGGCGGAACCAAAGATGATGGCACGCAAGCAAGCCGGTCTGTCAGGCGTTATTTTCCTGACGGTTCTGACAGTACTTCTGTACCTGACCAACAAACGGATCTGGGCGCCGATCAAAGGCAAAAAGAGCCACTAAGGTTTGACAAAAGTTCACAAAAAAGCCCGCCTATTAGCGGGCTTTTTTATTTTTATTATTGGAATGTAACTTAGAGCTCGTGACCGGCTTTGTATTCCCCCCACCGCATGGCTGCATTGGCGCCAATAAACGTGAGCGGCTTAGGTGGCAGGCGGGTGGGTGCGTCCTGCGCTAGTACTTGATCCAGAAGTTCAGACTGAACACCAGAGGCCATCTCAGCCATCAACATACCGTGCAACGTGCCCTTGGCCACGCCAAGACCGTTTTGACAACAGGCCGTGAACATGCCTTCTTCGACCTCGCCCAGTGCAGGTACGCTGTTCCAGCTCAGGCAAAGCCGACCACCCCAGCGGTATTCCATCTCAACGCCTTGCAGCATCGGAAAACGCGCAAGGAAGGACTTGTCATGGCTGCGGCCCATCTTCTCAACGCGCGCTTCAGGGATCTTCAAACTGGGGTCACAGGTGAATCGATTGCGAACGATTATTCGATCCCCACCCGTGCCAGAAATACGCCGCACCGTTGATCCCATCGGGTCAGCAGGTGTCAGAGCCCAACGATCTTGCCCGCCGAGCCGGGCACACTCATCAGGTGTCAACGCGCGTGTCATCGACCCATAAAGAAACACATGCAAAAGCCGTCCAGGAAAGTAACCAAAACTGTTGGCATGACCGTTGGTCGCCATAATCACCTTGGGCGCAGTGATTGACCCTTTAGGTGTTTTCGCGAACCAATCACCATTCTTGCTCAGCTCCACTACAGGTGAATTTTCATAAATTGAAACACGATTGGACTTTAGCCCTTCCGCAACACCGCGCACCAATTTTACAGGCTGAATCATCGCGGCGCCGGGTGTATAAAGCCCACTTTGGTAATAGCTGCTTCCGGTAATCTCTTGCATACGAGCGGCATCGTAGAGCTCGTTCGCTTCACCCATATTGCTCAGGTGTTGAGAGAAATCGAGGTTATGCTGATGACCTTTGTCACCTGCTGCCGCATTGATTTTGCCGGATTTGACAAAGGTTTCTGCGTCAAATCCAAATTCTACTGCCATCTCTGACGCAAAGTCTATTGCAGCGCGGTTGGCGCGTGTTTGGGCCAAATCTTTCTCTAACGCACCGCCGTAGTCCTCGGAGGCCAGGTCATGCGGCAGATCGATCATAAACCCGGTGTTACGCCCAGCTGGCCCCTGCCCAATCCGTGTGGCATCCAGCACCACAATCCGCGCATCGGAATGAAGCTGTGCCAACCGCCGTGCAGCGGCCAAGCCCGCAAAACCGCCCCCAATGACCAGCCAATCGGCAGTTTGCTTCGAGTCAAGCTCCTGCGCTGCTGAGGCAGCAGGCAAGATCGCATTCCATCCGGTAATGCCCGGATCGCAGGGGAGTTGCTTTATTTTCATGGCAGGCTCAACTGGGACGTACGTCCGCCATCAATAGTGTAAACCTGCCCAGTAACAAATGCCGCCTCATCCGAGGCCAGCCAGCAGATAAGCTTCGCCACATCTTCCGGCATGCCGGTACGGCGTACAGGGTGTATTTTCCCGATCTGCTGACGGAAGGCTGCCGGGTCTTCCATGCTTTCGATGAAATCGACGTTCAGCGGCGTATCGATCCAACCCGGAGCCACTGCATTGCAGCGTACACCGTCCTGACCGTGGTCAATTGCAACCGCGCGCGTCAATCCATGCAGGCCTGCCTTTGAGGCACAATAGGCCGGATGACGCGGGTTAGACCCCAACCCTTCGATAGACCCGACATTCACGATGGCACCACCGCCCTGCTTGAGCAACGGCATCGCATGCCTAGTGAGCAGGAACGGCGCAGTCAGGTTGACCTGCAATTGCAAGTGCCAATCCTCTTCAGAGGTTTCTTCAACCGTGCCCTCGCGCATGACGCCAGCGTTGTTGATCAGAACATCCAACTGACCGGCCTGCTCTTCAACAGCCACAATCACTTGTTCAGGCACTGAAGGGTCACTGAAGTCAGCGAAGATGTTTTCAAATTCCGTTGCCCCTCGCTGCGCGGTGAAAACCCGCGCACCCTCTTCCGCCAACTGTCTTGCAGTTGCTTGACCCATGCCGCTCGAGGCTCCGGTGACCAGCGCAACTTTTCCTGCAAATCGGCTCATGTCACAGGTTTCCCGCCATTGACCTCAACCAATGCACCACACATGTAACGGGAGGCGTCTGAGGCGAGGAACAAGATCACGTCGGCGATCTCCTCTGGCTCAGCAATATGGCCGATAGGCACTGTTTTGTTCAGCTCATCAACCGCTTTATCCGGGTCATAACCACGCATGGCAAACCCGGTGCGCAGCATTGGCGTGTTGACCTCATTCGGGCAAACCGCATTCACACGGATACCCTGATGCGCGTGATCACGCCCCAGACATTGAGTCAGCGAGGCAATCGCGGCTTTGGACATGACATAGAGCGGGTGGTTTGACCCCGGTCTCAGCCCCCAGCACGATGAGGTATTGACGATTGCCCCGCCCCCTGCCTCCGCCATGAGAGGGATGGCAGCACGGCAGATCTGAAAAGGGGCCTGAACATTGACACCCATGGTCAGGTTGTAATCGTCATCACTTGTTTCAGTGATATCACCGCGTGTGATCACGCCCGCATTATTGCAGATGATATCAAGCCCACCCAATGCCTCGGCCACTTTACCAGGGAGCGCATCGCAGAATGCAGGGTCGAGCAAGTTGCCATCGATATGCGCGTCAGCCTCAATCGCTGAACTGTCACGGTCGCTGACCGCAACCTTGGCCCCCTCGGCTCGCAGCATTGCGACCAATACCTGGCCAATGCCGCCCGCAGCCCCTGTAACCAGCGCTGATTTACCCTCAAATCTCATTGGACGACCTCCTTTGTATGTGTTTCAAACATGCGAACAGATCCTGAGCGCGTCATGCATCGCCGCCGCCATGTTGCGTGAAGAAATGGCATCGCCAATTCGGATCAGATCAAAGCCCTCTTCCAGTTTGACCAGGGGCAGAACAGGCCCACCTTCGACCCATGCGGAGATATCAATCTGACCCTTGTTCCGGCTTTGTGAGCAAAGGGCATGATACAGCTCATCATTCGGAAGGGTGCCGTTTTCAACAACGACGTGATCGAAAAGCGTCTCAGTGACCTTCCCGGTCAGAACATTACGCAGGTTGGCGCGCAGTTGATTACCATCGCGGGATAGCACTGCACATTCCGTATCAGATAAATACCGAATGCCTTGGGCATAGAGGTCACGCAAAGCGACGGCCCCGGTTGTTGGACCCAATTCATGATGCGGCGCGCGATCCGGTGTGGCCAGCGTGACCTGGACCCCCATACCTGCCAGCGCATCTGCGATAACAGCCCCGGGTTGGTCACCGATTTCATCCAAAATCAGAACCGAGCCTGACACCCGCGCCACACCTGACAGGACGTCCCAGGACGATGTGGCAAGCTCTGCGCCGCTAAAGTCCAATTCATTTGGCAGACCACCTGCGGCAATTACAACCAATTCAGGCGCATCAGACAGAATTTCCTCTTCTTCGACATAGCTATTCAGGTAAATTTCGACACTAAGCTGGCTTAACTCCGACTCCAACCAATCAGAAACACCAATAACATTTCGGCGCGTTTTGCCTTTGGCTGCCAGACGAAGCTGTCCGCCAAGACGATCTGAAGCCTCATGCAGGGTAACCGTATGCCCGCGCTGTGCCAGCACACGTGCAGCTTCCATGCCCGCCGGCCCGCCGCCGATAATTACGGCGCGACGTTTGCTAGACGACGGCGCAATCACATGCGGTAGATGACCCTCACGTCCGGTGGCGGGGTTCTGGCCGCAAACAGCCGCCTTGCCCTGATTAACCCGGTCAACACAATAGCCGAGCCCGACGCAGGGGCGAATACGTTCCTCCTCGCCGCGCATGAGCTTGTTCACAAGGTGTGGGTCGGCCATATGAGCACGCGTCATCCCCACCAGATCAACCGCACCGCTACTGATGGCGTGGCGTGCCGTGGCCGTATCGGAAATACCACCAGCGTGCAGGATAGGCAGGTTCACCTCTTGCCGAATGCGACCTGCAACAGGCAAGTGAGGGGCCGATGGCATACCCATCGGGGCGACCCAACCAGCCAAACCCAGATCATCGTAGGGCGCACCTGCCAGAACATTGAAATAGTCAACGTGACCGGTACGCTCGATCAGCTGCGCGATGGTGACGCATTCCTCGCCGCTCAATCCGTTTTCAAGCTCTTCATCACCCGTCAAGCGCATGCCGATGATGAAATCAGTGTCTAATTCAGCCCGAATCGCCTTCAGAACCTGAAAAATTAACCGCAAGCGGTTTTCAAGAGAGCCGCCGTAATCATCGTCGCGCCGGTTGGTCATCGGTGATATGAATTGGCCCAACAAGTGGGAGTGAGCCAGTAGCTCAATACCGTCAAATCCAGCCTGATGAACTCTAAGCGCCGCCGCAACAAAGTCCGCAATAACCCGATCGATGTCAGCCTGCTCCATCACCTTGGGCACGGCGCGGTGAGCGCGTTCCCGTACGGCAGACGGTCCCATGACCGGAAGCCAATGTGCATTGTCCCAAACTGTGCGGCGCCCCAAGTGGGTCAATTGAATGATAGCCCCAGATCCATGCGCCTGCACGCCTTTGGCTAGCTTTTCCAACCAGGGCACGATGGTGTCATCCCCGGCATAAGCCTGACCAAACACCGAAGGGCTGTCCGCGGATACATTGGTTGATCCACCCATAATGGTGAGCCCGATACCGCCCTTGGCCTTTTCCTCGTGATACAGGCGATAGCGATCTCGCGGGTGTCCCTGCTCGACAAAAGAGGGCGCATGCGCCGTGCTGACCACCCTGTTGCGCAGGGTCAAGTGACCCAGCTGAAACGGTTGCAACAGGGGATCATTGCGCATGGTTTAGTCCCCGAATGAAGCGACAGGTGCGCCGAATAGCGACGCATCGGGCATGACGCCCAGACCGGGACCACTCGGCAGGTCGATATGACCGCCTTTAATCTGGATGCCATTCTCTGGATCGTAGTGCCCTTCGATATAGGGTTGCGCCAGCCAAACCCCTTCGAGCCTGCGAGGATCAACCGTTGCACCGATGTGCGTACAGGCCGCTGCGATCACATCGCCGCCCCAGCTGTCATCACAGGTATGCGGCAGATTGCGGGCCGCGCAGATATCGCGGAATGTGGACATGGGTTGCAGCCCGCCAATGCGGGTAACTTTCATCCCAAACCCATCCACCAGATCGGTACCGACGGCATTGATTACCGTGGCCAGATCAACAGAGTTTTCATCCATGTACAGGCCATGCGTAATCTGATTTCGAATCTTACGCAGATCATCAACCGTATTGCAGGGCTGCTCCATGATGAATGGGATGTCCGGGCATTCACGGCTGACGCGAAGCGCATCACGGGTGGTCCAACCTCGATTGCCATCCACAGCCAGGCGCGCTTTGCCCCCAACTGTCTCCCATACCTTGCGCAGCACGGCGATATCCACCTCAACCGGGCGACCTCCAACTTTGATTTGCAGGCGTGGATAGCCTTCGGCCACTTTGTCGGCCGCCAGTTTGGCGATCTCGTCAGGTTCACCAACACCTGTTGCACAGTAGGATGGAACCCGTTCCTGGGTAGGGCCACCCAGCAGGTCAGCAACACGCAGACCGGTGGATTTACCGATCAGGTCATAAGCGGCAATATCGATCGCAGCCTTGGCATAGTTGTGACCGTTCAGAAGACCATTCATCGCACGGTGAATAGACAATGGCGCAATGTCGGCACCGATCAAACCCGGTGCCATCTGCGCCAGCGCCGCACGGGCACCAGCAGCGTGCGATTCTGCATAGGTCGGGCCAACCGGGCAGGTTTCACCCCACCCCTCAACCCCCGTGTCTGATACCATCCGCACAAGTGTGGTCTCAAGAGACCACACTTGTGCATTTGCCATCGTGTACGGCCCATTTTTAACCGGAAGGTCGTACTGGTAGATGTGTAGTTCTTTGATACGCATCAGTAATCCTGATTCAATGCATCAGCTGCAGGGATCTCCCGCTCGCGGCGCGCGATGTAATCCAACAGCGCCTCGTTAATGCCTTCGTCCAGTTTAGGCTCTTCGTAGGTGTTGAGCAGGTCACGGGTGTATTGCAGCGCCCGTTCGTTCACCTCGACACTGCCTTCAGCCTGCCATTGCTCGATCGAATTGTTATCGAACAGCTCAGGCATAAAGAACGCGCGCTGAAAGTTTTCGAGCGTATGCGGGTGACCCAGATAGTGTCCGCCAGGGCCCACGTCGCCTACGGCAGCAACTGCCTCGTCAAAGTCATCCCAACGAATGCCTTCGGCCATTCGGTAAGCCATCGCGCACTGCTCGGCATCGACCACAAACTTCGCCATCGAACAATGCATGCCAGCCTCGTTCCAGCCGGCCGAGTGCCACATGTAGTTTGTACCCGCCATCTGCAGCGCCATAAGCGTGGTCGCAGATTCGTACCCGGCCTGCGCATCAAACGTTTTGGCCCCACCAAGGGTGTTCGAAGAGCGCCACGGCACACCGTAATAGCGCGCCATTTGGCCGATCATCATGTTCATCATGCTGATCTCAGGCGTGCCTGCCATCGGAGCACCGGATTTCATGCTGACCGTCGAAAGGTAATGGCCATAGATCGCAGGTGCACCTTTGCGGATAACTTGGGTGTAGGCCAATGCACTCAATGCTTCGGCATTCAACTGCGCTACAGATGGCGCGACCGAGGCTGGCGTATTGGCACCACCCAATACGAAGGGTGAGCACAACACAGGTTGCTTGCGCTTACAGAAAGCGCGCATCGCGCCCAGCATGGTTTCATCCCAGACGAGTGGTGAGTTGCCGTTACAGTTACCGGTGACAACTGGATGATCCTCAAGAAACTCCTCGCCAAACAGTATGGCACACATATCCATCACATCTTCGGCGTTCTTGGGCGAGGTGGTCATGCCCATGAACATCTTGTCCGAGTGTTTGATCGAAGAATAGGTGATGTGCAGGTGACGCTGGCTGATCGGATGGTCGTAAGGTTCGACAATATGATGGGCCGAACTGTGCAGCGCAGGCAGCATATGCGCAAGCTTGTGGAAGTTATTGAGGTCTTCCATCATTGGATTGCGGCGCACATCATTTAGATCGCGCAGGAATGGCGCGCCGGTCATAGGCACAAACACGGCGTTATCCTTACCGAACGGCAGGTTGTTGGCCGGGTTGCGCGCGTGATAGGTGAAGGTTTCCGGGATCGTCTTGATCAGTTCACGTACAAGACCGCGATCCAGATAGACGGTTTCCCCAACAACCTTTGCACCTACCTTTTTCCAATCCTCCAGTGCGACTTCATCGCGGAAGTGGACACCAACGTTTTCCAGAATATGCATCGAGGCATTATCAATACGCTCAACCTGCTCCTGATCCATCAGTTCGGTCAGGGGCATCTTGCGCTTTAGACCTGGAAGCATTTTGAAATCGCGCGTCTGGCGTGCGGTTTTACGCGCACCGCGACCACGGCGGGATTTTCCTACGGCTTCGACGCTCATCCTATGTTGTCCCCTTCTTTTGGATCTGTCAGGTCGATCCAGATGGTTTTCATCTCTGTGAACTGATCATGGGCGTGGATCGAATTGTCACGTCCCCCAAAACCAGATTGCTTGTAGCCACCGAACGGCGTGCTGATGTCGCCCTCACCGTAACAATTAACAGTCACTGTTCCGGCCCGAATATCGCGTGCGGCACGGATGGCGCGGCGGACATTTGAAGTAAAGACCGATGCCGCGAGACCATAATCAGTGTCATTGGCAACTGCGATGGCTTCCTCTTCCGAGGCCACTTCGATGACTGACAAAACCGGGCCAAAAATCTCTTCGCGGGCTTTGGCATCGTCCTTGGACACTTCATAAACGGTCGGTGCAACAAAGTTGCCATCGGCCTTTCCACCAACCACGGCCTTACCTTTCAGGTAGCTACTGACCTTTGCGCAATGTTCACTGTCAATCAGGGAACCAAGGTGGTTTTGCGGATCCAACGGATCACCAGTTTTCCAATCGCGTATGCGGGCAACGATCCGTTCCATCAGCGCGTCTTTGACGGACTTATGGACGATCAGACGCGAGGCTGCAGAACAGTTTTCACCCATATTCCAGAAAGCCGCATTTACAACATGCTCGGCAACATTGTCGAGGTTTTCAGCATCATCCAGAACCACACAAGGATTCTTGCCTCCGCATTCCAGTGTGACCTTTTTCATGTTGCTGTCTGCAGAGTAGCGCAGGAAGCGTTTGCCGGTTTCCGTCGAGCCGGTGAAGCTGACCATATCCACGTCGGCATGCATGCCCAAAGGCTCACCCACGCCGGGGCCGTCACCCGGCAACACCTGCAGAACACCGCGCGGGATGCCCGCCATTTGGGCGACTTCGGCCAGCCGCAAAGCGGTCAGGCTGGTTTGCTCGGCAGGCTTCACGATGACAGAATTGCCTGCCGCGAGTGCCGGGCCGATTTTCCATGCCATCATCAGCATCGGGAAGTTCCACGGCAAAACAGCCGCCACAACGCCCACCGGTTCACGCACGATCATGGAAATCGCATCGTCGCCAGCAGGGGCTGTTTGGTCATAGATCTTGTCGATCAGTTCGGCATGCCATTTGATGGTGTGGATGGTTTCCGGAACGTCGATGGTTTCACAATCCAGGATCGGCTTACCGCTATCAAGGCTTTCCATCACCGCGAATTCACGACGACGGCGCGTGATTAGCTTGCACAGGCGGATCAGAACATCCTTGCGCTCGGAGGGGTGCAGACGCGACCATTCTCCGCGATCAAAGGCTTCGCGCGCTTTCTGAACGGCAAAGTCAACATCGTCAGCGTTGGCGGTGCTGATCTTGGTGATTACATCGCCGGTGGCAGGGTTGATGGTTTCCATCATCGGGCCGGAACCCTTGCGAAACTTACCGTCTACAAACGGGGTGGCTGGAAAATCAATTTCGTCGGCAATGGCGCCGTATTCTTCACGTGTCAGAAGGTCGGTCATTTGGCCTCTCCCGTAATCTTGGCAATCGCCGTGTTCATGGTGCGGATCACTTCTTCGAGTGCGCGCTTGTCGTCTTTGTTCAAAGGTTGGAGAGGTTTACGCGGCGGCCCCGCCTCGATCCCGCGTGTGCCCAAGCCATGCTTGATGCATTGGATGAACTTACCGCCCTGCTCCAACACGCGCATCAGCGGCATCATGGCCGACATGATAGCGCGGCCCTTGGTGTAGTCACCTTCAACAACACAGGCTTGGTACAGCGCAACGTGCGCCTCAGGCACAAAGTTCGACCCGGCACATACCCAACCACGCGCGCCCCAGGCAAAGAATTCCAACGCCTGATCATCCATACCACAGAGCAAACCCAGATGCGGATAGTCGCGGGCGATCATGTGCAGGCGGTTGATATCGCCCGAGCTTTCCTTAATGCCACAGAAATTTGGCGAACGGCCCAGACGATCCAGCGTCTCTTCGTCCATGTTCACGCCCATCCGACCGGGGTAGTTATAGAGCATTACCGGCATGTCGACCGCACGGTCGATGGCCAGCGCATGCAGGGCAACCTCGCGGCCTGTCGGCACGGCATAGGGGGGCGTGGCGACGAGAATAGCATCCATACCGATATCTTTGGCGGCTTTAGCATATTCGATGCTTTCCTCGGTGCGAATGGCACCGGTGCCGCCAACCAAGGGCACCCGACCTTTTACCAGGCCTTTGATGTGCTGCATCAACCAGACGCGTTCCTCGAAAGTCTGCGCGTAGTATTCGCCTGTCGTTCCGGCCACGATAATGCCGTGCACGCCACCGGAAATCAGCAGCTCAACCGTTTCTGCAAGCTCCTGTTCCTTAACGGTAAAGTCGTCATTATAGGGCGTGACGATGGGCGTCCATATCCCTTCAAACTGCATGTTTCATGTCCTTCATGGCAAATACGTCGATTGGCAGCGGGTCCGGGCTGACGAACTGCTCCAGCCGATCGCGGGAGAGATTCCAATGTTCCAATGTGAGTTCGAGCGCCGTTTCGGGCTCTTGTTCTTCGATCGCAAAGATCATTTGATCATGCTGCTCAATCGCTTTACGCACCCGCTCCTGATCATCCTCGGATTTTGGCCGATAAAACGTCTGACTCATCCGGGTGTGATCAATCAACATGCGGTTCAGGCTGGGCAGTAGATAAGGGTTTTGTGACATCTCACCGATTTTCCAGTGGAACCGGTGGTTCAGGATTGCCGACTCACCCGCATCGCCAGCTTGCGCTGCGGCGCGAAAGGCCTGCTGAATGTCTTTCAGGTCACCAATTTGATTGCTGCGGCGGTTTTCAGCGGCAAGTTTTGTGGTGCTAGCATAGATCATCGGAGCAGTCAGAAAGAACATCCGCATCACAGCCAGATCCATCGACGCCACCTTTGTGCCGCGGTTTTGCTCGCTGCGCAGGTAACCTTCGCCACTCAAACGCTGAAACACTTCGCGCATTGGCGTGCGCGAAATGCCGTATTGCTCACACAAGGCAGCTTCATCCAGATCACTGCCGGGGGCAATGTCCAGCGTGAGAATCCGCATGCGGATGTCTTCGAGGCATTGAGTTTTACGGTCCATGAGTTCATCGAATCCCTTGATTTATACTTTATGTATACAATTTGTATTTTTTTGGGAAGCCAAAAATTACTCCACCCCTCAAAACTCGTTGTTTGAGGTTTCAGAATTGAAACTCTCGGGCTTCGGGAATTTGTGGTAAAATAGGTATATTTTATTTTGGAGATTTAGATATGCTTAGTCCCGTCGCCATTTTGGCGCTCATTTCTGCATTTTTTTATTGTATTGCCATGTTCGCCATGAAGTCTTGGACTGAAACCTCAAGCGTTGTTTTAGTTTTGGCCATTGGAGCAGCGTTATTAACTGGCGGCGCCTTTGAAATGATGGCGCTAAAGCAAGAAAGGCTTGGTCTGATATATGTGGGCATTCTAGGTGCCGAGGTCGTGTTCATCGGCTCCGCTTCGCTGGTTCATTTTGAAGAAACCTATTCAACCCGCGAAGTCGCGGGCATGGGTATCGTTTTAATAGGAACCGCAATCGCATGGACCTGAAATCAAAGAATTTCGATCAGGCGAAACGACTGAACTTATTCGCAATCGTCCTGCCATTTCTCGATGATGTCCACGGCTTCTTGAGCCGTTTCGACAAACTTGAAAAGCTCTAGGTCCTCATCAGAGATCGTGCCCGCATCAGCCAGCGCGCCCCAGTTGATGATGCTGCGCCAGAACTCCTCGCCAAAGAGCAGAAAGGGCACTTTATCCATGCGGTCAGTTTGAATTAGAGTGAGCGCTTCGAACATTTCATCCAACGTGCCAAACCCGCCCGGGAAACAACAGATTGCACGGGCGCGCATCAGGAAATGCATCTTGCGGATCGCGAAATAGTGGAAGTTGAAACATAGCCCAGGAGTGACATATTCATTCGGGGCCTGTTCGTGCGGCAAAACGATATTGAGGCCAATCGAATTGCCACCCGCATCACGCGCCCCACGATTGCCGGCCTCCATTACTCCCGGGCCGCCGCCCGTGGTCACAACATAGTCGCGCCCATAGCTGAGCATTGATTTTTCGGTCATCAACCGTGCGAACTTACGTGCCTCGTCATAATATTTTGACAGATTGGCCAGCGTTTCTGTTCTGGCGTCTTTCTTTTTGCTGGGTTCCGGGATACGCGCGCCGCCAAACAGGATCACTGTACTGTTAATGCCGCGCTCATTCAGAATCATCTCAGGTTTGAGCAGCTCAAGCTGCAAGCGTACGGGGCGCAATTCATCCCGGCACAGGAAATCTTCGTCGGCAAAGGCCAAGCGATAGGCCGGGGCGCGGGTTTGTGGGGTATCAGGAACCTGCTCGGCTGTATTGCGGTCTAAATGTGCATCGCGAAATCGGCGGGGGCGCTCTTCAGTCATGGGTTGCAGATCCTGTATATGTGTTTTCTACAAGAGGTATAGCTTCCATTTGAGAATGACCAGAAAAAGAGACGTGATTATGAATTGGCAGCAAGAGATCATCGCGGCAAAAACACGGGTCTCCGGGCATGTCCGGCAAACACCTGTTGTGAAAACAAGCGGTGTTGAAAATCTGGATTCGGTCGAAATTAAGTTGGAGCAACTTCAGCACACTGGCAGTTTTAAGGCGCGCGGGGCGTTCAATACGTTACTGAGCACACCGGTCCCCGACGCCGGTTTGGTCGCGGCTTCTGGCGGCAATCACGGGGCGGCCGTAGCCTATGCCGCAGCCAGTCTGGGGCATAGGGCGCGGATCTATGTGCCGGAAATGGCCGGCCCGGCAAAGATTGATCTGATCCGGCGTTTGGGGGCTGATCTGGTTGTGGTTTCAGGTGCCTATGCCAATGCGTTGGAGGCGGCGCAGGCTTATGAAGCTGAGACCGGTGCCATGCAGATCCACGCCTACGACGCACCCGCAACTGTGGCCGGTCAGGGTACCCTGATGGCTGAATGGGAGGAGCAGGGGCTGGAGGCCGATACCGTCTTGATCGCAGTTGGCGGCGGCGGATTGATCGGTGGGGCGCTGGCGTGGTTGAACGGGCGACGCAAAGTGGTCGCGGTGGAGCCCGAGACGTCCTGCGCATTGCACGCCGCTTTGAAGGCCGGCGAAGCTGTGGATGTAGAGGTGTCAGGCATTGCCGCGAATGCCTTGGGCGCCCGACGGATCGGAGAGATCTGCCTTGGGTTTGCACAAGAGCACAGCATCGACTCCCTCGTGGTGAGTGATGTCGCCATTCGTGCAGCGCAGGAGTGGTTGTGGCGCGAAATGCGGCAATTGGTAGAGCCCGCAGGGGCCACGGCCTTGGCCGCCCTAATGGCCAGAGCGTATCGCTCAGAGCCGGGTGAAAAAGTGGCAATTCTGGTTTGTGGCGGCAATATCGCACCTGATCCTTTGACCTGACGGCAGGTTCAATTGCGTTTTGCCGCGTTTGCGCTACCAGCCGTCGCATTGCACGTCGTCGCCAAGCGCCTTATAGGCCATGCCAGACAGGATTGAATTCAGCCACGGAGAGCCCGATGTCAAACGCGCAATTGGAACAAGCCATCGAAGCCGCATGGGATGTGCGGGACACCATCACCCCTGCGACAACGGGTGAGGCCCGTGAGGCAATTTTGGAAACGCTGAATGCGTTGGATAGCGGCACATTGCGCGTGGCCGAAAAACTGGACGACAACAGCTGGCATGTAAACCAATGGGCGAAAAAAGCAGTTCTGCTGTCCTTCCGCCTAAATGACATGGCGATCATCGAAGGCGGCCCGGACAACGCCGGTTGGTGGGACAAGGTGCCATCAAAATTTGACGGTTGGGATGCCGATCAATGGACCACTGCAGGTTTCCGCGCCGTGCCCGGGTCTATCGTGCGCAGATCGGCCTATATCGCCAAAGGTGTGGTGCTGATGCCATCCTTTGTAAACATTGGCGCCTACGTCGACGAAGGATCAATGGTTGATGGCTGGGCCACGGTTGGCAGCTGCGCGCAGATCGGTAAAAACGTGCACCTGTCAGGCGGCGTTGGCATCGGTGGTGTGTTGGAGCCAATGCAAGCTGGGCCCACAATTATCGAAGACAACTGTTTTATCGGCGCGCGCTCTGAGGTGGTTGAAGGCTGCATCGTGCGCGAGGGATCGGTTCTGGGCATGGGCGTATTCATTGGCCAATCAACCAAAATCGTTGACCGTGAAACCGGTGAGGTTTTCTATGGTGAAGTGCCGCCATATTCGGTCGTTGTCGCCGGTTCGATGCCAAGCAAAAATAACATCTCGCTTTATTGCGCGGTGATCGTAAAGCGGGTTGATGAAAAAACCCGCTCGAAAACCGGGATCAACGAACTGCTGCGCGATTAATTCATCAGCTTTGAAACAACCGGCGCGGTGATCAACCGCGCCTCTTCTGCGCGCCCTTCTGGGCGCGCAATTGGTCCGTATCCCAGCGGATCATCGGCCAACTCAGGAAAAAGCGCAAACAGCTCCTCCCTGACTTCCTTATCCATATCCTGGATCACTCTCGGCCCGGGATGAAAGCTTTCGCTTTCCAGACCCTCCGCTGTAACAATCTCATGTTGATCAAACAACAGGTGAACATAGGTCACATCACCATCGCTGGGGCAGGGACGGATGCTATGTTCGTTCACCAGGTGTCGCGCCTTGATCAGCACTTCCAACACACCACTGCAAAGCTCGGCGCGCCACCCGCGGATGAGAATACGGTGCTGAGGGGAAACATGGATACACCCATGGTTACCCAACGCATTTGTTCCGATTTTAATCGGAGCATAGCGGCCTTGCGCGGGGACCGTTCGTTGCCCAACCCAGCGCACCGGTTGCAGACCGTGATCTCGGGTTGGAATCAAATCGCCTACGTGAACTTCATCAACCGGACGCGGACCTTGATCTGTATCGATCAAGGTCCCTGCCACAAAGCACGGCACCAATTTGTTCAGCGTGACAAAGGCTATGTCGGTATTGCCCGCTGAATCCTCGACTTTGTAGGAGAAGGTGTTGCTACTGTCTTCTGTGCCGTCGGACTGAACCTCAATGCCGTTTTCGGTCAGGGTGATCAGCTCACCTGACTGCAGGGTGATCTGATCGCCCAACACGACAGGCTGACCGTTGATCTCGGTAATCGTCAGCGTGCCGCCTGCACTGCTGCTGTCATTGGCCAGCAGGTCGAACTCGCCGGTGCCGTCGTAGTCGATGACATCATCTTCGGCGACAAGGGCGGTCTGAACAGAATTTCCTGCGATCAACAGGTTACTGTCGTAATAACCATCGCCTCCGTCCGCGATCCCGATCTTGATGGTATTGACCTCATTCGGCCTGACCGGGGCCTTGAGGGTCAGCGTGACGGTAAATCCATCCATTTCCGTATTGTACGGATCTGATGAAGCGGGGTTATCAATGTAGAGGTTCTGATTACTTTCGTCATTGATGTTATTGATGGTGATGTCTCCAGTGCCCACAGTCAGCTGTGCAGGCTCTCCGTTCACCCAAACCCCTACGGCATCGTTAAAACCGGAATTGACATACTCCAAATACTCCTCGGACGAGAAGACAACTTGCATCGTAAGCGTACTGCCCTCAGGCACAAAGGACGCCTCAAATATTGCTGCGTCATAGGTTTTCTGACCGGAGATATCCTCCAGATCATCATCTCCGGCCTTTTTCTGATTGGTACTGGTTGAGGATTTGACGTTGGCATCACCTTTGCTGTTGGTGATGTCCTTGGCCTTGCCAGTCGATAGAATGACACCGCTATTCGAGGGCGTGATATCGGGGGCGGCGCTGTCGCCATGGGAAAAGATACCTGAGGCATTGCCAGCACCCGTATAGCTGGCAGTTTCAATCTTTATGCCATTACCAAAAATTTCCTCTGCCATTTCCATGGCATTGGCTTTGATATCAATCGGCAATTCCGAGGCTGTAGCCATTGCGACACTCCGTCTGATGGTGACGAAAACCTAGGGCAAAGGCATTTGTGGCAGGTTTACGGGGAGCCGGAATCTGCTTCAAATTTGAAGAAAAAGTAGCCTAGATGGCACCTCATGATTGACGCAAACCCTCATCAACGCTAGGTGCGCGGCATGACTCAAGCTCAGAAAAACAGCAAACAGCAGGTTTTCACACTCCTGGTGGAAATTGGCCGCAAAGAGGGCGACGGCTTACCCGCCAAAGCGACAGGTGCGGCGCTGGTTGTTTATGCCAGCGGCATTGACGAAGCTGAAGCGGTGCGAGAGACCGTTGCGATCCTCAAACAAGCGGATACCGCGCCGTTGGATGTGTCAGGTTATGGCACGCTGGACGAGCGCGAAGCCGAAGGGCACGACATAAGCGAGGAAGAGCGCGCCTTGATGCAGCGCGCGTTGGATGAAAATGCCGTGATTGTTGCGCAGATGACACCGTTTTACGACGACGCCTCGAACTGATCAGTCTGACAAAATTCCGAACCAGTTTTGCCGGATTTCAGCATAGGTGCCGTCTTCACGCAGATAGAGCAGAGCTTTGTTGATCTCTTCCGCCAACGGGCTGCCGGAGGGCATCGCAATACCATAGTCTTCGCGCAGGAAAATAGGACCTGCCAGCTCTGCTTTGTTGGCCCCTTTTGATTTTACGTAGTACGCCAAGATGGGAGCATCAAACACGACGGCGTCCAGTTCACCTTCTTCAAAGCCGGCCAACAATTCTTGAGGATTGGAATAACCAGCATACTGCAAATCGCGTCTTTCAAGAAATGTTGCCGCTGTTGAACCACTGACTGTTCCGACGCGTTTTCCATACAAATCGCTAAACGAAGTGACTGAGGTATTGATCGCCTCGATTGTCATCATCGAAGTAATACGTGCCACGAAAATTGACACGACAAACAAAGAGGCAATGACAAGAACTACTCCAAACAGGCGCCCCGGTGCACTGCGAGGGACACGCTCTTCGAACCCTCCGTTGACGACCAGATTCAGCGCCCACCAGAAAGCCGGAAAGACCGCTTTGCCCGCGGTGTAATTAAAATACGGCTGCTTATGGCGCTCGAACAACCACATCAACATACCAGCCCCAATCAATACACCAAAGGCAATCACAATCGGAATCAGAAGATCTGCCGACAGGATGATCGACCAAATGCTCATACCCGTGTGGCCCTGCAATGGGGTCATTATTTGTAAACCCGCGCTAAAAATGGGTTGCGAGAAATCCATAATTGCTTCCCGCTCAGAAGTGACCGAAATGTTGGCAATTGCGAGATCTGCCTGCCCCGTCTCCACTGACTGAAGCATATCCGCAAAGGAATCGTAGCGTACAAATTCGTAGTCCGCGCCAATCCGCTCGGCGATGGCCTGCCACAATTCAACCGAGAAGCCTGAATCTCGACCGTCGATCTCCATTGAAAACGGTGATCGGCTGACCGTGCTGACGGTCAGGTTCTGAGCTGCGGCAAACATCGGCCACAGGAACAGTGCAATAAAGATTGCCAGATTTCTGATCATGTTTCCCTCGCGCAAGCTTGTGGCGATTTAGTTGAACGGAGGTAATGGCGCAAGGCCTCTGAATTAGTGTCTATTTTGCAGAGGTTTTTAAGCCACGCCAACCTACAGGTCGGAATAGAGCATAGAAAGCAATGAGCCAACCAAACAGCAGTTCATGGCATTTGCCTTGCCGCCAAATCCGCGATAGGGCCTGTGCTGAACTCTGGAGTGTTTTCGATGTCCAATTGTCACGTTGATCCTGCGACGTTAACCGCTGACCTGATCCGCTGTGCTTCGGTAACCCCTGAAGAAGGTGGTGCGCTAGTTTTGCTGGAAGGGTTGCTGGCCCAAGCCGGGTTTGATTGCACCCGTGTTGATCGTGGCGAGGTGAGCAACCTGTACGCGCGGTGGGGCAAGAAAGCCGCGCCAAGAACCTTCGGGTTCAATGGCCATACTGATGTTGTCCCTATCGGAGCAGAGGCCGATTGGACCTTTCCCCCATTTTCGGCGACCGAGCACGATGGGATGCTGTGGGGACGCGGGGCTACGGATATGAAATCTGGTGTCGCAGCATTTGCCGCGGCAGCAATTGATTTTGTGCAAAACACCCCACCTGCCGACGGCGCAATTGTGATTTCCATTACTGGCGATGAAGAAGGTGATGCCATTGATGGCACCACCGCAATTCTGGATTGGATGCAAGACAACGGAGAGCAGATGGATGGATGTCTCGTGGGTGAGCCGACCTGTCCTGAAAAAATGGGAGACATGATCAAGATCGGCCGACGCGGGTCGTTGTCTGCCTGGTTTACGATCAAAGGGATACAGGGGCATGCGGCTTACCCGCATCGCGCAAAGAATCCGCTGCCTCCAATGGTGCGTTTGATGGATCGTTTGGCGTCAAAGGAATTGGACCAAGGCACGGATCATTTTGATCCATCTACTTTGGCCGTTGTGAACATCGACACCGGCAATCCAACTACGAACGTGATTCCGGCACAGACGCGCTCAATCGTGAACATTCGGTTCAATGATACACACCATAGCACGGACCTAATCAATTGGATGCAAGAGGAGTTGGATCAGGTCTGTGTAGAATTTGACGTTGAGGGTGAGATGAAGATCAAAGTGTCAGGCGAGAGTTTCCTGACACCGCCCGGTGAGCTATCGGCGCTGGTCTCAAGTGCGGTTGAGACGGAAACAGGTATAACACCCATGCTCTCCACCACAGGCGGAACCTCTGATGCCCGGTTTATCAAATCGCATTGCCCGGTGGTTGAATTCGGGTTGGTGGGGCAGACGATGCATCAGGTTAATGAGCGGGTTGAGATTACACAGATCCATCAACTCAAATCGATTTATTCGCGCATATTAAGAGACTATTTTGCGTGAATAAGGCTCAAAATCGCCATTTGGTGCTGATGGTCAAGGAGCCACGTCCGGGACGTGTAAAAACGCGACTGGGTCGAGACATCGGCTTAACGGCGTCAGCCTGGTGGTTCCGCCATCAAGTATCGCGCCTGATACGAGAACTTGATGATCCGCGGTGGCATCTGGTGTTGGCGGTGGCACCGGATCATGCCGGGATGCGATCACGCGTCTGGCCCGCGCATCTGCCGCGCATTCCACAAGGGCGTGGCGATCTCGGACAACGCATGGCGCGTGTAATGCGTCATATGCCACCCGGTCCAGTCTGTGTGATTGGGGCGGATGTTCCTGACTTACGCGCTCATCATATCACGCGGGCCTTTGTAGCGCTGGGGTCACATGATGCAGTGTTTGGCCCGGCTGAGGATGGAGGGTACTGGTTGACCGGCTTGAAACGTATGACATCTCCGTCACCTCAGCTGTTCAAAAATGTGCGTTGGTCGACGTCACATGCGCTTTCCGATAGCATAGTCAGCTTGGGGCAGGTAAAAGTCGCCTTGACCGATACTTTGGGTGACGTCGACACACTCGCAGACTTGAAGGCACTCACCGCGCGCAGCTGATGCCTTGCTGTATCCAGCCAAATCTGAATATATGGCGACAGACGAAGGAGATCACCATGCCAGCGCGTATCTATCAGCCTGCCCGCAATGCGATGCAATCGGGAACTGCAAAAACCAAGCAGTGGGTTCTGGAATATGTCGCTGAAACAGCGCGATCCGTTGATCCGCTGATGGGCTGGACCTCATCGGCGGACACACAGGCACAGGTCAAGTTGCGATTCACCAGTCGCGAAGCGGCGGTTGAGTATGCGCAAGAGCATGGAATTGATGCCGTGGTGCAAGAGCCAAACAAGCGCAAGCCAAACATCCGGACAGGAGGTTATGGCGAAAACTTTGCCACCAACCGACGGGGCGCTTGGACCCACTAGTAAGGTTAAGACCTTGTTGAAAGGTCGCTTTCTCTACCTAAATCGCGGACGGGCAGGGATCGCGCCCCTGTTACTCTAAAGACGCCACCTTGGCGGATTACTCTATTTTGCGTCGCAGAAATCTTGCCACGCTGAACACACCATCATAGGGCTTGAGCCATGTCTAAAGCGACTTCATATCGCCATCACACACGTGCGCTGGCCTTGTTGGCCTTGCCTCTGGTGGGCAGCCATCTGGCGCAGTTGGCCATCACGTTAACCGATGCAGCCATGTTGGGCTGGTACAGTGTCGAAGCCTTGGCAGGTGAGATTCTGGGCGGCACTCTGTTTTATGTCGTGTTCATCGTTGGATCAGGCTTTGCCTTTGCCATCATGCCGTTGGTCGCAGCCGCCGCCGAAATTGACGATCAAACACAGGTAAGGCGGATCACACGCATGGGAGCTTGGGCTTCAATTCTGTTTGGCCTGGCTGTGATTCCACCCATGGTTTGGTCTGAATCCCTTTTCCTCGCCCTGGGTCAAGATGCACGGATTGCCGCCTTGGCACAGGATTATCTTGCTATACTTGCCTGGGCAGTCATGCCATCGCTGCTAGTGATGGTCCTTAAATCCTATCTGGCGGCGCTTGAGCGCACACAGGTAATTTTGTGGGTGACCGTTGCGGCGCTGGTCTTGAACATTTTCGTGAACTACGTGCTTGTCTTCGGAAACTTTGGCTTTCCCGAGATGGGTATCCGAGGCGCCGCCTTGGCCTCACTGATTGTGAACGTCGCATCATTTGTGGTGCTGGCGATATATATCGCGCGTGTTTTGCCCGAGCATTCGTTGTTTCAAAGACTCTGGCGACCAGATTGGGAGGCATTGGGGCAGGTGTCTCGTTTGGGTTGGCCAATTGGATTGACCAATCTGGCCGAAGTCAGCCTTTTCGCTGCGTCAACTACAATGATGGGATGGTTAGGCAAGATCCCTCTGGCAGCTCATGGTATCGCGCTTCAGGCCGCATCGGTCGCCTTCATGATTCATCTAGGTCTGAGTAATGCTGCCACGGTACGGATCAGTCAGGCCTATTCGCGAGCGGACCGGATCAGCATGCGAACCATTGCGAAATCGGCAATGGCAATCACAGCCTTGGTAGCGGTAACCGCCTCGACCCTGTTTATTGTCTTTCCCGAGGCCATCTTGGGCGTCTTTATGCACCCCAATGAACCAGACCGTGCCGCAGTAATCACCGTTGGTGTGGTGTTACTGGCAGCAGCAGCGTTGTTCCAGATGATTGACGGCTTGCAGGTTCTTGCATTGGGGTTTTTGCGCGGCATTCAGGATACAAAAGTCCCGATGGTGATCGCCGTGTTCAGCTATTGGATCATCGGCGTGTCAGCCAGTTATTATCTCGGCTTTGTGATTGGCATGGAAGGGCTTGGCGTTTGGCTTGGCCTGGCGATTGGTCTTGCCGTGGCCGCGGTATTATTGCTGGCGCGGTACTGGCAGATCACGACATCATCAGAGCAAGACACTTGAATAGCTCAAGTTAATGGAAATCCCCGAGATATTGTTTGCCGCGCATCCCGGGGGCTTTTTTCAAGTTCAGGCGGTCAAGGCGTGATTGCCAAAATGCATGAATTCGCGATCCATCCCGGCGATTTCACCTACCTCTAAGGACAGGCTGGCGCTGTCCAGCATCTTGTAGCTCTGCTGCGCTTTCACCCAGTCGTCTGCAGCCTGCAGAGTGGTGAGCGTATAGCTTGTGGTCTCATTCAGATAGTGTGTGGGAATGACAACCTTGGGCTTGAGCTTCGAGACAATGTCATTCGCTTGATCGTATGACAGGATATGCTGTGATCCATCCACCGGCATTGTCAGAACATCGACTTGTCCGATGGCATCCCAGAACTCTTGCGGCGGATCGTGACGGTTGTCGCCCCAAATCAATGTCCTGACACCACCAGTTTCGACCAGATAGACCACCATATCCATGTGGCTGACATTGTCCGGTGGACAAGCCTGAACGCCGAATTCATTCAGTGCATTGGTCCAATTGTACCAGCCGGGTGCACGGCAGACGTGTTTATCGGCAAAGCCAGTGATTTTTAGGTCTGCAAATTCGAAGTTCCCAACCATGCGATCCAGCACCATGGTTGAAACAGGGCGGTGAATGGCATCATGGTCGAAATGGGTGTGGGTTGACATACAGATGTCCACGGGTGTTTCCGGGAATTCGTTTTTGAACCAGAGGCCCCAAGCGCCTGATGGATCGTCGCGCCAAGGATCAAACAGCACCGTTGCCCCACCAGGTGAAGTGATCTTGAGCGCGCAGTGACCATAGAAGTCGATGCCCACAGCACCATCAGCGGCAGTACCCGTTGTCTTTTGCAGCTCGATCACACCGTTGTTGTTGCCGGGCTGTGTCCAGTCAGTTGATTGTGCCTTGGCGCTCGTGCTGCCCAGCAGAGATGCTGCACCACCAACTCCGACCGCCCCAGCGGCCATAAAGAACGACCGGCGCGACAAACCTGGGGCCAGATCATCCCGCCCCCCCTTCAGCAATGCCGGCTCCAGTTTGAGATCTTCCTTTTCCATATGCTTATTCCCTGTTGTTTCACTTCCGGCTCAACCCGGATGTCAACAGGGTAGCAACTGAGGGTCACTTAAACGGTATTGAAAGAGTGCGGGGGAAATATGGGGATAATCCCCATGTTATTGGATCGACAACAACAGGCTGCGCAGGTTTTGGCCGCTACGTTTCAAACCCAACTTGTTCCGAATGTTGTTGCGATGAAATTCGATTGTGCTGGGCTCTCGCGAAAGCGTCCGGGCGATATCCTTTGTCGTCTGTCCGCGCATGATCATTTGCGCGACCTCTTGCTCGGTCGGCGTAAGGGTTTCAAAAATCGTGGTGAGCTGGCCGCTCATCGTTGAGGTGATGGATTTCAGGTTTTGCTCCGCCAATTCGACATACACTCGGCCAGCGGGATCGCTTTCCAATCGGCTGCGTAACTTGGCCAGATGTGGCATTACCAATCCTTTGATCTGACGCAGTATATTGGCATCATAGTCTGCGCGAGAGGTTTCGACACTGTTCAACAGGACGCGCAGTGCCGTGTTTGCCTCCTCAAGATCGGCGGTGCGGTTTGAAACACGTTGTTCCAATTGGTCCAGTGTGGCCTGTAACTCGGCCTCCAATGCCGTGCGGCGTTTGATTTCAATCAGCAGTTCCAGATCAGCCTCTATCACGCGGGCAAATTCTTGCAGTCCTTCGCGAAACAGCAATGCACGACGATTGCGTCTGGAATCCAGCACACAGATGGTGCCAAAAATTGTGCCATCCGGCCATTTCAATGGATAACCGATATAGAAGCTCATACCATGTTCCATATCGTCATTGTCTGCCCACTCAGGATCACAAACAGCATCTTCGACCAACAGCTCGCCATCGCGTTGCAACACGCCGTAGCAATAGAGCTTCTCGTTCAGGGTAAACTTGCACCCTGGTTTATATGGATTGTCGGTGCCCTGGCTGGTGACATAGACTGAATGATGCGGCTCGTGCGTACGCATCACCAAACTGGCCGGCACATCGGCAACTCGCGCGATCAGATCAACGATGCGCTGCCATTTCTCAATGGTCTCCGGTGATATGTCTGGTTTTCGATCCGCCATCTCAGTCTCAATATCTATTGCTTTTGCAGGAGTGAGGCAAATTCACCAAAGCGCAAAATCAAATTTAGGCGACCATAGGTCGGATTGGATTTCTTATTTATTTTCACAATTATCGAAATATTACTTGCCGCCAATTATTATTTCGATAATATTGGAAATATGAAATATACCGATTCTGATAACATTGAACTGGAAATTGCCGCCTCGACTTTCGCTGCATTGGGAAGCGAACAACGGTTGATGGTCCTACGTATCCTTGTTCGGGCTGGTCGTGATGGCCTGAGCATTGGCGAGTTGGGCCAGCGGAGCGGCGTCACGGGGTCAACCCTGACCCATCACATGAAAATCCTGTCGCAAGCGGGGTTGGTGACGCAGGAAAAGAAAGGGCGGAGCATCATCTGCGCCGCAGTGGCTTATGACAAGCTGCAATACCTTTGCGAATTCTTGTTGCACGAATGCTGCGCCGACGCGCCAGAAGAGCCGTAAACGGAACACTTTGATGACTGACACAACTGTAAACAAGCCCCTCGGCCTTGTCCGGGGGATGGATAAGGTTTGGCTGGCGTTAGCCGTGATCTTGGCTCTGCTGGCCCTGCTAGATTGGCCGCAATTTATCCCGGCGGTGCAATTTGCATCGAAGGCACTCCTTGGCACCGCGCCTTTCATTGCATTTGCGGTCTTTGCAGTCGCCTATCTCAAGGCGACGGGCGCAGAGACCCTTCTGGCAAAGGCGTTTCAGGGCAACACGATCAAAATGATCTTTGTTGCAGCACTGGTCGGTGGCCTTGCCCCGTTTTGCAGTTGTGAGGTCATTCCTTTCATCGCCGCCATGCTTGCCCTTGGTGCGCCCTTAGCGGCGGTCATGGCATTTTGGCTGGCGTCACCATTAATGGATCCGGCGATGTTTCTCATCACATCAGGCACATTGGGGTGGGACTTTGCCATGGGCAAAACGCTTGCGGCTGTTGGGGTTGGTCTGTTTGGTGGATTTGCAACTTTGGTCTTTGCGCGCTCGCCTTTGTTTAATGATCCATTGCGAGAAATCCCCAAGGTTGGTTGCAGTTGTGGCTCCAACAATTCTTTCGACGGAATACCCCAATGGCGCTTCTGGACCGATGCTGACCGCCTGACAGCATTCAAGGACTCTGCCTTTAGCAACGCTAAATTTCTGATCAAGTGGCTGGCGCTGGCCTATGTGATCGAAGCATTAATGCTAGCTTACATCCCGGCCGAAACCGTCGCACGCATTCTGGGTGGTGAAGGCATTGGGCCAATCATCCTTGGTGCCATAGTCGGAGCGCCAGCATATCTGAACGGCTATGCCGCTGTGCCCCTGATTGACGCGCTGTTGGCACAGGGCATGAGCCAGGGGGCCGCCATGAGTTTTGTTATCGCTGGTGGCATCAGCAGCATTCCAGCCGCAATTGCAGTCTGGGCGCTGGTCAAACCCCGGGTTTTTGCAGCCTACTTGGGCTTTGCAATTACCGGGGCAATCATGGCCGGTCTGCTGTGGCAGACAATTGCCGCCTGATGTCTCTGTAAGCACATACGAAACGTCGCATTTTATTGGCGGTGAAAACCAGCGCTCTGCGCTGGTTTTTGCACTTCAATTCACAAATATTTTCCATTGAGTTGTGTTTATAAGGCATGATCCGGCATACTGCGGCCAAATCCGGCCAATAAAGCCTTAAGAAAGCCCGGGTATATAAGGTATTTAGGCAACTGGACAAAACCGGAAATCTGTATGCTCGAATTCGAAAATGTCAGCAAGTCCTTTTGGACAGGGACGCGGCGCAAGGTGATCCTTGATCGTGTGTCATTTCGGATTGAGCTGGGCAAGTCTATGGGAATTCTTGCCCCAAATGGCACCGGTAAAACGACCTTGATCAACATGATGGCCGGATTAGAAAAACCTGACGAAGGGCATATCCGGCGAAGCTGCAGAATTAGCTTCCCACTGGGCTTTATGGGCGGAGTGGTCAGCAGAATGTCCGCGATGGAAAACTCACGCTACATTGCGCGGATGTACGGATTAGATCCTGACTATGTAGAGGCCTATTGCAGGTGGTTATGTGGATTGGAAGAATACTTTGACCAACCGCTCGGCACCTATTCAAGCGGCATGAAGGCAAGGTTCACCTTTGCCTTGATGCTCGCGCTCGACTTCGACATCTACCTGATCGACGAAGGCATGCCCGGTACCACTGATGTTGAATTCAACCGAAAAGCCGGGGAAATTCTCGAAGAACGTTTGCGCACAACAACCATTGTTATTGTGTCTCACGACCCTAGAATATTGGAAAAGTTTGCGCACTCTGCGGCCGTATTAAAGAATGGCCAATTGTATATGTTTGACACCTTGGAAGAGGCAAAGCAGTTGTATGACTATGAAACCCAAGGCCGCTAAATACCGCACACGACGCAACGCGCCGAAAGCGATATCACCGAATGATGGTGCAAAAAATTCCACTGGTGACTCAGACGGCGCGTCTGAGATCAACACGGTCGCAAAGGAGCTTGAAAGCATTCGACAAGAAGGGCTGACAGGGCGGCAACTCCGGATGGCACGCAAGTTGGCGCAGCGGCACAGTCTTGAAGCGACTTCAGATTTCGATGCCGTTCGTTTGCTGCGTGCTCGTGGCCTTGACCCTTTCCAGCGCCCAAATGTCGCCGGTGTTCAATCCTCGGCAGGCAACGAAAACGCACAGCCCAAATCGGTTCAGCTTCCACAAACCGTGAGTGCCAGAGGGGGGGTGCCTTCAGAAGGAGCTAGCCCCGCAGAGCAACGCGAAAGGGAAATCACCGAAATTCGGCAGGACATCGCGCGCCGTCGGCGAAAAAGGCTATTTCTGTTACTTGCGCGACTTTCGGTCTTTGTTTTCCTGCCAACGTTAATTGCTGGTTATTATTACTTCGCTGTCGCCACACCAATGTATTCATCAAAATCGACGTTTCAAATTTTGACGGCCGATGGTGCAGGCACGACCCCGGCAGGTTTGTTTCAGGGGACTGCATTTGCCACAGGCCCAGATTCGATCGCGACCCAAGAATACCTACAATCAATGGGCGCAATGATCCGCCTAGACGAAGACATGCAATTTCGGGAGACCTTCAGCACCGAAAATGTGGATCCACTTCAACGCTTGAAGCCTGACGCGACCAACAACAAAGCGTACAAGCTTTACAAAAAATATATTAAGCTAGGGTATGACCCGACGGAGGGTCTTATTCGGATGGAGGTTTCATCTCCTGACCCTCTCGATAGCGTTGCATTTTCTGAAAAACTCATTGAATATGCCGAAGAAAATGTCGACCAGCTTAGCAAAAAGAAGCGTCGCGATACACTTGAGGTCTCTTCAATAAGTTTGGAAGACGCCAAGCAAGAGCGCCGCTTGGCACAGCAGCGCCTCGTTACCCTGCAAGAAGGGTCCATTCTGGATCCGCAAGGTGAAATTGCAGGCATCCGCACCTTGATTGGCAATGTCGAAATCCAGTTACAGGAAAAGCAGCTCGCTTTGAATACCCAGTTGGGGAACAGCAAGCCAAACAGGTCGAAGGTTGAGGCACTTCAAGGTGAAGTGGCCGTTTTGGAAGTTGAGCTAGCGCGACAAAAGGCGCGCCTGACGCAAGAAGTGGAAGGCGATAGTTCGCTAGCATCAAAGGCTGCTGAAATCCAGATCGCCCAAGCAGATTTAGCGACAGCCGACTTAGTGCTTCAATCTGCGTTGGAAACAAAGCGACAAAGCGAGATCGAAGCCAATAAGCAAGTGCGATACCTCTCTGTCAGCGTACGACCCGTTGCATCTGAAGAGGCATCATATCCAAAGGCATTTGAAAACACCCTCCTTGCCTTCCTGATCTTTGCTGGTATCTACCTTATGCTATCGCTGACGGTTTCAATCCTTAAAGAGCAGATGTCCTCATAGATGATAAAACATGTCAAATTTTCCGGGCTGGATATTGCTAATGACCAACCCCTATGCCTGATTGCCGGACCATGCCAGCTTGAAAGCGTGGATCACGCCCAAATGATTGCCGGCACCATGAAGGAAGCGTGCGATGCGGTGGGAACGCAGTTTGTTTTCAAAGGCTCATTCGACAAGGCAAACCGAACCTCGTTGTCAGGCAAACGAGGTCTAGGTGTGGATGAAGGTCTGAAAGTGATGCAGGCTGTCAAGGACGCACTGAATGTCCCAGTCCTGACTGACGTGCACCTGCCCGACCAATGCGCCGAAGTGGCAAGTGTGTGTGATGTTCTTCAAATTCCGGCGTTCCTTTGCCGTCAGACAGATCTGTTGTTAGCAGCAGGCGAAACCGGTGCGGTCATCAACGTCAAGAAGGGCCAGTTTCTGGCTCCTTGGGATATGCCGAATGTTGTTTCGAAGATCGAAAGTACGGGTAACACCAAGATCATGCTGACCGAACGAGGCACGTCCTTTGGCTACAATACCCTCGTTGCCGATATGCGGTCTTTGCCGCAGATGGCAGCCAGCGGATACCCGGTGGTAATGGATGCCACACATTCGGTGCAGCAACCCGGCGGACAAGGTGGCAGCAGTGGCGGTCAGCGTGAGTTTGCGCCGGTGATGGCGCGGGCTGCGATCTCTCTTGGTGTGGCATCGGTTTTCATCGAAACACACGAGGATCCCGACAATGCCCCATCAGACGGACCAAACATGATCCCACTCACACAGATGCCCGCACTTCTGGATGAGTTGATGCAATTTGACCGGCTGGCCAAGGCCAATCCGATCCAAATTTAACGACCTTCAGGACAATATTCCCATGACCAAACCAATTTACGACGTCACACCAAACACGTGGCCCTTTCTGCGTGATGCGATGATCACACCCACTGGATTTCGCGAATACGATGCCCGCTGGAAATACCCGGATGAGATCAACTTGCCTGGCATGACCGCCCTTGGCTTGGGGTTGGGGACACAGATGCAGCGCCGCGGAATTGAACCGGTGATTGCAGTCGGCAACGACTATCGCGATTATTCTCTGGCGATCAAAAATGCTCTGATCATAGGATTGATGCAAGCGGGTATTCAGGTCAAAGACATTGGTCCGGCGTTGTCTCCGATGGCATATTTCGCGCAGTTCCATCTGGATGTGCCCGCCGTCGCTATGGTGACGGCCAGCCACAATCCCAATGGCTGGACAGGGGTCAAAATGGGCTTTGACCGGCCCTTGACCCATGGCCCTGACGAAATGGGTGAGTTGCGGGATATCGTTCTCAGCGGCCAGGGCGAAGCCCAACCCGGCGGCGGATACGAATTTGTTGATGGTGTTCGTGAGGCGTACCTTGATGATCTTGTGGGTGATTTCAAAATGTCCCGCAAGCTCAAGGTGGTCTGCGCCACGGGCAATGGCACGGCCTCGGCCTTTGCACCTGAACTGTTTGAACGTCTGGGCGTGGAAGTGGTGCCAAGCCATAACCGGCTGGACTACTCCTTCCCGCATTACAACCCGAATCCCGAAGCCATGGAAATGCTGCATGACATGTCCGATAGTGTGAAGGCCTCGGGTGCTGATCTGGCACTTGGTTTTGACGGTGACGGCGATCGCTGTGGCGTTGTGGATGACGAGGGAGAAGAGATTTTTGCCGATAAGGTTGGCGTGATCATGGCCCGCGATCTGTCCAAAATTTATCCAAACTCAACCTTTGTGGCCGACGTAAAATCGACAGGTTTGTTTGCATCAGACCCAGAGCTGAAGGCCAATGGCGTCAAGGCGGATTATTGGAAAACTGGCCACAGCCATATGAAACGCCGTGTTAAAGAAATTGGTGCTTTGGCGGGATTTGAGAAATCTGGCCACTACTTTTTGGCAGAGCCTGTTGGCCGCGGCTACGACTGCGGGATGCGCGTTGCCGTTGAGATCTGCAAGCTGATGGATCGCAACCCAGACATGTCGATGTCTGACCTGCGCAAGGCACTGCCAACCACCTACAGCACGCCAACCATGTCGCCCTGGTGTGCCGATACAGAAAAGTATCAGGTGTTGGAGCGTCTGGTGGAGAAACTGGTTGCCAAGGCTGAGGCAGGCGAAACGTTGGCCGGTCGCGCGATCAAAGAGGTGGTCACGGTCAACGGCGCACGTGTAATTTTGGACAATGGAAGCTGGGGTCTTGTACGCGCATCGTCAAACACACCCAACTTGGTTGTGGTTTGTGAAAGCTCGGAAAGTGATGCGGAAATGCGCGCAATTTTTGCCGACATTGACGCCGTTATCCGGACGGAAGAGGCGGTTGGCGATTACGACCAAACGATCTGAAGCGCATTAGCACTGAATTCAGCGGGGGCAAGCCCCCGCAATTCCACACATATAATCCCGGTTACTTCAGAGAATCTTCGTTGCAGGATTTTCCCTGAAAACAGGCTTTCACCTTGTTCAACGTTTCCTTGCTAGGCTGAACAAAGGCCATGCCACCGCAGGGATCTAACTCCAGAAGATATCCTTCATCTGTTTCCTTCAGAAACGCCAGATAGTCGAGATCTGAAGTGCCGCCAGCACACCAAGGTCCGAAGCAGCGCGCGTTCATGGTGATCTCTTGAACAAAGGGTTTCGCGAACCCGGTTTGATCCAACGATTGTCCCTTAAGCGTGGCGGGAATAAACGTATCTGGGGGCGTGGCCTCTTGGTTCTCCCAATCCGTTTGAGGGAGCTTTACCTCATCAAAACTCAGTTCTCCATACACCACAACAAACCGATCCTCAGACTCTTGCGCGAAATTGTAAGTGCGAGCAACATCCGGCGGCAAACAGGAAAGAGCCAAAACGGGGCCGCTGGAAATGGCAAAAAGCACAGGCAAGATCGCACGGGCAAACAGGGTCATAGATACACTCCAAACTCGCTAACAACTTGTTCGTAAACAGCGCGTTTGAAAGGAACGATGTTATCAACCAGATCCCGTGCTGGAAGCCAGCGCCATTCCGAAAACTCGGGATGATCGGTCTGAATGTTCACATCGGAATCCACTCCGTGGAATCTCAGCAAAAACCATTTTTGTTCCTGCCCACGATAGCGACCCTTCCATATTTTAGGGACCAGATCATGCGGCAAATCGTAGGGAATCCAACCTTCGCTTTGCGCCAAAACAGTGACTAACTCCGCTGAAACACGCGTTTCTTCCCAAAGCTCGCGCAAGGCTGCATCTTGCGGTTCTTCGCCGGGGTCAACACCCCCTTGAGGCATTTGCCAAGCAGGCGCATCGTTATCGAGACGCTGACCGACAAACACCTCGTTCGCCTGATTGACCAGCATCACCCCAACACAGGGACGATAGGGTAGTTTTTCAATCTCTTGCGGGGTCATGCCGCCAGCCCTCTGCCTTTGAGGAGCGCTTCAACCCCGGGCAAGCGGCCGCGATAGGCCAGATACAATTCCTCGGCGTCCTTTGAGCCGCCCGTCGATAGAATGTTGTCTTCCAGTGACTTGGCGCGTTCCGCATCAAACGCACTGCCTGCTTCCTCAAAAGCGGCAAAGGCATCTGCATCCATCACCTCGGACCACATGTAACTGTAGTAACCGCTGGAATAGCCATCCCCTGCAAACACATGGGTGAACTGCGGCGTGGCATGACGCATGGTGATGGCGGACGGCATTCCAATTTTCTCAAGCACCTCTGACTGTTTTGCCATCGGGTCAGCCGGGGCATCGCCCACATGAAAGGCAAGATCAACCAGTGCCGAGGCGACATATTCAACCGTTTGAAAGCCCATATCAAAGGTCGCTGCACCCAAAACCTTGTCGAGCAATTCCTTTGGCATCGCAGCACCGGTTTCTGCATGGATCGCAAATTCGGCAAGCACCTCGGGCACCTCAAGCCAATGTTCGTAAAGTTGGCTGGGCAGTTCAACAAAGTCACGCGCGACATTTGTTCCAGACACAGATTCGTACGTCACATTCGACAGCATCTGGTGCAAGGCGTGGCCAAATTCATGGAACAACGTGCGTGCATCGTCATAAGAGAGCAAGGCAGGATCGCCCTTGGCAAAATTACACACATTGATCACCACAGGGCCTTGAACCTCGGGGAATTTTGCTTGTCCACGCATCGCACTGCACCAGGCACCTGAGCGCTTTGAAGCCCGCGCAAAGTAATCACCAATGAAGACCGCAACGTGTTCTCCGTCACGTGTCACCTCCCATGCTCGGCAATCCGCATGGTACAATGCCACATCGAGCGGTTTGAATTCCAAACCGAACAAGCGGTTTGCGCACGTAAATGAGGCTTCGACCATACGCTCAAGCTGAAAGTATGGCTTAAGCTCGGCCTCATCCAAATCATGTTCATCCTTGCGGCGCTTTTGCGCATAGTAACGCCAGTCCCACGGGGCGAGATCGCCATTTATCCCATCAGCCTGCATCATTTTGGTTAGAACCTCAGCATCGGCATTGGCTTGCGTCTTGGCTGGTTCCCAGACTGCCATCAGCAGATCCCGCACAGCACCGGGCGTTTTGGCCATTTCCGTTTCCAACTTGAAATCGGCAAAACTGTCATACCCAAGTAGCTGCGCCCGCTCTTGCCGCAATACTAAGATTTCAGCGCAAATCCCCCGGTTATCGGTTTCTCCGAAATTCGCTCCGCGCGCGGTCCAGGCACGGAACGCTAGCTCACGCAGGTCGCGACGCGGTGAGAATTGCAAAAACGGGACCAACAGGGATCTCGACAAGGTAATCACCGGATCTGTTAGACCCTTGTCCCGTCCTGCAGCCCGTGCTGCACCGATCAAAAATTCAGGGAGGCCTTCGAGATCAACCTCGGACAGTTCCACATGCCAGTTTGCTTCATCTGCCAGCAGGTTCTGCGTAAATTCAGTGCCTAATTCAGCTAGACGCGTCATAATTTCGCGCATTCGAGCTTCTTGTTTACCTGTCAGTGCCGCACCCGCACGCCGGAACGAGCGGTTTGTTAGCATCAAAACGCGCTCTTGCTCTTCGCTCAGGTCAAGAGTCTCACGTTGCTCCCACAGTGTCTCAATCCGGGAAAACAGTGCTTTGTCACCATAGATGTCAGACGAGTAGGCTGCTAGTTTCGGACTGAACTCACGTTGTAGCTCTTGTCTCTTTGGATTGCTGTCCGCTCCAGCAACGGAGAAAAACACGGATAGCACTTTTTCGAGTTGTTTGCCCGCAACCTCAAGCGCCTCAATCGTATTTTCAAATGCGGGCGCTTCAGCCTGCTGCCCAATGGCTGCGATCTCTTCTTTTGCCTCGGCTAGGGCCTGCTCGAACGCGGGTGCAAAATCTTCGTCAGACACCTTGTCAAAGGGAGCCATTTCGAACGGCGTGTTCCAATCAGCCAAAAGCGGGTTAGTCATGGGCAAATCTCCTTTGCCTCATAGCTATGCACTTTTTGGCGGCGTCGCAATCAGACTTGCAAGTTTCCGCGAACTACGCCCAACTGCACAACAAATAGCGGGGGAAGTTATGATAGGGCGCAATCAAAAAACAGGGCCACAGACCACAGCCATTCATGCCGGAGAAGGGCCCGATCCGACAACTGGTGCATCAGCACCTGCGCTGCATATGTCTTCGACCTTTGTGGTCGATGAAGCCGCTGGTTTTTCGGCTCATGATCTGGATGAGGAAAGCGGCTTTCTTTATGCGCGTTGGGGCAATCCTACCGTTGCGATGCTAGAAAAGAAGATTGCAGCGATGGAAGGGACCGAGGCCTGCTTGTGCACAGCGAGTGGCATGGCTGCTGCCAGCGCGATCTTTTTCACAGTCCTATCTTCGGGCGATCATGCGGTTGTATCTGATGTTTCTTACGCCGGTGTTGCTGAACTTGCCCGTGAAACGCTTCCACGCATGGGGATCGAGGTCAGTTTTGTGGACATGTCCGACCCGGCCAATGTAGCGGAGGCCCTGAGGCACAATACCAAACTGGTACATTGTGAATCCCCCGTAAATCCCATCTGCCGCCTGACAGATCTGGCTACGATGTCTGAACTCGCACATGATGCGGGTGCCTTGGTCAGTTGCGACGCAACCTTTGCCTCGCCTCTAGGGCAAGATTGTGCCGAACTCGGCATTGATCTGATCATGCACTCCATCACCAAATATATCGGAGGCCATGGAGATGCCGTGGGTGGTGCTATCGCCGGCAACGCGGAATTGATCGACCGGTTGCGTGCCGAAGCAGCAATTCACCACGGAGGGGTTTTGTCCCCGTTCAACGCCTGGCTTATCGCGCGGGGCGCAGCTACGTTGCCGCTGCGCATGCGGGCGCACCAAGAGGGGGCAATGGCCGTTGCCAAATGGCTGGAAAACGAGTCTTCTGCAACCAAAGTGATTTATCCTGGTTTGCCATCCCATCCACAATACGACCTCGCACAAAGGCAAATGGTCAATACTTCTGGCATGATCTCATTCCAGGTTGGCACTGCGGCCAAAGGACAGGAACTGGCCAATAAAATGGCGCAAGAACTGCAAGTTGTGCACCATGCGGTGTCTTTGGGGCATCATCGGTCACTTATATTCTGGATGGAGACCGCTGGATTGATGGATTCGTCTTTCGAGCTGGAAGGGTCGCAACTTGATAGCTATCGCGACTTTGCAGGTGATGGCGTTTTCCGGCTATCCGTTGGCTTGGAAGATGCAGAAGACATCATTGCAGACCTATCAAAGGTTCTTTAGCCACTGTACTGCCGAACAAAGTTTCGCAATATTTGCTCCGGGGCGTGTACATCTGCTGCGCGGCACATTGCGATCAGATTTTCGGCATCTTCGGGCGCAAAATAACCGCGATGTTTGTAGATGTTGATCCGCGTTTCAAACCCATCAGCATCAGCTTCGGGATGAAATTGTGTGGCATAAACATTAGATTTGTACCGCACCATCTGGAACGGGCAGGTTGGGGCGCTGACAAGGTGCTCGCAGCCTTCTGGAAGGATCTGTAACGCCTCCTTATGCCCCACAAACGCATCGAATTTTTCAGGTATTTCAGCCAGCATAGGGTCTGATTTACCATTTTCGGTTAAGGAGCAATTGGCTGTACCAGCTGCCTCGCCATGGGCGCGTTTACTAACCTCTGCCCCAAGGTGTTTGCCAAGAATTCCGATCCCGTAACAACAGCCCAGAAACGGAATGTCCCGCTCCGTCACCTCAGGCATGAGCGACAGAATATCAGCTTCAATCCGCGCCTCAATCACCGGTTTGGTCTCGGGGTCATCGCTGACACATCCGGGCCCCCCACCCACAATTATTCCAGCGTAGTTAGCCAAATCCAAATCACTTGGCAGGGACACTTGATCAAGTCGTATCCGCCGCACTTGTCCGATCTTCAGTCCGCCCTTGCGCAGAAAGGCTGCAAATTCATCATCTGCCGCTTCATCCTCGGGGCGGAGTTGAAAAATCAAGAATGGTTTAGTCATCATGAGTTCCTACAGGCAGAGTGCTTTTGTGGTTGGCGTGTTTGGCATCAAAGGTCAAGCTGCTGTTCATACAGCCAACTTGACCTCAGCCATCAAAGAACTAGGGTGCGGCCAATTCATGCAAGAATGGAGCTAAAATGACCCAGCGCCTGCATCTCGTTTTTGGGGGAGAGTTGTTAGAGCCTTCCATGAATGTATTCAAAGATGTCGAAAACCTGCATATTGTCGGAATGTTTCCCGATTATGATACGGCATACAACGCCTGGAAAGCCGAAGCGCAGAAAAGCGTCGACAATGCGCATATGAGATACTTCATCGCCCATTTGCATCGTCTACGCGACGAAGAAGTTGCCGCGTCAGCCACCGAAGAATTGGGCTAACTCCAACATGCTGCGCAATCTGCCAATCAAAACCTATCTGGCGGCGGCACGTCGTTCTGCCGGTTTTGGAACTGGGTCAGGTTTGCCGCGCCCAAAGGGGCGTTTGATCTGGGCCCATGCGGTGGATGCGGCACGTTATGATGCTTTAATACAACTGGCAGAACGCTTGGTCGGGCAGATGGACAATACGCACGTCCTGTTAACCACCCGCAATGATATGCCGCCACCGGAACGGGAAGGCAAAGGCCTGATCTGGCAACCTCTGCCCGACGACAAACGTGGGTCGACCGATGATTTTATAAACCATTGGAAACCCGACCTGTGCATATGGACAGGGGGGGATCTGCAGACACAGCTTCTGGCAAGCGCAGAACGCGCTAGGGTTCCCCTTTATCTGGTGGATGCTGAAACGAAACTATTGAATCGTCCAAATTGGCGGTGGTTTCCTGATCTGTCACGCGCGTCTCTCAAGAAGTTTGACAAAATTTGCACCAGAGACGAGGACACCAGCAGGTTTTTAAAGAAGATGGAATTGGGAAGTATTCCTGTAACTGTCACGGGCCCGCTCGTGGAAGGTGCTGTCGTACTGCCTTATGTTGAATCAGATCGAGACGAACTGTCTGTTTTGCTGCGTGGGCGACCCGTGTGGCTGGCAGCCATGTTGCAACCCCAAGAAATCGAAGCGGTTCTGACCGCACATCGCGAGGTGGGCAGGCTGTCGCACCGCGCCTTGTTGATCATTGTGCCTGACGACCTAGAGCAAACCAACGCCTTTAGTGCGGCGCTTCAACAGCAAAAGTGGCGCTGCATTCACTGGTCCGAAGGACAGTTTCCAGAAGAGACCACGCAAGTAGTGTTAGCTGATACGCGCGGTGAAATGGGACTTTGGTATCGGATCGCACCACTGACGTTTATGGGGAGCTCTCTGGCAACTGGGCAAACTGGCCGTGATCCAAACGAACCTGCGGCGCATGGATCAGCCATCCTATACGGGCCGAATGTCCGTAGGTACCGCAGTAGCTATGATCGGTATGAGAAAACCGGTGCCGCACGGGCCATCACAGATGCGCGCACACTGACAAGTGCAATTCAAAGACTAATCATGCCGGATCAGGCCGCAAAGATGGCCTTGGCCGCCTGGGATGTCGCCTCACAAGGGGCCAGTGTGATGGATCAGATCACCGATATTGTATTAGATAAATTTGACCAGATGGACGTCCAATAATGCGCGCGCCAACGTTCTGGTTCACCCCACCAAATGCTCCCTCCTGGAAAGCCCGCATGCTCGCACCGTTGGGTTGGATGTATGCGAATGCGACGGCGCGACGCATTCGCAAGGACGCGGAATACCAGTCTGAGGTACCTGTCATCTGCGTGGGCAACATCAACGCTGGCGGCACTGGCAAAACACCCACCGTGATCGCTTTGATTCTTGAGTTGCAAGCTCGTGGCCACAAAGTCTGTGTCGTTTCGCGGGGACATGGGGGCGCTCTCGAAGGGCCGGTTCAGGTTGATCCCACAACACACATTGCGCGGGATGTTGGGGATGAACCGTTGTTAACTGCTGCTTTTACGCCAACTTTTGTGGCCAAAAATCGTTCCACCGCCGCACAAGCGGCTGAGTCTGCGGGTGCGCAGGTGATCGTTATGGACGACGGGTTCCAGAACCCACAAATTACCAAGCACTTTTCAATTGTCGTGGTCGATGCCCATAAGGGATTTGGAAACGGAAGATGCATCCCCGCGGGACCGCTCCGAGAACCTGTACATTCGGGGATGGCTCGCGCTGATCTATTGCTCTCAATAGGCTCTGAATCAGCTCAAAAAACCTTTCTATCTACTTGGGCGGCGTCTATCAGCATCCCACATCTAAAAGGTCATCTTAAGCCGCTCAATACCGGAATGGACTGGTCAGGCACCCGTTTCCTTGCTTTTGCAGGCATCGGTCACCCAGAAAAATTTTTCGAAACTTTGCGCGGATTAGGGGCGATCTTGGTACATGCCGAACCTCTGGAAGACCACCAAGCCCTGAGCCCGGCGCTCATGAATCGGCTCTCGCGCGAAGCGAAAGAGTTGAACGCCCAATTGGTTACAACAGAAAAAGATGCTGTCCGCCTGCCGCCCGAATTTCGCGGAAATGTGCTGACGCTACCCGTGCGTCTAGAATTCAAAGAGCGGCACCTTTTGGATGCCGCTCTGAAAAAGCTTGGATTGTAGCCGAGATTACGACTCCAGCTTGCCTTCGATCACAGCTTTGAGGTCGTCGTAGCTCATGTTGCTGTGCTTTTTGCCATCAATAAACAAAGTGGGCGTGCCGGTGATTTCATCAGCTTCGGCATGCTCCTGATACCAAGCGACAAGCGTCTTTGCCTTGGCCTGGTCGTTCAAGCAGGTTTCCAGCTGTTCTTCTTCCAAACCGGCAACCTTACCGATCCGGCGCAGGTTGTTGGCAATTTCTACAGGATCATTCCCGCCGGCAACCCATTCTTTTTGCTGGTTATACAGCATATCCGAGATCCCAAAGAACCGCTCTTGCCCGCCGCAACGCGCGACCATCGACGCCCACAATCCAAAACGGTCAAAATACACATCGCGGTAGACGAATTTGACTTTACCTGTGTCGATGAAGTCCGCTTTCAACTGCTTAAAAGTATTCTTATGGAAATTAGCGCAATGCGGGCAGGTGAACGAGGCATATTCGACAATTGTCACCGGGGCGTCATCTGCACCTAATGTCATCTCAACAATCGATGAGGTGTCAATTTCCGCCGCATCATTGTTTTCCTGCGCGTTGGCTGCGCCATAAGGAAGGTCAGGGGCGGCGACTGGGGTGGAGTTCGTCCACCATGCGCCAGCTGCGATGGCGGCAACAACCGCTGCGCCGACAAGACTTAATCGTTTCATCTATCTTACCTCATTGATCCGTTTTTTGGTTTGGACAGAATATTCTGCCCCAATTTTTCAAGGGCTTCCCGCAACGTGGTGTCTCCGACCGGTGAGGTCAATTCTGACGCTTTGTCGCGGGCAATTTTTACCGTTTCCATGGAGGGTTGCGCTTTGTTAGGTGTCTTATGCAGAAAATCCACCTTGCCCTCGCTAAATCCGTTGACAGCCGTCTGTGTTACCCGCACCCGCGCGATGGCATTGTAGCCATAGACGGTATTCACACGCTCGCGGATGATTTCCTTTTGCATCTCCAGCAAGGGTGCCATCGCCCCGTTGGTCAGAACACTGAGGGTCGCGCCCATCCCTTGGCGTCCATAAGATACTTCGACCGGGCGGCCCATGTTGGCAATCTCTGCCCCGACAATCTCAGCCCAATGGGTCAAAACTCTCGACACGGCAAAGCCTCGCGATTCCGACGCCTGTCGGATCGGCTGCTGCAAAAACTGCGACGTCCGCTTAAAGCCCGAGAAACCGGGCCGCTTTTTGGGCATGGGGCCTCCTGTACTTGTTCGCCATCTTAGGGCATGTGTCATGACATGCCATAACAATCGCTGCAATACAGGGATCAACAATGCGTGACTCGCAACAAGCCGCCGATCTGCTGACTTGGTATGACCGTCATGCGCGAGTGTTACCTTGGCGCGTCAGCCCCTCGGATCTCAGATCGGGTGTTGTACCTGATCCTTACCGCGTCTGGCTGTCCGAGATCATGTTGCAGCAAACCACTGTTGCCGCGGTGAAGAAGTATTATGAGCGCTTTACATACCTGTGGCCAACGGTTGGCGATCTGGCCGCAGCAGGTGATGCCGATGTCATGGGGGAATGGGCTGGTTTGGGCTATTACGCACGTGCGCGCAACCTACTGAAATGTGCCCGAGTTGTCGTGCATGACTACGATGGACGGTTCCCTGATACCTGTAAAGAGCTACTCAAACTGCCAGGCATTGGGCCTTACACCGCATCGGCGATTTCCTCGATCGCATTTGATCAGGCGGAAACCGTGGTGGACGGGAATGTTGAACGGGTCATCTCCAGACTGTTCAATATACGAACACCTTTACCAGCCTCAAAGCCCGAGATTACCAAGATCGCCCAAACGTTCACGCCCTCGGCTCGTCCCGGTGACTATGCGCAGGCGATTATGGATTTGGGGGCTACGATCTGTACTCCTAAATCCCCGACCTGTGGGATCTGTCCGTGGCGATCACCATGTCAGGCGCACGATTTGGGAACCCAGGCTGAACTGCCGCTAAAGACCCGCAAAGCCCCGAAACCCACGCGGTTGGGAATTGCGTATGTTGCACGCAGGTCTGACGGTGCCTGGCTGCTTGAAAGACGGCCGGACAAGGGATTGTTGGGCGGGATGCTGGCCTGGCCGAATAGTGAGTGGAATGAAGCCCCGGTTGACTCACCTCCATTAGATGCCGAGTGGTGCCTTTTATCCGCAGAAGCGCGCCATACCTTCACGCATTTTCATCTTGAGCTTAAAATCAAGTTGGCAAACATTTCCGTCGAAAGTGAACCCGAACGGGGTACATTCGTTCCACCAGAGGAGTTTGCACCGTCACAGTTACCCAGCGTTATGCAAAAGGTTTTCAATCTTGCTCGTGACGCCTTTGATGATTGGTCTTAAACTTGCCTGCATAACCAGAGTTTATGATCGAGGATTTCAATGATTCCATCAGATCATGTTGCAAAGTTTCGCAATGCCATGCCGTTTTGGATGTCTTTGCTTTTTGTCCCGTTGGCGATATTCGGCGCAATCAATGGGGGCTGGACCCTTTGGGTTCTGCCGCTGTTCGCGTGGTACTTTTTTGCGCTATTGGATGCCTTTTTAGGCCTCAATCTGCATAACGCAGACCCGCAATTGGATGATGAACATCTGAATTGGTATCGACTAATTACTGTGATTTGGGCACCGATTCAGTTCGGTTTGCTGTTTGGCATGATCTGGTATGCCAGCGATGCGCCTAACCTCTCTACGGGTGAAAAGTTCGGCCTATTTTTTGGTGTCGGCGTGATCACCGGCACCGTCGGCATCAACTACAGCCATGAATTGATGCACCAAAAGGACCGCAAAGAGCGGTTTTTGGGGGATTGGCTGCTATCGATGGTGCTCTATTCGCATTTTCGGTCCGAGCATCTGTTGGTGCATCATCGTTACGTCGGCACCCCGCGCGACCCTGTTACCGCACGATATAACGAAGGGTTTCACAAGTTTTTCCCACGCGTGCTTAAGCAATGCTGGTTTTCGGCCTTCAATGCAGAAAAGTCGATGCTGGCCCGAAAAGGCAAAGATTGGACGGATCTGTCCAACCCGTTTTTCAAATACTGGGTCATGCAAGGGGCAATGCTATTGCTGGCCTTTCTTATGGGCGGATTTATTGGCCTGCTGCTGTTTCTTTGGCAGGCCTTTGTCGCGATTTGGCAGTTGGAATTGGTCAATTACATTGAACATTACGGCCTGACCCGCAAACATCTGGGCGACGGCAAATACGAGCACGTCAAGCCAAGGCACAGTTGGAACGCGGCGCACAAAGCCTCGAACTGGTTGCTGATCAATCTGCAACGCCACTCCGATCACCATTACAAACCAGACCGGCGCTTTCCGCTCTTGCAAAACTACGAGGCAACCGAAGCCCCGCAACTGCCATATGGGTATCCGATCATGACTATGGCCGCGATGGTGCCCCCGTTATGGCGACGTGTCATGAATAAGCGGGTTCGCCAATGGCGCAATATGTATTATCCCGAGATCACGGACTGGAAACCATACAACAAGGCCCTGAACCCCTGATCACATCAGATTTTTCCCCTGATCACCTTTATGACACGCAAAATCATCGCATCAGTAAAACGCGAAGATGTGTCCGTTTTCTGCTGGTCTCGAGTCTAATTTGGGCGTTTTTCAACACTTCTGCCAATGCACATGCGTCAGAACAGGGTTTTGTTCTGTTGCTGCCGACTGACATTTATATATCTGCAGGCGCGGCCACGGTTTTGTTGACGCTTGTACTGTTGGTTTTTCTGCCAGAACGGACTTCTGAAAAACTATTCTCGAATTTTGGATTTTGGCGAGCAAAGCCTTTGCCATTGCGACACTTTATCAGCTGCCTCAGCGCTGTTGTTCTTGGATGGATTGTGTGGACCGGTTTGACCGGAACACGCGATCCACTTGCCAATCCCTTGCCTCTCACAGTCTGGACGGTTTGGTGGGTGTTTTTAGTTTTTATTCAGGGGTTTATTGGAAATCACTGGCAATATACCAATCCCTGGACCGGCCCGATCGCAATGTTGTCCAAACTCACAGGGTTAAAGCCACTGCTTCGATACCCAAGCCAGCTCAGCTATTGGCCCGGGATATTTCTATTCTTGGGCTTTGCGACCGTTCTCATGGTGGATCCGGCACCGGCGGACCCATCCCGATTGGCACGATATGTGGGTATTTATTGGTATTTAACACTATTAGGTGTGGTTTTGTTCGGCCCGGCATGGCTTGTCAAAGCAGAGGCCATTACCATCATGATGCGCGCCTATCAGCAGATGGCCATTTTGGGCCGTACACATAGTCGCCTTTCTGTTGGCCTTTCAGGTTGGCAGATTTTGCGAAAACCCGCCCCAAAACCAACGCTCGCTGTGTTCATGCTGGTACTTTTAGGCTGCGGCAGTTTTGACGGGCTGAATGAAACCTTTTGGTGGTTCGGGCAGCTTGGCCTTAATCCACTGGAATTTCCGGGACGATCTGCCGTGGTTGCGCAAAACTTGATTGGCCTGATTGCTGCCAATGTTGTTTTGTTGCTAGCTTTTATCTCATGCCTTGTGCTTGGATTGCGTATTTCAGGTGAAACAGAGACTGTAATAATCGCGTTTTGTCGCTATGCTCCAACGCTTCTTCCCATCGCACTGGCCTATCACCTGGCACATTACCTGCCCAGTTTTTTGGTCGAAGCGCAGTATGTTCTGAAATACATCTATAACACTCTGGGCCTGGGTGATTTCTATGTCACCACAGGGTTTTTCAGTCGGCCTTCCACGGTCAAAGCCATATGGCTGATTCAGGCGGGTGCCGTGGTCGCAGGCCATGTCATCGCGATTCTGTTGGCACATGTGCTGGCTTTGCGCGCCCATGGCACGACCCGGCAAGCCATCATTGTGCAAATCCCGCTGGCGATCTTCATGGTCTGTTATACCGTTTTCGGCCTCTGGCTCTTGGCCTCACCACGCGGGTTATGACACCTGTTTTTAAAGGCAAAATGCTGGACAAACATCTGTTTTCCCCTCAGACAAGAGGTTCACCATCCCTATATTGGATGCGTAGGAAACGGATTTGGGAGCAAAAGCACCATGATCACCCCTAAAAATGCCACCACCCGCCGCAACGTTTTGAAAACCCTCGCCGGAGGGGCCGCCGGGGCCGCAACTCTGCCGCTATGGGCGCGGTATGCGCAGGCGCAGACCTCGGAACCCATCAAAATCGGGTTTCAGGTCCACCGTACCGGGATCGGTGCGGCCTATGGACGTTGGTATGATCGCACCACAATGGCAGCGGTGAACCTGATCAACGAGCAAGGCGGAATCAACGGCCGTCCAGTTGAAATTGTCGCCGAAGACGATGGCACGGATCCAAAGCGTGGCGCCGAAGTTGTCGAAAAATTCGCCAACCAACACGGTTGCGACATCGGATTTGGCACCCTGTTTTCCCATGTGGTCATCGGTTCATCTCCACGCGCGGGTGAATTGAAACTGCCATATTTCGTGGTCTCCGAAGGGCACCACGTCGCCTCGGGTATGCTCAATCGCTATACTCTTCAGCCCGGCATCACTGACGTAAAAAGTCAGGTGCAAGCAATGGCCCCCTTCGTGGCCGAGAACCTTGGTAAGAAAGTCACGATGATCTTCCCTGACTTTGCCTTTGGTCATGACCACCGCGATTTCTTTACCCGAGCGATTGAGGCACAAGGCGGTGAAGTGCTGGCGCATATTGCTGTTCCACCAGCGGAGACGTCTTTTACAAAATATTTTCCCAAAATTCCACAAGATACCGAGGTTCTGTATCATGTGATGGTCGGCCCCGCCGTCCTGACCTTCGTGAAAGAGCTGGGTGAATTCTTTGGCCCCTCACGCCCGGAAATCTTTGGCTTCATCGACAGTCTTGAAGCGGTCGATATCTCCAGCCCCGGTTTGGAATACCTTGAAGGAACCTACTTCTGGGAGGGTAATCCCCGCCACGCACAAGAAGACCAGTCTGAGCACGACAAGTTCTATCGTGCGGCTGTTGGTGTGGATGAGCGTGGTGCATCCATCAGTGATCCGTCAGATGTTTCGACCTATGCTCACATGTTTGGTTGCTGGGAAACACTGCATGTCATCAAGGCCGGGATGGAGGCCGCTGGTTACCAGTCCCACGCGGATCGTGCCAAATTGATCGAAGCGGTTGAGGCCATGACCGAGATGCCCTTGAGCCAAGCGCACCCCCAGGGGGCAAAGTTATTCAACGGCAAGACCCACCAGGTCTTTGGCCATCAGTACATCTCGAAAGTTACCGACGGAAAACTGGTCAAAGTCCACACCACGTCAATCGAAGATACGCTCTATCCTGACGAAGTTGACTACACCACGCAAAGTTTCTGATCTATCTGCCCCGGGCGGAATCTCGGCCCGGGGCATTTCAATAAGGACATTTTGTCCATCTTTGCGCTTATGATGTGCTCTGTTTGATACAGTGAGCCATTTCAAGCCTTGAACCGAAACAAATTTCTATTTTATCGGGTGAATTTGCCTCTTCCTCTTGATTGAGGCGAGCGATCTGGCTTTGATACCTCCATAAACCCGCGAGAGGTTTTCAAAAATCTGCTTGATCGCATCTGGGAGGAAAGATCATGAAATTCATTACTGCTGCCGTGGCCGCATCGATTGCACTGGGGGCCTCAGCCCTGTCCGCCAATGCCGCTTGTGACGAGGGCGAAATTGTTATCAAATTCAGTCACGTGACCAACACCGACCGCCACCCCAAGGGCATCGCCGCCTCACTGCTGGAACAGCGCGTCAATGACGAGATGAACGGCACCGCTTGCATGGAAGTGTTCCCAAACTCGACACTTTACGATGACAACAAAGTGCTCGAGGCCCTGTTGCAAGGTGATGTTCAGCTGGCCGCACCGTCCTTGTCAAAATTCGAGGCGTTCACCAAAAAATTCCGCCTGTTCGATCTGCCCTTCATGTTTGAAAGCATCGACGCGGTAAATGCGTTCCAAGCCTCTGACGCTGGTCAGGCACTCAAAGACAGCATGACACGTCGCGGCCTGCAAGGGTTGGCATTTTGGCACAACGGTATGAAGCAGATGTCGGCCAACGTGCCACTGATCGCACCCACAGATGCCAATGGCTTGCGCTTCCGGGTGCAAAGTTCGGACGTGTTGGTCGCCCAGATGGAGGCGATTGGCGGCAGCCCGCAGAAAATGGCCTTTTCCGAAGTCTACGGCGCCTTGCAGCAAAAGGTTGTCGATGGACAGGAAAACACTTGGTCGAACATCTATGGCAAGAAGTTCTTTGAAGTGCAGGATGGCATCACGGAAACCAACCATGGTATCCTTGACTATCTGGTGGTTGCCTCAACTGAATGGCTGGACAGCCTAGAACCAGACGTACGCGATCAATTCCTGACCATTCTTTCAGAAGTGACCGAAACCCGGAATGCCGAATCCTATGACGTCAACCAAAAGGCACGTCAGGCGATTATTGATGCGGGTGGCGAGATTCGCGAACTGACCGATGAACAGCGCGCCGCTTGGGTCGAAACCATGAAGCCGGTTTGGGACAAGTTTTCCGACGATGTGGGCCAAGAAAACATCGATGCGGCGCAGGCAATCAACGACAGCCTGTAATTACCATTCAACCGGGGCCTTGTTTATGGCCCCGGTGCCTAAAACCCAGAGGCCAGAATGCACCCCAAGTCTGGACAGACCTTCACCGACCGGATCGAGGAAAACCTGATCGCCGCCCTTTTGGGCGCAATGACCCTGATCACATTCGCCAATGTCGTGGCGCGAAAAGGGTTCAATTCCAATATCCTTTGGGGGTTGGAGCTAACAGTGTTTCTGTTTGGCTGGCTGGTATTGCTCGGGGCCTCCTATGCTGTCAAGAAAAGCGCGCATCTTGGGGTGGACGCGTTGATCAATATGGCCTCGGCTCCGACACGCCGGATATTGGCGCTGATTTCTGTCGTTGTCTGCATCGGGTTTTCATTGCTCTTACTGAAAGGCGCATGGGACTACTGGGCCAATTTCGCAAATTTACCAGCGACTGAAGGGCGTTGGTTCCCATTAGGATTTGAAGACAAGTTTCTAGCCAAAGGATGGTACGAGGTTGAAGATATCCCGCACCCGGCCTTTCTGAAATGGATGGAGGACGCGTTCAACGAAGGTGAATCCTATTCCAAACTGCCCCGAATGATCCCTTATCTGGTGTTACCCCTGTCTATGGCATTATTGTTGTTCCGGTTTGTTCAGGCCGGGGTTTCCATCTGGAAAGGCCAGACCGACCGGATCGTCGCCAGCCACGAGGTTGAAGACGAACTGGAAGAAGTGCGTGAACAGCTAGGGGATAACAGCTGATGTCCGTCGTCCTGCTATTCGTCATGGTAATTGCCCTGCTGATGATCGGTGTGCCGATTGCGGTGGCGCTGGGCATGTCCTCGGTCCTGTTCCTGCTATGGTTTTCTGACACCTCACTGGCCTCTGTCGCTCAAACGCTTTTTGAGGCCTTTGAAGGTCACTACACATTGCTGGCCATTCCATTTTTCATACTTGCCTCCAGCTTCATGTCCACAGGTGGTGTCGCCCAGCGCATTATCCGGTTTTCGATTGCCTGCGTCGGACATCTGCGCGGGGGGCTTGCGATTGCTGGTGTTTTTGCTTGCATGCTCTTTGCGGCCTTGTCCGGATCGTCCCCCGCGACGGTGGTGGCCATCGGTTCCATCGTCATCGCTGCAATGCGTCAGGCGGGATATTCCAAGGAATTCGCGGCCGGGGTGATCTGCAACGCGGGCACACTTGGCATTCTGATCCCACCCTCAATTGTTATGGTCGTTTATGCGGCAGCGGTCGAAGTCTCAGTCGGTCGGATGTTTTTGGCCGGTGTCATCCCCGGAATTCTGGCAGGCCTGATGCTGATGGTCGCCATCTATGTCATGGCGCGTGTCAAAGGCATGCCAAAGGGCGATTGGTTGGGCTGGGGAGAGATTTGGGCGTCTTTCCGCGATGCGGCTTGGGGCCTGCTTCTCATTGTGATCATCATGGTTGGCATTTACGGCATCCCCGGCGTGACAGGGGCCTTCTTCACCCCAACCGAGGCAGCAGCGGTAGCATCCGTCTATGCCTTCTTTGTCGCCTGTTTCATCTATCGTGACATGGGACCATTGGCGGCGACGCCAGATCGGGAAAAGCTCAACTTGCTTGGCAAACCCATTGCGCTTTTAACCGCGTTTTTCCACGCAGATACGCGCCGAACGCTATTTGAAGCTGGCAAACTCACCGTCACATTGATGTTCGTGATCGCCAATGCGCTCATCCTTAAGCACGTCCTGACCGAAGAACAAATCCCACAGTACGTGGCCAATGCAATGTTGTCCGCGGGCTTCGGGCCGGTGATGTTCCTGATCATCGTCAATCTTATCCTGTTGATCGGCGGGCAGTTCATGGAGCCTTCGGGCCTGTTGGTGATTGTTGCCCCACTGGTGTTTCCCATCGCAATTGAGCTGGGCATCGACCCTATTCATTTGGGCATCATCATGGTGGTGAACATGGAAATTGGGATGATCACACCGCCGGTCGGGCTGAACCTCTTTGTCACCTCTGGCGTTGCGGGTATGCCGATGATGTCGGTTGTTCGTGCGGCATTGCCATTTCTGGCGGTGCTCTTCGTCTTCCTGATCATGGTGACATATATTCCGTGGATATCTACCGCTCTGCCCAACAGCCTGATGGGCCCAGAAATCATCACGAAATAGATCCTCAAACTGTCAAGACCGCTTGCCAATGCCATCCAATGCTTGCTTGATGCGCAGACACATCAAAACGGAGCAAACGCATGTTGGGGCATTGGGCAACGGTCTTGCAATCGCAATGGGGCATCTCGGCAAATCTAAGCCGGTTAGACGGTGAATATGACCTGAACTTTCTGGCCTCTGCAGATGATGGCCAGCGCTATATTCTCAAAGCCATGCGCCCCGGTTGTGAGGCAGGGTTGGTTGATTTGCAGGCCCAGACATTGGCACACATCGCACAAAACGCACCAGACCTGCCATTCCCCCGCGTTGTCCCAACACAAAGTGGACAAATGTTAATCGAAGTCGCCGATGAAGGCGGAAAAGCCAGATTGGCCTGGGTACAGGTTTGCTTGGCAGGCCAGTGTTACGCCAAGTCGGAGCCAAAGTCGCTCGATCTCATAGAGAATCTGGGACACGTACTCGGAGAAACAGACAAGGTTCTGGAAAGCTTCCAACATCCAGAACTAGGGCGGGATTTCAAATGGAACTTGATGCAAGCCGATTGGATCAATGATCACCTTGACGCCATTGGCAAACCAGAACGTAGGGATTTGATCGCAGACATCGCCTCTGGTTTTTCTGACGTTAAGGGCCGATTGGATGCCCAACCATTGCAAGCCATCCACAATGACGCCAATGACTACAATATTCTGGTTAAAGGCCATTTATCTGAGCCGCGAATTGTCTCAGGCCTGATCGATCTTGGCGACATGTGCGCCGCCCCGCGCGTCTGTGATTTGGCCATCGCAGGGGCTTACATTGTGCTGGACCATCGTAACCCCGAACAGGCGCTTGCCGCGTTCGTGCGAGGCTATCATGAGGCAAATCCCTTATCGGCGGGTGAGGTGAGCCTGATCTGGCCGCTATTGCGCATGCGCTTGGCTGTCTCAGTTGTGAATTCCACACTGATGGCGGTAGAAAACCCAAACGATCCCTATGTGACAATTTCACAGGCTCCTGCTTGGCGGCTACTTGAAAATGACACCATCAACGGGGATCTAATGTCAGCGCGTTTGCGGGCGGCTTGCGGGCTACCCGTGACCGATGGGGCAGAACGCATTCACGCCTTTCTCAATGATCAACGTGGGGAGTTTGCGCATCTTTTCGGACAAAGTCTGTCTGATACGCCAATGGGGTCTTTGTCCGTTGAAAACTCAACATGGCCGCAAAATCCGTTTCACATGCCGCTGGAAGAGGCCGCGCGTGTCGGCGAAGAGTTCGGCCCCGAATGGTGGCTAGGCTACTACAACGAGCCGCGCCTGATTTATGCGGAACCGGGTTTCCGCAAGGGCCCTTGGAAGGCCAGTGACCGCCGCACCGTTCATCTGGCTGTTGATGTCTTTACACCCGAAGGGACAGCCCTCTATGCACCAATGGATGCGACTGTCGAAGTTGTCGAAGACCGCGACAACCACCTCGACTATGGCGGGGTTGTTATTTTGTACCACGAAACGCCTGATGGGGATGGGTTTTACACACTCTACGGCCATCTGGACCCCGAGCTTTGCGATCGCCTGAAACCGGGGGATAAAATTGCAAAGGGCGAGGCTTTCGCCAAGTTGGGCGATCCCACACAAAATGGCGGCTGGTCCCCACATGTACATTTCCAATTGGCCCTGACCACGGTGGGGATGGAGGCCAATTGGCCCGGCGTCGGCGACCCAGACGAAATGTACCTTTGGCACGCGGTTTGCCCAAACCCGGCGGCGCTTTTGAATCTGCCGGATGAAAAGGTGTTCTATCGACCAACCGACAAGCAACAAATCAAACAAGGGCGGCAAGATCATTTCGGGCAAAACCTGACCCTGACCTACGATGATCCGGTGATGCTGGTTCGCGGTTGGAAACATCACATGTTTGATGAATGGGGGCGGCCGTATTTGGACGCCTACAACAATGTCCCGCACGTCGGCCATGCCCACCCGCGCATTCAGGCCGTGGCCGCGGATCAGCTGAAACGGATGAATTCGAACACGCGCTATCTGCATCCGGCGCAAACGGCCTTTGCTGACAAGATTCTGTCGAAGCTGCCTGATCATCTCGAGGTTTGCTTTTTTGTTAATTCCGGTACCGAAGCCAATGAGCTGGCCTTGCGGCTTGCCCGCGCGCATACCGGCGCCAAAGGCATGGTGACACCGGATCATGGTTATCACGGCAATACTACCGGCGTAATCGATATTTCTGCATACAAGTTCAATGCACCGGGAGGCATTGGCCAATCTGATTGGGTCGAATTGGTCGAGGTGGCGGATGACTATCGCGGTTCTTTCAAAAGAGATGATCCAGATCGCGCCCAGAAATTTGCCGATCTCATCGACCCGGCCATCGCCAGCCTTCAACAAAAGGGCCGTGGCCTTGCGGGGTTCATTGCCGAAACATTTCCTTCAGTCGGTGGGCAGATCATTCCACCCCAAGGGTATCTTGCTGCCGTTTACGAAAAGATCCGCGCTGCCGGAGGGGTTTGCATCGCAGATGAAGTGCAAACCGGCTTGGGGCGTTTGGGCGACTATTACTTTGGATTTGAGCGTCAAGGCGCGGTGCCTGACATCGTGGTCTTGGGAAAACCCATCGGCAACGGTCATCCGTTAGGTGCGTTGGTCACCACCCGCGCCATCGCCGAAAGTTTCGCCAAAGGACCAGAGTTTTTCTCGACCTTCGGCGGCTCCACTCTGTCGTGCCGCATTGGCAAAGAGGTGTTGGACATAGTTGATGACGAAGGATTGCAAGAGAATGCCCGCCGGATGGGCGAACGACTGAAGCAGGGTTTAGAACAGATGGAAACTGAATTTGCCTGTGTTGGTGATGTACGTGGTATGGGCCTGTTTCTGGGGGTTGAACTAATCAATCCCGATGGAAGTGAAGGCACAGCAATCTGCAAATACATTAAAAACCGCATGCGGGATCATCGTATCTTGATCGGTAACGAAGGGCCCAAGGACAATATTCTGAAAATTCGTCCCCCCCTGACGATTGAGGCGGAAGACGTGAAGATGATTTTGCGAAGTCTGCGCTCTGTGCTGCAAGAAGTGCAGGTCTGAAATCCAAATAAGAAAGGCGCCCCGATTTTTATCGAGACGCCTCCACGAGGTAGGTCTGTTACGACCTGGCTATTCGTCATCTTCCAGCGAAAGTGCGACAAAACGTGGATCTCCGCCACGACGCACCAGCAGTAAAATTGATTTACGTCCAGCGTCCTTGGCTTCGCTGATCCGGTCTTCCAGATCCTGAATGCTGGTGACATTCTGCTGCCCTGCTTCGGTGATCAAATCACCAGCGCGCATACCTTTTTCATATGCTTCCGACAGCGAATCCAGATCGCGCACCACTAAACCTTTGGCATCATCAGCCAGATCAAGTTGGCTTCGCAGATCGCCATTCAGCTCACTCAATTCCATGTCGAGAACGGTTTTCTCGGTTGGGGCCACTTCTTCTTCGCCGTCATCGGCACCTTCTTCCTCTGCGGTGCCTTCTGCGGCCTCTCGGCGCCCCAACGTGATTTTCAAAGTTTGGGTTTTCCCATCGCGGAACACCACAACACGAACGGTTTTACCAACTTCGCTGTTTCCAACTTCGCGTACGAGGCCACGGGTATCTTTCACGTCCTTACCGTCGAAAGACATGATCACATCGCCAGACAGAACACCCGCTTCGGACGCCGGCCCTTCTGGGACATCGGTAACCAGGGCGCCAGCCGCCTTTTCCAAGCCAATAGCCTCGGCCACATCTTCGGTCACATCCTGAATACGCACACCCAGCCATCCACGGCGGGTTTCTCCAAATTCCTGCAGTTGGTCAACGACCCGGGTCACAACATTTGAAGCCATCGAAAAGCCGATGCCGATGGAACCGCCATTTGGGGACAGAATGGCCGTGTTCACGCCGATCACTTCGCCATCAAGATTGAACAGAGGACCGCCTGAGTTGCCTTGGTTAATCGCCGCGTCAGTCTGGATGTAATCATCGTAGGTACCGCTCAGTGCACGGTTTCGGGCGGAAACAATGCCCGCGCTGACCGAGAATCCCTGACCCAGCGGATTACCCATTGCGACAACCCAATCACCGACGCGCGCGGTATCGCTATCGCCGAATTTGACAAACGGCAGCGGTTCCTCAGCTTCGACTTTCAGCAGCGCGATATCGGTTTTAGGATCCGTACCGATCACCTCGGCCTTCAACTCCTCGCCAGAGTAAAACTCGATGATGATTTCATCAGCGGCTTGAATGACGTGGTTGTTGGTGACCACAAATCCGTCTTCGGAAATGACAAAGCCTGAACCCAGCGCCTGTGTCCGCTGTGGACGATCGCCTTGGCCGTTACGGTCACGGAATTCGCGGAAAAAATCCTCGAACGGAGAGCCTTCGGGGACAATCGGGGAGGGTCCACCATCCGCAACAACAGTCGACGTTGTGATATTTACAACAGATGGGCTGATGCTTTCGGCCAAATCGGCAAAGCTCTCGGGGCGGGCATTTGCGGACAGCACCTGCAAGACCAGCATGGCAACAGCCAATACCAGGAACCAAAAAGACTGGAATATACGATGAACTAGATTTTCTGCTGTTGCTGTACGGGCTTTCACGCCGGGTTCTCCTTTGCCACAAGTGGAGCAATGTGAGGCAACTGTAAAAGTCACCAGATTTCTTTAACTATTTAGTCGCTCACGATCAGATCGCAAATTGCACGACAACTGGTCACAGCCATGTGATCGTTCTAACACCTAAAACTCATGCGCCAAGGTATTTTGCGACCCACACCAACAAAACACCCAGCGCCACAGCAATCAACCCCATCATACGCCTGCTGCTTTCAGGCATTTCCTTGAATGCTTCAAGAAGCTGCTCAACAAGAGAAGGGGCCAGTGCATAGACCAGCCCCTCAATCACCAGCACTAGCCCGATGGCCAGAAGAATTATACTCATTGTTGTGACGACTGTCCTGTGGGCGACTTGAGATAGTTAAAGAACTCGGAATCCGGGCTCAGCACCATCGAACTGTTGCCACCACCAAGTGCTCGCTCGTAAGCAGAAAGTGATCTGTAGAACTCGAAAAACTCCGGATCTCTGCCATAGGCTTCAGCAAAGATCGCGTTGCGCTCAGCATCTGCTTCACCGCGAGTAATCTCAGCTTCGCGGCGCGCATCCGATACCAATTCGACCACGGTCCGATCCGCTTGCGCACGAATGCGTTGAGCTGCCTCTTTACCCCTTGCACGTTCATCGGTCGCCTCACGTTCTCGCTCAGCTTTCATCCGGTCGAAAGTGGCTTCAAGGTTTGCTTGTGGCAAGTCCGTCGCTTTCAGACGAACGTCAATCACATCAACACCCAGCGCACGTGCTTCGGCAATCGCACTATTGCGAATGCGCAGCATCAACGCAGCCCGGTCCGAGCTAAGTATGTCACGAGACGATACCGAACCAAGAACCTCACGTGTTTCTGCGCGAAGGATGCGATCAAGGCGATCTTCGGCAACAGGAATGCCGCCAACACCAACGGCCTGGCGGAACTGTTCAAGATCTGAAATCCGATAGCGCGCAAAGGCATCTACAACCAATCGACGATCATCAAGTGGAGTAACTTCCAGCGGCTGAACGTCAATAGAAAGGATACGGTCATCGTATCGAACAACTTCCTGAATCAGTGGAATCTTAAACGCCAATCCGGGTTCTTCTTTGACGGCAACCACACGACCGAACTGCAGAACCAAAGCGCGCTCCCTTTCATCCACGATAAAGATCGAAGACAGGCCTGCCGCGCCGAGGATAGCTAAGAGAATAAGGAAAATTGGTGATTTACGCATCAGTTGCTCCCCTCGCCAGAATTGCGGCGCAGTTCATTCAATGGCAGATATGGGACAACGCCTTGTCCTTGACCGGTCGAATTTTCGTCCAAAATAATCTTATCGACGTCGCCCAAAACTTGTTCCATTCGCTCCAAGTAAAGACGTTTCCGGGTCACTTCAGGCGCTTTGGAATACTCTTCCAAAACTGCAGAGAAACGGCTGGCCTCACCCTGGGCGCTATTGACTTGCTGTGCACGATAACCTTCGGCCTCTTCCAGAACTTGCGCGGCTTCACCACGCGCATCGGCTAGAACTTGGTTCGCGTAGGCATCGGCAACGTTTTGCAATCGGTCACGCTCTTGCGCAGCGGCCTGAACATCCCGAAATGAGGCGATCACATCCTGAGGAGGGTCGGCCTTGTCAAAGTTTACCCGAATGATGTTTACGCCTGAATCATAACTGTCCATCGTAGACTGGATCAACTCTTGCAGCCGATCCGCGATAATACCGCGATCCCGGTTGAGGATTGGAGCCAGTTCGCTTTGTGCAATAATCTCGCGCATCGCTGATTCCGACACGGCGCGGATCGTCTGACTTGGATCACGAAGGTTGAACAGATACCGAGCAGGATCGTTAATATTCCAAACAACCTGATAATCGATATCAACCACGTTTTCGTCACCGGTCAACATCAGGCCATCATCGCTTCCGCGAGCCCCGCCCATATCTTCGGTTTGTTCACGGGTGACTGGGATGACTTCAGCAGTCACAAAAGGCCATGGCGCAAAATTAAGACCTGGGTCACCAACGGAAGAAAACTCTCCCAAAAACAGCTCAACCGACTGCTCTTCAGGTTTGACTGTGTAAAAACTTGCAACCCCCCAAAGTACCGCAGCAGCTAATACGCCAAGGACAATCGTTCCCTTACCGAAACCAGGTCCGCCCTGGCCTGAGCCACCCTCACGGCCATCGCCACCTCTGCCGCCCATAAGGACGCGCAGGTGATCTTGGCCTTTTTTCATCAGCTCATCGATTTCAGGAATCTGAGGGCCGCCTTCGGGCGGGCGTTGGCCACCGCGATTTTTGTCATCGCCGTTGTTCCCGCCTGAGTTTCCGCCGCCGCCCCATGGGCCGCCAGAATGTCCAGCCATCTATTCTCTTCCTTTGTTACCTCGCCTTTGCAGGCGCTTCTCTCTAACCTGTGCAGAAAAGCTGAAAAATCAACCTGTCCGCACCGGAGTTTTCATGGTTACAATTTCTTCCGACATTGTGGGATGAACTGCAACCGTTCGATCAAAATCTTCCTTTGTAGCGCCCATTTTAACCGCTACACCCGCCAATTGGATCATTTCACCAGCGCCCGGCGCCACGATATGGCAGCCCAGAACCTTACGCGTGGCCTGGCTGACGATCAGCTTCATCATCACCCTGGCGGCGCGCCCGGCAAAGCTTTGCTGCATCGGTTTGAACGACGTCGCATAAACTTCGATCGGCTCTTGCTCACGCGCGGCCTCTTCGCTCAGGCCCACAGTGCCAATCTCGGGCTGAGTGAAAATCGCGGTAGGGATCAGGTCATGATCCACTTTGGTCGGATTGCCGTTAAACACGGTTTCCACAAAAGCCATACCTTCGCGAATAGCGACCGGGGTCAGATTGACCCGGTCGGTCACATCACCCACGGCATAAACTGATGGCACAGAAGTTTGCGAATACTCGTCAACGACGATCTCGCCCTTACGGCCAAGGTTCACACCAATTTCTTCCAGACCCATGTCGTCCGTGTTCGGATTGCGGCCTGTGGCGAACATCACTTCTGAAAAGACTTTCTCAGATCCGTTGGTTGCCTTGACCTTATAGCCACCCTCAACGGGTTCCATCGACATGATGTTGGTGCCCAGGTGTAGATCAATACCTGCTGCGATCATTTCATCGGAAACCAGTCCGCGTGCTTCTTCATCAAAGCCACGCAGGATTTGCGCACCGCGATAGTATTGTGTCACATCAACGCCAAGGCCGTTCAGGATGCCCGCGAATTCACAAGCGATATAGCCACCACCGATGATCAGGATGGATTTTGGCAGCGCATCAAAATGGAACATATCATTGCTGGTTAGTCCGTGTTCGGCCCCCGGCAAATCTGGCTTCACTGGGCGGCCACCTGAAGCGATCAAAATGTGTTTTGCCGTTTTGCGCGTGCCATCCGCAAGCTCGACAGTGTGCGCGTCCGCCAATTTGGCGCGACTATCAAAAGTTTCGACGCCATTTGAATTCAAGATATTGCGATACACGCCTTCCAAACGGTCCAGCTCTGCATGAAGCTTGCCTTTGAACGCGTCCCAATTGAACCCGCCCGCATGCACAGTCCAACCATAGGCCTGCGCATCCGAAATATGGTCAGGATATTCGCTGGCAAAGACCATCAGCTTTTTGGGCACGCAGCCGCGGATCACACAGGTCCCGCCATATCGATCCTCTTCCGCCAATGCGACCCTAGCGCCACCTTGCGCGGCCACACGTGCGGCGCGCACCCCACCGGAGCCGCCACCAATTACAAAAAGATCATAGTCAAACGCCATCGTACTTCGCCTTTAATCCTGAAGATCAGTGAACAGGTTATCCGAGCCCTCAAACTCCAGACGGTCCTGCGCAATTGTGCCTTCGTTAATGTCACGTGTTTCCACCCGGCCATCACCATAACCAAGAATCACGACATCGCAGATATCAATAAACAACCCGTTTTCAACCACTCCGGGGATCTGGTTTAAAACCATCGCCATCTGGTGCGGGTTTCCAATTCGGCCCAAATGCAGATCAAGAATGTAGTTTCCCTCGTCCGTCACAAACGGCTTGTCGTCGTTCATACGAAGCGTAACATCCTGTCCCAGCACATCCATGCTAACCAATAGCTCTTCGGCTAAGGACTTAGAAGTCTTCCAGCCAAAGGGGATGACTTCGATTGGCAAAGGAAAAGCGCCAAGGCTCTCTACTTCTTTGCCAACATCGGCTATCACGATCATTTGATCGCTGGCTGTGGCGACAATCTTTTCCTGAAGCAGGGCGCCACCACCACCTTTGATCAGATTCAACTCTTGATCAAATTCGTCGGCGCCATCAATCGTCAGATCCAGCCATTTGGCCTCATCCAGCGTGACCACTTCGATACCAACGTCGCGCGCCAGCTCTGCGGTGCGGGTGGATGTTGGCACGCCTTTGATTTTGAGCCCATCATTGCGCACCAAGTCACCCAGACAGCGCACCATCCACGCCGCCGTACTTCCGGTGCCCAAACCAACACGCATTCCATCTTCGATAAAATCAACCGCTCGTTTTGCAGCTACAAATTTGGCTTTGTCGATGGGCGACAGTTCTCCGGTCATGGCAGTGACTCCAAAATGTTTTGCGTTTTATAACAACTTCTCGGCCACGTGCGAGGGGGGCAGCGTTGATTTTAAGCGGAAATCGCGAATTCTCTTTAGGCCTCTTTCAGCGAACGCTATCCATTTTCAACTTGGTATTCCGGAAATGCCGTCTTAGATTCCCTTCAAAGGTATGAAGCGTCGCATTTAACATTCCCAATTGCGTAAAAATCAGGCAATACCAACCCAAACTGGCCAGGCCATGGAGACTTAGCGAATGTTCTTGTCGGTATTTGACATGTTCAAAGTGGGCGTCGGCCCATCTTCCTCCCACACGATGGGGCCGATGGTGGCTGGGGCGAGTTTTCTTGATAAAATGCGCGCAGCTCCTTTCGATTTTAAGGGCTTGCGTGGATCGCTACACGGATCATTGGCCTTCACCGGCATTGGGCACGCGACCGACCGTGCAACTATTCTTGGTCTGGCGGGATTCATGCCTGACACCTATGACCATGAAAAAGCGGAAGCCGTTTTAGAAGATATCCGCGCCACACATACTGTGTCGCCAGAGGGGCTGCCGACACTTTCCTTCAACCCCAAAGAAGACCTGGCGTTTGACTTTGGCCCCAACCTGCCGGGCCACGCCAATGGCATGATCCTGATGGCAACTGACGCGCAAGGCGATGTCATCTTGCAAGAAACCTATTATTCCATCGGCGGTGGCTTTGTCGTAACCGAGGCAGAACTAGCTGATGGTCCAGAAGCGCAAGACGAAACGCCGGTCGCTTATCCATTCACTTCCGCCGCTGAGATGCTTGAGATGGCGGAAAGGTCGGGCAAATCCATCGCCGAAATGAAGCGCGAAAATGAAATTTCGAGAGGTGGGGCTGAGAACCTGGCAAAGGGCGTCGCCCGCGTATGGCAGGTCATGAACGATTGCATTGAACGCGGCCTCGTCACGGATGGCATTTTGCCAGGGGGGCTGAACGTCAAACGCCGCGCCAAGAATATTCACGATGCATTGTTGGCCGAGCGCGGCACAAATCTGAATGCTCCTCATAAAATTAATGACTGGATGAGCGTCTATGCCATGGCGGTCAACGAAGAAAATGCAGCTGGCGGGCAGGTGGTCACAGCGCCAACAAATGGAGCCGCAGGGGTTGTGCCATCAGTAATCAAATACTGGTTGGAACATGTTCCGGGTGCCTCTGAGACCCGCATAGAAGAATTTCTTCTGACCGCATCGGCCATCGGCGGGCTGGTCAAATTCAACGCGACCATCAGCGGCGCTGAAGCCGGCTGCCAAGCTGAAGTTGGTAGCGCCTCTGCCATGGGTGCCGCCGGTCTTGCCGCCGTCTTGGGTGGCACACCGATGCAAATCGAAAACGCGGCTGAGATTGCGCTTGAACACCACATGGGCATGACGTGCGACCCTGTCAAAGGTCTGGTGCAAGTCCCCTGCATCGAGCGCAACGGTTTGGGCGCGATCAAGGCAGTTTCTGCCGCCTCGCTTGCCATGCGCGGCGATGGCACACACCTCGTACCGCTTGATGCCTGCATTGAGACGATGCGCCAAACCGGGCTTGATATGGCAGAAAAGTACAAGGAAACTTCGTTGGGCGGCCTTGCCGTGAACATTCCAAACTGCTGATGGCTCAGTCCAGCCGCACCAGCTTGGGTATTTTGCTGATGGTGGGGTTTGCAGTTCTTGCCCCAGCCATGGACGCCTGTGCCAAATTGATTGGCGATGGGCTGGCCGTGGGGCAGATTGTAACCACCCGTTTCATTTTCCAATCTGCAATCTTGATCCCCATTGCGGCTTTTTATGGATGGCTTCATTGGCCAAATGGGCGGGAAACAGCCCTGCATTTGGCCCGTGCGTCCCTGATTATCATCGCAACATCTTTTTTCTTTACAGCGCTGCGTTACATGCCGATCGCAGACGCTATTGCCATTTTTTTCGTTGAACCATTTATTCTGACCTTGTTGGGAAGCTTGTTGTTGGGGGAACAAATCGGTCCACGGCGCTATGTTGCTTGCGTTATTGGCTTTGCGGGGGCCCTATTGATTATTCAGCCCAGTTTCCGAGAGGTCGGGTTTGCTGCCTGTCTTCCGCTCGTGACTGCGTTAACCTTCGCATTCTACATGATCCTGACCCGCCAGATGGCCACCCGGATGCACCCGATCACGCTGCAGGGATATACTGGAATTGCCGCACTGGCGATTGCCTTGCCTTTGCTGTTTGCCTTTGAAGGGTCTGGCTTCGGCCCGCTTGATCCAATCTGGCCGGATCAACGCCAAGTCATCCTTTTAGTCATACTTGGGTTGATCGCAACTCTATCACATGTCTTCATCAGCTTTGCGCTATCGCTAGCGCCCGCCTCGTTGATTGCACCAATTCAATATCTGGAAATCGTCAGCGCCACGATTTTAGGTTACTACATCTTCAACGACCTGCCTGATGCGATGACCTTTCTTGGCATCTTCCTGATCGTAGGATCGGGACTGTTTGTGTTTTTCCGCGAACGCCATCTTGAGCGCCGCCCAACCCCAGCGCCTTGATCAAAATTTCAACCCCAGGCAGCCGTGGTATCAATCAAAGCAGTAGCAACGATTTCCAACGCGTCTTGCGGAAGAATCACGAGCATCTTCGGAGCTGTCATGTCCAATTGAACCGGACCGGTGGCCCGATTTGATGTGCCAATCCTACCATCTGGTGCAAAATTCAGCCCATTAATTGGCCACTCCAAACCATCTGACATCCCTTCGACGGCCCCCATCGGGAAGAGCGACACCGGACATCTCGCAGGTAAATCGAGGGATAAAGACGGCGGGCACAAGAATACCAATTCGTTCAGGCCGATCAAAACACAACGCTGTTGCGGAAACCGTACCAATGCATTGTATGCTGCCAGTTGGTGATCTTGTCGGTCACCGGAAAAACCGACTGCCAGCATCAACGGTGCGGCAATGTTTCGGAGGCATTTTTCGAAGTCTGTGCTGTCTTGTTCCTCGATGGGAAAAAGGACAGAATCCGGTAGCTTTTTTTTAGTATTTTCAGAAATCGAATCAAAATCGCCAATCACGGCAAGCGGTTTCAGTCCTTTATTTACGACATAATTGGCCCCGCCATCAGCGGCAGCCAAATCTGGCGCAATTGTAAGCGCCCGCTCCAAATCGCCTTCAGATATATTTGCACCACCAATAAGAGTTATTGGATTTAAAATATCAACAATCACGATATTTTCCGTAAATTTAACCTAATACCCGAAACAAAACACATTCTGACCATCAAATAATACGTTAAAATTCTAAGAATCGAGCATGTTTTGTCCTGTCTAGGGTGATATTTAAGTCATTGTACGCAAATAAAGCGAAGTAAAAATGGTTAGTTCAAGTAAAATTCTCACGGTTTCCTACGGCACTTTCTCGTGCACGCTCGAGGGGTTTGATGACTCTTTTGAGACGATGAAGGCGATTGCGGAGTATTTCCGAGATCTGGCGGCAGAAGATCGTCATTTTGGTGCGGAACCAGCGATACCAGATACAGAAGTTCTGGCCCAGATTGCCGAGAGAAAGATTACTCAACGTGTCGAGGCACACACCCGTGACGGTGATCTCGTATTACGCGCCACTGATCATACAGATGAGAAAAACGAAGCCGAAGACACTTCGGAAGATACTGATTCATCGTCAGAAGCGGATGTCGAAGAAGAAGGAACAAAACTGAACCGACTGCGTTCTGCTGTCTCCCTTGCCGATACGGCCCTTGATGATGAATACAATGAAGACCAGCACGTAGACATCGCAGAAGAAACGGATCTGAACTCACGATTTGATATCGAACAAACTGGTGACGATAGTCTAGAGCAAAAACACGATACCCTGTCCCAACTGATGCAAGACGCAGAACCCGACATTCAAGAATTTGAGATCCAGCCGGAGGAGACAGAACTGACGGAACTGGAGGTGCCACAAACAACACCTGCAGAGCCACCAGCAGAACCTGAAACAGCTCCTACTTCTAAAGAAGCATCCGACGATGTCTCGCGTATTTTCGAACGGGCGGAAGATCAGCGTGAGGCACCGGAATCCAGCATTCGTCGCAACGCGATTCAACACTTGCGCGCGGCCGTTGCTGCAGCGCGGGCAGAAAAATCCGCTGGGTCTGAACTTTCACCAGATGTTGATGAGAAACCCTACCGCAGTGATATCGAGAGTGTTATGCGTCCTCGTCGTCCGCGAATCTTGGGATCACATGCGCCGGAACAACCTGCCACAGACCAATCTGCAACGCCGCTGAAGCTCGTTGCAGAACAGCGAATAGATACAGATAGTGATCCGGTCTTGCCCCGTAGAATTTCATCTGAAATGGCCGCAGCGACTACACATGCAAGTCCCGTAAGCGGTGAGCACAGCTCTTTTATGGAGTTTGTTCAAGAAATGGGGGCAGATGACCTAGCGGAGCTGCTTGAGGCAGCTGCAGCTTACATGTCCGATGTCGAGGGCATGCCGCAATTCTCGCGCCCGATGCTGATGGGCAAGCTGAAAGAACTCAAGCGGACCAATTACACTCGCGAAGACACGCTGCGTTCGTTTGGACAGCTTTTACGCCGCGGTAAGATCAAAAAACTCAAAGGCGGTCGTTTTGCGGTTACCGAAGAGACAGATTATCGCGCTGAAGATCGGGATGTTGGCTGAGCTATAACCATCAGCTCTCAAACCACCACAGCGGTATAAATTGATGGCGTGCACAATAACTTGCGCGGCTAGATCCCGCTGACCTATGAACATTTTCGTGATCAGGTTTGCAGTTATCCAATGGTGCAGTTAGCTAGCCGGAATGAACAAAGACAAATTGCTAAACCCTGCAACCAAAAGAAGGCTTCGCTATTCGAGCATAAGTGCGCGATTGCAGTTCAATTTACTAATGGTTCTGTATAGGCTCGCCTTTACGCGGTTCTTTTATGGTCATTACGCGCGCAATCTTGCCCGGCTATTCCCCAAATCAAATGCTGTTTGGCTGCACTTGGATGATGGTCCAGGCTTTCGCATATCTTTGGATGACGCCTATTGGACACGTTTTGCACTTTATCGTTTCCCGTATGAGCCGGAAGTCGATTTGATATTACGAGCGTCGATTGGCCAAACCAGCCTGTTTTGCGACTTGGGCGCCAACAAAGGGTATTGGACAACACGTGCGGCACCACTCTTCCAGAGCATCATCGCCGTCGAGGCCTCTGCACAGACTTTCGACACATTACGAAAAAATACTGAAGCTTTGACCAATGTCAGGCTACACCACGCAGCGATCAATGATGAATCGGGTGAAACTCTAACCTTTGTAAACACACATCTTAGCCATGCGTCAGCCCGACTACTAAAAGACAGCAAGGCCGGAGAGTTGGATCAAACTGAAACTGTTTCAACCCTGAAAGTGGACGATTTGGTCCCTGTCGGCATGCCGGCCTTGATCAAAATGGACGTAGAAGGGGCGGAAGTGAACGCAATTGAAGGTGCCAGACGCACCATTTCCGAAGGTTCTGTTCTGATCTACGAAGATCATGGGGCCGACCATGATTGCGCGCCGAGCGCACACCTGCTGACCCTGCCTGAAATCAATCTCTATTCGATAGAAAATGGCGTGAAGCGGATGATAACACTGGATCAAATTCGCAAGACCAAAACTGACAGCTACAAAGGTTACAATTTCTTGGCCGCTCAAAGTAATTCACCACTTTTAGCCCGCCTTACCGAACATTTTGCAAATCACGAATGAACCCGCTAACTCTTGCGGCCAACGCTGTTTAAGGAGGGAAAGTGCCCCAACCTCGTGCATGGCAAAAAATGCTCTCGGGTCGTCGGCTTGACTTGCTGGATCCGACCCCGGTGGACATTGAAATTGAAGACATCGCACATGGCCTGTCATTCGTGGCGCGATGGAATGGGCAGACATCAGGTGACTTTGCCTACTCTGTTGCTGAGCACTCTTTGCTGGTCGAAACTCTCTATTCACGGATCAACCCAAAGGCACCCGTCAAGTGGCGGTTGGCAGCCTTGCTGCATGATGCCCCGGAATATGTCATTGGCGATATGATTTCACCTGTCAAGGCCGCTGTCGGACCTGGATATGACCAGCTTGACGGGCGCTTGAGCGCGGCAATTCATATTCGCTTTGGTTTACCTGCCACGCTGCCAAGTACAGTGAAAAAACAGATAAAAAAGGCCGACAAAATTAGCGCCTGGATGGAAGCCACGAAGATTGCCGGTTTTACCGAGGCGGAGGCTAACAAGTTCTTTGGAAAACTCAATCCGGAGTTGATCGAAGGTTTGGACATTGACCTGCGTCCGCCTACGCAGGTACGCGCCGACTATACCGCACGCCATCACGCTCTCTTGGCGCAAATGGGATGATTCACATACGTAGGGCTGGCGAATTAGACACAGGAGCGATGGCCGCGCTTTTGAACGAGCTTATCAATATTGGCGACACGACGGCCTTCACCAATCAAGTCACGCGCGAAACCCTGACAAGATGGCTGGCATTCCACCCAGAAGATTCAGCTTGGAACGTGGCGGAAGATGACTCGGGAAATTTACTGGGCTTTCAATCAATTCAGCCGCGCAACAACCTTCCACCGGAATCTTGCGATATTGGTACTTTCGTAAAACCGCAGAGTACGGGCTTGGGGATCGGGTCTAAACTTTTCGAGGCGTCACGCAAAGCTGCGGCGCAGCTTGGGTATCATTGGATCAACGCCACCATTCGCACCGATAACATGGCCGGTCTGGCCTATTATCAAAGCCGGGGTTTTGAGGACTATGCTCACCACACCGCAGAGCGATTGGACAACGGTATGATTGTCGACAAAGTCAGCAAACGGTTCAAGCTTTAGCGCGGTGAGCGCTTTGCCAAGATGCGCTGTAGAGTCCGGCGATGCATATTCAAGCGCCGCGCCGTCTCGGACACATTGCGATCACAGAGCTCATAGACCCGCTGAATATGCTCCCAACGCACCCGGTCCGCACTCATTGGATTCTCTGGAGGCGGAGGAAGTTCATCCCCGCTTGCCAACAAAGCGTTGGTAATGTCCGTCGCATCTGCGGGCTTTGACAGGTAATCCGTCGCCCCAATTTTAACCGCCGCCACAGCCGTGGCAATAGCACCGTAGCCTGTCAAAACAACGATCCGGCTATCTGGGCGTTTTTCACGAATGGTTTCCACAACATCTAGACCATTGCCATCGCCCAACCGAAGATCACAAACCGCATAAGCAGGTGGCCGGACCGTCGCGATGGCTTTGCCTGCAGCGACGGATTCTGCCGTCTCCACTTCAAATCCGCGCTTTTCCATGGCCTTTGCCAACCGCTTCAAAAACGGCTCGTCATCGTCCAACAATAGAAGCGACCGATCTTCGCCAATGTCCGGCAGGGTGTCGGGCATCATATTTCTCCGTTTTCTCGCGTTTAAAAAGTTCTATCCCGCCCTGCAGGGCAGGTCAAACAGCGTCCAAGAAACACGAAACTCTGTCCGCAAGTTGCTCTGGATTTAGATCCGCACGAAAGAACTCGACAAAACCTTGATTTGGTAAACTCAGATACGTCAAGTTGGTGTGGTCCACGAAATAGAACTCGTCATCCTCCTCCTCGGACGGTGGACGATTATAGTAGACGCGATATGCCTTGGCAGCCGCTCGGACCTGCTCGGTGCTTCCGGTCAACCCTTCCATGTCGGGATGCATATATTCTGTATATTCTTTCATGATCTCGGGGGTATCGCGCTCCGGATCAATGCTGATCATCACAGGCTTCACCGACTTGCCCCGTTCTTTTAGAATATCAACGGCAGCAGCGTTGCGTGCTGCATCCACAGGGCAGACATCCGGGCAGAAGGTATAACCGAAATATAGCAAAGTCGGTTTGTCGATGACTTCTTTCTCTGTCACCTCGACGCCCGATCCATTCACCAAAGTAAACGGGCCGCCAATCTGACCGGCTCCGCCGGCGATCTGGCTGCTGCGACATTGCGCAAACTGATCCACGGAACCCGACTGGCTGCTGACATAATATGTCACGCCCAAAAGGCCGACTGCCGCTACTCCTGCCAAAATTGCAACCGTTCGTGCCATTTTTTTGTCCTCATGCTATCTGGCTTGCACATCCACTTGCGGCACATCTAGCATTGGATCTGAAACTTGCAACGGGGCGGAAGCGCACATGCATCAAAACGCGAACACTGCGCCTAAAAATCGGTATTGGATTCGCCTACGCACACTTGTTTTACTGCGCTGGTGGGCAATCATCGGTCAGGTTTCCGCCTTAATCATCGCCCAGCGCCTGTATGATCTGAATGTTGAAACTGGCCTGTGCTATGCCGTGATCGGTGTTTCGATCATCAGCAACCTTGTGGCGGCGTTTATCTACCCTGAAAACAAACGACTCTCTGAATCTGAAACTTTCTTTGTTGTTTTGTTTGATCTGCTGCAGTTGGGTGTCATGCTCTATTTGACGGGCGGACTGAACAACCCATTTTCCATACTAATCGTTGGCCCGGTGACTGTCTCAGTGTCGGCCTTGTCCGCACGATCAACCGGTGCCTTGGGATTGGTCGCCATAACCATAGTATCATTGTTGCTGTTTTACTTTCTGCCTTTGCGAACAGAACAGGGTGTTATCCTAAGCATGCCAGATATTTTCCGTTTCGGGAATTGGGCCGCCATCATCATCGGCATCGTCTTTTTGGGTGTTTATTCGCGCTGGATCGTTTCAGAAATGAATGCCATGCATGACGCGCTGCAAGCTACACAAATGGCCTTGGCGCGCGAACAGAAGTTGACCGATTTAGGGGGTGTCGTAGCTGCCGCCGCGCATGAAATGGGCACACCGCTTGCCACCATCAAACTGACAAGTTCCGAACTCGCAGACGAATTAGCAGATCAAGAGGATCTGCAAAGCGATGCGTTGCTCATACGCGAGCAAGCCGACCGTTGCCGAGACATTTTGCGTTCTATGGGCCGAGCAGGAAAAGATGACCTGCAAATGCGCTATGCGCCGATTTCGTCAATAATCGGGGAGGCCGCTGAGCCGCATTTGGATCGGGGAAAGACCCTAAATTTCGACTATACCGCTGCCAATAAGAACAATGAACAACACCCGGTGATCCAACGCCGCTCCGAAATCATCCACGGTCTGCGGAATCTGATCCAAAACGCCGTTGATTTTTCGCAAAACGAAGTCTGGATTGAGACCCACTGGAATGCCGATGCTGTCTCGATACGGATCATGGATGATGGCAAGGGCTATCCTCTGGATATGATAGGTCGGATTGGCGATCCATTTATGCGGCGAAGGTCAACTGCACCGGACCCTCGACGGCCAGGGTATGACGGCATGGGGCTGGGATTGTTCATTGCAAAAACGTTGTTGGAGCGATCCGGCGCAGATCTTAGTTTTGCCAATGGCACAGAGACCGATAATAGCCGACTGGATCGATCTAAAAAACTGGGTGCGATTGTTGAAGTTAAATGGTCTCGTAAGCAACTCGAAGCGCAAGAAGGGGCGGACCGTAAGCCTTTAGGAGAAAACCAACCGCATCTCGTTTAATCCTTTTGCGTGAATACCTTAACCTAAATTTAACCAAGTTTGAGCAATCCTAAATCCACAAGCATTAGGTTAAGGGTCGACAATGGCTGCGTGGGATTATGTTGGGATAATATTATGCGCTGTTATGCTGTCGGTGCTTGTGATCTTCGTCGCATCAAGGCTAACGGCAGAAAAACCCGTTATCATGCAGGCCAAACCCGAAGCCGCCCGTTTTTTGTTTCGCTCTGATCAGTTGGTAAATCACAATCTTGAAGAATTTGAGCATGATCTCAGCGTTGCGGCCCAGTTGCAAACTTGGGGTGACTTTAAGAAATGGATAGGTTCGCGATTTGGAACGCTGCTTGATACTCTGGAAAAACAACCCCTCCAAAACATCGAGATTCTTAAAGAACTTGATGGGAAAGCTACGCTCACGATTTGCAGTAACAGCGACGGACATCACGTTACATTAACCGACCCGTCTTCCTACTCTCCCGCCGTCAAACATCAACAATTGAACAATGACAAAAGTCACAAGTCATTAGAAACCGCAATTGACCGCGCCCCATTCGCAATCCTCCAGATCAACAAAGAAAGCAATCAACGTCGCGAAAATGCGTTGTGGAAGAGGTTCTCAATCGAAGAGAAGGCAGAACTGGAGCAGCCCCTATCTGACATGCTGAAGTCCGAAATGAGCGGACCAAAACAGATTTCATTTAACCATTCCACAAGTCAAAAATGGCTTGAGCTATCTGTGCAAGACACCGGGGATGACTGGCTATGTTATACAACTGACATTTCTGATTTGGTCGAAGCTAAAAACGCTCAACGCGCGTTTTTACAAACATTAACAAAAACATTTGCCAATCTTTCGACAGGTCTGTGCGTTTTTGATCGCGATCATAGAATGGTGCTGTTCAACCCAGCTCTGGTCAATTTGACAAAATTACCGATCGACTTTCTTAGCGCGCGGCCGAACCTGATGAGCTTTTTCGACAAGCTTCGCGATTTGCAGATGATGCCTGAGCCCAAAAACTATTCCGCATGGCGCATCCAGATAAACCAGATGATCGCAAGCGCCATTGGTGGACTTTACGACGAAACCTGGGCGCTGCCGAGTGGATTAACATATCGCATCACAGGACGACCGCACCCTGATGGGGCAGTCGCGTTTTTGATCGAAAACATTACCGATGATGTGGTACTGACCCATCGCTATCGCGCGCAAATTGACATGCGGCAAAGCGCTCTTGATTCACTCGACGATGCCATAGCCGTCTTTTCGCAGGGCAAGAGCCTGTTGTTCTGCAATGCCGCTTTAGCACGGTTGATCAATTTCGATCCCGACCAAAGCATTACAGAGATCACTCCAAAGGATCTGATAGCGAGATGTGAAAGTTCGACAGCTTACAAAGCTGATTGGTCAGCAATAACATCTAAGCTTATGGAGTCGCGCCTTCAGGGATCCTATTCAAAGCTATTTCGCAACAAAAATGCATTGGATCTACATTGTCAGATTTCACCATTGAGCGGGAACCAAACAATGTTGAAACTTTCCTTTCAGAAGCGATCCGAAACCAAAGTGCCGCAACCCGAAATCGCTTGATCCATGTTGCAGGTCACGGCGGGGCGTGTAATGTCACATCATGTCCGCGAGCAGCTACACAATCACGACACGTTCATCCTATGAAACTTGCAAACTTGCGCAGCGTTTAGCCCCGCAATTGCAGATGGGTGACGTGGTTTTGCTGACTGGTGAAATCGGTACCGGTAAAACCCATTTCGCCCGCTGCCTGATACGTTCGCTTATGGATGTGCCTGAAGACATTCCATCTCCGACATTCACTCTGGTACAAACTTACGAAACCAAAGGATTTGAGATCTGGCATAGTGATCTCTATCGCCTTAGCGATATCTATGAGATTGAAGAATTGGGGCTGACTGAAGCTTTTCAATCAGCGGTCTGTCTGATCGAATGGCCCGACCGGCTCGGGCCGTTCACACCCGAGGGCGCACTGCACATCAGCATTTCCGGCAACGCCCAAAACGATACCCGCGACTGGTTATTGGAATGGCAAAATACGAAGTGGACCACCAAACTTGAGGGGCTTTTGAATGGTAGCGCGTAGCGAATTGATGAATGCATTTATCGCCCGCTCTGGGTGGGACGGTGCCAATAGTACGATTGTGGCTGGCGATGCGTCCAACCGAAAGTATTTTCGTTTGACAAAAAGCGCTTCGGGCGAATCCGCAATCGTCATGGATGCACCGCCTGAAAAAGGTGAGGACACGAGGCCTTTCATCAAGATTTCGTCTCACCTAACAAATCTCGGATTCAGCGCTCCGCGTATTCTCGGGCAGGATGAGAGCAACGGTTTTCTGCTGTTAGAAGATCTTGGTGACGACCTTTTTGCGCGGGTGTTAGAATTAGATATCTCGCTTGAAAATCGTCTCTATTCCTGCGCAACCGAGCTATTGACCAGGTTACACACTTATTGTGCCCCCGCTGATCTGGGTACGTACAATCCGGCACTGATGGCAGAATTGGCAACGCTCGCCTTTGATTGGTATCTGACGAACGCGGATCAAAAAAATGAAACGGCTGCCAAACTCTTCCGTCAGGAAATGCAACGTGTTTTGGAGGCAACAGCTGCGGGATCAGATGTGCTGATTCAACGCGATTATCATGCGGAAAATCTACTGTGGCTCCCTGATCGTTCTGGCACCGCTCGCGTAGGATTGCTGGATTATCAGGATGCCCTAAAAGGCCATCGCGCATACGATCTGGTTTCCCTATTGCAAGATGCCCGCCGCGATGTCAGTCCGCAAGTAGAGCAAAACATGCTCAAGCAGTACATCGCATTGGCTGAGATGGATAAAGACGAATTCCTGCGGGCCTACTATTGCCTCGGTGCCCAGCGCAACCTGCGTATTGTCGGTGTTTTCGCCCGGCTTTGTGTTCGTGATGGCAAGGCCCACTATGTCGACCTGATCCCCCGCGTCTGGGGTTATCTGATGCATGATTTAGACCATCCAGCACTGGCTACCATCTCGGCGCTGGTGCATGAACACCTGCCAGCCCCGTCTCCCGCAATTCTTCAAAGGCTTAAAGACAAATGCGCAATGCTCCAGACGCCCTGATGTTATTTGCTGCGGGCTTTGGCACGCGCATGGGTGCGCTGACAGCGGACCGCCCCAAGCCAATGATCCCGGTGGCTGGAAAGCCGCTGATTGATCATGCTCTTGAGCAGATTAACGGGTTTAGCATCAGCACCATCGTGGCCAACCTGCATTACAAACCGGAACATATTGCATCCCACCTTGCCGGTTCGGGGATTCAGTTTTCCGATGAAAGCGATGAAATTCTTGAAACTGGTGGCGGGCTGCGCGCAGCACTGCCTAAACTGGGAGATGGCCCGGTGTTTACCATGAACACCGATGCGGTGTGGCAGGGTCCAAACCCCTTGGCGATGCTGGCGCAAAACTGGGACCCGAAAAAGATGGACGCGCTTTTGCTTTGCGTCCCGCTAGAACATGCGGTCAATCATGCCGGATCGGGAGACTTTCTGATTGATACTGTCGGCTGCGCCAGACGTGGGCCGGGCTTGGTCTACTCTGGCCTACAAATCATAAAAACTGAGGGTCTGAATGCTATTCCAGACAGAGCCTTTTCCCTGAATGTGTTGTGGAACCAGATGCTGGATAAGGGCCGGCTTCACGCCATCGCATACCCCGGGCAATGGGTCGATGTAGGATCGCCTGAGGGCATTCTTGCTGCTGAAGCCGTGCTTGGGGAAGGAAATGTTTGATCCTTCAGATACGCCACGCCTTTTTGGTGTCCCATTGGGTGTCGACTTTCCAAAAGCGTTAGTCAACGGGTTGCTGGAGCGGAACAGCACCTTGCCTGCGGAGGCGCTGGCACGTGCCCAGATTGTTGTGAATACCTCGCGTATGGCCCGGCGCGTCCGCACTTTGTTTGACCAGGGCCCGGCATGCCTGCTGCCAAAGATCACGCTAATCGGGCAATTACCGGACGAGTTTTTACCCGGACAACTTCCCCAACCTGCACAATCGTTGCGGAGGCGGCTTGAAATCGCTCAGCTGATCATGCGTCTTTTGGAAAGCGACCCCAGCATCGCGCCAATAAACTCGGCATACGATTTGGCCGATCAACTGGTAAATTTGATTGGTGAAATGCAGGGCGAAGGGGTGTCGCCGGATGAGATTGAATCGCTCGACATTACAGATCAGTCTGGTCACTGGCAACGCATAAAGTCCTTCTTAAGCATTGTTAGACCCTATTTTGATAGTAAAATTGACGAACCCGACCCCGAGGCAAGACAACGATTGGCAATCGAACGACTAGCCGCCGTTTGGGAACAAGAACCACCGCAACACCCGGTTATCATCGCGGGATCCACCGGTTCACGCGGTGCAACTATGTTATTGATGAAGGCCGTCGCAAAACTGCCCAAGGGCGCAGTAATCTTACCCGGCTTCGATTTTGATATGCCGCATGCTGTTTGGGACAATTTGATGCCCAGAAGCACTAAATCTTTGCCGCTGGAAGATCATCCACAATATCGGTTCGCCAATTTGATGGATCAACTCGGCATGAACCGAGCGGATATTTTGGCGTGGGATCAAACACAACCAGCAGATCCAGAACGCAATAAGGTCTTTTCTTTGGCACTGCGCCCTGCGCCCATCACTGACCAATGGTTGATCGACGGGCCCAAGTTATCCGATCTGTGTAAAGCAATGCAGAGTACGACCTTGGTCGAGGCCCCAAACCAACGGGTAGAAGCAATGGCCATTGCGATGCGGTTGCGGCAAGCGGCCGGGGATGGCGCAACTGCAGCTCTTATATCGCCGGATAGGACGCTGACCCGTCAGGTTTCGGCCGCATTGGATCGCTGGAATATCACACCAGACGACAGTGCGGGTTTACCGCTCAATCGTTCCGCATCCGGGCGATTCCTGCGCCATGTGGGCGACCTGTTTCGTCAGTCCTTAAATTCGGAGCTGCTGTTAACGCTGCTCAAACATCCACTTTGCCATGCCGGGATTGAGCGCGGGCCGCATCTACGTCTGACGCGAGAGCTGGAGCTATATCTACGCCGAAAGGCAATTCCATTCCCGAATGAAGCAACTCTGATGCTTTGGGCGGAAAGCGGCGGCCATGAAGGTTCAGAAGCTTGGGTTAGATGGCTCTGTTCCTGTCTGATAGCAAAAATTGATGTATCAGAAAAGCCAATGCAAGACTGGGTCGAGCAGCATATCAACCTTGCCGAAAAATTGTCCGGGGGTGTCGATCCGGATGATGCGCCTGCGGTTTGGTCAGGGGACTCTGGGCTGGCAGCGCATGCGCTGATGCAGGAACTGGCGGAAGCTGCCTCTGCGGCAGGGGTGTTGAACAGCTTTGATTACGTCAATATCTTTTCCTCTGTTCTTTCACAGAAAGAAGTGCGCAATCCGATCACCCCACATCCGAATATCTTGATATGGGGCACACTCGAAGCCCGCGTTCAGGGCGCTGACCTGCTTATATTGGCGGGGCTCAACGAGGGGTCATGGCCCGAAAGCCCCAAGCCCGATCCCTGGTTGAACAGAGCTTTGCGTGATCAGGCCGGATTGCTGCTGCCCGAACGACGGACCGGGCTATCGGCTCACGATTTTCAACAGGCTGCAAGCGCCCCTGAGGTTTGGTTTACAAGATCAATTCGCACGGACGATTCTGAAACCATCACGTCTCGGTGGCTTAACCGTTTGCAAAACTTGCTGTCTGGCCTGCCGGATCAGCGCGGACCTGAGGCCTTGAATGAAATGCGGGTGCGCGGCGCACTATGGCTGGATTACGTGCGCGAACTTGAACAACCAAGATCAATTGATCCGGCAACACGTCCGGCCCCATGTCCCCCAACGATGGCCCGGCCCGGTGGCTTGTCCGTCACCGAAATTCGGCATCTGATCCGTGATCCCTATGCCATTTATGCCAAACATGTGTTGAACTTGCGCCCGCTCGATCCTTTAATGAGGGGCCCAGATCCGGCCATTAGAGGCACGGTGCTGCATAAAGTTCTCGAGGTTTTCATCAAGGAAACTCTGGCAAACCCCTATGCATTCACCAAAGACCGCTTGCTGAATGTTACAAACGAAATACTGGAAGTCGAGGTTCCGTGGGTCGAGGCGCGCATACTGTGGCTTGCGCGCATGGAACAGATTGCCGACTGGTTTATCGATACCGAGCATGCTCGCCGCGTGATCGCTATGCCCACAGCATTTGAGGCGCGCGGTAGTGCAAGTTTTTCTGATCCTGACTTTACCTTACGCGGCACAGCCGACCGAATAGACATGGATGAGACAGGCCAAGTTCATGTCTATGACTACAAAACCGGCACGCCACCATCCAAGGAACAACAGGTTCACTTTGATAAGCAGTTACTGCTGGAAGCAGCAATTGCGCAGCAATCCGGCTTTGGAGAACTGGCCCCGGCACAGGTTGCGCGTGCTGTTTATATCGGGCTTGCCAGTGGCGGGAAAGAGGTTGAAGCGCCGCTAGCAGAGGAACCGCCTGAGATCACCTGGGAAAAGTTAAAGAAGCTGATTTCAGCTTATTCAGAGACTGAAACGGGCTATACTGCCCGTCGCGCCATGCATCTGAAACGTGATTATGGTGATTATGATCAGCTCTCGCGTTATGGCGAATGGGACATCACGGATGACCCGGAAAAATCGAGGGTCGGATGATGAAGCGCGATGCCGCCACCCAAAGGCAAATCGATGCAGCAAGGCCGGATCGCTCGACATGGCTTTCGGCAAACGCCGGGTCAGGAAAAACCCGGGTTTTGACTGATCGCGTTGCGCGGCTTTTGTTGGATCAGGTCGACCCCCAGCACATTTTGTGCCTGACCTACACCAAGGCCGCCGCCAGCGAGATGCAAAACCGCCTGTTTCAGCGGCTGGGTGAATGGGCAATGCTGGATGACAAAGCTCTAGCAGAAGCCTTGCGGGTCCTTGGATATGAAGGCGCGATAACTTCGAAAATTCTTGCGGATGCTCGGCGGCTCTTTGCACGCGCAATCGAAACTCCAGGCGGACTCAAGGTTCAAACGATCCACTCGTTTTGCTCTTCGCTTTTGCGCCGCTTTCCACTGGAATCGGGAGTGAGTCCGCAATTCGTGGAAATGGATGAACGCGCCGCCGCGCAACTGCGAGGAGAGGTGATCGAGAGCCTCGCCACCAGTGCACATTCAAGTGTTCTGGCAAAAGTCGCACGCTACTTTTCCGGCGAAACACTTGCAGACCTTGCCGCCGAAGTCGTGCGCCACCAAACGCTGTTTGACCAGGCGCAAGACAAGGGCGAACTACATCGTCAGTTCGATATCTCTGATGGTCTGACAACTGATGATCTGACTTCTTCCGTTTTCCTTGGTGGGGAAATGGAACTGTTGCAGGTTTTGACCTCTGCATTGCGCCAAAGTGGTACCAACGATCAAAAGGCCGGCGCGCAATTGGCAATGGTCAAAAATGTTGGCATCGAAGCATTACCCATTCTTGAATCAGTATTTCTAACAAAAAGCGGGAAAAACCCATTTTCGGCTAAGATAGGCTCTTTTCCAACCAAAGCGTGCCGTGAAAACCTTGCCATTTCCATGCCGCAAATCGAAGCGCTGATGCACCGGGTCGAAGATGCACGCAAATCCCGGGTCGCCCTCAATGCTATGACCAAAACACAGGTGCTGTATGACTTTGCAGAGACATTTTTGCCCGCCTACAGGAAAGCGAAACAATTTCTTGGCAGGTTGGATTTTGATGACCTGATCCTTAAGGCGCGCGCGTTGCTGACCAACCCGGATGTGGCGGCTTGGGTGCTGTTTCGACTGGATGGCGGGATTGATCATATTCTTGTGGATGAGGCACAGGACACCAGCCCGGTACAATGGCAGGTGATTGAACGGCTGGCGCAGGAGTTCACCAGCGGGGAAGGTGCGCGGGCTGATGTTTTGCGCACCATCTTTGTTGTCGGTGATAAGAAGCAATCGATCTACTCCTTCCAAGGGGCCGATCCCGGGGAATTCGACAGGATGCAGGCAGAATTTGATCAACGCCTCGCTTCAGTGGGAACGCCTTTACAACCACTCGAGATGGAATATTCTTTCCGCTCTTCGCAGGCGATTTTGTCATTGGTCGATCAAACCTTTCAAAATCACGAATCCAGCGGGTTCATATCTGAACTCAAACACAAGGCCTTTCATCAAGACCTGCCGGGGAGGGTAGATCTCTGGCCTGTTGTGGAAAGGCGGGGCGAAGACGACGATTCTGAATGGTTTCAACCTGTTGACATCAAAGCAGCCAGTGACCCGAGCGTTGTTCTTGCTCACACAATCGCATCCAACATTCGACAGCTGATCGATTCAAAAGCAGCGGTTCCAGACGGACAAAGCATGCGCCCGGTGCGTGCGGGTGATTTCCTGATTTTGTTTCAAAAGCGCTCGGATCTGTTTCACGAAATCATCCGCGAGTGCAAAGCGCAGGATCTGCCCATTGCCGGGGCGGACCGCCTGAAAATCGGGGCAGAATTGGCTGTGCGCGATCTTGTGGCGTTGTTGTCATTCCTTGCCACACCCGAAGACAGCCTGTCTTTGGCAGTTGTCTTGAAATCTCCGCTGTTTGGATGGACCGAAGGGCAACTTTACGAGCTGGCACATGGGCGATCTGACAAATACCTTTGGGCAACGTTGCGCAATCGTAGGGAGGAATTTCCTGAGGTCATGAAGACCCTCGACGATCTGCGCCAGCAAACTGACTATATGCGCCCCTATGAGCTTTTGGAGCGCATTCTCACCCGACATGACGGGCGTCGTTTGCTTTTGGGTCGCCTTGGGTTCGAGGCCGAAGACGGCATTGACGCGCTGCTGTCTCAAGCACTGGCCTATGAACAATCTGCGGCGGATAGCCTGACAGGGTTCTTGCAATGGATGCAGGCGGACGATCTGGAGATCAAACGCCAGCTCGAAAACTCTGGTGATCGCATTCGGGTGATGACAGTGCACGGGGCCAAAGGTCTTGAGGCGCCGATTGTGATTTTGGCAGACACCGCAAAGCAACAAAGCCGTCAACACGATCAGGTTGTGACCAAAGATAACACCGCGTTTTGGCGCACCAAATCAGATGAATCGCCCGCAAACCTGGCCAGAATCGCAGATCGCAAAAAAGAAGCCGCAGCCGCAGAACGCGATCGACTGCTCTACGTTGCCATGACACGTGCTGAAAAGTGGTTGATGGTGGCGGCCGCTGGCGACCTTGGCAAATCTGGTGACACCTGGCACGACAAAACACGCGGTGCGATGGAAGCACTTGGCGCCAAAGAGCACTCTTTTTTAAATGGGACAGGTCTGCGGCTTGAGCATGGGGATTGGTCTACTCCCATGGAAATAGCAGATTCTGAACCCCCAAAGGATCACACATATCTGCCAGATTATTTCCATTCCACAGCCCCGACGCCTCAACCAGCAAAGCAAACCCTAAGCCCGTCGGAACTGGGTGGCGCCAAAGCGCTGCCCGGCGACGAAGGCCTCGAGGAAGAGGTCGCCAAACGTCGTGGGCGGCAGATTCACTTGCTTTTGGAACATCTTCCCAATCTTCCATCCGAAAGCTGGACTCTATACGCAACGGATTTGCTGAGCCGTGGACCAGATGCGGCAGAAACGATACAGATCGAACCCTTGCTGGACGAGGCAAGGGTGGTTCTCACCAATCCTGATCTGGCAGAACTGTTTGAGTCGGGTGCATTGGCCGAAGTTCCGATCACTGCGTCGCTGCCTTCTCTCGGCAATCAACGCATCCACGGCATTATCGATCGATTGATCATTCGCGGGGCCAGTGTTTTGGCAGTGGATTTTAAATCAAATGCGAGTGTCCCGACCTCGCCATGCACCTGTCCCGAAGGATTGCTGCGCCAAATGGGGGCCTATGCCGAGGCGCTGGCTCAAATATACCCCGATCATCAGATAGAGGTCGCACTGCTTTGGACCAAAACCGCCACTCTCATGCCCTTGCCGCACGATCTCGTGACAGACGCGCTGTCGCGTACGGTCATGCCTTGACGCCCACGCCCGGCGTTCTTACGTTCGCACCCAAGTTCAACACACCCTTTTCAGGAGTCTGCCAAATGTCCACCGTTGCCGTAACCGATGCCACCTTTGACGCCGAAGTCAAAAACTCTGATGTCCCTGTTGTCGTAGATTTCTGGGCCGAGTGGTGTGGCCCTTGCAAACAAATTGGACCCGCGTTGGAAGAGTTAGCAGCCGAAATGGGTGGCAAGATTAAAATTGCAAAGGTTGACGTTGACAGTAACCCGAACTCGGCCGCCGCCATGGGCGTTCGCGGTATCCCAGCGTTGTTCATTTTCAAAGATGGCGAAGTCATCTCAAACCGCGCTGGCGCCGCACCAAAGGCCGCGCTGCAAAGCTGGATCGAAGACAGTATCTAAGTCCGATTTACCGGAAATTCGATCAGGGCTCGCCTTTGCGGGCCCTTTTTCTTGCACTATTTCTTGCACCTTGGCCCAACCCCTTCCATATAAGTTGGCAACATGACGGAGGCCCCATGAGCAACGAATTCCCAGGCTGGCACGGCACAACGATTATCGGCGTCAAAAAAGGTGGTGAAGTTGTCATCGCAGGTGACGGGCAGGTCAGCCTTGGCCAGACCGTGATCAAAGGCACCGCCCGCAAGGTCCGCCGTCTGAAACCGGGTGGATATGACGTGGTGGCCGGGTTTGCCGGATCAACCGCTGACGCCTTTACTTTGTTGGAACGGCTTGAGGCCAAATTGGAAGCCACTCCAGGTCAGTTGCAACGCGCCAGTGTTGAGCTGGCCAAGGACTGGCGCACGGATAAGTACCTGCAAAAGCTTGAGGCAATGCTGATCGTCAGCGATGGCAAAGAGCTCTATGTCATCACCGGCGCCGGGGACGTGCTGGAGCCCGAGCACGACGTGACCGCGATTGGATCAGGCGGCAACTTTGCCCTTGCCGCCGCACGCGGCATGATGGACAGCGACAAGTCGGCCGAAGAAGTGGCCCGCGCCGCCATGGCCATTGCCGCTGACATTTGCGTTTACACGAATGGCAATCTGACCGTCGAAACGATCAAGGGTTAACCTGATACCCTCTCACGAGATCAGTTTTTTAATATCGCCACTGCGCCAGCGCATAAACAGGCCAGTAAGGGCCAGCGTGGCGACAACAAATACAATATAGTAGGGCAGGCGGATATCGATACTCATCAATCCGCCGCCAATCAAAGACATCACACCACCGGCCAAACAGAACACTGCGGTGGTGACACCCATCACCCAACCCTGATCGCTCTCGCTGACGCTCGAGGAAAAAATGCCCAGGATCGTTGGGTAGGCGACCCCAAAGAAAAAGTAGAAGAAGAATACTGGCACGTAGCTCAATACGCCAAAAGGGCTAAAGACAAAGAATAGCGCACAGATAATCATTGTGACCATCGATGCGCACAAAATCTGAAACTTGGTGAACCTTTCTTGTGCCGGCTTCACCAGTACCGTGCTGGAAAACGCAAGCGCGAAACCAATAGTTACCATCGCCATACTGCCGCCAACCACACCGTAGCCGAAGGCGCTTGTCAGATAGTTGTCAACGAAAACATAAAACGTGACATTCGCGATCATGAACAACGAGTAAACAGGCAAAAGCTTTAAAACGAGCGGATGATTTTTCACCGCAAAAAGGCTATCAGTGATATCCCGAAGTCGGAACACAAATGGTTCACGCTCCGTCCGGCTATCTTTGTAGTAAACCATCACCAAAAAGATCGCGATCGAGACCAAAACGAATGCGCCGAAAAACGGTGTTTTCAATGTTGCGGCACCGCCTAGTAACGCCTTGTCGGACAGGATAGCCCCTATAATTGGCCCGCCCACCAAGCCAAAACTGACGCCGGTGATAATATATCCCATATTTCGATCACGATCTGCGTCATCGCTACTTCCGTCAATCATGGCTGCTTGCGCGATTGGCTGATTTCCTGCTGTGAAACCTGTGATGCACCGGCCCAAAATTAACAGCGCCAAGCTCTCAAGATACAGCGACAAAATCGTTATAGCATAACCGATCAACGCACCTGTCAAGCAAACCAGCAAAGCGTTTTTTCGCCCGATGGAATCTGAAACCTTGGACACATACACAACGCCCAGAAACCAGCTGAGGAAGAACGATCCGATCACCAAACCATAGTAGAAGTGACGCATTCCTGTTGGTGTGGACTTTGACAGAAGGCTGGAATCACTCGACATAATCAGAGTGTTGATAATTGGAAAAACAAGGCCCTGACCTAGAAGGTCTACAAATACGACAAACAGAAGCGTAATCTTCGTAATATTGGTCATTTTAATACCTTGTTTTCAGAACAGTTTTTTAACCCTAACAAAACAATCCAATTTCTCCAAAAGAAAGGGCCGCAAGCCTGAGCTTGCGACCCTTAGTATGCTTCCGTGAGTGGAGAATTCAGTGTGCGGCATCCAATTTGGCGACACCTAGCGGCACGCTGAATTTACGGCACCAAATGTAAACCTCATTGTACTTCGAAACATCAACATCGGCAGGCAAAGCATAGCTTTGCTTACCCTTCAGCTTTTTAAGCTTGCCCAGATCTGTTTTCGGATCGTATTTGCCATCTTTACCCAGACCCACACGCGGATCCGGTGCGCCATCCAGGCTGAAGTCCTTGAACAGGACAACTTCGTTTTTCGCCAATTCGGCCTTGCCCGTCGTGATGTGATTATTGCGGCCTGAAAATTCGCCAATGCGGCCGTGCCCACCTGCAAAAGCTGGGGTAAGCCCTGTCGCAATTGCTGTTGCACCGACCGACGCCGTGTATTTCAAAAATGTTCTGCGATTGGTCATGGTCATTCCTCCCGATCCGAATGCGAAACACATAACGCACCCAGCACAAAGTGGAACGGCTCTCGCCCTTTCGTGATAAAATGCGAGAAATTCGTGTACAGGCTTGCGTTTTCCGTGATCGCGTATACCTACGCTGCAGACCGACACCGCAAAGGATAACTGCCTTGACTGACCTGACACCACGCGAAATCGTATCCGAGCTGGACCGTTTCATCATTGGTCAGAAAGACGCCAAACGCGCCACCGCCGTGGCCCTGCGCAATCGCTGGCGTCGCAAGCAGTTGCCAGATGACATTCGCGAGGAGGTTTATCCGAAGAACATCCTGATGATCGGACCCACCGGTGTTGGCAAAACCGAGATCAGCCGCCGTCTGGCCAAGCTGGCGCGTGCGCCATTTATCAAGGTTGAGGCCACCAAGTTTACCGAAGTTGGTTATGTCGGCCGGGATGTCGAGCAAATCATTCGTGATTTGGTCGACAGTGCCATAATCCAGACCCGCGAATTGATGCGCGATGACGTTAAGGCTAACGCCCATTCAGCTGCAGAGGAACGGGTGATTTCCGCCATCGCCGGGGAAGATGCCCGAGAAGGGACACGCGACATGTTCCGCAAGAAACTGAAATCAGGTGAGCTGGACAATACCGAAATTGAACTGGAACTAGCCGATCACTCCAACCCGATGGGCATGATGGACATCCCCGGTCAGCCCGGCAGTCAAATGGGCATGATGAATCTGGGTGATATCTTCGGCAAGGCCTTTGGTGGCCGCACCGTGAAACGCAAGATGACCGTGGCCGAAAGCTATGAAGTTCTGATTGGTGAAGAGGCGGACAAATTGTTGGATGATGAAACCGTCAACCGCACCGCCATGGAGGCGGTTGAGCAGAATGGCATCGTGTTTTTGGACGAGATCGACAAGGTCTGCACCCGGCAAGAGGCCCGCGGTGGGGATGTTTCGCGAGAAGGGGTTCAGCGCGACCTACTGCCGCTGATCGAAGGCACAACCGTTTCCACCAAACACGGCCCGGTAAAAACCGACCACATCCTGTTCATCGCCTCGGGCGCGTTTCACATTGCAAAACCCTCGGACTTACTGCCCGAACTTCAGGGTCGTTTGCCCATCCGTGTAGAGCTGCGCGCCCTGACTGAAGAAGACTTTGTGCGTATCCTGACCGAAACCGACAATGCGCTGACCCGCCAGTATTCTGCTCTGATGGGCACGGAAGAGGTTGAAGTTGAATTCACTGACGATGGAATCGCATCTTTGGCGCATATCGCGGCTGAGGTGAACCAATCCGTCGAAAACATCGGCGCGCGGCGGCTTTATACCGTGATGGAACGGGTGTTCGAGGAGCTGTCGTTTACCGCGCCGGACCGGTCGGGCGACAAGATCACCGTCGATGCCGGGTTTGTCGAAGCCAACCTGGGTGAGTTGATGAAATCCACAGACCTCAGCCGCTACGTTCTCTAAAAGATCGATTTTTCTTTCCTTTCCGCCATTTCCGGGCAAAAGGAAAGAATGGCTGTTTTCGATTTCATCCGCGAAAATCTGCGCTGGTTGTCTGCCGGGATGTTGCTGACTTTCGTCAGCAGCTTTGGCCAGACATTTTTCATCTCTATTTTTGCCGGGGAAATCCAAGCGGCTTTTGAACTCAGCCACGGACAATGGGGCGGGATCTACTCATTGGGCACGACCGCCTCGGCCATCCTGATGATCTGGGCCGGGGGACTAACTGACATTTTTCGCGTCCGTATATTGGGACCGATCATTCTTGTCCTACTAGCCTTGGCCTGCCTATCGATGGCGTTTTCAGCGCAATGGTGGATGCTGCCTTTTGTCATTTTTGCCCTTCGGTTTACCGGGCAGGGTATGAGCAGCCATATCGCCGTGGTCGCCATGGGCCGTTGGTTTGTCGCCACACGCGGTACAGCGCTTTCGATTGCAACACTCGGTTTTGCCATTGGCGAAGCCGTGCTTCCGATAATCTTTGTCGCGCTAATGACGCTGTATGATTGGCGGATTTTGTGGGGCGTCGCAGCCTGCATCGCCATCTTGGGCATTCCGGTTCTGATGAGATTGTTGGCACAAGAGCGCACACCGCAAAGCGTGGCACAGGCCAGCCAATCCTTTGGCATGGAAAACCGCCACTGGACCCGCAATCAGGTACTGACCCATCGGCTTTTTTGGTTCATGGTGCCTGCACTATTGGGGCCGTCGGCCTTTGTGACGGCGTTCTTCTTTCATCAGGTTCATTTTGCCGCTGTCAAAGGCATTGAACACATTCAGTTTGTGAAGATGTTCCCATTTTACACGCTGACTGGAATTTGCGCGATGATCATATCAGGCCGTGCCTTGGACATTCTAGGCACGGCACGTTTGATCCCGTTTTTTCAGCTTCCTATGGCGCTGTCGTTTGTTTTGTTTGCTTGGGCAGACAGCACCGCGATGATGTATATCGCATTTTTCTTCTTTGCCCTGACCGTCGGGGCCAACACCACGCTTCCCAATGCCTTTTGGGCCGAATTTTACGGCACAGCGCACCTTGGATCGATCAAAGCAATGGCGGCCGCTGTTATGGTACTGGGGTCAGCCATTGGGCCGGGGGTCACCGGGCTTGGCTTGGACTATGGCGTAAACATCAACCTGCAGTTCTTGTTCATCGCAGTATTCTTTGTGCTTGCAACCCTGTCGATGTGGTTTGGAATCTCCACCTCAAAGCGGGCGTTACCGATTCCGGCGTAAGTAAACGTAATAAGCCCCGCCGCCGCCGTGTTTGAGATGCGCTTCGCTGACTTGCAAAATCATCTGGTTCAACGGCGGCGTTGACAGCCATTGCGGCACAGCATGACGCAACACACCGTAACGCACCGGGATCGGGCCCCCATCATCGCGATCTTTGCCTTTTCCGGTGATCACCAGAACAAGACGTTTCCCATCTGCCTGCGCGCGCAAAATGAATGAGGTCAGCATTGGATGTGCCTGCGCGAGTGTTTTGCCATGCAGGTCAATTTTGCCTTCGGGTTTGAGTTTGCCCCGTTTCAGGCGCCCGAAAGCCTTGGCATCCATCCCCAATGGTGCCTTAGCCAACTGCTCACGTATGCCAGGCAGGATGTCATGCGCTTTAGGTTTTTCCGCTGGTTTTTGCCCCATCGAAAATGGCTGTGGTTGAAAGGTCTTGGGTTTGGGTTTTCGCTCCAGAGCCTCAGGCGAAAACGGCTCTTCCTTGCGCTCTGGATGAAACCGTTCGGTGGTTTGTTTCACCCGATTCCAAAGCTCAATATCCTCGGCGGACAAGCGGCGCTTGCTCATTGCAGCGCTCCCGGCAACATCGCATAGGCGCGCTGGATCGGCAGCAAAACAACCATCCGGCCGGGATCACGCAATTGGCCAGCAGCACGGCCCGCCTTGTCTCCAGTGCCAAAGAAAATATCCGCCCGTTGCGGTCCCTTAATGGCGGACCCTGTATCTTGTGCCACCATCAAACGGCGGATCGGGTTTTTACCATCTTTTTCAACCCAAACCGGCGCTCCTAGCGGAACAAATTTCGGATCGACCGCGACAGTTCTACCTGTTGTCACAGATCTGTTCATCGCGCCGTATGGACCTTTATCCGCAGGGATTTTGTTGAGCGTTCGAAAAAACACATAGGTTGGATTGTGATAAAGCAGTTCCTGCCCTTCGACCGGATTCCGGTGCACCCAGTTTTTGATCACCTGAGCCGAAACCTGATGCACTTCGTAGATACCGCGCCGCACCAGCTCGGTTCCGATAGATTGATAATTATGACCGTTCGAGCCGCCATAGCCAACACGGATCGTTCGGCCATCTGGCAAGCGAATGCGACCCGATCCCTGAATCTGGAGAAAGAACAGCTCAACTGAATCGTCGACCCAAGCAATTTCAAGCCCTCGCCCCTTCATCACCGGGCCAGTTTCAATCTCACGCCGTGTGAGCCACAGGCTCTCATAGGGAATTTCAGGGGGTTTGCGATACACCGGGTATTTATAAATTCCACCGGGTGACAGCGCGCCGTTCAGCTCGGGTTCGAAGTATCCGGTGAATAGCGCGTCGATCCCATCCCCGATCACTACAGGTTTGAAAAACAGTTCAAAGAATTGTTTGGCGTCCGGTTTTTGCTGTGCAACCGCACAGATAGAACGCCAGTCCGGGTCTTTGAGATCCATGCAGGTCATCAAAAAGGCATTTAGCGCCTTTTCATGATCATCCTCTTCCCAGGATTCCAGATCACCAAATGACAGGACTTTAAGATCAATATCATCCTCTGCCACGGCTGCCGTGGCTGTCAGCCACAAGCTGAAAACCGCAGCGAGCCGGAAGATCATTCGCTAGTCGCGACAAGCCGCCAATTTGGATCATCCGAGCCCATCACTCGCTGGAACGTCCACAAATCTTTTTGGCGCTTGGATTGGCCCGGCTTGCCTTCAATCGCGTTACCGTAGCTATCGCGTACAACCGAGATCAGTTCACCAATAAAGCGAACCGACACTTCTGCAGTTTTGCTATTTGAATCAAAACTCGCATCTGCCAGCGTTGTTTCACGAACACCTACGAACTCCGCCTCGATGGTCAGGCCTTGATCTTCACGAGATTTGATCACCTGTTCAAAGGCTTCACGCACATCGTCCGACAGGAACGATGAAATTTCATCGATCTTCCCACGCTCAAAGGCCATCAGGATCATTTCATAGGCACCTTTGGCACCTTGCAGGAAATCAGCCACCCCAAAGTCTTGTTCAGTCCGCTTCATTTCAGCTAACGAACCGGCAGCCTCGGAGTCTTCTGCAACATGATCGGTGATGTCACGATCCGGCCCGTCATTGCTGATCACTTCGAAATCACGACGTGTTTGTGTCTCAGACGGCTGCTGCGACCGCGGCGGGCCTTCGAACCCATCACGGGTGCCCAGCACGTTTTTCAGACGCAAAATCAAAAACACTGCAATACCAGCCAAGACCAGCAACTGAATAATGGGCGAGTTCATGAGTACCTCTTTTTGTCTCAGGCATGGTAAGATGTACCACTAGACCTTATCTAGGTGAGAGTGGCGGGCAAGTCTAGAAGTCCGCCGGGAAATTCAGAGGACAAAGTCATGTGGCTGTTTATCGCGTTCCTTGCGGTACCGTTGATTGAAATTGCATTGTTTATTCAAGTCGGTGGCCTGATTGGGCTATGGCCAACCTTGGCGGTTGTCATTCTCACCGCAATCTTGGGCACTTGGCTGGTCCGATCACAAGGCCGCTCCGCGATGAATGATCTACGTGGATCGTTTTCTCAGCTCGATGATCCCTCGGAACCATTGGCCCATGGCGCAATGATCTTATTTTCCGGCGCTTTGTTGCTTACTCCCGGTTTTTTCACTGATGCCGTTGGTTTTGCTCTTTTGGCACCACCAATCCGTAAAGCCATCATCGCCTACGCCAAGACCCGAATTAATGTTCAACATATTCAGATGGGCCCAAACCCTCGTGGCCAACACCATAATCAGCCCAATTCTGACGTCATCGATGGTGACTTTTTTGAGGTAAATTCAGACAACACTGTAGAACCAGGTGACTCGGGCTGGACAAAGCATTGAGGCCCCAATCACATCCTGATATGCACTCCCCAACTTATTTTTCCAAGGAGACGCCCGAATGGCTGAACAAGAAAACGGCGCTGCAGACGCCGCTGCGCAAACCCAACCCCAAGTTAAACTGAATGTCCTAACGCAATTCATCCGCGACATGTCATTCGAAAACATTCTCGCGCAACGCGGTGTTGGCGGTGAGGTTCAGCCGGATGTACAAGTAGCCGTTAATCTGGATGCGAAAAAACGCTCCGCCGAAAACCAATATGAAGTTGCCACCAAGGTGAACATCACCTCAAAAAACAAAGAGTCCGAAGAGCCGCTGTTTTTGTTGGAAATGGAATATGTTGGCGTCTTCCACATCGAAGGTGTTCCAGAGGACCAACTGCACCCCTTTTTGCTGATCGAATGCCCACGCATGACATTCCCATTCCTGCGCCGTATCGTCAGTGATGTGACCCGCGACGGTGGCTTCCCTCCACTGAATCTGGAGACCATCGATTTCATGCAGCTTTACAGAAATGAAATCGCCCGTCGCAAAGCCGAAAACGCGACACAAAAAGCCGACGCTTAATTATACGTCTTCCATAGCGCACCATCGCCGATTTGCTCAACAAAGGCCTGGTGCGCTTTTTTTTCTTGATCAGACAAGCGCGATGGCAAAGCCTTACCACGTGGCTGAGGCCGCCAATCCGACTGATCTTGTTGTGCAGAGTTGGCGGTGGTTTGCCTAGTGACATTCAAAGCAAAATCCGGCTGACGGCCGCCAATTAGCTCCAGATACACTTCGGCCAAGATTTCAGAGTCGAGCAAAGCACCGTGCAATGTCCGCGACGAGTTATCGATCCCAAAACGACGGCAAAGCGCATCCAATGAAGCTGGCGATCCGGGGAATTTTTTGCGTGCGATTTCGAGCGTATCGATTGCCTGCTCCCACGGTAGCTCTGGCAGATTGACCCATTTCAGCTCTGCATTGAGGAACTTCATATCAAAAGCTGCGTTGTGAATAACCAGCTTTGCATCTTGCACGAAGTCCACAAATTTTTGCGCGACTTTCGAAAACACCGGTTTGTCTCGCAGAAAGTCATCCCCCAACCCGTGCACCTCGAACGCTTCGTTTGGCATTGAGCGTTCAGGATTGATATATTCGTGAAACGTGACGCCTGTCGGCATGTGGTTATAGAGCTCCACCGCACCAATTTCGACAATCCGATCACCTGAAAAGGGATCAAAACCCGTTGTCTCGGTATCCAGTACGATTTCACGCATTGCTCAATTTGCCCCGTATGTCGCTGACAATCTGCTGTACCTGCATTTTGGCATGCTCCAGCGTTGTCGTTTCAACAATATAGTCTGCGCGTTTGCGTTTTTCAGCATCCGGCATTTGTTTACCAAGAATAATCTGAAAGTGCGCTTCTGTCATTCCGGGTCGAGCCAGCACGCGCTGTTTTTGCACATCAGCAGGAGCTGTGACGCAGACCACCGCATCGAATTCATTCTGGCTATTGGTTTCAAACAGTAATGGAACATCAAAAATCACGATATCACGGTCTGACACTTCGATAAATTCCAACCGATCCGCGCGTACCAACGGATGAACAATCTCTTCGATTTGCTTCAGCGCTGTTTCATCAGATGAAATGATCTGCTTCAGTTTTGCACGAGAGACAGCATTGTCTTCAATCGCTTCTGGGAAAACCTTCCGTATTCCCTCAACCGCCAGCCCGCCTGTTGAATATAACCGATGAACCGCAGCGTCGGCATCCCAGGTATCGCACCCTTCGTCCGCGAATAATTGGGCTGTGGTTGATTTGCCCATGCCGATAGATCCGGTCAGGCCCAGACGGAACGTCATGCCAGGGCTGCCTGACGGGTTGCCTCATCCACAGCGGGTCGCGTACCAAACCACCGCTCAAACCCTGGCACAGCTTGATGCAGCAACATTCCCAATCCATCGACTGTTATGCACCCAGCCTCTTCCGCCTTTGCCAAAAGCTCCGTTTTCAGGGGAGCATAAACAATATCTGTTACGAGCGTAGAGGTCTGCAAGCCTTTCAACGACAACGTCAAAGGGGCTTTGCCTGTCATTCCCAATGCCGTGGTGTTCACCAATGTTGCGGCATCTGAAACAGTGGTATCTGCGGTATCCCACGCAACGGATTTGAGGCGCGGTCCAAATTCCTGACAAAGTGTTTCCGCACGCTCTGCAGTCCGGTTTGACAACAAAATTTCAGGCACACCAGCATCCAACAAAGCAACAATAATGGCCCGAGCAGCACCACCAGCTCCAAGAACGAGAGCCGGACCTGCGCTTGGATTCCACTTTGGCGCTGACTGGCGAAGATTTTGCACAAATCCGTAGCCATCCGTATTATCGGCATGGATTTTACCATCGCCGCCAAACACAAGCGTATTGGCAGCGCCAATCTTTGCCGCGTGATCCGAGACAACATCGGCAATTTCCAACGCCTGCTCTTTATGCGGGATCGTCACATTCGCGCCAACATATCCAAGCTTGGGCATAGTCCGCAGTGCATCGCTTAGATCTTCAGGTTTAACGTGAAGCGGAACATAGTGGCCCTTCAATCCAAGGGTTTTTAACCAATGCCCATGTATCTGAGGAGATTTTGAGTGAGCAATCGGACAGCCGATCACACCTGCCAGTGGAATTTTGCTCTCTTTCATATGTCCAGATCTCCGCGATCAATCAGATAGGTCATGATCTCCAATAGAGGTAAACCCAGGACATGGAAATAATCACCTTCGATTTGCGCGAACAATCGACTACCTTCTTCCTCGAGCTTGTAGCCCCCCACACAATACTGCGCGCTTTTCCAATTTCGCTCGACGTATTGGTCAATATATCGATCAGAAAGAGTGCGCATGGTGAGTTTTACAGAGCCAACATGACGCCATTTCGGTTCCGTATTTTCATAGATCACGACCGCCGACAAAAGCTCATGAGGCTTTCCTCTCAGCACCTTCAACTGCTCTTTCATTTCGTTTTTGTTGTCTGGTTTGGAAAATAGTTGATTTTCAAAACAGAGCACCTGATCACATCCCAAGACCAATGAGCCGGGATACTTCGAACTGATCTTCCGGGCTTTATGTTCCGCCAAAGCATCGGCAATGTCGCGTGGCGTTGCACCGTCGCTCAACAGCGATCTCTTTATTGTAGCTTCATCAACGCGGGCAAGGATCACATCGAATGCGATGCCCGCATTTTTCAGCAGTGATTGCCGTATCTGCGATGAAGACGCCAGAATTATACTTGGGGACATGTGGATACCTGTTGAATAATTTCTGGATCAGTATTGATAAATTTATCGGTTTTCCAACGGCAAGCGGATTTCATGGAAAACTTGATAAGCTGTTAAAATGTTCAGCCAGTTTTTACGTGTGTGGAAAAGGATATTTTAGGGCTTATAGTAAGACAGCGGAAGTGGAATTCGACGATGCTTATCCCCGGATTCTCTGCAGTAAGATAAAATTTAATATTTTGGAAAATATACATTATTTTCATTTACCCTTCGATTCCTCCCTCAAGTTATCAACACGTTTCTCATTTGTGGATAATAGTTCTTAAAACATTTGATCCACAGAAATTTCTTACCCTACAAAAATCATCAACTCTTTCTCTTTTAATATTTTATTATATGTGTCGTGAACCAAACTCAGGGATAACCCATGATCGACTTTCTCAGCATTGCTTATCCTTGGATCAAGTCCCTTCACATTATGTCAGTGATCGCCTGGATGGCTGGCCTGTTCTATTTGCCCAGACTGTTTGTTTATCATGTAGAAAAATCAGAGGCTGGTGATGTGCAGGACCAAATATTTCAAGAAATGGAATACAAGCTTTTGCGCGTGATTATGAATCCAGCCATGATTTCAACCTGGGTTTTTGGATTAGCTATGGTGTTCACGCCGGGAATTGTCGATTGGTCAGCCGTGTGGCCTTTTACAAAAATGGCGGCAGTTCTGTCGATGACATGGTATCACCACTGGTTGGCGAAACGTCGGAAAGACTTCATTAATGGTCAGAATACCGTCACGGGTCGTCAGTATCGAATGATGAATGAGCTCCCGACTATTCTGATGGTAGTTATTGTTCTGTCTGTCGTGGTCCGGTTCTAGGAGGAATTGACTCCAGTGCTGTGGCACCTTAAATAGCCTCTTAAACCCGTCCGGGTTGGTATTTCTCCGAAACACACATCGAATTGCTGCTCATGCGGTGAATTCCATAGGTATATCTCATATGTGCAGTCAGCGCCTGAACCTTTCTGAACTCAAGGCACAAAGTGCTAAAACCCTTCTGGCTATGGCGGAAGAGTTGGAAATCGAAAACGCTTCAACTATGCGCAAGGGCGAGATGATGTTCTCGATCCTAAAAGAACGAGCTGACGAAGGTTGGACTGTTTTTGGAGATGGTGTTCTTGAAGTTCTGCAGGACGGATTTGGATTTCTGCGCTCGCCAGAAGCAAACTATTTGCCTGGACCGGATGATATTTACGTCTCTCCTGAGATGATCCGTAAATATTCTCTGCGAACAGGTGACACCATCGAAGGTGAAATCAAGCAACCAGACGATAATGAACGGTATTTTGCAATTACATCGGTCAGTCAAATCAATTTTGAAGAGCCTGAAAAAGCCCGCCATAAGATTGCTTTTGATAACCTGACGCCGCTTTATCCTGATGAACGCCTGAAGATGGAGATCGAAGATCCTACCATCAAGGATAAATCGGCCCGTGTGATCGATCTTGTCTCTCCAATAGGTAAAGGTCAGCGGTCCTTGATTGTTGCGCCTCCACGGACCGGTAAAACGGTTATCCTGCAAAATATCGCTGCTAGCATCGAAAAGAACCACCCTGAGTGCTATCTCATCGTTCTGCTGATTGACGAGCGCCCGGAAGAGGTGACCGACATGCAGCGCAGTGTGAAGGGTGAGGTGATCAGCTCGACCTTTGACGAACCGGCCACGCGTCACGTTGCCGTATCTGAAATGGTGATCGAAAAAGCAAAACGTCTTGTCGAACATAAACGAGATGTTGTTATTCTTCTCGACTCTATCACAAGACTTGGTAGGGCGTTCAACACGGTGGTTCCATCCTCGGGTAAGGTTCTGACCGGTGGTGTGGATGCCAACGCGCTTCAGCGCCCAAAACGTTTCTTTGGTGCAGCCCGAAATATCGAAGAGGGTGGATCATTGACCATCATTTCGACCGCTCTGATCGATACAGGCAGCAGAATGGACGAAGTTATCTTTGAAGAATTCAAAGGCACAGGTAACAGCGAGATTGTTCTGGATCGCAAGATTGCCGATAAGCGTGTCTTCCCAGCGATTGATATTCTAAAGTCCGGTACCCGGAAAGAAGATCTGTTGGTTGATAAGATTGATCTGCAGAAAACCTTTGTTCTGCGCCGGATCCTCAACCCAATGGGGACAACCGATGCGATCGAGTTCCTTCTGTCCAAACTGAAGCAGACCAAATCAAACACGGAATTCTTCGATTCGATGAACACCTAATCAGGCTTTGAAAGGGTGAAACATGGAAACCGTATTCGCCCTCTCATCGGCTGAGGGTAAAGCAGGCGTTGCTATTGTCAGGGTATCAGGGCCAAGGGCCTTTGATGCGGCACAGGCATTGTGCGGTGATTTACCAAAGGTACGCAAGGCATCTGTCAGGGTTTTGACAGATCCTGATGGTGTGCTTCTGGATGAAGCACTTTTGATATTGTTTGATAAAAATCAAAGCTTTACTGGAGATCAGACCGTAGAATTCCACCTTCATGGTAGCCCTGCAATCGTGACCTCTGTTTTAAATGCTTTGTCTTCCATTGAAGGATTATCGCCTGCAAACCCGGGAGATTTTACCCGTCGAGCGTTGGAAAATGGGCGCATTGATCTGTCTCAGGTCGAAGGTTTGGCCGATCTAATTGATTCTGAAACAGAAGCGCAACGCCGTCAGGCCATTCGCATCTTTAAAGGAGAGTTTGCTGAGAAAACAGAGGGCTGGCGGAAGAAGCTTATTCGAGCAGCGGCGTTGATTGAGGCGACGATTGATTTTGCAGATGAAGAGGTTCCAACCGATGTCTCGCCCGAGGTGAATGGTTTGTTGGATCATGTTATGTGTGAGATCCAACAAGAGATTGCAGGGGTCAAATCAGCAGAGAGGATCCGGCTGGGTTTTGAAGTTGCAATTGTTGGCGCGCCGAACGTGGGTAAGTCCACCCTTCTGAATAAGATCGCCGGGCGAGAAGCCGCTATTACTTCGGAGTACGCTGGTACAACCCGGGATGTCATCGAAGTGCGTATGGACCTATATGGCTTGCCTGTAACCTTTCTGGACACTGCTGGATTGAGAGATACCGATGATTTTGTCGAATCCATCGGTATTGATCGAGCGAAAGAGCGGGCCAGGGCTGCGGATCTGTGTGTGTTTCTGCAAGATAAAGAACACCCGCTTGAATTTGAACCATGCGAAGACGATATTGTTTTGACTGCAAAAGCTGATACGCAAGAGAAGGAAGTTAACGCGGTTTCTGGAAAGACGGGGTTCGGTGTTTCAGAGTTGCTGGAGCGTATTTCATCAATTTTGCGTTCCAGGTCTTCCAATGCGGGGCTTGCGACGCGAATAAGACATCAGGAAGCGATGAATAAAGGCCTGGAGTCGCTTAGTGCCGCGCAGTCCTATGTGAGCGGTGGTGAAGATGTCGCCGAGTTTGCAGCAGAAGAGATCCGAGCGGCTGTTCGTTCTCTTGATTCTCTGGTAGGCAGAATTGGTGTTGAGAATCTTCTTGACGAGATCTTCGCAAGCTTTTGCCTGGGCAAGTAAGGAGTGTTTCACGTGAAACATTTTGATGTGATTGTAATTGGTGGCGGACACGCCGGCACCGAAGCGGCACACGCCTCTGCTCGGATGGGTGTGAAAACCGCACTTGTGACTCTGACGTTCGATTCCATTGGTGTTATGTCCTGTAACCCTGCAATTGGCGGCTTGGGTAAGGGGCATTTAGTACGTGAGATTGATGCGTTTGACGGAGTAATGGGTAGAGTTGCCGATAAGGCTGGCATCCAGTTTAGGCTTTTAAATCGTCGAAAGGGGCCAGCGGTTCAGGGGCCAAGGGCACAGTCAGACCGTAAGATTTACCGCGAAGCTATGCAGTTTGAGATAGCCCAACAAAAAAAATTGGAAGTTCTCGAAGGTGAAGCGACGGATCTTCTGGTAAAAAGTGGAAAAGTTTACGGTATTAAGCTGGATGATGAGCATGAAGTTCTGGCGGATGCTGTTGTATTAACAACTGGAACATTTTTGCGGGGCGTTGTTCATATAGGGGATACTTCTTACCCTGGCGGCCGAATGGGGGATAAACCGTCTGTTCGCTTGGCGGAGCGCATGGATGAATTTGGAATAGATTTTGGACGTTTGAAAACTGGCACACCGCCGCGTCTGGATGGAGCGACGATTAAATGGGACGAGTTGGAATGCCAGCCTGGTGATGATGATCCGACCTTCTTCTCATTTTTCACTAAAGCAGCAGAAGCGAAGCAAATCTCTTGCGGAATAACGCATACGAATGAAAAGACTCATGAGATCGTCCGGGAGAATCTGGAACGTTCTGCGATGTATGGTGGTCACATTGACGGTGTTGGCCCGCGTTACTGTCCATCAATTGAAGATAAGATTGTTAGATTTGCAGATAAAACATCTCATCAGATCTTTCTTGAACCAGAAAGCCTGTCTGATTCCGTGATATATCCTAACGGAATTTCAACCTCGTTGCCCGTTGAGGTTCAGAATGATTATGTTCATTCAATAAAGGGATTAGAAGAAACAACAATTTTGCAGCCGGGATATGCGATCGAATATGACTATGTTGATCCACGCTCGCTCTCGCTCTCGCTTGAACTCAAAGGTGTCGAGAATCTATATCTAGCGGGTCAAATAAATGGAACCACAGGATATGAAGAGGCAGGGGCGCAAGGTCTGGTGGCGGGTTTAAATGCGGCTCTGAAATCTCAAGGGAAAGACCCTTGCACCTTTAGTCGATCTGAAAGCTATATTGGTGTGATGATTGATGATTTGACAACCCGTGGCGTGGCTGAGCCATACCGAATGTTTACCTCGCGGGCGGAGTTTCGATTGTCGTTGAGGGCAGATAACGCGGATCAAAGACTTACACCGCTGGCGATAGGGCTGGGCTGCGTAAGTGAAGAAAGAAAGGCGTTTTTTGGCGAGAAGAGTGAGCGTTTGAAATCTGGTATGGAGTTATTGGGTTCCAAACAATTTACACCAAAGCAGGCCAAAGAAGCTGGGTTAGATATAAATCAAGACGGCACGAAACGGACCGCGTTTAATCTGTTGGCGTTTCCGAATCTCAGCTTTGAAGACTTGCTTCCGCTGGATCCCGATCTTGAACAAGTTGATCAGGAAACGCGTGATCAGCTATCCAAAGACGCACTTTATGCGAATTACATCAAGCGTCAGGCGCGAGACATGGAGTTGGTGAAAAAAGACGAACAGATTAGCATACCTGAGGATTTTAATTTTTCCGCGATTAATGGACTGTCGAACGAATTGGTGCTGAAGCTAACAAATGCGAAGCCGGAAAACCTTGCAAAGGCGGCGCAAACTGACGGTATGACGCCTGCCGGCCTTACCTTGATTCTGGGCGCATTGAAGCGTTGGGTCCGGGAAAAGTCGGCCTGATGAATAGAGTTCAAGTAGATGTTTCACGTGAAACAAAGCAGCGTTTGGATGTTTATCTTGAGCTCCTCAAAAAATGGAACTCAAAGATAAACCTCGTGTCGCCCAAGACAATAGATGATGCTTGGAATAGGCATTTTGTAGACTCGTTTCAAATTCACCAAATTGCTGATTGTACCGGGAAGAAGTGGGTGGATGTCGGATCCGGTGCCGGGTTTCCTGGACTGGTTGCAGCTATCGCCGGGATGGATAGCGATAATCCTAATCAGATTACATTGATTGAAAGCGATATGCGTAAGTGTATGTTTTTAAGAACAGTTATTAGGGAAATTAACGCACCGGTACAAGTTATCAATGATCGCATCGAAAAGGTTCCAGCTCTGAAAGCAGATGTCATATCAGCGCGGGCCCTTGCAGATCTTAATTCCTTGATTGGTTACGCTGCTCATCACTTGGATAAAGGTGGAATAGCTCTTTTTCCCAAGGGAAAAAATTGGCAAGCTGAGCTTGAAGAAGCAGAATCGAACTGGACCTTCGGGTACACCACATACGACAGTCAGACGGACTCCGGGTCTGTCATTATGAGTATCACAGGAATTCAACATGTCTGATCCATTGCGTGTAGATGCCCCTAAGATCATCGCAGTCGCGAACCAAAAAGGTGGCGTAGGCAAAACCACCACTGCCATCAATCTCGCCGCTGCTTTGGCAGAGCAGGGATGTCAGGTACTAATTGTTGATCTTGATCCTCAGGGAAATGCGTCTACGGGTTTGGGCATAGAAAGGGCGGATCGTGATGTCACGACATATGATCTGCTTGTGGATGACGCGCCCCTCGAAGAAGCAATCCAAAGCTTGGATATTCAGAACCTGCGGATTATCCCAGCCAATGTTGATCTGAGCTCTGCAGATATTGAATTGATTTCAAATGAAAAAAGAAGTTTTCTCCTGCATGATGCCTTACGCCAGCCTGCAATCGATGCGTACGACTTTGATTATGTCCTGATCGATTGTCCGCCGTCGCTAAATTTGCTAACGGTGAATGCAATGGTTGCGGCTCATTCTGTATTGGTTCCGCTACAAAGTGAGTTTTTTGCGCTAGAAGGCCTATCGCAGTTAATGCTCAGTATTCGTGAAGTACGACAAACCGCCAACACAAACCTCAGGATCGAGGGAATTGTGCTTACAATGTTCGATTCGCGAAACAATTTGTCAAACCAGGTCGAACAGGATGCGCGCGATAACCTAGGGGATCTGGTATTTAAAACTTGCGTACCCAGAAATGTCAGGGTGAGTGAGGCACCTTCTTTTGCTCTGCCTGTTTTGGAGTACGATCCCATGTCCAAAGGGGCACAGGCTTATCGGGCATTGGCGAAAGAATTGATGTCAAATCAGGTTGCGAAATAGGGGACATAACATGGCTAAGAAGAGCAAACAAAGGGGTCTTGGACGCGGATTATCTGCATTGATGGCAGATGTGGTCGAAGATAACGCTGTCAGCGCCGCCCAAGATCCAAAGCAGCCCGATATCCTGGTGCCGATTGAAAAGGTACAGCCAAACCCCGATCAGCCGCGGCGCATGTTTGATGAAGAAAAGCTGCAAGAACTCGCCGCATCAATTCGTGAAAAGGGCGTTATTCAGCCCATTATCGTTCGTAAACACCCGGAAATAAATGAAATTTACGAAATTGTCGCTGGTGAGCGCCGATGGCGCGCATCACAAATAGCACAACGTCATGATATCCCGGTTTTGGTACGAGAATTTACCAATACCGAGGTCCTGGAGGTCGCGATTATCGAGAATGTCCAGCGCGCGGACCTGAATGCGATGGACGAAGCCTTGGGCTATAATCAACTGATGGATCGTTTCGGCCATACCCAAGAAAAACTCGCTGAGGTATTGGGTAAAAGTCGGAGTCATATTGCCAATTCTGTCCGTTTGCTGAACCTTCCGAACGAAGTTCAAACTTATGTCCGCGAAGACCGCCTTTCCGCAGGTCATGCCCGTGCTTTGATTACGTCAGAAGATCCCGCAACTTTGGCCCGCCAAATTATCAAAAAAGGCCTCTCCGTCCGCGATGCAGAGAAGATTGCTAAATCATCTCAATCAGATGGAGAAACCAAAAAGGCCAAGTTGCGTACTCAACCGGCCAAAGATGCAGATACAAAAGCTCTAGAAAGCGATCTGGCTGCAAACTTGGGTATGAAGGTCAGTCTCAATCACAAGCCTGGTCAAGAAAAAGGTCAGCTGGTGATTTCTTATGACAGCTTTGATCAGCTCGATACGATTTGCGGGATTCTGACCCGACCACTTTAATCGCGGAAAAGCTCAGCCGTGACAGCATTGAGTAGTGTGCGCCCTTTTGGTGTGACGCTAAGGCGATTATTCGCATGGTCGACCATGCCTAGATCTTGCATGTTTTTGATATTCTCTGGTCTCAAGGGATAGCCTGAAATTTCTTCATAGCGCACAAGATCTATGCCCTCTGTTAGGCGTAGGCCCATCATCAAGTATTCTTGCGCTTGCTCAACAGTTGAGATTTTGGCGAAGTGTTGTTCGGTCTCTCCGGAACTTGCCTTCTCCAGCCATTCTTCGGGGGAGTGATGGGCTTCTGTTAAAAATCGCTGGCCATTCAGTGTAATGCGACCATGTGCACCAGGGCCGACTCCGATATAATCGCCGTAGCGCCAATAGATCAGATTGTGTCGGGATTCCGAGCCGGGCAGGGCAAAGTTTGACACTTCATAGTTTTGAAACCCGGCCTTTTGGCAAAGTGCGCGCGTGACTTCAAACATGTCTGCGCTTTGATCATCATCAGGTAGACCTCGTAGTTTTCCGGACAAAAATCGATCAGCAAAGGCGGTGCCATCTTCGATGGTCAATTGATACAATGACAGATGATCACCTGCCAGCGTAAGCGCTTGTTTTAGCTCGACTTCCCAGTCTGACTGGCTTTGATCTTGCCGCGAATAGATCAAATCAAAATTGACCCGAGAAAAATGGGTTTTCGCAATCTCCAGTGCGCGTAGGGCCTCATCGGCTGAATGAAGTCGTCCTAAACGTTTTAGATCTTGGTCATTGAGCGCCTGCACACCAAGAGAGACCCGATTCACTCCAGCCAACGCATATTCTTTGAAACGATCAGCTTCTACGGAGTTTGGATTGGCTTCGAGCGTGATTTCAACATCGTTGGCGAGGGTCCAATGGGACTGGACTTTGTCCAAAATTCCATAAACGAGTTCGGGCTCCATCAGGCTCGGTGTGCCGCCACCCAAATAAATCGAATTCAGCAAGCGGTTAGGGAGCAGGCCTGCGTAGCGCTCGATCTCACTCAAATAAGCCTTTAACCAAATGCGCTGGTTAATCGTTTGTCGAACATGACTGTTAAAATCACAGTACGGGCATTTGGCCTGACAAAAGGGCCAGTGAAGGTAGAGGCCAAAGCCCCCGTTGTGCCAGTCTTCAGGCAAAGCAACCGCCAACCAGTTTTTCGAAGGCGCGTGCGCGGTGGCTGATCGTGTTTTTGGCTTCGGCATCCATTTCGGCAAAGGTCAGGCTGTGACCATCAGGTTGAAAGATCGGGTCATAGCCATGGCCCAATTCGCCGCGCATTGGCCAGACGAATTCGCCGTCAACTGTACCTGGAAAAACCTCGTCATGACCATCGGGCCAGGCCAGCACCAAAGTACAGCAAAACCGCGCTTTCCAAGGCTGTGGCGCGCCATTCTTTAATAACAGATCATGGGCCTTTTCCATTGCCATGGTGAAATCACGACCAGTCTCTGTTTCAGCCCAATCCGCCGTATATACGCCCGGTGCGCCATTCAATGGCAGAATTTCTATCCCTGAATCATCTGACAGTGCGGGCAGGCCAGAGGCTTTGGCTGCGCTATGGGCTTTGATCCGGGCGTTACCGACAAAGGTTGCCTCGATTTCTTCCGGCTCACTCAGCCCTTTTTCGGCGGCGCCAATAACCTGAACGCCAAAGGGCTGAATGAGATCAGCGATTTCTGCAAGCTTCCCCGCATTATGGGTGGCCACCAGCAGCGTATCGTCGGTAAACTTACGCATTGGTGGCCTGCATTTGTGCGGCGACCAGTTCGTCCACGCCTTTCTCAGCCAGATCCATTAGCTGGTTCATCTGGTCGCGGCTGAAAACGGATCCTTCTGCGCTCATTTGGATTTCAATTAGTTTCTTGGAGCCAGTCATGATGAAGTTACCGTCGACACCGGCATCGCTGTCTTCTGGGTAATCCAGATCCAGAACCGGCTGCCCGGCGTAGATACCGCAAGACACTGCAGCAACAGGATCAACAAGGGGATCTGAGGTGATATCACCAGCCTTGAGTAGTTTGTTGACAGCCAAACGCAGCGCCACCCAACCCCCGGTGATCGAAGCACAGCGCGTTCCGCCATCGGCTTGAATAACATCGCAGTCAACGGTGATCTGACGCTCGCCCATCGCAACGCGGTCAACGCCAGCGCGCAGAGAACGACCGATAAGACGTTGAATTTCGACGGTACGACCGCCTTGTTTGCCAGCCGTGGCCTCGCGGCGCATGCGCGACGTCGTTGAACGTGGTAACATCCCGTATTCGGCGGTAACCCAACCCAGGCCGGAGCCTTTGATAAACGGAGGTACGCGGTCCTCGATGGTGGCGGTGCAAAGAACATGCGTGTCGCCAATACGGATCATGCAGGACCCTTCAGCGTGTTTGGTGACATTGGTCTCAATCGAAACCGCTCGCATTTCATCAAGTTTTCGTCCTGAGGGGCGCATGATCAATCCTTTTTCTATTGGCTTGGGCAATACAGGGGAGCATGGGGAAATGGCAAGCCTGATTGACCTTTTTGAATTCCCGTCTTTAATGGTTCACCGAGGAAGATAATGAATCAAATGGCAAACGCGAGCAAACTTCTGGATGAGTTGAACGAGCGGTCGCGCGAGGTTTTCCGCCGCGTGGTCGAATCTTATCTTGAGACGGGTGATCCGGTTGGGTCACGTACTTTAACACGTGGACTCAGTGAAAATGTCAGCGCCGCCACCATCCGTAATGTCATGCAGGATCTGGAATATCTTGGCTTGCTTGATAGTCCGCATGTCAGTGCGGGTAGGGTGCCAACGGAAAATGGCCTTCGCTTGTTCGTTGATGGTCTGCTCGAGGTGAATGATCTTCAGGTTAAAGACCGCGAGATGATTGATGCGACGGTTGGAGCGAACACGCCTGACGTTCAAACCGCACTTGATCGGGTAGGCGCAGCGCTGTCTGGTGTGACGCAAGGGGCATCGCTGGTTTTGGCACCAAAGCACGAAGCACCGATCAAACATATCGAATTTGTGGGGCTAGGTGCGGACCGGGCCTTGGTGGTTTTGGTGTTTGCAGATGGTCATGTTGAAAACCGAGTGTTCACACCGCCGCCCGGCTACACACCAAGTGCGATGCGCGAAGCGACGAATTTCATCAATGCCCTGATCGACGGCAAGACATTGACGGACATCCGGCGGGATATTACGGCGCAAATCTCGAAGCGTCGGCAAGAGATCGACAAACTCTCAAGCGACATGGTCGAAAGCGGTTTAGCGATCTGGGATGACGAAGACGAACATCATGAGCGTCTGATAGTGCGCGGTCGGTCGAATCTGCTTCATTCAGATGCTGCTGCGGAAGAGCTTGACCTGATTAAAACCCTGTTTGATGATCTTGAGCGCAAGCGTGATATCGCTGAATTCCTCGAATTGACCGAAGAAGGAGAGGGGGTACGCATTTTTATTGGCTCTGAGAACAAACTTTTTTCACTTTCGGGTTCCTCTTTGGTGGTGTCTCCATATATGAACTCTGATCGTAAGATCGTTGGTGCGGTGGGAATCATTGGCCCGACGCGTTTGAACTACGGAAGAATCGTGCCGATTGTGGATTATACGGCGCAGTTGGTTGGCAAGCTGATCGCCGACCGAAGCTAGAGGTGAGAGATGGCTGAGACGCAAGAAGAAGAATTTCTCGACGATATCGAACAGGCCGAGGCCGAAGAAGAAGAGATCAACATTGAAGAGATCTCAGACGAAGAAGCAGAGATTGATACCCTGAGGGCCGAACGTGATGCCTTTCAGGATAAATTTATGCGCGCACTGGCAGATGCCGAAAATGCCCGCAAACGATCTGAAAAAGACCGTCGCGAAGCTGAAAACTATGGTGGTTCACGTTTAGCGCGTGACATGTTGCCAGTATTTGACAACATGAAACGCGCCGTTGATTCCGTAACCGAAGATCAAAAAGAAATTGCTTCTGCTCTGATCGAAGGTGTGGAACTGACCATGCGCGAGCTGCTGAATGTTTTCCAAAAGCATGGAGTGCGGATGATTTCACCTGAAGTGGGTGATCGATTTGACCCCAACGAACACGAAGCGATGTTCGAAGCCCCGGTTCCGGGCACCAAAGCGGGTGAAATCATTCAGGTCTCGGCACAGGGTTTCATGTTGCACGACCGAATCCTGCGCCCGGCGCAGGTTGGGGTGTCTTCCAACACCGGCTCTTAGTTCAGTAGAACTTTGAAGATCGGCGCAGTGTGTAAATTCACCTGCGCCGATTTCCGTTTAGCGACAGTAGGCCCCATTTCCATGGCGCGCGATGTCAAAGTGGAAATGATCCCTGTGATGCGCGTCAGAGTTCGGCCCTAGAACGGTGCCAAAGGGTTTGCCGCAGGCCGATTTGTGCATCTTTTTCAAGATGCGACCGTACTTGCCTTTGCCCCAGTGCTGTTTGACAGAAATCTCGGATCCATCCCTCAGGCGGAAGCCAGAGATATCAATCGCATTGCCCTTGGCGTGTTCAGACAGTTTCGCGCCGGCTTGATGATTGCGTGTACGGCACGCGTAATGCGCAGCAACTTGAATTTGTGCCACACCACCGCCAGTATTGCCAACGGCTTTCTGCATACCTTTACCTATCCAAGATTTCATGCCCTTTGCCGTTTCACAACGCATCAAAGAAGGTTGGCTGAGCAAAATCCCATTGATTGAACTGACGCGAACGCCGTTATCAAACCCACACCCGCCGCCTCCGTGAACTTTGCCGACAAGTTCGCCCCGAATGTCCGGGTCTCCACAAACTGACCCCATGCTTCTTAATGGGTTAGAGTTTTGTGACCCAGAACAACTGCTTAACAGAACAGCCGCAATCAAGATGGCGTGGCGCTTCATTTAGACCCTCCTCGGCCAAAGTCCGGTGCAGAGGTATCCTGACCAGCTTCGATAATCCCCCGCCGAATGGCACGTGTGCGGGTAAAATAATCATGCAGATGCGCGCCATCATCTGTTCGGATGGCACGCTGCAAGGCAAAGAGCTCTTCGGTGAAGCGTCCCAGAATTTCCAATGTGGCATCTTTGTTTGACAAAAATACGTCACGCCACATGGTTGGGTCAGAGGCGGCAATCCGGGTGAAATCCCGAAAACCAGCGGCTGAGTACTTTACCACCTCAGAATCTGTGACACGCCGCAGATCATCGGCCACACCCACCATTGTGTAGGCTATCAGGTGCGGCACGTGGCTGGTGACAGCCAGAACCCGATCATGATGATCCGCATCCATACGTTCGGTCAGGCTGCCCATGCCCTGCCAAAGCTTTTCAACGTTCTCACAGGCGGTTTCATCCGACCCCTCAACCGGGACAATCAGACACCAACGGTTATCAAACAGTTCGGCGAAGCCTGAACGCGGTCCTGAATGTTCAGTTCCAGCCAAAGGGTGCGCTGGGACGAAATGAACACCCTTTGGCAAATAAGGCGTGACCGCACTGATGACTTCACGTTTTACAGATCCAACATCGCTCACCGTTGTACCGGGCTTCAAAGCGGGTGCAATCTCTGCTGTGACGGCACCCATGACGCCAACCGGCACACACAACACAACCAGATCTGCGCCTGCTACAGCCGCTACAGCGGTATCACAGATACGATCACAGAGGCCGATTTCTCGTGCAGTTTGTCGCGTTTCTTCGGATCTGGCAAAGCCGACAACTTCGTTTGCCAGCCCGGCGCGTTTTATTGCCCAGTACATGGAGGAGGCGATTAAACCCAAACCGATCAGGGCGACGCGATTATATATGACTGTCATACGCTGTCTCCCATAAACTGACCGATCGCATGAGCTACACGTCTACACGAGGGTTCATCCCCGATGGTAATACGCAAACAATTCGGCAAGTTATACCCGCCCACACACCGGACGATCAGCCCTTCGGATTTGAGGTGCTCATTGCAGGCTTCAGCCGTGGCCTGATCAGCAAATCGGGCCAGAATGAAGTTTGCGCAAGAGGTATCAGATGGAACACCGTGACCGGCCAGCGCTTCGGCCAGCCAGGCGCGCAGACGAGTGTTGTCCGTCCGGCATTTCTCGGCCCAAACGGTATCGCGTACGGCCGCCTCGGCCGCCGCAATCCCGGCCTGTGACAAGTTAAATGGACCGCGCACGCGATTGAGCACGTCAATGACGTGCTGTGGTCCATAACCCCAGCCGATCCGCAAGCCACCTAGACCGTAGAGCTTGGAAAACGTACGGGTCATCACAACATTCTGGCGCTGCTCAATCACGCGAACGCCACCGTCATACCCTTCGACATATTCAGCATACGCGCCGTCCAGAACCAACAAAACTTGCGGGGGCAAAGCGTCAGCCAAACGCGTAATTTCACCATCGCCAATCATAGTTCCAGTTGGATTGTTTGGATTGGCGATAAACACAAGCTTTGTGTTCTCGGTGCAGGCTGCGAGAATAGAATCCACATCCGTCACGCGGTCCCGTTCACGCACCTCAACCGGCTTGGCACCAGCGGCCAGCGCGCTAATCCGGTACATGGCAAACCCGTGTTCCGTGTAAATCACCTCATCGCCCGAGCCTGCATAAGCCTGACATAGAAAGGCAATGATCTCATCACTTCCGGCACCACAGATCACGCGCGCCGGATCAACAGCATGGATTTCCCCAATCGCATTGCGCAGCGATGAATGATCAGAAGAAGGATACCGATGCAATTCAAAGGCCGCTTTGGTAAAGGCATCTTTTGCCGCGTCCGAGGGGCCAAACGGGTTCTCGTTCGAGCTGAGCTTGACGACGTTTGACACACCTTCAACATGCGACGCCCCGCTTTGATACAAAGCGATGTCCATGATCCCTGGTTGGGGGGTGATCTTTGTCATGGCAGTTACTCCTTCGCAGGTTTTCTAGCGGGGGGTTTCCATCTTGGCCAGCGGCAAAAGAAAAGGCCGCGGCGGTTTCCCGTCGCGGCCCTTGGCAGAAATAGCGAGATGCTTAGTTCTGCGCGTAGAATTCGATGACGAGGTTCGGTTCCATGATCACTGGATAAGGCACGTCGGCCAGACCAGGTGTACGAACGAATGTTGCGGTCATTTTAGAATGATCGGTTTCGATGTAGTCAGGAACGTCGCGCTCAGCCAGTTGAACGGCTTCCAGCAGAACAGCCAGTTGCTTGGAGCGATCACGCACTTCAATCACATCACCTTCTTTAACACGGTAAGAAGGGATGTTGACGCGCTGACCGTTTACTTTGACGTGGCCGTGGTTCACAAACTGGCGCGCGGCAAACATGGTTGCAACGAATTTGGCGCGGTAAACAACCGCGTCCAGACGACGCTCCAGCAGACCGATCAGGTTTTCACCTGTATCGCCTTTGACACGCTCGGCTTCTTTGTAAACGCGACGGAATTGCTTCTCTGTCAGGTCGCCATAGTAGCCTTTCAGTTTCTGCTTGGCGCGCAGCTGCAGACCAAAGTCAGACAGTTTACCCTTGCGGCGCTGACCGTGCTGGCCGGGGCCATATTCACGACGGTTTACTGGTGATTTTGGACGACCCCAGATGTTTTCGCCCATCCGGCGGTCAATTTTGTATTTGGCAGCAGTTCTTTTTGTCATCTGCTGATCTCCTTCGTTTAGGTTTCGAAGGGCGTTGTCCTCTCTTCGGATTTTGCCGAAGTGACAGGGTTCCTCTTGCGAGGTCCACCAACACCAATGAAAGCGCGCTTATACAGGGGTTTTGAGCAGAGTCAAGCGACGCTTCGCCCCCATTTTCATTGTTAAAAATTGAGGTGTTGCTTGGTGCAAATATGTCTCGATTATCAAGGAATATTCTAGATAGGCCCCCTGCGTATGTGCGCTTATGACGCGGGCATGACAAATATTGCCGGTTTGCAGCCTTCACTTATCCGATCGGGCGCGTATTTATTGCGCTAGCGCGCAACAAAAGCCAAGGGCCATTATCATGAGCACCGATCCTCTCGTCGTCTTTACCCCATCTGGTAAACGCGGTCACTTTCCTGTTGGTACTCCAGTTCTGACTGCGGCCCGGCAATTGGGTGTAGATCTCGATTCGGTTTGTGGTGGGCGCGGGATCTGCTCAAAATGCCAGATCACACCCAGCTATGGTGAATTTCCCAAACACGGTGTGACTGTTGCGGATGACGCGCTGTCTGAATGGAACGCGGTTGAGCAGCGCTATGATGACAAACGTGGATTGAAACCCGGTCGCCGTCTGGGGTGCCAGGCAACAGTTCAGGGCGATATCGTTATCGATGTTCCGCCTGAAAGCCAGGTCCACAAACAGGTGGTGCGCAAGGCGGCGTCGGCTCGCGCAATCCAGATGGATCCGGCCACACGTCTGTTTTTTGTCGAGGTGGACGAGCCCGATATGCACGAACCCACCGGCGATCTGGAGCGGCTGGAGCGTGCCCTACGTGATCAGTGGGAAATTGAAAGCATCACGGCTGACGTGACTTTGCTGTCAAAACTTCAGCCGGTATTGCGCAAAGGCAAGTTTCAAGTCACCGTCGCGCTGAACAAGGCACATGATGACTCCATTGCGCGTGTTATCGACATTTGGCCTGGCCTGCACGAGGCTGGCCTGTACGGTTTGGCTATTGACCTTGGCTCTACGACGGTTGCTGCTCACCTGACTGATTTGGAAACGGGAGAGGTTAAAGCCTCATCCGGCATCATGAACCCACAGATCCGCTTTGGCGAAGACCTGATGAGCCGGGTCAGCTATTCGATGATGAACCCGGGCGGTGACAAGGAAATGACCGCTGCCGTGCGCGATGCCATCAATACTCTGGCCGAAGAAATCGCCAAAGAGGCCGAGATTGACGCCGCGCTGATTGTCGAAGTTGTCTTTGTGTGTAACCCGGTCATGCACCACCTGCTGTTGGGTATCGATCCTGTGGAACTGGGTCAGGCACCCTTTGCGCTGGCCACATCCGAAAGCCTGTCGCTTGAAGCACGCGATCTGGACCTGACTGCCATCAACCGTCGGGCTCGTACCTATATTCTGCCCTGTATTGCAGGACACGTTGGTGCCGACTGTGCCGCGGTTGCACTTTCTGAGGAGCCCGGCAAATCCGAGGATCTGGCTCTGATCGTGGACGTGGGCACAAATGCCGAAATTCTGCTGGGCGACAAAGAGCGGGTTCTAGCGTGCTCTTCCCCAACCGGCCCCGCCTTTGAGGGAGCGCAGATCAGTTCTGGCCAGCGTGCCGCTCCCGGTGCGATTGAGGCGATCAGGATTGATCCCGAAACCAAAGAACCGCGGTTCCGCGTGATTGGGTGCGAACTTTGGTCGGATGAAGATGGTTTTGATGAGGCGACTGCGACAACCGGGATTACCGGGATTTGTGGCTCCGGCATAATCGAAGCGGTAGCTGAGTTGCGTATTGCCGGGTTGATGGATGACAGTGGCCTGATCGGGTCTGAGGCGCAAACCGGAACCGGCCGCTGCGTTCCTGAAGGGCGCACCAATTCCTATCTGGTTCATGATTCCAGCGCTGAAGGCGGCCCTCGTATAACTGTCACCCAAGGTGACATCCGTGCTATTCAGCTTGCAAAATCAGCGCTTTATGCTGGGGCACGTTTGTTGATGGATCAACGTGGTGTCGATAAGGTTGATCGCGTTGTGCTGGCCGGTGCTTTCGGGGCGCACATCAGTTCATTGCATGCCATGGTGCTGGGGATGATCCCAGATGTGCCACTCGATAAAGTCATGAGTGCAGGTAACGCCGCCGGTACCGGTGCGCGGATTGCTCTGTGTAACATTGCTGCCCGGAAAGAGATCGAACGCGTTGTACGAGAAATCACCAAGGTAGAAACCGCGATCGAGCCGAAGTTTCAGGACCACTTTGTTGCGGCCAATGCGATCCCGCACAAAACCGACCCCTTCCCAGAACTGGCAAAAATCACCAACCTGCCGAACCCATCGTTTAACACACAAGGGGATTCCGGTGGGGATGATGGCGGCCGCCGCCGTCGTCGTCGCCGCGGTTGAGTTAGCCTAGCAAAAAAGCCCCGTGAACTTCACGGGGCTTTTTCATAGGTTACTAGATCTAATTACCCAATCTTACATGCCGCCAAAACAGCCATGTTCAGAATGTCGTTTGCTGTCGCGCTGGTGGGACACAGCTGAATAGGCTTGTCGACACCCGACAGGATCGGGCCAATCACTGTGGCCTCTGCCATTTCCTGCATCAATTTAACCGAGATTGATGCTGAGTGGCGAGCAGGTACAACCAATACGTTGGCCGGACCGGTCAGGCGCTGGAACGGATAGCTTTTCTGCGCTTCAGTATTGAGGGCAACATCAACCGTCATCTCACCCTCGAACTCAAAGTCAACGCCACGCTCTTCCAGAACTTGCGGTGCGCGGTGCATTTTTTCTGCCCGCTCAGACCGCGGGTAGCCAAAGGCCGAGAAGGAGACAAAGGCAACACGCGGCTCTAGGCCCAAGTGACGCGCTACTTCGGCGCCGCGTTCGGCGATATTGGCCAGATCTTCCTCGTTTGGCCATTCGTGGACAAGCGTATCGGCAATCAGAACAATCCGGCCCTTGTGCAACAGCGCCGAGACGCCAACGGCACCACTTTCGGCATCAGCGTCAAAGACGTGGTTGATCAACTCCATCACATGGGCAGACTTCCTAGTGGCACCTGTGACCAACCCGTCGCCATGGCCGTGAGCCAGCATCAAGGCTGCAAATACGTGCCGGTCACGTGCGGCTAGGCGGTGTACATCATGCCGGTCAAAACCCTTGCGGCGCAGGCGTTTGTACAAAAACGCCTTGTATTCGCTCAGCCGGTCGGCTTTGGCCGCGTTCATGATTTCAATTTCACGTACGGCATCGCCCAATCCGGCGGCCTCGAGTTTTTCTTTTACATCTTCATCACGACCGATGACGATAGCCTTGCCCAGACCAGAGCGTTGATATTGCACGGCAGCGCGCAAGACGCGGGGATCATCACCTTCAGCAAAGATCATGCGCGCTTGTGAATTGCGCGCGCGGGCATTGATTGACCGCAGGATTGACGCCGTTGGGTCCATCCGCGATTTCAGCGTTTGTTCGTAGGCATCCATATCCACAATTGGGCGACGAGCAGCCCCGGTGTCCATGCAGGCCTTGGCGACCGCTGGTGGAATGGTGTGGATCAAACGCGGGTCAAACGGCGTTGGGATGATGTAGTCACGCCCAAACGACAGTTTTCGACCATAGGCAATATCGACCTCATCAGGAACATCGGCTCGGGCCAGATCAGCCAGCGCGCGGGCGCAAGCGATCTTCATCTCGTCATTGATTGCGCGGGCGTGCACATCCAGTGCCCCACGGAATAGGTATGGAAAGCCCAGAACGTTATTCACTTGGTTGGGATAGTCTGACCGACCCGTGGCAATAATCGCGTCTGGACGAACCTCATGGGCTTCTTCCGGGGTAATTTCGGGGTCTGGATTCGCCATGGCAAAGATCACCGGGCTTTCGGCCATTGCGCTGACCATTTCTTGTGTCACTGCACCCTTGACCGACACACCAAGGAATACGTCCGCTCCTTGCATGGCTTCTTCCAGTGTACGCAGCTCAGTTGAAATCGCGTGGGCAGATTTCCACTGGTTCATACCTTCGGTGCGACCCTGATAGATCACGCCTTTCGTATCGCAAACGATACAGTTGTCATGCTTTGCGCCCATTGATTTGAGCAATTCAATACAGGCAATACCTGCCGCGCCCGCGCCGTTCAGGACGATTTTGACATCTTCGATCTTTTTACCTGAAATATGTAGTGCGTTGAGCAGGCCTGCCGCACAAATAACAGCAGTACCGTGTTGGTCATCATGAAACACCGGGATGTCCATGATTTCCTTTAAGCGCTGTTCAATGATGAAACATTCCGGTGCTTTGATGTCTTCAAGGTTGATGCCACCAAAGGTCGGGCCCATCAGCTTGACGGCCTCAATGAACTTGTCAGGGTCTTCCGTGTCCAATTCGATATCGATGGAGTTCACATCGGCAAAGCGCTTGAACAAAACAGCCTTGCCTTCCATCACCGGCTTTGATCCCAAGGCCCCTAGGTTACCCAATCCCAGAACCGCAGTTCCGTTCGAAATTACCGCTACAAGGTTACCCTTGTTGGTGTAGTCATAAGCTGTTTCTGGGTTTGCGGCGATTTCCTCACATGGCACAGCCACTCCCGGCGAATAGGCCAATGACAGATCGCGCTGGGTGGTCATCGGGACCGTGGCAGCAATCTCGAATTTGCCCGGGGTGGGCTCGATGTGAAACGCAAGGGCTTCTTCGCGGGTGAACTTGGGCTTTGACATGGACCTGACCAGTTTTGGATATGCTATCCTTCCATAGACGGGCTTTGCGAAAGGCTCAACCAAATGCCGGATTTGGCTTTCGTCTGGTCGCATCGGTTTGTAATGTCTGGCATGGCCAAATCAGGGGGTACCACGTGACAACCGGTAAATCAGCTGTAACGCCGATGATGGCGCAGTATCTGGAAATCAAAAGCCGCTATCCGAATGCCCTTCTGTTTTATCGCATGGGTGACTTTTATGAGCTGTTTTTCCACGATGCTGAGGAGGCGGCAGTCGCGCTTGATATTGCGCTAACCAAACGCGGCAAGCATCAGGGAGATGATATCCCGATGTGTGGCGTGCCTTTTCACGCCGCCGAAGGATATTTGCTCACATTGATCCGCAAAGGTTTTCGGGTCGCTGTGTGCGAACAGCTTGAAAGCCCGACCGAGGCGAAAAGGCGTGGAGCGAAGTCTGTCGTTAAGCGCGACGTTGTGCGTCTGGTCACGCCGGGAACACTGACTGAAGAAAGCTTGTTAGAGGCGCGTCGCCACAATTATCTGGCCAGTTTTGCCAATGTACGCGGGGAAACAGCGCTGGCCTGGGTTGATATCTCAACCGGTGCTTTTCATGTCAGTGTAATCCCCGAAGTGCGGCTTGGTCCAGAATTGGCACGCCTGATGCCAAGTGAGTTGATCGTAGCCGAGGGCGATGATCAGACACTGGCAGAAACCGCCGATGAATTTGGCGTTGCTCTGTCGCCCCTAGGTCGCGCGGCTTTTGACAGCACCGGCGGGCAAAAACGACTGTGTGATCTGTTTTCGGTTGGAACGCTTGAGGCCTACGGAAACTTCTCCCGCGCCGAAGTTGCGGCTATGGGGGCGGTGGTTGAATACTTGGAGATTACGCAGAAGGGTAAGCTGCCCCTCTTGCATCCACCTCAACGAGAGGCGCAGGCGCGGGTCTTGCAAATCGATGCGGCCACCCGGCGGAACCTTGAGTTGACCCACGCCCTGTCTGGCGGTCGTTCGGGGTCGCTGATCGGGGTGATGGATCGCACAGTGACGGCGGCTGGTGGCCGATTGTTGGAGCGGCGAATTTCCAGTCCCTCGAGGAAAATTGAGGTAATCCAATCGCGATTAGAGGCCGTTTCCTTTTCCTATGATAATTCTGGGTTTAGTGAGCGAGTTCGCGGGATGTTGCGCAAGGTTCCAGACCTGGACCGCGCCCTGTCACGCCTTTCGATTGACCGTGGCGGACCGCGCGACTTGGCGGCGGTGCGCAATGCGCTGGCTCAGGCAAGTGATCTTCCTGGGTCAACCGATGGCCATGATTTGCCCGAGCTGCTGAAATCAGCGGTGCAGGATCTTATGGGCCACGATGATCTGGTTGATTTGCTGGATAATGCGCTGGTGGATGAGCCGCCGCTTTTGGCGCGAGATGGTGGATTCATCGCGCCCGGCTATGATGAAGAACTGGATGAAGCACGCAAGCTGCGTGATGAAGGCCGCGCTGTCATTGCCGCCATGCAGCAGGAATATGTCGATCTGACAGGCATCCAGTCGCTCAAAGTCAAGCACAACAATGTGCTGGGGTACTTCGTCGAGGTGACAGCAACCCACGCCGACAAGATGCTGTCGGAACCGTTGAGTGATACCTTCAAACACCGCCAGACCACGGCTAATCAGGTGCGTTTTACCACCCTGCCATTGACCGAGATGGAAACGCGGATATTGAATGCGGGTGGGCAAGCGCTGGAAATCGAAAAACGTCTCTATTCTGCCTTAAGCCTCGAAATTTTGAACAAAGCAGCAGAAATTTCTCAAACCGCACGCGCTCTGGCAGAGATAGATTTGGCAACGGCACTGGGGGAATTGGCCCGCAATGAAAACTGGTGCAAGCCGAAGGTTGATGAAAGTCGCGCTTTGGACATCAAAGGTGGCCGTCATCCGGTGGTGGAACAAGCGCTGAAATCACAAAGTGGCGAGCCGTTCATCGCCAATGATTGCCATCTTGGGGACGACAGCGACATCTGGCTGCTGACTGGTCCAAACATGGCAGGTAAGTCGACGTTCTTGCGGCAAAATGCATTGATTGCCCTATTGGCACAAATGGGCAGCTTTGTTCCAGCACAATCAGCTCATATTGGGATTGTCAGCCAGCTCTTCAGCCGCGTTGGCGCGTCTGACGATCTGGCGCGCGGGCGGTCGACCTTTATGGTTGAAATGGTCGAAACTGCCGCGATCCTAAACCAAGCAGATGATCATGCGCTTGTCATTCTTGATGAGATCGGGCGCGGAACAGCGACCTACGATGGCCTGTCTATAGCTTGGGCAACGCTGGAGCATTTGCACGAGGCCAACAAGTGTCGTGCACTGTTTGCCACGCATTATCATGAACTAACCAAGCTTAGTGAAAAGTTAGGACGTGTAGATAATGCGACCGTTTCCGTCAAAGAACACAACGGTGATGTCATATTCCTGCACGAGGTACGACGTGGCGCGGCAGACCGGTCTTATGGGGTTCAGGTGGCGAAACTGGCGGGATTGCCTGCATCTGTTGTCGAGCGGGCACGCGTTGTGTTGGATGCTCTGGAGAAGGGCGAGCGCGAAGGTGGGAGCAAGCGGGATACGTTGATCGATGATCTTCCGCTATTTTCGGCTGCTCCGCCAATGCCAGCTGCTCCGCCCGCCGCGGAAAGCCGGGTTGAAAAGAGATTGGCAGATATTTTGCCGGATGAACTAACGCCTCGGCAGGCGCTCGACCTAATTTACGAGCTAAAGGGATTAAGCGATGAAGATTGACCCGGATCAAGGCATCGTTCTGTCTGATGGTACGCGGCTGTCGGCCAAGCTTTGGTTGCCAGATGAGGCAATAACAGACACTGTTCCGGCCATATTGGAGTATTTGCCTTATCGAAAATCCGATGGCACCGCTGCACGAGATGACACGATGCACCCATGGTTTGCCAGCAATGGCTATGCCTGTTTGCGTGTGGACCGCCGTGGAACAGGAGACAGCGAGGGGCTCTACGATGATGAATATTCCGAACAGGAGTTGAGTGACGGAGTTGAGGTGATCAACTGGATTGCCAGTCAGAGCTGGTGCAACGGAAGTGTCGGGATTCAGGGGATTTCCTGGGGTGGGTTCAATGGCGTACAGCTGGCGGCCCGCGCACCCGAGGCCCTGAAGGCAGTGATCAGTATTGGCACGTCAGTAGATCGTTACAATGATGACATTCATTACAAGGGTGGCATTCAGTTAGGGGAGAATATTGGCTGGGCCGCAACCGCGATGTCATGGTTGTCTATGCCACCTGATGCGGCGTTGTTGGGTCAAGGTAAGGCACGGGAGTTGTGGTTACAGCAACTTGAAAACACACCATTCTTAGCTGAGCGCTGGATGCGCCATGCGGATCGTGATGGCTATTGGAAACACGGGTCAATATGTGAAACCTTTGATGATCTGAAGGCGGCTGTTCTGGTGATCGGTGGGCAGCATGACGGGTATCGCAATGCGATTCTGGGCATGGTCGAGAATCTAAAGTGTCCGGTTCAGGGGATCATGGGGCCGTGGAGCCATAAGTATCCGCATATCAGCACGATTGAACCGTCGATTGACTATCAAAATCTTGCCCTGCGTTGGTGGGATAAGTGGTTGAAAAATATTGGTAATGGTGCGGAGAACGATCCATCCTATCGTGCATATGTTATGGACAGTGTCGCTCCGGATCCATCGCTTGCGGAGCGACCCGGTGATTGGTTTGCCGTGCAGGATTGGAATTTGACACCCAAGAAAAATGCTGTTTTTGCTCTTGGCCGAAATACACTTGGTCGAGGCGAAGCCTTTGAAATTAAAGTAAATACTGACATCTCCTGTGGGCGGGCAAGCGGGGAGTTTTTTCCCTTTGGCTTTGGTCCGGGTGAATTACCAGATGATCAACGTATGGATGATGAACTGTCGGCGTGTTTTGACAGTGAGTCGCTGAACGAAGAACAAATTATCATTGGTTCTCCTATGGTTACGCTGAGGCTTTCGTCTGACAAACCGCGCGGGCAAGTGGTTGCGCGGCTGTGCGATGTGCGGCCAGATGGCAGCAGCATGTTGATCTCACTTGGCATGCTGGATTTGCGTAATTTCGAGAGTTTTGAGGCGAAACAGACTCTGAATCCGGGGCAAGAGATTGATGTAAACCTGTCGTTGGATCAAACCGCCTACCGCGTTCCCAAGGGGCATAAATTGCGGTTGGCCATCAGCGGGAGCTATTGGCCCTTTGCTTGGCCGGAGGGGGATAGTTTCACTTTGACCCTGACAGAAGGGAGTTTGACGTTGCCCGGCGTAAGCCAGGAATTTTGTACAAGTTGTACGTTCTCACCCCCTGTTTCGTACAAAACTCGGCCCTCCAAATACTTGCGCGAGGGTGCTGAATCCAAGACGTGGAGTGAAGATCCGCAAACCGGTGAAATTGTCTTGGAAATTTCCGGGGATCACGGGCGTCAATTGGATGAGGTCTCAGGGTTGATCACAGAAAGTGCGCTAACCGAGCGCTGGAGCATAAAACGCGATTACCCGGCGAGCGCTAAGGTTGAGATGGTCTGGAACCGGTCGATGAAGCGTGACGATTGGGAGGCGTGTACCAAAGTGGTCGCCACTATGCGCGGGCTGAAGGATACCTTCGAGGTGGAGCAAAGCCTGACCGCTTGGGAAAATGACAGTCAGGTGCATGAGAAGTCCTGGTCGGCGTCAATTCCGCGATAGAGTTCTGATTATCTGTCGGTTCGAGGGCGCCAGAGAGCCATGGCATTACGGGCGGCGGTGGCGAGCATCAGGATGTCCGCCCCGACGGCCAGAAGATTAGCGCCCCACTCTGCGTATTCCTGTGCGTCCTTGTCGTTCATCGAGATGATGCCAGCCGCTTTTCCGGTTGCAGATATGCGTTCCAACGCATCTTTGATAGCGTCGCGCACCTCGGGTTGGGACGTGTCGCCATGATAACCCATATCAACGGCGAGATCTGAAGGGCCGATGAAGATACCGTCGATGCCTTCGGTGGCCAGAATATCATCCAAAACAGTCAAACCTGCGCGGGATTCGACCTGAACAATCAGGCAAATTTCGGCATCGGCGGTTTTGATGTAATTGTCATGCGTGTTGAACATCGATGCCCGCGCAATGGCCGCGCCAGATCCTCGGATACCATTTGGCGGATAGCGTGTGGCACGGACAAGGTCGCGGGCCTGATCGGCGGATTCGACCATTGGGATCAGTAGCGACTGCGCGCCGATGTCCAAAACCTGCTTGATCAGCCAGTCTTCGCCCATCGGCAGGCGCACCACGGCATTTGCGCGCTTGCCTTCCAACACCTGAAGCTGCCGCATGATGGTGCGCAGGTCATTTGGCGAATGTTCAACGTCTATCAGGATCCAATCGAAGTCGGCGGTTGAGAGTACTTCCGTCGCGTAAGGGTCAGCGAGGCTGGCCCAACAGCCAATTTGAGTTTCGCCGCGTTTCAGGGCGGCTTTGAGTGTGTTGGTCGGGGCGGGCATTGCGATTCCGATCTATCGAGTTAGTGAAGACTGCCTGGCATTAGGTTTGTGAGCGGCGCGGTGGAACCAATGGGCCGAAGACAGACCAACCGGTTGCGCGGACCAATTCCTCGAAAGCCTCAATCGCCAATCGGGAGTTGCCGTTGCGGTCCAGCCCCGGGCACCACGCCGCAACAGAGGCCACGCCGGGGATGATGCCCAGAACCCCGCCACCTACACCGCTTTTGGCGGGGATTCCGATGCGGAAGGCAAATTCGCCCGAGGCATCGTAGAGACCACAGGTCATCATCAGGGAATTCAAGCGCCGGGCACGTTCGGGGGTGACAGTTGAGTCTTCGCCACCCGCAGGCTGGCCAGCAGCGCACAGGTACCGTCCGGCGGTGGCCAGTTGGCGGCAGCTCATGGCGATGGCGCATTGCTGGAAATAGACCTCGAGCACCCTGTCGACCGGTTCGCGCAGGTTGCCCTCGGCCTTCATGAAGTTGGCCAGCGCGCGGTTGCGGTCGCCTGTCAGAGTTTCCGAGGCGGCGACTTTGTCGTCGACATAGACGGTTTCATCGTTGGACAGGCGGCGGCACAGGCCAAGGACGTCTTCGAGGGCTTCATCGGGTTGCCGTCCTTCAAGCAGCACGTCCGAGACAACTATTGCACCGGGGTTTATGAAGGGATTGCGGGGAATGCCCCGTTCATTTTCGAGTTGGATGATAGAGTTGAAGGCCGTGCCAGAAGGTTCACGCCCGACCCGTTGCCAGAGCGTGGCGCCGACTCGTTTGAGGGCGAGGGTCAGAGCAAAGAGTTTAGAAATACTCTGGATCGAAAACGGGATATCAGCGTCGCCTGCGGTGACCACTTCACCCTCAATAGGCGCGATGGCAATGCCGAACTTGTTCAAATCTACATGCGCCAGTTCCGGGATATAGTTGGCGACTTTGCCGCGGTCGGATTCGCTTTCCATCCGGCTGACGATGTCATTTGCAATGGCTTGAAGATCCATGAGGGTTACTTCCAGACCGAATGATCGATGCCGTCGCCGAATTCAGGGAAATCCTTGGCGGCGAATTTTGGCTTTTGTCCGGCGCGGCGTTGATCAAAGTAGTCCTTGGTCAGCTTGATCACGGTTTTTGACAATAGCAGCACGGCAATGAGGGTGCCAACGCGCGAGGCGTGGCTGACAGTCAGGGCCCGAAACGGGGAAATACCCCGTTCAACCGTGGTACGGCCCGAGGTGATGACGCGGATCATTTCGCCGATATGCAGGAATTGAATAGCCCCCAGCCTGAGCGTGAAAAAGGCCCCTGCCCCCAACAATCCGTAAATCAGGACGTAGTTCCACAGAATGCCGTTCAGGCCGTCAATCAAGCTGGTCATAACATCCCTCGTTCTTATGAATTCAAGAAAGCATAAGCCCGTTGATATTGCGACATCAATTTTGTCCGGAAAAAGCTTGGGGGTTAATGCCTTGAGAAAAATTGCCGATGTTCGACCCGGTTGCTCTGATGATTGAGGACCTTCAAATTTTGGTTGATGCAAATTTTGGAAAATAGGCGTGGTGTGTTAGGATGTGCCTACTTTTAAGTGTGATATTTTATAAATTTCTACTTCAAGATATGTTGTCCAGGAGATTTCTATGCCTAAATTTTTCTATACTTTGAAACGAGGCCACATTGGCAGTGACGTGCTGCGACTGCAAAAATTCCTCATAAGCCAAGGCATACACTTGCAGTTCGGTGCAGACGGGGACTTTGGGCCTGCAACTCACGCAGCGGTGGAGCAATTCCAGCAACGCGAAGGGTTGCTTGTGGACGGCTTGTTTGGACACAACAGTGCGATTGCGGCGGTTGCCTGGGGATACGAAAATACCAGTTTCGAAGAGCCCATTCCACGCACGTCAGCCGAAATTCAGGAGGCCTTGAGATTTCCGAGCAAGCCGACAAACTTACCTCGCCCTACTCAGCAAGTTTCAGATCAATTGTTTGGTGAATTCCAATACGAATATGCGCCATCCAACGGCAACCCACAAAGAATTAGGATTTTAAATAACTGGGTGGCGGACAACATTGGAAGGTTTCAGATACCACAACTTTTGGGAATGGTTGACCGGCAAAGCTCATCGCCGCGCCTTATGGTCAACGGTGAAATTCGGTGTCACCGTCTTGCTGCGCCAAGAATTCTTGCTTTGTTTTCAGCATGGGAAACGGCGGGTTTGGTAAACCGAGTATTGTACTATGTGGGCTGCTTTAATCCACGACTGAAACGAGGCACAATTAATCCGGTGCGAGCCAACCTTTCAAACCATTCATGGGGTTCGGCATTCGATATCAATTCGCAGGAAAATTGGATTGGCCGACCGGACGCCATTATCGGTGCACGTGGTTGTTTGCGGGAGTTGGTCCGGATTGCAAATGAGGAAGGATTTTACTGGGGCGGCCATTTTGGCAACAAAGATGGGATGCACTTTGAAATCGCGGAGCTTTGACAAGCAGTTTTGGTGTCCGACCTATTCAGAAAACCCACTTTCTTTAATTTTTTACTTTATTGGAGAACAATATGTTCGACCCCCACACATTGAATGACATTTCCTCTGGCTCAAACATCAATGACATTGGGCAAACGCAGTTGAAAAACTTGCAGCGTTCTTTGTCATGGATGACATACCCGATCTCAAAGGTTGATGGTTTGATTGGACCAAATACAAGAAGCGCCTTTGCAGAATATAAGGTCGATATTGGTGAATCTGATGTTTCGACCGTAACAACGGGTGCCAAGGACCTTGCCATTCACAATATAGAGAAAACGCAGAATATTTTAAATTCGGATGTTTCTTCTGAAGAAAAAACAAAGTCAGCCATTGCTGCAGTGTGTGAGAACCTTGGCATAGGTCTGAAAACGCAAATTGCCTATGTTCTTGCGACTACGAAATGGGAAACAAACCATACATTTGAACCCGTTCGAGAAGCCTATTGGAAGAGCGAGGCCTGGCGAAGAAATAACTTTCGTTACTATCCTTATTATGGACGTGGGTATGTCCAGCTTACTTGGCGAAGCAATTATCAAAAATATTATCATATCATGAGGGAGCCATTGGTTGGCGATCCTGATCTGGCCATGGATCCAAAAATTGCACTGATGGTGTTGGTTCACGGGTTCAAGATGGGGGGGTTTACAGGGCGAAAGATCACCGATTACATCAACGAGTCGCGCACGGATTACAAAAATGCACGGCGATGCATAAACGGACTAAATAAATGGAGAGAAATCAAAGAGATCGCCGAAGGTTTCGAGGCCGAACTCTAGGCCTGAGGGCCATCAATGACTAACGTAGCTTTGGCAATCCGTCGGTGAAGAGATCAGCAGATTTTTCGCCTAGTGCCAGACCGGCGAAATCGAAGAGCTTAGGATCAAGCAGATGCGAGGGCCGCGCGTTCATCAGCGAGCGGAACATGACCTGACGACGGCCAGGGCGGTTGGCCTCCCATCCATCAAGGATCTGTTTGACCTGCTGGCGTTGCAGACCGTCTTGTGACCCACAAAGGTCGCAGGGGATGATTGGGTAGTTCATGCCGGTGGCGAATTTTTCGCAGTCTGCTTCGGCGACGAAGGACAGGGGCCGATAAACAAACAGGTCGCCCTCTTCATTCACCAGTTTTGGCGGCATAGTGGCCAAACGCCCGCCGTGGAAGAGGTTCATGAAGAACGTCTCTAAAATGTCATCGCGGTGGTGACCAAGAACCACGGCAGAGCAACCTTCCTCGCGGGCGATGCGGTAGAGATTGCCGCGTCTGAGACGGGAGCAGAGGGCGCAGAAGGTGCGCCCCTCAGGGACTTTGTCCATCACGACCGAATAGGTATCTTGATATTCGATCCGGTGCGGGACGCCCATTTTTTCCAGAAATTCAGGTAGTACGGTGGCCGGGAAGCCGGGCTGACCCTGATCAAGGTTGCAGGCGAGAATATCAACCGGGAGAAGCCCGCGCCATTGTAATTCATGCAGAACGGCCAAAAGCGTGTAACTGTCCTTGCCGCCCGACAGGCAGACCAGCCAGCGCGCGCCCTTTTCGATCATGCCATATTGATCAATCGCCTCCCGCGTCTGGCGCACGATCCGTTTGCGCAGCTTGCGGAATTCGGTTGTCTTGGGCGCACCAGCAAAGAGCGCATGAATATCGTCGGCATCATCCAGCATGGGCTGCCTTTAGACACTAATGACCTTACAAACAAGGGTTTTGATTGCGAGAGCTAGAAGACAATATTCAGCATTACCATCGAGACAATCAGGAACAAAACTGTCATGATCCCGCCGGAGCGGACGAAATCGGTCACCTTATACCCCGCTGGACCCATGATTAGGGCGTTGACCTGGTGGGTGGGGATGATGAAGGAGTTCGAGGTCGAGATCGCCACGGTGAGCGCAAAGACCGCCGGATTGCCGCCCGCCGCCACAGCGATGGAGACGGCAAGCGGCACCAAAAGCACCGTTGCGCCAACATTGGACATCACCAGTGAGAAGGCCGTGGCCAGAATGGCAACGCCGCCTTGTAGCGCCCAGATGGGCCAACCGTCCAGCAAGGTGAGAATTTGCTGCGCGATCCATTCCGCAGTGCCGGTGTTTTGCACCGCCTGCCCCAAGGGTATCAGGCTGGCCAAGAGGAACACGGTGTTCCAACCGACGGCGCGATACGCCTCGTCGATGGTCATGACCTTGCTGAGCAGCATGCCGACCGCGCCGGTGAGCAGGCAAAGTGACAGGCGCACATCTGTGAAGAGGATCATCGTTAGAGACACGAGGAAGAAGAACAGGGCAGCGCCAACCTTTTGCGGGCGCAACTCCTCTTGCGGGAAGTCAGAGGTGACAACGACAAAGTCGCGGTCGCGTTTGATGCGTACCAGATTTTCCCAGCGGCTGTGGGCGACAAGCATGTCCCCGGCTTGGAATGGCACCAGGCCAATGGCCGTGGGGTGGTGTTCGCCGTATTCCACGTGACTGAGGGTTTCCTCGCCGCGGTGAATGGCCAAAAGGCTGAGCCCGTAGGTTTTTCTCAGTAACAGGTCGCGGGGAGATTGCCCGATGAGCTTGGAATCCGGGGGAATGACTACCTCGGCGATGCCGGCGTTTGTGGGGGCGAATTCCTCGGCAAAGACATCCAACGCGGGGCGGATGGTGAGGCCGTATTTTTTAGCGAAAGCCTCGACAATCACGCCTTTTCCGATAATCGCCAGACGACAGGGGGCAGCGATTTCGGCAGTAAGGATCTGCACCATCGAGACCTTACCCTTGTAGTAGGTTGAAATGATGTAGAGGTTATTTTCGAGGTTTATGTCAGCCAGGATCTGCCCAACCAGTGGGCTGTTGGCAGGGACATCTACCTCATATACGTCAGCCTTCAGGCCGTACACGCGTTGTAGATAATCCGAAGTACCTTGGCCGGAAGACGCATCAACTTTGTCAACGTCGCCGGGCAAGACAAATTTACCCAAAACCATAAAATAGATGATGCCAGTTAGCACCAAGGCAAAGCCGATCGGGGTAACGGAAAACAGACCAAACTCGGCCATTTTCGCGTCGGCAGGCAGAGTTTCATTGGCCGAACGAATGAGGTCGTTGAGCAAGATCAGAGGGGATGAACCCACCATTGTCATCGTGCCGCCGAGAATGGCGCAAAAGCCCATGGGCATGAGGAGGCGTGAGAGGGGGATGCCGCTGCGGGCGGAAATGCGGCTGACGACGGGAAGGAAGAGGGCTGCGGCGCCGACATTTTGCAAGAAGCTGGAAATGAACCCAACTGTACCCGAGACAATGGGCACGACGCGTGCTTCTGTTGTGCCGCCTCGTTTGAGGATGACGGCCGCGACCTTGTTCATGATGCCGGTTTTATCAAGGCCCGCACCGACGATCATGACCGCAATGATGGATATAACCGCGTTCGAGGCGAAACCGTCAAACAGATGATTGACGTCCGCCAGATTTTCGAGACCCGGCATGTAACTAAGGATACCGACGATGACCAAGATCAGGATGGCGGCGAGATCGACCCTGATGATCTCGGACACGAACAAAAACACAGTAAAGGCCAGGGTCGCCATGACCACGGCCATCTCAGTCGTAAACGCGATATGTTCCAAATTTGCCCTCGATTTTCCCCTCACTGTGCCGGGAAATTAACCAAGGGTCAAATTGTGGGGTTCAGGAGGGCGGGTTTTCTGCAAAGGCACGCATGATCGCCTTGGCATTGTCCGAGCTCCAGTCGGCATCGCCCAACATCCGCGCAACTTCATTTCCATCGCGGTCGATGATGATTGATACCGGCAGACCGAAGATTTTCACCGAACGGGCAAGGTCTTGTTTTGGGTCGCGGTGCTGGGGCAGGTTGTCGACGCCAATGTCTGTGAAAAACTTGGCGATCATCGGGGGCGGCGTGGCAACCGGGCCGGTGGCGACGGTGACAACTTCGATGCCTTCTTCACTGAGCGCTGCCTGCAGCTCGGACAGGCTGGGCATTTCTTTGCGGCAGGGCGCGCACCATGTGGCCCAGAGGTTCAGGACCACGACCTTACCTTTGTAGTCGGCCAAGGAGCCTTCGGACCCGTCTTCGTTGACGTAGAGCGCGGAGGAGGCCGGGCGCGGTTCCTCATAGACGATCAGCTTTTTCATATCGCCTTCGCGCAGGGCGGTGATTTCAGCGGGGTCAGCGGCGAAGGCAGTATTTGCACCCAGCGCCAGTGCCATATAAAGGACGATTGAACGAAATTTCCGCATTTTCCCTCCGAAGGGCAAGACATGACAAACGATACCTCGAACCAGATGTGGGGCGGCCGCTTTGCCGCTGGACCGGACGCAATCATGGAGGCGATCAATGCCTCGATCGGGTTCGATCAGCGAATGGCAGCACAGGACATTGCCGGCTCTCGGGCCCATGCCGCCATGTTGGCCGCCACAGGCATTGTAAGTGATAAGGATGCCGAGGCGATGAGGGAAGGCCTGCTCACGGTCTTGTCAGAAATTGAGGGCGGAACTTTTGTCTTTTCCACCACGTTGGAAGACATCCACATGAATGTTGAGGCGCGGCTGAAAGACATCATTGGCGAGCCTGCCGGGCGTTTGCACACCGGACGGTCGCGCAATGACCAAGTGGCGACAGATTTCAAACTGTGGGTGCGGGACCAGTTTGATGCGTTTGAATCTGGGCTGTTGGCCCTGATCAAGGCGCTGTTGGCGCAGGCCGAGGTGGGAGCTGATTGGGTGATGCCGGGCTTTACCCACTTACAGACCGCGCAGCCAGTGACATGGGGCCACCACATGATGGCCTATGTTGAAATGTTTGGGCGTGACCTGTCGCGGACGCGGGATGCGCGCAAACGGATGAATGAATGCCCACTGGGCGCGGCGGCGTTGGCTGGGACATCCTTTCCGATTGATCGGGACATGACGGCGAAGGTGCTGGGCTTTGATCGGCCATCAGCCAATTCGCTGGATGCGGTCAGTGACCGGGATTTTGCGCTGGAGTTTCTGAGCACGGCCAGCATCTGTGCGATGCACCTGTCACGTATGGCAGAAGAGCTGGTGATCTGGTCCTCGGCCCAGTTCCGGTTTGTGGTGTTGTCTGATCGGTTCTCAACTGGCTCATCGATCATGCCGCAGAAAAAGAACCCGGATGCGGCGGAACTGATCCGCGCCAAAATTGGTCGGATATTCGGGGCGAATGTCGCCCTGATGACGGTGATGAAGGGGCTGCCGCTGGCCTATTCCAAGGACATGCAGGAAGACAAAGAGCAGGTCTTTGATGCGGCTGATAACCTGATGCTGGCATTGGCTGCGATGGAAGGCATGGTCAAAGATATGTCGGCCAACCGTCCATCATTGGAAGCGGCAGCAGGATCAGGCTTTTCAACTGCAACGGATCTGGCCGATTGGCTGGTACGGGTGTTGGGCATGCCGTTCCGGGATGCGCATCATGTGACCGGCACGCTGGTGGCCATGGCCGAGCAGAACGAATGCGATCTGCCGGATCTGACGCTGGAGCAGATGCAATCCGTGCATTCTGACATCACTTCTGATATCTACGAGGTGCTGGGGGTCCATAATTCGGTCGCCTCGCGTGTGAGTTACGGCGGCACCGCGCCAAGCCAGGTTCTGGCGCAGGTCGCCCGGTGGAAGGAGATGTTGGAATGAGAATTGCTGCTTTGATCGTTGCGCTGGGCCTGTTGGCAGGATGCGGGGCGGATGGCGAGCCGTTCTATGCCCCTTCTGCGACGACAGTGATTGGCGTTGGCTCGAACGGGGTGCATGCCAATGTGGGTGTGAGCACACAGGTCGGGCCAGTGACTGTGGGTGTCGGCATCTAAGTCTTATTGCGCCAACTTTGATTGCATTGTGCGCGCGCTTTGATATGAGGCGTGTTGGAACACACTCAGGGGCGGCGCCATGGACCATTTTCTATATCGTGACGGTGAGCTTTACGCAGAAGACGTGAGCATTGCTGATATTGCGGCCGAGGTGGGCACGCCTTTCTATTGCTATTCAACCGCGACGCTGGAGCGGCATTTTCGCCTGTTTGATGAGGCATTGGATGGCACCCCGCATATGGTCTGCTATGCGATGAAAGCGGCCAGCAATCAGGCGATCCTGAAAACCTTGGCAAATCTGGGTGCCGGGATGGATGTGGTTTCGGGTGGCGAATATGCCCGTGCCCGTGCCGCAGGTGTACCCGGAGAGAAGATTGTGTTTTCTGGCGTTGGCAAAACGCGGGATGAGATGCGTCTGGCATTGGAAGGCGGCATTCGACAGTTCAATGTTGAGAGCGAGCCGGAAATGGAAGAGCTGAGCGCGGTGGCGCAGGAGCTGGGTGTGGTGGCCCCGATCACTGTGCGGGTGAACCCGGACGTGGATGCCAAAACCCATGCCAAAATTGCCACCGGCAAGTCGGAAAACAAGTTCGGCATTCCAATCTCGCGCGCGAAAGAGGTTTATGCCCATGCGGCCACCCTGCCCGGACTAAAGGTGGTTGGCATCGATGTGCACATCGGCAGCCAGCTGACCGATCTGGAGCCGTTCCGTCTGGCCTATCGCAAGGTGGCAGACTTGACCGAGGCGTTGCGGGCTGAAGGGCATGATATTATCCGTCTGGATCTGGGCGGTGGTTTGGGCATTCCTTACACGCGTTCGAATGACGCGCCGCCGCTGCCCGTGGAATACGGTCAGATGATCAAGGAAGAGTTGGGTCATTTGGGTTGCGAGATCGAGATTGAGCCGGGTCGTTTGGTGGCGGGAAATGCCGGTATTCTGGTGAGCAAGGTGATTTATGTGAAATCCGGTGAAGGCCGTGATTTCCTGATCCTCGATGGGGCAATGAATGACCTGATTCGCCCGGCCATGTATGAGGCGCATCACGATATTGTTGCGGTGGATGAACCCGAAGCCGGGATCGAACAGCAACCCTATGACATTGTTGGCCCGGTCTGTGAAAGCGGCGATACTTTTGCCAAGGAACGCATGATGCCACCGCTGAAAGCCGGTGATTTGGTGGCGTTTCGCAGTGCCGGGGCGTATGGCGCGGTGATGGCGAGTGAGTACAACACACGGCCCTTGGTGCCCGAAGTGCTGGTTCATGAGCATCAATTTGCCGTCATTCGGGCACGTCCGACCTTTGACGAAATGATAAATCGCGATACCATCCCCGAGTGGCTGTAACGCGATAGGCGTGTTCGGCCTCTGATCGGAAGGGATTATGCCGGACAGATCACCCTTGTTATCTGAGATAACAGCCCGGATTCGCGGGCCTTTTCTGCTGACCTGGGCCGGGATGATTGCCGAGCGACTGACGCAGGCGTTTTGGCCGTTGTGGACGGTTCTTGCGGGTGCGGCAGCCTTTGTTTTCTTTGGGCTTCATGATGATTTGCCGCTTGGCTCAGCATGGATTGTACTGGCGGCACTTGCGCTGGCTTTGCTGGTTTTCGCTGTCCAGGGCGTGCGTGCGTTCCAATGGCCGAACAAAGCGGCGGCCCTTGCGCGGTTGGATGACACCTTGCCGGGTCGGCCCTTGGCGGCACTTTCTGATACGCAGAGGATTGGGGCTGGGGATGCCGGGTCTGAATCTCTCTGGCAAGCGCATCAACGCCGGATGGCGGCGCAGGCGGAAATGGCCAAGGCGGTGGAGCCGGATCTGCAACTGTCGCAACGCGATCCTTATGGTTTGCGTTATATCGCGTTATTGGCGCTGGTTTGTTCATTGATGTTTGGGTCGCTCTGGCGGGTGCAATCCTTGTCGGAACTTGCGCTGGGACCCAGCGGTTTGGCCGCTGGTGAGCCAACTTGGGAAGGTTGGATAGAGCCGCCAGAATATACCGGATTGCCGAGCCTCTACCTTGCGGATCAGGCTGCGAAAATCCGGATCCCGGCGGGGTCAAGGATCACGCTCAGGCTGTATGGTGAGGTGGGTGCGCTGAGCGTGTCAGAAACGGTTTCGGGCGCTCAAGCGGGGACGTCTACCGACTCGGAGCAAGCCTATGAGGCTGTGAATAACGGGAAACTGCAGATTGACGGCCCGGGTGGCCAGATCTGGGTGTTGGAGGTGATCCCGGATTTACCGCCCTTTGTGGAGGCTGTTTCAGACGAGATGCAGACCACATTTGAGGGTCTGATGACCCTGCCATTCAAAGCAATTGATGATTATGGCATTGCAAAGGGCCGGGCGATCATAACGCTGGATTTGCCGCGAATTGATCGGGCTTATGGCCTAGAGGCTGAACCGGAGGCGCGCGAAGATGTTATTCTGGATCTGCCGATGCCAATCACTGGCGGACGTGAGAATTTTTCCGAAAATCTGGTTGAAAACCTGTCTGAGCATCCGTGGGCCCATTTGCCAGTACGGATCACTCTAGAGGTGACAGACGGGGCCGGACAGGTGGGTGAAAGTGATGTTTTTCTGACGCCGATGCCTGCGCGACGGTTTTTTGATCCGCTGGCCTCGGCTATGATTGAACAACGGCGCGACCTGCTGTGGTCACCCGAGAATGCCAAGACCATTTCACAGTTGATGCGTGCGGTATCGTATCGGCCCAATGATAGCCTGTTTCGGTCAACCGGGTCCTACCTGATCCAGCGCATGATCCTGCGGCGACTGGAGGCGTTGATGCAGGCGGATGCGTTGACTCCTGAGACGCGTGATGAACTGTCCGATGCATTCTGGGATCTTGCACTGCTGCTGGAGGATGGTGACATCGGCAATGCGCTGGAGCGAATGCGAGAGGCGCAGGAGCGGCTATCAGAGGCAATCAAGAACGGCGCCAGCCCGGAGGAGATTGCCCGGTTGATGCAGGAATTGCGCGAGGCGACGAATGACTATCTGCGGCAAAAGTCGCAACAGGCCCAGCGCGAAGGCGGGGGTGATCAGCAGTTGAGCGAAAACATGATGCGGATGACCCAGCAGGATCTGCAGGAAATGATGGACCGCATTCAGGAGCTGATGGAGCAGGGTCGATTTGCTGAGGCACAGCAAGCCTTGGACGAGTTTCAGCAGATGATGGAAAACATGCGTGTCACCGAAGGACAGGGCGGTGAGGGAGATACCCCGGGTGAGCAGGCAATGGAAGGATTGGCAGAAACGTTGAAAGAACAGCAGGGTCTGTCCGACCAAGCGTTTCGTGACTTACAGGAACAATTCAATTCAGGGGCGCAATCCGGACAGTCGCAAGGCAATCAAGGCTTTGATGGTGGCCTAGGTCAGGGGCAAAGCCATAATCAGCCGGGCCAAGGTCAGGGCGATGGCGGCGGCGATCAGAATGGCGAAGGGGCACAAGCCGGAGGGCGCGGCGATGGCGGAGACAGTTCGCTTGCGGATCGGCAGCAGGCGCTGCGCGAAGAGTTGCAGCGGCAACGTGGAACATTGCCGGGCAGCGGAAGTGAAGCCGGGAGGGCTGCACGGGATTCATTGGAACGGGCCGAAAACGCGATGCGCGGGGCAGAGAATGCCCTGCGTGATGGGAACCTTGCGGAGGCCGTTGATGGTCAGGCGCAAGCCATGGAGGCCTTGCGTGAAGGCATGCGCAATCTTGCGGACTCTATGGATAATCAGGCGCAGGGAGGTCAAGGGCAGGCCAGTGGTCGGAAAGGCAATCAGGGCCGGGATCCTCTTGGTCGTGCATCCAACGGAGGCGGTGAGCTTGGCGATGGAGGCGAGTTCTTTAATGATGATGCCTATGGCCGGGCGAGAGAGTTGGTGGATGAAATTCGTCGCAAGTCGGGTGAAGGGGCACGGCCAGAGGCAGAGCGGGAATACTTTAAGCGTTTGCTTGACCGTTTCTGATCAGCCTTGATTTGCGACTAACGTGATGTGCTGCTGTGACAGCGCAACTTTGCTGAACACCGTGGCAATATATTCATCGTTCAGAAATAGTTCTTGCTGGGCTGGATCATCCTCATTCTGGGTGATCGAGAGCTTTGGTTCGGGTGTGTTCTCGGCGTCGTAAAGCACCATCAACCGGTCTTCATCAGGTTCGAAATCAAAGATGACGGTCTGCTGGTTATCATTGACCCATTCGGTCAGGGTGATCGTATCTGCACCCTCGCCACTGGTGATCGTGTCGTTGCCATCGGCAAGGATCAGATCGTCGCCCTGTCCACCATTCAGGTAGTCGCCGGTTTTTTCGGTTTCGGACGTCTCATCATTGTCCTGATCGCGCCCGTCGATCACGTCATCACCGTGGCCGCCAAACAAGCTGTCTTGCCCTTCGCCATCGGTCAGCGTGTCGTCACCGTAATATCCATGAAGGGCATCATCACCGGTGCCGCCTTCGATCCGATCGTCTCCGAAGCCGCCTTGCAGACTGTCATCTCCGCCGCCACCATCGAGTGTGTCATCACCGTGATGACCATAAAGGCTGTCGTCGCCCGCCTGTCCATGCATCACATCATCGCCGCCTTGCCCGCGCAACGTATCTTGCCCGTCGCCACCGTTGATTGTGTCGTTGCCGGCCATGCCAAAGAGCTGGTCATCACCCCCCTGCCCTTCGATCAGATCTGCGCCGCTGCGACCGCCGATTTGATCATTGTGCTCTGTGCCGGCGAGCATGTCTGCGTCAGGTGTGCCGGTGATGATTTCACCCGCGTCCCAACCGGAATCAAGGTTGCCAGTGTCGCCACTCTCCTTGGTCGGGATGTTCTTGTCGTTGCTATCGGCCTGTTCGGACGATGCATCATCGAGATTGGTAAGCAGGTTGTTTTCTGATGTGATTTCAGCGTCATTTTTTTGCGCGTCAGTCTTATCTGAATTATCTGACGCGCTATTGTTGTCACGTTCATCTTCGCCAAAGGACATGCCCAATGTCATCGCAGCCGCTGCTGTGAACATTCCAATCAAACCTGCAAGACCCAACATTCACCACACTCCAAACCCGACACAAGGGGAGCACAGAGTGAGGTTTCGCTCAAAGAAATAAGGCTTAACTGGTAAACGGGGCCTTGCGGAATTAGATCACTTTGAGTGCATTTGACGTTTGCGGTCGCGGGTGCGGCGGGTCGCCTCTTCGGATCCGTCGTGATAGGTGCCGAACCATCTGTCCCAGGGCATTTCACCGTTACCATAGTTGCATTCATAATAACGGTGATGCAGTTGGTGAAAAAAGGCTCCGATCAGTAATGCCTTGCGATCCTTGGCCCAGATTGCCTCGTATCCTGAATGAGACGAAGCTGCCCCGAGCATCAGCCAATAGCCCAGAAACAGCATGTGCACCGGGTGGCTAGGCAGGATCGCGACGATCAGGATGGCGCTAAGGTACATCGAGGATTCCACCGGGTGCATCGACATGCCAGACCATGGGCCGGTGTTGACGTTGCGATGGTGTACGGCGTGGACGTATTTGTAGACCGAAGGCTGATGCAGAGCGAGGTGTACGACATAGAAGTGAAAGCTTTGCCAGATCGCCAGCATGGGAAATAGCGCAATGAACCAGATCGGATGCGCCGAGAACTGCAAGGTGCCGATGGTGCTTGTGGCATAAAGCCAGCGTAGGCCGATCTCATAGAGCGACAGGATCGGCGCGCCAAAGGCCAGCGAATAGTACATGTTGTCCCAGGTCTGGTAGCCGAATTTGTACAGCGCGTTCTTGCGTTTGGAGTAGGGGCGCGGGTCGAATTTGAGCAGTTTGCCCTGCGCGTCGATGCCATAGAACCATAGGTGCAAGCCGCCTGCGACAATCAGCAACAAGATCCAGTTGCGGATAAACACCCATGACATCCAGCCAAAGGCGAATGTGGCCTGTTCCGGCCCGACGGGTTGCAGCCAGAAGGCGACAACAAAGGCCAAGGCCAGATAGATCGAGCGGTCGGAGACCTGCAGGTAGTTTTGCCAGACCCATCTGAGCAGGACCTTGGGTTTCGGTGGCCAATGCCAATATGGGGCGTATTTAACGGGCAAATCGGGGTGCCAATGCCATTCACGGCTCATTGGATCGGATTCAGCCGGTTGGTTGGTGGTGTCGGTGGGGTTTGTATCTGCGATTGTCAAAGTCCTGTCCTTTCCTGAAGTGGGGGTGGGTTCAGGACGGCACCGGCGGCGGCTCAAACGGGTATTTGCGCGAGGGTTTGGTGAACATGACAAGTGGCTTTGGATTGGGTACGCGCAGAGAGATCCCTGCGCGCTGGGTTGGTTTATTCGGCTGCTTTGAGCTCTTTGCCTTGCGGGATGACCTCGTAGCCGGGCTCCTCGGGCTCGTCATCCAGCATTTCCGGCGGGAAGCCGGGGGCGCGGATATCCAGACCGGTGGCATCCTCGAGCCGGCGGATGATGTTCGGTGACAGTTCGCGGTCGCCGTAGCGTTTGATGCCATCATCAAAGATCTCTACCATCAGCGGGCTGATTTCCAATGGCACGTTTGCGCGGTCGGCTACTTCCTGGAACAAGCCGACGTCCTTTTTCACCAGATCCATGGTGAAAGAAATGTCGCGGCTGCCGTTCAGGATGACCTGACTTTCAGTGATATGCGAGAAGGAGTTGCCCGAGCTGATTTTGATCGCCTCATAGGTGGTGTTGAGGTCCATGCCTGCGGCCTTGGCGGTGACCAGCGCTTCTGCGTTGGCGACCAGATGCACGGTGGCAAGGTAGTTGGTGACAACCTTCAGGACAGAAGCAGAACCCAGTTCGCCGGTGTGCAGAATGCGGCGGCCCATGGTGGTCAGAAACGGCAGGATGCGTTCAAACGTTGCGCGATCGCAGCCGGCAAAGATGGCGATGTTGCCGGTGTCGGCGCGGTGACAGCCGCCGGAGACGGGGCAATCTACTGCGGCACCGCCACGCTCAATCACCATGGCACCCAGTCGTTTGGCTTCGGCCTCGTCCGTGGTGGACATTTCCATCCAGATCTTGTCCTCTTTCACTTCGGGCAGCATTTCCTGCATGACCGCATCTGAAGCGGCGGGCGATGGCAGGCAGGTGATCACGGCATCGCAATCGCGCATCAGCTGTGCGGGGCTTTCGCCAGCCTTGGCACCACGGGCGACAAAATCGGCGACCAGATCAGCGTTCAGGTCGTGCACGGTCAGGTCGATGCCATTGCGCAGCAGGGATCCGCTGAGCTTGCCACCGACGTTGCCGAGGCCGATAAATCCAACTTTCATTTTCGGGGTCTCCTTTGTGTTCCGAAATCTGTGTGTGTTTTGTGCGGGCGGCCCTAGCAGACCGCCGCGTCATTCCATCGGGTGTCTTCAAAAATCCGGCCTTTGTAGTGGCCAGAGAGGATGTTTTCGCGGGCCTTGTCCCATGAGGCGGCCCATTCTGTTGCATCGCGCAGCTCGGATTCGGGGTTGGCGCGGCTGCGGGCCACAAAGCCGGGAAAGGCGGGGCGGCCGGTGGGTTGGCCGGTGGGCAGATAGCGCAGATCGACGCTCCACCGCAGGCCATCAGAGAGGTTTGGCAGGGCGCGGTGCACGTTCATTTTGTGGAACAGAACGATGCCGCCTTTGTTGACGGGCAGCGGTACCGCCTCGCGGTCGGCCATAACCTTGTCGGGCACTTGTGGCTCAGAGGCCAAGGCGAGGTTTGAGCAATGCACCTTGGGCCCCTCTGAGTGCGAGGCGGGGACAGAGGCGAGGCAACCGTTTTCAATGGTCGCCTCAGTAATGGCGAGCCAGACCGTGACTTGGGTGGTGTCGTCCGCCTCGGGCAGCAGGGCAACGATGTCCTGATGCCAAGTGGTCGCGCCGACGTTGGAATGGCCTTTGAGGTCTTCGTGGACCGCCTTTTCCGGCGGCTTCATCCGCATTTGCTGCACCGGGCTGGAGGAAATTTCCGGCCCGATGAATTGTTCGACCACATCAAGGATTTTTGGATGGCGCATCAGGTGAAACACGGCGGGGCCGGAGTGCATATGGAAGGTTTCAGGGTCGATGCCTTCGTTCAACAGTGGCAGCGAGACGTTCAGATAGCGGTGCAGATCGGGGTATTCGGCAACCAGTGCGCTGTAGCGGTCGCCAAATTCGAGGTGGGCCATGGTGTCTTTGACCTTGCCTTCAGCATGCAGTTGATGTGCAACATCATCCAACAGGGCAGCGTATTCTTCTTCGATTTCTAGCAGGTCTGCCGGGTCGATCAGGTCGGGCATCGCCAGGAAACCGTTCTTCTCAAACGATGCGATCTGCTCCTGCGACAGCGCAGGTTGTGACGTGGTTTTAGACATTGGTCCCTCCTGTTGGCGATGGTGAACTAGGAAACTCGATGCTTGATCTCGACCTCCGCGCCGGGGCGTGGTGGTTCGGAATCGTCCAGAATGTCGGGAAAGCCGGGGGCGCGCAGGTCGGTGCCGCAGTCATCCTCAAGCCGTTTTACCACCTGACTGGACCAGACGCGGGGGCCGTAGCGTTTAAGCCCATCCTCCATGGCGGCTACACAAACGGGCGACAATTCCACGGGCACACCCAGCGATTTGGCCAGATCATCAAACAGGGTCACATCCTTGACCTCGTGATCCATGGTGAAGTTGATGTTGTAGCTGCCGTTCAGGATCAATTGGCCTTCGGTTTCGTGCACGAAGGAATTGCCGGAACTGACGCGGATGGCGTCATAGGCGACGGCCAGATCGATGCCGGCCTTCTTGGCGACCATGAAAGCCTCTCCGGTCGAGACAAGTTGTACGCCCGCCAGATAGTTGGTGATCACCTTGAGCACCGAGGCCGTGCCAATGTCGCCGGTGTGGACGATGTCGCCGCCCAGAATCGAAAGGATTGGCATGACCTTATCAAACGCCGCGCGTTCACCGCCTGCAAAAATGGCGATGTTGCCGGTGGCGGCGCGGTGGCAGCCGCCGGAGACCGGGCTGTCCATTGCCATGCCACCCTTGGCCTCGACCAGTGCACCCACGCGCTTGACCTCGGCATCATCGGTGGTAGACATTTCCAGCCAGACCTTACCTGAAGACATGCCAGCGATGACGCCTTCCTCGGCTTCCATCACTTGGGCAGAGACCTTGGGAGATGGCAGGCAAGTGATGATCACATCGCAGGCCTCGGCCATTTCTTTGCCACTGTCGGCCCATGTGGCACCTTGGGCGATCAGATCCTCGGCAGCGTCGCAATCAATATCGCGGACCATCATATCCTGGCCATGGTTCAGCAAATTGCTGGCCAGTTTGTGGCCCACGTTGCCCAGACCGATGAACCCTATCTTCATGTTCTGCTCCGCTCTTGTATGCTGTTGCGCCCCTTAAGGGGCGACTGAGTCACTCAGCAGAGTGCGTTACGATTTAGAAAAAGAAAAACGATATATTTGGCGTTTAATCCCTAAAAATATTTATGCTAAGAGAGGGCATGGCAGATCCCTTACCCAATCTCATCTGGCTGCGTAGTTTTGAGGCAGCTGCACGGCATCTGAACTTTACCGAAGCGGCGTCAGAGCTGGGGCTGACGCAGGCGGCGGTCAGCCTGCATGTCCGTTCACTCGAGGGGCATTTGCATACCAGCCTGTTTAACCGCGCGCCGCGCAATCTGAGCCTGACAGAAATGGGGCGGGCCTATTACCCAGTGGTGCAGCGGGCGATTGACGATCTGTCGCTGTCAACGGCGGGGTTGTTTGGGCCCAAGCTGAAAAAGGTGGTGAACCTGCGCGCGCCGGTATCGACAGCGATCTTGTTGCTGGCACCTAATCTGCTGGAATTTAACAAGCGTCACCCCGAGATTGAAATTCGGATGATTTCATCGATCTGGGCGGATCGATTGTCGGAAACCGATGTCGATATCGATCTGCAGCTGGGTTATGCCGAGCGGTTTCCGAGATCGATCGAAATGCTGTGCACTGAAGAGATCACCCCGGTGTGCCATCAGGATCTCGCGCAACAAATCCGATCACCGCAAGATCTGTTGGGCATGACCTTGATCCACATTCTGGGGTTTGAGGATCACTGGACACGGTTTTTCAGCGCTTACGGGTTGGAACACACCAAGGCGCGCTATGGCTTTGCCTTGGACACCACCGCCGCGGCGGTTGAAATGGTCTCATCAGGTTTAGGGGTGGCGCCGATCCTGACGCGGTTTGCCGATCAGGCGATCAAAATCGGGCGGCCGATTGTCAAGCTGAGCAAGCCCGTTGGGCTGGAACAGTCTCATTTTCTGGCGAAAATGCCGAGGGCCGCGCGGGAACGGCCCGAGGTGCAGGAGGTCAAGGCATGGCTGCGTGAGTTGTTCGCAGCGACGGTTTAGTGATTACGAAACGTATCGCCAAAATCGATGGTGGGTTCCAGCATGACGGTTGTCGGTTCGACCTCGTCTTCCTGATCCACGCGCGCAGCGATGATTTCAGCGGCTTGTTTGCCAATGTCGTAACGACAGGCGTCCATTGTGGCCAAACGTTTGGGCAGACCCTTGAGCAGGTTGACCCCGTTAAAACCAGCCAGACCGATCTGATTGGGGATGTCGATGCCCTGTTCCTGCAGGTACAGCAGGCCACCGACCCCGATCATATCGTTTGAATAGTAGATGAAATCCAGATCCGGGGTACGTTTGAGAATATCGGCGGTCATCTCGCGACCTTTGGCAAGAGCAGAGCCGCCGGAGTAAAACTCCTGATCTGCGACTTCAATGCCAGCCTTGGCCAGCGCCTGTGTAAACCCTTCGAACCGTTTGCGGGCGCGATGATCCAGCAGCATCTTCGTGCCGAGGAAGCCGATCCGCTTGTAGCCGGATTCAACGATGGCCTCGGCCATCTGTTGACCGGCGCGGCGGTGGGAAATGCCGACGACGGAATCGACAGGGGTGCCATCGACATCCATAATCTCGACCACAGGAATGCCCGAGGCGCGCAGCATGGCGCGAGAGGCATCTGAATGTTCAATGCCTGCAAGGATCACGCCAGAAGGGCGCCACGACAGCATTTCATAAAGAACTTTTTCTTCTTTTTCAGGCTGATAGCCGGTGATCCCGACCACCGGCTGCAGATCGGTTTCGTCCAAGGCGTCGCTGATACCGGTCATCACTTCGGGGAAGACCATGTTGGACATTGATGGGATGATCACCGCCACCAGATTGACCCGCTGACTGGCCAAGGCCCCAGCAATTTTGTTGGGGACATAGCCAATGCGTTTGGCAGCGGCCAAGACCCGTTCGCGTGTTGTGGCAGAAACATCACCGCGGTTGCGCAACACCCGGCTGACCGTCATCTCAGAGACGCCGGATTCTTCGGAAACGTCACGCAGGGTGAGAGGGCGGTTATCCTTGGCTGTCACTGGCAATATTCCTGATTGGTTTTCTAATTGTTAGCTTGAACACCCTGCCGGGATCAAGCGGGACTTCGGAATGCGGAGGGCTGGTGGTGCCCGAAAAACACCTGTACCTAAAGCAGAAATAAAGAGCGTGTGTTCGCCTAAAGGGGCAAGCCTCCCTTGGGCATGGTGGAAAGAGACGCCCGCCGCCACAGAGGCCGCAGGCCAGCAGAGGAGAGATGAGATGACTTGGGGAATGGTAGAGCCGAAAAATTTTGGCGAGTGGTGGCCAGATCCGCAGCGCGGTTTTTATACGTGGGATGAAACGCTGCAAACCTATTACGATACCGAGATGTCTGAGGCTGACAAGGTCGCATTGGATATGGCTGATGGCGTAAACAGATTCACGTTTTCACGGAAGTTTACCACAGATATGGGCCCCGTGGATCGGGGGGAATGTCCACAGGTCTATGAAACCCGAAAACCGCTTAAAAAACTGGGTGCATTAATTATGTTGTCAAGCGGTTTTCTTGCGGTTGATGAAGCGCTGAAAGCGGTGATCGAGACGCTGGAACCGGATGTGCATCAGTTTTACCCGCTGAGGATCGAGGACCAAAAAGCTGTGGCTTTCCCCAAGGCTTACTTTGGTCTGGTGATCCGGCAGTTCCGCGACAGCTTTCGCCCTGATGACAGTAAGGAAGGCTCGTGGGAAAAGATGGAATTGGTTGAGGGATACAGCGTTGTGTATGAGCTTAAGGAGCATATCAATGGGCTGGCCATGTCCACAGAGGCAATCGGCGAGGCGCATCTCTGGCGTGAGTCGGTGTTAAGTTCTCCGACGGTTTTCTTTTCCGATGCGCTGCAGGCAGAGATCAAACGACAGGGCCTGCGGGTGCCCAAGCATTTCAAGGTGATCGAGGTTTGAAACGACGTGGTTTAACTGCAAGCGTAGGGTGGACAATCTCTGTCCACTTCCGCCTTTCCCATGCATGTGCACCTGTGTTGACTCATATGGTGGGCAAAACTGCCCACCCTACTGATGCGTTGCAGGCAGAGATCAAGCGGGTGTTACTCGCGGAACGCTTTTGTGAAGTAATCTGATAGAGGTTTAACCAGATATGCGATGGGGCTGCGGTCTGCTGTTTTGATGAAGGCCTCGACCGGCATGCCGGGGATCAGCACGGTGCCTTCGGGCAGGCGTTTGATCTCACCTTCGTTCAGGATGATCTCGGCCCGGTAATGACTTTGCCCAGTGTTTTCATTCTCAAAGGCATCGGCCGAGATGGTGACGACCTTGCCGACCAGTTCCGGGGTTTCGCGTTGGTCGAGGGCGGAAAAGCGCAGGGTCACGTCCTGATTGATATTGAGCTTGTCGATGTGGATTGTTTCGACCTCCGCATTGATAACCAATGGGCGGTCTTGCGGAACGATGTAAAGCACAGGATCGGCCGGGCGAATGACCGAACGCAGGGCAAAAACCTGCATGCCATAGACCACGCCGGACACGGGGGCCTTAATGTCGAGCCGGGACAGGCGTTCGATCAGGGCGCGGCGTTGTTCGTGCAGCTCAAGCTCGCGATATTGCAGGTCGCGCAGTTGCGAGATCGCCTCTTCCCGGCGGGTGGTATCGAGTTTCAGGACTTCGATTTCAATCTCGGTGATACGACCTTCAGCTTCAGCTTTTTGCGCCTCTAGGTCGCCCATACGTCCCAAAAGGCCAGCTTCTTCGCGTTGGAGCGCCAGCACTCGGGTTGCCTGTGCCAATCCACGATCCAGCAATTGCTGTTGGTCTGCAAGTTCCTTGGTGATCAATTCATGTTGACGGCTAAGGGCAGTTTGCTGGGCTTTGAGGCCTTCGATCTGATTGCCAATCTGTCCGCTGCGCTTTTCCAGCTGATCGATTTCATTCTTTGTAGATTCTGCCCGCGCGGCCAGCAGTCGCTTTTGCCCAGCAATCAGGGCGGCGGCGTCAGGGTTGCTTTCAGCAATGGAGGTGATCAGCGTGTCGAATTCGATGTTTTCATTCCCGTCGCGCTCGGCCTCGAGCCGTCCACGCCGGGCGATCAGTTCAAACAGCTGACTTTCGGTGATTGAAAGCTCTGATTGCAGTTCATTGGGGTCAAGGCGAATAAGAATTTCGCCCATCGCAACCACGTCGCCCTCGTCCACCAGGATTTCCTCGACCACACCGCCATCGGGGTGTTGGACAATCTGGCGGTTCTGATCCACTTCGATCCGGCCACCAGCGATGATCGCACCAGAGATGTTGGCCATAACCGCCCAAGTGCCAAATCCACCCACAAGAATGAGCAAAGTAAGCAGGCCAATGGCGAGAGGTTTTCGAGCGGACCAGCGATTGGGTTGATTTTGGCCAAGATTGGTCATTGCACACCCCCTTGCGCCGCGGTTTTGGCAATTTCGGTGCGGTTCTTGACCACTTGCCGCAGGACCTCGTCCCGCGGACCAAAGGCGCGGACGACGCCAGTATCAAGCATCAAAAGCAGGTCACATTCTGCAATCGCTGCGGGGCGGTGGGCGATGATCAAAAGCGACCTGTCGCTGGATTTGAATGCCTTGATCGCACGGTTAACCGCTTCGCTGCCCTCGTTATCGAGATTGGAGTTAGGCTCATCGAGAACCAGAAAAACAGGATTTCCATACATTGCGCGCGCCAGACCGATGCGCTGGATCTGCCCGCCAGACAGGCGACCACCATTCGCGGCGACACGCGTATCGTACCCATCAGGGAGTTTCAGAATCATCTCATGTGCGTCGGCCTTGCGCGCGGCTTCGACCACTTTTTCAGCGTCTGGCTCGGGCGAAAGACGCGAAATGTTTTCGGCGATGGTGCCATCAAAGAGGGATATCTTTTGCGGCAGATAGCCAATGTGCTGACCTAACATTTGTGGCGGGTATTGATCCAGCGTTGCGCCGTCGAGACGGATATCGCCGCCGGCAGGGCGCCAAACACCTGTAAGGGCGCGCGCCAAGGTGGATTTGCCCGCGCCGGAAGGGCCGATTACGCCAACAGCCTGGCCCGGTGGGATGGAAAAACTGACAGATTTCAGAATGGCATGTTTTTCCCCTGGTGGGGCGATAGTCAGATTCTTTACGTCGATCTTCGCCTTCGGTTCAGGCAGAGGTGTTCTGGGTTGTTCAGGCGGAACAGTTCCCAAAAGTTCGGCCAGATTACCCCAACCCCGCATGGCACCCTGAACCATGGCCCACTGCCCAACGATCTGTTCGATCGGAGCCAGTGCGCGGCCTAAAAGGATGGACCCGGCAATCATTGCACCGGGCGTCAGTTCCCCGCGCAGGACCAATAGTGCGCCGAGCCCAAGCATCGCGGACTGCAAGAACAGGCGGAAGGTCTTGGTGGTGGTGGTAAAAGTGCCGCCAAGGTCGGTGGATTTCATTTGCTCTTCGAGCGCGTTGTCGCGAACCTGATGCCAGCGGGCAAAGGCGGCATCACGCATGCCCAAAGCTTGCACCATCTCGGCCTCGTTGCGCATTTGGTCTGAAATGGCTTGGGCCTGCGAGGATGCGCGGCTGGCCGATAACGTGGGTGCACGTGTGACCACTTGGTTTATGACTGTGACTACAATCAGGATCACACCGCCAATGAGCGCGAGGATCCCAAGCCAAGGGTGGAAAATCCAGATACCGATCAAAAATATCGGGGTCCAAGGCAGGTCAAACACCGCACCAAAAACTGGCGAAGAAAGCAGGCGTGAGATCGAAACCAGATCCGCTGGTCCAGCGGGATTGGTGTTGCCTGGAAGCGCTGCGCGACGCAACGAGGCATCAAATACGCGTGGATCCAGATCGGATTGAAATCGTGCACCAATGCGGCCCAGAATACGTCCCCGCGCATAGTCCAGAAAACCCATCATGCCGTAAAGAAAGACCACAAGGGCCGAGAGGGCGACCAATGTTTCCACAGAGCGGCTGCCCAGTACGCGGTCATAGACCTGCAGCATGTATAGTGGGCCGGTCAGCATCAGCAGATTGGCGAAAAAGCTGAAAACACCAACAAACCAGAACAAGCCACGACTGTTTTTGCGGGCTTGGCGCAATTCGGCCTCACCGGCCTGTATCATTCTGGCTTCTGGGCCTGCCATGTTACTTACTTTCCTAATTACTTAAACGAATTTGCGGCGCGCTGCCGGTTTCACAACACTTAGATTAGCTCAACAATGAAGTATCCAGCAAATTTGCATCCAAATTGTGATGAAAATCTTCTATTTTCGAGATTTGTTGCGCTTGCATTACAGACTGAGTGGGTATTGCGGGTACAAGCTGGGACATCTTGGTGATTGCACTTAATCAATGATTTGGCGAACAATTCCCAACAACAAATCTGCCCCGAGCGGAATCAGCCTATCAGGGAAATCGTAATCCGGATTGTGAAGTTGCGGCTGATCGGGTCCTGAGCCCAAGAAAATCATCGCGGCTTCGGTTCCGTTCTTTCCAAAATGACCAAAATCTTCCGACCATTGCATTGGGCGCGACATGGTTGTGGATTGCAATCCTTGTCTGGCAGCGCCGGCATGAACAAGTTCAGCCGCTTCGGTTGCATTGACAGAGGCTGGAAAAACGTCGTGCCAACTGATGTTGGTGGTCAGATCACCTGAGAGTTTTGCAACGCAGTCTTGTGCCGCATCGACGAGCGCATCCATCTTGGCGTCAGTCACGCTCCGCAAGGTGACTAGCAGCTCTCCTTCCCCCGGGGAAATGCCGAAAGTTGCTTCACCAAGCCGCACATGCGTGAGCGTTGACATGGCAAAGTCCTGATCCAACGGTCCACCTGCGCCGAGTTGCGCAAGCTGTTGCATCAATTGCGCCATGGCGGGGCCCGGTGATAGGCCGTCCTGCGGGGCGGCTGCATGCGAGGTTTTGCCCGACAATGTAAGACGCATTCCACGTGATGCGCAGTTTGCAACGCCGTCTACCACCCGAATATCGCCAAGGGGCCAGCCAGGAACATTGTGAATGGCGAAGGCGCAATCAGGCTTGATTTCACCATATTTAGAGTCTGAAACAACGGCTGCAGCGCCTACGCCGGTTTCCTCGGCAGGTTGGAACATGAGGATGACGCGGCCTTTGGCAGGCGGCTGTTGACCAAAGGCAAGCGCGACAGCCATGACGATGCTCATGTGCCCATCATGACCGCACAGATGCGCAGTACCGGGGACTTCCGAGCGATAGGGAAGATTCGAGATTTCCTGAATTGGAAGGGCATCCAATTCGCAGCGGATCAATACGGTTGGGCCCTCGTCTGCGCCAATAAATTCTGCCGCGACACCGAAACCACCCAAACCGGTGATGATCCGATCTGCCCCGGTTTTGCGAAGTTCGGCCTCGATAAGCCGGGCGGTTTCACGCTCCTGCCCAGAAATCTCGGGCTTTCGATGTAGTGTTTGGCGCAGGTTTGTCATCTGCTCAATTTGATCAGCCGTAAGTTCACGCATGGCGGTTTTGTCCTGTACTGCCGCGCCTGAGGGGGAATTCACCGGTGTTTTCCCTTTGTCAGGTCTGGAATTCTGTTTAACGTCTGGCTGAGCCTCTTTGGGGGAGGATATTACCAGTTCAACGCTCAGTTTAAAGGGAGATATACATGGGACGTCGTGATGATCTGATTGCTACCTATGCAGATGACTTGCGCAACAAATGCGGGATGGAGCCTGACATGGCCCTGCTTGAAAAAGTGACCATTGGCTGCGGCCCCGCGATTTATGACAATGACGGATCCACCGTGGCGGCGACTCAGCAAAGTGAGATCGATACGGTCAAAAATAACTTTCTGATTAAGAAACTGGCGTTGGATGATGGGGCACATCTGGATGATGCGATTGCCCATGTGCTGGACACTTACGGACGATCCGAGCGCAATAAATACCGCGCTGTGGTCTACTACATGCTGGTCAAACAATTCGGAAAAGAAGCCCAATACGGCTAAAAACTAGGCCTCAAGACATTTTGTACACCCGTCTGAATTTCAGGCGGGTGTTTTGTTTATGATCCCCATGTTGGTTAATTTTTCTGACCGCTCACAACGGTTTATCTATGTCAAAGCTTGACAGAGGCCGCCTCATAGACCGAAGCTGTTGTGGGGAGATTGACCATATTTTTGCATTTGACGTGGATGCAGGACATTTGAATTGATTTGACTGCAAGCTCGCACTGGCTGGGCTTTGGAATGATCAACCTATGAAACTGGCATTTGCCATGTCATGAAAATGTGGCAATAAATTCGCCATATATAAAGAATACAGAGTCCAACAGGAGTATATTATGAAAAAGCAAATGAACCGCCGTAGCGTACTGAAAGGTACCGCTGCATTTGGTGGCGCGGCCCTTGCGGCGCCGCTCTATTCCAAGAGTGCGCTTGCCTCTTCAGGTGAAGTGAACATCCTGATGTGGTCAGATTATTTGCCACCAACGTTCCTCGAAGAATTCGAAACACTGACCGGTATCAAGGTGAACTATACCGGCATTGGTTCGAACGAAGAAATCATCAACAAGATGAAAGCGACCAAAGGTCAGGGTTTCGATATCGTCAGCCCAACCAACAACCGCTCACTTCAGTGGGGTCCGCTTGAGCTGCTGCAACCTTTTGACCTTAGCAAGGTTAATGTCGATGCGGTGAACCCGGCGATGATGAAAATCGGTACAGATGCGTGGAACTTTGGAGACAGTGGTGCACATTGGTTACCGCACATCTGGGGTACGGAAGGCATCGCCTATCGTACTGATTTGTGGCTGCCTGAAGGTGATGCACCATCCTACGGCGATGTATGGTCTGAAGCGAACGCTGGTAAAACCATGGGCCGTGCGCATTCTATGATGCTGGGCGCGGGTCTTTACATGGAAGCCTCGGGTGAAATGGACGCCGGTTCGGTCTGGTCTGCTTATGAAAACGAAGAGAACATGAGAAAGGTCTGGGGTCAGATCACTGACTGGTGTGTGGCGCGCAAAGACCGGATCAAGCTGATCTGGAATGATGCGGATACTCAGAAGAACGGCCTGCTGAATGAAGGCGTGATTGTTGGCCAGACATGGGATGGTCCGCCGCTGGCGCTGAAATCCGCAGGTGAGCCGGTGCACTATCAGGCGCCGGTTGAAGGTGCGATGGCCTGGGTTGACGGGATGTCGATGCCAATCGGTGCGACTAACGTTGAGCAAGTCTATGCCTTCATCGAGTTTGCCTACAATAAGCAAGCGGCCGGTGTGGCGATTGACAGCCACGGCTACAACTCGCCGGTTCTGGGCGCGGATGCGTTCTCGGGCGATGTTTACAAGAAAAACTTTGCTGAGGCCTATCCAGGGGATAGCCTTGCGAACCTGAACCCATGGCCAGCGGAAGCGCCATGGTATGCGGACATCCGGACTGAGTTCGTGAACAAGTTCAAGAGCGCCTGATTGCTCTGAACCTTGCCCCCTGCGCTAACGCGCGGGGGGTATTTGTAGTTGCGCCTAAATGGCTAAAAAGACTGAGATAAAACAGCGGTAAAAGAATCGCGAAACAGGGAGAAGTGGAACATGAGTGCTGGAGTCGGCGTTGATCTTGAAAACCTCTGGATCCGCTTTGGGGATTTTGTCGCGGTGCGCGACGCAAACGTACATATCAAAGGGGGCGACTTCTTTTCGTTCCTCGGGCCATCGGGATGCGGGAAAACCACCATCCTGCGGGCTGTATCCGGGTTTCTTGAGCCGTCCGAAGGTAATGTCCTGATCGGTGGCAACAATATGAAGGGCATTGGACCGAACAAACGACCGACCGCGCTGATTTTTCAGAACCTTGCGCTGTTCCCGTTGATGAAGGTCTGGGAAAACATCACGTTTTCGATGGAAATCAAGGGTGCCAGCGCGGGTGAGCGCCGCAAGCGCGCTGATGAACTGTTGGAAATGATTGCACTGCCAGATCAGGGCGACAAGTTGCCATCCGAGCTGTCGGGTGGCCAACGTCAGCGGGTGGCCATTGCCCGTGCGCTTTGTGCTGAGCCTGATGTTCTGCTGCTGGACGAGCCGCTTTCGGCGCTTGACCTTAAGCTACGCCAACATATGAGGACAGAGCTGCGCGAAATTCAAAAACGGGTTGGCATCACATTTATCTATATCACCCACGACCAAGGCGAAGCGTTGACCATGTCGGACGACATTGCGGTGATGCGTGCGGGCGTGATTGACCAGATCGCTGATGGTAAAACCATTTATAACGATCCGGCCACCGCCTTTGCCGCGTCTTTTGTTGGGGAAAACAATGTGTTCCGCGGCAAGGTGGCCAAGGTGATGGGCAACGAGGTGATGATTTCAACCAACCGTTCCGGTGATTTGGTCTCGCGTGTCTCGACCGCCAATCAAGGCAAACTGAACGTGGGCGATGACGCGATGATGTTCATCCGGCCTGAGGCCTTGGCATTGGCACCGGATGGAGCATCCGGCGATCATTTCGTTACGGCAACGGTTACCCACGAAGAATTTGAAGGCAACGTTTTCAACATCTTCACCGAGGGTGACGGAGGCAAAGAAATCAAAGTTTCGCTTCCGAACCTTGGTCAATCATTTGAATCCCACACAGGTCAGCCAATCACACTGGAATACGACAGCAACAATGCTGTTGCGGTTCCGGCGGGTGAGCTGGCGGCAGAGTAAGGAGGCCTGATATGCCCGGCTTCCTAAAGGAATTCTTTAACCGCAACGGCATGGGGATGGGATTGACCATTCTGGGCCTGGTTCTGTTTTGGACTGTGGGCCTGATCATTCTGCCCCAATTGTCGATGCTTGATTTCTCATTCCGACCCAACCTGCCGCCACCGGAAATTGGTGGACCTAAGGACGTATATACGCTTGAGAACTACAAATACCTGATCTTTGGCCCTGAGGGCGGCAGTCAGGATTACAACGTTGTCGACCTCAAGGTGTTTTACCGGACGTTGATTGCGGCGGTCTTCGTCACGATCTTTAATCTGATCCTGTGCTATCCGATCGCCTATTACCTGGGTCAAACCAAAGGTAATCACATCCGCATTTTTGCGCTGATGTTGATCATTCCATACTGGATCAATGAGATCCTGCGCGCCTTTGCCCTGCGCATCATTTTTGGCGAAAGCGGGGTGCTGAATACTGTGTTGATGGGTCTTGGAGTGTTTGATACGCCGTTCGACTTTGTCCGCAATGATATCGCACTCTATGCTGGTTTGGGGTACGCCTATATCCTGCTGATGATTTTCCCCATCTACAACGTGATCGAAAGCCTTGATCGCAACCAGATCGAGGCGGCACGCGATATGGGGGCCTCGTGGTGGCGGATTCACCGTCGCGTGGTCATCCCCTATGCCAAGCCGGGCATCAGTTCGGGCTGTACCATGGTCTTCATGTTGTCAGCCGGGGCACTGGCTGCGCCTCAGATCCTTGGGGGGCCATCCAGTCTATGGTTCACGCAGCTGATTTACCAGCAGTTCAATGATAACAGCGACTGGCCACAAGGCGCCGCCTATGCGGTGGTTCTGTTGGTTACCTGTATCTTGCTGGTGCTGCTTGCCATGCGCCTGTTCAAAGTGAACATGGGGGATATTGGCAAATGATGAGCGAACGTATCATTCGTTATAGCATCTGGATCTATCTGGGCATTTTCTTTGCCTATCTGTTGGGTCCATTGGTGATCATGTCGATCACGGCCTTTAACTCCCCCACCTTTCCGCGGGCCACACCGTGGGAATGCCTGACCTTTGAATGGTTTTCGGCCCTGTTTCAGGATCAGCGTATTCTGAACGGGATCAAAAATTCGATCATCGTGGGGTTGGGGACGGTAATACTGTCGGTGTCGATGGGTCTGGCAGGCGCGCTTATGCTGACCCAGATCTGGCCAAAGCTGCGGGCTACATATTACACGATTATCATCGCGCCGATCCTTATTCCCGGCGTGGTTCTTGGTATCTCAACGCTGGTGTTCTGGGATCGAATCAACCGGATGTTGGGATTGGGTGCAGACAGCTTCCTGTCGAACGGGTTGTTCCTGACGATCATTGGTCAATCGACCTTTATCGCCAGTTATTGCCTGTTGGTTCTGGTGGCGCGGTTGCAGCGTTATGATCTGGCCCTGACCGAGGCGGCGCTTGATCTGGGGGCCAGCCATGCACAGGCGTTTCGCAAGATCTTGTTGCCGTTCATGCGCCCGGCGATTGCGTCGGCTGCGGTTCTCGCATTCTTGGCAAGTTTTGAGAACTATAACACTACCACGTTTACCTTTGGAGAATACCCAACACTGACGATCGAACTGGCGCAAAAGGTCCGCTATGGCATCACGCCGGCGATTTCCGCGCTTGCGTTCATCATCGTGGCGCTGACGGTGTTCTTTGCCCTGATCAACGAAAGCAAGATCAAACGCAAAGAACAAGTCATGGAGGCGCGTAAAAATGCCACCGTGGCTGAGCTGAGCAAAGGTGTGAAGGTTCCCGGTTTCCTGAGCGGTAATCCGGCGGCCATCGTGCTGGTGTTGTTCTGCATCGGGTCTGTGGCCGTGGTCGGTACTGCAACCGCATATAGCCCGGATCAGTGTATCGCCCGTGTCAAAGAGCAAAAGCAAATCGAAGCTGAAGAGCGGATCAAGGAACTGCGTCGCAAGCGTGACGCAGACAACCTGAAGAAGTTCAAAGGCGTCTTTGATCCTGACGAAATTTCGCCAGAAGAAGAGGAAGCACCAAAACAAGACAACAATTCTGGGTTCGGCGGCGTCTTTGACCCGAACGCATTGAGCGGTGATGACGATGCGCAGGATGGCAGCGACGCTTCAGGTGGCGATGAAAGTGGCAATAACTCTGGATTTGGTGGGGTGTTTGATCCCAACAATCTGAATTCAGATTAATGCCTGATCCGAGCCGCCTATGATGAGGCGGCTCGGATACTTTAATGACGAGTGCGGGTTTTCGGACCATCTGATGTGATCGAGTCTAAAGACAATGTATGATCCATGTTGCGCATGCGGTGACGTAGCATTGCGCGGGTCAGCCGATTGAGATCAGCCGTGTATTTGGGATTGTGGGCAACGTTTTCCATCTCGCCTTTGCCATTATGATCAAAAAACATGGGCGGTAGTTCAGCTGCGAATTCAACAAGCGTGAAACGCTGGTCGCGCAGGATGCCGAGGCAAGAGTCGCTAGGCCCGGTCTTTAGTGTTCTTTCCCATATCGTCGGGTTTTCCGGTTCGGAAAAATCAAGTTCTGAAAAACTATAGCTGCGCCAGTCACCTGGCGTTTCTCCGAGAAGCAGTGGAAGCAGCGAACGTCCATCCATGGAATTTGGAATCTCTTGCCCGATCCAATCCAGAATCGTAGGGGTGACATCGATGGATTCGGTAGGAACAGTCACAACCTGCCCCGCATTGGCAATATTGTCTGGCAGGCGAATGATCAAAGGAGTGTGATAGGCGGCATCATAGACTGTCATTTTGCCCCAAGCGTACCGATCGCCCAGCATTTCTCCGTGATCGGCAGTGATCACCAGCATTGTGTTATCATACTGGCCGCTGGTTTTGAGGTAATCGATCACGCGCCCGATATGGTGATCGACTTCGGTTGCGAGACCCAGATAGACCGAGCGCAGAGTTTGGATGTTTTCATCAGTTGGCTCTAAGTCTGGGAACCCTTCGACAAACTTGGCGGCGTTCACGCTTTGGAGCATTGGGCTAAAAAACGGATGAAGGTCTTCTTCGGCTTCCATGCTGGCCAAACGTTGCGGCAGCGGAAGGTCGTTTGGGTCGTACATGTCATTGTACCGCGCTGGGGCCACCAGCGGGGGGTGTGGGCGGATGTACGTGAGGTGTGCAAACCAGTTTTGGCTGGAATAGGCTCTGATTTTCCCTAAAAACGAATCTGTTAGGAAAGCTGTGTCGCTATGCTCTGCCGCGTAAATGGCTGGGCCATTCAGGCGCTGGGTTCCGTCCTCATCGGCTTGCGGTTTATAGATGTCCCAATAATTGTCGAACTCATATCCTTCGGACATCAATAGCGATTGCCAAGGATATGACATTTCCATCCGCATCTCGGTAATTTCGTGAAAGCCGACCATCGGGTATTCATAGGTTTTCATCGCCGGGTCATTGGCATGATGCACACGCGGATCTGATGATGTGTCGGTGTAGCCAAACAACATTGGCAAATACCCGGCTTTGCGGATTTCAGTGGCGAGATTGGGGATATCGTGTCGCAATGGTGTGCCGTTGCGGACCGAGCGGTGGTTCATCGCATACTGCCCAGTCAGGATCGAGGCGCGTGACGGTCCGCAAGGGTTGGTGACTGAAAAGTGCCGATCAAACGTCACGGCGTCTTTCATCAAAGCGCGCATGTTGGGGAGGTCAACATGCTTAGCCAATGCGCCATTCAGAGAATCCGCACGCAATTGATCAATGATGATGAACAGCACATTCCGTGTTTTTGCCATGTTTAGTGTCCCGCTAGATGCGTTCGTAAGCCGTGTTGAATTTGTAGTTTAAGCTCAAGCATAACTTAGGGCTGGGCGCAATTGTGAAATATGCTGGTATTTGACCGAATATCCCTCATTTTCGGTCAGTATCTCGAAATATTCTGCGAATAATGACCGTTTATGTTGATTTTTGTGTGAATTTGCGTGTTTATAGCGGAATGAAGGATCACTCTGCACATTCCCATAGGGAACTGGAGTTGCTGGCCGCCCTGAGGCGGTTGGGCGGCTCTGCCCGTTCTGCCGATTTGGCGCGACTGTTGGACGTGTCTGAGGAAACAGTGCGCCGCGCTATCAAGTCCTTGGCCAAGGCAGGGGTGCTGCAACGTGTTCACGGGGGCGCGCATCTGGCCGGAAGTCAGGGGGATTCCAGTTTCTTTCAGCGGATTTCGGAATTTTCCAAGCAAAAGAAGGCGATCGCCGCCGCCGTACCGGACATGATCGAGCGCGGATTGACGGTGTTTCTTGATGTGGGGTCAACCACTGCGTTCATTGCCGAAGAGTTGAGGCTTCGTACAGATCTGACCTTTGTAACCAATTCGATCAGCGTGGCGCAAACCTTGGTGAGCCATGAGGGCAATCGCGTCCATATCCTGGGCGGCGAAATGCAAAACAACGAACGTGGCGCGTTTGGGCATATGACGGAAAATCAGGCGCGCCGGTTTTCTTATGACTTGGCGATACTGTCCGCTGATGGATTTTCTGCCCAGTCCGGCCCGCTTTACCTGAATGCAGCTGAGGCCTCGTTAAGCGAAGTGGTGGCTGATTGCGCCGGTCAGATTTTTCTGCCGGTTGATCATCACAAGTTTTCGGCGCGCGCACCGCATCGGGGGATAGATCCGCACCGAGTTGATGCCTTGCTGGCCGATCAGATGCCATCCGATGATTTGGTGTCCGCCCTGAAAAACTGGGATGTCACTTTGAAAATTTGTGAAGGAAAAGATTAATGCCGCAAGCCGAGTTGGAGCTTTCTTTGAAGGAGCACGCTGCCCGAATTGCTGATATCGCGGGCAATGCGGCGCGGGGGTATTTTCGTGGGCGATTGGGGGTCGAGTTCAAGGCCGATGAAAGCCCGGTGACCCAAGCGGACAAAGGGGTAGAGGCAGAGGTGCGTGCTTATCTGAAAAAACATTTCCCTGACCATGGGATCTTTGGTGAAGAGCACGGGATTGAGGGGGAGAACCGGAGCCAAATGTGGGTGATTGACCCGATTGATGGCACCCGTTCGTTTTTATCAGGCCATCCCCTGTTTGGGTTTTTGCTTTGCCATCTGGTTGAGGGAAGTCCCCAGATCGGTGTGATTGGCATGCCAGCACTGAATGAGGTGCTGATCGGTGTGCGGGGGAATGGTACGACATTGAATGGCACACGAGTTCATAGCTCTGACCAAACGGAGCTATCGAAAGCGATTTTGTTCATCAACGAGGGGGAGAAGCTGCACCGTGATTACCCCGCCATGTTTGGTCAGTTGATCACATCGGCACAGACCATGCGATTTTCTTATGATTGTTACCCGCACGCCTTGCTTGCGATGGGGCATGTTGATGCTGTGGTTGATTATGATCTTCAGCCCTATGACTATTTGGCCGTTTCTGTTGTGGTCGAAGAGGCTGGTGGTATTGTCACGGATTGGGACGGCAACGCGCTGACGCTCGAGGCCGATGGCCGAATTGTCTCCGCGGCATCACCGGAGCTTCACAAGCAACTTTTGGAACAGGTGAACATCTAACATGGCAATCCTGAGTTTTATCATCCAGCTCGCGGGCGCAACGATGTTATTGCTGTTCGCGGTGCGCATGGTCCGTACGGGGATCGAGCGCAGCTATGGGGCATCGTTCCAGCGACTGATGACGTCTGGGCAAAGCCCGCTGCAATCTTCGGCGGCAGGCGTGGGGTTGGCAATTGTGTTGCAAAGCTCGGCGGCGGTGGCCCTACTCGCGTCAGGGTTTGTTGCCAGTGGATTCATGAACTTTCCAACCGCTCTTGCGGTGGTGCTGGGTGGAGACTTGGGATCAGCTTTGGTGATCCAAATTCTGTCATTTCGCTTGGACTGGCTGGTGCCCGTCTTGCTGGCGATAGGCGGTTACCTATTTGTGAAGGTCGAAAATCGCAAATGGCGGCAGGCAGGGCGGATCTTTATGGGGATCGCCTTTATCCTGATCTCGTTGCGATTCCTGCGCGAGGCAATGGACCCAATCCGTGACAGTGCATTCTTGCCTGCCATCGCCGAATATCTGGCACGCGATTATATCACGGCGTTTTTGGTTGGCGCTGCGCTGGCTTTTGTTATGCATTCAAGTGTGGCCGCCATTTTGATGTGCGTCACCTTGGTGCAGATCAATGCCATTCCATTTGCCGCCGGCCTGTCATTGGTGTTGGGGGCCAATCTGGGGTCGGCGTTTATTCCTGTTTGGCTGACCAGAGGCATGGAATCCTGTGCTCGTCGAATTCCCTATGCCAATCTGGCATTGCGCGGCGTTTGGGCGGTATTTGCTTTGTTTAGTGTCAATTTACTGTTGCGCTCGGGGGCAATCAGTATTCCTGAAAGTGGCCAGATGCTGGTGATGGCACACATAGCATTCAACGCTGCACTGGTTGTTCTGGCGATGCCGTTTGGCAAAGCACTTGAGGGGCTGTTCAAAACGCTGTTGCCGGATCATGCTAATCTGCCGGGCAATGATCCTCTGGCTGCGCGTCCTGTGTCAGCGCTTGATGTTGACGATATTGGGACACCGGCGCAGGCGATTTCCAGTCTTAAGAAAGAATTGCTGCGTATGTCTGATTTGGTGGATGCAATGTTCCGGCCCGTTCTGGACCTCTATAAGGTCAAAGACCCAGACAAAGCCCGGGCCATTCAAAGCATGGACCTTGAAGTTAATGAATGTCTGTCCGGCATTCGTGAATTTGTGGCTGCGATCCCCACCGAGGAATTTGGCAAAGAAAACGCCAAAGTTGTTCGTGACCTGATGGAATATGCCATTCGGTTGGAGACGGCGGGCGATGTCGTGGCCAAACGCCTGACGGTGCTGTCCAAGGACCTTCACAAGATTGATGCGCAATTTTCTCGTGAGGGGTGGGCGGAACTGGTACGAATGCATGAAAGCATCATTTCCAATCTCAAACTGGCGTCGAACATCCTTGTTTCGGATGATCTGGAAAGCGCGCGCATTCTGAGCTTAGAGAAGACCGAGCTGAAACGTGCCGAACGTCAAAGCCGCAAGGGCCATCTGAAACGGCTGCAAAACGGGCAAGCGGAAAGCTTTGAAACCAGCGATATTCATCTGGAGACCCTGAGGGCGCTGCGCGAGTTCAACAGTCACATCGCGGCGGTTGCTTACCCGGTGCTTTACCGCAATGGCCAGCTTTTGGAGACTCGCTTGATCGAAGACATGCCAACGCTTGAGAGTGCAGAATAAAGCGCCTTAGCGGTCAGGTGAATTTCCGAAAAAGTTTGGTGTCATCAAACACGCCTTCAAGCGCGTCGGTGCGTTCTTTGACCGATTCCCACGTGGCTTCTTGCACCGATGCGATGGCGCATTCAGCCAATAACAGGAGCGATTGGCAGGAATCCCATGCGGAGGGCACCGCAATGCGGGCACCAAAGCTGTATTGGGCGAAGCGGTGAATGGGGGACCGCCACTGATCCGTAAAAAGGGCCACCTTGGCCCCGCGTTTTTGCGCCATCTGTGCCATGAGCAACGTGTCATTCTGATAGCGCCGGACATCGAAGGTGATCAGAAGATCATCTTCCCTGATGTCCAACAGGTCATGTGCCCAGGCCGAGCTTGCTGGGATCAAGCGGACCTCGGCCCGGATCATCTGCAAGTGCAGGTACAAATACTGCGCAATGGTGTGAGAGATGCGCCCCCCTGCGATGTAGATGCGCCGGTTTGGGTCGGCAATGAGGGCGCAGACGGCGTCAAAAGCCTCGATATCAAGATGTTCCAACGTCGCGCGCTGGTTTTCTTGCGAGGCACGGGAATAGCGGTTGACAATATGTTGTTCGGGTAGCTCATTCTGCCACGCATCGCGTTTTGCAATCGGGTTCGAAATAACCTCGCCCAGCTCTACACGTAGGTTGGCTTGGAAATCGGGAAAGCCCTTGAAGCCCAGCTTGCGCACCATGCGCAACACGGTTGGCGTGGAAACCCCTGCCTTTTCTGCGATCTCGGTCATGCTGCCGAGACCGGAGATTGGATAGTCTCCCAAGATAGACTCGGCCAATTGCAGCTCTGACCGCGTCATCTCTTTGGTGGTGGCTTGTATTTTTTCGGCGATCGACATGCGTTCTCCGGTTTTTTGGCTCCGTATTCTGTACAATACATTACAAAAACAAAAACCGCGATACGATAATTTCAGTAAATTTCTTGACAGGGGTAATATTTTTGGAAAATATTTTACAAATGAAGACTTCGCAGACTGATTCCAGCTTTGGACCCTCTGTCCAAGTTCTGCCCGCTCGTGCGGATGCAGAGGTGCTGGTTGTTTGCGAGCATGCTTCAAATCACGTGCCCGCGTGTTTGAACGACCTCGGGCTAAGTGGCGACGTTTTGCAAAGTCATGTGGCTTGGGACCCGGGGGCATTGGGTGTGGCGCAACATCTGGCATCGGTTTTTAACGGGCCTTTGGTGCAAGGCGAAATCTCGCGGTTGGTGTATGATTGCAACCGCCCGCCTGAAGCGGCTGATGCAATTCCGGCGCGAAGTGAAATCTACGAGATTCTGGGCAATGCAGATCTGACGCCAAAGCAACGGCAGAAACGGGTTGATCGGGTTTATGAGCCATTTCGTGCGGCATTGGCCGATGAAATTGCAACGCGCCGTTCTGCCTTGCGATTGATGGTGACCGTGCACAGTTTTACGCCGGTCTATCGCGGGCAAAAGCGTGATGTTGAGATTGGCATCCTACATGGGAACGATGCGCGATTTGCCGAGGCGATGATGGCAACGCAACCCGGCGGATCCCCCTATCTGACGCTGATGAATGAGCCCTACAGCGCAGCAGACGGCGTGGCGCATACGTTGGACCTGCATGGCACAACAAACGACCTGCCATCTGTGATGCTGGAAATCCGCAATGATTTGATCACGACAGGGACGGAACAAGTGAAAATGTCAAACATGCTTGCCGCTTGGATTGAGCGCGCTTTGCAGCAATTCGATCGAGGATCGCAGGCATGATCGGTGCGATGCTGCGATATGTCCGCGTGGTGGATGCGATCAATCGTAGAATTGGTCGGATCACCATGTATGGGCTGTTTGCCATGATGGCCGTCTTGCTATGGTCGTCTATTTCAAAGACATTTTTTGTGCCGTCGCTCTGGACGTTGGAGATGGCTCAGTTCGGCATGGTGGCCTACTTCATGCTGGGCGGTCCCTATGCGATCCAGATGGGCTCAAACGTGCGAATGGATCTGTTCTATGGCGGCTGGAGCACACGGCGTAAGGCGGCGGTCGATGCCATTACTGTCTTCTTCCTTATCTACTATCTCTACATGCTGTTTTACGGCGGTTTAGGGTCGATGGCCTATTCCTTGGGGTATTGGGGTGATGAGCCTTACTCGTTCTTTGCCGGGCTAGTGACTGGGAGTGAAGAGGTCGGGCGGCTTGAGCGATCTTCGACTGCATGGCGGCCCTATATCTGGCCCGCAAAGTTGATCATGGTCTCCGGTATTTTTCTGATGCTGCTTCAGGCCGTTGCCGAATTTTTCAAAGATGTCGCGCGGCTGTCCGGGCATGAGATTCCAGAGGTACGGGCATGAGCCAAGAACATATTGCGCTGTTTATGTTCGCATCGATGATGCTGATGCTGTTCACCGGTCAGCGTGTTTTTGGTGCCATTGGGGCGATTGCGGCTATTGCCGCCATGGCCCTGTGGGGGACCGGGGGATCGGACATCCCGTTTGCTGCTGCGATGAAGCTGATGAAGTGGTATCCGCTGCTGACCCTGCCGATGTTCATTTTCATGGGCTACGTGCTGTCAGAAAGCCGGTTGGCCGATGACCTGTATCGTATGTTCCATATTTGGTTCGGCAATGTGAACGGGGGGCTCGCCATGGGCACCATCGGCTTGATGGTGCTGATCTCGGCGATGAACGGTTTGAGCGTTGCGGGCATGGCCATCGGGGCAACGATTGCGCTACCTGAACTGCTGCGCAGAAATTATGACAAACGCATGGTCACGGGAGTGATTCAAGCGGGATCGAGCCTTGGCATTCTGGTCCCGCCGTCGGTAGTGCTGGTGCTTTATGCGATGATCGCGCGGCAACCTGTAGGCCAGTTGTGGTTGGCTGGCGTTTTGCCGGGGCTGATGATGGCGGGGATGTTCGTTCTATACATCTGGATCCGTTGCCGCATTCAGCCAGAGCTGGGTCCAGCCTTGCCTGACGCGGGCAACGTGCCACGCGCCGAAAAGATCAGGCTGCTTGGAGCGGGTCTTTTACCGCTGCTGATCTTTGCCGCGATGATGGTGCCATTTGTAAATGGCTGGACATCTTTGGTCGAAAGCTCGGCCATCGGCGCGCTGACGGCATTTTTTGCCGCCGTTTTGAAGCGCCGGATGACGTGGAATGTGTTCGAAACCTCGGTTCGCCAAACATTGGGCATCACCTGCATGTTCATGTGGATCATTTTGGCGGCGCTTGGTTTTGGCGCGGTGTTCGATGGGTTGGGCGCGGTGAGCGCGATTGAAAACCTGTTCACCGAGCAATTGGGCCTGAGCCCGATCATGATCCTCATTCTGATGCAGCTCAGCTTTATCGTGATGGGCACGTTTCTGGATGACACGGCGATGTTGGTCATTGTGGCACCCCTCTACGTGCCCTTGGTTGGCGCGCTGGGTTTTGATCTGATCTGGTACGGCGTGCTATATACGATCACCACGCAGATCGCTTATATGACGCCGCCGTTCGGTTACAATCTGTTCCTGATGCGCGCCATGGCCCCGCCTGAAATTTCGCTGCGCGACATCTATGTTTCGATCATTCCATTTGTCGGGGTGATGGTACTGGCGCTGACGCTGATCATGATTTTCCCGCAGATTGCGCTGTGGCTGCCAGAATATGTTTATCAGAAATAACCAAAAAAGAGTTTCGACTAAGGGACCTGAACATTCAAACAAGGAGAATAGGACCATGACGACAACAAGACGTAAGTTTCTGACCAGCGCTGCAATGGGCGCGGCGGCGGCACCGCTGGCAACACCTGCACTGGCGCAAAGTACGATCACCTGGCGGATGCAGACTTATGCGGGCCCAGCTTTGGGTGAGCATGTGATCAAGCCTGCGATTGATATGTTCAACAAGATCGCTGGCGACCGGATGCAGATCGAACTGTTCTATGCCGACCAGCTCGTCCCTACAGGTGAGTTGTTCCGTGCAATGCAGAAGGGTACAATCGATGCGGTCCAGTCGGATGATGACTCGATGGCGTCACCAACCGAAGTGACTGTGTTCGGCGGTTACTTCCCGTTTGCCTCGCGCTACAGCCTGGATGTGCCTGTGCTGTTCAACCAGTACGGCCTGAATGAGATTTGGGATTCAGAGTATTCTGCAGTTGGTGTGAAACACATCAGTGCCGGCGCCTGGGACCCGTGCCACTTTGCGACCAAAGACCCGATCAACTCGCTTGAGGACATGAAGGGTAAACGGATCTTTACCTTCCCAACCGCGGGTCGGTTCCTGACGCAGTTCGGTGTTGTGCCAGTGACACTGCCTTGGGAAGATATTGAAGTTGCGGTGCAAACCGGTGAACTGGATGGCATCGCATGGTCGGGTATTACCGAAGACTACACTGTTGGCTGGGCCGATGTGACCAACTATTTCCTAACCAACAACGTATCTGGTGCATGGGCCGGTTCGTTCTTTGCCAACATGGATCGCTGGAATGAATTGCCTGAGGACCTGCAAACCCTGTTTAAGGTTTGTTGCGATCAATCGCACTATTATCGCCAGTGGTGGTACTGGGGCGGCGAAGCCCGCCTGCGGGTTCACGGTGATAAGATGCAACTGACCACCATTCCAGATGAAGAATGGGCACAGGTAGAGCAAGCTGCAACGGTCTTCTGGGATGAGATTGCAGCAGAGTCCGAGACCAAGGCGAAGGTCGTTGAAATCTTCAAACAGTACAACACTGACATGCAAAAGGCCGGACGTCCGTATCGCTACGGCTAAGCTGTGAAAGCGGTAAAAACGCGGGGCGGCATGGTCGCCCCGCACCTATGACAGGGGAAAAGTGAATGACATTTGATGAATTGAAACAGGCGGTTGCCGCTGGTGAGGTTGATACTGTTCTGGTCTGCTTTGTCGACATGCAAGGCCGGTTGATGGGCAAGCGGTTCCATGCGGGTCACTTCATCAATGGCGCCTATGAGGAAACCCATTGCTGCAACTATCTGCTGGCAACGGACCTGATGATGGCCACGCCGGATGGGTACGAAAGCACCTCGTGGGAACGGGGCTATGGCGACTATGTCATGAAGCCCGACCTAACGACCATACGCCCCATGCCATGGCTGGAGGGCACGGTCATGGTGTTGTGTGATGTGCTGGACCACCATACGCATGAAGAGGTGCCACATAGCCCTCGTTCGATCCTGAAAAAACAAATCAAGCGGATTGAAGCAATGGGCTTTGACGCCAAGATGGCGACGGAACTGGAGTTCTTTGTCTTTGCTAAAAGCTTTGACGAAATTCGTCGCGGTGGATTTCGTGATTTAGAGCCTATTTCAGGCTATAACGAAGATTATCATATCCTGCAGACCAGCCGCGAAGAGCATATCATGCGCCCCATTCGCAATCATCTGTGGAATGCGGGCATCCCGATTGAGAATTCCAAAGGTGAAGCGGAAACTGGTCAGGAAGAGGTCAACATTAAATATGATGCCGCCCTGAACACCGCCGACTATCACACGATCGCCAAACACGCGATCAAAGAGATCGCCTGGCAGCAGGGGCATGCGGTGACATTTCTGCCGAAGTGGCATCAAGACAAGGTTGGCAGCTCCAGCCACGTGCACCAATCGCTGTGGAAAGATGGAAAGCCCGCGTTTTTTGATCCTGATGACAAGTTGGGCATGTCGGCACTGATGAAAAACTACATGGCGGGGATGCTGAAGTATGCGCCTGACTACACCTATTTCATGGCACCCTATATCAACAGTTATAAACGTTTCATGAAAGGCACATTTGCCCCAACTCGGATCATCTGGTCAGTAGATAACCGGACTGCCGGTTTCCGTTTGTGCGGCGATGGGACCAAGGCGATCCGCGCCGAATGCCGTATCCCAGGCTCAGATATGAACCCATACCTCGCGATGGCGGGGATGCTTGCCGCCGGGATTGCGGGGATTGAGGAAGGGTTGGAGTTACAGGAGCCTTCTGTGGGCGATGTGTATCAAGGGGATACCGGCATGATCCCGGGCAATCTGCAGTCGGCACGGGATATTCTGCATGGATCAAAAATGCTGCGGGCGGCGTTTGGTGATGATGTGGTCAATCACTACACCCGCGCGGCCGAAGTTGAGATCGAAGAGTTTGAGCGCGTTGTGACCGATTACGAGGTTTCGCGCGGGTTTGAATTGGCCTGATGGCCTTGAAAATCGAAGGATAGATGGCATGAGCCAGACATTGAAATGCATCACGCCGATTGACGGGTCGGTCTATGCCGAGCGTGAAACCCTATCGCGTGAGGCTGCTTTAGCGGTTACCTCAAGCGCGCGGCAGGCGCAGATAGATTGGGCCGCACGCCCATTGCAAGAGCGGATTGATCTGGTAATGGCGGGTGTCGCCGCCGTGGGCGCGATGAATGATGAGATTGTGCCGGAACTGGCCCATATGATGGGGCGGCCGGTGCGTTATGGCGGAGAATTTGGCGGCTTCAACGAGCGCGCCAGCCATATGGCGCAGATCGCGGAAACCTCTTTGGCCGATATCGAGGTGGGTGAAGACGAAACCTTCAAACGTTATATCAAGCGCATCCCGCATGGGGTGGTCTTTGTCGTCGCGCCTTGGAATTACCCATACATGACGGCGATTAACACCGTGGCCCCGGCTTTGATTGCGGGCAACGCGGTTGTCCTGAAACATGCGACGCAAACCTTATTGGTGGGCGAGCGGATGGCAAAGGCTTTCCACTCTGCAGGTGTTCCGGAAGATGTGTTTCAAAACGTGTTCCTTTCCCATGACGTGACCAATGACTTGATCGCCGGGCGCGCGTTTGACTTTGTGAACTTCACTGGCTCTGTCGGTGGTGGGCAGGCGATGGAACGTGCGGCGGCAGGAACCTTTACCGGCGTTGGTACTGAACTGGGCGGCAAAGATCCCGGCTATGTCATGGAGGATGCCGATCTGGACGCGGCAGTCGATACGCTGATCGATGGTGCGATGTTCAATTCCGGGCAGTGTTGCTGCGGGATCGAGCGGATCTATGTGCACGAAAGCCTGTATGACGCATTCGTAGATAAGGCCGTTGCCATCGTGAGCGGCTATAAACTGGGCAATCCGCTGGATCCGGACACGTCCATTGGACCCATGGCCAATGTGCGCTTTGCCGATGAAGTACGGGCGCAGGTTTCGGAGGCGCTGGCAGATGGGGCCGTGGCCCAAATTGCGCCGATGGAGGGCGATGATGGTGGGGCGTATCTGACACCGCAGATTCTTACAGGCGTGACCCATGACATGCGGGTGATGCGCGATGAAAGCTTTGGTCCGGTGGTGGGCATCATGAAGGTGTCCTCGGATGACGAGGCAATTGCGCTAATGAACGACAGCAACTTTGGTCTGACTGCGAGCCTGTGGACGCGGGATCTAGAACGCGCCGCATCCGTTGGCGACCGGGTTGAGACCGGCACAGTGTTCATGAACCGCGCCGACTATCTTGATCCCGGCTTGTGCTGGACTGGCTGCAAAGATACCGGTCGGGGTGGCGGCCTATCCGAGATCGGCTACCACAACCTGACCCGTCCAAAGTCCTATCATTTGAAAAAGGTGACATCATGAGCCTAACCGAAAACTGGTCTTACCCGACCGCGATCAAATTCGGCCCTGGCCGGATCAAGGAACTGCCCGAGGCCTGCGCACAGGCGGGGATGAAAAAACCACTGCTGGTCACTGATAAGGGGCTGGCAGGATTGCCAATCACGACTGAGACGCTGGATATCATGGAATCCGCCGGTCTGGGCCGCGGCCTGTTTAGTGATGTTGACCCAAACCCGAATGAATTGAACCTTGCCGCGGGTGTTGCGGCCTTCAACGAAGGCGGTCATGACGGCGTGATCGCCTTTGGCGGTGGCTCTGGCCTCGATCTGGGGAAGATGGTGGCCTTCATGGCCGGGCAGACCCGCCCGGTATGGGACTTTGAGGATGTTGGGGATTGGTGGACTCGGGCCAATGCCGATGTGATTGCGCCCATCATCGCGGTGCCAACAACGGCGGGCACCGGGTCTGAGGTGGGGCGCGCCAGCGTTATCACCAATTCAGTCACCCATGTGAAAAAGATCATCTTCCATCCCAAGGTGCTACCGGCGGTGGTGATCTGCGACCCGGAATTGACGGTTGGAATGCCTAAGTTCATCACGGCTGGTACAGGTTTGGATGCCTTTGCACATTGTGTCGAGGCTTTCAGCAGCCCGCATTACCACCCGATGAGCCAGGGTATCGCACTGGAAGGCATGCGTTTGGTCAAGGAATACCTGCCACGCGCCTACAATGATGGCGGCGATATCGAAGCGCGTGCCCAAATGATGTCGGCCGCGGCGATGGGAGCGACGGCCTTCCAAAAGGGGCTGGGCGCCATTCATGCCATGAGTCACCCGATAGGCGCGGTGTTCAACACCCACCACGGCACCACCAATGCGGTCTGTATGCCAACAGTTTTGGCTTTCAACGCTCCGGCGATTGCGCAAAGATTCGACACTGTTTCAGCCTATATTGGCATCAAAGGCGGGTTCGACGGTTTCCGCGCCTTTGTGCAGGAGTTCAACGACAGCCTTGGCATTCCGCGACATTTGGCCGAGCTTGGTGTGACGGCTGATGCCATTCCCGAACTGGCCAAAGAGGCGGTGCAGGACCCAAGCTGTGGCGGCAACCCGATTGAACTGACGGTGGATAACCTGACCAACTTGTTCCAAACCGCACTCTAAAATCTAAACGGGACAGGCCAACGCATCCCGCGTGGGCCTGTTCAAACTGACGATTAACGTTTAGTGAGTTTCCAAGCCTGTTCGCGGGCAGGACAGATACCCTTCAAACCGCCGGCGACATCCTCATCTGTGAGCAATGACATTTCGTAGTTTTGCTCATATAGGCGCGTGATTTCGGCCTGAGGGACGGAAAACGGTGGCCCAGCCATAACATTCTGATCATATTCAAAAGAGATCAGAAGCTGCGGCGCCATCTGGGTGATCTCGGCCAGATGTTGCGCATAACGGTTACGCATGTCTTCGGGCAAAGCGACAAGCGCTGCGCGGTCGAACACGACATCCACCGAGCTGAGCAGATCTATGGTCACATCAAAGATATCACCGACGAAGACATTAATCTGACGGGCTGAATAGCTTTTCAACGACCCATGTTCCGTGATTTCAGGTGTGACACCGGCATTTTCAAAAAGCTGTTTAACAGCGATTTCGCTCAGTTCTGCCCCAACAACGTTGTATCCCTGAGTGCGGAGCCAACCAATGTCGAGTGTTTTGCCGCAAAGAGGCAGAAAGATGCGCGCACCAGAATCTTCAACGACTTGTGGCAGATACTTTACCAGCATCGGGTGTGCTTGATCTTGATGCCAGCCTAGATGGTTGTTTTCCCACCGTTCGAGCCAGAAGTTTGGATCCATGTTGATGTCTTTCCGTTTGGATTTTGATGATGATTCTGGGACACTACCACTTCAAGTCAACTTGAGGTCAAGACAGGTATGATTCAAGATATCGATATTGGAGTAGTCGCAAAACGATCTGGATTTTCAGCATCGACTCTGCGGTATTACGAGGAAATCGGCCTGATTAGATCCATCGGGCGCAGCGGGTTGCGACGGATGTTTGATCCGGATGTGTTGAACCGGCTTGCTCTGATCGCACTGGGGCGGCGTGCTGGCTTTACCCTATCAGAGATTGCAGCAATGTTTCGTCCAGATGGGACGAAAATCGATCGTGATCAACTTCGCGCCAAAGCTGAGGAGCTTGACCTGAAGATCAAGCAACTGACAGCCATCCGAGATGGATTGTCTCATGCAGCGCGATGCCCGGCACCAAGTCACCTGGAGTGCGAAACTTTCCAAAAACTTCTGACCCTTGCGGCGAAGGATCAGAAAAGGAAAAAGTGATAATCTTTAGTTATCAAAATCGTAAGTAATCACAATTTTATCATATCAAACCGATCTGCTATTCCTGTCTTGCAAGTCGTGCACGGATGTGCACGCATTCAAATGCATATTTTATTCAAGAGTCGGCGCCACAGACGCAGGCCTCAGAACATCGTCTGGGCCATATGGCCCCGGCTTCCACTGCAGCCAACTAGGAGAGCAACATGGACGGAAACAACGTAGGCAAATGCCCGGTCATGCACACCGCCCCCGGCGGAACAACCAACAAGGATTGGTGGCCGAACCAGCTGAACCTGAAAATCCTGCATCAGCATTCATCAAAGTCTGATCCGATGGGTCAGGACTTTGACTATGCGGAAGAATTCAAGAAACTTGATCTAGAGGCTGTGAAAAAAGACCTGACGGCGATCATGACCGACAGTCAGGATTGGTGGCCAGCGGACTATGGTCACTATGGACCTCTATTCGTGCGGATGGCGTGGCACAGTGCAGGCACGTACCGCACAGCGGATGGCCGCGGTGGCGGCAACACGGGTAACCAGCGCTTTGCGCCTGTAAATAGCTGGCCGGATAACGGCAACCTTGATAAGGCGCGTCGCCTGCTGTGGCCGGTCAAGCAAAAGTACGGCAACTCGCTGTCTTGGGCAGACCTGATGATTCTGGCGGGCAACGTTGCAATGGAATCGATGGGTTTCAAAACCTTTGGCTTTGCCGGTGGCCGTGCAGATATTTGGGAGCCCGAGGAAGATATCTATTGGGGCACCGAACAAGTCTGGCTCGATGACAACCGCTATTCCGGCGATCGCGAGCTGGAAAACCCGCTGGCAGCTGTGCAAATGGGCCTCATTTATGTGAACCCAGAGGGGCCAAACGGGAATCCTGACCCGGTGGCCTCAGGTTTTGATGTGCGCGATACGTTCAGCCGCATGGGTATGACCAACGAGGAAACCGTGGCACTGGTTGCAGGTGGCCACACCTTTGGTAAGGCGCACGGTGCAGGTGACCCTGAACTGGTCGGCGCAGAGCCCGAAGGTGGCGCCATTGAACAGATGGGCTTTGGCTGGAAGAATGAGTTGGGCTGCGGCATGGCGGGTGATACCACAACGTCGGGCTTTGAAGGCGCTTGGAAACCAAACCCAACTAAATGGGACCACGGCTATTTCAAGACGCTGTTCGGCTACGAGTGGGAACTGGTCAAAAGCCCGGCTGGCGCACATCAATGGCTGGCCAAAGACGTGGCCGAAGAGGACATGGTTGAAGACGCGCATGATCCGTCGATCAAGCACCGCCCTTTCATGACCACGGCGGATATGTCGTTGCGGATGGATCCAGAATTAGAGCCTATATCGCGCCATTTCTATGAAAATCCGGAAGAATTTGCCGATGCCTATGCCCGCGCATGGTTCAAGCTAACGCACCGGGATATGGGGCCAAAAACGCGCTATCTGGGGTCTGAGGTACCTGCAGAAGATCTGATCTGGCAGGACAACGTGCCAGCAGTTGATCATGCGCTGATCAGTGATGCGGATTCGACGGATCTGAAAGCCAAGATCATGGCCTCCGGCCTGTCGATCTCGGAGCTGGTATCTACCGCTTGGGCTTCGGCTTCGACATTCCGCGGATCTGACTATCGCGGTGGTGCCAATGGCGCGCGCGTCCGTTTGGCCCCGCAAAAGGATTGGGACGTGAACCAACCTGAGCAACTGACCAAAGTGCTGGGCGTGCTTGAGGGTATCAAAGATGCATCAACCAAGTCGGTTTCATTGGCGGATCTGATCGTTCTTGGCGGTAACGCCGCTGTGGAACAGGCCGCGATGAATGCGGGTCACGATGTTTCTGTGCCATTCGCACCGGGTCGCGCGGATGCCTCGCAAGAGCAAACCGATGTGGATAGCTTTGCGGTTCTGGAGCCGGTTGCCGATGGTTTCCGAAACTACCTGAAAGGTCACTACAGCGTGTCAGCTGAGGCGCTCATGGTCGATAAGGCCCAGTTACTGACCCTGACCGCGCCAGAAATGACCGCACTGGTTGGCGGCATGCGTGTGCTTGATACCAACGCTGATGGGTCCAAGCATGGTGTCTTCACCGACAAGGCCGATACGCTGAGCAATGACTTCTTTGTCAATGTGCTGGACATGTCGACGGCGTGGAAATCCACAGATGATTCCGAGAACTTCTTTGAAGGACGTGATCGTGCCTCGGGCGACGTCAAATGGACCGCAACCCGCGCTGACCTGGTCTTTGGGTCAAACTCGCAACTGCGGGCAATTTCCGAAGTCTATGGTCAGGCCGATGGTGCAGGTCGCTTTGTAAAAGACTTTGTTGCAGCCTGGGCCAAGGTGATGAACGCAGATCGCTTTGATTTGGCATAAGTTCAGCTAAAATAGACGCAGAAGATTCTGCGCCTGTTTTATTTTCGGAACGGAAAAGGGCGCCAAATGGCGCCCTTTGAAAAATGTAGTTAAGTTACAATTTAACTTTTCAAGCGTTTGTCACGCGCGGCCAGCAGTTTGAGACGCAATGCGTTCAGCTGAATGAAGCCTGCGGCGTCTTTTTGGTCATAGGCACCGGCGTCGTCCTCAAATGTGACGTGTGCCTCGGAATAGAGTGAGTGATCCGACCAGCGGCCAACAGTCGAAACCGATCCCTTGTAAAGTTTTAGGCGCACAAAGCCAGTGACGTGGGTTTGTGACGCGTCGATCGCGGCTTGCAGCATCTCACGCTCAGGGCTGTACCAGAAGCCGTTGTAGATCAGCTCGGCATATTGCGGCATCAACTGGTCTTTTAGGTGCATGGCACCGCGGTCCATGGTGATGGATTCAATACCACGATGGGCTTCGAGCAGTATGGTGCCGCCGGGGGTCTCGTAGATCCCACGTGACTTCATGCCCACGAAACGGCCCTCGACCAAATCGAGGCGGCCAATGCCGTGCTTGCCACCGTATTCGTTCAACTTGGTTAGGATGGTGGCCGGGCTCATCGCCTCGCCATTGATGCTGACAGCGTCGCCCTTTTCAAAGCCGATCTCGATGAACTCTGGCGTGTCAGGCGCATCTTCGGGGTGAACGGTCCGTTGATAGACATAGTCCGGTGCCATATCGGCGGGGTCTTCCAGAACTTTGCCCTCAGATGAGGTGTGCAGAAGGTTGGCATCGACCGAGAACGGCGCTTCGCCGCGTTTGTCTTTGGCAATCGGGATTTGGTTTTGCTCAGCAAAGTCCAACAGCTTGGTCCGGCTGCTCAGATCCCATTCACGCCACGGGGCAATAACTTTGATGTCAGGGTTCAGGGCATAGGCCGCCAGTTCAAACCGAACCTGATCGTTACCTTTGCCGGTGGCACCATGGGCCACGGCATCGGCACCGGTTTGTTCGGCGATCTCAACCAGACGTTTGGAAATCAGGGGGCGCGCAATGGAGGTGCCCAGAAGATACAGCCCCTCGTACACCGCATTGGCACGGAACATGGGGAAGACGAAGTCGCGCACAAACTCTTCTCGGACATCTTCGATGAAGATATTTTCTGGTTTGATTCCAAGAAGCTCGGCCTTTTTGCGGGCCGGATCCAGCTCTTCACCCTGACCCAGATCGGCGGTGAAGGTCACCACCTCGCAACCATATTCGGTTTGCAGCCACTTCAGGATGATCGAGGTATCAAGCCCACCGGAATAAGCCAGAACAACTTTCTTAGGCGCAGACATCGGTTTTCCCCCTTATTTCAATACGTCCGCGCGCTTATCGGGTTTTGCAGCGCAGGGCAAGCGATTGCGCTTTTCTCGCCCTTATTTACAGCGTAGGGGTGAGCAGATCGATTGTGATTGAGGGTATTATGCAGGGTTTCAAAATTGTCATGCACGCGTTCCGGATGGTTTGGAACAACCTGAAAGAAGCGCTTCAGATCAGTCTGATACCACTATTAATCGTGGGCGCCGTGGCTTATGTTTTACTGCCGTCTTTTGATCTTGATGTTTCTGATCCAGAGGCCGTTGCACAAGCGTTGCAACCATTGTTGTTGGTTTGGTTGGCATGGATTATTGTGACCACATGGATTTTTGTCTCGTGGCATCGCTATGTATTGCTTGAGGAATATCCAACCGGCTGGATGCCAGCGCTGCATCTCTCTCAGATACTTTCGTATCTGGGACATGGGCTAATGATTGGCCTTGTTGCGGGTCTGGCGTTGGTGCCGGGCGCAGTATTTGCCGCTGCATCACCGACTTTGGGAAGTATCTTCCTATTCATCGGAGTGATCGGGGCGATTTTGATCTTTTATCGCTTGGTGCCAATGCTACCGGCTGCCGCAATTGGCCGCCGAATGAAATTCGCCGAAGTCTGGGCTGCGACCGAAGGCGCGAACGGAACGATTGTTACGATCATTCTGATCCTGATCGTGATCCAATCTATCTTGCAGTTGGCGTTTGGAACGCTTGCGGCGATTGCTCCGATGCTCGAAGTGATTGCCAGTATGGGGTTCACATTCTTTCTGGGATTGGTGAACGTGAGCATCCTGACCACGTTCTATGGCCATTACGTCGAAGGCCGCAGTATTGATTGAATGGGTCGTTCAAGGGCTTGCCTTTCAGGTTAGGATAGACCACTCAATCGCCCATGACTGATTTTCAAACCCTTGCCCGTCTCGCAGCCAGCGAAATGCGTGCCGTTTTTAATGAAACGCCACTACAGCGCAACGCCCATCTTTCCAATCTTTATGGCGCTGAGATCTATCTGAAGCGCGAGGACCTGTCACCGGTGCGGTCGTACAAATTGCGCGGCGCATTCAACGCGATGCGCAAGGTGTTGGAGGGTGATGAATCGATCAAGAATTTCGTCTGCGCAAGTGCGGGTAACCATGCGCAGGGCGTGGCCTATATGTGTCACCATTTTGGGGTGAAAGGCACGATCTTCATGCCAGTGACGACGCCGCAGCAAAAGATCGGCAAGACTGAGAGCTTTGGTGGAGACAATGTCACCATCCGTTTGGTTGGTGACTATTTTGATGACACTTTGAATGCCGCTCAGGCCTATTGCCATGGGGTTGGAGGGTATTTTCTATCTCCCTTTGACGATGAGGATGTGATCGAAGGGCAGGCTTCAGTCGCGGCCGAGGTCGAACAGCAGCTTGGCGAAACCCCAGATCGTATTATCATGCCGGTCGGCGGGGGCGGTCTGGCTTCTGGTGTGACCAGCTACTTTGGGGACGCCTGCGCGTTTACCTTGGTTGAGCCCGAAGGTGGTGCGTGTTTGAAGGCGGCGCTCGAGGCGGGCAAACCTGTTCGTCTGGAACATGTTGATAACTTCGCTGACGGAGCAGCTGTTGCCCAGATCGGGGATAAAACCTTTGCCCGACTGCAACGCTTTACCCCTTCGCATGTGCTGGCGATCAACGAAGACCGGTTGTGCGTGACAATGATGGAGTTTCTGAATGTCGAAGGCATCGTGCTTGAGCCTGCGGGTGCTCTGGCATTGGATGCTTTGAAAGATGTAGCCGAGGATATTCGGGGCAAAACCGTTGTTTGCGTGACCTCGGGTGGGAATTTTGATTTTGTGCGGTTTGCCGAAGTCAAAGAACGGGCTAGCCGCTCGTCTGGGTTAAAGAAATATTTCATCTTACGCATGCCGCAACGCCCCGGCGCTTTGAAAGAGTTCCTGCAAATTCTGGGACCCGAGGATGACATTGCCAGATTTGAATATCTGAAAAAATCTGCGCGCAATTTTGGCTCGGTTCTGATCGGAGTTGAGACAAAACATGCCGAAAGTTTTGAACGTCTTCAGAATGATTTAAAACAGGCAGGATTCGATTTTCACGACATCACGGATGATGAACTTTTGTCAGAGTTTTTGGTATAAACTGTCAAACAGATTAAGCGGTTAACCTGTTCTCGAGTCCGCTGAGAAAAGCGGATTTCGAGGCGAAATAACTGCCCAAAACCTGCTCAGGGTCTATCGCTTTGCTGTTTCCTTTATCGGCGGCGTCTTCGCCGTGTTGGCACAAGTTTGCAAAATCAGCGAATCCAAGATTCAAAGCACTACCTTTCAGGAAATGGAGCATTTCGCCAAGTTCAACACAGGTTTCAAGTGTTGTCAGTTTTGTAATTTCCGTCTCAACCTCATCCAGAAACAAGCTGACAATTTCACCGAAATCCTCTTCGCCAATTTCATATCGCAATTCAATTACCCGGTTCCAATCAATCATCACACAGCCTCTTTTGAGCTGAACATTCGCTTTGCTTGATTAAGAATTTCTGAACATCACATGGAAAATCAGGCAAATTTTAGCATTCACACCCTCTTAAGTGTCTCCGCTTAAACTCAGATGCTGATGTGAGAGGGTGTTTGTGTGGTTTGTCAGGTTTTTATTGGTGAAAAGGTGCCGGAACGTACCGCAATTCGTAGGGTTTTGGTCGTTGATGATAGCCGTTTGCAGCGGCGTATTCTGGCGGCGTCACTCAAAAAATTTGGCTATGACATTTCCGAAGCTGGAACAGGTGCGGAAGCGTTAGAGCTTTGCAAAGCCATGTCCCCTGATCTGATCATCAGTGACTGGATCATGCCGGGTATGAACGGTTTGGAATTTTGCCGGGAATTTCGTCGCTTACCCCGCGAAGCCTACGGATACTTCATTCTGTTAACCTCTAAGAGTGACAAGTCGGATATCGCGAGCGGTTTAGATGCTGGTGCTGATGATTTTCTCACCAAGCCAGTCAATTCAGATGAATTGCGCGCCAGGATCGCTGCCGGGGATCGTATTTTGCGAATGGAGCGGGAATTGAACGAGAAAAACCGCCTGATCCAATCAACGCTGGAGGAATTGCAGAGCGTTTATGACGCGCTTGATAAAGACCTGCAGGAAGCGCGACACTTGCAGCAATCTCTGGTGTCTGAGCGATATCGTGATTTGGGTCCGGCGGAGGTGTCGCTCATCTTGCGTTCCAGCGGCCACGTTGGTGGTGATCTGGTTGGTACCTATCCGATCAATGGCCAACGGATTGGGCTATATGGCATTGATGTCTCGGGCCACGGGATCAGTTCGGCTTTGATGACGGCCCGTTTGGCGGGTTATCTTTCACCGTCGCACGAACAAAACATCGCAATGAGAAAAACAGACACCGGATTGTTTGTACCCCGCCCGCCAAGTGAAACAATTTCGGATCTAAACCAGCTCATTTTGAATGAACTGGAAACAGAGCATTACTTTACGCTGTTGCTGGCAGATGTGGATCTGAGTTCCGGTCATGTTGTGTTTGCTCAAGCGGGGCATCCCTGCCCGGCGCTGCAAAAAGCGAATGGGCAGGTCGAGATGAAAGGGTCAGGCGGGTTGCCGGTTGGCCTTATCGATGGCGCGAACTACGAGGATACAGAGTTTACCATGTCGGCAGGGGATCGATTGATGATCCATTCCGATGGGGTAACGGAATGTGCCGATCCTGAAGGTCGCATTCTGGATGACGGAGGCCTGTCAAAAATCCTTCGGTCATTGCACCAGACCAAGGGTGTATCCTGTCTGGAATCGCTGATTTGGCGGATGTCAGAATATGCAGGGGATCAGAAATTTTCTGACGACGTCTCGGCGATTTTGCTGGAGTTTAAAACCGGGTAACGAAACGGCTAACAAAGTGGCGATCACCGTCATTTCCTAATTCTTGGGCTGCGATGTCGGGCGCAAGCCAGAGTGGGATATGTCCGGGCTCGTGCGGGTCTGACAGGCGGCGGACAGGGTGGGCTGTGTAGATCATGCAGATTTTTTCGGCCCACATGTCATATTCAGGCATATAGACAAAGCGCCGGAATGCACCCAAACGGCGGGGCCGGGCAATGCTCCACCCGGTTTCTTCGAGAACTTCGCGGTGAAGCGCTTCAATGGGCGATTCGCCCTGGTCGATGCCGCCACCGGGCAGTTGCAGCTCGGGTTCAGGTTCTTCTTGCAAAGTCACCAACAGGTTTCCGCCCCGCGGCAAGATAGCATAGACGCCGGGACGCGGTTTATACCGTCTGTTTGGATCAGGTTGTTTCCCAAATCGACGAATCATCAATTGACCCCTTGGTCTGTGGCTTGCCGAACTTATATAGTCGCGATATGCCAAGTTTTGGCGTTTAAGGATACCCCCAATGACACTTGGACAAAAAATCGCCTGGGACGATACCGTACTTCCGTTCCAGCTGGACAAATCAGACACACGTGGCCGTCTCGCGCGCCTTGACGGCGTGCTTGACGGGATATTGAAGCAACACAACTACCCTGAACAGGTCGAGGCGTTGGTTGCAGAGATGGCCTTGCTGACCGCGCTGATCGGGCAGACGATCAAGCTGCGGTGGAAATTGTCCCTGCAGGTACAGACCAACGGCCCTGTTCGAATGATTGCGACCGACTATTACGCGCCTGAAAAAGAGGGCGATGCCGCGCGGATTAGGGCCTATGCCAGCTATGATGCGGATCGCATCACGGATGCACTGCCGTTTGAGCAGCTGGGCGAGGGCTATTTTGCCGTTCTGATCGATCAGGGTCCTGGCTCGGAGCCGTATCAAGGGATCACGCCGGTTGCCGGATCGGGGTTGAGTGAATGCGCCGAGGCGTATTTTGCCCAATCTGAACAGCTCCCGACAAGTTTTGCGCTGAGTTTTGGGAAGTCAACCGAGGGCGATAGCGCCGAACATTGGCGAGCAGGTGGGATCATGTTGCAACACATGCCCAAGGCGTCACCCTTTGCCACGGATGGAGCGTCTGGCGAAGGTGGCCTGCTGACGGCAAGCGATCTGCTTGATGATGATGACGCGGAAAACTGGTCTCGGGCGAATACGCTGCTGACCACGGTTGAAGAGCTGGAGTTGATCGGACCCTCGGTGTCACCGGCTGAGTTGTTGGTGCGCCTGTTCCACGAAGAGGCGCCGCGGGTCTTTGACGTGCAGGCCGTGCGGTTTGGCTGCACCTGTTCCGAGGATCGCGTGCGCAGCAGCCTGTCGATCTATTCGGCACAGGACATTGAGACGATGACAACGCCTGAGGGTACGGTCACAGCTGACTGTCAATTCTGTGGCGCGCATTACACGCTGGACCCCAAGTCCGTGGGTTTTGAGGCAGAAGAGCAGGCGCGTGACAACTGAGGCGCTCAAGCTAATACACGATGCCATCCGTGATGGTGGGCGTTTGTCGTCTGACTACGATCTCAATCCGGATGTAAACCTGCCCGCCGGTCGCAAATTGCGGCCGGCGGCAGTGCTTGTACCGATCTACTTTCGGGATGGGCAGGCGCGACTGATCCTGACCAAGCGCTCATCGGCCTTGAAGCATCATCCCGGGCAAATTTCTTTTCCGGGGGGCAAACAGGATTCAGAAGACAAAGACCTGATTGCCACGGGATTGCGTGAGGCATCAGAGGAAATTGGGTTAAATCCGGTGTCAGTCGATGTTCTGGGCTGTCTGAAACCACATGAAACTGTCACCAGCTTCAATGTAACGCCCGTGATTGGTGTGATACGTGATGATTTCACCCCGATTGCCGAACCGGGAGAGGTTGATGAGGTCTTCTCAGTTCCTCTGGTACACGTGCTGGATCCGGAGCATTTTACTGTAGAAGGACGCTATTGGCAGGGCACTTTGCGCCGGTATTATGCGGTGCCTTATGGGCCTTATTATATCTGGGGGGCAACGGCGCGGATGCTTAGAACGTTGGCAAACTATGCAACACAAGATGAAGATTGAGGCGGATTGGATCACATCAAAGGCATCGCAGGAGGTTTGTGACCTTCTGTCTACAAATGGGTATCAGGTTTTCTTTGTTGGGGGCTGCGTGCGCAATGCGCTGATGGATGTCCCGGTCAGTGATTTGGACATTTCCACCGATGCCCGGCCAGATCAGGTCATGGAATTGGCAAGAGCCGCTGGTCTGAAGGCCATTCCAACCGGGATCGACCATGGCACTGTGACGGTCATGAGCGATGGTGAGCCTTATGAAATCACAACGTTTCGCAAGGATGTATCAACTGATGGTCGAAGGGCCGAGGTGCGTTTTTCCGATGACATCGCCCATGATGCCGTGCGACGCGATTTCACGATGAATGCGCTTTATGCAGACCCAGGCGGGAATGTCGCTGATCCTTTGGGAGGCCTGCCTGATCTCGAAGCGCGGCGTATTCGTTTCATCCAAGACCCCGAGCGGCGCATTCAAGAGGATTATCTGAGAATTTTGAGGTTCTTTCGATTTCATGCATGGTACGGCGATCCAGATGGAGGTTTGGATGCTGAAGGCCTTGCTGCAATTGCGGCCAACGTCAATGGTCTGGGAGGGATTTCAAAAGAGCGTATCGGGGCGGAGATGCTCAAACTGCTGTCGGCCCCAGATCCGGCACCGTCCGTTGCGGCCATGCAGATCACAGGGACCTTGCAAGCCGTATTGCACGGGGCACAAAGTGAATCCCTGCCGATACTGGTTAAACTTGAGGAAGATTGCCGTATTTCACCAGATCCCATTCGGCGATTGGCTTGCCTCGGTGGGGAAGATGCTTCTGACCATCTGCGTCTCAGTAAATCGCAGGCAAGGGACGTGATTTTGCTTAGCCAGATCAGCCGGGAGGCCCTTAGCCTGCCCGAGCTGGGATACAAATATGGCCAACAAATGGGAACAAATGCTGTGTTGGTGAAAAGTGCTTTGATGCAGCAGCAAGTGACCGAGAGCCATCTTTACCAAATTTCTCAGGCGGCAACACAGGTGTTCCCCATATCTGCGGCAGATCTGATGCCAGACTATACGGGTCCGGCACTAGGTCGAAAGCTGAGAGAGCTGGAGGCAGCTTGGATTATGTCCGGCTTTGCACTGACCAAAACCGATTTGTTAGCGCGGGAATAATCTTTAATTCGTGGCGCCCAGATCAGCCACAATCAAATCGCAAAGTTCTTCGGCCAGTTTGATGTCACGCGACTGATCGCGCAAATACAGATAGACGTGGCGCTTGTCTGAGAGGTCTGAAATCGCGCGAAAGGCCAGCGCATCGGGCATGAACTGCACAACTGTTTTGGGCAGAATTGTTACCCAATTGCCGCTACGGACCATAGCTATCAGAGAGTGCGTGTTGTGCACGGTCACTTCCGCCCCGGCAACCGCAGCTTGGAAAGCAGGAGTTTGAATCAAGCCGCACAGATTGTTGTGGATGTACCGGTCTGAGGTCACTTCGGCGATGGTGGGCGGAATGGGCGAGTGGATCATCGGGTGGTCAGCCGAGCACACCAACCCGAATCGGTCTTCAAACAGCAGGGTGGAACGCACCCCATTGAGGGAAAATTGTCCTGATGCGATGCCAATATCGGCGTGGCCTTGCGCCATTGCATCCATCACTTGCTGTGTGTCGGTATCGCGTAGTTCGATCATGACGCCCGGGTGCCGTCTGGTGATGGTTTCAATCGCGGTCGGAAAGACATGCGCAGCGATGGATGGGACGGAAACAATGCGGATCAACCCGTGTGGCGAGGCGGCTGATGTCTCAATCGCGTGGACTGTATAATCAAACTGCTGCAGTTGTTTTTGCGCTAGTTCAAAGACTTGCTCGCCAACAGGGGACAGGCGGTTCTTGCGTTCAGTTTCAAATAAACGCTCGCCAAGGTGATCTTGCAACTGTTTGAGGGTCATCGACACCGCTGATTGGGTGCGGCCCAACCGGTTTGCAGCCTCGGACAGGTTTCCTGCGTGTACCACGGCGCAGAAGCATCTCAGCATTTCGATCTTGATGGTCATACTTCAGTTTTTTTGAAATTTCATTCAGTAGTTTGAATTTGACTGATAGTGCTATCAGAGTCCATCTGTTTCCAAACCCTAAAATTCCGGAGTCGACGATGTCTGCAACGCAACTGAACCTTATTGCTGGCGAATGGGTCGCTGGTGAGAGCGAAATCGAAAACCGTAACCCGTCTGATCTGAGCGATCTGGTTGGCATGTTTGCACAGGCCAGCACTGATCAGCTGGAGCAAACTTTGGATCAAGCCCAAATCGCGCAACGTGAATGGGCCGCATATGGTTTGGAGCGTAAGCAAAACGCTCTGATGAACATCGGCAACGAGTTGATGGCCCGCGCAGAAGAGCTGGGCACATTGCTGAGCCGGGAAGAAGGTAAACCGCTGGCAGAAGGCAAAGGCGAAGTCTTCCGCGCTGGTCAGTTCTTTACATATTACGCCGCTGAAGTTCTGCGTCAGATTGGTGAAAACGCCGACTCCGTGCGCCCTGACATCGAAGTTGACGTGCGTCGCGAGGCGGTTGGCATTGTTGCAATCATCAGCCCTTGGAACTTCCCAACTGCGACCGCTTCGTGGAAAATCGCGCCGGCGTTGTGCTATGGCAATGCTGTTGTATGGAAACCTGCAAATATCACACCGGCGTCAGCCGTTGCCTTGACCGAAATAATCAATCGCCAAGACATTCCCAAGGGATTGTTTAGCCTCGTCGTAGGTGCAGGCCGTTCAATCGGTCAACGTCTGGTCGAAAGTCCCAAGATCAATGCGATTTCCTTCACAGGTTCCGTACCGGTGGGCAAAGGCATTGCAACAGCTGCAATCCAGAACTTGACCAAAGTTCAGATGGAAATGGGCTCCAAAAATGCTCTGGCGGTTATGGATGATGCCGACATCGATCTGGCTGTATCCTTGGCACTGGGTGGCGCGTTTGGCTCAACCGGACAGAAATGTACCGCATCGTCACGCCTGGTTGTTGATGCCGCCGTGCATGACGCATTTGTTGAGAAACTGATTGCTGGTGCACAGGCGATGAAAGTTGGCCACGCGCTGGAAGCAGGCATTCAAATGGGTCCGGTTGTCAGCGAGCAACAGCTGAACGAAAACCTTGCCTATGTCGATCTGGGTAAATCCGAAGGGGCCGAACTGGCCTGTGGTGGTGCCCGTCTCGATATGCCGCACGATGGTTTCTACATGTCGCCTGGCGTGTTCCTGAACACCACTAATAACATGCGCATCAACCGCGAGGAGATGTTCGCCCCGCTGACATCTGTCATCAAAGTGGACAGCTACGACGAAGCGCTGAGCGTTGTGAATGACACGAACTTCGGCCTGACATCGGGCATTGTGACGCAAAGTCTAGCACGCGCCACGCACTTCCGTCGCAATGCGCGTACCGGTGTTGTGACCGTGAACCTGCCAACGGCTGGTACAGACTATCATGTACCATTCGGCGGCCGTGGCGACAGCTCTTACGGGCCACGTGAGCAAGGTAAAGCAGCGGCAGAATTCTACACCACTGTGAAAACGGCCTACATCTCAGCCGGGACACCAGCATAATGTTGATCGATGGCCTGCAGTACGCCAACTGGTCGGAAAAGATTTTCCGTCAGTTACGGGAAGGCGACGTGGATGCGATCCACGTCACCATTTCCTATCACGAAAATTTCCGCGAAACGGTTCTGAACTTTGAAAAGTGGAACCGTTGGTTTGAACAATACCCGGATCTGATCATGAAGGGGCAATGGGCCAGTGATATCGATAAGGCCCGCGAAACTGGCCGTACGGCGGTGTTCTTTGGCTTCCAAAACCCCAGCCCGATCGAAGACGATATTGGACTGGTGGAAATCGTGCACACCCTTGGCGCGCGTTTCATGCAGCTGACCTATAACAACCAATCGCTGCTGGCGACGGGCTGTTACGAGGCCGAAGACATGGGCATCACCCGCATGGGCAAGCAGGTCATCAAAGAGATGAACCGCGTAGGTCTGGTTGTGGATATGAGCCATTCGGCGGATCGTTCCACAATCGAAGCGGCCGATCTGTCCGAGAGACCAATTGCCATCACGCATGCCAATCCGCACGAATGGTCGCCCGCGCTGCGCAACAAGAAAGAAGACGTCATTCGGGCGGTCACAGAAAATGGTGGCATGTTAGGCTTTTCGGTCTACCCTCATCATCTGAAAGACAAAGGCGACTGCACGCTGGAAAGCTTCTGTCAGATGATCGCAGATACGGCTGAAAAATACGGCGCCGAGCATTTGGGCATTGGCACTGATCTTTGTCAGGATCAGCCAGACAGTGTTGTTGAATGGATGCGTGTTGGCCGTTGGACCAAGGAAATTGACTATGGCGAGGGGTCTGCCAGCAACGCGGGCTTCCCGACAATGCCAAGCTGGTTCGAAGACAACCGCCACTTTGGCAATATTGAACAAGGCTTGCGCGGCGTCGGTATGAACGACGCCGAGGTTGCAGGCATCATGGGCAAGAACTGGTACAAGTTCTTCGCTGAAAACTTTGGACCGCAAGGGTAATACTTATATGGAAGCACCAGCCCAAACCCACATCGCCCGTCGCGACCCCGAAACCGTGATGCGCCTGTCGCGTCTGGGGTCTTTTCATCAATGTCGGCTCAGCTTCATGCGGCAACTCACGCGCCGCTTGGCGCGAGAAAATTGGTCGTTCTCTCGACCTGTGTTCGATATCGATGAAAACGGTGTGGGGCGTGTGGTTTACACCGCTCAGGGGCCTGAGCATGCGTATTCTTTGGTGGCTTTTGCCCATGATCTGCCGCCCGAGAAACGCTCGGACCGTGTAATTGCGGATGCGTGGGATGCGACCTTTGCGTTGTTTGATGGTGTTCCAACCAAGGAAGATGTTGACCGCCTGTCGCAGAATGTACCATTGCAAGAGGCGGGGCGCGTGAGCGAAAGCGAATTGTCCCTGTCGCGGGCCAACCGTTCGGTCCGTTTGTGGAAACATGTGGTCGATGCACTCGCCAGCGGGCAGCAGCCCGATCTGGAGCAGATCTATCAGGTTGGATATCTGATGCGCACCACAGCTGTTTACGGTTCTGGAAAATTCGGCGCTTCGGATCGCGAAAACATCGCAGACCGACCCGAGACACAGGCCCCGTTTCAGGCAGAAATGTTGTCAGTTTACCTGACCCGTACCTTTGTTCGTGATCTGGTGCAGCATATGGCAAACATCAAAGGTGGGGCAAAAACCGCTGAATTAGACTCTAATATTGCTCGATGGCTCGGCATTGGAAACTCTACTGGTCTCGGCATGGCGCCATTCTTGGTGAACCACCCGGTCTTGTTGAACAACTGGATCATAGCGCGGGAAGAGGCGATTGCCCGTGTGCGCTCGATCGAGTTCGCCTCCGCTACCGAAGCACAGCATTTCCGCGATGTTTTTGAACGCAGCAAACTGTCAGTGTCTTGGTGGACGTCCGAGCACCCGATCCAGATCGAAAAGCTGGCAAAGCTGCGGGAAGATCTGGATAAGATCACCGCATATCTGACGCAAGATGATCTGACGAGAGATTACCCATGGAACCGGATGGTCGAGTGGTCGGAAGATGCGCTAAGCGAAGAAGGTCAAGAACTGGTTGCCTCGCAAATTCTGGAGCCTTACGCAGATCTTGTAGATGATCTTGGTATTCAGATGGCCAACAAGAACATGGATGTGTTCTATATTGATGGGTCCATGAGCGTCGATGAACTACGGTCTACTTTGAAGGCACAATTCGGCTGGGCCTTGGATAAGGACTGGACGGTGCAGGAACACTGTGCCCGCGCTTGGTATGTGTCCGAGGAAAAGCTGGAACCGCGTCTTGGTGAACGGTTTGAGGAGCCAATTGAAGAGTACGAGCAGCCTTTGGCTCCGGCGCGTGATGCGGCGCGTGCCTATGCGGCACTCGCAGGTTGGGACGGCGACAAGCGCGTTGCGGAATTCTTGCTGCAACATCCTGAGCACCGCCACACCGTGCGTCGGGTGCAGATCCGCCCGGTTGCGCCTTATGGTGAGATTCAGGACAACACCATCAGCTGTGACATCATGCCGATCGATATGCTGCGCTGTAAGCTGTCGTTCTTTGGGGCCACGCATTTCGATCCGCGCTCGGACCGTTGGGTACGGATCTGCATGTATTCCGGCGCGCCCTACCCGGAAGAGCTTTCAATTGAAAACGCAGACCAGTGGGTCTATCCGGAGTTGCCCGCATGAGTTATTCCCTGAACGAGATTGAGGTCACCGCTAAAAAAGCTGCGCGAGGGGCCGGATACAGCTGGGGCATGGCCGAAGAAGCGGGCAAAGCTGCGCGCTGGTTGTGCATTCAAGGGCAGGAAGGTTGTGCCACTCTGGCAGGCTTTCTGGGTCAGATTGATGGGCAGGACCTTTCAGATCATACGCCGCTGACATTGTCGGTAGAATGGAAAGCAAAATCAACGCTTTGCCCGTTGACAAGTGGAGCTGCTTTATCAGATTGCGCGGCGGATTTGCAGAGCGGAGAGATCACCTTAAAAGAGGTCATCTATCCCGCCTTACTCATGCCCTTTGCCGCGCGGGCGGCAGTGCGGTTGGGTCGCGTTGTGGCGCTGGAGTGTGAAGGTGCGCGCGCGGTTACAAATGGGGCGGAACTGTCTTTGGATGGGGTATTCCCAACCCGTACGACGCAGGTGGTGGTGAGCCTGCAAGCAGAGATGCCCGCAGCGTTGCCCCGTCATACGCGCGGAACGCCAACACCGGAAGATCTGGCCACGCTGAGCAAATTTGCCCACCGCACCTATGCCCCGGCGACCGAGGAATCACGCTTGTTGGGCGCGGGGGCCGGCCTGTCTGACAACGACTAAGAACGAGAAAAATATGACTGAGACACAAACACTTAGCCTGGCTGAGATCGAAGAAATTTCGCTGAAAGCCTTGATGGTTGCTGGGGCTTCCGAAGAAAACGCCAAGCCTTTGGCTGTCGCGACCGCCGCGACTGAAGCGGATGGCGTCGCCAGCCATGGTCTGGCTTATATCCCGATCTATTGCGAGCATGTGCAGTGCGGCAAAGTTGACGGCCAGGCCTCGCCGGTTCTGTCGCAGCCGCGCCCCGGGGTGATCACTGTTGATGCGGCAACTGGGTTCGCGCATGCGGCAATTGATATGGGGTTTCAAAAGCTTATCGAGGCTTCTGAGGCACAAGGCATCGCCGCGCTGGCAATCAACAACAGCTATAATTGCGGGGTTCTGGGGTATCATACCTACCGTCTGGCGCAGGCGGGGATGGTGGGGTTGGGCTTTACCAATGCGCCTGCGTCTATTGCGCCGTCAGGTGGGGCAAAACCGGTGGTTGGGACCAATCCGTTTTCGCTGGCTGTACCCGGATCGGATGGCGAACCTGCGCTGCTGATTGACCAAAGCGCCAGCACGATTGCCAAGTCGGAGGTGATGAAACACGCCCGTGAAGGCAAGCCCATTCCAGAAGGTTGGGCATTAGATGTTGATGGAAACCCAACAACAGACCCAAATGTTGGGCTTAAAGGGTCGATGGCACCGTCCGGTGGATACAAGGGGGTGGGGGTGGCTTTGCTGACCGAGGTGATGGCGGCGGCGCTGGCCGGGGCCACGCTGGGCATTCATGCCTCGCCGTTTTCCGGCACCGCTGGCGGTCCGCCAAAGACCGGCCAATTCTTTATGGCGATTGATCCGGGGGCAACCTCAGGTGGGTATTTTGCTGAGCGAATTCAAGATCTTGTCGGGGCGATCCGGGCGCAGGATGGGGCGCATATTCCGGGCGATGGCCGCACCGCCAAGCGCAAGGTCAACCGCGAGGCGGGCGTGGCCGTGAACGTGGCCACATTGGACAAGATCAACGCCATTATCGCGGCGGGATAACGTACAACTTGTACAAGATGTACAGGGGTTTTTACAAAACTCAGATGCATTCAAAGGGTGGGCGATTTGCCCGCCCTTTTTCACACCAATCCAAGCGCTGAATGACAGGCTTGCCGGTGGTCCCTTTCGTCGCTCATAGTGGAGTTGCGAAACGGGAGCGTCTGTCATGAGCAAAGAAATTGTACTGATCCACGGAGCCTTTGCCGGGCCGTGGTGCATGGAGGAGTATGCCGGGTTTTTCCGTGACCGAGGCTGGACGGTGCATGTGCCGGCGCTGCGGCATCATGGCGGCGACCCGAATGCCGAACCTGATCCGGGGCTGACCGACACCAGCGTCATGGATTACGCCAATGACATTGCCGAATTTGTGCAGGGGCTGGACAGCACGCCGGTTTTGCTGGGCCATGCCATCGCCGGGGTGGTGGCGCAGCAGGTGGCGGCGCGCGGGCTGGCCAGCGCGATTGTGCTGATCAATCCCAATGCGCCCTGGGGCAACCTGCCGGAAACCGATGATGAACGCGCCGTGCCACGCGCGCTGATGGAAGGCGGGGCCTTCTGGAAAGCGCCGATGCGGGTCGAGTTTGACCTGATGGCCCATTTTGCCCTGAACAAGCTGAGCGAGGCGGACCAGCATAAGGTGTTTGACCAGTTGGGGCCCGAAAGCGGGCGGGTGATGTTCGAGATGTTTTTCTGGATGTTCGATGACCACCACGCGATGAAAGTTGAGATCGACAAGGTCGATTGCCCGGTTCTGGTGGTGTCAGGCGCCGAGGACCGTGCGGTGAACCCCAACACCTGCCGCGCATTGGCGCAGATGTATGGTGAGCACGGAACATTCATGCTGATTGAGAACCACGCGCATTTCCTGTTCATAGAACCGGGATGGGAAAAGGTCGCGGGGCGGATTGACGGGTGGTTAGATGAAAGTATTTGTAGGATGAGTGTTTACACCCGTCTATGATTGTGGGGCGTCGATAGATGAGGGCGAACACCCATCTTACGCGCGCCATTTATCGCCGCGCCAGATTATTTATTTTAAGCAATGCGCTATGTAGAGCAGAAAATGCATTTCTTGGGCTTTCGGGTGATCCGTTGAACAAGATTACCACAGTCTCGTCGTCAGAAAATCGAAATACAGTGGTAAAGATGCCCTTTAAGGCACCCCAATGAGTCAAGTGCTGACCATTCTCCTCCATCCAGACATGCCATCCCGATGCATAGAAGTCATCGCTTTGATCATCAGGTGAAGAATTTTTAAATAAGGGTTTCGGAGCTGACGCAAAATACCAAACTGAGTTTGCGTTGCCCACTGCTCCACCTGCGATACCCAACTCTGAGATCCAGGCTTGCTCAGCTTCGGTATTCTGTACGGGGGTCCAGCCCTCGCCGTCAAATTCCCAATTGAGTCCGGCGCGCTCATACAAATTGACACCGGCGTTCTCCAACAACTTATTATCAAGGTTTTCAGGTTGATTGGGGGCAAGCAAGTCACTCAACAGGCAAAACCCTACATTTGAATATGCTGTTTTGCTGCCGGGATCGTGGTCAAGCGGCATTGTTTGCCATGTAGCCTTGGCCACTTCAGCGCAGCTTGATGAATTGTCTAGGCCAACCCGTTCAGGCGCAAAAATTGGATCGAAACTGATAGTCCAGTCGAATCCTCCCCGATGTGCCAGAAGGTGTCGCGGTGTAATCAGAGCGGCGCGAGGGTCATAAGGTTTGGGAAGGTCAATCAGCTTGGCGATTGGTCTGTCTAAATCGATCTGTTCTTTTTTTGCCTTCTCGATGAGCAACGTTGCCGCAATTGGTTTAGTGACTGAGGCCAGATAAAAAGACTGTTCAGGCAACATGGCTGTGTTTTTCAGTGGGTCCGATACACCAAACGCTACGACTTTAGGCCGTGTATTCGCTGCACCATAAGCCAAGACCGCGCCCGGAATATTGTGGACCTGAAGAAAGGTTGCGACAGTGTCTTCAATGTTGCTAGGTGAATGACGTCGGTCGGTCAAAACTATGATCACCGCGATGATGACAAGAGCCGCGGCCCATCGCAGTCGTGCTCCACGCGTATTAATCATTTGGGTTCACGGTGCATCGCCTAAAATCGTGGGACACGACGAAGTTGGTCTGACATCGGATCGCCAGGCCAAGCTCCCTCAAACATCCAGCTCCTCTACGAACTTGGCGTTTTCCTGAATGTATTGAAAGCGCAGTTCGGGTTTTTTGCCCATCAGGCGTTCCACCAGATCGCCGGTTTCGCCCGGTTCGTCTTCGTCGATGGTGACGCGGATGAGTTTGCGGGTTTTGGGGTCCATAGTGGTTTCTTTGAGGTCCTTGGCGTCCATTTCACCAAGCCCCTTAAAGCGTTGCACGTCGATCTTGCCTTTGCCGCCCAGGCCCTTTTCCATCAACTCGTCTTTTTCCGCGTCATTGGCCACATACACCCGTTTGGCGCCTTGGGTGAGGCGATAGAGCGGTGGGCAGGCGAGGTAGAGGTGGCCCGCGTCGATCAGCGGGCGCATCTGGGTGAAGAAGAAGGTCATCAACAGCGAGGCGATATGCGCGCCATCAACGTCAGCATCGGTCATGATGATGATCTTTTCATAGCGCAGATCATCGATGTTGAACTTGGTGCCCATGCCGCAACCCAGACTTTCGCAGAGATCCGAGATTTCAGCGTTGCTGCCTAGCTTAGAAGAGGCCGCCCCCAGCACGTTCAAAATCTTGCCTTTGAGCGGCAATAGAGCCTGTTTTTCGCGGTTGCGCGCGCCTTTTCCTGAGCCGCCGGCGCTGTCGCCCTCGACAATAAACAGCTCGGTGCCTTCGCGGTCTTTCGACGAGCAATCGGTCAGCTTGCCGGGCAGGCGCAGCTTCTTGGTGGCCGACTTGCGCTGGGTTTCTTTTTCCTGACGGCGGCGCAGGCGTTCCTCGGCCCGCAAGACAAGGAAATCAAGAATGGCCCCGGCCGATTTGGTATCAGACGCGAGCCAGTTGTCAAAGTGGTCGCGGACCGAGTTTTCAACGAGGCGCTGGGCTTCGACCGTGGCAAGGCGGTCTTTGGTCTGGCCGACAAATTCCGGCTCGCTGATAAAGCAGCTGACCAGCGCGCAGCCGCCGGTCATCAGATCATCACGGGTGATTTGCGCAGCCTTTTTGTTTGAGACCAGCTCGCCGTACGCCTTGATGCCTTTGAGGATCGCGGCCCAGAAGCCGGCGACATGGGTGCCGCCCTCGGGCGTGGGGACGGTGTTACAGTAGGATTGGATGAAGCCATCGCGCGAGGGCGTCCAGTTGATGGCCCATTCAACCTTGCCCGGGGCATTGAATTTTTCATTGAAATCAACGGTGCCCGCGAAAGGCGCGTCGGCGTAGGTGGAGGCGCTGCCAAGGGTTTCCTTGAGGTAGTCGCTGAGGCCGCCGGGGAAGTGGAACGTCGCCTCTTGCGGGGTGTCGCCATCACTTATCGCGGATTTCCAGCGGATTTCGACGCCTGAGAATAGGTACGCCTTGGAACGGATCGATTTGAACAGCCGCGCGGGTTTAAACCGGTGGTGGCCAAAGATCTGTTCATCGGCGTGGAAGGTCACCGTGGTGCCGCGCCGGTTGGGGGCGGCTCCGACCTTTTCGATTGGGCCAAGGGGCAGGCCGCGGGAGAAGCGTTGCTCGTAGAGCTCCTTGTTGCGCGCCACCTGCACGACCATGGAATCCGAGAGCGCGTTGACGACTGAGGCCCCAACCCCGTGCAGGCCGCCCGAGGTTTGGTAGGCCTTGCCGGAGAATTTACCGCCGGCATGCAGGGTGCAAAGAATGACCTCCAATGCGGATTTATCGGGAAATTTGGGGTGCGGATCAATCGGGATGCCGCGACCGTTGTCGCGGATGGTGATGGCGTAGTCTTCGTGCAGCTCCACTTCGATCCGGTTGGCGTGGCCGGCGACCGCCTCGTCCATCGAGTTATCGAGCACCTCGGCCACCATGTGGTGCAGCGCGCGCTCATCGGTGCCGCCGATGTACATGCCGGGGCGTTTGCGCACGGGCTCCAGCCCCTCCAGCACTTCGATGGAAGAGGCGTCGTAGGTCTCGGGCGCGGTGCCTTCGAGGAGGTCGGTCATGGGCTGCTCATATTGTTTTTGATTAGCGGCATTAGACCATTCTGCGCCCGGTTGGGCAAGCGGCAGATCGCCTATGGGATCAGAAGAAGTTTTGTCAGGTGTTTGACCCTGATCAATGTTGCTTTCTTCTCGGAGGCTTATGGTTGCGGGGAAAGTGAAGCGACAGGAGTGAACATGTCCCATACCCCACATGAGTTGGCCGAAGAATTTCCGGAATTCGCGGTCAAGATTGCCGATCTGAAACAAAGCGATACGCATTTTGCGCGATTGGCGGAGGAATATCACGAGATCAATCGCGCGGTGCACCGTGCCGAGATCAATGTGGAGCCGGTGGAAGAGTTGGCCGAGGTTGACATGCGTAAGAAGCGCGGGGCGCTCAAGGACGAGATTTATCGGCTTTTGTCTGCGTGAGTGCGGCAAGCCATGGAGGCGAATGCAGTGGTGGGGGATTTTACCAGCGTATTCGCCGCCATGATTGCGTGAACTGAATTGAGGATGTGAGGACAAGATAATGACGGCGCCAGCAAAGGCAAAACCAGCGAAAGTACAACCAGAGAATGGAACACCTAAACCGGCCAACCAAGCGCCTGTTCAGGTGAAGCCAGAGGAGGTGCGACACGCCTTTGAGAGCGGTGTCTATCCCTACACAACCAAAATGTCGCGCAAGGAATACGAAGAGTTGAAGGCGGCCTTGCAGGCAGAGTTGCTGAAGGTGCAGCACTGGGCGCAGGAAACCGGCCAGAAATATGTGCTGTTATTCGAAGGGCGTGATGCTGCTGGCAAAGGTGGGACGATCAAGCGGTTCATGGAGCATTTGAACCCGCGTCTGGCGCGGGTTGTGGCCTTGAATAAACCGACTGATGAGGAGTTGGGGCAGTGGTATTTTCAACGCTATGTTCAACACCTGCCGACAATGGGTGAAATGGTGCTCTATGACCGGTCGTGGTACAACCGCGCGGGTGTGGAGCGGGTTATGGGGTTCTGTCAGCCGACCGAGTATCTGGAGTTTATGCGCCAGACGCCCGAGTTCGAGCGGATGTTGGTGCGGTCAGGCATCCAGCTTTATAAATATTGGTTTTCGGTTACGAAGGACGAACAGAAATGCAGGTTTGATGCGCGTGAAACTGACCCGCTGAAACGGTGGAAGCTGTCCCCAATTGATAAGGCCAGCCTGAACAAGTGGGAGGATTACACGGAAGCCAAAGAGGCGATGTTTTTCTACACCGATACGGCCGACGCGCCATGGACTGTGATCAAGTCGAACGACAAGAAGCGTGCGCGGATCAACTGCATGTTGCATTTCCTGAATTCACTGGACTATCCGGGAAAGGATCGCAATCTGGTGGCGGAACCCGACCCATTGATCGTGGGGCAGGCGCATCACGTGATTCATCGTTCCGATCACATTCTGGGTACAGCCTTACACCCTGAGGCACGGGTGAAGCAGGTCTGAAATTGGAATTCCGATCAATTAAATTTTCTTGAAACTTAGAAAACAGGCGTTGCTATTGATCGGGGTTTGTGGCGATACCACGTTGTGTTCACCTCACAACCCGCAAAGGACTATCGCCATGGCCCGCACGAAGACCCCATTGAAACTGCAGCATCCAGCGGCAGAACGTTATGCGGGGGAATATCGAGCGAAGCAAATAAGTAGGCGAGAATTTCTGGCGCGCGCCACTGCATTGGGTGTGAGTAGCGCTGCCGCTTACGGCTTAATCGGATCGGTTGCGCCTTCCCAAGCACAAGCGGCGTCGAAGCAGGGAGGCACTTTGCGTTGCCAGATGGAGGTTCGGGCGCTCAAAGACACGCGCACGTTTGACTGGCCCGAGATCGCAAATGTTACCCGCGGCACTCTGGAATATCTGGTGGAATACAATAACGATGGGTCGTTTCGGGGCATGTTGCTGGAGCGTTGGGCAGCCAATGAGGACGCCACCGAGTTCACGCTATATCTGCGCGAGGGCATCAAGTGGAGCAACGGAGACGATTTCACCGCTGAGGACGTCGTGCGCAATTTCGCGCGTTGGGCGGACAAGACGGTGGAGGGCAATTCAATGGCGGGGCGGATGGCTACGCTGATTGATCCTGAGACACAAAAGCTGATCGAAGGGTCCGTGACGGCGGTGAATGAGCATACCGTTCTGGTGAGCATGCCGACGCCTGACATCACGATCATTCCGAGCATTGCAGATTATCCCGCAGCAGTGGTTCACAGCAATTATGATCCCGGTCAGATGGCCGACCTAGTGGGGACTGGCCCTTATGTTATTGAGCGCTGTGAGCCAGGTGTTGGCGCCACATTGGTACGCAACGACGCGCACGGCTGGTGGGGGTCCGAGTTGTTTGGTGGGCCTTATCTGGACCGGATTGAATATGTCGATTCCGGCAGTGATCCGGCTAATTGGCTCGCCGCTGCACAGGCGGATGAGGTCGACATGGTGCATCGCTCCGAAGGGGTGTTGGCCGAACAGCTTAGCGAACTTGGCTGGGATCTGTCCGAAGTGGCGACAGCGGCGACAGTTGTGGTGCGCCCCAATCAAAAGGCTGAAGTGGACGGCGCCCGCCCCTACGCAGACCTACGCGTGCGTCAGGCGTTGCAGATGGCAGTGGACAATGCGCTAGTGTTGGAGCAGGCGGCGCATGGTGACGGATTGGTGGCAGAAAATCATCACGTCGCTCCGGTGCATCCGGAATATGCCAAACTTCCAGCGATGCCCTATGATCCTGACCGCGCACGGACCTATATGGAACGCGCAGAGATGTCGGATTTTGAACACGAGTTGATTTCGGGCGAGGAAAGTTGGGTTAAGAATATGGCCGACGCCGTCGCCGCGCAGTTAAATGCAGCCGGTATCAAAGTGAAGCGCACCGTTCTGCCGGGCGAAGAGGTTCGTGAAAACTGGATGAACTATCCGTTCAGTACCACCAGTTGGATTCATCGGCCTTTGGGCGTGCAGATTCATGCCTTGGCCTATCGTTCGGGCGAGACATGGAATGAGTTTGGTTGGTCGAACAAGGAGTTCGACGCACTTTTGGGCAAGGCGCTGTCCTTGTCGGATGCGAATGAACGACGCAATGTCATGGAGCAGATGGAACAACTGATTCAGGACGACGGCGTGACGATTCAACCCGTCTGGAGTAAGATTTTTCGCAATGCCAAGCCTGGATTGAGCGGTGTGGATCAGCAGATCTCGTTTGAGCATCGTCACTACAGTTTTGCTTGGTCGGCCTGATCACGAATTCGCACACGTCAGATCATCGAAAAGATATTGGTCTGTGGGGCATGAGTGCCGGTAAAATCCTGTGTGACACAGGATTTCAAAAGGATTTCCCATGCCCCGGTTTGTTCTCATTGCTCTGTCTTTGCTGGCGTTGTCGGCCTGTGCCTCGCTTGAGCGACTGGCCATTCCTGACAACAATCTGACCCGCCCTGATGTGAAGGGCAATGGGGCTGTTGCGCGGTTGGATCATGGGGCCTGGGACCGGTTTTTGCAGGATCATACTCGTAAGGATACGGCGGGTGTGGTGCGAGTTGATTATGCCCGAATTTCAGACTCGGATCATGCCAAATTAAAGAATTATTTGCGTAAGTTGGCGGCGGTGGATGCGGCCATGCTGACCAATGAGGCTCAGTTGGCCTATTGGGTGAACTTTTATAATGCGCTGACGGTGGATGTGATCTTGGATTACTACCCGGTCGAGTCAATCCGGGACATCAAAGGTAAAGGGTTTGATCTGGGGCCGTGGGAAGACAAGCGCCTGATGGTGAAAGGCGTTGAAACCAGCCTGCATGATATTGAACATGGGATCATCCGTCCGCTATGGCCGGATGTGCCAGAGATTCATTATGTGTTGAATTGTGCCGCCGTCGGCTGCCCCAATTTGGGACAGCGGGCCTATACAGCTCAGAATATCACCGAAACCTTAGAAGTGGCGGCGCGATCCTATGTCAATGATCCGCGCGGAGTTCGGGTGAGCGAGAACGGGCAAGTCACTGCCTCCAAAATCTATAGCTGGTATCTGGATGACTTTGGCGGATCAGAGGTGGTGGTGCTGGAGCATATCCGGAGCTACGCCTCGCCAGAACTGCGGGTGAGGCTGGTGGGCAAGACACGTATTCAGAAGTATGAGTATGACTGGGATCTGAACGAGTTCTGATCAGGCGGATTTGCGGGCCTCGGCTTGCAGCGCGCGAAGGCGGCCCTTGAGTTTTTTGTAGGGCAGGCTGGCGGCGGGGATCTCGGCCTCAATCGGGCTCCAGGCTCGTTGACCGGGCTTTTCGGGCACTGCTTCGGTGATCATGGCGTCGCGTTTTGAGTTATGAACGCACATCGACAGCGGTCCGCGCGCGGTGGCTACCATAAAGACGCAGGATTTGCAGCGATCTTCCTCAAGCTTTTCCGCATCCATGAAGTTATGAATGAAAAAACTGATCTTTTTTGGCATTTTCCGGTGAAATAGACTCGATTTAAACGCCCAAACTTTTCGTATAACAAAGACTAATCCCAGCGCGGCAATGTGCGGGGAACGTATCGCCGTACGCAGGGCGCGGGGCAGAACCTTGCGCTCGACCGACCAGTCCACTCCCTGCTGTGCGATGGCGTGAAACAGCGTGGTGAAAAAGGGTGGGTCATCATAGAGCGGCACAGTGGTTTTGCCGTTTGTCAGAACGGCGGTGTATTTGTTGCAATCCGGGTGACCGATCATCGGCATGTCAAAGGGCAGAGATGTGCCCGCGCCTTGTTCGACCAACTCCATGACAGACTGTTGATTGATCAGGGTCTCATCGCGTTCCCGCAATATCCCACGCCCGGTGTCAGCCTGCATTTGGAAAGAGGCGAGCGAGATCTGCCCGGCGTGTTGGATGAAGAACTGCACCAGATCTGGGATCTCATGCACGTTGTCGGCGCAGACAGTCGTATTGAACAAGACCCGCAAGGGCAGCCCAGCAGCGCGCTCCAGGTACTCCAATCGGATCGCGTTGAGCGCCGCCTCGCTCTCATATCCTTTGCGTTCCTGCGTGACATCGACGTGAAACGCCACATCATCCAGCCCGGCAGCCGCCATCCGTTCCAGCATGTGCCGGTTGGCCTTGATCCCGTTGGTAAAAAGGGCTGAGCGCATGTTGTGGGCTTTGATTTCGCGTACGATCTCTTCAAGATCCGGGATGGTGCGCAGAGTCGGATCGCCGCCGGTGATCTGGACATTGGTGTAATCGCCGTAGTGATCATGGATCATCTTGATCCGGCGCTTGAGTTCAAACAGGGGCACGTCACGCACAGTTTCGGCCAGATCCGAGAGATAGCACAGCGTGCAGTCGAGATTGCAGCGCTGGGTGATTTCAAGTGCAACGCAGGCGATGGGAAATGTACGCCCGGCCAACTGCTCTGATCCGAAATGCCCAGACTGTTGCAGGCCCTCTCGCAATGAGGTGGTTGGATCATCTGGATGCGGGCGAGATGGTTGAAAGCGCTGAATGTCCTGCTTCGTCAAATACACGGAATTTTACCCTGTTGCGGTTGTCAGCATTGCAGCTAAGGTTTTGTTTGATCTTCGCCATTAACGTTCCATCGCGCTGAAACAAGTTGCCGTGAGTTGGGCTTAGGCTCTTGCATGCCTGTGGTATCGGGTGACAGTGTGGTTTTGGGTTATGGTAAGATTGTATAAGCCAATCCTTCGGAGGAGCTCGGGTTATGTCGCAGGTATCGGATTTCGTTTTAGGACTATTGCAACTGCTGTCGTATTTATTCGTCTTCGCAGTTGGTGTTGGGGCGCTGTGGATTGCGGTGCTTTATGTACGGGACAAGACGCAAACCGAAAGCACGCTGCGGCGCAACTATCCGGTGATTGCGCGGTTTCGCTATCTGTTTGAGCATATGGGTGAGTTTCTGCGGCAGTATTTCTTTGCGCTGGATCGTGAGGAATTGCCGTTTAACCGGGCGGAACGGTCATGGGTTTATCGCGCTGCGAAGAATGTCGATTCGACGGTGGCATTTGGATCGACCCGAGATTTGCGACCAACGGGCACTATTTATTTTGTGAACTGCCCCTTTCCAACCTTGGAAAAGGACGCGGTGGAACCTTCGGCCGTGACCATTGGACCCTATGCCAAACATCCCTACACCACGGATTCCTTTTTTAACATTTCCGGCATGAGCTATGGGGCGATTTCCATTCCTGCGGTGCGGGCGTTATCGCGTGGGGCCAAGAAAGCTGGGATCTGGATGAACACCGGTGAAGGAGGGTTGTCGCCTTATCATTTGGAGGGTGGGGCGGACATCGTATTTCAGATCGGTACCGGCAAGTTTGGGGTGCGCAAGCCCGAAGGTGGCTTTGATGAAGACAAGCTGCGCGAAGTTGCGGCGCATGACGAAGTGAAGATGTTTGAGTTGAAGCTGAGCCAAGGGGCCAAGCCGGGAAAAGGCGGCATGTTACCCGGTGAAAAGGTGACCGAGGAGATTGCCCGAATTCGCGGACTGGAGGTTGGCAAAGATGCGATTAGTCCGAACCGTCACCCGGAAGTGGATAGCGTCGCTGATCTGCTGGATATGTTGAATTACGTTCGCGATCTAACCGGAAAGCCGATTGGGTTTAAGGCTGTGATCGGCGCTTATGGGTTTTTTGAAGACCTGTGTGAAGAGATTTTGAAGCGTGGCATTGAAAGTGCGCCGGATTTCATCACCATTGATAGTGCCGATGGTGGCACCGGGGCGGCACCGATGAGCTTGATAGACAATATGGGCATGCCGTTGCGGGAGAGTCTGCCTTTGGTTGTCGATGTCCTGATCCGCAACGGGCTGCGGGACCGGATCAAAGTCTGTGTCAGCGGCAAGATGATCAACCCCTCAGAGGTGGCCTGGGCGTTTTGCGCGGGCGCGGATTTTGTCAATTCGGCACGCGGATTCATGTTTGCGCTGGGCTGTATTCAGGCCTTGCAGTGCAACAAGAACACCTGCCCCACCGGGATCACCACTCATAATCCCAAGCTGCAATATGGGTTGGACCCGACCAACAAGGCGGAACGGGTCGCTTATTACGCCAAGAACATGCGCAAAGAAGTGGGGATCATTGCCCACAGTTGTGGCGTCTCGGAGCCACGTCTGCTGCAACGCTATCACGCGCGTACAGTATTGGATAACGGTCGGTCTGTTGCGCTGAGTGAGTTGTTTCCGGAGCCGGAGAACAAATCTGCCGCTGAGTGAGGTCTATTGTTTGGCGAGATCAAGAACCCCAAACAAAGGTTAATTGGCCCTGTTGTCCTTCCCGAAAAACACACGTAGGCTGCGCGATACAGTGATTGAAAGGGGCAGACTTAAATGACGCCATTCGCGGTTGCCGGTGTACAAATGTATGTAAATGCATTGCATCCGAATGTTGAAGGAATGATCCAGCGGCTTGATATTCTGATGGCGCGGTTTCCTTGGACGCAGATGGTTCTGTTCAGCGAGCTGGCTCCCTATGGTCCGCTTAACAAGTTTGCCCTGCCCGTGCAGAACGAGGCGATAGATCAATTCTGTGCAGCGGCGAAAAAGCATAATGTCTGGCTGATCCCCGGGTCGATGTTTGAAAAGACGCCCGAGGGTAAGATTTACAACACCGCCACGGTCATCAACCCGCAGGGTGAGGTGATTTCAAACTATCGCAAGATGTTCCCGTTTCGGCCTTATGAAGAAGGTGTTGAGGCAGGCACAGGGTTTTGCGTGTTTGATGTGCCAGATGTGGGCCGCTTTGGCCTGTCGATCTGTTATGACATCTGGTTTCCTGAAACCACGCGTGAATTGACCAGCCAAGGAGTTGAGGTGCTGTTGCACCCGGTTTTGACCGGCACCACGGATCGCGAGGCGGAGCTGTCGATTGCCCGTGCAACGGCAGCACAGTTCCAGTGTTATGTCTTTGACGTCAACGGTTTGGGTGCGGGCGGTGTGGGCCGATCCTGTGTGATTGATCCGTCTGCCACGGTTCTGCATCAGTCTGCCGGACAAGAGGATATGTTCCCGATCGAACTGGATTTGGACATGGTCCGCCGCCAGCGCGAGACCGGCATGAAAGGTCTGGGTCAGGTGCTCAAGAGTTTCCGTGACAGATCAACCGATTTTTCGGTCTATGACCGCAGCAGCGGCACAGACGCATATTTGAAAACCTTGGGTCCGCTTGAGACCCCAAGGCAAGGCTCTCGTGCGGGCATCCATGTGGATGTGCCTGCCGAGGTTGAAACAAAAGATATTAATCCGGCCGAAGGTGCTGCCGCACCCGAAGAACCGATTCCCTTTGCTATAGAGGCCGCAAGCGGCTGACAAATAAGAGGGGGCGGGCCGATCCAGCATAAAGCCAGCAACAACAGGGACAGATCATATGCAATCCATGGACGACTATTATTCAGCAGTTCAGTTACGCAATGATCACTGGAGTACGCTGAAGGAAGCGACCGCTGCTTTGGCGCGAGACCCGAATGGAGAGCGTGCTAAGGCGCTCTCGGATAAGATCGAAGACATCTTCGACTCGCTGGCATTGGTTGAAGGCTATTGGGCGTTTCCGGGCCTGCAGGTGTTTGATCGCGTACGTCGACAGTATAATCACAAAAGCTATGATGATCTGGCCTTTACTGTGCAACGGATTCTGCGTGCACTGACGACCGGGGCCTATCGTCGCCGTCTGATTCCGCTGGAGCGGGACAGCGTTGATGTCGAAGAGCATGAGGATGAAGCGACACAATCGCTTGAGGCGCGCTCCTTGGCCAAGCCGTACTTCGAGGTGATGGTCGTTGATAATCTCAACGAGCATCAGGAACAGTGGCTGAAAAATAATTTCGCCAAGCTGCGCCGTCCCGAAGATCCGTTTCACTATGAAATCGTCACGGTGCCCAGTCTCAAGGACGCGTTGATCGGGGTTTTATTCAACCACAACATTCAGGCCATTATTGTCCGCCCCGGGCTGGTATTGGATTCACAGGTCGAGCTGGAATTGCTCAAGCGGTATATCAGCCAGGCCAGCAGTGTGGACAATCTGAACGCGCTGGAACCCGAAAATTACGGCCCCGAGCTGTGCCGTTTGATCGCGCAGGTGCGGCCCGAATTGGACGCCTATCTGGTGACGGAACGGTCTGTGGAAGAGATTGCCGGGTTGGATCTGGGGATCTGTCGGCGGGTGTTCTACAATCAGGAAGATTTTTCCGAGCTGCACCTGAACATCCTGCGCGGAGTGCAATCGCGTTATAACACGCCGTTTTTCACCGCCTTGGTGGAATATTCCAAGCAACCTACCGGCGTGTTCCATGCGATGCCAATCAGCCGCGGCAAGTCGATCACCCGCAGCCATTGGATTCAGGATATGGGTGCCTTCTACGGGCCCAATATCTTTATGGCGGAAACCTCAGCCACATCTGGCGGCCTCGATAGCCTGCTGGAACCGCACGGGCCAATCAAGGAAGCGCAGGAACTGGCCAGCCGGGCGTTTGGATCAAAGCAGACGTTTTTCGCCACCAACGGCACCTCGACCTGTAACAAGATCGTGGTGCAGGCGCTGGTGCGTCCGGGGGATATCGTGCTGGTCGACCGCGATTGCCACAAATCGCACCATTACGGCATGGTACTGGCGGGTGCGCAGGTGGTGTATCTGGATAGCTATCCGCTGAATGAATATTCAATGTACGGTGCTGTGCCGCTGCGCGAAATCAAACATCAGCTGTTGCAGCTGAAAGAGCAAGGCAAACTGGACCGTGTGCGGATGCTGTTGCTGACCAACTGCACCTTCGACGGCATTGTCTATAACGTCGAGCGGATGATGGAAGAGTGCCTGGCGATCAAACCTGACCTGGTTTTCTTGTGGGACGAGGCGTGGTTTGCCTTTGCCCGCTTTGGACCGATCTATCGTCACCGTACGGCGATGAATGCGGCCAATACCTTGCGGGCCAAGTTCAGATCCGAAAGCCATGCAATCGCTTATGAAGCGCAGCAAAAGGCCTTAGCGGGCGCGGATCTCGAAACGCTGTTGAACACGCGGCTGATCCCGCCACCAAATGCACGAGTGCGGGCCTATGCGACCCAATCAACTCACAAGACGCTGACGTCACTCAGGCAGGGGTCGATGATTCACGTCAACGATCAGGATTTTAAAGGCGAGGCTGAGGCAAGTTTCCACGAAGCCTATATGACGCATACGTCGACCTCGCCCAACTACCAGATCATTGCATCACTGGATGTGGGGCGACGACAGGTCGAGCTGGAAGGGTTCGAATTTGTCCAGCGGCAAGTTGAGGCGGCGATGTCGATGCGGCGCGCGATTTCGACCCATCCTAAGTTGAAGAAGTATTTCAAGGTGCTGACCTCGGGGGACATGATCCCTGAAGAGCATCGCGAAAGTGGGGTGACCAGCCATTATAACCCCGAGCAAGGCTGGACGGATATCTGGGATTGCTGGCAGAATGATGAGTTCGTGCTGGATGCCACGCGCGTTACATTGGCCGTCGGCGGCACTGGTTGGGATGGCGATACCTTCAAGACCAAGATTCTGATGGATAAATACGGTATCCAGATCAACAAAACCTCGCGCAATACCGTGTTGTTCATGACCAATATCGGCACGACGCGGTCCTCGATCGCTTATCTGATTGAGGTGCTGGTTGAGATTGCCAATGATCTCGATGATCTGCTGGATGATGCCTCGATGATGGAGCGGCGTGGGTTTGAAAAACGTGTCTCGAATCTAATGCATGAATTGCCGCCTCTACCGGATTTCAGTCGCTTCCATGACGGGTTTCGCACCGATGACGCGACGTCTGAGGGGGATATTCGCTCGGCGTTTTTCCTCGCTTATGACGAAAACAACTGCGATTATCTGGAACTGGATGGGTCCGTGAAAGCAGCCATGGAGAGTGGGCAAGAAGTGGTCTCTGCCTCCTTCATTATCCCTTATCCGCCCGGTTTCCCGATCCTCGTACCGGGGCAAGTCGTCAGCAAGGAGATCCTTGAGTTCATGCGGGCACTGGATGTGAGCGAGATCCATGGCTATCGCCCGGATTTGGGACTGCGCGTATTCACGCAGGATGCGCTCAAACAGCAGCTCAAGGCCAATGCCGCCCGGCTGAAGATGAACGCCGAGCGATACAAGATCACTTAGTTTAAGAGCGCGACTGTGCAGAAAGTTTGGGATTCGCCTGCGTGATGGGCGTGTTCTGGATGGTGATGGACCCATCGGTTCGGATATCGAGGATCATGCCGTCGTGCAACTGGTCCAACCCGGTGCAGCCAACCAGCATAAGGATATCGCGTTCGCGTGCGACAATCGCCATATGGCTGAGCCAGCCACCGATTTCGCTGAGCACGCCGCCGGATCGCTGCACCCAAGGCAGCCATGTGGGGTTGAGCATGCGACAAACGATGATGTCGCCATCTTTGAACCCATCGAACGCCGCCGGGCTTTCATCCGCGACATGGAACACGTGACCAGTATTCCCTTCGCTGCCAGCTACACAAGTTCCCGACAGATCGGCATCATGTTCACCGCCCACAGACGAAGATGGTGCTGAAAGCTGCTCGCATTCTCGCAGAGTCAAATGAGTCTGGCTTGGCGCCTGTGACGCGAGCAGTGCCAAACGCTCTTTGCGACGCTGAGCCTTGGCCCTGATCAGCGCTGTGTCTACTTCTGCGAGGGTTTTAAGTTCATCAAGCTCAAGCTGGAAAATCAGATCCAACAATCCAGTTTGGTTGGACAAGGCATGGATGGCGCGCCGGAGTTGGGCAAAGAGCTTGAGCGCCTCGTGTTTTGCCTGTTCCTTTAGATCCTGAAAAGCAATGGCCAAATCCACTGGGTTGTCTGGCTCTGTCGGCTTGCACGCGGCCTGGGCGCTGGGCATCGCCGTCTCCAGCAACGGCCAGAGCAACGCAGGAGCGTCAGCATAACGCGGAATGCTAAGTTCATAGTCATAGATCGCGCGGTGGCCCATTTGTGCCATTAAGGCGGTTTTTTGTTCGCCTTCAGGCAGGGCTGCGCAGGCGTCAATCATCCGGATCGGGGCGTGCGGCAGATGGGGATGTTGCAAGGCCTCTTGCGCTGCGGGGTCGTTTTCGGCAAGCGCCTCGGCCTCGCTCAGGGTAAAGCCCGCGATGATGTTAATCTTTTCCGCCTCGACATAGATGTCTTCGATCAGCTTTGCCTGCAGGGTCTGAATGGTGTCGATCAACTGCTGTCGGGGCAAAGCCTCAAAAACCACGGCCTGCCAGAACGCCAGATCTTGTGCCAAGGCCGGGATCATCTGATCGCGAAACTCGGTAATCATCTGCGGTGCCCGTTTCCGCAGCTGTTTGGCCTTGGCCTTGCTCAGGCGCAGAGTCAGGCCGGTCTTGAGGCGCTTGTCCACGTAGGTCCGTCCAAACAGATTGACCAGATAATCAGGCGGCCCTTCGGGCAGGGTGTAGGCCACACCAAGCTGACGGCAGGCCAGATCAACACTACCGCCCGGCGCCCAAATGCGCGACATCAGGGAAAACGACAGCGGCGTGGGTTTGGGCAACACCTCTGACATCTCATCCTGTTCAAGGATCACTGTATCAGGGTCAGCGTCCTGATAGGTCTCTAATATGCGTTGCCATTCGCGATTTCGAGCCAATAGCGCCGGGTCTCGTGCTGCCAGCGTGGTAATGTCGCGGCTTTGAACGATGTAGAACCTGCCGCCCGCATAGGCCCATTCGATGTCTTGCGGGCAGCCAATCAGGGCTTCGATCTGTTGTCCCAATGCGATCAGCGGAGAGAGGTCAATTGGAGTCGAAACAGAGTCTATTATTGACAAACTATACCGCCCAAGACGTAAACTTTGCGGTGTGACACGACCCGATACCAGATCCTCACCATCGCCTTTGGCCAATTCGATCATCATCAATCCAGGCGCTGTTGGGTCCTGCGTGAACATCACCCCAGCATAATCGGGGCTGATCATCCGCTGGATCAGGATATTGCCCTTGTGCTGCATAGATGCATCCTGATCATAGCTGGCGGACCGGTCAGAACTGAACGAGGTGATTACCGTGTCCAGTGCCGCGCGCAACGTCTCATCCGTGACATTCAACACGCTGTCAAATACCCCGGCATAGCTGTTGTCTGCACCGTCTTCCCCCGTGGCGGAACTACGCACAGCGCAGGGGGTCGGACCGATCTGTTGCCAGATCGATTGCACAAACCTGTCCTTTTGCGCATCTGTCATTGCCAGATAGCGGTCGATCGCGCTGGCGCGGACGACCAGCCCATCGGGGATCGGGAGCCCAGCGTTTTTGAGCACCGACAGCCGAAAGGACTTGTTTCCGCTGCCTTGCAAAGAGGCGCTGAGCGGAAGGGGAATGACGCCCTTTGGCAGCTTAGAATCGAGTCTATTCAAGCGCATTTTGTTCAGTTTTCCTTTGATACGCCCGCCGAATCCCGTGACATATCCGCGTTGGATCAACAACAACATCAAACTGAAACACAGATAGACGTTACCTGCCGCACTCAAGCGAAAGCACAGGACAAACAGCAGTGGTACACCGAAGGCCCACCACAGGATCGCTTGCCGTCTTGTCTTGGCTACAGCCCAGTGCAGATAGACCCCACCAAGGAGGGCGAACAACAAGGGTAGTAGATGGCTGGGATCTGGTTGTCCTAATGTGGTGATCCAGAGGAAATGATCTGATGTCATCTGCGCAGCCTGCCCTGCGGCGCTGAGCCCCAGCATCATGATAGGCAGAAATAGTAGTGCGGTCAGATTGCGCATCGGGGTCAATCCCTGGTCTGCATAGAACTGCTGTACGGCCCGGGCCTTGCGGATGGGATCGTGGTGCAATTTTTCTTTCAGAGCGCGCAATCCATCGGTATTTTGTGCTGTTGTGATCTGATCTCGTTCGGATTTCAGCGCGATAGGGAGTACCAGTACGCGCGACAGCAGCGACAGCATCAGAAGGCCAAGGACAAAATGCGCCCGATCTCCCACCCAGATTAGGGCGCTGGCGAGGGCGTCAACGGCCTTGTCCCAGAGTGTCGCCTGCTGTTCGATCAGCCAAGCCTGCACATGTGGTTTGGGCTTGGGGGGAATGAAAAACTCCCACGGCGTGGTGTAGCGGCCAAGGAATTCGATCCCAGCCTCGCCCATCTCCAAGCCCAACACCTGCGCCATGAAGCAACTGCGCCGGTCATAGCAGGCCGCGATGGTGGGTTTGTCCTGCAATTGCGCGATGCGCTGCGTCAGTTCCTCGGTGGGCATAGCGCGGATCGGGATGTTGATCGCACCGGGCAGGTGGCCAGTGGCGAAATCACCGGGATAACGCGTATCAACGATCTGCAAATCCATACTCTGGCGCAGGGTGCTGAACTGCTTTGTTCCGATCAGCACGTCCTTGTTGGGATAGTCGGGAATGGCCCGCAGATCGGACAAGGTTTTGACCGCCTTGTCACTAAACGGCTTTCCCTCAACAATCCACTTTTCAATCCCCCCAGCGATGAAACGACAATCAGTGCCTCGTGCAGCTAATTCCGCGCAGGTTTCGCTGCTGCGGTTGCCATTGTGGCAAAAAAGGACGACTTGTTTATCAACTAAATATTGATCTGCGTTAAGAAAATCTGGAAAACGCACATGCTGAGCCCCGGGTAATGTACCCATTCGGTGCTCACCCGATTCGCGGACGTCGAAAAAAGCCACATTGCCGTCAGACACCAATTGGTGTGCCTCATCCGTGGTGATGGCAAGAGGGCTGAGTGATTGTTTGCTGAAATTTGTCTCTTTAAGGTTTTCATCCTTAATGGCCTGTCCATCAAACTGCGCGGGGCGCGTCAATGTGGCGTGTAGGTGAGATTGTTCGGCCGATTTTTGTGTCTGATACTGCCAAATATTGATCGCCGCCAACAGGGTCGCGACGCTGAGCAGGCCAATGATGGTTCGAACTGGATAGCGATGGGATTCGCCTTTGGCTGACCGGGTGTATCCCAATCTACGTGCAATGACCGTGGTGGCTCCTGTGATTGTAGCAATCGCCACAGCAAGTACCTGTGACAATGAAGAAACTGAGCCAATTACAAGCTCTGGAGATGGAATTGCCAGAGCTGGAGGTGCAAAAAGAAATACCACGCTTAACAACATTGCGAGACGGATGAAATTTGAGTTGAGAAACGGCTTTGGCTTCTCTGCCGCGTGGCGGGTCATGACCTATCGCCTCATTTTGACTAAAATAAAATTCAACTATTAAGGGAGTTGAGAGGTTAATAAATCGTTTATGAAATAATTGGTTAACGATGCAGCCGTTCAAGACAGCTAGGTTTTGCACAGTCAAACATTGTGCTTTTGAATTAACGAAGTCTTTTGAATCTGCGGTCTTAATGGGCGGTGTTCTTTTGGCTGGTGCAACAAGCGGCGCCCTAACAGATGACTGAGGATAGCGACATGACAGGTCTTTGTGGACTGCTGATCAACTACTTTATCAAAACGGCCTTGCCGATTTTAGCGGCCCTTTTTCTGGGTCTGCAAACATCTGTGACCAATGCTGAGATCCAGCTGACCTTTGGTACATATACGGCGGATAAACCAACCACCACGGTGAAAAAGTACAAACCCTTTCTGGATTATCTCGCACAAGAGATGTCAGAAATTTTGGAAGAGCCGGTGTTCATAAAAATGAAGATCGCCAGTGATTATGAAGCAGGCATCAATCAATTGGTCAGCGGCAAGGTTGATTTTGCCCGGTTTGGCCCCGCATCCTATGTCACCGCTTTCACGCGTAATGACGGAATTCGTATCATTGCGATGGAGGCGAAGAAGGGAAAGAAACGCTTCAAAGGCGTTATAGTAGTACATGCCGATAATGAGATGCAAACATTGGCTGAGCTGTCGCAGCACAGTTTCGCATTCGGGAGTGAACTGTCGACCATTGGCCGCTATTTGGCGCAAAGTTATCTAATTCAAGCCGGGGTCACCAGCAATGATCTGAGCAACTATGCCTACCTTGGGCGCCATGATCGCGTCGGAATGGCGGTAGGAAGCGGAAAATTTACTGCTGGCGCGCTGAAGGAAAGTACATTCAAAAAACTGGTCGAACAGGGTGTTCCACTTCGACCGCTCTTTGAATTTGACAATGTGACCAAACCTTGGATTGCTGCTGTGGACCTGGACCCTGCAGTGACGGCTGCAATGCGACAAGTCATGTTGAGTGCCGAAGATAAAGAGGCGATACAAAACGTTAGCAAGGGAGGTTTTCTAACCGGAACAGACTCTGATTTTAATCTAATACGTGAGGCGATGATACAGAGCGAAAGATTCTGAAAATGTCGCTTTTCAATTTTTTCAAAAACCAGCGCATCAATACGCAGTTCGTGTTGTCTATGACCCTTGCTGCTGCGTTGGTGACCTTTTTGGTTGGGGAATATGAGCGTCGTTCCGAGACACAACGCCTGAATGCAGAATTGTTGTCTCAGGCCAACCTGACAGTCTCTTTGCTAAGTGGCTTACTGGTTGAACCGATCATCATTCAAGATACACCTGTCTTAGAAAGCGCCTTGGACGAGGCATTGCAACGCAATCCAAAATTGTTGAATATTACGATCAAGGATGATGCCGGGATGGTGATCGCCAAAACAGTCCGGCATGCAAATCCCAACAGCGCTGGTGTGCGAAAGTTTACTAACGACGTCATTGTCGAGGGTGAACCATTTGGGACGATGGAGGTCGATTGGTCAACAGCGGAAGGACAAGCCCAAATCGCGGATAATGTTGTTCGCCTCAGAATCGTGACCGCGATCACTGTTGCAGCCTTGTCGCTGTTGTTTCTATTGCAAACAAACTTTTTGGCCCTGCGCCCACTGCGCAATATACACGAGCGGATGTCGGCAGTGATATCAGGGCAAAAACACAACAGGAAATGTCTTTCTTCCTTTGTCAGCCAAGAGTTCAAGGCCTTGGACTTTTCGGTCACCGTACTGCAGGACACTTTCGCAGAACGAGACGAGCGAGAATGTGCACTGGAGCAAGCAAAGGAAGAGGCGGACAAGGCCAGCCGCGCTAAATCTGATTTTCTGGCCAATATGAGTCACGAGATTCGCACTCCGATGAATGGAGTGATCGGCATGGCCGAATTGATGCAAGAGTCCGACCTAAATGAAGATCAGAAAATGTATGCTGATACGATAGCCAAGTCAGGTGCGGCCCTGTTGGCGATCATCAATGACATTTTGAATTTCTCTAAAATTGAGGCTGGTAAAATGGAGCTTGAAGTGGCCCCGTTTGACCTGCAATCGGCAATGGAAGATGTGGTGACATTATTATCGACAAAGGCGAGTGAAAAATCTGTCGAAGTTACGTTGCGCTATGATCCGGAATTGCCCAGATTCTATGAGGGCGACGTCGGGAGGCTAAGACAGGTAATTACGAATATTGCCGGGAATGCCATCAAATTTACTTTGGAAGGCTATGTCTACATTGAGGTCACTGGGGTCAAACGTGCGGATGATTATGCGCTGACAATTTCGATTATCGACACGGGTATCGGTATTCCACCTGATCAGTTGGACAAAATTTTCAATGAATTTGAGCAAGTCGATAGTGCACGTAACCGGCAGTTTGAAGGCACCGGATTGGGTTTGGCGATTTCTACCCGTCTGATTGCCCTTATGGGTGGGCGGATTTCTGCGGTTTCCGAACTAGAGCAGGGCTCGGCCTTTATGATCGAAATACCTTTGGTCGGCACACGCGAGCCTTGTGAAATGCAGTCGGCAGGCACACTAGACATGACTGGCCTGCATGTGCTGGTTGTTGATGACCTTGAGCTGAATCGTAGGATTTTGTCCGAAAGACTGGGAACTTGGGGGGTCAAATCGGTCTTGGCTTCATCGGGGGCTGAAGCGCTGGAGGTGCTTGCTCAACATCAAGAGAAGTTTGATCTGATCATTCAAGATTATCAAATGCCGGGAATGGATGGGGAGGAGCTGGCGAAGAAGATAAGAGCAACCGAAACGTTCAAAAATTTGCCACTGATCATTTTGTCCTCGGTAGATCAATCGCTCAGTGTTGCGACGCGCGATGAAATCGGATCATGCGAATTGCTTCTTAAGCCGGTGCGTTCTGAACAGCTACGTAATACCATAGCCCGCGCCTTGCATATGAGTTCGCGCCCTAGACCTGAGAAAGAACCTCGGAAGGAGGCAGTTAAAAACGAATGTCGCGCGATTAATATCTTGGTCGCTGAAGACAACAAGACCAATCAATTTGTCGTCAAAAAGATGCTGAAAGATGCGCCGGTTAAATTGACCTTTGCGAATGATGGAATTGAGGCTGTGGATCATTACGTCAGTGTCAAACCCGACATCATATTAATGGACATGTCGATGCCGCGAATGGATGGCTTGGAGGCGACCAAGGCTATTAGGCAGATGGAGCATGAACGAACGACTCAAAACTGTCCGATCATCGCATTGACGGCCAACGCGATGCGAGAAGATCGCGACAAGTGCCTGCAGGCCGGGATGAACGACTTCCTCAGTAAGCCAATAATCAAAAAAGCGCTGCTAGAGACAATTGACACGTGGCACTAGAGTTGGCGTTGCTTGACGACAAGTTCTAACCGTAGCCGAGCACGCTATAGTTTACGTCGTCTGAACCTAATCGTCTGCAACCAGCGTAAACCGCGATACATCGTAGTGTCCCAAGGCGGCCCTACGAGCGACGCGGTGTTCAGCCGCCCCTTTCGCAAAACGCCCTTGGCCTTGGAGAAGGTATAAAAGCCCTCTTTGCCATGATAATGCCCCATGCCCGAGGGGCCGATACCGCCAAAAGGCATGTCATCGACAGCGACGTGAGTGAGTGTTTCGTTCAGGCCCACCCCACCAGAATGGGTTCGAGAAAGGAGTTCATTTGCGCGCGCTTTGTTCCAATCGAAATAATACAGCGCCAGCGGACGCGGTCGGGCATTCACGAATGCAATTGCGTCATCGAGACTGTCGTAGGGCAGCACCGGCAAAATCGGGCCAAAGATTTCTTCTTGCATTACCAGCATGTCGTCTGTTGCATCTCGGATCAGTGTCACAGGGAGTTTGCGACTGCCCTCAAAAGAGTCTTTTGCGGGGTTGATCGTAATCAGCTGCGCGCCTTTGTCCTGCGCATCTGACAGGTATCTCTCAAGCCGTGCTTTTTGCCGGTTTGTGATAATGGCGGTGTAATCAATGTTGTCGCGCAGACTTGGATAGCTCTTGCGGACAACCTCGGCGAAGGCATCGCAAAAGTCGTCAAGTTTTTTGCGCGGGCACAGGATGTAATCAGGGGCGACGCAGATTTGCCCGGCGTTCATGCATTTTCCAAAGGCCAGACGTTTGGCGGCCTCTTCAACGGGAAAGTCTTCGTGGACGATGGCGGGTGATTTTCCCCCAAGCTCCAGCGTTACCGGTGTCAGGTTTTCGGCTGCGGCCCGCATCACTACTTTGCCGACCTGGGTCGAGCCGGTGAAAACAAGATGATCGAAAGGTAACGCGGTAAAGGCGGTGGAAATTGCCTCGTCGCCGGTCACCAGGGCCACTTCGTCCTGCGCATAAAGATCGTTAAGAATCTTTTGCAACAGCGTGCCGGTTTGGGGGGCAAATTCGGACGTTTTCAACATCACACGGTTGCCTGCTGCAAGCGCCCCGATCATCGGTGACAGCGTCAAAAAGATCGGAAAATTCCACGGCACAACAATACCGACAACCCCAAGTGGCTGACAATAGACTCGCGCTGAGGCGGGTTGCAGCAACAGGGGAACATGGCGGCGCTGGGGTTTCATCAGGCGTTTGAGACGTTTTCGATAATATGCGATCCCTTCAAGCAGCGGTGCGATTTCGGTCAGATAGGTCTCGGCGGCGGCTCGGTTGCTGAAATCTGAACTGACGGCAGAAATCAATGCGTCGGTGTGATCCAGCAGAGCGTTGTGCAATTTATCCAAGCGTCGAATTCTGCTGGTGCGATCTGGCATTGGGTCGGCTTGAAATGCGGCTTTTTGTGCGCCCAGCAAGTCATCCAATTTGGGCATAACCAAGGGTTCAGGTGTGAGCGCCGACAAATGCATCGTCAAGTTCCGTAACTGAGAAGCTGCATGTCAATAAATGCTGCTGCGAGCACCCTGATCAAGTCTGCCGTTGCGTAATCCTGCCAATGTCCATGCCGAATTGAATCGCCGGCGGTGTCACCTTGAATAGCATGGCTGTCCACATCCAACGCGCCAATGCCTGACAGGAACAGGAAGTCACCGGCGCGCACGGCTTGAGAATAGGGGCCGGCACCTGAGGGGGCCTGATTGGTGGTGTGAACTGTGATGGGCATGGTCAATGATCCTGTCGTGGCAATGATGTAGAGGTGGCTTGTGCAAAGCTTTGACGCTTTTCCAAAGGCACCTGGCCAAACTGCTGGGTGTACCATTTCGCCAGATAGGACGAGGAGGAAAAGCCGCTAGCCAAGGTCGCCTCGTAAATCGGCAGATCAGTTTGGCGAACCAATGATCGCGTTGGCCGCAACCGGCATTCCAGATAGTGCCGCTTTGGGCTGCGCCCCAGATGGGTGCGAAACAGGCGGTCCAGATGTCGCTGCGATAATCCCGCTTGTGCGGCGATGTCCGGCAATAGCATCGGGCTTTCGATGTCGTGCTCCATGATCTGTACGGCGTTGCGAACATAGCTGTTGGTTGAGCGCGCGTGTTCTTGAAGGCGAGCGGGTTTCGCTGTGCAAGACCTGTTCAGCCACCTTATTGGCCAGATCGATGCCATGCGCGGCGGCCACAAAAGTGAGCGATAGATCCACAACCGCCGTGCCACCCGAGCAGGTGGAGATCGGCCCGTCGGTTTCAAAAATTGCCTCAGTCACTTCGAGTTCCGGATAGGTTTCGCGAAATGCGGCGCGATCTTCCCAGTGAATGGTGCAGCGTTTGCCCTCCAGCAGCCCGGCCTTGGCCAAAACCCAGCTGCCCGTTGACACCGCTCCGATGCTGGTGCCCCCCGCCTTGAGCCGACGCAACCAGGTCGAAACCTCGGTGCTGGTCTGTTTATGCCCATCTACCCCGGCGCCCACCACCAGATTTATGAGAGGTGGGGCATCTTCGATCAAGTGGTCTGTCTGGACGTTGAGCCCGTTCATTGACCTCGCCGAGTGAATGCGATGGCCAATGGTGCACCAGGAATAGATCGGCTCACCACTGACGTAGTTTGCCAGGGCCAGCACATCAATTGCTGCCGAAACCGGCAACATCGGATGCCCGGGCAAGAGGAGAAAGCCGAAAGATTCGGTCTGGGCAGATGGCAACGTCATGTTGATGCTAGTCGGCTCCTCTCTGGTATCTAGGTCTGTGTGGTCGTGCAATTTTACCCTAGCCTGCGCTCTACTGGCTGCGCAATTGCGCGGTTTTAGCGGTATCGACCTCACCGCTCGCTGTCAGGGTAACGTCATATTCGAGCTCGGCTGCCTCGGCGCTGACGATCCCAAGGCGCACGTCATCAGCGACAAGCTCTTGTGGACGATCCACCGGGTTGCGCAATCCGCTGCTGGGGAAGGCCGCGACAGACAGACCGTCCTTGCCCGGGCGCGCCCCGGTGCCTCCATTATGAGTCACTTCGACCGCATATTTGGTAGCGTTCTGGTCGTTGTTCATCTCAAACCCGCCACTCAGGGGCAGGTCATACATGTTCGAGGACCCTTCCGCAGGGATTCGGTCGGGGATGGCCTGATGTAGACAGCCATACATCAGGTCTGGCATGATCTGACCCAGAACATGCCGCTGCGCGACGGGGGCGGGACGCGGGGCATTAAGGATGCAGCCCTCGTCCGGGGCGGTGACCTCAAAACAACCCAGCGACCCGGCATAGTTGGGCACTTCGGGGGCAAAGATGCAGCGCAGGCCAAAGACGCTGTAGGCGGTGGAATAGTTCAGTGGCACGTTGATGCCATAGCGCGAGCAGGGGGAGGAACCTGCGAAATCGACCTCGTTCTGGAACGGCGCACGAGAGTTAGATTTGAACAGGATCAGCAGGGGTGTCGTTCATCTGCCCTGCATCGACCAGTTTGATCGGCGGGATCAGTCGTCCTTAATCATAAACGTCCGATCCACCCGGCCCCATGCCAGGGCCGCCAAGGTCGACCAAATGCGAGGTGCAGGAGACCATGCCAACCAGTTTGCCATCCAGAAAGGACGGCTGCACCAGCACAAAGTCATTCAAGTGCCCGGAACCGGGCCAAGGATCATTGGTCAGGTAGGTATCACCGGGCTTCATCGTCTCGGGCGGGAAGTTTAGGTGAAATATTTAACCGATTCCGCCATGGTGTTGATATGCCCCGGTGTGCCAGTCACGGCCTGCGCCAGCATCCGGCCTTGCTCGTCAAATACACCTGCGGAAATGTCGCCGCTTTCGCGCACGATGGGGATGAAGGCGGTATGCATCAACGCCTGCGCCTGTTCATCGACAACCGATTGCAGGCGATTCCACATCACCTGAAGTTCGATGTCCGAGGCCAAGCGCCGTCAAATGTATTGGGAAATGCAGGACATTGTCGCCAATCAGGGCGGCGTGATTGTCCCAATGTTTGCCAATTGGGTCTTTGGCCATTCCGATAAAATCGCAGTGCCCGACCAGATGGCTTCGAACTGGGATCTGGACGGTGAACGCTGGTCACTCGCGTAATTCTCGCAATCAACGGGCGGCTGGCACAGGTCAGCCGCCCTTATTACGTCAGGATGTCCGACAGTTTAGCACCAATCCGCGCCTTGAGGTCAACGCTACCATTTTCAATCCAGGCATCGGCATCGGAACGCTCAAACAAGGCAGGATACCAGTTTTCGCTCAGGAACCTGTCCTGGGTATGCTGATCCGTCAGAAAGCTGTTGTCGGGCGCGGCGCGTTGCACCACGTCAAAGGCGATGGTGTCGGCATTGACGGGGCAGCCCGCTGCCATCTGATTGGTCCAGCCCACTAATTCATCACATAACGCCAGCATTTCAAGTGATCCGGTTCTGCCGCCGGACAGAAAACCCAGATTGTGCACAAAAGGTGTACCCGCCAGCCCGGCGATAGCCATATTGGCCCCGGCTTCGGCGGCGGCTTGCGCGTCAAACGCGTGCGAGTCCGAACAGCCCGACCCGATCCACGACGGCACGCCGATGGACTTGAAATAATCCGCAGCCCCCAGCCCATTCAGCATGTATTCGGGCGACCCGTAGGCCAAATCTGCTTGCCGCATATCCATGGGCAAAACCGCAGATCCGCTCATGATCGGGGCGCCCGGTTCCGTGAGTTGGTGGATGACAATCCCGGCGATGGCCTCCGCCGAAGATTGGGCAATGGCCCCGGCCACGCTGATCGGGCTGGACATGCCGGGGAAGGTGGCCGGGTAACACACGATTGGCAGGTGGTGGCGCGCGGCATTGATCACACGGTCGCAAAAATCCTCGGGCAGGCGCAGGGGCGAGATTGGCCCCATCAATTCCAGCGCAATCGGCTTGTCCGCCAGATTGTTGTATCCCCCGGCCAGATCCGCCAAATGGGCCAATATGCGGCTCTGAATATGCTCATCATGGGCCAAAACGGCAGCGGGTTTCGAGCAATGCGCAAAAAGCGCTTTCACCGTCTCCACCGCCTCATCCTCGGCTGAAATATCACTGGGATAGCCGAGGGAACAGGACATGCTGAGATTAGGCAGTGCTTCGCAGACCTTGGCGGTTTCGCGAATATCGTTCAGCGTACAGGGACGTAGTTCTCCGGTTGTCCGGTCCAGAATGCGCACGCAGTTGTGCCCCGGGCAATAGGACGTGATCCGGCTGGAGGTATCGACCCTGAGCTTGCCATTCAGATCATACAGCTTGATCTCACGCGGCACCGTTTCAAGTGCGCGTTCGACCAGATCCGACGGCATCCGCAGGTATCCGTCATCGCCCAATGTGCAGCCATGATCCGCGATCAGCATGGCCCGCACGCCATCATGCTCAACAATCACGCCAATCTGCGACAGGATTTTTAATACCGCCTCGTGGATCTGTGCCAACTGCCCCACATCCGCCACACGCAATTGCAGCGCCTGATCCTTGAGCGGCGAGATGTCGGCAATTTGGGCTTTGCGGTTGACCTTGTCCGAACGCGAGCTTTTACGGCGGCCACCGCTGCGGCGTGGTTTTTGCGCGAGTTCAGCCATTGGGTTGCCCCTCCATAATGTCAGTCAGTGTTGTGGTTTCCAGACCTATGGCCTCATCGCCAAGGGTGATGCCCAGCCCGTTGATCATCCGGGTCCAGTAGGCAAAGCTGGCGGTGATTTGGTTGACGTGCACAATCTCAGCGGCGCTGAGTCCGGTGGCGGTCAATGCATCGATATTCTCTCGCGTCATGGTTTCGGGCGTATGGCTCAGCTTGCGGGTATAAAGCGCGATGGCACGCTGGCGGTCCGACAGGACATCAGATTGCAGATCGCCTTGTTCCAACACTGCCAAAACCTGTTCGGCCTTGTGCCTGTCCGGGGCTGTGGCACAGAAGTTTTCACCATGATGCGCGCGGGCATAGATACAGTGGTTCAGGATTGCGACATAGGTCGCCACAAACTCGGCATTGTGCAGATCAAGCGGCGCGTCCGGTGCGTGCAGGATCGCCTGATAGAATTTATGCACCGGCAAAATGGCCGAGGGCCAGGGTGACAGGGCCTGATACAACCGATGCAACGTGCCATCGTCGCGGCATACCTCTTGGCGCATCTCCTCGGTTAGAAAGCTCTCGACCGGGGTGTCGTCTTCGATCCAGCTAACAGAATGAGTCATGATCCCCTCACAAGCCAATGTCTTGATTCGTGGTCATGTCATCAGTGGTCAGGCCGAATTCTTGTAACAGCGCTTGTGTCGCATCGGTTTGAAAGAAGGTGACCTCTCCATCCGTGAGGAATGCCTCATCATCAAACCGCACTGTCGGGTCGATGATGTGCCAGTTGATCTCTCCAGGCGGATAGTCCCCGCAGGTATGAAAATGCAGGTGGCGTGGTGAGCCAAAGATCATCCCGTTCCACCGCACCGGGTCATCTTTGGCAGCGGCAAAGTACCCGGTGCCGGGGTTAAGCCCGTGATGCCAGGAATGGATCAGGGTTTCATCAAGGCCAAACTTTTCCGCCACCATCCGGGCATGGGCGCGAAACGCCTCGACGTCTGGCCCGTTGCCTTGAATGTCGGTGCTATGTCCGTTTTCAACATGAATGGTAATGGGCGTTTTCAGGTAATGCACCTCGGGCGAATAAGCATGGGTATTGGTTCCGGTGACCCATCGTTGCAGCACGATTTTGCCGTTCATCGTTTGCGCAGAAATCGGTTTGTGCACTGACATCGGGAACAGGCGCACGGCAAAGCCACCGCTTTCGGCGGATACAGGCTTGGGGGCCGGCATCTCACCACTAACATCGGTGCCCGCCGGGCAGGTGATGTGCCATGTTTTCTTACTGTCCAGCGCACCGTTGAACAGGGCAACCATGCGCACCATGAAATCATGATCATAGGTTGCTGCGCGCGAGGCCAAGGTATCAACATCAAGCGTATAGACCATGGTTTTGCTACCCGTGCCGGGCAGAGACCTGAACCGCATCTGATCTCCGATCCTATTGAGGAACACGGTATGGTCCACCTGTGTCATGGCGGCATTCAGGGCTTCGGGCACATCATCAGGGCCGCTGGCGCGTGGTGTAGACAGGGTCAAAACGGTTGCTCCCATGTCCCGTGCTTTGTCTGCAATGATGTCGATCACCGCATTTTCAAAGTAATCGATCTGCCGATCTTCGGTGATCAACAGCAGGCTTTGGCCCTTTGAGATCTGCACGCAGTTGCGCAGTAAATTCCGGGCACCTGTGGTGGCCAGCGCTAGTTTGTTGGCGTGTAAATTCATGATTTTGTTCGCTCTGGTATTCGAAGAATCATCTTATTGTAACGTTACAATATGCAAAAGTCGGAAAAGATCCAGAGAAATTTTAAATGTTAGGTGGTGTCACCTTCGATCAGCTCTGCAGGTAGGGTAATCGAGTTTTGCGCAAAGCTGCCGTTGTCCAAGGCCTGCAGCAACTCACGCGCCCCAACACAGCCCATCTCATAGGCAGGGGATTGCATCGTGGTTACGGTTTGTGCTGCGATCTCGTGCAAGCCAAAGGCGTTGAAACCCGTCACGCAGGTTTGCCCGGGCACATCGACTCCAGCCTGTTGCAAGGCTTTGAGGGCCCCAAGCGCGATCTCATCGTTGATACACATGATCGCATCCGGGTACCCGTGTTGCGCCGTATGCACATTCAAAGCAGCGACGACATCCCGCTGGCGACCGTTGCCGCTGGGAACAAGATCTAGCCGTTCAACACTGCCCGTACGCGCAATTTCATCGCGCATGCCGGCAACACGCAGGTTGACCGCAGCCCATTCATTTTCGCCTGCTGTCATGATCAAGACCGAGCGAGGCTGTCGCCTTAACACGCGCCGCGTCAGTGCGCGCGCCGCAGCATAGTCATCTTGCATGACCGCGCAGATTTGATCCGATGGCGTGTCCGGCGCTTCGAGAAATAGAACGGTCGGCTGCTGAAACTCCCGGATAAGGTTGAATTGATGTGCACGCTGCGCGTCTGACCCGGACAGCAGAACGCACAAACCATCGGTTTGCACATTGCGCAACATGGCCGATGTATCAAAGGCGTCGGGTTTGACGCCTTGCAAGATCGCGGAAAACCCGCCGTCGTTCAGTGTGTTGCTGATCCCGGCGATGATCTGCGTTGTGTAGCCGTCTGAGAGGTAATGATCAGAGGCATCCACCACGATTATCCCAATCGACCACAGTTTGGAGGTCCGCAGCATGTGCGCGCCATGGTTTCGGCGGTAATTCAGCTCTTTGACCGAATGCTCGACCTTCTGGCGCATCTCAGGCGTCATCAGATTGAACCGGCCGTTCACGAAATTCGAAACGGTCATCGGTGAAACCTGCGCATGTTCAGCGACTTGTTTCAATGTGACTCGTTTGGGTCGGGCCATGAAAATACACCTGTCTTGCGGACGGTTTACGGGGTGACCATAACACCGGCCTTAGGAAATTAAACCGCGCGGCATCTGCTGCGTCGGTTTATGCCTTTGACAGCATCGGGCCCAAATTGTGCCCACCAACGATATGAATGTGAAAATGCGGCACTTCCTGCCCGCCGTCATCATCGCAATTTGCAATCGCTCGATACCCATTGCCACCAGCACCTGGCGCCACGCCGGTCATCTGGCTGACCTTGGCGACCGCGCGATTGAAATCGGCGATCTCAGTATCACTGGCCTCAATCGCAAAATGATCAAAACAAACATAAGGCCCTTTGGGGATGATCAGCACATGCACCGGCGCCTGTGGCCCGATATCATTGAACGCCAGCGCATGATCAGTTTCCAACACCGTATCATTCGGGATCTCACCGCGCAGAATTTTGGCGAAGATATTCTGGTTGTCATAGTCATAAGGCATGGGCATTGATCCTAGTCGTCAAAAAGGTGATCGGTTTTCGCAATGTTTAGCGCGGTGTCTTGCGTCACGGCAAGAAAACGGGAAATCTGCTCTGCCATCCATTCGTGGCTATCCGACTCGCACAAGATGACATGGTTTTCAAATTCCGCATCCCGGATCTGATCGCTTTCATAATAGATATCACGACGAATGGTGGGCAGCAGTCTTGTAATAGACTCTGCAGGCGTTTGATCTCCGGCCAGGCCGACACGTTTGGCGTGGCCTTCCAGATAGTCCTCGGTAAAATCACATTTGAGTTCCAGCAAACGGGTGGTGCAACGATCGCTGCAGAAATCCTGCAGCAAATCCAGGTCTGAGGGATCAATACAAATTACCATTCGGTCGCTGTTATGATGTTCAAACAACATCCGCAGTAGCGCCCGGCGATGGCGCGCACGTTTATGCAGTTTAGACCCAATTCCACCTAAATCTGGCAGGTCTGTACTTTCTTCGTTGAAAAGATAGTCGATGGCAGGAATATCTGTGTTTTGTCTGATCGATTTACTCAGGCGTTTGGCGACATGCCACTTCTTACACAGAATAATCATCAATTCGCGTTCGCGACCCAGTGTGCTTTCAGTTTCCCAAAACCGACTGGCAAAACGGCGCCCGATCCGACCGCGTTTTGTCAGAAATTTGAACAGATTGCGCCCTTCGTTGGATATCTGGAATTGCATCTCGCTTGCCGAATACATCTTGCCCAGTCGTTCCTTGAGTTCATGGGCCTCGGGGCTGATCTTGCGGGCGAAAAGATAATCCTGCGAGAGCAGCATATCATAGTGATCGTTATAGAACGTGACCGGCATCCCATAGTCGGTAAACATCAAAAGGGTCAGCGTGCGCGCCCGGATTTGATCGCCAGGGATCAGGTGCCGAACGAGTGTCTGGAAGAAAGTCTCATCTGGAATCCAAGTTGAACGGAAAAACCGCATCACATCTTTTCGCTTTCGGGTAAACTCCAGAATCGATTCAATGGTCCGTCGCCGCAGACACCACCATTGGCTTCCAATTTGGATCTGTAGATCCTGAGGTATCTCACGCTCCATCCTCAGCTTTTGTTGCAGCGCAAGACCGGCGTAAAAGGCATGCTTGTTTTTACGCTCATTCAGAAAATGACGGTAAATCAGGCGTTCTTCCTTGATGCCGGTCTTGATCCAGTCGCTCTCGAAAAAATCAAAGCTTTCAATGTAATCGACATCACTGGCATCGAGAAAATCATGCGCATACTCGGCGGACTTGATTGCAGCGCAATCCCCCGACAGCATGTAAAAATGGGTGGCCCGGGGAAAGGCGTCAACTGCTGCTTCAATCGCATTCAATGTGGCCTGAACCAGCGACCACTCTCCCCAACCACACTTTATCCGCTTCTTGGCGTAGGTCACATTTGGATTGTTGGATAGGGCAGTTCGTATTCTCTGTAAATGCTCTGGTTTTGCGCGGGCATCAAAATGAATCGAGATGTAATCGCCTTTTGTCGTCAACATATTGGCTTGTTCAATGATCGCATCAGGATCTTTGTGGCACAAAAGGATAAAAGCGATATTTGCCATGTCAGAAACGGTTTGTCCTGCAGTTCACTCGATGTCTATACTGATAGCGTTGAACGCCCGGCGAATAAACCGGGCTTTCTCGGGTTTTAAGAGTTTAGAAAAATTTAGCTGTTTCAAAAGCTAAATACGGAGGCAGCAGGTATGGGATTTCCGGGCGTTTGGATGACCGAGAGCGAAAGTGTGGTATATCGGGTGGTACCAAAATGTGCTTGCTCTACCATCGGTCAGATCATGTACTATTCCGACCACGGTGAATTCTTTGATGGCGACATTCATGATGCCAAAGACAAGATGCACAAGTGGGCGCATGACTATAGTCAGCCGGTTATCGAACAAAACGTGAAGTCGCACAAATCCTATGCCTTTACCTGTGTGCGCAACCCTTACACGCGGATCCTATCCAGTTTTTTCGACAAGATTTGCGGCATCCAGCGCAATGGTCAGCGCTATCGTGGCAAAATGGTACCCCTTCTGGTGCAGAAATATGGAATCGAAGTCGGCGGTGATGATGGCAAGCAGGAGTTTGACCAGATCAAAAGTTTCCGCCGCTTTCTGCTCTTTGCTCGCGACACCATCCGCTGGCGCCGCCCGATGGAGCCGGACATTCACTGGTCGGCCATGTCGGGGCATGTCTCAACCTTTATCGTCAATGGCGGACGCTACAACAAGATTTTCTGGACCGAGAAATTTAACGGCGGCATGGATCAGGTCTTGCAGTCGATCGATTCACCACATGCTGTGGATATCAAAGCCATCCCGCGGTTCAACGAATCCGAAGGCCACGGCCCGAAACGCGCCCACCCAGTCGAGGATTACTTCGACGACCTGTCAATGCATCTGGTCTATGAGATGTACAAACGTGATTTCGATCTTTTCAAATACGACTTTCACGATCCATCAAACAAAATGCCGGTGGGCGAGATCGATCTGGATGAGGTGCACGCCAAGCTGGGTGAATAAGTCCAGCCATTGCAATGCCTTGAAAATTCCCGGTTCCCTTTTATTCGATTTTCCCGTTTAGTTGCTGGCAACCAAGGGGGACCAAAATGCGTTGTGTTTTCGTCAATATCCGTTGTCGTCCGGGCACGTCCTATACCGTGGCCGAAAATATTGCGTTGCGTGAAATCCATTCTGAGCTTTACTCGACCTCTGGTCCCTTTGATCTTTTGCTCAAGCTCTACATCCCCGAGGGCGAGGATGTGGGTAAATACATCAATGACAATCTGCTCGACATTGATGGGATCGAGCGGACCGAGTCAACGCTGACCTTCAAAGCGTTTTGAAAATATCAGGGAGAGGGACATGAAACTGAAATCATTTGTGGCTGCCGTGTGCATGGGGCTGATCGGCACGGCGGCGCTGGCCGAAGAAGGCAAGGTCAAGGTCGGGATGATCACCACGTTGTCTGGCGGCGGTGCCGGTCTGGGCATTGATGTGCGTGACGGCTTTTTGCTGGCCACCAAGATGGCTGGCAATGACAATCTTGAGGTTGTGGTCGAGGATGACCAGCGCAAGCCTGACATTGCTGTGCAACTGGCCGACAAGATGATTCAGTCCGAAAAGGTCGATGTGCTGACCGGCATCATCTGGTCCAACCTCGCCATGGCCGTGGTGCCCGCCGCCACCGCACAAGGTAAGTTTTATCTTTCACCCAATGCTGGCCCTTCTGCGCTTGCAGGCAAGGGCTGCCATCCGAACTATTTCAACGTCGCATGGCAGAACGACAACCTGCACGAGGCGGCAGGCGGCTATGCCAATGACGCGGGCTTCAAGAAAACCTTCATCCTTGCGCCAAATTATCCTGCTGGTCAGGACGCTCTGACCGGCTATAAACGCGTGTACGAGGGTGAACTGGCTGGCGAGCTTTTCACTAAGCTGGGGCAAAAGGACTACGCCGCTGAACTGGCTCAGGTCCGGGCCTCAGATGCTGATAGCGTGTTCTTCTTCCTGCCGGGCGGCATGGGGATTTCCTTCCTCAAGCAATACGCCGACAGCGGTATCGACCTGCCGGTTGTTGGCCCCGCCTTCAGCTTTGATCAGGGCATCCTGCAGGCCGTCGGTGACGCGGCGCTGGGTGTGAAAAACACCAGCCAGTGGAACAAGGATATCGACAATGCCGCCAACGCCGCCTTTGTCGAGGCGTTCCAGGCTGATTACGGACGCCTGCCGTCGCTCTACGCTTCGCAAGGCTATGACACGGCAAACCTGCTACTTTCGGCCATGGCCAAGGCCGATGTCAGCGACGCCGATGCCTTCCGCGCGGCCCTCGAAGCGGCGGAATTTGATTCCGTCCGGGGCGATTTTGAATTCGCCGCCAACCACCACCCGGTGCAGGATATTTACGTGCGCGAGGTGATCAAAGAGGGCGACGTCTTCACCAACAAGATCATCGGCACTGCGCTCAGCGATCACAGCAACGTCTATGTGGATGAATGCAAACTGTAATCCACCATATTTAGTCGACCAGGCCCCGGCATCTAGCCGGGGCACAAAGGCCCGCCTTTCATGACATTCATTCTCCTGATCGAACAGGTCCTCAACGGACTGCAGTTCGGGGTCATGTTGTTTCTCATGGCTGCCGGGCTGACGTTGGTGTTCGGCGTCATGGGACTGATCAACCTCGCGCATGGCTCGCTCTACATGGTCGGTGCCTTTGCCGCCGCCGCTGTGGCAGGCGCGACCGGATCGTTTCTGCTGGCCTTGGCCGCCGCGCTCGCCGCCGCCGCGGCTGCTGGCGCATTGATGGAACTGCTGGTGATCCGCAGGCTGTATAACCGCGACCACCTCGATCAGGTGCTCGCCACTTTCGCGCTCATCCTGATCTTTTCCGAAGGCACGCGCTGGCTCTTTGGTTCTTTCCCGCTCTATCTCGACATCCCTGATGCACTGTCCGGCCCGGTCACCCTGCCCGGCGGCATTGCCTATCCGGCTTACCGGTTGGCGATCATCGCGATTGGTCTGGTGATTGCCGCAGGCCTGTTTTGGCTGATTGCCCGCACTCGTCTGGGCATTCGCATTCGTGCGGGCGAATCTGATCGCGAGATGATTGCCGCGCTGGGGGTCGACATCTCGAAGCTTTACACCATCGTCTTTGCACTGGGCGCAGCTTTGGCCGGTCTGGCCGGTGCGCTGGTCGGCGCAATTCAATCCGTGCAGGTCGGTATGGGCGAACCCGTGTTGATCCTCGCCTTCGTGGTGATCGTCATCGGTGGCATCGGCTCGATCAAGGGCGCGCTGATCGGCGCCATTCTGGTGGGGCTGACTGACACGTTGGGCGGCATCGCCTTGCCCGCGGTCTTGCGTCTCGTCACCGACAATGCCACCGCCACCTCAACCGGGGCGGCGCTCTCATCGATGCTGATCTATATCCTGATGGCCGGGGTCCTGATCTGGCGGCCCCAAGGCCTGTTCGGAGCACAAGCATGAAGCGCGAAACGCTCATAAACGCGGCACTGTTGCTGGGTCTTCTGCTGGTCCCGCTCTGGGCTTATGTCACCGATGAACCCTTTACCATCACGCTCGCCACCAAGGTCGCAATCCTCGCGCTCGCCGGTGTTGGCCTCAACATCGCTCTGGGTCTGGGCGGGCTGGTCAGTCTTGGTCACGCAGCCTTCTTTGGCATCGGTGGCTATGCCATGGGCATCCTTGCCAGCCACGCGCAAAGCTACACGCCGCTAATGGAAAGCCCCTTCCTGATCGAAGGTACCAAATCCATGCCGGTGATCTGGGTCACCGCAATCCTCGCCTCCGCCCTCGCCGCGCTTGTCATCGGAACGCTGTCCCTGCGCACCTCGGGCGTTTATTTCATCATGATCACGCTGGCATTCGGCCAGATGCTGTTCTTCTTTGCCATCAGTTGGCCCGCTTACGGGGGCGAGGACGGCCTGTCGATCTATGTGCGCAATGGCTTTCCGGGCATGAACACACTCGACCCGATCCAGTTCTTTGCGCTGTGTTTTGCCCTGCTGCTGGCCGCCCTGTGGTTCAGTCACCGCTTGGCCAATGCGCCTTTTGGGTTGGCGCTCAATGCGGCGCGGCAATCGCCTGCACGGGTCGAAACCGTGGGCCTCAGCCCGTTTCACCTGCGCCTGATCGCCTTTATCATCTCCGGCGCAATCACCGGCCTTGCCGGGGCGCTTTTTGCCGATCTCAACCGCTTTGTCAGCCCGAATATGCTCAGCTGGCAAACCAGTGGTGAGATCATGATTTTCATCATTCTCGGCGGTGTCGGGCGGCTTTGTGGCCCGGTTGCCGGGGCGGCGCTGTTTATCGCGCTGGAACATTTCTTGGGCGGCCTGTCCGAGTTCTGGCACATCTGGCTGGGGCTTTTGCTCCTGCTGGTCGTTCTTTTTGCCCGTGGCGGATTGATTGGCGTTTTGGCCGGCAGGCAGGTGGCACATGACTGATCCGGTTCTTGCCACACATAACATCAGCAAACAATTCGGCGCGTTGAAAGCCAGCGATGACATCAGCCTGACCCTGAGGCCTGGCGAAATCCATGCCATCATCGGCCCCAACGGTGCGGGCAAATCCACGCTGATCGCCCAAATCTGCGGTACTCTGGCCCCGGACAGCGGCCGGGTTGAACTGATGGGGCGGGATGTAACCGCGCTGACCACTCGTGCCCGCGCTCAGGCTGGGTTGGGGCGCACCTTCCAGATTTCGGCGCTAGCGATGGAAGATACGGTTTTGCAAAACGCCCTGCTGGGTGCGCTGGGCGCCCGTGGCGGGGCCTTTGCCATGTTCCGCCGGGCTCTGTCTGACACAAACCTGCGGGATGTCGCGATGATGGCATTGGAGCGCGTCGGGCTGGCTGATGAGGCCAGCATGCGCACGTCTGACCTGAGCCACGGCCAACGCCGCCAGCTTGAGGTGGCGATTGCCCTGACGCTAAACCCCAAGGCCTTTGTCATGGATGAACCCATGGCCGGGATGGGGGCCGAAGGCTCTGCCAAGATGACCGGGCTTCTGGACGAGCTTCGGAAGGAAGCCCCCATTCTGTTGGTCGAACACGACATGGATGCTGTCTTTGCCTTGGCAGACCGGCTCAGCGTGTTGGTCTATGGCAGGATCATCGCAACCGGCTCTGTGTCCGAGATCCGCGCCAATAAGGACGTGCAGCAGGCCTATCTGGGAGAGGACGCATGAGCCTGTTGTCACTCTCGTCCCTTTCCGCCTTTTATGGCGCATCGCAGGCGCTGTTTGATGTGTCTTTCGATTTGGCCGAGGGCGAGGTGCTGGCGCTTTTGGGCCGCAACGGCATGGGCAAATCAACCACGATCAAATCCATCTGCCGAATGATGCCTGTGGCCTCGGGACAATTGGTCTTTGACGATCACGATTTGAACCGTCTGCCATCACACAAGGCGGCGCGCCTGGGTATCGGTCTGGTGCCCGAAGGGCGGCGCTGTTTTCCAAATCTTAATGTTTATGAAAATCTCACCGCCGCCGCTCGCCCCGGGCATTGGGATTTTGCGCGGGTGAGCAAATTGTTCCCACGCCTGGCCGAACGTCGCAATCAACGTGCCGCGACACTTTCGGGTGGCGAACAACAAATGCTCGCGATTGGCCGTGCTCTGATGACCAATCCACGTTTGTTAATATTAGATGAAGCCACCGAAGGATTGGCCCCCATCGTGCGGCAGGAAATTTGGGCGGCCATCCGCACCCTGAAAGAAGAAACCGGCATGGCAATTCTGCTGGTGGACAAGTCTCTCTTCGAGCTGTCCCAAATCGCCGACCGTGCCGTCATCTTGCAACGCGGGGCTGATGTGTGGTCGGGAAACTTTGGTGATCTGACCGAAGAATTATCGAGCCGCTATATCGGGGTTTGATGTGTTCGATCCCTGATGCGGAGTTTGGTACAAAACCGGGGGTGAGAGCGAACAAGTTGTACGTTAATCGACCCGAACGTCTTGCCGCTTCAACTCAGCCCGCACCGCGCTCAGATCGACATCGCGCTGATTGCGGTTCGACTTGACCGACAGCGCCGCCGCTACACCCGCGCCTTGCCCGGTCACCGCGCAACAGGCCATGTTGCGGGTCCCTGCGTGGGCCACTTTTGACCCACCAATCGCGCGACCAGGGACGAGCAGGTTTTCGATGTTTTGCGGCAGCATGCAGCTATAGGGCACCTGCATATAGCGGCCGGTGGTGGGCAAGATGAGAATGCCATAACCATCTATAAATTCAGGATAAATCCCGATGCTGTCATCAAATCGACCCTGATGGCGCATGTCGTCATCGGTCAAGTTATAAACCGCATCGATCTTGCGTGTGTCGCGAACGCCCAGTGACATGCCAAAGTTTCTGAGCCGCACCCCTTCACAGCCGGGTGTGTAGTGGCGCAGGGCCTCAATCGCGTGCATTGCTTGCTTGCGGCCCTCGATTTCGAACTTGGTTAGGCTGTCAGGATCGGTGCCGTCGCACCCGGCCAAATGCACGAGGTTCATATAGGTCATTTCGCCAGAATCGTGCACCGCACCCCAGGTCCCACCAATGGTATTCAAGTGAGCAGGGATCACACCATCTTGTATGGCTTGCGCAAAGGGCTTGGCCAGAAATGGCGAAAACATGGTGTCTTCCTTGCCGTCAGTTTCCACCTCCCATTCTCCGGTGGACCAGTCCTTGTAGGTCTGCGGGTTGGCTTTGACGCCCTCCATAAAGGCCTTTTTGTCTACGCCTGCCACATGGAACATCACAGACGCGGCCTGCATTTCCTCGATGGGGGTTTTATAGGTCGTGGCACCCGCGCGTTCCGCCACATCGGCATCTCCGGTGGCGTCGATCACGCGTTTGGCCAGGATTGCTTCGCGTCCCGCCTTCGATTCAACGATGATCCCTTTGATGTCATTGCCATCCATGATGGGCGCCACAAATTGGCGGTGGAGCATGGCATGAATGCCTGCTTCCTCGACCAAACGGTCCGCGACCAATTTGAAGCCTTCGCTGTCCAGCTCATAACTCAGTGACTGACTTTCTGGCACGGCAGCCCCGGCGGCCTTGGCACGTTCTTCGAACTCCCACCCGATGCCGCCTGCCTCAACCGTGTCTTCGTGTCTGTACCAGGCAAAGCCTTCAACACCGACAACCGTGATGTTGCCACCAAAGCAACCAAACCGCTCAACAAGCGCAACCTCAACGCCGCAGCGGGCGGCGGCCAGCGCGGCGGCCAACCCTGCGGGGCCAGAGCCGACAACCAGCACATCGGTACTATGAATCACAGGCGTTTCGCGGGGAGCCTCGGAAACGGTGCGGGGGGAAAGATGGTCCATGCGAGCCTCGTCATGGGAGTGTCGTGGAAGCATTTTACACTGCAACCATAAGCGCAGATTGACCGGCACCTTAGCCAGCTAGTGTGGGGTTGCCTAGTGGTTTTTAGCAGGAATCAATAGTGGTTTCACGTTGCGCAATCGCAGGGCATTGCTGACGACGCACACTGATGACAGCGCCATGGCCCCAGCCGCCAACATGGGCGAGAGTAAAAGGCCGAATGCGGGATAAAGCACCCCGGCGGCGACCGGCAGCAAGGCGGCGTTATAGGCAAAGGCCCAAAACAGGTTCTGACGGATGTTTTGCATGGTTTTGTGTGACAGATGTTGGGCGTTAATCACGCCGGAAAGATCGCTTGACACCAGCACCACATCAGCCGTTTCCATCGCGATATCTGTTCCGGTGCCAAGAGCGATGGCGACATCCGCTTTAGCAAGCGCCGGGGCGTCATTTATACCATCACCGACAAAGACCACCGGGCCGTTTTGGCGCAACTCGTCAATCGCGGTCAGCTTGTCCTCGGGGCGAAGGCCGGCGCGGATGTGATCAATGCCCAACTGTGCGGCGATGGCTTGCGCAGTTTCGGGGCGGTCGCCGGTCAACATGGCAACGGATATGCCGTTTTGATGCAGAGTTTCAATGGCTTGCTTGCTTTCGGGGCGCAGTGGGTCGGCGATGCCCAGCATCCCTGCAAACTGGCCATCGACGCCGATGAGGATGGGGGTTTGACCCTGTTCGCCAATTGCCGAGATTTGGTTTTGGTCAGGCAGGTTGGCAATGTTGGTTTGCTGAAGATGCTCAGTGTTGCCGACAAAGATTTGGTGCCCTGACGCAGATCCCGAAACGCCGAAGCTTGTGTGTGAAGTAAAACCACTGACGTCAGGCAGGGTCTGCCCCGCGGTCTCCACCAGTGCGCGCGCAATGGGATGTTCTGATTGTGCCTCAACTGCTGCGGCCATGCGCAGCACATCGGCCTGATTAAACCCATCCGCGATTTGAGTTGAGACGACAGTGGGCCTGCCCTTGGTCAACGTGCCGGTTTTGTCAAAGGCGATGGTGCGTACTTCGTCGAGCCGTTGAAGCGCCTCACCCCGGCGGAAAAATACGCCCAGTTCTGCCGCGCGCCCGGTGCCGACCATGATGGAGGTGGGCGTCGCAAGCCCCATGGCGCAGGGGCAGGCGATGATCAGAACTGAAACCGATGCGACCAGCGCATGGATCAGTGCAGGCTGCGGGCCAAAGATAAGCCATGCCACCAATGTGATCAGAGCTATTACTATGACCGCTGGCACAAACACCCGAATGACTCGGTCAGCGAGAGCTTGTATTGGCAGTTTGGCATCTTGAGCTTGAGAGACCATGCGAATAATCCCGGCCAGCGTGGTTCCCTCACCCACGCGCGTGGCTTTGAACTGGAATGCGCCGGAGGTGTTGATGGTGCCGCCGATCACCTCATCCCCTGCAGCCTTACCAACGGCGTTAGGCTCTCCGGTGATCATACTTTCATCAACATAGGACTGGCCGGAAGCGATGATGCCATCTACGGGCAGACGTTCGCCCGGTTTGATTTGGATGACATCGCCGATGCGTAGGTCATCTACGGCGACAGCGACCCAATGGCCCTCGCGTTTTACCTGAGCGGTTTCGGGTTGGAGACCGATGAGTGCCTCGATCGCCGCTCCGGTCCGTCCCCTTGCTCGTGCTTCCAACCAGCGGCCCGTCAAGATCAGTGTGACGATGACAGCGGCGGCTTCGAAATACACGACACGGGCGGTTTCGGGGAACATATTTGGGATCAGCAAAACCAAGGTAGAAAAAACCCACGCCGCACCGCTGCCCAAGGCGACAAGGCTGTTCATTTCCGGGGTACGTCTGAGCAGGGCGGGAATGCCGATAGTGAAAAACATCCGCCCGGGCCAAACCAGAACCAACGTGGTCAGCACAAATTGGAGGATCCAAAGTGGGCGCAGCCCGATGGTTTGATGCAGCCAATGGTGAAAGCTGGGGAATAGATGCCCGCCCATTTCCGTGATGAACACTGGCAACGTTAAGATTGCCGCAATCAACGCCATCAGTCGCGTCTGAGCGATCTGGTCGGCATGGCTCTGAGCGCTTTGCCCAAGGCTGCCCTCGGCCTTGGGCCAGGCCTGATATCCTGCGTCCTCGACCGCATTGATCAAGGCGTTGGTATCGACCCGTCCTTTGGGAAATTCCACCAAGGCCGTTGAACTGGCAAAGTTGACCGTGGCGCTTTCGACACCGGGCACGGCATTCAGGGCGCGCTCGGTCCGGCCCGCGCATCCCGCACAGCTTAACCCGCCGATATCCAATCTAACCGTTTCCATGAATTGCGCCCAGTCGCCAGAGTTCTCAGGTTAGATAGAGTGACGCCTGAACCAAAGGTCAAGAGGGAGATGGAAAACGTGTTCAAACCGCACTGTTCAAACCGAACTGGGGGTTGACCTGAGCCGCCTCACGGCTCATGAGCATGGCACGTGAGGCCTACGCACCCGGAGACACCCCATGAGCTTTGACCGTTCCATCAAAATCGCCCCTTCGATCCTGTCGGCGGACTTCGCCAATTTCGGGCAGGAAATTCAATGTGTCGAGGCGCAGGGCGCGGATTGGATTCACGTCGATGTTATGGATGGACATTTCGTGCCGAACCTGACCTTTGGCCCGCCGCTCTGTGCTGCGATCCGCCCGCATATCAAGACGGTGATGGACATTCACCTGATGATTTCACCGGTTGATCCCTACATCGCGGCCTTTGCAGATGCAGGTGCCGATATCATCACCGCGCATCTGGAAGCAGGCCCGCATATTCACCGGACCCTGCAGGCCATTCGCGGACATGGGTGCAAGGCCGGGCTGGCACTGAACCCTGGGACGGGAATCGAAGATATCGATTACCTGCTGGATATGGTGGATTTGATCTGCGTGATGACCGTGAACCCCGGCTTTGGCGGGCAAAAGTTCATCCACAGTCAGGTGGAAAAGGTCAAAAACCTGCGGGCAAAAATTGGTGATCGCCCAATTCACATCGAAATTGATGGTGGTATCACGCCTGAAACCGCGCCGTTGATGGCGGCAGCGGGGGCGGATGTGCTGGTAGCAGGGTCTGCGGTGTTCAAAGGCGGCTCAGTAGAGAACCCTGCGCCCTATGGTGAAAACATCCGCGCGGTTCGGGCGGCGGCAGAGGCAGCGCTGTAATCTTCGACGGATTGGCTTGCTTGCGATGCTAAGGCACCGCATAGTCCGGCCATGACAATTTCAGACAAACTGAGAGCAAAGATTGAAACCCGGCGCGATGATTTGATCGCGCTGACGCAGGATTTGATCCGTATCCCTACGTTGAATCCGCCAGGGGCGAATTATCGCGAGATTTGTGACTATCTGGATCACCGTCTGCTGCATTCGGGGTTTGAGACAGAATTGGTGCGGGCCGAGGGGGCAATTGGCGATAGTGACAAATACCCTCGCTGGAACATTGTTGCGCGCAAAGCGGGCAAGACGTCCGGAGACTGCGTGCATTTCAACAGTCATATTGATGTTGTTGAGGTGGGCCATGGTTGGACCACAGATCCTTTTGGTGGCCAAGTGAAGGACGGCAAGATTTACGGTCGTGGGGCCTGTGACATGAAGGGCGGCCTGGCTGCGAGCATCATCGCGGCAGAGGCGTTTATTGCGGTTTGTCCCGATTTTGCAGGCGCGATTGAGATCAGTGGCACGGCGGATGAGGAATCAGGTGGGTTCGGTGGCGTCGCCTATCTGGCGGAGAAGGGGTATTTCAGCCCGGATCGTGTGCAGCATGTGATTATCCCGGAGCCCTTGAATAAAGATCGCATTTGTTTGGGGCATCGGGGTGTTTGGTGGGCCGAGATCGAGACCAAAGGCGAGATTGCCCATGGATCAATGCCGTTTTTGGGTGATTGTGCTGTGCGCCATATGAGCGCCGTGATGAGGGAGATGGAGGAGAGCCTGTTTCCTGCGCTCGCTCAGAAGCGCACTGAAATGCCGGTGGTGCCCGAAGGCGCGAAACAGTCAACCTTGAACATCAATTCAATTCATGGCGGTGAGCCCGAGCAGGAAGACGATTATACCGGCCTGCCATCGGCTTGCGTGCCGGACCGCTGCCGGATGGTGATTGATCGGCGTTTCCTAATCGAAGAAAACATTGATGATGTTCAAGATGAGGTGCGTAGCGTTCTGGAGCGTGTACGAGAGGGGCGCTCGGGGTTCGACTATGACATCCGTGAACTACACCGGGTGCTGCCAACGATGACCGAGCAAGATGCACCGGTTGTCTCATCGGTCGCCAAGGCTGTGGATGAGGTTTTTGGCCGTGCGCCGCAATATGTCGTGAGCCCTGGTACTTATGACCAAAAACACATCGACCGGATCGGGCGGCTCCATAACTGTATTGCTTACGGTCCGGGCATTCTGGATCTGGCGCATAAGCCCGACGAATATGTCGGGATTGATGACATGATCGAATCCGCACAGGTGATGGCGCTGGCGCTGCAGGATTTACTTGGAAAATAGCTTACAGCAGCGCCATGAACTTGGGCCACGCTTCGGGATCGGCGACAGTTTTGTCGCGGCAAAAGGCGTTACAGAACCCGAACGTACGTCCCTTCATTTCCAAAAAATGTGTGACTATATCGCCTGAATATGGGCAAAACTCATTTTCTGAGGACCCAGAATCAATGGGTTTGGCTGCTAGGGGTGCGGGGCCGGGCCATGATGTGGTTTCATAGGGTTGCGCATAGCGGTTCAGGGTGTCGCCATGCACAAGACCCATGGCGTGCCACTGGCGGAATGATGACTCATTCAGGTGGGCATTCACGTAGGCTTGCGCTGTGTCAGACACCGACAATCCGTATCCAGCAATCCGCGCGGCAACGGGCGCGTAAAAGGCATCGACAATACCATAGTCCCCACACAGCCATGGGCCATCAGGTTGGCAGGTATCGCGGGCATGATCCCAGATCACCTCGAGGCGCCTTAGGTCCGCCATCAGGGCCTCGGATGGTGTCACACCGGTATAGGCCAAACGCAGGTTCATCGGGCAGTCGGTGCGCAACGTGGCAAAGCCGGAATGCATTTCGCTGGCCAATGCGCGAGCTGTGGCACGGGCCTTTGGATCAGCTGGCCAAAGTGGCAGGTCGGGATGGCGCGAGGCCAGTTCTTCAGCAATAGCAATGGTTTCACCTACAATCGCACCATCGGGTGTGCGGAATGTTGGAACGGTTTTGGCTGGGGCGAATTCAGGCATCTGCTCAGGAACGCCGCCCTTTTTGAAGTCTACGAATGTGGTCTTGCGTGGCAGGTTGAACTTGTCGAACAAGAGCCAAATGCGCAGGGACCAGCTGGAATAGGCGCGATCGCCGAGAATAAGATCATAGGTCATGCCGCCACCTTAGAGTGGCAATTTCACCTTGCCCAACAAAGAATTGTGGGTGGGGTCATCACGGGAGGTGATTGATCCGCTCTGCGTGCCACTTCCTATCTACCAGATGCAATTCTGTGACCGAAAGGTTATCGATTCGGTGGCTGAAGGTTTCATAGGCCGTGATTCTTAGGGCGTGCTGAACCTGCGTCAGGATCGCCCCGAAATGGGCGACGATGATGAAATCGCTTCCTGGGTATGAACGCATCAAGCCGTCTACTGCATGTGTGACACGTTCTGATACCTCATTCCAGCTTTCGCCATTCGGGGGGCGGATGTCGCCCGGATAATCCCAATACTGACGAATGTGGTCCTGATCCTCGATAGCGTCAAACTGTTGCAATTCCCAATCACCGAAGTTGATCTCGCGTAAATTTGGATCATGGGGTAACCGGGTTCGTTCGCCGGTGATTGCATCTGCTGTGGCACTGGCCCGGATCAGATCGGAAGAGATGACGATGGCATCTTTAGGTATAAACGCATCGAGCCGGGCGATTTGAGCCGTATCGCTCAGATCTGCAGGGATATCGGACCAACCCACCATGGACTTGGCATGGGTCGGCCCGTGACGGACCAAGAAAAGCCGCGTCACGGTAAGGTGCCTTTAAGCAGTTGTGGAAGGCCGGCAATGACGTTGACAACCAGATCGGCCTGGGCGGCTAAAAGTTGATTTAACAGACCCTGTTCCTGCCGAAAACGGCGTGCGAGCGCATTGCCGGGGACAATTCCCAAGCCGGTTTCGTTCGACACGATCACCACAGGAGCGTCGCAATTTGACAACCCCCGCGTCAACTCGAGTGTGGCTTGCTCCAGGTCATTCTCGGCCAAAAGTTGATTGCTCAGCCACATTGTGGCACAATCAAGTAAGACCACCTGATCACCGCTGATCGTGGCCAAGACGCGCCCGGGGTCGAGCGGCACCTCTATTGTGTGCCAATTTTTGCCCCGCATTTCTTGATGTTTTGCGACTTTGGCCTGCATTTCGAGATCATAAATTTCTGCGGTGGCCAGATAGGTGCGTTGACGGCCGGTGTTTACCACCAGCCCTTCGGCGAAGGCGGATTTACCCGAGGCTGCGCCCCCAAGTACCAATGTCAGTCGAGGTAACATCGCGATTTGCGCACCCTTTTTTGATCCGGAGTGATTTGGACTGCGTATCATTTGATGGAAGACTGAGGAAGAGACGATTGCAAATCAAGGCGATTGAGCATCGCCACGAGTGAAGGAGGCTGAAATGCCACTGGATGCCCCGATTTCAAGTCAGATGTCGCGCGATGCGATGAAAGCTGAATTGCTGGATGCCGAAACTGAGCGTGAGTTGGCCTATGCCTGGCGTGATCGCCGTGATGAGGCGGCGCTTCACCGGTTAATCACAGCCTACATGCGCTTGGCGATCTCGATGGCGTCCAAGTTCAAACGCTATGGCGCGCCGATGAACGATCTTATCCAAGAGGCGGGTCTGGGCCTGATGAAAGCCGCAGACAAGTTTGACCCGGATCGTGGGGTCCGGTTTTCGACCTATGCGGTGTGGTGGATCAAGGCGTCGATCCAGGATTACGTGATGCGCAATTGGTCGATGGTGCGAACAGGATCGACCAGCAGCCAGAAATCCTTGTTTTTCAACATGCGTCGGGTGCAGGCGCGGATTGAGCGCGAGGCGATGGCGCGTGGTGAGGAGTTGGATAACCACCAGTTGCGCGAAATGATTGCGCATGAGGTGGGCGTGCCACTGCGAGATGTTGAGATGATGGAAGGACGGCTTTCGGGCAGCGATTTTTCTCTGAATGCCACGCAGTCCACCGAAGATGAAAGTCGCGAGTGGATTGATACGCTCGAAGACGACGCACCGCGCGGTGACGAGATCGTGCAGAAGGACCACGACCAAGAGGCACTGAGGGGTTGGTTGGAGCGGGCGATGGCGCGTCTCAATACACGCGAACGGTTCATCATACGTGAGCGTAAGCTGCTGGAAACACCACGCACCTTGGAAAGCCTTGGCAATGAGCTGAACCTGAGCAAAGAGCGGGTACGACAGTTGGAAGCTGCGGCCTTGCAAAAGCTGCGCCGAACCCTTGAACAATTCGGCCCAGAGGTTCACAACCTACTGGTATGAAATTACCTTTAGTGACTACCCTATGTGTGTGCGCCAATTTAGCGCTGGCGCAAGATGTATTGGTGCTGGGCGAAGTGCATGACAATCTCCACCACCATCGAACACAGGCCGAGCGAGTTCAGGCGATGCAACCTCAAGCCATCGTTTTTGAGATGCTGACCGAAGAGCAGGCAGCTTTGTATAATCGAGAGTTGCAGGGTGATTCCGAAGCTTTGGAGTTGGTCTTTGGCTGGGACAACAGCGGTTGGCCTGAGTTCGATATGTACTATCCTATCTTCGCGGCAGCAGGAGATGCACAAATTTACGGCGCTGCGGTGCCGAGAGATCAAGCACGACAGGCGATGGAACAAGGGATCGAGACAGTTTTTCCTGAAGCGGAAAAGTTTGGATTGATTGACCGTTTGCCGGAGGAAGAGCAAGAGAGAAGAGAAGCCCTGCAACATGCAGCGCATTGTGACGCGCTGCCTGCCGAAATGCTGCCGGTGATGGTTGAAATTCAACGCTTGCGCGATGCGTCATTAGCGAGATCAGTGTTGCATGCGTTTGAACAGACAGGTGGCCCGGTGGCGGTGATCACGGGGAATGGTCATGCGCGCAAGGATTGGGGTGCCTCCGCTCTGTTAGCCGAAATGGCACCGGAATTGCACCTCCATGTCTTGGGTCAGACCGAGGATGATGCCAGGCTAGATGGTGGATTTGATGAGGTTATTTCTGCCCCGGCTATTGAACGAGAAGATCCCTGTGCCACCTTTGAGTAATCTGCTGCCCCCTTGTGTCTGCACAAGGCGCACCATACTGTCAGCAACGCACGAATAGGGAGCCCGCCATGCTGGCTGAGAAACGTATTCTTTTGATCATCGGTGGCGGAATCGCTGCATTCAAATCGTTGGATTTGATCCGGCGCCTGCGGGAACGCGGGGCAGCGGTGACGCCTGTCTTGACCAAAGCGGGTGAGGAATTCGTGACACCTTTGTCGGTGTCCGCGTTAGCGGGGAACAAGGTGTTTCGGGATTTGTTTGATCTGACCGACGAGGCCGAGATGGGCCATATTGAGCTCAGTCGCAGTGCCGACCTGATCGTGGTGGCCCCGGCGACGTCGGATTTGATGGCCAAGATGGCGCAGGGCCATGCGAATGATCTAGCGTCGACGCTGTTGTTGGCGACGGATACACCGGTGATGATCGCTCCCGCGATGAATGTTCGGATGTGGGAGCATCCGGCCACACAGCGCAATCTAGCAACGTTGCAGGGTGACGGGATTACAGCCGTCGGACCGAATGAAGGAGACATGGCCTGTGGTGAATATGGTCCTGGGCGCATGGCCGAACCATTGGAGATCGTCGCGGCGATTGAGACTGCGATGGCCAATGGGCCGCTGAAAGGCAAACGGATTTTAGTGACATCTGGCCCAACGCATGAACCAATTGATCCGGTGCGCTATATTGCCAATCGATCGTCTGGCGCGCAGGGCACAGCCTTGGCACGGGCGCTATCGGCGTTGGGGGCAGAAGTGGTGTTTGTCACTGGCCCCGCGGATGTGTCGCTGCCCGAGGGCGTGCAGGTGGTCAAAATAGAGACGGCGCAGCAGATGCTTGAGGCGGTGCAAGGCGCATTGCCGGTTGATGCAGCAGTCTTTGCGGCTGCCGTGGCCGACTGGCGCGTAGCGCAGGCCTCCAACAAGAAGATGAAGAAGGATGGCAAGGGTCTGCCATCGCTCGAGTTCACTGAGAACCCCGACATCCTGGCGACGATCAGCCAGATGGGTGAGGGACGACCAGACTTGGTGGTGGGCTTTGCTGCCGAAACCAATGATGTGATTGAAAACGCCACAGCAAAACGCCAGCGCAAGCAATGCGACTGGATTGTGGCCAATGATGTGAGTCCGGAAACCGGCATCATGGGTGGGCAGGAAAACGCCGTGACCTTGATTTCTGATCATGGCGCAGACAGCTGGCCGCGCATGTCCAAGACGCAGGTGGCCAAACGTCTGGCCGAGGAATTGGCACAGGCGCTTACTGCTAAGGGCTGATGATTTTGGCAGGCGTATTTGAGGAAAAATGAAGGGACTGGGGATGGCCGCAATTCAGATGCTTTGGGATGAGGGGGCAGACCGCTCTATGGGCCTGCCAGCCTACGAGACCACGGGTGCGGCGGGCGCTGATCTACGTGCAAATTTTCCCGAAGGCGGACAGCATAGTGTGACCTTGGCACCGGGCGAACGCGCGCTTATTCCGACAGGGCTGCGATTGGCGATTCCAGCGGGTTACGAGGTGCAGATCAGACCGCGTTCGGGGCTAGCATTGAAACATGGGATCACATTGCCAAACACCCCGGGTACGATTGATAGCGATTATCGTGGCCCTTTGGGCGTGATTGTTTTGAATGCCGGGCAGGAGGTGTTTCAGATCACCCATGGTATGCGGATTGCGCAGATGTTAGTTGCCCCGGTTATTCAAGCCGAATTTGTGCAGGTTGAGACGCTGGACGAGACCGCGCGCGGTGGCGGTGGTTTCGGCTCCACCGGGGTAGGCTGATGCTATTGGTATTGGTCCTGATGGCCGCAATCTGGGGCGTAGGAGAGGTGATGAAGGTGCCACACCGGCTGCGCTGGGGCATGATCGTCATGCTGTGGTCGGCTGTCGTGCTGTTACACCTGATCCTGCCTGCGGGTCATTCGTTGCGACTGTCGACCGGGGAAAGCGCTGCGCTTTGGCTGATGCTGGGTGGGGCGGCGGTGATCGTGCTTTGCTACCGGGCTGTTCTAGGAAAGCTGAGGGACAAGGCACAGGCTCCGGACGAAGAACCCGCAAGTCCCAAGACCTTTAATCAAACCGAGTTAGAACGCTATGCCCGACACATTGTGCTACGCGAAATCGGTGGGCCGGGTCAAAAGGCGCTGAAACAGGCTCGGGTTCTGGTGATTGGCGCTGGGGGGCTGGGGTCGCCGGCATTGCTCTATCTGGCGGCATCGGGCGTTGGCACGATTGGCGTGATTGATGACGACGTGGTGGAAAATTCTAATCTGCAGCGTCAAGTGATTCACCGAGATCGCGATATTGGCCTGCCCAAGGTGCAATCGGCGATGCAGGCGATGCAGGCACAGAACCCTGCCGTCGATGTGCGTCCGTATCAGCGGCGGCTGACGCTTGAGATCGCCGAAGAACTGTTTTCCGATTATGACCTGATCCTTGACGGCACCGATAATTTTGAAACGCGCTACCTAGCGAATGCGGTTGCTGCGAAGCAGAGCAAGCCTTTGATTTCCGGAGCCCTGTCGCAATGGGAAGGGCAGATCAGCGTATTCGACCCGGCAAATGGCACACCCTGCTATGAATGCATTTTTCCCGAAGCGCCCGCTGCCGGGTTGGCACCATCCTGTGCAGAGGCTGGGGTGATCAGCCCCTTGCCGGGCGTGATCGGGTCGATGATGGCAGCAGAAGCGATCAAAGTGATCACCGGGGCAGGCACGGCATTGCGTGGTGAAATGCTAATCTACGACGCGCTGTATGGAGAGACACGCAAGTTTGGACTGGGCAAACGAGACGATTGCCCAGTTTGCGGACCGTCTGAGAGTTGATCAGTTGTAATTACCTTTGACGCGTTCCTTGGTCGGGTCGAAATGCGGGAAGGCGCTGACCGTGGCCTTGAGCCGCTTTTGCTGACCGTCTAGCTGCCCAATTTCGATGGCTGTACCGGGATCTGCGTGTGTGGTGGCGACACGACCCAAGGCAATGACCTTGCCAAGGATCGGAGATTTCATTGCTGATGTAATCTCGCCAACCTGTGCCTTGCCAATGCGGACGCAATCGCCGGGGCTTGGAATAACGCCACCTTCGACCTCAAACCCAACCAGTTTGCGATGCGGGTGGACTTTGCGTTCCTCAATGGCGGTGCGTCCGATAAAATCATCTTCTTTCGACTTCAATGGCACAGTGAAGCCAATCCCGGCCTCGAACGGGTCAGTTTGGTCGTCGAACTCGCTGCCAGCAAAGATCAATCCGCCTTCGATGCGCAGCAGATCCAGTGCGCCAAGACCGAGGGGCACGATGCCATGTTCCTCGCCCGCTTCCCAAACCGCATCAAAGATTTCGACCGCGTCCTTGGGGTGGCAGAAAATCTCATATCCCAGCTCGCCAGAATACCCAGTGCGCGAAATAACGACCGATGTCCCCGTCACATCTCCAACACGTGCGATGGCCAGACGGAACCATGGCAGTTCGTCGATCGTGGGCTGTTGCGGCGGTGTCCAGAAGATTTTCGACAGGATGTCCCGCGAATGTCTCCCTTGCACCGCGATGTTGTGCAGCTGATCGGTGGAATTTCGCACCCAGACGTTCAAGCCACGCTTTTGGGCCTGCTCTTTGAGCCATAGACCCGAAGTGTCGTTGCCACCGATCCAACGGAAATTGGTTTCGCCCAGACGATAGACAGTACCGTCGTCAATCATGCCGCCGTGTTCATAGCACATGGCGGTGTAAACCACTTGTCCCACGCTTAATTTCTTCATGTTGCGGGTAACGCAAAGCTGCATGAGCTCTTCGGCATCCGGGCCGGTGATCTCGTACTTTCGTAACGGCGAGAGATCCATCACCGCCACCTTGTCGCGGCAGCCCCAATATTCGGCGATAGAGCCGTGATTGGTCATCGTATTGGGCAGCCAATAGCCGTTATATTCGATGAAATCCCGGGTATGCCGGGCGAAACAATCGTGAAATCCGGTTTTCTTGGTGTCTTCCACATCGGCCTCCGCTGATTTCCGGTAGCCGACCGAGCGGCTGAAGTCTTCGTTCTGTTTGTAGGTGCGCACTTGAATATCCGTAGGGTTCCAGCCATTGGCTGGGTCAATGTCACAGGGGCAGGCGGTTGAAATGCAGACCAGATCAGTCAGCGCACGCAGCAAGACATAGTCACCAGGGCGCGACCATGGGTCATCCATCCCGATAGCGTTGGTATCGTCCAGCATGGTGTTGAAAAAGAAGTTGATTGCAGGCCAGCCGCCACGCGGGCGTATGCCGTATTGATCAAGGTCTTTGTTGATATTGTCCGAGCAGTTTACATGACCGGGATAGCCCAAATCCTCATAATACCGCGCGGTACAGGCCAAACCAAAAGTGTCGTGCCTGCCACAGGTGTCTTGAATGATTTCAATCAATGGTTCCTGATCCGAAGACCAGTATTTGCTGAAAATCCCCGGCTGGGGGTACAGACTGCCCATCAAGCTGCGCGTGGTGGTTGGGTCGATCTCACGTTCAAGCCCTTTGTCGAGGGCGCGCATCGAAAAGGCTTGAAAATCACTGCATTCGCGGCCTTTGACATCCAGCACCTGAATGTAATCGCCTTTTTTGACCTCATATGAAGTGGCGTTACCGGGTTGGATGTTAAAGTCGAGGATTGGGTCTGCCAATGGATCTGACGGGCCAACATCTTCTTTGCCAGCAGCTGGATCTGCCCGGCGGATATACAGGATCAGGTCGGTTGTTGTGTTGTGCCGCTCGGGCGACATAGGGCCGCCAGTGGCGGCGATAATCAGCAGGCCGTCACGTTCGGCGACAAAGCTTTCCATATCTCCGGGTCGGGATCCTTCGGCAAAGATGGATATGCCATCGCCCTTGCCCAGATTGAACCCAGCGGTATCAAGCGCGCGTAGAACCTTCGCTCCTGAGCGCGAGCCATTGGCCAGAGTGGTAATTGTGGCCTCTGGCCTTCCCTGTCCCTTCGCCCCAAGATAGGCCGCATCCGAGGATTTATCCGGTGCAAAAAACACCAACTCGCCGGGTTGTAAGCCGTCGCGGTCGAGGATTGAAATCTCATCGCCCTTGTAGATGGGTACTGCGCGCGAGCCACCACCCGGCACGGGATGGCGTTCCACCCCGTGTGGCAGGATGGGCGTGCCCGGTGTTATGACGCCCTTACGTTCAAAAGGGGTCTCAAAGACGGGTTTCATGTTCATATGCCCAGCCCCAATGCCTTTTTGCGGGTTTCGGTCCATTTGCGGATGATCATGTCAAAGCTGAGCGCCATTAAAGACACGTCCATGCCCAACACAAAGTTCTTGCCCAGATCGGTACCGGCGAGCGTGCGTTGCAATTCTTGCCCCAGATCCTGCGTGCCGATGAAGGCCGCGATGATCACCATGAAGAAGGCAAACATGATCGCCTGATTGAAGCCAACGGCCATGGTTGGTAGCGCCAGCGGCAGTTGCACTGACAGCAGTTTTTGTCGCTTTGTGGCGCCGGACATATCAGCGGCCTCGGTCATCTCCGATGGCACGGTCCGCAGGCCTTCGATAGTGTAGCGCGTGAGTGGCACAGCCGCGAAGATCAGGATCGAGAAAATTACCGCAACATCGTTCACGCCAAAAAGCATGATTGCAGGGATCAGGTAGATAAAGCTGGGGAAGGTTTGTGCTGTGTCGCAGGCCAGCAGGATGCGTTTTGACCATTTCTCGGATTGTGCCGCCAGAATACCCAACGGCAAGCCGATGAAAGTGGCGAGGATCACGGCAGAGATCACTGTGTAGAGCGTGATCACCGCCCGATCCCACCAGCCGGTGGCGGCAACGATGGCAAAGAACAGGCCTGCGATCATCGCCTCGCGCCGTCCAGCCAGCCACCAGCCAAAGGACATTATGACCAGAATGAACGCCGGGGTTGGCACCCACAACAGAGCGTTGCGGAACGGGATCAGCACCCAGACATTTAGGAACCAGCGTAGCCATTCAGTGGTGGCACGGATACCGTCGATGGCAAGGAATCCTTTGATCAGCGTATCGATCTGCTTGCCTTGCGATAGGCTTTGTTTGCGGCCAACTTCTGACAGGATCGGTATCAGTTGTGATAATCCGAGGAAGAGAACAAAAGCCCCCAATGACAGCAGCGCAAATTTGTGCCGCTGCCACCATGGGGCACCGCGTTCAAAATGTTCAGGTTGCTTGAGTACCCATGCCTTGGACATCCGGTCCAGCATGATCGCGAACAAAACGATTGTGACGCCAATCTCGAAACTGCGGCCGATTTTGAACGAGCCCATCATCGCCAGCAGCTTGGCCCCCAATCCGGGCATGCCGATAAAGGCGGTCAGAACGACCATTGCAAGACAGAGCATGATGACCTGGTTCACGCCGACCAGAATTTCAGTCCGGGCGGCAGGCACGTAAACTCGGCTCAACATCTGCCAGCGGCTGCATCCACACATTTGGCCGGCTTCGACCACCTCAGGAGAGACTTTGCGTAGGCCCAATGTGGTCATCAAGATCATCGGCGGTACGGCAAACACCACGGTGGCCACCGCCCCGGCTGTGGGGCCGACCTTGAAGAAGATGACGGCAGGTAGCAGATAGGTAAAGAACGGTAGGGTTTGCAAAACACTCAGAACCGGGCGGATAATTTTTTCAAACCAGCCGTATTTCCACGCTGCAATGCCAAGAAAAAGACCTACGATAACGGCGACGGGCGCGGCAACAACCAAGACTGACATGGTTTGCATCGCCATCTTCCACTGGCCGACCAGTGCAGTCCAGATGAAAGTTGAGGCCGCCAGTGCGGCCATCTTCCAACCACCCAGATAGTAGGCCAAAACAGCAACAGCGGCGGCAATGGCTGACCATGGGATCGGTCCAAGGTGCGGCCAACGGTTGCGGCCATAAAGCAGGTTTGCTGTCACATCGAGCAAAGATTCCAATCCTGCCGCGATTGTACGAGTGACGTGGATCAAGCCCAGATCATCTTTGATGAAATTAAAGACCGCATCGAGCCATGTGTCCCACGGTAGAATGGCCCATTCGGGTACTCGGATCAGCCATTCGGGTAGGAAAGGGCGAAGCAGCATCAAAGCGAAGGCTGCACATAACAGACCAATGGCGATCTGATTGCGCGTCCAACCTTGACTGGGTGGATTTACAGTATTTGTGGTTGTCGTGGCCATCAGTCCGCCTCAAACAGAACGTCAAGGGCGACCTGACGGTTCAAAACGCCGGTGATATCGCCATCCTGCCCAGTCACAGGAAGGTTCTCGCGGCTGTCGTTGACCAAAATCTTGGCCAGATCACGCAAAGATGTGTTGGATCTAACTCCGTTGCCTTCGGGCATCGCACCGTTAACGGGCTGCATGATGGCGCCGGCGGTGACAACACGCGCCTTGTCGATCTCTTCGGTGAATTTGCGGACATATTCAGTGGCCGGGTTCATTACGATCTTGTCCGGTGTGTCGCATTGTTCAACCGCGCCATCCTTCATGATGGCGATCCGATCGGCGAGGCGCAAAGCCTCATCGAAGTCGTGAGTGATGAAAACGATGGTTTTACCCAGCATTTCCTGCAGGCGCAGGAACTCATCCTGCATTTCACGGCGGATTAGGGGATCCAGCGCCGAAAACGGCTCATCCAGAAACCAGATATCAGGTTCAATCGCCAGACTGCGCGCAATGCCGACGCGCTGTTGCTGCCCACCAGACAACTCACGCGGAAAATACTCTTCGCGGCCTTCGAGGCCCACGAGTTTGACCACTTCTAGTGCGCGTTCACGACGTTCGTGCCGGTCTTGGCCGCGCATTTCCAGCGGAAAGGCCACGTTCTCCAACACAGTACGGTGTGGAAGCAGGCCAAAGGATTGGAACACCATTCCCATTTTTGAGCGGCGTAGTTCGATCAGTTCCTTTTCGGACAACGACATGATGTCTTGCCCATCGACGTCAATTGTACCGCCTGTGATGTCATGAAGGCGTGACAAGCAGCGCACGAGGGTCGATTTGCCCGACCCTGACAGCCCCATGATGACAAGCATTTCACCCCGCCCCACATCAATAGAGACGTCTTTGACCCCAGCAATGTAACCATCCGCGCGGATCGCATCGAAGGAATGGCCTTCGGGCATCTGTGCGAGATAGCGTTTGGGATTGGGTCCAAAGAGTTTCCAGACGTTTTTTGCGGAAATGACGGGGGAATTGGCCATGCTTATCGTTCGCTTTTTGTGTTGGCTAAGAAAGGTTCGCCTGCCTCCAGAAGGGTGCAGAAGGCAGGCGATGTTTGGATGACAAGCGGTTAGCTTGCGCAGGCGTCGATCCAGGGCTGAACGACAGAATCTGCATTTTCACCCAACCATTCTTCGGCGGCCTCTTCAGGCTCCATTTCGTCAGTATCGACGAATTTGGCCATTTCGGCGATTTGCGGGTTGGTAAAGGAAATCTGGGTCAGCACGCAGTAGGCAGTTGGCCATTTCTCTTCCATGCCATCCCATGCGGCCTTCTTCAGATAGCCTTTGGCAGGATTGCCGCAGTCATAGGTGGCATCCGGGTTCGGGCCGACTGATGGATCTGTGTCACAGCCGTCGACCCACTCGGGGAACTCAACAAACTCGCCGGGCCAGACTGCCTCGGCAAAGTTCGGGGTCCAGTTGAAGACCACAACCGGGCGCTTGTCCGCTTCGGCGGCCCCAATTTCGGCCCAGAGAGCTGCGGCTGAGCCGGCATTCACAACGGTGAAATCCATGCCGAGTGCTGCAACACGCTCCTGACCATGCTTCAACCAGTCCACTGGCCCATCAAGATAACGGCCTTTGTCGCCGGTTTCAGCGGTCGCGAACAATGCGGCACAGTCATTGAGGGCCTCCCAGCTTGGCAGGCCGGGGCAGGCGTCCTTGGTCCACATCGGGTACCACCAGTCTTCGCGGGTGACGGCATCGTGGTCACCGGCGTCATGCAATCCACCTTTTTCAAGCGCGGCGCGGAAGGATGCGCCAAAGGCCCCTTCCCAGACTTCCATTTCAAGCGCGACATCGCCGAGGCGCACGGATTCATATACCGCCTGACTGTCCGTCGTGACGTATTCGACGTTGTTACCCATGGATTCGAAAATCTGACCGACAACGTTGCTCATGACAATTTGGCTGGACCAATTGTGTATTGGAATGACGATCGGATCACTGCTATCTTCGGCCATTACCGCGATCGGGCTGACCGCCATCGCAAGGCTTGCTAACGTCGCTTTGCTGAAAGTGTTCATTATGTTCTCCCTGAACGAATCTTTTTATCTGGCAGCGTTAGGTCCGCCGCTACTTCCAGTGTGCCAAAAAACGGGCCAATGGTGACCAAGAGTTTTGAGAGCCTTAGCCTCAAATAATTAGGGGCAAATTAAATTTTCCTGCTACAATCCCCAAAGGGATGATTCTGCTTGGAATTTCCAAGCGGTAAGAAGGGTACAAACATGCGCACGCAACGCAAAAGCTTGCCGCCGCTTGACTATTTTCTGGCGTTCGAAGTGACTGGCCGGACAGGGAGCTTTGCTGCAGCTGCAAGGGAGTTGAATATTTCCGAGTCGGCTGTGAGTCGCAAAGTGAAGCTTTTGGAAGAGTATTATCAAGCCAATCTATTCGTGCGTGGACACAGATCGATCACCATAACCTCAGAAGGGGCTGACCTGCTTCAGTCGAGTGCACGAGCATTGAATATATTGCGTGATGCCTCACAGGATCTGATGGCACGACATGAGGCCAATCCAGTATCGTTGGCCGCAACGAATTCGGTAGCGTCCTTGTGGCTGATGCCGCGATTGAATCGATTTAGTCAGGAACATCCAGATGTCAAAATCGGGTTGTTTTCCTCAGATGATGACGAAGAGTGCCTGGCCGAAACAAATGATTTAATCATCCTGCGTGGATCTGGGGACTGGCCTGGCTTTGAAGCAGAGCTTCTCTTCGGTGAAACGATCTTTCCTGTGTGCTCGCCGCAGTATCTGGAACAGCACGGTTCAGCCGCGACAGCGGAATCGATTGCGCAGCTTGACCTAATCGAAGTCTCAAACCTGCACACAGAGTGGATGAACTGGGCAATGTGGTTGCAGCGCAAGGATATCCCGAGAGAGGATTTTTCTAGGACCACGCAGTTTAATACCTACCCGCTGGCGATTCAGGCAGCGTTGGACGGACTGGGGATTGCCTTGGGGTGGAAACACCTGGTGGATCACCTGATTGAACAAGGTCGTCTTGTGCGCCCGCTTGGCAACATGTCAGTGCGCACAAGGGGCGGGTATTATTTGCTGGTCCCGCAGCATAAGGTCAGCTTTCCAGAACGCGAAACGGTCAGGGACTGGCTGCAACAGCTCAGCGCCACGAGGGATAGGTACTTACAGTGATGATCTGGGCGAGATAGCTACTGATCATCTTTCGTTAAGCTATGAGCTTCATATCCTGCTTCCAGTTCGCTGCGCAAAAATTCTCCGAAATTCAATGGTTTAAACTTTGGCGCCCCCGTACCGGGCAGGGGCGCGATATCCGTAGATACATGTGGATCGAAAAAGAATGGCACTGAGTAGCGTTCCCGCCCAGTAGTATTAATCACGCGGTGGGGCGTGGAACGCAGACACCCGTTTGACATCCGGTGCAACATGTCGCCGACATTGACTACCAACGCGCCCTCCATAGGCGGGGCATCAACCCAGTTGCCTGCGGGGGTTTGAACCTGCAGGCCACCGACGTCGTCTTGCGCCAGCAAGGTTAAGCAGCCAAAATCCTTGTGCGGGGCGGATCCATACAGATCTTCGGGCGCTTGCGGAGACTGTGGCGGATAATGTAACAGTCTTAGCCAGATCGTCGGAGTGTCAAAGGCCGATAGGATGCTTTTGTCTTTGATGTCCAGAGCATCGAACGCGAGGCGCATCAACTGTCGACCGAGGGTGCTCATCGCCGTGACGTAAGCCTCGCAGGCCTCACGAAATCCTTCGAGTTCTGGCCATTGATTGGAACCTGACAAGTAAACCTCAGGGTCCGTTTCGGTATCTTCACGCATCATCATGAAGGATGCGGACTGGTTCGGCTTGGTGACCTCTGCAAGATCGGAATTCACATCGGTGGAAGTGTTGATGGCGATGTAACCGCGATGCTGGCGGTTCAGGGCGATGGCGTTTTTGGTTTCAGCTGGAAGCGCATGGAACCTCTCAGAGGCGTTGAATATCGCTTCGCGCAATGCCGGGTCCACCCCGTGGTTTGTGATGTAGCCAAAACCAGTTTCGCCGTAGGCCTTGGCAAAGGCGCGCGCCAGTTCAGTGGTATCTTCGCCCGCGATTAGTGGGGCGAGGTCCAGCACAGGGATGTCTGTGAATTCAGTCATGGAAAGTCTCCTATAGATTTGCGTGGGAAAGAGGCAGGATTATGCCAGCTATCCCGCAAATCGCTTGCGTCGATGTGCGCTGTGGCGTTCCAACACCACGAGATGGAGAAATTCCAGATTGACTTTCATATGCAGACTCAAGGTGATGAGCGGGCTTATGTCAAGACACACGCGTCGTATTTGCGTTAGATCAAAGTCACGCTCATAAAGAGCCGGTAGGTGATTGAGTTATGAACATACAAACCACAACATTGCTGGAACGGATCGGCGGCGAGGCAGCGGTGCATCGGCTGGTGACCCGGTTCTATGATTTGATGGAATCTGAGCCTGCGGTTTATGAATTGTTCCGTCTGCATTTTCGCGGCCATGGGATGAACCACACTCGACAAGAGCAGTTCAATTTTCTGACAGGTTTCTTTGGGGGGCGTCGGCACTACCACGAAAAACACGGTCACATGAACCTGCGTGAAATTCACGAACACGTTCCAATTCGAGAGAAAGATGCGGAGATGTGGCTGGATCTTATGGACCGGGCAATAAGTGACTGTGAAATGAACGGGCCGGATGTTGAGAAAATCCGCACAGCCTTGCGGCGTGCAGCGTTGTCCTTGGTCAATGATGTGCCCGATTGGCGGGAAAATTCAACGTCAGCATAGATAATTCAATCGCCGCATTTGCTTGCGGTGTGGTTTGGCAGCTTGCGGAATTCCCTCTTGGCGTAGCCCATCAAGCTGGCTAAACCGGAACTCCACTTATATTGGAGCCGACTTTGCACACCACTGCACCCGCCCCTTCGGATGAACGGATTTTTCGCACAATTGCCGCTGATATTTCGGCCTCTGAACCTCAGGTCATAGCTGCAGTTGGCTTGCTGGATGAAGGCGCGACAGTGCCGTTTGTCGCCCGCTACCGAAAAGAAGTGACCGGCGGTCTGGATGACACGCAGTTGCGCCTGTTGTCGGATCGGTTGACTTACTTGCGCGAGCTTGAAGCCCGACGGGGAACGATCTTGAACTCTATTAAGGAGCAAGGGAAGCTTACTGATGATCTGGCAAAATCCATCGCCGGGGCAACCAGCAAGGCGGCGCTCGAAGACATTTATCTGCCGTACAAGCCAAAGCGCCGCACCAAGGCGATGATCGCGCGCGAAAACGGGTTGGAGCCTTTGCTGCGTGCGATTCAAGCTGATCGGGTTACCGCCCCCGAAGATCAGGCGCAAAATTACCTTACAGATGACGTTACAACGGTCAAAGACGCCCTGAATGGTGCGCGCGATATTTTGACCGAAGAGCTGTCAGAGAACGCGGATCTTTTGGGCAACCTGCGAGAATTCATGCGCCAAGAGGCGTTTATTTCAGCGAAACTGGTGCCCGGCAAAGAACAGGATGGCGCGAAGTTTTCCGACTATTTTGACCACCGCGAAAAATGGGCCGATATCCCGTCGCACCGCGCCTTGGCGATCCTCCGGGCGGCCAAGGAAGAGGTGGTCACAATGGAAATCGCCCCAGACGCCGAAGTGGGGGAACCACGCGCCATTGCGACGATTGCCGCCACGATGAACACAGCAGGGGAACAGCCCGGCGATCTATGGTTGCGGGACGTGGCACGGTGGACCTGGCGGGTGAAACTGTCGCTCTCGCTCTACATTGATCTGTTGTCAGAGCTGCGCCAACGCGCGCATGAAGAGGCCATCGCGGTCTTTTCCCGAAACCTCAAAGACCTTTTGCTGGCAGCTCCTGCCGGGGCGCGGGCAACTCTGGGCCTTGATCCGGGGATCCGCACCGGTGTTAAAGCGGCAGTGGTGGATGCCACGGGCAAGGTGCTTGAGACAGCAACGCTCTATCCGTTTCAGCCCAAGATGGATGTGCGTGGATCCGAGGCGAAGATCATTGATTTGGTCACACGCCACGGCGTGGAACTGGTGGCCATCGGCAATGGCACAGCCAGCCGAGAAACCGAACGGCTAGTGGGTGACACGCTAAAACTGCTTCCAAGCGGGATCAAAGCCCCGACCAAGGTTGTTGTGTCGGAGGCAGGGGCCTCGGTTTATTCGGCGTCAGAGCTCGCGGCGCAGGAATTCCCTGATCTGGATGTGTCCTTGCGTGGTGCGGTGTCGATCGCGCGTCGTCTACAGGACCCACTGGCCGAGCTGGTGAAAATCACCCCACAAAGCATTGGCGTTGGGCAGTATCAGCACGATGTTGATCAGCGTCGGTTGAGCGTAGCGCTTGAGGCAGTGGTCGAAGATGCGGTGAACGCAGTGGGCGTCGATCTTAATATGGCCTCGGCCCCACTATTGGCACAGGTTGCGGGGCTTGGGCTCTCTTTGGCTAGCGCGATAGTTTTCCACCGCGATCTGCACGGTGCTTTTAAATCCCGTAGTGCGTTGCTTGACGTTTCGGGCCTTGGGCCTAAGGCCTTCGAGCAATGTGCAGGATTCTTACGCATCCGCGATGGGGAAGAGCCGCTTGATGCTTCGTCGGTTCACCCAGAAGCCTATGATGTCGCCCGGCGTGTGATTTCTGCTTGCGGTCGTGACATTCGCGATATCATGGGGAGCGGCACGGCGCTGCGTTCTTTGCGTGCCCAGGATTTTGTAACCGAGGTTTTTGGTCTGCCGACCGTTCGCGACATTTTTGAAGAACTGGAAAAACCGGGCCGCGATCCACGACCTGAGTTCAAGACCGCCAGCTTCACGGATGGGGTTGAGGACATCAAAGATCTTAAACCCGGCATGTCGCTCGAAGGAACTGTCACCAACGTTGCCGCCTTTGGTGCCTTTGTGGACATCGGCGTGCATCAGGATGGCTTGGTGCATGTCAGCCAATTGGCGGATCGTTTTGTCAAAGACCCGCATGAGGTGGTCAAAACTGGTGATGTGGTCAAGGTCCGTGTGACCGAGGTTGATATTCCACGTAAACGCATTGGCCTGACGATGCGCAAAACTGTCGATAAATCCCAAGGAAAAGCACCGCAGGGGCGTGGCAAGATGCCGAACAAGGACAAGATGTCAGCAGGCCCGAAGTCCGCAAAACCGCGCAACTCGGATGCTGGGAACGGTGCACTTGGCGCAGCGCTACTAAATGCGATGAAACAAAAAGATTGATGAAGTTTTCAGGTAGGCGGTGGTTTCTTAACTCACCGCCTACGCTGGCTTTTGTGACTGAACTTAGTTCAGTGCCGCATCCGTAATCTCATGCGTCCAAGCGCCCTCTGGCGCTTTAGTGATCACCGGATCTGATCCGCCTTCAAGCAGAGACTGAACCGTGCGCTCGTAGTCGGCAACATCCAGCGCGCCGTTTGAACCCGCTGTCAGCTTGGCCACTTCGGACATCATGCGACGCTGATGTTTTTCGGTTTGCGCGCCCGAGGCATCGTTGTCCAACACGATATCTGCGGCCTCATCCGGGTTTTCCTCGGCATATTTCCAGCCTTTCATCGAGGCACGAACAAAGCGTACCATTTTGTCTTTGAAGGCCTCGTCCTTGAGGTTCTCGCCCAGCACATACATGCCGTCTTCGAGCGTGGAGACGCCTTCATCTTCGTATTTGAAGACAACCAGTTCCTCTGGCGTCAGACCCGCATCAATGATCTGCCAGTATTCATTGTATGTCATGGTCGACACGCAAGCCGCCTGACCTTGCAGGATCGGGTCAACGTTGAAGCCCTGCTTCAGCACCGTGACGCCACCATCGGAACCATCAGTTTTCAGGCCAAGCTTGTTCATCCAGCTCAGGAACGGGTATTCATTGCCGAAGAACCAGACACCCAGTGTTTTGTCCGCAAAATCAGCCGGGGTCTCGACACCCGCATCCTTGCGACAGGTCAGCATCATCCCCGATGATTTGAACGGCTGCGCGATGTTGACCAAATCAAGACCTTTCTCACGCGACGCCAAGGCCGATGGCATCCAGTCAAGCACGACATCCGCGCCGCCGCCCGCAATCACCTGCGCCGGGGCGATATCCGGGCCGCCGGGTTTGATGGTGACGTTCAGGCCTTCTTCCTCGTAAAACCCTTTGTCGAGCGCGACATAGTACCCAGCGAACTGCGCCTGCGTGACCCATTTGAGCTGCAGCGTGACATCGTCAGCTGCTTGCGCAGCTGAGGCCCCAAATAGGAATGCGCTGGCGATAGCGCCCTTTATCAAATTCTTCATGCTTTCTCTCCTTGTTGGTAGCGTTCTAATTTCTTTGCGATGGGTGCCAGAAAGTGACTGCTTTCTCGATTAGGGCCATCGTCCCGTAAAATGCCGACCCGGCAAGAGCCGCCACAGTAATTTCTGCCCAAACCATATCGAGCGAGAGTCGCCCGACTTCGGTTGATATGCGGAATCCCATGCCGCGAATGGGGGAGCCGAAAAATTCGGCCACAATGGCCCCAATAAGAGCCAAAGTTGTACAAATTTTCAAACCATTAAATATGAACGGCATTGCCGCAGGCAGTTTCAGCTTAAGCAGGTTTTGCCAATAGCTTGCCGCATAGGTCTTCATCAGGTCATCCTGAAACTTGTCCTTGGCGTTGAGCCCGGCAACGGTGTTCACCAGCATCGGAAAGAACACCATGATCACAACCACAGCGGCCTTTGACTGCCAATCAAAGCCGAACCACATGACCAAAATCGGCGCCATGCCGATGATGGGCAGGGCCGCGACAAAGTTCCCGATCGGCAGCAGACCGCGTTTAAGGAAATCAGAACGATCCACAGCGATGGCCGTCAGAAACGCAGCTGAACAGCCAATGAAATAGCCCGAAAGCGCACCTTTGATGAAGGTCTGGACAAAGTCCTCCCACAGGATCGGCAGGCTTGTGGCAAACCGCTGGGCGATCATACTGGGCGGGGGTAGTAAGATGGGGCTGATGGAAAAGCCGCGCACCAATCCCTCCCACAACACCAGCAAAGTGATACCAAAGAGGGTCGGTACGAGGATCTTTGTCAGCTGCGTTTGTGGACCTGCAGCCAGCCGCACATTCACGGCCCACATTGCCCCCCAGAAGATCAGAACGAAGAGGATCCAGATCATTGCTGCATCCCCATTCTTTTGAGCGTGGCCCGCTCGATCACCCCGATCAGGGCAACAAGCGCAGCGGCCAGCACGGCGGCACAAATCAGAGCGCTCCAGATCTGGATGGTTTGGCCATAATAGCTCCCGGCCAGCAGACGAGCGCCAAGACCTGCGACCGCACCAGTTGGAAGTTCGCCCACGATGGCTCCGACAAGCGATGCCGCAATCGCGATTTTAAGCGAGGCAAAGAAATAGGGCATCGAACTGGGCAGGCGGAGCTTCCAAAACGTTGTGTTGTTGGAGGCATTCCACGTGCGCATCTGATCAAGCTGCATGTGATCTGGTGCGCGCAGGCCTTTGACCATACCAACAACAACCGGGAAAAATGACAGATACATTGAAATGATTGCCTTGGGTAAAAGTCCCGAAACGCCCACCGCGTTGAGAACGACAATCACCATCGGAGCCACTGCAAGGATGGGGATGGTCTGGCTGGTGATCACCCACGGCATGACCGACATGTCCATTGCACGACTATGGACGATGCCAACCGCCAGCAAAACGCCTAAAGCGGTGCCAAAGACGAAACCTAAAAGCGTTGCTGAAAGCGTGATCCAGCCATGCCAGATCAGCGAGCGCTTTGAAGTGATCTTCTTCAGAACGGTTGTTTTGTAGATCTCTTGGGCGACCTGATGTGGCGCGGGTAACAGGGGTTTTTCCTGAGACATCGTGTCTGAGACAAGCTCAGAAAACGTCAGCTCCGTTCCTGCACGCGCCGCTTTGTCTTTGGCCCAAGCTGCGTTGAGCGCAACTGCAGCCCCATACCAAACCGCGATCAGCACAAGCAGGATGCACAAAACAGGGCCTGCCTTATGCCAAAATGATGCGAGCCTAGTCATAGGCATGCCCTGCGCGCAAGCCTTCGCGCACGCGGTGCGCGATATCCGCAAACTCCTGCGTTTCGCGAATGTCGAGGGTCCGGTCACGTGGCAAAGTGCTGTCGATCACGTCAGCAATCCGCCCCGGACGCGGGGACATGACCACGATCTTTGTCGATAGAAAAACGGCTTCAGGGATGGAATGAGTCACGAAGCCAATGGTTTTCTCAGTTCGAGCCCACAGTTTGAGCAGCTGCTCGTTCAGGTGATCGCGTACAATTTCATCCAATGCACCAAACGGCTCGTCCATCAACAGAATATCGGCATCAAACGCAAGGGCGCGCGCAATACTTGCGCGCTGCTGCATCCCACCGGAAAGCTGCCAGGGGAATTTCTTGTCGAACCCCTCCAGTTCGACCAGTTCCAACACGTTGGCAACGCGCTTAGCCTGTTCCTCCCTACTGTAGCCCATGATCTCCAATGGCAGACGAATGTTGCCACCTATCGTGCGCCACGGGTACAGGCCAGCCGCTTGGAAGACATAGCCGTAAGCGCGTTTCATGCGCGCCTCGGCCGGGGACATGCCGTTCACAGTGACCGTGCCGCTGGTTGGCGTTTCCAGATCAGCCATCACCCGCAGAAAAGTGGTCTTGCCACAGCCCGAGGGGCCAATGAACGAGACAAAATCACCCTTATCGATATCGAGATTGATATCTTTCAACGCGTGTACTGGCCCATCGTTGGTCTGAAAGGTCAGCGACAGGTTTTGTGCCGAGATTACCGTTTGGTTCATTAGATGCCTGCAGGAATATTAAGCGGATCACGCTGGATAGCGCGAGGCGAATTCAGTGCTTTCCACTGGCTTAGCGCCTTTGACGCTGATGAGAACGCCGGGCGTGGCACAAACCGGCCACGACCGGGCTGTGGCTGGCTGTTACGCCCCCAGGCCCAGATCACATCACCCCGGCTGAGCGTGTAACGCGACTGTGCTTTAACCTCGAACCCTTCAAAGACATTGTAATCCAGCACCGAGTGGTGATTGCTTGGGCTGATGGTTTTGCTGATCTTCGGGTCCCAGACTACGATGTCGGCATCTGCGCCCTCAACAATCGCGCCTTTCTTGGGGTAGATGTTCAAAATCTTCGCAACATTGGTTGAGGTCGAGGCAACAAACTCTTCTTTGGTCAGGCGACCGGTTTCGACACCTTCGGTCCAAAGTACGGCTAACCGTTCTTCCAGTCCATTGGACCCATTTGGAATAATCCGGAAATCATCGCGACCCGCGCGTTTTTGCTCGGTGTTGAATGCTGCATGGTCCGTTGCCACAACCTGCAGAGACCCCGCTTGCAATCCTGCCCAAAGGCTATCTTGGTGATCTTTTGAACGGAACGGCGGGCTCATGACACGGCGGGCGGCATGGTCCCAGTCTTTGTTGAAGTATTCGCTTTCATCCAAGGTCAGAAATTGGATCAGCGGCTCTCCATAGACACGCATCCCTTTTTGACGGGCCCTGCGGATGGCCTCGTGAGTTTGCTCGCAGGACACATGCACGATGTAGAGCGGCACACCTGCCGTATCTGCGATGGTGATTGCGCGATTGGCCGCTTCGCCTTCCAATTCGGGAGGACGCGAATAGGCATGACCTTCGGGGCCGGTGATGCCCTGATCAAAGTACTTTTGCTGTAGTTCAGCGACCAGATCGCCGTTTTCTGCATGCACCATCGGCAATGCGCCCAGTTCGGCGCAGCGCTTGAACGAGGCAAACATTTCATCGTCTTCGATCATCAAGGCACCTTTGTAGGCCATGAAGTGTTTGAAGCTGTTCACGCCCATCTCAACAGCGTCTTTCATGCCGTTAAAAACACCTTCGTCCCAGCCGGTGATCGCCATGTGATAGCCAACGTCAGAACAAATCTGCGGCGCAGATTTCCTGTGCCATTCATTGATGGCGTTCTTCAGATCTCCATCAGCCCCAGGCAGGCAAAAATCGACAACCATCGTTGTGCCGCCAACGGCTGCGGCCCATGTGCCACTTTCAAAGGTTTCTGCGGCGGTGGTTCCCATAAATGGCATTTCAAGGTGCGTATGCGGATCAATCCCACCGGGAATGACATAAGCGCCTTCAGCGTCGATATATTCGTCGCCCTTCAGGCCCTGACCGATCTGCTTGATCACTTCGCCTTCGATCAGGACATCGGCCTCATAGCTGCGATCAGCCGTGCAGACGGTGCCGCCTTTGATGACTTTGGTTTTCATTTGCGTATCTCCCTAGGGTCTGGCTGATGACGGCTCGCATTGCTCACTCAACAATCTGCGCCGTTTCAACAACCGCATGCAAAAGGACATCCGTGCCTGCGGTCGCCCATTCTATTGATATTTCTTCCGCCTCATTATGGCTCAGCCCGTCAACACAAGGGCACATGACCATCGCAGTTGGGGCCATGCGATTGATCCAGCAGGCATCATGACCCGCACCTGAAATCAGATTGGTGTGCGAATAACCCAGCCGTTCGGCGGCATCACGCACGGCGGTTACGCAGCCTTCATCAAAGGTGACGGGATCAAACCCGCCAACTTTTTCAAACTCAATTCCCAACCCCATGTCATCGGCGATTTCCCGGGCCTCGACACGCAGGCGTGCTTCCATATCTTCGATCACGCTCAGGTCAGGTGACCGGAAGTCCACCGTAAAGACCGCCTGACCGGGGATCACGTTGCGAGAATTCGGGTAAACATCAATGTGGCCCGCAGCACCCACGGCATGTGGCGCATGGGACCACGCGATTTCATCGACCTTCTCAAGCACACGCGCCATGCCCAACCCGGCATTCTTGCGCAGCGGCATCGGGGTTGACCCTGTGTGGCTGTCTTTGCCGGTGATGGTGACCTGCGTCCAGCTCAGACCCTGACCATGGGTCACAACACCAATATCCTTTTCTCCGGCTTCCAGAATCGGACCTTGTTCGATGTGAAGCTCAAAAAACGCATGCATCTTACGGGCGCCGACCTCTTCGTCACCTCGCCAGCCGATGCGCTTTAGTTCATCACCGAAGGTTTTGCCCTCTGCGTCTTCCCGCTCGTACGCCCAGTCTTGTGTGTGAATGCCGGCAAAGACACCTGACGACAGCATCGCCGGGGCAAAGCGCGTGCCTTCTTCGTTCGTCCAGTTGGTCACAACAATCGGGTGTTTGGTCTTGATGCCAAGGTCATTCAGCGAGCGCAGGATTTCCAAACCGCTCAGCACCCCCAATACGCCATCATACTTGCCGCCAGTGGGTTGGGTATCAAGGTGCGAGCCAACATAGACCGGCAGCGCATCTGGATCAGTGCCACCCCAGGACGCGAACATGTTGCCCATCTGGTCCAAGCCCATGGTGCAGCCCGCATCTTCGCACCATTTCTGGAACAGCGCGCGCCCTTCGGCATCTTCGTCGGTCAGCGTCTGGCGGTTGTTACCACCGGCAACGCCCGGGCCGATCTTGGCCATTTCCATCAAGCTGTCCCACAGGCGATCACCGTTGACACGCAGGTTCGAGTTTAGGTTTGGCATCTGTTCCCCCCCCGAGGAGATTTCTTGACGGATTATTTTTTGACTATATGGTCAAGTATTGTAGAGACCTGTCCAATCGGTCAAGTTTTATTTGAAAGAAATCGAGTGTCCGCTGAGCCTGTTTTAACCCGAAGTTCTGCCAAACGATCACAGAAAGAAAAGGCGATCCTGAAAGCAGCTGAAAAGGTGTTTGCAGAACTGGGCTATGCCGGGGCCACGACGCAGTTGATCGCGGATGCCGCCAGCCTGCCAAAGGCCAATGTGCACTACTATTTCAAAACCAAACAAGAGATCTATCGACGCGTCGTTTACAACATCTTTGATATCTGGATGGAGGCGGCGGCCGTTTTTGACACGGACCTTGGTCCCAAAGAATCTTTAAGCCGGTATATCGACAAGAAAATGGATCTGGCCCGCAGCCATCCAGACGGGTCAAAGGTTTGGGCCGCCGAGATCATGCAAGGTGCCCCGATCATTCAGGATTATCTTGAAGGCGAGCTGTTGGAATGGGCCAATGACCGCAGCGCGCATATCCAGCGCTGGATTGCCAACGGGGAAATGGATCCGATTGATCCGGCGCACCTGCTGTACATGATTTGGTCGACAACGCAGCACTATGCCGATTTCGGTCATCAGATAAACACGCTGAACGGCGGCAAACCCTTGGGCGATGCACAATGGAATGCCGCGAAACTATCGATTAAGACCGTAATCCTGAAAGGCGTCGGTCTTTCCGTGGAATAAAGTAAAAGGTATCATTCTCTCTATGGCCCGTTCGCAGACCACCCGAAAGCCAACCCGCATCCAACGGGAAAAAACCAATTCCATTCTGGAGGCGGCCTTGGATGTGTTTTCAGACAATGGTTTCCGAGGCTCGACGATTGATATGATCGCGGTGCGCGCTGGCCTGTCCAAGCCCAATATTCTGTATTATTTCGATAGCAAGGAAGCCATCCACAAGGCTCTGCTTGCGGGGCTGTTGGAGACATGGCTGGCCCCGTTGGAGGAAATGGACGAAGACGGTGATCCGATTGAAGAAATCTGCAAGTACGTCGCGTTGAAACTGAAGATGTCGCAGAATTTCCCACGCGAAAGCAAACTATTTGCCAATGAGGTTCTACAAGGCGCGCCGCATATCCTGCCCGAAATCAAGGGTGGCTTGAAAGATCTGGTGTCAACCAAGGCGAGCGCAATTGCGCGCTGGGCCGAAGAAGGGAAAATCGCGAACATCGACCCTTATCATCTGTTCTTTTCGATCTGGGCAACCACACAGCACTATGCGGATTTTGATATACAGGTGCGCTCTGTTCTGGATGATGGCAAGGACCCGTTTGAAACAGCCGGGCCGTTTCTGGACAACATGTTCCGGGCGATGCTGGAGCCGAAGGCAAGCTGACCGGCGAAGATGCCGGCCGGCTTGGGAAACAACCGCAAATTACTCAGCTGCCACCGCGCTTGGATTGTTGGGGTGCGTTGTCCAATCACCATGCTCTTTTTCTATGACACGGTCAGTGCGCGGATCGATGCTGCCGGGGGCCTGCTCGACCATGGTGATGCAATTCTCGACCGGGCAGACCTCAACACACAGGTTGCAGGCCACGCATTCCGTGTCATCGACAGTGAAAGTGCGGTCTTCTGACATCAGAATCGCCTGATGCGACGTGTCTTCACAGGCGGCATAACAGCGCCCACACTTGATACAATCATCCTGATTGATCGAGGCTTTGGTGACATAGTTAAGGTTCAGATATTGCCAATCGGTGACATTTGGAACGGCCATGCCGACAAAGTCATCAATCGAAGTATGACCCTTTTCATCCATCCATTGCGACAGACCGCTGATCATCTCCTTCACCACATTAAACCCATAGGTCATGGCCGCCGTGCACACCTGCACATTACCGCAACCCAAGGCGATATATTCGGCCGCGTCACGCCATGTTGTAATACCGCCAATACCGGATATGGGCAGGCCCGACGTTTCAGGAGAGCGTGCAATTTCCGCCACCATATTCATCGCAATCGGTTTGACCGCAGGGCCGCAATATCCGCCGTGTGTTCCCTTACCATCGATGCTTGGCTGCGGTGCCATTGTGTCAAGATCAACAGAAATGATCGAGTTGATTGTGTTGATCAGGGAGACCGCATCCGCACCGCCCGCTTTGGCGGCGGCGGCAGGTTTAAGGATATCAGTTATGTTGGGTGTCAGCTTCACGATCACGGGCTTGGAGTAATATTGCTTACACCAACGCGTCACCATCTCGATGTACTCGGGAACCTGCCCAACGGCGGAGCCCATACCGCGTTCAGCCATGCCGTGCGGGCAGCCAAAATTTAGCTCAATGCCATCTGCCCCAGTTTCCTCGACCAGTGGTAGGATCTCTTTCCACGCGCCCTCTTCACAGGGCACCATTAGTGATACGACGATGGCACGATCAGGATAGTCTGTCTTGACACGTTTGATTTCTTCAAGGTTCTGATAAAGATCGCGGTCCGTGATCAGCTCGATGTTGTTAAGCCCCAACACGCGGCGATCGGCACCATGTACCACGCCATACCGCGGTCCGTTTACGTTAACGACCGGTGGCCCTTCTGAGCCAAGGGTTTTCCAAACGACACCGCCCCATCCTGCCTCAAAAGCGCGTCTGACGTTGTACTCTTTGTCGGTTGGTGGAGCAGAGGCCAGCCAAAACGGATTTGGTGATTTGATGCCAAGAAAATTACAGGACAGATCTGCCATTGAATTACCCTCGCTTTGGTTAGCTTTGAAGAGCTGCGTGAATGTTGATCGCCGCATCGCGGCCCTCGGCAACCGCGGTCACCGTCAGATCGTCGCCACCTGTGGCGCAATCTCCCCCGGCCCATACGTTTGCGAGACTGGTGCGTCCGTTTTCCTCGACCTGGATCTTGCCGCCTGATAGGACCAGATCGTCGGGTGCTCCCGCCAAGTTTTGACCGATAGCTTTAAAAACCTGATCTGCAGCGAGGTGAAACACCTCTCCGGTTGGTTTCAGTTTGCCATCTTTCGTCTCGGTATAAGCAAACTCGACGTTCAGACCGGTGCCATTGCTGACGATTTTTTCCGGTTGCGCGTTATAGATGATGCGCACGCCCTGAGAGGTCGCCAGTTGCTGCTCATAGACCGACGCGCTCATGCTATCTTTTTCGCGTCGGTATACCAATGACACATCCTGCGCACCCAATAGCTTGCTTTGCACCGCCGCATCGACTGCGGTCATGCCGCCGCCGATCACTACAACGCGCCGCCCGACATCGACCTTTTGAAGATCTTCGGCTTGTCGCACCTCTGAGATGAATGAGACAGCATCAATGACATTGTCAGAATCCTCGCCATCACATCGCAAGGTGTTCACGCCTGACAGTCCCATGCCCAAGAATACGGCATCAAAACTGGCCTGAAGGTCCGGCAGTGAAAGCCCATCGCCAATCTTTCGTCCGTAGGCCATGGTAATGCCTCCCACGGACAGCAGCCAGTCCAATTCGCGCTGTGCGAAGTTGTCGACTGACTTGTAAGCGGCGATACCGAATTCGTTCAATCCGCCACCCTTGGCGCGCGATTCAAATATTGTGACCTCGTGGCCGTGCATGGCCAACCGGTGTGCGCAGGCCAATCCCGCAGGTCCGGCCCCAACAACGGCGATGCTTTTCCCAGTCGGCGTGGCCCGCTTGAACGGGTGCTTGTCTTTGGCCATAAGCGTATCCGTTGCAAAACGCTGCAATCGGCCTATTTCAACCGGCTTACCTTCGGCGGCTTCGCGCACGCAGGCCTCTTCGCATAAGGTCTCGGTTGGGCAGACCCGTGCACACATGCCGCCAAGAATATTCTGTTCAAATATTGTCATGGCCGAGGCCTCGGGTGTGCCGGTGCTGATCTGACGAATGAACAAAGGGATGTCGATCGAGGTCGGGCAGGCCGTCAAGCACGGCGCGTCATGGCAAAAATAGCAACGGTCTGCGGCGACCATGGCCTCATGCTCGGATAAAGGGCTGTGCAAGTCCTCAAAGTTTGCCGCCAGTTCTTCGCTGCTCAACCGGCCAGAAGCAATTCCTGACGTGGATACTGAGTTTGCCATTTGCGCCTCCCGAGCTGTATGCCTTTCTTTTTAGGCTACACAGTTTTAAAAATTTATCAATTGGTAAAAATTTTAAATGCAGATGTTACTATTAATGATATCTCGCCTGAGCTGGTACACGTCCCGCATTGGAGCACTCTAAGTTCAGTCACGTTCTGAAATTAAGTGATGTACTCTGGTAAAAGTTTAGGACAGTCTTTGGCCATGGGCGTAGTGCAAAGCCCTGTTAAATGGTGATCGACAGATGGAAATTCCTGAACAAATCGCGCTTGTGACCGGGGCAACAAGCGGTATCGGAAAGGCAATCACCTTGGCTCTTTCTAAGGCGGGTTTCCAAGTCATCGCGCTGGGACGCGATCCTGTAGCGCTGGAGCAGATGCAACACACCTCGGGTGTGCGTCCGCTCGCATTGGATTTGTTGGATCGCGAAGCTTTGGCCGGTGCATTGCAAGGTGAAAAAATTGATGTTCTGGTGAACAATGCCGGGGTGATCCCACCCGCGGTCGAATTCGATCAGATGGATCAGAATGACATCGACGCAACGATTGCCGTGAACCTAAGCGCGTCCCTTGCCACAACACGTTTGGTGTTGCCGGGGATGATGGCGCGCAAGCACGGACATGTGTTTTTTATTGGCTCCACTGCCGGGCAAGCCGCCTTTCCAAGCATGGCCGTCTATGGCGCAACCAAGGCCGCCATTTCCAGCTTTGCGGTGGCTCTGCGCTGCGACATTTCCGGATCTGGTGTAAGGGTGACTGAGATCGTTGCGGGCCGGGTTGAAACGAATCTGTACAAAGAGGTGCTAAACGATCAGGCGCGCACCGACATGTATGGCGCCTTCGACGCGGTCCAGCCCGAAGATGTGGCCGCGATGCTTCTTTCGGTACTGCAGATGCCAGCCCATGTGGACGTGACGCGCTTTGATATTCTCCCGACCGCCCAGTTTGTAGGCGGTGGTGGGTTTGCCAAAAAGGACAACGAATAAGATGGATGGATTATCGGTTGTGATTGTTGGCGGCGGCGCCGGTCTGGGTCTTTTGCTGGCGGACATGGCTGTGGAATATGGCGCGGCGGGTGTTGGCGTCATTGATATTGATGGTGAAGCGGCGGACGCGGCCTTGGCCAGTGCGCGCAGCGCCGGTGTAAAAAACGCTTCTGCCGCTGGTGATATTCGGACCGCCGAGTCTGCACAGGCAGCCTTTGCGCAAGTTACCGATCAATTAGGTCGGGTTGATACGGTGATCAATTCAGCGGCAATTTATCCACGCAAGCCGATGCTTGAGATCACCGATGAGGACTGGGATGCTTCGAACGCGGTCAACATCAAGGGAACGTTCCATATTTGTGTGGCCGCGATCAAACAGTTCCGCGCGCAGGAAACTGAGGGTGTCGTCAAAGGTCGGATCGTCAACATCACCTCGGTCGACGCCTTCAAGGCGCATCCGCAAAATGCCCATTACGCCGCGACTAAGGCGGCGGTGGTGAGCCTGACTAAAAGCTTCGCACATGAAGTTGCACCAGATAATATCTTGGTCAATTCCGTGGCTCCGGCAGGAATGGCCACTGAAAGGGCGCGTGACGCTGGGTTCTTGGGTGAACTTGCCGCCGCCAGTCCATTAGGGCGTGGCGGAGAACCGCGCGAGATGGCGGAGTGGGTGATGATGGCTGGCGGTCCGAAAAACACTTACATGACGGGTGAAAACATCATTGTCTCCGGCGGTTATATTTACGCCTAAAGAGCTTTGACCAACATTTGTGTGCAGGAAAGGCTTGCGCGCCAACCCCATTTCAGAGTGATCTGGCGAAGTGGGATTCAGAATGGTCTGAATACCGAAGAATTCCCGCACCGGCTTGCGTAGATCAATGCGCATTGAGTGAGACCAAAAGATCGAAAGTGACGGCTTCGAAATGACAGAACAAAATGGCGGAAAACTCCTTGTTGCTTGCCTGCAAGCCTTGGGTGCAAAACACAGTTTTGGCGTGCCAGGAGAAAGCTATTTGGCGGTGCTAGATGCTTTGCACGACACAGCAGGGGCACTGGATTTCACGCTATGTCGAAACGAAGGTGGCGCCGCCTTCATGGCTGCGGCCTATGGCAAATTGACCGGCACGCCGGGCATCTGTTTCGTCACCCGGGGTCCGGGCGCGACCAATGCCTCGATTGGGGTGCATACGGCGATGCAGGACAGTGCGCCGATGATCCTGTTTGTCGGTCAGGTCGGCACCGATATGAAAGGCCGCGAGGCGTTTCAGGAAATCGACTACCGCGCCTATTTCGGAACAGTGGCCAAATGGGTCACCGAGATTGATGATGCCGACCGTATCCCTGAGATTGTCGCGAGAGCCTGGACAACAGCAAATTCTGGTCGACCCGGGCCGGTGGTCATCGCACTGCCTGAAGACATGTTAACGGATATGACGGCAGCGCCAGCACTCATCGGTCCGGTGTCTGTTGAGGAGGCCGCGCCGTCAACGGCATCTGTCCAAACGACCATTTCAATGATTTCCAAGGCAGAGCGGCCTGTGATCCTGTATGGCGGCTGTAATTGGACGCAAGAGGGGTCAAGCGCCCTGCAATCCTTTGCCGAAGCAAATAATATCCCTGTCGTTTCGGTTTTTCGATATCAGGATCAGTTCGACAATCATTCTCCCTGCTTTTGCGGCGAAGCGGGCGTCGGGATGCCCCCGACAGTGAGAAAATTGCTGGCGGAATCTGACCTTCTGTTGGCGGTAAACAATCGCTTTGGTGAAAACTCCACCGATGGGTACACCCTGTTCAGCCTGCCCAAAACAAAACAAACTCTGATTCACGTCCATAGCTCTGATCGAGAGTTAGGCAAAATCTATGTTCCCGACTTGGCTGTTCATGCAGGTCCGAACGCTTTTGCAAAAGCTTTGGCCCAAAAGACAGTCAAAGGACAATGGGCCGATTGGCGGGCGCGGGCACGTTCGGAGTTCGAGGCCGGACTGGAAGCGCCAGATCAACCTAGCCCTGTTGATATGGGCAAGGTCATTACCTTCTTGCAAAAACGCCTGCCGGGAGATGCAATTCTGTGTAATGGCGCGGGGAATTTCGCCATATGGCCAAATAAGTTTTTCATGTTTGGCTCTGATCAACGCCTGCTTGCCCCGCAATCTGGCGCGATGGGGTACGGTCTGCCTGCGGCCATTGCCGCGAAAGTGGCAGAGCCCGGCCGCACCGTGGTCTGCTTTGCCGGTGACGGTGACTTCCAGATGAACTGTCAGGAACTTGGCAGTGCCATGCAGGCCGGGGCGCAGCCGATCATTTTAATCCTCAACAACGGCACTTATGGCACCATCCGTATGCATCAGGAACGCACCTATCCGGAACGCGTATCAGGAACGTCACTGGAGAACCCCGATTTTGTGAGGCTCGCGCAATCTTATGGCTTCCACGCGGAATATGTGGGCAGCACTGCAGAGTTTGAGCCCGCCTTTGAACGCGCCATGGCGTCAGTGACAGGTGCAGTGCTGGAGCTCAACATCTCTGCCGAGGCGCTAACCCCGCGCCAATCATTGAGCGAGATGCGGGCCGCTGCAAAGGAAAACAGTGCATGAGCACGCAGGACATTCGCGTAGGTGCCGACATCGGCGGCACCTTTACCGATATCGCGCTGGATCTGCGCGGCGAGATTTTCTCGACCAAAGTCCTGACAAACTACGCGGCACCCGAACAGGCGATTTTGGATGGAATCGCCATCGTGACCGAACAGGCCGGGATTGCCTTTGGCGATCTGGATATTATCATCCACGGTACCACGTTGGCCACCAATGCCCTGATTGAACGGCGTGGGGCCAAAACCGCATTGATCACCACCGAAGGGTTCCGGGATGTGATCGAAATGCGCACCGAAAATCGGTTTGACCAATATGATCTGAACATCAAATTGCCTGAACCGCTGATCCCGCGACAGCATCGTTTTCCTGTTGCAGGCCGGATTGATGCGCAAGGGAACGAATTACAGGCTCTGGATGAGGTGCGGCTCAATGCGCTGGCGGATGAGATTGCACAGGGTGGCTTTGGCGCGGTGGCAATCGGATTTATCCATTCGTATCAAAACCCAGAGCATGAGGAGCGTGCCCGCGATATTCTGGCTGCGAAACTGCCCGGCATACCGATTTCGATCAGCGCCGAGGTCAGCCCACAAATGCGAGAGTTCGAGCGCTTCAATACTGTGTGCGCCAATGCCTATGTGCGCCCGCAGATGGAGGATTATTTGACGCGATTGCAAAGTCGCCTCAAAGATCACGGCGCCAATTGCCCGATTTTCATGATCCATTCGGGAGGTGGTCTCATTTCCGTGGAAACGGCCATCGAATTCCCGGTGCGACTGGTGGAATCCGGTCCCGCAGGCGGGGCGATCTTTGCCGCGGATGTCGCCGCGCGCTTTGGTCTGAAAAACGTTGTCAGCTACGACATGGGCGGCACCACCGCCAAGATCTGCCTGATCGAAGATTTTGAACCGCAAACCGCCCGCACATTCGAGGTCGCCCGCACCTATCGTTTCTGCAAAGGGTCGGGCATGCCCATTTCGATCCCTGTGATCGAAATGATCGAGATTGGGGCCGGTGGTGGTTCCATCGCTTGGGTTGATGCCATGGGGCGCATCCAAGCCGGCCCGGAGAGCGCCGCTTCAGAACCCGGCCCGGCTTGTTATCAGCGCGGCGGTGAGCGACCAGCAATCACCGATGCCGATGTGATGCTGGGCAAGATTGACCCCGACAACTTCGCCGGTGGGGCAATCCAATTGAGCAAGGGGGCTGCCTCTGCGGCGATTGCGAAAGACGTTGGCGATAAGCTGTCTTTATCACCGCTCGAGGCGGCCTTTGGCATCTGTGAAGTGGTTGATGAAAATATGGCCAATGCCGTCCGGGTTCACGCGGTGGAAAATGGCAAAAGCATCTCGGATAATGTCATGATCGCCTTTGGCGGGGCGGCCCCGCTGCATGCCGCGCGTCTGTGCGAAAAGCTAGGGATTGATCAATGCCTGATCCCACCTGGTGCGGGTGTTGGCTCGGCCATCGGGTTTCTTAAGGCCCCCTTTGGGTACGAGGCGCTGGCTTCGCGGTTGGTGCGGCTGTCCGAGTTTGACGCAGATGCCGTGAATGCCATGTTGTCCGACCTGCGCGATACCGCCGAAGGGTTCGTTCGGGCCGGGACGGATGGAGAGATCAAGCGCGAGATGATTGCCTATATGCGTTATCAAGGCCAAGGCTGGGAGATCCCTGTGGCTTTGCCTGATCGCGTATTGACCCCCGACGATGCTGACCTGATCCGTGCCCGGTTTCGGGAAAACTATGCCCAGTTCTTTGGCCGCGCTATTGATGGTTTGGATGGGTTAGAGATTGAGATTGTCACTTGGTCGATGAAGGCCAGCGACAGTCGCCCAACCCCCGCCCGGCAAGCTTTGCTGACAGACGGGGAGATTACTCAGACAACAACCACGCGCCCGGTTTTTTACCCCAGCAATGACGGCCTCCAAGACAGTGGCCTCGTGGAACGCAACACTCTGACGATTGGCGACCGCGTCCAAGGCCCCGCGGTGATCGTCGAACGCGAGACTTCGACCGTCGTCACCTCGCACTTTGATGCTGTATTGCAAGGCGACGGTACCATTCTTCTAATTCGGAAGGAGGCATAAGCCATGGCTGGGTTGTCAGAAATTCGCATGCAGGTGATGTGGAACCGCCTGATTTCCGTTGTCGAAGAACAGGCGCTGACGCTTTTGCGCACGGCCTTTTCAACCTCGGTGCGCGAGGCAGGCGATTTGTCTGCTGGCGTGTTTACTCCCGACGGCCCGATGTTGGCGCAGGCCGTGACCGGAACCCCCGGTCACGTAAACACCATGGCCGAAGCCGTCTTGCATTTTCTCGCCGAGATTCCGCGCGAGGAGATGTTCGAGGGCGATTGCTATGTCACCAATGACCCCTGGAAGGGCACGGGTCACCTGCATGACATCACCATGGTTGCGCCCTCCTTCAAGGACGGGCAACTGGTGGCCTTCTTTGCCTGCACGGCGCATGTGGTTGATGTGGGTGGGCGCGGGTTTGGGGCCGACGGCAAGTCGGTTTTTGAGGAAGGCCTCCTGATCCCGATCATGAGATTCGCGGATCGCGGCACCGTGAACCGCGATCTGATCAACATCCTGCGCAACAACGTACGTGAACCCAATCAGGTGGTCGGCGATTTCTATTCGCTCTCGGCCTGCAATGAAGTTGGCCATCGTCGCCTGATCGACATGATGGCAGAGACGCAGATGGACACGCTGGATGATCTGGCTGAGTTCATCTTTGACCGCTCCCGCACCGCGACCTTGGAACGGATCGCCGCCTTGCCCAAGGGGATGTGGCAAAATGAGATGATGGTCGATGGCTATGACGTGCCAGTCAAACTGGTGGCGACTTTGTCGGTGAACGAGGATGAAGTGACCGTAGATTTCACCGGCACCGACGGTGTCAGCAAATGGGGCATCAACTGCCCGATGATCTATTCCAAAGCCTATGCCTGCTACGCGGTCAAATGTGTGGTTGCACCGGACATTCCAAACAACTCCGCTTCACTTGCACCCTTCACAGTGACCTCGCCCGTGAATATCCTCAATGCCGAACGCCCGGCTCCGGTTTCCTTGCGCCATGTCATGGGCCATATGGTGCCCGATCTGGTGCTGGGGACATTGGCCAAAGCTTTGCCGGGCCAAATCATGGCCGAAGGCGCGGCGGCCTTGTGGAACATTCACATCTCGGCCCGCCCCGAAGCGGGAAAAGATGGTCGCCGATCCGAAGTTCTGATGTTCAATTCCGGCGGCACTGGTGCGCGCCCAGAGCTGGACGGCTTGGGGGCAACCGCCTTTCCTTCGGGCGTGCACACCATGCCGATTGAGGCCACAGAACACACCGGCCCCATCGTGGTCTGGCGCAAAGAGCTGCGCCCAGACAGCGGTGGGGCCGGGCGGATGCGCGGCGGTTTGGGACAGGTCATTGAAATCGCACCTGCCGAGGGTCACGAGTTTGATTTTTCTGCCATGTTCGACCGGGTCAATCACCCTGCTCATGGCCGCGACGGGGGTGCCGATGGTGCGCCGGGTGTTGTCGAATTGGATGATGGAACCAAACTGCGTCCCAAGGGATGGCAGCACGTCCCTGCTGGCAATCGTCTGATCCTCAAGGCTCCCGGTGGCGGTGGCTTTGGCCCCGAAAATGAACGCAGTGAAGAAGCCCGCGCCGAGGACCAGCTTAAGGGATATGTAACGAAAGAGACTTCAGAATGACGCATTTCAATCGAATCCTGATCACGGGGGCGGCAGGTCGTCTTGGGATAGAACTGCGCAAAGGCCTCGCGCACCTGGCGACACATGTGCGGATTTCCGACCGGGTCGAATTGGCGGATGTGCAGCCCAATGAAGAGGCCGTCGTTTGTGAGTTAGGTGATTATGAGGCGGTCATGGTTCTGACCAAGGACGTTGATGCCATCGTGCATTTTGGCGGGGCCCCGCTGGAGGTGGAGTTCGAAACCATTCTCGACAGCAACATTCGCGGCTCGTACCACATCTACGAAGGGGCCCGCAAAAACGGGGCGAAACGTGTCATCTATGCCTCATCGGTACATGCCATCGGGTATCACGAGATGGAAGCGCATATTGATGCCGACAGCCCGGTACGTCCCGACAGCCTCTATGGCGTCTCAAAAAATTTCGTCGAAAACCTCAGCCGCCTCTATTGGGACAAGTTCGGTATTGAAAGCCTCTGCCTGCGGATCTTTTCCTCGTTTCCGGAACCGGCAGATCGCCGGATGCTCTGGAGCTGGCTGAGCTTTGCTGACTGCGTGCAATATGTTGAACGCGCGCTGGTTGCGCCGAGGTTGGGGCATACTATCGGGCATGGGTTATCTGACAACCGGCTGAAAGTTGTCGATGACAGCAAAGCGGGCCACATCGGGTTCCATCCCAAAGACAGCGCCGAGCCGTTCCGGGACGCGATGGAAGCCAAAACCGATGCCCCAGATCCCAATGCGGCCAGTGTCAAATACATCGGCGGCTGGTTTTGCGAGCTGGGCCACCCGGATGACGAGGGCAAGTGATGCGCGATGGCTACGATGTGGTGATCATTGGCGGTGCGGTGATCGGCTCGTCCGTGGCGTATTTTCTGACGGCCAACCCCGACTTTGACGGTTCCGTTCTGATTATCGAGCGCGACTCAAGCTTTGCTCAGGCGTCGACCTCGCTCAGCTCCAGTTCAATCCGCAATCAGTTTTCCAACCCGATCAATGTTCAGATCAGCCAGTTTGGCACCCAGTTCATTCGCGATTTTGCCGAGGTGATGGAAGTGGATGGTGACAAGCCGGATCTGGGGTTTCACGAAGGCGGCTATCTCTTTCTGGCGCAAACTGACACGCAAGTTCAGATCCTGCGCGAAAATCATGCGGTGCAGAAATCTTTGGGTGCCGATGTTGTGTTATGGGACCCAGGTCAGATCAAGACTGCTTTCCCTCACCTGCGCGTGGATGACCTGCAATTGACCAGTTACGGCCAGTCCGGGGAAGGCTGGTTTTCCAACACCGGGTTGATGAATGGGTTTCGAAACAAGGCGCGCGCTCAAGGTGCCGATTATTTGATTGATGAAGTGGTGGATATCCTGCGCAGCAAGGATCAAATCACCGGTGTCGCGCTTAAAAGCGGCCGGAGCATTGCCTGCGGGACGCTGGTCAATGCTTCTGGCCCACGCGCGGCGCAAACGGCGGCCATGGCAGGTTTGACCATTCCAGTTGAACCACGCAAGCGGTCTATCTTTGTCTTTGATTGCGCCACGACGCCTGAAGGATCCGCAACCGTGAACCGTGGGCGGCTGCCTCTGATGATTGATCCGTCCGGCACATTCTGCCGACCCGAAGGCCAGTACTTTCTGGCTGGCACCGTCCCAGCAGATGATCCAATGGTGGATTGGGATGACTTTGAACCCCGCCACGAAGAGTTTGACCGGATCTGGATGGATCTCGCCAATCGTTCCGAGGCGTTCGAGGCAGTTAAACTGGTTAACTTCTGGGCGGGGCATTACGCCTTTAACACTTTGGACCACAACGTCATCGCCGGGTCACATAATAAGGTGCGTAACTTCCTCTTTGCCAACGGATTTTCCGGCCACGGGTTGCAGCAATCCCCGGCCATCGGACGGGGGATTTCTGAATGGATCACCTATGGTGAATTCCGCACCTTGGACCTAAGCGAAATTGGCTACGATCGCGTTGTGCGCAATGAACCCTTCCTGGAAAAGGCTGTGATCTAAAGGCCTCGCACTTGTCCACAAGGTCATCGCAGCATAGGTGTGGTTAAATCTACAGTGATTAGAGGTTTGCCATGCTGACCATCGGAACCCTTGCCCGCAAAACCGGCACCAAAGTGCAGACCATCCGCTATTACGAGCAGATCGGCCTGATGAACGAACCGGGGCGTACCGCTGGGGGACAGCGTCGCTATACGCATGAGGATCTGGATAGGCTATCCTTCGTGCGTCACGGGCGGCAACTTGGGTTTTCGCTGGAGGCGATCCGCGACCTTCTGGGGTTGGCAGATCATCCGGAACAATCCTGCTCTGAGGCGGATTCGATTGCGCAACAGCAACTGATCCAGGTGCAGCAACGAATCTTACGGCTCAAGGCGTTGGAAAAAGAGCTCAAACGTATGATCGCTGATTGTAGCGGCGGGCAAAGTAAAGACTGCCGCGTACTCGAAGTGTTGCGCGACCATTCGGAATGCCTGACTGATCACGCCAACATTGGCGAATAACGCGCTGAGTATCCCACCGTTTATGTTTCATGATGCCCACCTCTTGTGGGGTGGGTTTATGTCCATTTTATCAGGCGCTTACATCTAGTTCATTGTGCCGTTCAAAATTCTGTCTTGCGAAGGGTTGAAAATCAATATTTATACAAACGTATAACTATTAGAAACCCAGAAACACGCATGTCCGAAAACGAGCCAAAATTCCGGCGCGAGCCAGCGCAGCAACGCAAAGAAGCGTTGATTGAGGCGACTCTGACCCTGATTGCCGAGCAAGGCATTCGGGGCGCGACGGTGCGTGAAATTGCCAAGCGAGCCGAGGTCACCCAAGGACTGATCCGGCATTATTTTTCGTCCAAGGAAGAGCTGATCAGCGCCGCATATGAATACCACATGAAGGTTATGACCCAGTTGACCGAAGGGACCGATCTTCAGGCAAACACTTCTGGTAAGACGCGTTTGGTGCGTTTCGTTGAAAGCGGGCTGACGCCACCGGTGGTGGACCCAAGGGCGGTCTCCTTGTGGGCAGGTTTTTTGAACAAGGTACGCGCGGACGCGCAGATGTTTGAAATTCACGAACAGACCTACCACGACTTTCGTGGCCGGCTTGAAGCGTTGATTGGGGAGGCATTGAACGAGGCAAACATTCTCATCACGCCACCCCGCCTGCGCAGTTTGGCCATTGCTTGCAACGCCGTGATGGACGGGTTGTGGATGGAAGGCGGCGCACTGCCAGATGCTTTCGAGCCAGAAGAGCTGCCGCGCATCGGGCTCGAATCGATCAGCGCGATCATCGGGTTGGAACTCACACAGACAACAGAAGGCCAGTCATGAGACAGACAGCAATAACAAAACGCCTTGCAGGCTTGGGTGGCGCCAAGTGGGAAGTCTATTCAAAGGCCAAAGACCTGGTGGCGCAGGGCCAAGACATTATCGAGATGACCATTGGTGAGCCGGATGTTTCTGCCCCAGCGGAGCTGGTTGAGGCTGCGGTTGATTCCCTGCAACGCGGGCGCACGACCTATTCGAATGGCCGCGGTGAGGCGGGGCTGCGCAATGCCTTGGCTGAACGCTACTCCCAAAGCACCGGTCGCGCCATCACTGCAGATCAGGTTCTGTGCTTTCCGGGCACGCAAACAGCCCTTTACGCCGTGCTAATGGGCGTGGCCGAGGCGGGCAACGAGGTGCTGGTCGGGGACCCGATGTATGCCACCTACGAGGGCGTCATCCGCGCCAGCGGAGCCGATGTCGTGCCCGTACCGCTGCGCCCAGAAAACGGGTTTCGCATCTCGGCAGAGGATATCGCCACCCGGATTACGCCCAAAACTTCGGCCATCTTGCTGACCACGCCCCACAATCCGACCGGGGCAGTTTTGACCGATGTGGACGTTGAGGCCATCGGCAAGCTGGCAATTGAGCATGACTTGTGGATCATTTCGGATGAGGTTTATGATCAACTGATCTTTGACGGATCGGCCTTCTCCTCGCCCCTGGCTCGCGCTGAACTGGCTGAACGCGTTGTCGTTGTCTCCTCGATTTCCAAATCACACGCCGCTCCGGGTTTTCGTAGTGGTTGGTGTGTAGGCTCCGAGGCCTTTACCGAGGCGCTGCTGCCCCTGTCCGAGACCATGCTATTCGGCAACCAGCCCTTCATCGCAGATGCCACGGAAAGGGCCATTCGCGAAGGCTCAAGCGTGGCGGCTGGAATGGCACAACGTTATTCCGCGCGTGTTGATCGCTTGCAGGCACTGCTGTCGAAAGAGACACAACTTCGGGTGCTGCGGCCACAGGCGGGCATGTTCGCGATGATCGAAGTGTCGGCCACCGGCATGAACGGCAACGACTATGCCTTGCACTTGCTGGAACACGGCAAGGTCGCGGTCATGCCTGGCACCTCGTTCGGCATGACGGTAGACAATTGGGTGCGTGTCGCCCTGACGGTTGATGATGAAACCTTTGCAACCGCGTGCGACCGCATCGTCGCCCACGCAAATCAGTTACAGTTGGAGGCAACATGACAAGTATTGGAGAAGCGCTGGTATCCCAGCTGGTTGAACGTGAGGTTGAGGTCGTTTTTGGAATCCCCGGAGTGCACACGGTTGAGCTTTATCGTGGACTGGCCTCATCGGGTATCCGCCATGTCACGCCACGGCATGAACAGGGGGCTGGCTTTATGGCCGATGGCTATGCGCGTGTCTCGGGCAAGCCGGGTGTGGCTTTTGTGATCACCGGTCCGGGGTTGGCCAATACGCTCACAGCAATGGGTCAGGCTCGGGCGGACAGCGTGCCTATGCTAGTGGTCTCTGGTGTGAACACCCGCGCGAGCCTTGGCAAAGGGCTGGGTCATCTGCACGAATTGCCAGACCAACGTGCTATGGCAAGAACCGTGGCCCTGTTGTCTGAACGGATTGAGGGATCTGAGGATCTATTGCCAGCACTGGAGCGGGCTTTTGCCCCGTTTGAGGCGGGGCGTCCGGGTCCAACTCATATCGAGATACCGCTTGATGTTGCCGGCGCTGAGTATTCAGAGGCGGACCACGACAATGCATCGTCAAATGGTGGCATCGTCAACCCCATTCAAGTCACACAAGCTGTTAACCTTCTGGCTGACGCAAAGGCCCCGGTCATTCTGGCCGGTGGTGGAGGTCGGCGGGCCGCAGAAGGTATCGTTGCATTGGCCGAAATGCTGGATGCGCCCGTGGTGCAAACCGTGAATGCGCGCGGGATTATGCACAAGCACCCGCTGGGCGTGCCCGCTAGCCCAAGCCTGAAATCGGTGCAGGCCTTGATAGAAGAGGCGGACGTGGTGTTGGCCCTAGGAACCGAATTAGGTCAGACTGATTACGATATGTATGCCACTGGCGAAATGGCCAAGGTGTCATCTTTGATACGGGTGGATTTGTGCCCGGAACAATTGGCCCGACAGGATGCTGAACTATCGATTGTAGGGGATGCTGCACTTGTTGTGCAGGCCATGCTGGCAAGTCTTGATGGGCAAACCACATCGGCCAACGGCGCTGACCGCGCGGCAAAGACACGACAAGCTGCCTATGACGAAATTGGCCCAGAGTATCGCGCGCTCTGCGAGGTGCTGGATGCGATGCGTGATGCTGTTCCAGGTGCCTTGACCGTTGGCGATTCAGTTTATCCGATCTATGCGGGCAACATGTATTATGACCACGACCGCCCCGGTGGTTGGTTCAATGCCGCCACTGGATTTGGTGCGCTGGGATACGGAATCCCGGCGGCCATCGGTGCGGCCCTGGCCGATCCGTCTGCACCCGTGATCTGCATCGCCGGGGATGGCGGGGCGCAGTTCAGTCTGCCAGAGCTGATGTGTGCCGTGGATGAAAAGCTACCAATTACCTTCGTGATCTGGAATAACTTCGGCTATCAGGAAATCGCCACCTCGATGCAGGCGGTTGGGGTTACCGTTCTGGGCTGTGATCCGACACCGCCGGACTTTGAGCATGTCGCCCGGTCGTGCGCGATGCCGTTCTGGCGCATCGGGCCCGACCCCGCACTTGTGGCCGAGACGCTTCAATCCGCGCAATCGGTTGATGGCCCAAGGCTAATCGAAATCCGTGCCCCAAACCAATCGCATTCTGCGTGAGAGATCGAAACACGCCATGACAGACCCAACTTTCGAGTTCTCCCGCGCGATCACCCGTCGCCCAGCAGCCAGCATCACCCACGGCTTGCGCGCGGAGGACATCGGCACGCCTGATTTGGCCCAGATGCAGGCTGCACATGACCATTACGTTTCCACATTGAAGAATGCCGGTGCCGAGGTCATTGAACTGCCTCCTCTGGAGGATTTTCCGGATTCGGTTTTTGTCGAAGACACAACGCTTTGCCTCCAGCCTGGCGCGGTGATGATGCGCCCCGGCGCGCCAAGCAGATTGGGTGAAGTAGCGCAAATGGAGCCCGCCATTCGTGCGGTCTTTGATGATGTCCGCCAGATCAAGGGACCCGGGCATATCGAAGGTGGCGACATTCTTGTCACCGGGCGTGAAATCCTTGTCGGGCGCTCAGATCGCACAGATTCTACCGGCGTGGCAGAGCTGACCGGAATCGTTGCTGATTGGGGTTATACAGTGCGCGAAGTTTTCACCCCACCCGGCGTGCTGCATTTCAAGACCGACTGCTCTTTGCTGGATGGCGAGACGATCTTATCAACCAAGCGCCTTGATGCGTCGGGGTGTTTCAAAGGCTACCGCGTCTTACACGTGCCTGAAGGTGAAGAGGCCGCAGCCAATGCCATCAGGTTCAACCAGTTTGTTGTCAGCCCTGCAGGTTTTCCGCATACCGCCGAAATGCTGTGCCAGAATGGGTATGATGTGGTCGAAATCAACAATACAGAATGTGCCAAGCTGGATGGCGGCATGTCTTGTTTGTCACTAAGGTTCTGAGCGTCGCGCATTCTAGCTATGACTGGCCATGAAAAATTGCGTCAGTCGTTGTTCAAAATGGCCGCGCCAACATGATCAACCAGATGTTTGCGCAGGGCGTTGACGGTTCGGTTTTGCCGACCCTTTGAGCGATATATAGTCAGCTCAGTTGGTGGCAAATCAGGGAAACCGTCTTCAGAATGCAGCACCCTCAAATCCGAAGTGACCGCACCTGCCGGTAGGATGGAAACCCCCAGCCCGGATTTTAAAGCAACCCGAACGGCGGCCACACTGGTGGTCGACAAGGTCTCTTTCCATTCTCGCCCGATCGCGTTTAATGCCGCCTCGCCCGCAGCTCGGAACGGGCAGGGCGGGATGAACAGGATCAAACGAACAGGGTCGAGCGCATCGATGTCAAACTCCCGCCCAATCGCCCAGTAAAGTGGCTCACGCCAGATTTTGGTTGGTGGGTCTCTATCAGGATCGCGAATAGCTAGCGCTATATCGAGATGTCCCAATTTGATCTTTTCGCGCAGCATGGAACTATAACCGACACAAATTTCTAGTTTCACCTGGGGATTCAGACGGCTGAAGAGGCAAATGACCTCTTGCAGCTTATCGGTCGCAAACCATTCAGGGATACCGATCCTGACCACGCCCGTTAGTTCAGGGGCCGCTACCTTTTGAAACGCCTCGGCGGACATATCAACGATGTTTTTTGCGTATGAGAATAAGGCTTGGCCGCTTCCGGTCAGCTCGAGCTTGCGGGCGTGACGTTCAATCAGTTTTTGCCCGACCCGATCCTCAAGGCGCTTGAGCTGCATGCTGACAGCGGGTTGCGTTCTGTGCAATTTCTCGCTGGCATGTGTAAAGCTTCCTGTCTCAACAACAGAGACAAAGGCTTCTAGAAGCTCAATATCAAGCCGTGGTGGCATAATTCAACCTTATAACGAACCGTTATACGCTATCACAATTACCGATTACAGGGTTTTGTATCAAGTGTTTAACCATACTGACATGTCGAAACCCAAAGAAATTAGAGGATCGTAATGTCCGAAGCGCTTAAAACCAAATACTTATCCAATCTTGAACAACGAGAAGTTTACAACTTCGATGGACCCTTAAGGGCCAGTGTTGGACGAGCGTTGCAACTCCATTTAGGTGACGATGCAGGGCAGGTCATCCTTCAGGAGAACGTAGATAAGTACCAAGGCGATGAGGTCGGGGCTGCAAAAGATCTCACTGAGGTGTTCAACATTATGAAGCAGCTCAATGCCGAAGGGCTCTCGAATCCGGGCTTGGGCCGATTAGAGCCCAACAGTAAAAACTTTGGTCAGGCGCTCGACGAAAGCCTGAAAGACGTCGCGCAACGATGTGAGGGGCGGCCTCTGACCTATGTTGAACTGGGCCCCGAGCCCTCGAAGACATCACATATCCTGAAGCGTTTGCGTGCTCTTGGGATAGACATTGCATCCTATACGGGTGTAGATATTAACCCGACTTCGGAAACAGAAATGAGATCCGTGCTGCAGGACACATTACCAAACGACAAAATCAATTATCAGACAGTTCCCTTTGAATCTTTTAACACCCAGAGTTTACAAGGTGAGAATACGCAGGTTCTGGTGACGATGCTGGGTTTTCAGGAAGGCAATGAAGACCCGGCCACAATCGCAGATTGGTTTAAGTCGATGATGACGCCCGGCGATCTATTGCTGTCGGAAATGCAGCTTTATGCTGAGGACCGGCATGCGGACATCCAAACGCTTTATCACCACCCGTCGATGCGCCGTTTTTCGAAAATCGCCCTGACCCGTGCGCTGGGCAACCTGTTCTCCGACTATCACAGCTATCTTGTTCCCGTTGAACTGGCCGATGGTCACCAGATGCAGGCCATGATTTTGTGTGAGCAACTCAAAGATCGCGATGATCACGTAACTTTCGTGACAAACTATTGCCTGAAATACTCCAAAGAAGAATTCCGACGTTACAGAGAGCTGAGCGGAGCTTTTAACGTTGTTAGCGAAACCTATACTGGCGATGAAACCATCGTCTTCCAGCTTTCTCAGCGTGTCGGTGACTGACGCGGCGGTCATATTACACCCGGCCAAGGTCATCCCGGCTGGTATCGCTATTGTTGGAGTGACCTATGGTCTGGCCAGATATGCATATGGTCTGTTTCTGCCCTACATGCAGGAGGACCTGATGCTCTCGACCGAGGTCAGCGGCCTGATTGCGGGAATCTCCTATTTTGGCTATCTGGCGGCCACCTTGATTGGGGCCGGTGTGTCCGCCAGGTTTGGGGCCAGGCTGCCCGTCGTCATTGGTGGGTTGGCGGCTGCCATCGGCATGGGCTGTATCGCGACGGCCTCATCGGCTTGGGCACTGGGGGTGGGCGTGTTCATCGCGGGTGCCAGCCCGGGTCTGGCCTATCCGCCGCTATCAAAAATCATTCTGCGTCATGTTGAGGAAACCCATCGCGAAAAGTCTTATGCATGGATCAATAGTGGCACGGGCTTTGGTGTTCTGCTTGCGGGTCCGGTCGCGTTATTTGCCGGTGTAGATTGGCGGCTGGCGTGGGGGATCTTTGCAAGTCTGGCTTTGCTTGCAACATTCTGGAATCTGAGTCTGTTGCCGAAGCCGCAGAATTCCCAAGCCGGAGCCCAAAGAGCCTTCAGTTTTTCTGCAGCTCTTCGACGCAATGCATTTGGTCTATTTGCGGTCGCATTTTTGTTCGGTCTGGTGACATCAGTTTATTGGACCTTCGCCGTAGATTTGCTGGTGCGCGGCAATGGCTGGTCATCAGAAAATGCCGCCATGTTCTGGATTGTGGTCGGCGTCGCTGGAATATTGGGCTGTTTTGCGGGTCATCTGGTGCAGGTGATCGGTGTAAAGATCTGCTTTGTCATTGGCGCGCTCATCCTAGCCAGTGCTTTTTTGATGTTGCCAATGGCACCTCATATACCCGCTTTGGTCTTCCTATCCGCCGCTATATTTGGCGCAACCTTTATAGGCATTACTGCGCTGTTCGGTATCGCAAGCATTTATCTTTACAATGATCAGCCTGAAATCGGGTTTGGTATTGTCTTCTTCCTGATATCCCTTGGTCAACTTGTTGGACCGATTGGCGGCGGTTTTGCCATTGTTTCCTTTGGGATAAGCAATGTATTTCTGGTGACAGCCGCGTGTTGTTCGCTACTTGCGATTATGGCGCCGATCGAAAATATCAAAAGCATGACGGATCGGGGTGCATAACAGCGCCTTATATCATCTCGCGGTTGGTGAATTTTTTCTGATTTGATCTCCTGAGCCCTTCAGGGCTTAATTCAACCTGAGACTGCAGGTATTACAGCATTATCGCCTAAGGCTTACAGGGCCCTTTCTATTATTAATCTTTAAGTCGGTTGCCTGAAAAAAGTCGGTTGCCTGAAAAGCGATTGCGAAAGCAGCAGTTGGAGAAATGGAAATCAGATTTGCAAGAAGTTGCAATTGCCCGTTTGGAGAATCGTTATGCCTACCGCCCAAGAGATTGATTGCGCCATGGGGAAGATCATCAGATACCACCGTCGCGCAGCGGACCTTACACAAAGTGACCTCGGAAGCGCATCAGGGGTCAAATTCCAACAAGTTCAGAAGTATGAAACTGGAGCGAACAGAATCTCGATCAGCCGTCTTTTTGCGATAGCGCGGGCGTTACAGGTTACGCCTGTGGAACTTATCGCGTTGGTGCAAGAAGACATCGGCTATGATGGAGATGCCTCACGCGCGGAGCATCTGAAGTGCCTCGAGCTTTTATCCAACAAAAGTGCGCGCGCTTTGCGGAACGGCATTACTAACCTGAACAACCCTGCAATTCATGATGCTTTGGTGAAACTGATTACTGAACTGCAAGAGGGCTGACCGGCAGCTCAATGCGCAACCCGTGGCGTGCCCTCTAATCCAGATGAGACCCTGCTTTACTTTAGAGGGGAACCCTGTGGCTCTCATATATATGGTGCAGGACGATGAACCAATCTGGCATCCAAATGATGAAGCGCTAACACGTTCTTGTTTGTATTGCTGCAGTAGCGATGCCGAATTCAAAGTGCATTTGATGCTAGTTGAACGCTATCCGGTGAGGGTTAATCAATCATTAACGCGATTCACTTAGGGCGATTCCTCATCAACTGTCGCAATTCAGACAGGTCTCCTTCTGAATCTTTAGGTGAGTCTGTGTGTAAATTGGTGGATAAGTGGTGATTTGGGCCTAGATGTAGTGTTCGGACTGAAAGCAGGGGGGTTCGTATTGACGTTGGCGGCGTTATATTTCGGAGGAAACCCATACTATCCAATTGATATTGTTTTATTTTTTATAAAAGGTGAGTTTTTGAGTATTTTTTATAAAAAAGGGGTTGCGGGTTTTGGTGGGTAAGCATAGAACCCCCTTCACCGGCGGCGCTGAGGCGCACAA
>NZ_FWFX01000013.1 GCF_900172335.1 Roseovarius albus
AAACAACGCGAAAGGATCAAACTGAAGACGCTCGAAGCGCGGCGCTTGCATCACCGCAAACACGCCGCATAATCAAACCAACAAGATGAGCCAAACTCTCACTTAGTTTAGGCCCACATTGGTTCCAAAAACTCTGGTGACGGACAACTTGTTGTTGTGAAATGACCCATAGTTTGCCCATTTCGTTCTAACTCGTGTCCATTATCTACACATAGGTTGTACATTGAGCGGCTTCACAACGATGCTTTCGGGGTGAAGCCGTCTCTATTTTGAGTATGGTGTTTAGGGGGATATTTGGTCGCGAATGTCATGCTTTGGTCACCCCCGAAGCAGCAATAACCATTTGTAATTTTCAATATAAATGATTTAAATCTGGGTATTAAAGCCGTTCACCCGGTGGCACGGCCTTAACGACTACATCGAAAAAGTGTTCCTCAGGAACATCGAGCGCCCGCGCAATGATCACCAATTCTGGCACATCAATACGCCGCTGACCCGACTCGATCCGCGCGACGAACGATTGATGACATCTTAACCGCTCCGCCAAGGCTGCTTGTGAGAGATTTTGGGATTTACGGGCAGAAATGAGCGCTTCAATGAGCGCCAAATGTCCGCTGGTGTGAAGTGTTTTGGTCAAGTGAGTGTCCGTAAGATGCTTCGGACACTTCCAGTAATCTCATTTTCAGATTATCTAAAAATCAGATTATACACATAAGGTGGGTAGTGATGCCAAATATACATATAACCCCTGCGGACCTGTTTTGCGCTTTGGGTGTTTCGCAAAGCGCTCTGGATTCAGCCGCCATCAACGACATACAGGATGGGTGTTGAGATGACAGGCGTGAAAGCAGGCGATGTCTCAAACATCAAGGAAGCTATCCTATCGAAGTTTGCACCGGTACTGGCGCTAAAGTCGGCAGCACTGCAGCCCACTTCTAATTTTCAAACATTGAAAATACAGGAGCTACATCAGGCATGGGCTGTCTTTACGGACGTATTGCCGACAATCCTTGCTCAGTGTTCTGGCCTTTCAACGCATCCAAAGAGTGGAGAAGGTCCGTTTTCCGAGCTACTTTGGGATTTTCTAAACGGGCGTGAAATTTGCATTTCCCTAAACAAATCTGGCGGCTTCGATCTAAGCATCAACGCTGAAAAAGTGCAGTGGATGGAAACGCAATTGCCTCTGGATCTGCTTTTTCTGAAATTATTGGCGCTGGATTACACACCGGAGGAATTTCGCGCTCTGGCGGGTTAACTGAACCGAGAGAACACTCAATGACAATCTGGTATACAGCTGACACGCATTTTGGCCATGAGAACATCATGCAATTTTGCAATCGCCCCTTCAAGTCGGCATCACAGATGGACGCGGCGCTGTTGGAAAGCATGTGGAAGGTGGTCGGCCCGGAAGACCAACTTTGGATTCTAGGAGACTTTGCTTTTGGCTCCAAAGCCAAGGACAGCGCTTATGTTGAGCAGATATTCAATCAGTTGCCGGGCGCTGAGCGTCATCTGGTCGTTGGCAACCATGATCACAAGCCAACACTGGAGTTACCTTGGGATTCCGTCTCCCACTTCGTTGAATTGCAGGATGGACTTCAGAACCAGCTAAATACGTTGTGCCACTACCCAATGATTACTTGGAACCACGCTCGCAAAGGCGCGCTACAATTCTTCGGCCATGTTCATGACAATTGGTACGGGTCGCGGAATTCGGTGAATGTCGGCGTTGATGTGTGGGATTTCATGCCGGTCACCTTTTCCGATATTACACGTCGAGCGAAGAAGTTGCCACCGAACAAGCATTGGGGCGATGTTGAGCATAGGGCGAAACTCAACACTTAGACCGCTACGAGGGCAAGATATGAAGGTCTTTTCAACGACCCAATTGAGGCGCAACACATCTGAAATTCTGGAGGCGGTTCAATGTGAACCCGTTTTGATCACCAGGTACGGGAAATCTCTCTTTGCGATGATATCACGCGAACACTTCGATGCCATCGCAACCACACTCATGCATTCGTTGTGGATGAATTTCATCCACGCTGGACATCTCATCTCTGAGTCTGAATAACATTTGCACTCGATTCACGCTGGTTACTTAAAGAGTTTACTCCAAACCTACCCCTTCAATCCAGCCATAAGCTGCTGGAACTTCTCGCCTTGGACAGCCACGTGGCTACGCAAAATATTTGCGGCCTTTTCCGTGTCTCCTGCTCGTAATGCCTCAACAATCGCCTCATGCTCAGAAAGCGATTGTGCCATTCGGCCTCTGAAACGCAGCTGCATGCGTCTGTAAGGTTTTAACCTGTTTTGCAGTCGTAGGGCCTCATTTTGAAGGAAGGAATTTGCCGCGCCGCGATAGATTTCCTGATGGAATGCTTCGTTCTCGACATAATATCTTTCGGCATCGCCCCGCTCAACCGCGTCGCGGCATTTATCATTTGCTTTGGCCAGCCGATCCAAGCCACCTTCTGACATTCGCACCGCTGCGAAACGCCCACAAGCAGCCTCCAATTCGGCCATTGTCTCGAACATTTCAATAAGCTCGACAGGGCCAGGCTGCCGGACAAAGACACCACGCCGCGGAATTTGTTCCGCCATTCCAGACATAACCAGCTTCTGGAGCGCCTCTCGAACCGGTGTGCGTGACACCCTGAAGTGCTCGGCAAGCTTTATTTCATCCAGACGTTCACCGTCAGCATATTCTCCTTTGAATACAAGCTGCTCCAGCTGTTCCGCAATCTGATCTGCACGTTTCAATTCCATAGAAAAAGAATACTATGGAAGGGCACTAATGCGCAATAACAATTATCTTGTATACAAGATTGTTGACTTAGAATGCAGAATGAGCAATGCTGATTCATCACCACGTCATCTATGGCTCGTGATCTAAGGGAGGAAATAATGAAAACGAAACTTCTGACAACCGTCGCAACGGTCGCGTCAATGGGTTTAGCATCTATGGTCAATGCGACCGAATTGCGCCTATCACACCAGTGGTCAAACAAAGACATCCGCCATCAAGTAGCACAGATGGTTGCCGATGAGGTTGCCGCTGCAGACGTTGATCTAAACATCAAAATCTTTGGTTCAAAGTCGCTTTTTAAACCACGAGAACAATATCGTCCGCTGAGCCGCGGGCAGTTGGATATGACAGTTCTGCCGCTCAGCTATGCGGGTGGCCAACAACCCGCCTTCAATCTGACGTTAATGCCGGGTCTTGTGAAGAACCACGACCATGCCGCACGTCTGAGCAATTCTCCGTATATGCAAGCTCTCGAAGAAAAAATGGCCGAAGATGATGTCATGGTGTTGGTCCACGGGTATCTGGCCGGGGGGTTTGTTGGCAAAGACAATTGCATCACTAAACCCGAAGACGTCGCGGGGCTGCAAACACGCGCAGCTGGCAAAGCGTTTGAACAGATGTTGGCCGGTGCAGACGCGTCTATCACATCTATGGCCTCTTCAGAAATCTATAATGCGATGCAAACTGGCATTCTAAATGCGGCGAACACGTCGTCGTCTTCATTTGTATCGTACCGTATCTACGAACAGGCGGCGTGCTACACGCCAGCCACCGAAGATGTGGCGTTGTGGTTTATGTATCAGCCACTCCTGATGAACAAATCTACCTTTGATGATCTTACTGCAGAACAGCAGGAAGCTCTGTTAGGGGCTGCTGCGAATGCTGAAGCTTTCTATCTTGAAGAAGCCAAAAAGCAAGATGCTGCTTCGGTCGAAGTCTTTGAAAAAGCCGGTGTGGAAATCGCTGAGATGTCGCCGGAGGATTTCGCAGCGTGGCGCGCACTCGCTCAGGAGACGTCCTATAAGCAATTTGTCACGGATGTTCCGGATGGTCAGGCGTTGTTGGATATGGCGCTCTCTGTCGAATAGTTCTTTGCCGGGCGACCGCTGAAGAACGGTGGTCGCCTTACACCCAATTCAAGTTATGCTGAGAGGAAAGCTGATATGGCTAGCCAAAGTTCAGCTGTCACCTCGCGCACGGGCAACAATCCCTTTCTGCGCGCTGTTGCGGCAATTTCTACCCTCGCTGGATGGTGTTCTGCGGCCATGATCGTTGCCGCCGTGGCGATCACCTGCCAAATGATTTTCGTCCGTTTCGTCCTGAACCAATCTACAGTCTGGCAGACTGAGGCGGTGGTTTACCTCGCGATTGGCTCGACATTGATCGGGCTGCCTTATGTCCAACGCCTGCGCGGACATGTGAATGTTGACCTCATTCCGCTTTCACTCTCTAAAACCGCGCGCTTCTATATGTATTTACTGACAATGTCGCTGTCGATCGTCATCGTCGCGATCGTACTTTTCTATGGATACGAACATTGGCACCTCGCCTATGAGCGGAATTGGAAGTCGGACACCATTTGGGGTGTTCGCTTGTGGATTCCTTACCTGTCTATCCCCATCGGATTTGGGCTTTTCCTACTTCAGCTCATTGCAGATCTGATTGCAGTTCTGATGAAAGTAGACGCCCCATTTGGACTGGAGGACGTGTAATGGACCCGATCCTGCTCGGCGCAATTGTCGCCATTGCTACCATTCTTGTACTATTTTCCGGCGTCTCTGTTGCGCTTGGATTGCTCATCGTCTCATCAGCATTCCTGTTGATTTTTGATGGCATGCGCTCACTTGAACTTATTCCCGAAATTCTCTTTGGCAAACTTGATAACTTCGCGCTTTTGTCGATCCCGATGTTTATCATCATGGGCTCGGCTATCGCATCAACCCGGGCCGGTGCCGATCTCTATGAGGCGCTTGAACGCTGGTTGACCCGAGTGCCTGGCGGATTGGTTGTCTCCAACCTCGGGGCCTGTGCGCTCTTCGCCGCTATGTCCGGATCCAGTCCGGCAACCTGTGCGGCCATCGGAAAAATGGGCATTCCTGAAATGCGCAAACGTGGCTATCCCGACGGCGTTGCAGCTGGGTCCATTGCTGCGGGTGGAACGCTCGGCATTCTGATCCCGCCTTCGGTGACGATGATCGTCTATGGGATTGCAACGGAAACTTCGATTGGTCGCTTGTTCCTCGCTGGTGTCATCCCAGGTCTAATGTTGGTGATGCTCTTCATGCTTTGGTCGCTCTATTCGACGTGGAAGTCAGGAGACAAAGCTTTGCTAACCGCAGGAAACTACACGTGGAAAGAGAAGTTTGAAATCTTGCCACGCGTATTGCCGTTTCTCGCAATTATTTTGGGCGTCCTTTATGCAATGTATGGTGGCATCGCCACGCCATCGGAAACCGCTGCCGTAGGCGCATTGCTCTGCCTGTTGATTGCAATGATTATCTACAAGCTATGGAACCCAGCTGACCTGTGGGTGGTACTGCGAGACAGTACCAAGGAAAGCGTGATGATCATGTTCATCATCGCTGCTGCCGGCGTGTTTTCGTACATGCTGTCGAGCCTCTTCATTACACAAGCCATCGCCGAATGGATCGGCACGCTGGATGTAAACCGTTGGGTGCTCATGACCTTTGTCATGCTGTTTCTTTTGGTTGCGGGTTTCTTCTTGCCGCCGGTCGCGGTGATCCTGATGGCGGCCCCAATCTTGTTACCGATCATAACGACGGCGGGCTTCGATCCGATCTGGTTTGCTGTTGTCTTGACCATCAACATGGAGATTGGCCTGATTTCACCCCCGGTGGGTCTCAATCTCTATGTTATTAACGGCATTGCGCCTGATATCTCCCTCAAGACCATCCTCAAAGGATCGCTGCCTTTCGTGGCTTGCATGGTGATCGCCATCATCCTGCTCTGTTTCTTCCCCGGTCTTGCGACCTGGCTTCCAGATGTGGTGATGGGAGAAGCGGTATGAGTTATTTCGGTGATCTGATCTCGACGGTCTTTGAAAGGCGATACCGCAAGGCCTTATCCGATGAAGTCGATGGAAGAACGACATCGGACCTGTGTGAAGCACTCTTGAGCAGTCATGGAGAGGTGTCAGGGGTTACTCTGGCACGCAATCTCCTGGACCGTTACGCCAGCATGACAGGCGAAGAGAAGGCGACATATTTTGACTTCATGACCCACAAGCTTGAAATCAACTCGGATGATGTCATTGGGACGCTGCAAGCGTACCAGAACAAACCCGGCAAAAGCACTTATCGTGCATTTGCCGCCGCCTGCGAACCCAAGAGACAGGAATTAGCGCGTCGTCTAAACCAGGTTCCCGGAGCCACAGGGCAACTTGTTGGCATGCGCAAAGATCTGCTGGGCATGCTCAAAGAGCGACCTGATCTGGAACCGCTGGATGTTGACTTCAAACACCTGTTTTCATCTTGGTTCAATCGAGGCTTTTTGGTCCTACGCCCGATCAATTGGGAAAGCCCGGCTGACATCTTAGATAAAATCATCGCATACGAAGCGGTGCATGCAATCGATAGTTGGGATGATCTGCGGCGAAGGCTCAAGCCATCTGATCGACGTTGCTTTGGGTTCTTCCACCCCGCCATGGCCGATGAACCTTTGATATTTGTAGAAGTCGCTCTAACGAAAGGCATCCCGGACTCAGTGCAAGATCTTTTAGCAGATGATCGTACGGCGATTGATGCAGAAGATGCCGATACGGCAGTGTTCTACTCAATTTCCAATTGTCAGGCAGGGCTCGCAGGCATTTCGTTCGGCAACTCACTTATCAAACAGGTTGTTACCGATCTATCCAAAGAGCTGCCCGTGCTTAAAACCTTCGTCACCTTATCGCCAATCCCCGGCATGAATCGCTGGCTTGCTGGCCATTATCCCGAATTGCAAAAAGCAACAGATGATCAGGCCCTCGCGGCGCGATATCTCCTCGAGGCGAAGCGGCCAGATGGTATGCCGCTTGACCCGGTCGCGCGTTTTCATTTGGGCAACGGTGCCTTGGTGCACGCGGTCCATGCGGATGCTGACATTTCAGAAAATGGCCGCCGCCAATCCAACGGAACCATGGTCAACTATTTGTATGACCTCAGCCAAATCTCCCAAAACCACGAACAATTCGTCGGTGAAAAAACAGTAGTTGCCTCAGACGCCGTGAAGACCTTGAGCGCGTCGGTAACCCTACAAGCTTAGGAGCAAGACGATGACCAACCCCCTTTATGATACCCTCTTCGGACAACATAAAGGCAAGAATACCGTGTTCTTGCAGATGGCAAATGGATCGACCGTCACGCATGATGATTTCCTGCAGTTGGCGTCCCAATACGCTAACCTTTTCACGCAATTGGGTGTGCAGCCCGGTGATCGGGTGGCAGTTCAGATAGCTAAATCCCCTCAAGCACTCGCCATCTATGCGGCCTGCGTTCAGGCAGGTATCGTGTTTCTTCCCCTAAACACAGCATATACTGCGGATGAAGTTTCATATTTTGCGGAGAACAGTGGCGCGCGTCTGATCCTGTGCGATGATAAAAGGCACAATGAGTTGGAGCCCATCGCCAAAGCGTGTGGCGCCATACTTGAAACCATGAATGCAGATGGAAGCGGCAGCTTTACACTTCAGGCCGAAACTATGCCTGTTGGATTTCAGGCCGTGGACCGTACCGAAGATGATCTTGCGGCATTCTTGTATACTTCGGGCACGACGGGACGTTCAAAAGGGGCAATGCTGACACAGGGCAACCTGCTTTCAAATTGTCAGGCGCTTGCCAAAGAATGGGACTTCTCCGCAAAGGATGCGCTGCTCCATGCACTTCCAATTTTTCACACGCATGGTCTGTTCGTTGCCACCAATGTCACACTTTTGGCTAGCGGTCGGCTTCTATTCCTGCCCAGATTTAACTTGGACGAGATGATAGAACTGATGCCGCAAGCAACTACGTTGATGGGCGTCCCAACCTTCTACACACGCCTTCTTGAAGATGAGCGGTTCACGCGCGATTTGGTCAGGCATATGCGTCTGTTCGTTTCAGGCAGCGCACCTCTTCTTGCCGAAACACACCTTCAATTCGAAGAGCGTACTGGCCATCGCATTCTGGAACGATATGGCATGACAGAAACCAACATGAACACCTCTAACCCGTATGACGGAGAGCGTCGGGCTGGAACTGTTGGTTTTCCACTACCGGGTGTCGAGATCAAGATCACCGACAGCAATACGGGCGAAACCCTGCCACAAGGAGAGATTGGTGAGATCGAGGTGCGCGGACCCAATGTATTTAAAGGGTATTGGCAGATGCCCGAAAAAACTGCTGAAGAACTCCGCGAGAATGGGTTCTTTATCACCGGAGATCTGGGGCAAATTGACGAGGACGGTTACCTGCACATCGTAGGGCGCAATAAGGACCTGATCATCTCGGGCGGATACAACATTTATCCAAAAGAGATTGAATTGCTCCTTGATGAAGAGGTGGGTGTTCTTGAAAGCGCAGTCATAGGTGTCCCCCATCCAGACTTTGGCGAAACAGTTGTGGGCATTTTGGTCTCCGATGGGAAAGCTGAACTGGACCTTGACGCAATCAAGCAGAGCATTGGCGGACCTCTGGCCCGCTTCAAGCATCCGCAGAAGCTTGTCATTCTGCCGGAATTGCCCCGCAACACCATGGGTAAAGTGCAAAAGAAAGAACTGCGTGAACAATACAAAGACATGTTCACGCCTGCTTAACCTCCCCGCCTGGCCCCGCAGCGTTCAGTACCAACGCTACGGGTTCCTTTTTACACGATTGTGATCAATCAACGCACCCGCTCTGATACCCTTCTTGGAGGAAAATATGTATTCCAATATTCTAGTTCCAGTCTCTCTAGACGATGATCGAGACGTGATTTCTGCCTTACGCGTCGCTAAGGTGCTCAGCGGTAAAGATGGCAAGATTACGCTTTTACACGTGGTCGAGCATATGCCTCAATATTCTGAAAAGCTGCTCCCAGAAGATCACCTGGAGAGTGCAAAATCTGCCATCTCAATGAAACTCCAGCCAATAGTCGATAAGGCTGAGGCAGCAACGCTTGAGATCGTCGAGGGGCATTCCGGACGTACCATAGTCGATTATGCAGTATCACATGAAGTGGATTGTATCGTTATCGCTAGCCACCGGCCAGGTTTGCAAGACTATCTGCTCGGCTCTACAGCGGCCCGCGTGGTCCGGCACGCCGCATGTGCTGTTCACGTGGTTAGATGAAGCTTGTAGAGCCGGTCTTGAAGGTAAAATCATCATCAAGGCATATTCTCCGGGGTTGCTAGCACTCGCTAACTAAGCCCAAAGCAAAGTGGAAGCCCGTGCTGATGGCAACATATATCAAAAGGGCACGAGGCCAACCTCGGAGGCAGCGCATCCTCAGATTGACCTGCAGCGTTTTATCAGGCGAGGGCAGCCCATTTCGGACGTGACAGAACCATTCGTGAGCAATGAGAAAGGATCAAACGAAAGAATCTAAAAACGCGCCACTTGCATCACAGTCAAAGCGCCACATAATCAAACCCAACAGACGAGTTGAAACCTTTCTCAGCTCTAACCACGCCTGGTGCCAAAAACCGACTTTGGCTACAAGCAACGAAGATGCTTTGCGTTAATCGATAAAAGTGTGAAAGTCGTTGTCATGGCCAATGCTGCACCTTTGTCTTTACCAACCTGTTTCAATCAGCTCGAACCGCTGAGCGACAATCTCAGATTCATAGCTGTAGATGTCGAGACTGCAGGATATGATATCGCCAGCATCTGTCAGATCGGCCTCGCTTTCGTTGGATTTGACGGCTCAATTGCGACTTATAGCGCTTATATCGACCCTCGTACGCCATTCGCCGCTGGCAATACGCGATTGCATGGGATCGATGCCACTACAGTTAAAAATGCCCCGTACTTCGAAGTGATACTACCAGATCTGCGTCAGCTTCTTGAAGCATATCCGCTTGTTCAACATAGTCGCTACGACGAAAAGGCATTTGGCGCTGCATGTCGGCTTGCCGGACTACCAATGCTGAAGTCCGTATGGTCAGATAGCGTTGCGGTCGCCCGTCAAGCGTGGCCGGAGTTGCGGGGTAATGGAGGGCATGGCCTGGCCAATCTCAAAAAAGTGCTAGGGCTTTGCTTTCGACATCATGACGCAGGAGAGGATGCACGTGCGGCAGCTGAAGTTGTTTTGAAAGCGGAAGTTTCCATGGGGCGAAAAATCAGGATGCTGAATACCTCACAACAGCTGGTCTTTGATTTCCACTGATGCGAGAGGACGACTTCGTGGACCCTAAGGCATCAAAACAACCATCAGCGCAAACTGAGGGTTCAAATTTCATGAGAAATAGTACTTAGACCTAATGTACATGCTATGTGTATTTTATGGACGCCAAAGAGTAACATTAAAATATGGGTCATAAAAAAACAATGGTTGTTATGAGATCAAATGAGCAAGAATTTTATCAGTTGCTCAGCTACACAGGTGACGTCGACCTCGAAGCCAAACTGAGCGAATGGGAACGCTTCTACAACTTCCACAGACCACACGGCGCACACAGCGGAAAAACGCCTTACGAGGCGCTCCGGGAAAAACTATAATCCACAAATCAGATGTCTCGAGAAAAACCGCGCCTCACAGAAGCAATGCAATGCGCGCTAAGCTCCGCCAACTCAAGTGAGGAGTCAAAAAATCCATGGTGAGGGGGAAGCCAACCTTCGCGGCATTACTCATCAGCGTTGGGAATGCGCTGATTACGGTCTTTGCAAAGCTTGGTGAGCAGCCCTAACGAGACACGTCTAAAGGCATTTTGAAAATCGTAGATCCGCACTTTACGCGAACGTTATTTTCGGACAAGACGTTATCTGATCTCTGATTCAGCCAGTGCTTTTCGCAATTTAACAATTGCTGTATCGCGCTGAGCAGCCAAATTATTGATAGAGTTATCTCCAATCTCTTCCATAAGACCTTGCGTAAGCATTTCAGAAACCTCCGGGGTGAGCGTTGGCGTGCCCAAATCATTCCACCAGCCATTGAATGTGTCGCTAAAGTGATCGCAAAATGCCGCCAACCCTCCTGCGCCTGCACCCAAGCTGAAAAGAGTAGTTGGTCCCATCACCGCCCAGCGAAGTCCTGGCCCAGCGGACATTGCCTTGTCGACATCCCCGACACTGGCGACACCGGATTGCACCAAATGGATCGCCTCCCGCCAGACGGCAGCTTGTAAGCGATTAGCAACGTGACCGGGCACTTCTTTGTTCACCCTGATGGTGACCTTACCGATATCTTCGTAAAATGTTTCAGTCGCCTCGACGACGCCAACGCGGGTTTTGTCGTTGCCCATCACCTCGACCAGAGGAATCAGATGTGGTGGGTTAAAAGGATGTCCCAGAACAAAGTTGCTCGGGTTTTGCCAACCATCTTGCATCTGCCCCAGAGTCAGGCCGGAGGCGGAGCTGGCAACAATTGAGCTGTCGCCAAGAACTGGTTCAATCTCGGCAAAGGTCGCTTGCTTGATCGGCAGGCGTTCGGGCACGTTTTCCTGTACAAAGCCAGCACCCTCAACAGCCGAAGCAGCAGAGGGATGAAAACTCACACGGTCAGGATTGCCGCGTTTGGTCAATCCCAGTTCGGACATGGTCTCCCAGGCTTGTTCGATGTAACTCCGCACAAGTATTTCGGCCTCGAGTGACGGATCATAAACGGCGACCGACCGGCCCGAGGCCAGAAACAAGGCCGTCCAACTGGCCCCGATGGTGCCTGCGCCCAAAACGGCGGTGTGAGAGGTATCAGTCATTAGAAAAGCCCCGTGTTGATCGGTGAGGCGGCGGTCATGCCACCGTCGATTGTGAAAAGCTGACCAGTGGCAAAACCAGCCTCGTCTGAAGCAAGCCAGACGGCCATGGCGGCAATGTCTGCGGGTTGCCCAAAACGCCCGGTGGCATGACGCGCCAATGCATCCTTACGGGCAGCGGCGGGATCATTCGAGAGCTCAAATCCCGCCTCCAGCATGCCGGTTTCAATCCAACCCGGGCATATCGCGTTGCATCGTATGTCTGGGCCGTGATCCACGGCTATGGACCTTGTAAGTCCGTGCACAAAGGATTTGGACGCGTTATAAAGCGCCATGGACGGGTCAGAGACTTTACCCGAAATGGACCCGATGTTGATGATGGATGCGCCTTTGGTCATCTTCGGAATAAAGGCCCGACACATGTTGAACACGCCGCGACAGTTCGCACCGATCACCAGATCCCAATCGGCATCGGTGCTATCCACAACGGTTTTTTCCACCTGCACACCGGCATTATTGACCAGTATATCGATAGCCCCCAAAGACTGCGCTAACTCGTTCACTTGCGCCGCGTCAGCGACATCGACGCTGTACCAGCTCACACCCTCTGGCAATCCATCAGGTTGCGGGCCACGGCCGCAAGTCGCGACGGTCGCGCCCTCCTTCAAAAATGCCTCGACAATGCCGCGCCCAATTCCCTGACGACCACCAGTGACCAGTGCTTTTTTCACCGCGAGCCGCATCAGTGGGCCACCATCACATGGCGAACAGCGGTATAGGCGTCTAGCGCGTAAACCGACATGTCGCAGCCTGTGCCCGAAGATTTCATTGCCGCCCAAGGCATTTCCGGCGTGGCAATGCCGTGTGTGTTCACCCAAGTAAATCCATATCTCATTCTTGATGACATCCTCATCGCGCGTCCTGTGTTGCTGGTCCAGACCGAGGAGGCCAGCCCAAACCGGCCCGTATTGGCGACCTTTAGCGCCTCTTCTTCATCAGAGAACCGAGAAATGGTCACCACTGGCCCAAAAATCTCATTACAGAAAACTTCCGCATCATGAGAGACATTGGCCAGAACTGTGGGTTCATAGAAGAAGCCCGGCCCATCGATCATCTTGCCGCCTGCAACGACCTCACAGGTCTCGCGCGCGCGATCGACAAATCCGGCAACCGTGTTGCGCTGAGCAGCGGAAATGATCGGCCCCATTTCGGTGCCTTCCGCCTTTGGCGCGCCAACTTTGATCTGGTTGACCTGATCAGTCACGGCGGCGACAATCTTGTCATAGATTGCATCGGCAACCATGACCCGACAAGGCTGGGCACAATCCTGCCCGGCGTTGAAGAACGAACCATAGCGCACGGTTTCCGCTACTGCACCGATATCGGCATCCTCAAATACAATCACGGGGGCCTTGCCGCCCAGCTCCAGATGCACATGACGGATCTGACGGGCGGCAGCCTTCATCGCTTCTGCACCCGTCGCGTTTGATCCGGTGATCGAAATCGCTTCGGTACGGGGGTCGTTGATCATTTGATTGCCGATCTCACGGCCGGAGCCGTGCAGCACGTTGACTGCGCCTTTGGGAGCTATATCGGCGATCAGTTCTGCCGCCTTAAGTGTTGATAATGGTGTCAGTTGCGACGGCTTCACCGTCACGGGACAACCGGCCGCCAGCGGGGCCGCTAATTTCCAAGCGGCCATCATCAGTGGATAATTCCAAGGTGCAATCGCTGCCACCGGACCAACCGGATCTTTACGGATCATCGATGTGTGACCAGCGACATATTCGCCGGCTGCGATGCCAGTCATTGTCCGGGCTGCGCCGGCAAAAAACCGGAAGGTGTCCAGAGTTAGTGGCGTTTCATCATTCAGGGCCGATGGCCAAGGCTTGCCTGCATCCAGACTTTCCAGCTCTGCCAGTTCTTTGACGTTATCTTCCAGAACGTTGGCGATGTCCGTCAATAGTTCCGAACGCTCAGCCGGGCAGGTTAGCCCATAAGTTTCAAACGCCTCATGCGCGGCGGCGGCGGCGGCATTGGCTTGCTCAGAAGTGGCGGACTTGATCGCGCAGATCTCTTCACCAGTGGCAGGGTTCAATACGGCGATTGGATCGCCGTCGCCCTCAACCATTTCGCCGTTGATCAACATTTTGGTTTGCATGAGATCCTCCCTCAGAACGCGACCTGATCGCCACCCTTCAAACCAAGACGCGCGCGCGCCTCAGCCGGGGTGGCAACCGAAAGGCCGAGATTTTCGATGATGCCGCGGATTTTACTGACCTGCTGGGCGCTGGACACGGCCTTTTCACCCGGGCCAATGTAAAGGCTGTCCTCCATCCCGACCCGTACATTGCCACCCAACAACGCGCTTTGTGTCGTGAACGGCATTTGGTGGCGACCGGCGGCCAGAACCGACCACTCATAGTCATCCCCAAACAGCTTGTTGGCGATGGTGTGCATATGCATCAAATTATCCAGATCGGCGCCAACGCCGCCTAAAATTCCAAACACCATCTGCACAAAGATCGGTCCCTTGATCCAGCCCTGATCGCGGATCCAGGCCAGGTTATAAAGATGGCCAAGGTCATAGCATTCAAACTCAAATCTTGTACCATGCCCTTCGCCCAGCTCTTTCAAGCAATATTCAATATCCGCAAAGGTATTGCGGAAGATGAAATCGCGGGTCATGTCCAGAAATTCCGGCTCCCACGCGTGTTTCCAATTTGAATACTTGTCCTTCATCGGGAAAATGCCGAAATTCATCGACCCGATGTTCATGCTCGCCATCTCGGGCGAGGCTTTGACCGCCGCACGCAGGCGTTCCTCGCGCGACATGCCCAGCCCCCCACCGGTTGAGACATTCATCACTGCGTCGGTGGCTTGTTTAATTCGCGGCAGAAATTCCATGAACAAGTCAGGATTCGCATCGGGCTTGCCGGTTTCCGGGTCACGGGCGTGCAGGTGAATAATTGATGCCCCCGCCTCGGCAGCCTCGATTGAAGCTGTGGCGATTTCGCTTGGAGTGATCGGAAGGTGTTCCGACATTGTGGGCGTATGAATGCCACCTGTCGGTGCACAGGTGATGATAACGGATTTTTGCTTGGTCATGATCGCACCCTCAGATCTTCATCTGTTGCACTTGGGCCGAAAGCCCCCCATCAAGCACCCAGAGCTGGCCCGAGGCATAGCGCGCCTCGTCTGACGCCAGCCAATTGACCAAGTTGGCGATGTCATCCGGCGTGCCATAGGTGCGCATCGGGTGCACATCACGCACGGCCTGCTGCAGCGATTCAATATCGCCGCCACCCCCACCGGAGCCATCTCCATTGAAGAAGCTTTGCAGCATCGGTGTGTCGATGTAGCCAGGACAGATCGCGTTCACACGAATACCTTCGGGACCATGATCACAGGCCATTGCGCGCGTCAGTGCGTGCACCGCCCCCTTGGTCGCGCAATAGGCAGCCAGACCGGGATCCGCGATGAAGCCATCATATGAGCCAAAGTTGATGATCGACGCGCTGTTGCCGGATTGTGCCGACGCACGCATCAGGGGCAGTGCATATTTTGATGTCAAAAACGTGCCGGTGCAGTTCACTGCAAAGGACTTGTTCCACTCCTCCAACGTGGTGTCTTCGATGGTTTTTTCGATCTCGATCCCAGCGGCATTCACCAGAATGTCCAGCTTGCCCTGATCGGCCAATACCTGGTCCATTGCAGCGATGGCGTCTCCCTCTTGGGTCACATCCAGCTTTATAAAGACACTGCCATCATCGTCATGTGCAGCCAATGATCCTTGCGGGGTCAGATCCGCGGCATATACCGTTGCTCCTTCGCGCAGAAATCGGCTGACAATTGCACGGCCAATACCCCCGCGACCGCCAGTCACCAGCGCGGTTTTACCTTCAAGAATTCGTGTCATTGGTGTTCCTTGGGTTCAAACGATAATGTTCAGCAGCGACAGTCCAATCCATGTGGTTGCGCACATACTGTTGCGACGCATCAGCGGGTGGGTTGTAGTCCCAATGCTCTCCGGCTCCAGCCTCCATCGCGGCGTGCAGGGCGCGGCGGGATTTTTGCGTGCCGATAATGTTGTCGCGAAGTTTCTCACTGTCCCACCGCTCGGCCACCTCGGCAGCAAAGGCTGCCGCCGCATTATGATAGGCCGGATCAGCGGCGACGTTTTGCTTTTCCAACGGATCTTTGACCAAGTCATAGAGCTGCGGTGGATCGGGATCACAGTGGATGTACTTCAGTGGCCCACGCCGGATCATGAAGACCGGATATGGCGTCATTTCTGCGCAATACTCCCCGATGGCCTCATCTGTCGGGTCCGTCTCTCCGCGCGCAAGCGGCAAGAGCGAGCGGCCGTCAAGCGGTTCGCCAATGATTGAATCGTCGCCCCCCGCGATATCGACAAAGGTCGGCAAAAGATCGAGCAAGGAACAAGCATTTGAGGCCACACCCTTTGCCACCCCGGCACCGGTCATAATCAACGGCACGCGGGCAGAGTGTTCAAAGAAGTTCATCTTGTACCACAGGCCACGTTCACCCAGCATGTCGCCATGGTCGGCGGTCACGACAATGATAGTGTTGTCGCTTTCACCGATGTCTTCGATGGCTTTAACAACTTCGCCGACCTTGCTATCGAAATAACTAACATTGGCCAAATAGGCGCGGCGGGCACGGCGCACTTCTTCTTCGGTCAAGGGTACAACGCTGGCTTCGATTCCATCCATCAAACGGCGCGAGAATGGATCGTGATCCTCAAGCTCGGGGACATAAGTGGGCATGTCGATATCTTCATCCGCGTAAAGATCCCACCATTCCGGTTTGGCAACATAAGGGTCATGGGGATGGATGAAACTGGCCACCATGCAAAACGGAGTGTTGTCACCAGCGGCGCGTTCGCGTCCGCGATCAATAAGCCATCGACGCGCAGCAAAACCGACCTCGTCATCATAATCGGTCTGGAAGGTGGCAACGGCAACACCGCTTTCCTTGACCGTTTCCATATTGTGGTACCACTTATCGATCCGCTCGTCCGGGGCTTCCCAATCGGGTGTCCAGGCAAAATCAGAAGGGTAAATGTCGGTGGTCACACGATCTTGAAAACCATGCTTTTGATCGGGGCCGACAAAATGCATTTTGCCGGACAGACAGGTGCGATATCCAAGCGCCTTAAGATAATGCGCGAATGTCGGTACAGAGGCGCGAAATTCGCTGGCATTATCGTAGGCCGCGATCCGGCTGATCAATTGCCCCGACATAAAGGCAAAACGTGACGGCGCACAAAGCGGCGAATTGCAGTATGCCGCATCAAACCGCATACCGCGGGCGGCCAGTGCATCAATGTTGGGGGTTTTTGCAATCTCATGACCATAAGCCCCGGTCCAATGGGGTGCCAGTTGGTCGGCCATGATCACAACGATATTTGGCTGCGTCATGTGGCACCTCGCGCATAGGCGTCCAGCACCAGCCCGTGAAAATGGTGCACTGCGTGTTCGGATTTGCCTGACCCGGATGGATCATTCACAATCCGCCCTTGCGTAAACGCTGGTGTGCTCATCCCACGCTGAACGCTTTCGACAAGGCCGATGTCTTCGACCTGTAGAACCTCGTCCAGATAGCGGATCGCGTCCAATTCGCCTTCATTTGGCTCAGGTGTTTCAAGGAAGAAATCATAGGTCTCCAGCGACCGGTCCGGTCCAATTGGGATGATGTTCAGCACGATCATGCTGGACCGACCCGGATAGCGCATGAGGCAAGTGGTCGGCCACAACCACCAAACGGCATGGGTTTTCACGGTTGCGTTTGACACGTCATAGGCCGAGTTGGTCGACTGGCCCGCATCCGCCATGTGGCTGGAGTAAATCCCATGCGTGGTAACCTTATAAGTGTCCATATCGACGAGATCGCAGAAGTCCTTATGCGCGGTCGGGCAGTGGTAGCATTCAAGAAAATTATCGACGACATTCTTCCAATTCGACTTGATGTCATAGGTCAGACGATGACCGAAAGTCAGCTGGTCAATATCCGGCGCCCAGTGGCGGATTTCGGTTTCCAGATTGCCGGATTGCTCTTTCAGCGACTGTGCGGTTGGATCAAGATTGACGTAGATGAATCCCGCAAACTCCTCGACCTGCACCTGATCAAGACAGATCTCCTTGGTGTTGAAGTTTTCCAGATGCTCGGTTTCCGGCGCACGCACCAATTGCCCGTCCAGCTTGTACACCCATGCGTGATAGGGGCACATAATGCGGGTGGTGTTGCCTTCCCCCTTCAGCAACTCATGCGCGCGGTGCTTGCAGACGTTGTAGAATGCGCGCAGCCCCCCCTCGCGATCGCGCACAACGGCGATCGGCTGCCCGGCGATCTCAACGGTGACAAAGGACCCAGATTCTCGCAACTTTTCGAGATGGCAAACCCATTGCCAGGATTTGGCGAGGATCTCGCGCTGATCGGCCCCGAACCATTCAGCTTGCGTATAGGCATCCGCCTTCAATGATTGCGAATTTCCTGCATCAGCTGAATAGCCATCACTGATCCGAGAAAACTGAGCTTGGGTTGGTAGGTCAGTCACGCTGAACTCTCCTTTGCCTGCCTGTGGGTCACAAAGGTATGATCAGCGAATTTCTACATGATTTCAGGCACTCTATTCGCCCAAATATGAACCCTATTCGCCATCCTGCTTCGATTTCATCGGTCGGTACATTGGCCAAGCACGAAATTCAAACGGAACCCGCCCATCGATTCTGTCCTGATTGGGGGGTACGCCAAAGCGCCTTTTATAGGCGCGGCTAAAGTAAACATGATTGGGAAAGCCGCAGGCCAAAGCAACCTCAGAAATCGGCAGTTCGGTTTGCGTGACCAAACCCCTCGCCCGGTCCAACCGGATGTCACGATAGTACAATCGCGGGCTGGTTTTTACATAGCCCTTGAACAACCGATCAAGATGGCGTTGCGACACGCCGATGAAATTGCAAAGCTCAGGAATGCTAAGCGGCGTTTCGAGATTTTGCTCCATCATCTCGATCGCGCGACGCACCTTTGATGGCGCGGTGTTTCCCAAAGGTTCAAACCGTGCATCGGTTTGATGCGCCCCCTGCCCGCGCACGCGGCTATGGAAAATGTATTTCGCGCAGTCATTTGCCAGTGCATCCCCGACGATTTCACGCAGAAGTGTTAAGGCATAGTCACTAGCGGCAATGCCCCCGCAGCAGGTGCCAATAGTGCCATCATTCACAAACAGATCCTCGCAGACCTCAATCTGCGGATACTTTTCACCAAACCCGTCAATATGTTCGTAGTGCGCTGTGGCGCGCCGCCCGTCCAAAATACCCGCTGCGGCAAGCACAAAGGCGCCTGTATCAATGCCACCGACATAGCTGCCGGTGCGGAAGTAACGACGGATTGCTGACAACAGCGTATCGCTCGCAAAGGCATCCGGCGTCCAACTGCTGGACACCAGAACGATATCCGGAGTCTCCTCCTGGTGCGCCCTAAGCGCCTCGACACCGATTTCCACACCGTTGCTCGCACGGCACAGCCCACCCTGTTCGCTTACCAATGCCCAACAAAACAGCTGTCGGCCCGCAAGGTAATTCGCCGCTCGAAATGGATCCAGAAACGCCATCGTCGCCGCCAAATTGAAGTGTGGCGTGACTAGAGCCAATATCTCAGTAGGGCCTTTTTTACGCATGGTTCTACTTCCTAGTTGCCAGAAGAGGCGAGGATTAAAACAAACGTGTCTATCCAAAGACAGTATGGCATCTATCGAACCTCATAGAGAAGGTTTTTGCGAGATATGAGCAAACTCAGCGAGCTAGAGTAAAACGCTTTGTAGTACTCCACTTATGCTCCTTTAACACGCAATTGACATGTCTCAAAAAGGTTGCCAAGAAAGTTTGATCTAATCGGAAGTGCCGATTGGTTATATCCGCTTTGTGGCTGACAACAGCCATTTCTAGTGGCCCTTTTGAATCACAGTTATCGGCGGTGGTTTCAACGGATCGCCGCAACACGTTAGTCTTTTATGGAAAGATGACACCATGTTGGGCACAAACCGTGGAGGCATGATTTTGCGCAAGTCGTCTTTTGTCCGCGAAGAAAACCCGGGAGGCATTTGAGTGCCTCCCTCCTCCCAGATTGAAAGCTACAAATCTGCATTGCCCGTTTCCCAAGCCAAGGCGTAGTTGCGATAGATGTCACTGATTGTGTCCATAGAAAATCCTTTCGCTGTTCGTAAACTTGTTTATTGGGGTGAAATTACCCACAGCGGTAATTGGATTTAGCTATCAGACTCATGGAATCGAGGTTTGTCTGCTTCGGGCTCGTTGCCGATATCAGTCACTATCAGCATAGGCCTGAATGACGAAAAAGACCTGAAGAACAGACATTCAGAAACGATACCGCGAAGGTCAGCAATGCGGATTTTTGATGTCGTTCACCATCTCCGATCCAATGGCCGCTCTGATCTAACCAAATGAGGACATAAATTTTGACATCATGAATCCGTCTGCGATGATTTAATCAATCGCTTGATATGGAGCGCAAATAGCCATGTTGCCGGCAACCCAAGTGGCAGGGCTATAAATATCGCCGTCACCGGCGTGATGGCAGGGAGGCCAAGCCAAGATAAAATGAGCGAGGAGAAGTAGACGTTGAGCGCCATTGCACCTGCTCCAAACGGATAGAGCACCGCAGTGATTTTTCGTGTGCTCCAACCTGCGTCGCTCATCTGCGAGACACCAGTTTTTGCACACCCCACAATGCGATAATCAGTGCGAACGATGCGATCATGAACCAAAACTCAGCTGTTGCAGATTGGGATTGAGGGACGGGGCGTTCATAGGCTTCTGCATTTGCAAAGAGTGGTGTGAGCAGAAAAGCGGTTAGTACGGTGTAGCGCATGATTAGGTCTCCTGTGTGAGAGATCGATAAATATCTGGAAGTGCGCGAAGCAGGCGCTCGGGCTGGGGGAGCAGAGTAAAACCACCACGCCCAAAAATGCGGGCGAACCAGTCTTGCCCGTCTTCATCCACAATGATGCCGTGCACAATCTGGCCAATGTTGCGGGCCTCACGCACGGCCATGTGGCTGTCTTCAATACCGTGCTGACCCTCATAATGGTCAAGGTCGTTAGGTTTTCCGTCGGTCAGAACCAACAGAAGCTTACGACTGGAGGGTTCCTCCTGAAGCTGCGCGCTGACATATCGGATAGCAGCACCCAGCCGCGTATAGTGCCCTGGCTGCAGGCTGCAGATCCGACCCTGTACTTCTGGAGAAAGCGGCGTCTCAAACGCCTTGCACCGACTGAGAAACACCCGGTCCCGGCGCAACGACGAAAACCCCCAAATACCCAACCGGTCGCCAGCCGCATCAATGCCCCCGGATAAGGCGGCAAGCGCATCCCGCGCCACGTCAATCACACTGGTGTCGCCAACTGCCGCCTCGGTAGATCTTGAAGTGTCCAGCAAGATGGCCACCGACAGATCACGATCAATCTGGCGCAGGCTTTGGTAGATCCGGTCGCTACTTTGCCCAGTGGCTTGCAAGTCGATCTGCGCGGCAATCACCGCATCAAGATCAAGCTCTGTCCCGTCCAATTGGCGCGGGCGCAGGATGCGTCTAGGGTGCAGGGTTGCAAATTGGCGCCGAACCTCGCGCATACGACGCTCGTTAGGCACCAGTGCATTGTCGGGGTCTGGTACGACCTCAGCATCAAGCACGCGACAATGGTTGGGCATATAGCTGCGGCTGCGATGGTTCCATTCTGGATAGGTATATTCGCCAGCCAACCGTTCGTGGTCGGCATCCGCAGGGGAAAGGTCAAGGTGCAAGCGAAGGCGCGTCGCAGCCCGGCGATCAAGGCGCGACAGGGTGATGTTATCCTGATCGTCTGCTGCCTTTTTCGCGTTCTCGTCGTCGTCATCGTCCACACTGCGATTGAGGTTCATGCTTTCAACCCAGCTGAGGATCGCTTCAAATCGGTGAATGATGAAACTGTCTTTGCGCATTGCTTCGGATGCGTCTTTGCGTAAACCAAGTTTTCTGGTTGTGGTGCTTGCCGCAGGAGGTTGGTTGGTGATCTCTTCTGGGTTTGCGTCAGCCAGACCGCCAGAGCCGGGGCTTTGGAATGACAGCCAAAACGGCACCGGTGCAAACGAATGGTACTTGTTTGATGCGACATTGGGTGCCGCTGCTGTGAAGGGTAGTCCAGCCAATACATCGCAGATTGCGGCTTCCAAATCCGCCTCAGGCGCGGGGCGCTTTACATCCGGGCGCGCATTGAACGTTGCGATACGCATTTTTTCATAGCTGTGTCGAAGCCCCGGACAGCGAGCATAGACCGATTCAGCCGCCTTTGAATTGATCTGCACTTGCGTCCAATCCGCTAAGAGTGGATCTTCCGGGATTTCTCGCGGGTCACTCAATGCCGCTGAGGCCGCCAGCCACAGATAGGTCGCGCGGTTCAAGTCTGCGTCAGGAAAAATGGCGATGTCAGGGGGTAACAAAAGCTTCTCACTGTCAAAACTAGCTTGATACTGACGGAGATCAGCGTTGCCCAGTTTTCGGCGCGCCCCGATCCGATGTTGTGATCGGGTGGCTGGGGCTGGCGCAATTTCGACTGCTCCCGATCCACCCAAAGCGCGAAACAGGAATAGCAAACTGGTGCTCATACTGCTTAGGGTAGACATCGCTTCTGGATAAGCCAGCGTACAATCGGGCTCTGACACAAGGCCGTGCCAGATATTCCCAACCGTTTCCTCGGGCTCCATCAGATCAAGGGGACGCAGTGCCATTGTCTTAACCGTAGACCACGGTGATCAGATCACGCAGGGCCGTTTTGATGTCATCGTCATCAGTCAATGGTTCAATAATAGCGGCCTCGAGCGCGCGGTTAACATTCATGCCGGTTTTCATCAACATCGCCGCATAGATCAGCAGGCGGGTTGAAACACCTTCCTCTAAGTCCATACCTGACAGATTGCGAATATGCCCTGCAAGCCGCACCAGCGAAGTGACTCGCGTATCATCAAGGCCGGTTTCCTGCGCGATGACAGCGATTTCCGTTGTCGGGTCGGGAAAGCCGAATGTGATCGACAAAAACCGCTGACGGGTCGAGGGTTTCATGCGTTTCAGGACGTTTTGGTAGCCGGGGTTGTAGCTGGCCACCAACATGAAACCGGAGGGGGCCTGCAGTTCTTCGCCAGTGCGGTCAATCATCAGTGTTCGGCGGTTATCAGTCAGCGGGTGCAAAACAACCGTAACATCTTTACGGGCCTCGACCACCTCATCGAGGTAGCAAATCGCCCCTTCGCGCACTGCCCGGGTCAGCGGGCCATCAACCCAATCGGTTTCTCCGCCGCGCAGCAGATAGCGCCCTATCAGATCAGCCGCAGAAAGATCATCATGGCACGCCACAGTATAAAGTTTGCGTCCAGTGCGAGCCGCCATGTGTTCGATATAGCGGGTTTTTCCGCAACCGGTTGGCCCCTTCAAAAGGAGGGGCAAGCCGCTATTTTGTGCCGTTTCAAACAAGGTGCATTCGTCACCTGTTGGTTGATAGAACGGCACGTGCAGGTCTCTGGCAGGCATATTCATGGTCATTCACCTGCAACCTGTGTGGCGTCACCGGGAGTGATCACCTCTGACTTGCGGACAACCAGCATTGCGTAAATGAATACCAGCGCGCCAAGAACCACCGCAAAGCCTGCGCCAAACCGCATGACGTAGAACAAGGTCAGGGCATCCTGCACATCCATGTAGTAATCCCCAACGACGCGTTGCAGGTGAGTCTGGATGGTGCCCGCGAAGGTCAGAACAAAGGTCATGAACGCCATGCCGCCCGTCATCAACCAGAATGACGCCATATTCAGCACCTGATTGTACGGCGCGCGGCCCCGCAACATTGGGAACGCATAAGAGAACATCGCAAGATTCAGCGCGACATAAGCCCCGTAGAACGACAAGTGGCCGTGTGCGGCAGTGATCTGGGTGCCGTGACTATAGAAGTTCACCCCGTGCAATGTGTGCAGGAAGCCCCAGACACCCGCGCCGAAGAATGCGACGGTGGATGACCCAAGCGACCACAATAATGCGGCCTTGTTTGGGTGGTTACGGCGACCCTTCCAGACCATGACAAAGGCAAAGCTCATCATCAGGAAGAAGGGGATCACCTCGAAGGTTGAGAAGATCGAACCAACCCACTGCCAGTAGCCCGGCAAGCCAATCCAGTAGAAATGGTGCCCAGTGCCAAGAATGCCGGAAAATAATGCGGTGGCGACAATCACATAGAGCCATTTTTCGACCACTTCACGGTCTACACCGGTCAACTTCAATAGCAAGAAGGCCAGGATCGATGCCATAACCAACTCCCATGTGGCCTCGACCCAAAGGTGCACGACAAACCACCAGTACATTTTATCCAGCGACAAGTTATCCGGGTTGATGAAGGCAAAGACCCACAGCAGGCTGAGTAGCCAAAGCCCCATCAGCAAGACATTGGTGATCGCTGTTTTTCGCCCAGCCAAAACTGTCATTGAAATGTTGAACAGAAAGATCAGGGCGGCAACGAGGATGCCGAATTTCACCCAAAGCGGTTGTTCAAGGAATTCGCGCCCGCCGTGGATGCCGACAAGGTAGCTGCCAACCGCGCCCAACGTTCCCACCATCAGCAGGATTAACTGAATATAAGCCAGTTTGACCGAATAGATCTCGCGCTCGCTTTCCTCGGGAATCAGGAAATAGGCGGCGCCAAAAAAACCCAGCAAGAGCCAGACAATCAAGGCGTTGGTGTGGATCATGCGTATGATGTTGAAGGGCAGTAATTCCGACAGGAAATTTGGCGAGACGTAAATCCAGCCCGCCAGCAAACCGCCGGCAACCTGAATACCAAATAAGGCCATCGCACAAAGAAAATAGGCGTAGGCCACTTTTTGAGAAGCGTATTTCATAGGAATCCCTCCTTATCCGGCATCATTGGGCGGCCAGCCCTGGGTGTCAGTTTGATCGGCCCAACGCAGGAATTCGGACAGGGCCCGCATTTCTTTGTCAGTGATTTCAAAACGCGGCATTTGGCGGCGACCCTCGACGCCACTTGGCTGGGCTTCCATCCATCCTTTGAGCACTTCAAAGGCTGCTTCCGGGTCGTCAAGTACGCCCCAACGGGTCATCACATTGCCCACCTCTGGTGCGAAATAGGCGCCTTCTCCGTGTAATGTGTGGCAGTTGATGCAGCTGTGCCGCTCCCAGACATGTTTACCCAAGGCAACTTCTTCGGTTAGCGGCATGCCAGCGGTTGATGTCGTGACGACATATCGGTGGCTTTGAATCGTCAGCACGACGAATATCACCACGAAGAATAGCGATCCTCCGTAGAAAATATTGCGCGCACGCGATTTGGTGAGGAATTCAGACATTTCCCGCGCCCTCTTGAAATTTCATTGTCTTCAGAAATAGCGCATCCGGGACACTGGGAAGTTGTGCCAGCACAAAGAAGGCGGCGAAAATTGATCTAGGATTGGATCACGGAAAGGATCTGATTGTGGAACAGGCCGCCGAAATTGATGATCCAACTATGTTGCTATGCGACATCATGGAGATATGGCCACAAACCATTCCGGTCTTCATAAAATACAACATGCTATGTGTGGGATGTGCGATTTCGCCATATCACACTATTCAGGATGCTTGTTCAGAGCATAACGTGCCGGAACCGGAGTTTCGCGAGGATCTTCTCCAAGCGATCAGAGCGCATTAGCTGCTGTGCAAAACCAATTTATGTGGATCCGTGACAACAATCTTTTTGCGTGCGCTTTTGATTGTGCCTTCGCGCTCCCACGCGCTGAGCAATCGGCTGATGGTGTGCAAGGTGCTGCCCGTCATTTCCGAAATATCCTGCCGGGTGATTGGGAAGTCGATTTCAATGCCTTCGTCAGTTTGACGTCCGGTCTGATTGATCAGCCGTAGCAAAGCATTCGCAACTCGCTGTTCGACCTGTTGGGTTGCCAGTTCCAAAATACGATTGTTCATATCGGCCACGCGCTTTCCAACCGTTTTATAAACGCCTTCTGAAAATCCGGCATAGGTTTCCAAGAACCCGGTCAAGTGTTGCATCGGCCAACGCAAGCAGAGGCATTCTGCCGCCGCAACAGATGTTGCTGGATACTTACTGTGTCCAAGAGCCGCTGCAATGCCGAACAAATGCCCGCTGGGAATATGCAGCGTGATGATCTGCTCACCCTCTGGCGTCAGGCGGATGACCCTGATGTACCCGTCAAGCAGCAAGTAAAAATACTCGGCGACCTGGTCTTCTTCGAAAACCGTTACACCGGGTTCGAAACGGCAGGTCGTAGCAAGATTAAGAATGTCTCGAATCTGCGCATGTTCCAATTGATTGAACAGTGGAAGACTGTCCAAAAGACTTTCGTCGAGTTTGTTCACTTTCCGCCTCGCAGTTTGTCTTGGCACAAAGAGTGCCAGACTCAAATCCTTCAGATTGCTGCCAATTCAAACACATCCAACCTCGGAAAGGAAACTGTGATGTTTGCGAAATCTTTAGCGATTGCCGCGGCAATTTGTATTGGTGGCAACGCGTTTGCCGAAACCATCGAAGTGAAGATGCTCAACAAAGGGGCCGAGGGTTCGATGGTTTTTGAACCCGCTTACATTGCGGCGCAACCCGGCGACGTCATCCGTTTCATTTCCACAGACAAAGGGCACAACGTGGAATCCATCAAAGGCATGCTACCGGAGGGGGTTGAGAAATTCAAAAGCAAGCTGGGTGCAGATTATGATCTGCAGGTTGATGCCGAGGGTTTGTATGGCGTCAAATGCACACCGCACTATGCCTTGGGAATGGTTGCCCTGATCCAGGTTGGCGGCGCAGTCAATTTGGAAGAGGCAAGTGCTGTAAAACAAAAGGGGAAAGCGAAGAAACGTTTTGAACCTTTGTTTGGTAGCGTTCAGTAGCCCCTCGAAAATCGCGTACCTTGGGCGGTTTCAACACGGGGCCGCCAACAACTGTGTTCAGGTTGCCTCTGATGAAAGAAACACGTCACTTTATCTTTTTCGACTCGGGCTTCAGGCCCTTTTTTCTGCTTGCAACGGGGTTTTCTATTGTTGCGGTCGTCTTATGGATGATGATCTGGTCGGGATTATGGACACTGAACAGCCCATTTAAACCGACTGATTGGCACATCCACGAAATGTTGTTTGGGTTTAGCTCAGCTGTCATCGCGGGCTTTTTGTTGACGGCAATTCCGAATTGGACTGGCCGGGCTCAAATTAGGGACAGATTTTTAGCATTTTTGGTGGCTTTGTGGATTGCAGGGCGAATTGCAGTACTTGGTGCAATCCCACTACCCATTTCTTGGGTCTTGGTTATCGATAACAGTTTTCTCGCCGTGTTATGTCTTGTTGCCGCCCATCAATTGCTTGTCTCTCATAACTGGCGCAACTTGACCGTCGTGGCGTTGGTTTGCCTGTTTCTGTGCGCGAATGTGGCTTTTCATCAGGAGGCAATGATATCGGGGGCCGCTGATTATAGCCGCCGTGCAGGAATGGCAGTTTTGATCCTTCTGATCATGCTGATCGGTGGGCGCATCATCCCAAGTTTCACGAGGAATTGGCTAGTAAAACAGGGCGTAACATGCTTGCCAACTCAATTTAATCGATATGATGCCTTATCGCTGGGGATTGCTGTACTCTCCTTGGTTATGTGGGTTTCTAAAGCGCCGCCGACAATCACCGCCATTGCGTTGTCCGTCGCTGCCATCATCCATGTTATCAGGTTGCAGCGGTGGCAAGGTGGCCGTGCGTGGCGCTCTGCCATATTGTTGATGTTGCACTTGTCCTATTTGTGCATCCCTGTTGGTTTTGCATTTCTGGCTCTGGCATTGATCTGGAATGGCATGAGCGCCGCCGCCGGACTTCATGTGCTGGGAATGGGTGCGATTGGTGGCATGACCACTGCCGTAATGCTTCGGGCCAGTATGGGGCATACGGCGCGACCTTTGGCGGCAGGGGCAACACTTAGCTTGGCGTTTGCAGTAATCCTGCTGGCGGCCATCTTGCGGGCCATGTTGCCGGGCATGTGGATCTTTGGCCTGTCCGGTATACAGATCTCAGCAATCCTTTGGGTCGGAGGCTTTGGAATAATCTGCATTCGTATATGGCCTTGGTTGGTTATGCCAAGGGTCGATTAATTTTCACGAATTAGTCGTATGACCAGATGATCGGGAGGCAAACCAACGGCGCAGCCGCCAACACTGGCGTCGCGAACAAAGTCGATAATAAATGCCCGATGCACTCCTTGTGCCAGGCGCACACCGCAGTAATCTTCGCTTTGCTGGACTAACTCTCCATTCACATTCACCTCACCTTTTTTGAAACAGGTCGTGGTCCATTCCCATGTGTTGCCCCCCAAATACGCGATTCCAAAAGCGTTTTCACCGTAGGTGCCCAATGGCTTCAATGTAGGGTCCGCACTGTCTCGATTCTGAATATTTGCGCGGTAAGCATCAATCCACCGTTGCGCCGGATCATCGTATTCAGGCCCATCTGACACGAATTCGTCCTCATACCGCTCAGCGGCGGCATAAGCCCATTCAGGGCCTGTTGGCAAACGCCAGTTTTGTGCTGTCCTCTCAGATTGCCACGCAGCAAAATCCAATGCGTCGCGATAGTTTACCAACGTTTGCGGCAGAGTTTCTGAACCTGAGGAAGCGCTCTCAACACAACCACCTTCAGAAACACATTTGGAGTAAGCAGCTTGCGTAACAGGGTATCGCATAATCTCTAGGTTTCCGGGAATGTTAATGGTACGTTTAGGGGCTGAAACAACACGCCTGCCGTTGCGAAACTCACCGGCGAGCTGATACTCAATCACACCTGCGGGCAACGCTCTTAACTCTAGTAACTCATCTGCTAGGGGTTCTGCCCCATTTGAGAAACCCAAAAGATATACTGCGAGGACGGAAAACCCGCCAATGTCAGCAACTGTAAGAACCGGTCGCGCCATGGGAAACCCTCTTGTTTTGAACAAAAAGGGGGGCCGCAGTTGCGCGCCCCAGTTAAATGTTGAACCGTAAACTTGCCATTAAGGCAGAGCAGTACGACCTTCGTGCATCACATCGTATTCGGTAGGTGCAACAACCTGCGCCATAAGATCGTTATTCCATTCACCTTCGACTATAACGTGCGCAGTAGCGCCCAGATTCACCGCTTCGATTAGGTTGTGGTTTACATAGGCATAGACCCCGGGCTGCAAAAATTCATAAAGCGCCGCACCAGCTGAGCCACCACGAATAAACCATGTCTCAAGATCGCGTTCTGGAATGTTGTTAAATTTACCCGCTTCCCAAACCAGATCTCCATGCCCCCCAATCAGGTGAGGACGACTATCACGGTTGGCCTGACTGTGGACAAACAAGACATTTTCACCTTGCTTGGCCGTTAGGGCATTATCACCGGTCAAGGCGCCTACCTTGCCGTTGAATGTCACATGGGTTGGTATCAGCCCGTTCATGACCTCCAGCGTTTCGGGATAACTTTCACCGACATCTTCGTAACGCTTGTAATTTCCATCGGCATCTTTTGGGATATAGAAGTCATTTTCGCCGATATAGAACACTTGATCATAGGAAACCGGGTTACCGTTGTGATCGCTCAGGCCATCTCGAGGCAGGATCATAATAGCACCGGACATGCCTGACACCACGTGCCATGGGATCATCGGTCCGCCGGGGGCACAGTGATAGACAAAAGTACCGGGTCGGGTGGCCTTGAACCGGAGTACAGTTTTTTCGCCCGGGTTCACCAGCGTCAAGGACCCACCACCAAGTGCACCTGTTGCTGAGTGAAAGTCGATATTGTGCTGCATCAGGTTTTCCGGCGGATTGTAGAGTGTAAGCTCAACATAGTCGCCCTCATGAACCACCATCAGCGGGCCGGGAACTGATCCGTTAAAAGTCATCGCCTGCAGATAGGCATCATCGTCAACCTGGATTTCTTTTTCGATGATCTTCATTTCAAATTCATGGATAACCGGGTCTCCGGTTGCGATCTGCTCATGTGGATGTACAAACGGAGGCTTCACCAGCTTGTGTTTGACCCGTTTCAAGGCAGACAGATCAACCGGCTTTGCATCCGAGGTGTCCATGATTTCTTCTGCATTTGCTGTTTTTATCAGCGCTGGTGCCGATGCAAGAAACGCGGTTCCTAATAATGCTGTTCTTCTTGTGATCATGGCTGTGGTCCTTTGTAAATCAGACAGTTGCCCACATTGTAATCTTGCGTTTGCCTTTAAACGTTGTGTCAGAACAATGTTTACTCAATTGGTTTTGGTTCAACAGTTTCGTATGGAATTTTGGATTTACGTGTCCGGATTCGAGAGATAGCAATTACGCTAGATGTGGAGACAGGTTTTCATTTGAAGGTTTAGTGAGAATTTTGGCAGGTCTCCTATTCGTCACAACGAATGCCCCCCAACTAAATCAACCGGACTCTCGCAAAACTACTAATTCTACAGCGAACAATTATTATAGGCCTCTTACACATTTATTGTGTTGGAGTGCCGTCGAATTTCTTTCAATTATACGCAATTCACACTTCTCTTTAACCAGATCGGCGTGCTTATCAGCTATTTTATCCGTAATGTGTTTAGCGGCTAGCGAGCCAATGTTTTTGGCAGGAATCCGAATGGTCGAAAGAGAAGGTTCAATTTCACCAGAACCTTTAAAATCGCCAATTCCCATAACCGAAAGATCTGCGGGAACATCTATAGATAGTTTCTGGGCGGCATACAGTGCACCTTGAGCGATGATGTCATTGCCACACAAAATACCTGTGGGAATGTTGTCTGCTTTTAACAACGATAAGCAGGCGCGCTTCGCCTCAGCGATACTATATGGAGCCTCTAATATCCAGTTTTCGGGGACATCAACATCTTTGCTTCGCAATTCATTTCGCGCACCATGAAATCTATCATAAGCGCGATCATTCCCTGCCGTGCTTGGGAACACGAGGCTAATTTTTCGATGTCCAAGCGATAGAAGGTGACGGGCTGCCAAGCGACCGGCTTCGGCGTTTTCCACACCTACGCATGACATTTTTGTGGTCTCGCTATAGTTCCAAATCGCAACAATCGGTATACCTTGTTGTTCGATCAGATGATGTGTTGCATCTGAATGCTCAAGGCCAATCACGGCCAATCCGTCGACCCGATGCTCAAGCAGCTTGCGTAGCATTGCGTACTCACGGTTAAGATCGAATCCGTGTGACGCTATCAACATTGTGAAGCCACGAGCGTCGAGCTCGGTCGTGAACGATTGAATAAGTTCAGCAAAAATTGCGTTATCAATTGTTGGTACCACCAGACCAATTGTTCCACTTCTCTTGCCGTGCATCACTTGAGCGGCACGGTTACGAATGTACCCCAGTTTTTTGACGGCACGTTCGACCCTCCTTCGAGTCGTTGGGTTCACCAAGTCCGGGTGATTAAAGCTTCTCGAAACGGTTGAAATAGAAACTCTTGCAGCCTTTGCTACATCCACAATATCTGGTTTATTATTATTAATTACAGTCATTTAGGATGCGCTTTTCCAAATTTCATGAAAACGTTTGCAATACTATTTTCATGACGTAACCTTTTCTGTCAATCAAAAGCTTTTGGCGGGATGAGAACTTGGAATTTCTTTATTACTTCGGAGATGTCTTTGCCCCTGTGTCCTTTGGGCTCTTAATCTTGGGCACGGTTGGTGGTTTAATATTGGGGGCAACACCGGGGCTTTCTCCCACAATGGCAGTCGCCCTACTGATCCCATTCACGTTTCATCTGCAACCCGTCCAAGGTTTGATATTGCTGGGAGCTGCCTATACCTCGACGGTTGCGGGGGGGGCTGTCAGCGCCATTTTGCTTAAAATTCCGGGCGCGCCAGCGAATATCGCAACAACTTTGGATGGCCATACGATGGCCAAACAAGGCAAAGGGGCAAAGGCGCTTCAGCTAAGCTTTCTGGCGTCAGCTGTGGGCGGGGTGATCGGGGTTCTTTTGTTGATTTTCTTGACCCCAGTTTTGTCTAAGTGGGCCCTCGCTTTTGGCCCAAGTCATCTGTTTTGGTTGGCGATACTCGGCGTTACGGTGATTGGATCTTTGGATTCTTCATCTGTGGTAAAAGGGCTTTTATCCGGTTGTATCGGCCTTTGGCTTGCCACGATTGGATTTGACGACATCATGGGTGCCCAGCGCTTTATCTTTCATCCTGCGCTTGGAGGTGGAATCAACATTATCGCCGCTTTGATTGGCCTGTTCGCGATCCCTCAAGTTCTGACCATGTTTGCAAAAGGGCGCAGCGACAAAGGTGCCGAAGTGATCGCCGTTGAAAAACATTCAGTGATCGACGCCGTGCGCGAAGTCGCTCGACAACCACGCGCCCTTTCTATCGGAACTATAACAGGATCAGTCATTGGACTTATTCCCGGGGTCGGTGGACAGATCGCGGGTCTTGTTGCCTATGACCAAACCAAAAAATTCAGCCCAAACCGGGATCAATTTGGCAAGGGGCACCCTGAAGGCGTCATTGCCGCAGAAGCAGCAAACAACGCCATGGTCGGTCCCAGCCTTGTGCCGTTGTTGACGTTGTCAATTCCCGGCTCTCCAACCGCCGCCGTCTTACTTGGCGGCTTACTGATACATGGAATTTTTCCGGGTACTGATCTTTTTGACAATCATCCAGACGTCGCTTGGACCTTCATCAACTCAATGCTGATCGGGCAAATTTTGATGTGTATTTTTGGCCTTTATGTTGCTGGGCTGGCGGCACGGGTTGCGCAGGTTCCGCAGAGTGTGATGGCCGCCGTGGTTTTGGGCCTGGCAGTCTTTGGCAGCTATTCAGTCCAGTCATCAATGGGCGATGTCTATGTCATGGCTGCACTAGGTGTGATGATGTATTTCCTGGAGCGATTTGGGTTTTCCGCAGCCCCACTTGTATTGGGCTTGATCCTTGGCCCGATTGCCGAAGCGAATTTCATCCAAGGCAGCATGATTGCAGGGGCCACTGACGGGCTTGGTGCGTATTTCTTGAGTGGCGCTTTGAACATTGCGCTCATCGGAGCGGTGGTCGCATCGATTATTTATTCGTCATGGATGGAAATCAAATCTCGCCGCTACACGTCAAAAGAGGAGATCATGGGATGACGGTACCTTCTTTGCCCCGCGTACAGCACATTGTCGCATCTGGTGTTATTGCGGCAGTTGGATGCTGGGTTGCTTGGGTTAGCTATACGCAACAACCCGCAGAAGCTTTCTTGTTCCCAAGGCTGATATCTACTGTCTTCGTCGTTCTTGCGCTATGGACATTTGCCAAGGCGCTTATGGGATGGACCAAAGTCGGACACGGGCTTGGCAGGATAGATGTCATCAATCTTTTTCCGGGTTTGATCATCGCTTTGATTTATGTGTTCTGGCTTGCCAAAGCACTGGGGTTTTACACGGCAGGTGCGATCGTCTTTTTCATCCTGCTTGCAATTTACGATCCGGCACCTCATCGCGAGCTCAAAACCTGGATCAAACGCATCATCATTACAGCCTGCTATTTGGTCGTTATGTACGGCCTCTTTGCCAAACTGTTGAAAGTCTACACACCACGTGAGGTCTTTTTCTAAACAAGTTGCGGAGAACGCAACTGGCCAACAATCCTAGGGAGGAAAAAATGAAGAAACTAATCTTAGGAGCAACTTTAGCTCTCACAACATTGGCTGGCGGTGCGGTTTTCGCAGACGATTATCCTGAACGCCCTGTCATGATGATGGTCAGTTATGGCGCTGGTGGCGCGACAGACTTCCAAGCGCGAATTGTGACAATGACAGCCGGGAACGAGGATGCTCTTGGCATGCCCATAGCCATCATCAACAAACCTGGTGCAGGTGGCCGTGTCGGCTGGAACTGGTTTGCGACACAAGCTGAGGCTGACGGTTACACCCTTGGAGCTTACAACGTTCCGCATTTCATTGCGCAATCAATAAAAGGCGGCGTCGAATACTCCACCGACAGTTTTGAGCCCATTGCGAATTGGGGTGCCGACCCCGCCGTTTTCGTAGTGGCGACAGACAGCCCGATGAATTCTATGGATGATGTTGTGGCCTTCGCCAATGAGAACCCTGGTAAGCTTACTTTTTCTGGTGCGGGTCTGTTCGTGGGGCACCACATTGCAGCGTTGCAGCTTGAAAAAGCAGCAGGTGTGAAAATGGCTTATATCCCCACCAAAGGTGGTGGTGCCGCAGCAATGAAGGCTGTGATCGCCGGTGAAGTCATGGGCGGGGTGAATAATCTGTCTGATGCCTTTCGCGCACAAGAGGCAGGGAATGTTAAAATTCTTGGCGTGTTCGATCTTGAGCGTAACGCATTCTTGCCGGATGTCCCAACCCTGAAAGAGCAAGGCTACGATATCGACAATGCCAGCGTGAATTTTCGCGGCATCATGGTGCCCAAAGGGACGCCACCAGAAGTGATCGATACCTTGGCCGCAACAGTTCCAGAAATGTTCAAAAACGGCAAAGTTTCTAAAAAAATGGATGCAGGCGGATCCCCGATGCACATCATGACCCGCGATGAAGTCATCGAGATGTGGGCCGCACGGGAAGAAACACTCAAAGAACTGCTGGCAGGACTTTAAACCACAGCTCATCAAAGGACAGGGCCGTTTGTTGCCCTGTCTAAACCAAGGGAGATTTCCAAGATGAACGCACATGATGACATCGCTCAGGTGGAGCTAATCATGGCGCGCGCTCGTGCCGCTCAGAAAAGCTACGAGTTCGAGGCGGCTCAGGATCGATATGATCGCGCTGCTGAAGCCGCTGCATGGGCCATCATGGAACCAACCCGCAACCAAGAACTGGCTGAACTTGCGGTAAAGACAACAGGTCTTGGGAACGTTCCAGACAAGATTACGAAAAACCACCGAAAAACACTCGGCCTGATGCGTGATATCAAGGGGGTTCAAACCTGTGGGATCTTGTCCGATGATCCTGACACCGGAATTACAGAAATCGCCCGTCCTTTGGGTGTTGTGGGGGCTGTGGTGCCATCCACAAACCCTGCGGCAACGCCGGCTAACAATATCATCAATGCTTTGAAATGCGGTAATGCCATTGTCGTGGCCCCTTCGCCTAAGGGGGTTGCGTGCTGTGAAGCGCTATTGGAATTTATCCATTCGGAATTTGCTAAGATCGGACTGGATCAGGATTTGGTTCAGATGTTGCCGGCCCCTGGTTCTAAGGCGAAGACGCAGGCGATGATGGAGTTGGCTGATCGGGTGATATGTACCGGCAGCCAAAATAATGTGCATCGCGCGCAGACCTGTGGCACCCCGGCTGTTGCTGTTGGTGCAGGAAATGTCACTAGCATTGTAGATGAAACCGCTGATCTGGTAGCAGCAGCGCAAAAGATTACGGCGTCTAAAACCTTTGATAATGCCACGTCTTGCTCATCTGAAAATTCAATTGTTGTTGTCGATGCCATTTACAGCGACTTCGTAACAGCATTGGCTGCAGAAGGTGGTGCGCTTGTCACGGATGAGGCTGCGATTGTTGAAAAGCTCTGGCCAGATGGACACCTTAACCGAGAGGTCATCGCCCAAGACGCTGATAAGATGATCGCAGCGCTTGGCATGGCGAAAAAGGTGCCACCCAACACCAAGTTCCTTGCCGTTGAAACTTCGGGCATTGGGGCAGATCATCCGCTGTCTGGTGAGAAATTAAGCCGAGTTGCCGCGGTGTACCGCGCTAGAGATTATGAAGAGGCCCGAAGCATCGCTGTGCGCATTTTGGAGTATCAAGGCGCGGGCCATTCGATTGGGATACACACCGCCGTAGACCAGCGCGCAATTGAACTGGCTCAACACATGCCAACCTGTCGGGTCATCGTAAATCAGGCCCATACCTTTGCCACGGGTGGGTCATTTACGAACGGTATGCCGTTCTCCCTCTCGATGGGATGTGGGAGCTGGGGCGGCAATTCGATAGACGATAACCTGCATTGGAAACACTTTATCCAGACGACAAAGGTCATTCGAGAGATTGCTCCGAGGCAGCCTTCGCTTGAAGACATCTTCAGCACATATTGGGCGGCGTCGGGGCAATGATGTTTGATCCTGAGACACCACCCCAAGGAACCGTTCGCGATTGGCTCGATCATCGAGCTGGAGCGTCCGAAAGCACAGTTGCATATCGTTTTTTTGATGGATCCTCTTCGCTAAAATGGGCCGACCTTCAACGCAAGGCGCGCCATATCGCTGGGCAATTGACCTCGGCAGGATTGGAGAAAGGTGAATGCATCGCGATCCTTCAACCCAATGGTCGGAATGCGGTGGAATGCCTTTATGGCGTTTTATACGGTGGATTTTGTGCGACAATCATCAACCTTGTCGCCGGCGACGAGGCGATTGGCTACGCACTTGAACACTGCGGTGCTCGTGTTGCTCTTGTAGGCGATCAACAGATTGACCTTTTTGAACGTGTTCAACCAGATGGAATGAAACTTTGGGTGGATAAGGCACCACTCCAATCAGGTGTGCTACACGAGATTTCCTCAGAAGACGTTGCACTGCTCATGTACACTTCTGGCACCACGGGACGACCTAAGGGTGTCGTTCACAGTCACTCCAGCTTACTTGCAGGAGGCTGGACCCCCACGGTGTCGCACAAACTGACATCCGAAGATTGCGGGCTATGCGTGCTTCCGATTTACCATATCAACGGTCTTTGCGTCACCATCCTCAGTGCCCTTCTCTCAGGCGGTTCTGTTGCCGTCGCCGAGAAGTTTTCCTCCCGGAATTTCTGGAAACAATGTGCTGAATCGAAAGCGACATGGTTCTCAGTCGTTCCAACAATCATTTCTCACTTGTTGCACTCGGATGTCACGCCCGATCAAGCAACGCGTGACAGATTGCGCTTCGGACGATCTGCCAGTTCACCTCTCGCGCCCGACGTTCAAAACAGCTTTGAAAATCGATTTGAAGTTCCCATTGTCGAAACCATGGGATTGACCGAGACCGCCGCGCAAATTCTATCAAACCCTTTGCCACCCGGCATTCGCAAGATTGGCTCTCCTGGTAAAGCCTTCGGGAACGAAGCCTGTATTTTGTCGTCTGACTTCACTCCGCTGGGACCAAATATTCAGGGCGAAATTGCGGTACGCGGACCAAACGTGATGCGCGAATACCTTCACAACCCACAAGCAACAAAAGAGACCTTTACGCCCGACGGTTGGTTGCGCACCGGGGATCTGGGGCATGTTGATGAGGATGGGTATTTCTTTGTCACTGGCCGCCTGAAGGAACTTATTATCAAAGGAGGAGAAAATATCGCTCCGCGGGAAATTGATGAAGCCCTGTATTCGCACCCCGATGTAATCGAAGCCGCTGCTTTTGCGCGACCTTGCAAAATTTACGGCGAAAGGGTTGAAGCTGCTGTCAAACTAAAAGAAGGCTCCAAATTAGGATCAGACAGACTAATCAAAATATGCCATGATAAAGTAGGAAAATTTAAGTCCCCTGAGATAGTGCATGTCCTAGACGACCTGCCCAAAGGACCCTCTGGGAAAATTCAACGAAAGCTGCTGGTGGATTTAACAAGAAACGACTCGTGATCGAACTGATTTACGATACAACGTACTTCCAAATAGTTTATATTTGCACCTGCGGCGAATGGCTGGTTCCCACCCAGTTCGTTGATTAAAGCCAAGGCAAGAGACATCAAATTGCAAATCATCGCGGGCCGTCGCCATTGCGCAGATAGATCACCGGTAGCATAATTTTTCCGTAGGCCGGTCTATGGGTTGAGTGTGAAATTTCCAGATGGCCGAATTGCTTGCCATTGCGGTTAAGATCAATGCCGTTGAGAATTGCCATAGTCAGAACTCACCTCCTTGTTGCAATCCTCTTCGGCCAATAAATTCCGGCTAAACTACAAACCCACCTGCCAGTGGATCACCGTCGGTTGCGACCAGATTGTTGTAGCCGGTCAGGTATCCGCGTGCCCAAATGTCTGATGTGACAGTTGTGCGCTCGGTGCCTTCGTCTATCGCGACAATTTTGGATTGAAAATGCTCGCCAGGTGCGCTTTCTGCATAGATTGGCTCGTCCGGTCCGATAATGCCCTTGTTGTAGAAATTGGCCAATGTTGCACAAGTGCCCGTCCGCAAGGACTTCGGTCCAATGTGCCACCGGAAAAGATGCTGTCCGCCCGCCAGGCCAGTTTGAACCCGGGCTTGTCCATCATGGTGATGAAATGCACGCCATCAATATCGCGGATCGAGGGTTGATCTGCCAATACCACAGTGCCTGTCGCATCCAGTTTGGCCTTAATCTCCGCATAAAGCCGAAGAAACGTGGCGCGGTCAGGGGGTTCGAGCCCGAATTGAGCGGTGTCGATGATGGCAAAGAATACCCCGCCAAAGGCAATGTCCAGCTTGACCGGGCCACTGCTGGTTTCGACCGGCACGTCCCGTTCGTGTACAAAACTGGGCACCCCGCGATAGACGGCTTTCACAACCTCGCCATTTTCAACATAGGTTTTCATCTCGATCTGCCCGACCGGGATGTCAAAAAGAATGGAGTTTTCGCCCTCGACCGGTGTGACCCAACCCTGTTCCACGGCCGCAGTTGCCAACACGATAGAGCCATGCCCGCAAGCTGCGTTAAAGATCGTGGTATCAAAAAACAGGACGCCAAACAGGCTGCCTTCGTTCACAGGTTCTGTCAGGATGCAGCCCATAATTGCACTGTGACCGCGCGGCTCATGGGCCATGAAGCAGCGCAAATCATCGAGGTGCTGGCAGGCGTAGTCATACTTGTCCATCATCGTTGTACCCGGCACCCGGACCACCGTGGGATAGATCCGCATCGGCTCTCCTGTTGCGTGGTAGTCGATAACCTGAAGTGTCTTCGTGATTTTCATCTGCCAGCTCCCTCTTTTTCTTTTCGCTCGATCTACTGTGTCAGAGCGCTGCTTTGATTGCGGCCAGTCCCTGATCAATATCGTCGATGTTGTTGTAGTAGTGTGGAGAGAAGCGAATGAAATCTCGGCGCAGCGAGGCGATCACATTGGCCTCTTTCAATGTCTTGGCAAAGTCACGGCTGTTTTTGCCGGGAAAACGCGCAGCAACCGTGGCAGAGCGATCGGCGTCGGTTTTGGGTCCTAGTACCTCGGCGCCAAGGTCGTTCAATCCGGCAATCAGATGTTTTGACACCCGGCGATTGTGTTCAACGATCTTGTCCATGCCTGTATCCAGCAAATGACGCACGGATTCTGTTGCCCCAAAGGCCGTCCCATAGGCCATTGTGCCAAATTCATACCGTTTGGCATTGTCCACCAGTTCCAGACGATCAGCCTGGAAATCCCACATATCCTTGTGGCTGCGCCAACCTAGAATCCCCGGGTTTAACTTCTGCATTGCAGGTGAAACATACATCATGCCGGTGCCAAACGGGCCACACAGCCATTTATAGGTGGACGTCGCAACGGCATCGACGCCACAGCTTGCATCAATCGGTACCTGACCGGCGGATTGGGTGGCATCGACCACCAGGATCGCGCCATGAGCGTGCGCCTTATCGGCATAGCGTTTCAGATCATATTGCTGGCCAGTGCCATACTCACACTGGCTCAGACAAACGACTGACGTGTTGTCGTCAATGCTGGCTTCCAACTCATCCGGATCAATAGTTTGGCTTGCATCAGCGCGCACCCAATGCACCTCTGCGCCGGTGTGGTCGCACAGTCGCATCCATGGATAGACCGTAGACGGATGGGTGATGTCCGTTGCTACAATTTTGGTTCCTTTTTCGGGCATCACGGCCCAGGCCAGTGATTGCATCAGGACCGTTTCGCTAGAGGCAACCGCGATGTCGTCGGTTGTCGCATTAAACAACCGCGCCGTGGCCTCATTGAGGTTGTCCAGGCATTCCACTTCGGCCTGCTCGTCAAAGGCAATCGTGCCTTCCTCGGCCAGTGCGTTCTGCCAAGCAGAAATTGCTGCGGCTCCACCCTTGTGACTGAGTCCGACCGAGGCCGCATCGAGATATACATGCCGCTCTGCTGGTGGGAAAACTTCTGGGCTTCCAAGGCGGAATGAATTGCTGACGGACATAGTTAGACCCCTTTGGCTGAATTCCTGCACGGTGATTGGCAGATTAGTGAGAGATTTTCAGATTTCTCCGGAGTCTTCGATACGAGAATGAGAAACCTGACATGACCGTTGGGAAACTTATCCGGCATCCTTAACTATTGCGGCGATCGAAGCAGATTACGATGACACGCCACTGATGCGGCGTGTCACGTCTTTTGTCCGTTGCCCGATTGAAACCGGGATCAAAGGGCGTTTCTGATAGCTTCACCGATCTTAATGACTTCGGAATCTGTCAGGACTTCCACAACAACGCCGATCTTGTCATCTTCTTGGATAACGGCAATGCAAGGCTGTTGATCGAACAAGGCGTCAGCCATCGCCTGCGCCGATTTGCCTGTTTTCGCCGCGTCAACGGTGATCAACAGGGCGTTTACCGGCTCATCAATAAATCGCTCGTCCATGGTGAAGCACTTTGGCTCGCTGGAAAGCCCGGTAATGCCTGCGATGTCCTGTTTGAGCACCTGAACTTGCCGGTCGTAGTGGCGATGGCGCGCATCATGATCGAGGTTCAGCCATTCTTCCAGTGCAACACAGACGGCGACGATGGTGTGACGATCCATTTTCAGTGGCCGGCCATATTTCAGGGTTGTGCCGGATTCGTATGCGGTGAAATGCACGTTCGATACCGCTTTCACCAGATCGGCGCGGCCCATGATAAAGCCACCGGCATTCGGGCCACCGTAGTATTTCGAACTGATGGCCACAAGATCAGCCCCGCGTTCGATATAAGTAGCCATCAAATTGGTCGGAAAGACCATATAGGCCGCATCCACGAACACGGGCACGCCGTGGGGTCGTGCGATTTTAACGACGTCTTCCAGCCGCAGTGATCCTTCGACTTCGTCAAGATGTATCGGATGCAGGATCATCGCCGCATCATTCGCTGCCAGCGCCTCTTCAAGTTGGGCAGTCGAATTGCCCTGCGCGCCCCCATATTCGGTTAACTTTGCACCAGACATCGTGGCCTGACGGTCATACTTGTAGCGATGGACGGACTGGATCAGAACACGGCTCTTCATACATGTCAGATCCGGAAGTTGCTCTGATTTATTGCCATCCTGACCTGCCAGACAGGCCGCGGTTCCCAGCATAATTGCAGCGGCAGCACCCGGGGTCACACGAGCCGCTTCAGCGCCAAATTGGCTGGCAATCCACGCACCACTGCCGTCCAACAAGGGTTTGAGCTGCACGAAATCTTTGTTCACATCCAGCATGGCGTGGACAACTGTCTCTGACAGGCGGGAGCCACCCAAATCTGTATAAATACCGCATCCGTTTATTGTTCTGCGAATGTCTAACTGATCTAAAAACGTGTTCACGTTCGTGCTCCTTCAATAGCAGTCTTGCCCACTTGGGACTGGGTGAGTAGTGTTTATTTCCACTACCTTACCGGGGGATCATCGGAACTTATCGGTATCTATTCGCAACCATACTTTCTCAATTTGGAAAGTGGTGTGTTTGTAAAGAGCCAGCGATCTGAATTCCAACACGAACAATGGTTGGGTTTGGATGACGTTACGATTGGAGCGGAAATTGATCAGCGTGTTGCCGACGGTGGCTTGCAAATCGGCATTTCGACAGACAGGGGTAAAATTAAGGCCGTCCGATTTCTGCCGTTGTACCAAGAGTATGGGTGCCTTTATTGTGGAGCGTCACATCCGTTGTTCGGCCTTGAAGACGTCGACATTACGCTGGAGTTAGTGAACCAGCAACGATTTGCGCAACACGCCTATTCCGAAGCTGAAATTCGTGATGAACAACTAGTTGGCTTTAGTCCAGTCGCAAGCGGTCAGTTCACCGAAGGGATTGCGCTACTCATTCTGTCAGGCAACTTTATAGGTTTTTTACCGGAACACTATGCGCGTAATTGGGTGGAGTCTGGTCAAATGCGCCAACTGCTGCCAGCACACGTTCGGAAGACAACAAAAATCAGACTTCTCTATGGTGCAGGAGCATCGGAAACTCCGCTTGTGTCTGCCTTTGTGGGAACAGCCAAGAAGGTGAATGACGCACTAGGTCAAAGCAGCTCTGTTTCTGATTAAGTGATTTGAGGCGAAGCAATGCATAGCAGTCCTTTTTAGTGTGCAGCGATTGTAAGGCTTGTTTCAACGCATTCGAATGACTGGTCTGATGAATTCCACTGTGTAGCTGCAACCGCGTTGCTGAAAGCGTGGCCGTTTTCTGCGTCAACATTAGCCGTGCCAGCATAAGTCCACTTTGTGCGCATTCTTTGAGTTCCGTATACTTCGAGTATTGCGCGTGCAGCGAACGTCGGCGATGCAGGCCGCAACTGCAGCATTGAGGTGCTGAGTTGAGTGTCTGGTATGGGCCATCCGCGTAGCCTAGCCCAACCGGGATCACGGCTATGCTGCGCTACTTCCAAGGTCAGGAACGAACGCAAATTGCGTATTGCTGCAATAAGCGCAAATGTCCGTTTTAAAACTTGTGGCCTAATTCGGCGCCTGACCTGCGCTCCAAGTTTCCTCCTTCGCGCGGAGAGTTCTTGGGGGTGATTTGATGGCGCCACACGGCCAATTTGTCCATCGTTTGTTTCTCAGAAAATTCTCAGGACGTTAGGTTTCCGAGCGCCGAATGTGGTCTTTGGGTGTTAAAGTCCTCCAGCCATGCTTGCAGCTTGGCACGGGCTTCCTTCAAGGAACCGAAGAGCGTTTGGTTAAGGCATTCGCCACGATGCTTACCGTTGAAGTTTGCTACCGACGCGTGTTGTTGTGGCTTACTTGGCGCGATGTTGTGCCAACCGATGCCGGTTTCCGGCACCCATCTGAGCATTGCCATACCAGTGAACTCAGTGTCGTTATGGGGCACCATGGTGCTCGGCATGCCCTATTCGGCAATCAGATGCTCCAGTTCATGAATAACCCGCAGGCCCGATAATGAGGTGTCTGCCCTCAACGCGATGTTCTCACAGGTATGGTCATCGGTTACAGCCAAAAAAACGGAACCGCCGGCCATTCGTCAGAGCGTTGGATACAGATTCGAGCGATCACCGCTGGTTCAAGCCATCCGGTACGACCAACGGCCTACGTGCACCCAGAGCCCGCATCCTGCCACCCCGCCGGTGCACTTGCCGCGTCTCTTCGCGATATGTGAGGTCGAAATTTAGGCCTTTTTTATCCGAAAAGCTGCAAGCTAGATGTCGTTACAATCTCCAAACCCTTTAAACATGAGGTCTAGAACGCGTTCTAGTGTCACCATATGTGTCGTTACGCAGCGCTCTAGAAACTTCCAAAGTTTTTTCATCGCCAGCGCATTCGTTCTGCGCGGTCGACGTACATATACGTCCACGTTTTTTCACCATTTACTGGAAAGACAACAGGCCTGAACTTCGTGGATACGCTGTATCAAAACTGAAACACGAAGTTACAAACGCCGAAATCAGGTTGAAACATTCATCCCCCAAAAAGTTTGCATTCGGGATCGTTGAAGACCCGGCTACTCCAATGCAACCAAACAGGTGCACCACAAAATCAATGGAAGTTCGGCACAGCCGAACATCAGTGCATCACAGACGGAAAAGGTTACGACTATGAATGTTCAGACAGAAATAAATACCGCAGACAATGGCGTTAACGTAGAGGCCTTGATGGGCGCGCGTGCAGCGCTGACTGATGCTCCAGCCGCCGCACAATTTACCTGGCGCGCCGACTGCGAATGGATGGGTGGCGTTCACAGCCGCTCTACCGTGAATGGCTTTTTCGGCCTCGGCGAAGAGCAAAACCACACGACAGACTTTACCATTGACGCGGACCATCCGCCACAATTTGCCGCCTCTGACAAGGGTGCAACACCAGTCGAAATCATCCTGTCGGCGCTTGCTAGCTGCCTGACAGCAGGTGTGGCGTCCGTGGCACAAAACCGTGGTATTCAGATCCATTCGGTGAAGGCCCATGTCGAGGGTGACATGGATCTGGCCGGTATTCTTGGGATTGATGCAGACGTGCGGAACGGCTTTAACGCAATCCGCATCAGGTTTGAGATCGATGCTGACGCCAGCCCTGAGGACATCAAAGCTGTCGTCGCCCAATCGCAAAGGCGTTCTGCTGTCTTCGATATCATCACCAACCCGGGCAATGTCCATGTGACGGTAGCTTAAGGGCAAATCATAATTCAGGTGATCACGCAGATCGCAAGTGATCTGCGTGATCCAAAGCGGGGTATTTTCCCCTCTATCCACCGGAGCCACCCCATGAAACATGTAAACACAATCATCATTGGTGCCGGGCAATCTGGCCTGGCGATGAGCGCGCAACTCATCACTCGCGGCATTGATCATGTGATCCTTGAACGTGGCCAAATTGCCAACAGCTGGCGTTCGGAGCGATGGGATAGTTTATACTTACTATCGCCGAACTGGATGAACGGGCTGGCCGGAAAAGCTTATGACGGCCCGAACTGTGACGGTTTCATGCATGTGTCTGAGCTGGTCTTCCGCTTCGACCAGACCGCCGCCGCTATGTCCGCACCTATTCAGACCGAAACCACCGTCCTTTCCGTCAACACATCGCCAACGGGATACGTCGTGCAGACGGATCAGGGGGCGATGACCTGCACCAATGTCGTCATGGCAAACGGGGCCTGCGCCCGATCCAACGTACCGGGGTTCGCAACCAATTTGCCCCAGACCATGCACCAGTTCACACCACAAAATTACAAACGCCCCGACGACCTGCCCGATGGCAAAGTTTTGGTGATCGGGGCCTCGGCATCGGGCCAGCAGCTCGCACGTGAAATTCAGGCCTCCGGTCGCCAAACAACCTTGGCTGTTGGCACACATCTGCGCTTTCCCCGCACCTATCGCGGCAAAGACATCATGATGTGGCTTGATGTAATCGGCGCGACATCGGTCTCCCACACTGAGGTTGATGATATTGCTCGCGTGCGCCGTACGCCGTCTTTGACCTTGGTTGCCGACGACACAATCGATCTGAACACCCTGCAAAACGAAGGTGTTGAAATCACGGGCCGTTTGGCCGCAGTTCAGGATGGTACCGCTCTTTTTTCCGGATCGCTGTCAAACCTGTGCGAAGTTGCTGATCTGAAGATGAACCGGCTACTGACGTCAGTTGATGAATGGATCGAAGACAATGGACTTGGCACTTTGGTTCCTGCCTCAGAACGGTTTGAGGCCACGCGCGTTCCGACTGCCCCGAAATTGAAACTCGATTTGGCGCGCGAAGGATTCAAAGCCGTACTATGGGCCACAGGGTATGAGCCCGATTTCCACTGGCTCAACCTTCCGGTTTTCGACCGCAAAGGACGGCTAATTCACGACGGCGGCGTTGTCAGCGACGGCCTATATGCAATGGGCCTGCCATACATGCGTCAACGCCAATCCACATTCTTAAACGGTGCCCAGAGCGATGCCGCTGCACTTGCTGCGCATTTAGGCGCACGAATCGGGCAGCCTCTGGCGGCCTGAGTTGAAAAGGAGAAGATGATGACCATCCAGTTTGAACATCAGACCTATGACGCGCTTATCATTGGCGCGCGCTGCGCCGGGGCGGCCACCGGGATGTTGCTCTCTCGCCAAGGCGCACGGGTTTTGATCATCGATCGCGATCCTGAAGTGACAGATACCCTCTCCACGCACGCCCTGATGCGACCAGCCGTTACATTGCTGAGCAGATGGGGGCTATTAAACAAATTGGTTGCTGCTGGCACGCCATGCGTGCACCAGACGCAATTTGTCTATGGTCGTGAACGGCTCAACATCCCTATCAAAGGCAATGCGGAAATACGAGGGCTTTATGCACCGCGGCGTTGGTTACTCGATCGCGCCCTTGTTGATGCGGCGTGCGATGCAGGTGCCGAAGTGCATCACGGTACACACTTGCTCGCACTGACCCGATCTGAAAGTGGTCGGGTGACAGGCGCAGTTCTACGCCAGCGCGATGGTACTGCGTGTCAAATCAATGCAGGGCTAGTGATCGGCGCTGATGGCCGCAACTCAATGGTGGCAAAGATGGCCGGCGCGAAAGCCTTGGTGCACTCAAACGCACGCTCCGCCACTGTCTATACCTATGTGAATGGCATTAAAAACGAAGGCTATCGCTGGTATTTTGGCAAGGGTATGGCCGCTGGGCTCATCCCCGTCGCAGGCGGTGCACATTGTCTCTTTGCATCCTGCAGACCCGAGACCTTTGGCAATTGGTTTGGAAAAGATGCCTTTTTAGGGGCCACCAAGATGTTCGCTACATGGGAGCCTAAGCTGGCGTCTATGGCGTCAACCGATGGTCCAGCTGAACGTCTGCGCCGTTTCCCTGGTGCCCCCGGTCACATTCGTGACTGTTCCGGGCCGGGCTGGGCCTTGGTTGGAGACGCGGGGTATTTCAAGGACCCCGCAACAGCGCATGGCATCACGGATGCATTTTTGGATGCGAATCGCTTGGCGCTGGCATTCACCCAATCGCCGGGAAATGTGAAAGCCTATCAGATTGCGCGAGATCTCTTTGCACCTAAATTCTTTGCAATCACCCAGAAAATTGCCTCGCACGATTGGGATTTTGATCGCCTAAAGAGACTACACATGGCGTTGAACGATTGCATGAAAGAAGAGCAACTTTCTCTTGGACACCCTCCCATATCTATGGGAATTGCGGCTTAAGAATATTGTGATCGGGGCAGGCGAGGAGCTGTTCGGTTGCAATAGGTTGTTGCGACCCAATCTGGATTCAGCGACTTCAATTTAAAGATATTCCCCGTACAAAGCGTGAAAGCGGATTCTGGCGCAGTTTGGCAGACGATTTGCACGAGCTACAGTCCTTGAAAGATCATAATAGCGGCCAACTCGGTGAGGTTTATTCGACCAGACGTCACATTCTCGATCCTAGCAAAAGGCCAGTAGGGCGTATCCCCTGAATCGCACAATTTTGGGCTGAACTTCATGACATTTTTTTAACAGCACTAAAAAATCAGTTATCAATCTTTAGGCGTAATTGCCCTAAGCAATAACACGCTTTAGTTAGGCACATTATTGGGCCAAATTTATCCAAAATTCATTATATTAGCTGGCCCACACAATCGACAGAAGATGAAATGGAGTAGGCTGGTGCGCGTTGTAATTAGTGTGGGCTGGGTTCTTGCATGGGCTGCACCCTCCTTTGCCATTGGGCTGTTGTTATCTCCACCGCTTCTGCTGATCTGGGCAACTTCCGGCATTTTATTCGGAGTATTTCTACTTGCCGCATACCGGGGAATGAGAACAAACACCGTGCTTGCATTGATTTCGCTCGTTTATCTTGCGACATCTCTGTCCGGTGCAAGCAGCGTCTACATGCAGGGCACAATGCCCGACGCACGTTTTTTCGCCCACTTGGACTTGTCGACAATGTTTGTCGCACTCCAAGCGTATTTTTGGCCAACGTTAGCGGCTGTCTTGTATTTTTTGCATTGATCCTGTCTGTGATGACGTTGCACCTATGGCAACCAAGCCGTCCACCGATGCGCAGATTGATCACTCCGGTGACACTCGTTACCGCAGTTGTGTTCTTAACACCGGGTCATGCCATCGGTTATGCCATTTATTCGGTGAGCCACTACAACGACTACAACGCTCGCATTCAAGCTGAGCTTCAAAACTCACTCCAACACCCGGAAACATCTGGTCTGAAAGAGGGGCTCGAACCTAAGAATCTCATTGTTATTTATGCCGAGTCGCTCGAACAGACCTACTTCGACAAAGAACTCTTTGGCGACGTCATGCCTGAACTACGGGCCTTGAGGGAAGATGCCCTGAGTTTTACCGACATCCAACAATACCCCGGCACGAGCTGGACCGTTGCAGGCATCGTGTCATCCCAGTGTGGCTTGCCACTCATCTCGCGCACACCTGCCAACCAAATTCTTGCCTCTTTCGACGACCCTTTTCGCGATATCACCTGCTTTGCCGAATTCCTCAAGGAACAAGGCTACGCCACATTCTACATGGGCGGATCTTCGTTGGAATTTGCAGGCAAAGGCACATTTCTTCAAAAGAATGGCTTTGACGTGACAATGGGACATGAAGCCTACCCGGATTTTTTCCCGCAAAGTGGGTGGGGTATCTACGATGCTAAGCTATTCGAAGAAGACAGTAATATTCGTAACAGCCTTGCTGAAAGCCAAGCGCCGTACCTTCTTACTTTTTTAACACTCGACACACACCATCCTTACGGCCACCCATCGGCCGAATGTCGAACCAGCGCTGGCATGGAAAAAGACATTCTAGGTGCCGTTTCTTGCTCAGATCAACTGATAGCGAAGTTCATCAAAGATACCCTTGCGGGCCCCGAAGGTGAAAATACTGTCATCGCGGTTGTGTCGGATCATCTGGCAATGCGAAATTCGGCAACTGACACCCTGAAAAAAGGCGATCGAAAGCTTCTTTTTTTATAGCGAACTCTGACCTGCCAAAACAGGAAATCAAAGCAAGCGGCACGCATTTTGATATCGCTCCGACACTTCTAGACGCGATTGGTTTTACAGATCGCAAAATGGGCTTTGGTCATTCACTCCTGTCCAATCAAGAAGGAGGCGTTTTCGCCAAAGGGATCTCACGCAAAGAGATGAAAGCGCTGGAGTTGACGAAGATTTTCCCATCAATCTCGTTGCCTCAGGATATTTCGGCGGATGGGGATCATATCACAGTTGGCGATGCTCAATTCGTGATCAGGAAAGGCAAAGTAAAAAATAAAGAGCACATCCCTGACATCGGACAGGGGCGATTCTTAGCCATCGGAGCGAGTGGAGGAAGCGAGGCGCAGGTCCAGATTATCTCCGAGATTGATGACTTTGTTGAAGCCGTGAATAAAAATGCCAATGAATTCTGGGTAGTTTATAATGATGGCCATCTCGATTGTCAGGTTATCCCGAGCTGTGCCGGCACGCCAAAACTGTTCGTGTTGGGGGAACATAACGAGCCGGTTGCTGTACGCACCGGAAATGGAACCTTAAACATCAAGTCTGCAGAGCTGACCGAAAAACTGACATTGATGGCTAGCAAGAACTGATAGCGAACGTGTCCTGTACAAAGAGTTCAACAGCGCTTCGGTGAACTTGCGTGCGGCGCGTTGCAATAAAGAAGGTGGAATTCCAACGCAAATTCTCGTTCTGTAATTCACTGATCTTTCCTTGTCGCACCAGACTTTCGGCAAAGTGCACGGGTAATGCGCCCAGAAAATGCCCAGTCTCGATCAGTATGGCCATGGCTTCCATGTTGGCGACAATGGCTTTGGGGTCTGGGGTGCCAAGATCAAGAGACACCATCATGTCATAGGATCTCTGGCACAGTGGATAAGTAGTGAGTACGCTCTCGTCGATGTCTGTTCTCTCATCAAAGAGCGGGTGCTGCCTTCCACAATAAAGCCTGTGTTCTTCGTGGCATAGCTCCGTGTAACTCAGCTCCGGCAACTGATTCCGAAACGGAGCAATGGCCACATCCAACTCGCCGGTGATCAGCCATTGCGTAAGTTGGGTCGGAGAGCCTATCTGCATTTCCAAACGGATGTCATGTCGGCGCCCGAGGAAGCGGCACAATGTCTCGGTGAGACTAAAATCTGGCAGCGTGCTGACGGCATCGACGATGCCGATGCGCAGGTCCCCGGTTATGGCATCGCGCAGCTCCAGAAGTTCAGCGTCAAAATCACGTGCACTCCGTAATATGTCTCGTGCCTTGTTGTAGGCAATCTCGCCGCGCTCTGTCAGACGAAATCCACTGCGCCCTCGCTCGCAAACTTTGTAACCCAGCGAGGTTTCAAGGTCTCTGATGCGGATGCTGATAGCGGATTGTGTGATGCCCAACGCAAACTGAGCATCTGAAAACCCACCGCATTCCGCCACCGTGACAAAGGTTTCTAACAGAGTGTTTTGCAGCAGTTTCATTGATGGCTCTCCTCAAGAATCGAGTCTATTGCATTAAATAATTTAATGTAAGCGTTTTGTGAATGATATTTTCTCACATAAATTCTTGTGCTGTCCTGTCTCCGACATTCATCATCAACATCAAATTGGGAGGAGACTTGAATGGTCTTTAATTTGAAAACACTGAAAACCACCGCGGCAATAGCCCTGCTCGGACTGGCACCAGTTGGCGCCTTTGCCGAGGACTGGAAATTCGCCATCGAAGAAATTCCGGGCTCAATCATGGATGCCTATGCACAGGAATTCAAAAGCCGCATCGAAGCGGCGACCGATGGTGAGGTCACTGTCACGGTCTATCCAATGGGCACTCTGGGCACGCCAACCGAAACCGTGGAACAGGCGGCTGACGGAATCATCCAACTGACCAACGTGTCAATTGGCAACCTGGGTACGATCGTTCCGGAAAGCCAAGCCTTCTTGCTGCCCTACCTGCTTCCATCAGACCCAGCAAAAATCTCAAACATTCTGAGCGCATCTGAGACCATCTATGGCCCATTGAACGAAGATTTCCAAAAACGCGGTCTGGAAATCATGACTATGTATTCCGAGGGGCCACAGGTCTGGACCACCAACCGCGAAATCCGTACCCCGGAAGACTTTGAAAACTTCAAGATGCGAGTAATGGTTTCCCCGATTCTACTGGAAACCTACAAAAACATGGGTGCCAGCCCGACACCGCTGCCGTTTGGCGAGGTATTCGGAGCACTGCAACTGGGTGCTGTTGATGGTCAGGTCAACCCGATCCCAACCATCGAAGAGATGAAGTTCTACGAGGTCACCAGCCACCTGATCTGGGCCGGTGAACAGGAGCTGGTCACCACAGTTGTTGCCGGTTCCGATTGGTTTGCAACCCTGAGCCCGGAGCGTCAGCAACTCGTGCGTGACACAATGGCAGACATGACAGGTTTCATCGACGGCGTGGTCAGCGATTTCAACCAAAAGCGCCTGGACATAATCAAGGACGCCAAGCCCGAGATCGGTATCGTTGTGCTGACCGAGGAAGAGCGCGACGCCTTCCGCGCGCGTAGTGGCGACACCGCAGGAGCCTATGTTGAGACCGCCGGTGCCCGTGGTCAGGAGCTTCTGGACGCATTGCAAGCCGAGCTATCAGCCAACTGATCGATACCTCTAAAAACCGGCCTCGCGCAATGACGCGCGGGGCTAATCGAGTGAGGGAGGAGAACCAATGCAGGACGGCAAAACTGTCCCCTTCGGCTTTCTGGGTAAGATTGATGCCGGCGTCGGGCGCATTGAGGTCTTGATTCTGGGCAGCGGGATTATCTTGATGGCTATCAACACAATTGCCAACGTCTTTGGCCGCTACGTGTTCAATCAGTCGATCTACTTTTCAGAAGAACTCAATGAGTTTTTGATCGTTATCGTGACATTCATGGGCCTGGGCTATGCCACACGCAAGGGCATCCATATCCGGATGTCAGCGATCTATGACGCGCTTCCTACCAAGGTACGCAAAGCGTTCATGATCGTGATTGCGGCCACAACATCCGTGATGATGGCGATTCTGGCGTGGTACGCGCTGGAGTATGTGCAAAAGGTCGCCAGCCGCGGCCGGATTACACCAGCGCTGCAGCTGCCGCTCTATCTGACGTATGTCTGGGTTGTGGTGGGGCTGGCGCTGACATCTTTTCAATACGCGCTGACCGCCTTGCGAAATCTGAATTTCGCGGAAGAGGAAATCTACGTCTCGTACCTAGAGATTGACAGCTACGAAGACCCCGAAACAGCCGCAGCTATCCAACGCTATGAAGAAAACGCCAATGAGGAGAACAAGTCATGACCGAACTCATGCTGATCGTTATGATCGTGCTGCTACTGGCAGGTTTTCCAATGAAAATGCCGCTGATATCGGCGGCGGTACTTGGGTTTTTCATCTACTTTCCGGACATGAGCCTGCAGATTTTGATTCAACAGATGATTGGTGGGGTAAAACCTTCGGCCTTGATTGCTGTGCCAATGTTTATTCTGGCGGCGGATATCATCACACGCGGGCATTCCGCCAATCGATTGATCGATGTGGTGATGAGCTTCATGGGGCATATCAAGGGAGGCTTGGCGATCTCGGTCACCTCGGCTTGTGCTTTGTTCGGTGCCGTATGTGGTTCCACGCAGGCCACCGTGGTGGCCATTGGCGGCGCGATGCGCCCCCGGATGTTGAAATCCGGATACTCGGATTCGTTCAGCATCGGATTGATCGTGAACGCAGCGGATCTTGCCTACTTGATCCCCCCTTCGATTGGGATGATTATCTACGGTGTGGTTTCAGGAACATCGATCTCTCAGCTTTTCATTGCTGGCATTGTGCCGGGGCTACTAATCGTTGCGCTGTTCTCAGCCTATTGCATGTTCTACGCCTATCGCCATGATATCCCAGTTCTGCCTCGCGAAGGCTGGGGACAGCGGTTCACGGCGATGCGCCGGGCACTTTGGCCAATGGGCTTTCCTGCGATCATCGTGGGCGGAATCTATGGCGGGGTGTTCTCTCCAACCGAGGCCGCGGCGATCTGCGTGCTCTACGCGGCAGTGCTGGAACTGGTGATCTTTCGCTCCGTCAAACTGCGCGATCTGTGGGACATCGCCCTCTCAACAGGGGCCATCACATCCGTGGTCTTTATCCTGATCGCGGCAGGTGCGGCGTTCAGTTGGACACTCAGCTTTGCGCAGGTACCGCAACAAATCATCGCCTCGCTCGGTTTGGCTGATGCCAGCCCATTGATGACGTTGCTGGCCATCAACATCGCCTTTTTCGTCGGCTGTATGTTCGTGGATTCAATCGTGGTCATCCTGATCCTCGTGCCGATCTTTGCGCCAATGATAAAAGCTGCCGGTCTGGACCCGGTGCTAGTCGGCGTGCTGATCACTCTTCAGGTGGCCATCGGAGCTGCGACCCCCCCGTTTGGCTGTAACCTCTTCACCGCCATTGCGGTGTTCCGCAGGCCGTTCATTGAGGTTGTGCGCGGCGTGCCGCCATTTCTGTTCATTCTTTTAATCGTCACCGGCCTCTTGGTGGCCTTCCCGCAAATCGCCCTGTTCCTGCCGGAACTGGCCTATCGTTAAAACGAAAAGAAACGGAGAAAACATGTCAGGACATGGATACGAAACTGGTCGACTGAACCTGCCATTTGTTGGCATTTCGACCTTTGGCAAGAAGCCGTACGTTGAAAACTGGGACGAGATTAACGCCGATGTTGCCATCTTGGGGGCGCCTTTTGATTGCGGCTGCCAGTTCCGGCCCGGGGCGCGGTTTGGTCCGCGTTCGGTGCGCGAAGCCTCAACCCTCTTCAGCTTTGGCCATGCCGGGGCCTATGATCACGAGGACGATGCTACCTACTTAGGTGAAGATGTGCGCATCGTCGATATGGGGGATGCCGATATCATCCACACTAAGACCGAGGAAAGCCACGCCAACATCGAATTCGGTGTAAAGAAGGCGCTTGATTCAGGTGCCATCCCGGTCACCATCGGTGGCGATCATTCGATCAATATCCCTTGCATTCGTGCCTATGAGGAAGACTGCGCCAAGAATGGGCCGATCCATGTGGTGCAAATTGATGCGCATCTGGATTTTGTCGATAACCGCAAGGGCATCACCGAGGGACACGGCAACCCGATGCGCCGTGCGATTGAGAAAGACTATGTCTCGGGCATGACGCAACTGGGCATTCGCAATGTCTCTTCGACCGCAAAGGAAGGCTATGATGATGCAAGAGCACGCGGTTCGGACATTCTATCTGTCCGGCAGGTGCGCAAGCTGGGCACGCAAGGGGTTTTGGACCGCATTCCAGAGGGTGTGCGTTACTACGTGACTATCGATATCGACGCCTTCTGCCCCTCCATCGCGCCGGGCACCGGCACGCCAAGCCATGGCGGTTTCCAATACTACGACGTGCTGGAAATCGTTCAGGGGCTGACCAAGCGCGGCGATGTTGTCGGAATCGACCTGGTTGAGGTGGCCCCCGCCTATGACCCCACCGAGAGCACACAGGTTCTGGCGGCGCAGTTGCTTCTGAACTTCATCGGTTTTATCTTCCACAACAAATAAAATTCCCTCCTTCGGGTGCCTGTAAATACGGGCACCCGGTTCTTTGGCTCCGTAGATCTTGTCATTGGGCAATCGCGATTTAGCGAGGCCGATATGAACCTTCCGGCACCAACGCCTCCCAATCCAGCTCAAACTTCTGCAAATACTTCCGTAACCTATCTGCATCGTTCTGGGTTTTGCGCTTGCTGCGCGAGATTGCGAACAAGCTACGCCCTGCGGCGCTGAGGTTTGCTGAAGTTCGGCAAGTCCGGATCACTGTGGCAAGTTGGACCATATCAAACGGATCAACATCCGCAGCACGAGCGCCCAACACCTCTTCGATCAATTGAAAATCACTGTCCGCGCTGGCAGCATTCCAGTCGGCATGCAGGTTTTGAACCTCCTCATCCACCATGGCGCGGGTGATCCGGCCACGCGGGGCCAGTGTACACAGGCGGCGGATGGAGCCGCTGAAATCACGGAAATTACCGGGCCAGAGCGTTGCGGGATCTTTTGCAAAGCGCAGGTATTTATCGCGTGCCTCTATATTGAAGCCCACCTGCGTTCCAATTTCCCGCTCCGCGCGGGCAAGTTCAAACACCAGATTGGCTTCGATATCCTCACGACGTTCGCGAAGCGCAGGCAGGCGAAAGCTCCACATGTTCAGGCGCGCCAATAGATCGGGGCGGAATTTCCCCGCAGCCGTCAGCGCCCGCAGGTCGCGATTGGCCCCGGCGATCACCTGAAACCGGCTGCTCATTTCGTGATCAGAGCCCAAAGGGTAGAATCGCCCCGTCTCAATCGCGTGAAGCAGAACAGATTGCTCATTCCAGCCCAACTCGTCAACTTCGTCCAGAAACAACACGCCGCCGTCAGCCTCCCTCAGCAAGCCGCTACGTTCTGATCCTGCCTGCCCGGTGTAACTACGCCGTTGCCCAAAGAGCGACGCCAACGCATCCGGGCCATTCAATGTGGCGCAATTGACATGTACCAACCGGCCTTTGACTCGGCGGCGATCCAGTTTGAGGTTATAAATCCGCTCGGCCAGTTCAGTCTTGCCGGTGCCTGTTTCTCCTAACAATAGGATTGGCGCATCCGAATTGCTGGCCACCAGTTCAACCCGATCTATCAGCGCATTATAGGTGGCGTTCTTGGTTTCTATACCTCCTTTGAGCTGGTCACTGTATTCACGTGACATCTGGTCGAAACGCTGCTGTAGCGCATTGTAACGGCTCAGATCCAGATCAATGATGTCGAACTTGGGCGTGTCATCCTCGGCCCCCGGTGGACCGGTCTGAATCAGGCGTGCCGGGATGTGGCGGCTTTCGGTCAGCAAGAACCAACAGATCTGCGCCACATGGGTACCGGTGGTCAGGTGCACATGATAGCGCTCGCGATCTTCGTCAAAGCCATAGCTGCGCGCGAAATCGAACAGCTTGCCGTAGACCTCCTGAAAATCCCACGGATCGTTGAGATCTAAAGTATGCAACAGCACTTCGGTATCAGGGGAGACCGTTTCGATCTCTTGCTTCACCTGATGGGCAAGGCGGTTGAACTTCTGATCATGCAGGATTTCCAACCGGTCCAGTTCGAAATGATCATGAGAGGCGAGACTGACCGTGGGTTTCCAGCGTCGTTTTTTGCCCATGTCCAGTTGAGTACCAAGGAATCCAATCGCCACGTTTCTCATATTGATATCTATTTTTATAATTTCCGATACATTTGTATCGTACATATGAATCACAACACATGCAATTTCGTATATTTTGATTATATATCAGATACTTAAGTTAATTTTCATTTCTCCTCTGCAGCCATCAAGAACCATGTCAAAACATCCTCACAAATGAATAAGGAACGAAACAATGGCGAACAAATCCGTGTTTGCATCGATCAAAGGCCGGTTGCTGCCAAAGGCATCTGCTAAGAACGCCCACGGCGCACCGGCTTACGCATATTCCGATGCCCATGCCCTGGCTCAGGTCGCTGTCACTGGCACCTTTGGCGGCATGTTCTATCAATCGCCACAGGACGAACTGGAATACGTTCTGGATGTGGCGGAATCCGTTGATCCGCGTTTTCTGGCGCAGGCGGCGATATATGCCCGCCAGTCGGGATACATGAAGGATATGCCAGCGGTCTTGTTGGCGGTTCTGGCACGGCGCGATCCGGTCCTGTTCCGGGCGGCCTTTGGTCGTGTGGTTACGCACGGCAAGATGCTGCGCACCTTTGTGCAGGTTGTGCGCTCCGGCCAGACCGGCCGTAAATCGCTGGGCTCTGCACCCAAGGCAATGGTGCAGAATTGGCTGAACACTGCCTCGGACCGGGCGCTGATCAATGCCAATATCGGTAACGACCCGTCGCTGGCGGATGTGATCAAGATGGTGCACCCGAAACCGGCCTCGGCCGAGCGGGAGGCGCTGTTTGCCTGGATCGTCGGGCGGCCGTGCAATCTGGCACGGTTGCCACAGGCTTTGCAGGACTGGATCGCATTCAAGGAAACCGGCAAAGGTCCGGTGCCTGACGTACCGTTCCAGATGCTGACGCAGCTGGAATTGTCTTCGGCACATTGGGCGCGGATCGCGCGTCAGGGCTCATGGCAGATGGTGCGCCAGAACCTGAACACGTTCCAACGTCACGGCGTTTTCGGCGTGGCCAAGAACGTGGATCATGTGGCCGCCTTGCTGCGCGACCCCGAGGCGATCGCCAAGGCGCGTGCGTTTCCGTACCAGTTGATGGTGGCGGCGCAAAACGTGAATTGCGATATGCCAGCCGAGATCGTGGACGCCTTGCATGATGCGATGGAGATCGCAGTGCAGAACGTGCCGCAGGTTGCGGGTCAGGTTGTGGTCTGCCCGGACGTATCGGGTTCGATGACTTGGTCGGTGACCGGTTACCGCCCGGGGGCAACCTCGGCCGTACGTCACGTGGATGTGGCTGCGCTGGTAGCAGCGTCCTTCCAACGCGTGAATCGCGGGTGTCAGGTGTTGCCGTTCGACTTTGACGTACGTGATGTCCGTCTGCAGCCGCGCGACACAATCCTGACCAATGCCGAGCGTCTGGCCGCATTGGCGGGTGGTGGGACAAACTGTTCTGCGCCACTGGCCTGGCTGAACGAGCGCGGTCGTGCGCCGGATCTAGTGGTTTTCGTGTCTGATAACCAATCGTGGGTCGATGCCCGGGGTGGAGGTCAGGGCACGGCGATGTTGAAAGAATGGGAGGTGATCAAGCGTCACAACCCAAAGGCCAAACTGGTCTGTATCGACATCGCACCGTACGGGACGACACAGGCCCAGACACGTGAAGACGTGTTGAACGTCGGCGGCTTCTCGGACGCGGTCTTTGACCAGATCGCACGGTTCACCGCAGGTCAAATCGGCCCGGATCACTGGGTTGGTGAGATCGAAAAAATCGATATCTGAAACCGCCCCGGGCGGGCAATCGCCCGGGGCATCAAGAGATTAATTTTCGGCGAATGCCGGTGAAACTACAGGGAGAGCGCTGATCAAAAGATCAGAGGTCGCGGGTTCAATCCCCGCCGCGCACAAGCGACGTAGCTCAGAATATTGTTTCATCAATCGTTGTCGTCGAACCCGAAATAAACATCAGGCAGAATGCCGGTGGGACTACATCGCTATCCCCGATACGCGCCCGAAGTGGGCCGTAGGTCTCACCCTCTCTTGTCTGCTTGATCCGAATAAAAAGGAATAATCTCGGCGAATGCTGGTGGAACTACAGGAATCCAATCCCCGAGTCGCGGGTTCGAATCCCGCCATCGCTTGCGATGTAGCTCAGTCTGGTAGAGCAGGTCATATTTCACCCTCCCCTTGTCGCTGGGACTTTGATGCAAAGGATAGTGCGCCCGTAGCTCAGTGGCAGAGCACCCGCCTTTTAAGCGGTAGGCCGTGGGTTCGACCCCCACCGGGCACTCCAGAATAAGTTGGTAAAGCAATGAAAACCGTAACGATGAAACGACAAAATAAATTTCTCAGCTTCGTACTGCGCCACAACCCGGATGAAATCGGGATCACACTGGATGCACAGGGCTGGACCGATGTGGAGCGCCTGCTGGTGCAGGCCACAAAGCATGGCCTGCCGATCACGCGGGAAGAGCTGGACGCCATTGTCGCGCAAAACGACAAGATGCGGTTCACGTTCTCGGCGGATGGTACCCGCATCCGCGCTGACGGACTATCTGGCGGATCTTTAAACCTAATTATCAGGGGGAGTGCCCGTGGGACTACATCGCTTGAAACGGTCGCCGAAAGGCGTCTCACGAACGCCTTGTCCCCCTGACCCACAATAAAGGACACCCCCGGCGAATGCCGAAGGAACTACATGCACCAACCAAAGTCCGGATCAGACCGATGGGGTTCAATTCCCCTCCTCGCATGCGCCCATACGGCAAACGCATCTGCCCATTCAGATGCGGGGCGGGTCCCGGGTTGTTTCTTCTCCCTTGTTGCCGGGGGCCAAATTTTCGGCTGTAGCTCAGTTGGTAGAGCGCCTGATTGTTAATCAGGATGTCACAGGTTCGAACCCTGTCAGCCGAGCCAGAAATGAAAGGATCACATCGCGGGGAATGCCCGCAGGACTACAGGTAGACGCACCCGGATACGGGTGGCATGGGACACCATGCCGTGCTGGTTCAAGTCCAGCCCGGGGCAACCCGGTGGCGGAATAAACGTCCTGCGAACCCCTTGTCCCCCGGTCAACATTTCACGGCGAATGCCGATGGAACTACAGGAATCAACAGGTCGCGGGTTCGAATCCCGCCATCGCACTCAGCGATGTAGCTCAGTTGGATAGAGCCGTTGGCAAATGTTTCATCACCCCCTTGTCGCCGTGCCCGTTATTAGAGTGAGATAAAAAGATGAGTAACGAAAACACATATGACCCCGTGACCGGAGAGCATCTGAAAGACTGGGGCCACCGGCCCGGCAAGCAATTCCCGAACCTGCTGGCACGGGCCAATGAAATGCGGGCCGAGGGTTTTGGTCTGGTGCGGATCCGACAAGAGCTGGACAGCGAGATTGTCCCTGCCCCGCCTACAATGGATCTGCGGACGCCGGGAGAGGTCGCGTTTCACGAAAACATTGATGTCGCACACCCAGATGAGGAAGACAACGTCATCAAAGTGCGCGAAACGATGACTGCATTGATGCGGACTCCAACCATTGAATCCGGCGCGATCATGCCAGACGCCTGCCCTGCGGGTCCGGTTGGTACGATTCCGGTCGGTGGTGTGGCGGCGGCACGCAATGCGATCCATCCGGGGATGCACTCGGCTGATATCTGCTGCTCTGTCATGATCACCGATCTGGGTCATGCTGACCCAAAGACGGTACTGGATGCCGCGCAGTCGGTGACGCATTTCGGCCCGGGTGGTCGGCCGCAGGGCAAACGTTTCACCACATCACTGAAACTGTTGGATGCCTTTCGGGAAAACCCGTTTCTGGACAACCCCAAGTCCCTGCGCATGGCGCAAGAACATATGGGCACGCAAGGCGATGGCAACCATTTCCTATTTGTCGGCCGCTCGCGCAAGACCGGGAGAACAGCGATTGTGACTCATCACGGATCGCGGGGCCCGGGGGCAGTTCTGTATAAAAACGGCATGACCGTGGCCGAACGGTTCCGCAAGGAATTGTCGCCGCAAACCGCCAAGCAGAACGCGTGGATTCCGGCGGATTCGCCGGAAGGCCGCGACTATTGGGCGGCGCTACAGCTGATCCGGAAATGGACCAAGGCCAACCACAATTCGATTCATCAGGCGACGATTGAAGCTGCCAAAGTGTCCGATGTGGGAGATCGGTACTGGAACGAGCATAACTTCGTTTTCAAACGGGGTGATCTGTATTTCCACGGCAAGGGGGCGACCCCCGCCTGGGGGGATTACGCTGCTGATGCAACGGGGCTGACATTAATCCCGCTGAACATGTCCGAACCGGTTCTGATTGTGCGTGGCAAAGATGCCGCCCAAGGTCTGGGCTTCAGTCCGCACGGTGCTGGTCGGAACTATTCACGCTCCGAACATAAGCGCCGGATGGGCTCGGTCACGCCAGAACAAATGCTGAAGATTGAGACTGAAGGGCTGGACATCCGGTTCCATGCTGGTGGCGTTGATGCCTCAGAGCTGCCTTCGAGCTACAAGAGCGCAGAGAGCGTTGTGGCGCAAATCAAGTCTTACGACCTGGCTGAGATCGAAGACTATATCGATCCATACGGCTGCATCATGGCCGGGGATGTACCGCCATTCTGGAAGGCAAAAAAGAAAGGAAGGCGCTGAGCGGCGATCGCTGAGCGCCTTCGGGCATATTTAACGCTGAGAAAGGATGTCTCAGGGCATCAGGTCCGATACTTTGGAAAATCCGCTCAGGTCAAAACCAAATGAGATCGGGTCATCGCTTTGGTTTTCCCCGGTCAGTGTTAGCTCTGCTCCGCCGCGCATTGCCGATAGCCAATCGCTTGACACCGGAGACACCACGAAACATCCCTGCGCTTCACAGGTCAGAAATTCCAGCGTGGCAACATCGTTCTTGTCAACGGACGCTGTCAGACCGCTGACAAGCTTCAATCCGAACGGCAGGGTAAAGCGTGCCTCAACCTCATCCGAGCCTCCCGTTTTGACGAAGGCAGCGGTTGCCAGCCTTTGGTTGCTGTCTGCCAAGACAATGCTTTGCGACATCTCGCAGATCAGCACCGCAGTATCGACCTGATTGTTGCAGTTCACCAGCCACGGCGCACGTGTCTCTTCTTGCGCATTTACGGGTTGCGCCAGGCTCAAAGTCGCTGCCGCGATATAGGCCCATTGTTTCATATTCATTGTCCCTCGTTTTTAGAATTGCAGACCGAAGCCGAAACGGAACTGGAGGCTGTCGCTCAACTCGCCAAACATACCGTCAACACCAAGCTCGATAAAGCCGCTCTCGTCTGGTTCATATAAGCCAAGATCAAGCGATACCAGTCCGAGTGTATCATCGATGTAGCTGACGTTCTCGAACCCGCCATCCAGTGCACTGGCTCCGGAGAACCCGGCGGCGACTGATATCGTGTCAGAGGATGACAACATTGCCCCGGCGCGCATGCTGGCGCGGAAATCATAGGTCGCGTTCATGCGTCTCTGGGTACCCACCTCAACCGATGGTGTGAATGAGAAAATCATCTGCTCATGGTCTTGCAACACAATGCCCGACGACAGCGCCTGCCCGTTCGCGCGGGTTTTGAGCATAGTAGTATCAAATGCCAGCGTCGGTTTGACATAGCTTTGGCTACCTTCGATCTGGTGATCATAAGCAAAGCTCAGCCGGATATTCTGATGCCGCGTTTTGTGGCTAATGTTGCTGACGGCCGTGGTATCGACAACCGCACCGCCCGGCAACGCGCCAACGAAACCACCACCACGCTCGGTATCATATCGCGTGCGGCCACCTGACCAGCTGCCGGCGATTTCCCAAGGGCCGGAATATTTTGTGACAGAAACACCAAAGTTCAAACGCTCTCCAGAGGAATTGAACAACGGCCCGTTGGTCAGGCTGCTCTGATCATATCCCAACGCGAACCCGGCATAGAGGTCTTCGCCAATCGGATAGCTCAAGCCGCCCGACAGGCTGCTTCCATTGATGCTCAGATCATTATCAAGCGCGGTTTCTGACCGATCAAACCGCGAACCTGACAGCGCCAACCAGAAACAGCGTCGCGGATCCCAACCTTCTGATTGTGGTGTCAGATCCTGACAGCCATGCATCGCGTCGGCAAAGCGCAGGGCACCGTAATAGTTATCAATCACATCGGCAGCGTAATCGCCGATGGTGAAACTGTCGATTGCAGCGATCACGTCCGCCTCGGAAGTCATGTTGCCAATCAGGGCAAACAGCTGTCCCTGCTCAGCCGAGCCCTGCCCGGTCAAAACCCGATTAATGTAATCGCCCACCGCCGCCTGATTTCGGTTCATGTTCTGGGTTGAAAAGTCCGGATTGACGACCAGCGTCACGGCGCCCCCGCTTGCAGCTGCAGCACTCAGCGCGCTGGCGGAGCTAAATGCGGCTAGAGCAGGAGCACTGGCTGCGGGTGTCTGAGCACCTTCAAGCGCGATGGAATAATCCAACACAACCGTGTCCTGAATTTCCGTTCCGTTGTCTGCAACGGTTCCCTCAGCATTGATTAACACCAGGGGCAGCGCCCGTTCCAATGTGTTCAAAACCGGGGTCATGGTGCCGCCCATGGTCGCATTGCCCGTGGCATTGATCAGATCACTGTCGCCACCCGCCGCGCCGCTAGTCAGGAAGTAGACATCAAAGGTCGATTGTGCCGTTTCGCCAAAGGCAATACTGCCGTTTAACGCGGTCGTTTGGCTGACATTGCCAGCAAAGGTGAAGTCGCTAGCCTTTACATCTCCCGAAAGCGGGGCTGTCATGCCTGCTGTCGCACCAAGGATCAGATTGCCATCGACTTGCATCATACCTGACGCGCCCAGATCAATGATATCTTGCGTATAGAAAGTACCGCCCTGTTCGACATCCAGCTCGTTGATCCCACCGCCAAGGTTAAGATTGCCAAACGCCTGACCGGCAAGGGCAATGTTTTCATTCCCGGTGCTGCCCAGAACCAGTTGGGTGTTCGCGGCCATCAACAGGCTATCGCTTGAGAAGGTCAACGCATTATCTGTACCGCCATCCACGATGACCGAAGCTACTTCGGACATCTCGCCGGTGCCGCCCATGACCACACCGTCAAAGCCAAGGGTGATCGCATCTGCCCCATCACGGCCCTCGGATTGTGCCAGAACCGCGATACCGCCATTCCCCACCGAGAGCATGTTGCCTTCCAGATCCAGATCAATGGGGCCGCCCGAACCTGCGCCGCCTGCGCTACCGCGGAACATCGCGTCCACCGCGCCACCGCCACCGCCTAGCGACTGCGCCAAAACACCAATGGCATTGTCGCCATTGGTCACAACATTCCCGGTCTGAGTGAAATCGATCGCACCACCGTCGCCACCATTCGCATCTGACAGCGTCAGGGTCAGTTTTTCTGCTGCCATGTCGGTGGTCACCAGACCGCCCCCACCACCGATACTTTGCAAGACAAAGCCGTGCGATCCAGCCCCATTTGTGGTCATGCCGCCCGCGTTGGACATGATGATTGCACCGCCGTCGCCCGTTGAATTGTCCTGCGCGCCGAGCGTAACGCTGGCGGCACCTAGTCCCGCGATCACCGCCTCACCGCCGCCTGCGCCGATGCTCTGAACTACTTGTCCAAAGGCATTGTCGCCGGTTGTGGAAACATCACCGTCAAGTGTCAGAGTCACGTCACCTCCGTTATTGGTGAAGCTCGGGTCAGCGCCCAAAATGACGCTGGCGCTTTGTGTTTCATCTGCTGCGCCTTCGCTGGCATTTTGCAAGACCAGCTTCCCGCCGCCGCCGCCAATGGATTGTGCAGAACCGGCCGAGGAGAAAGCTCCAGCCGTAGTGACGTCGCCGGTACGTTCACCGGTGACATTGCCTCCACCTGCATTGTCCGTGTCAATCGCCCCAAGGCGTGCAGTCAAATCAATGCCTTCGCCCTCGTCCACGCTGATAGTGGTGGTCGCCATGCCGCCGCCGCCGCCAACACTTTGCAGCATCATGCCAGTGGATTGGCCCTGAGCGGTTACGATATTGCCGCTGTGGCTTTGGTCAACATCATTGCCTGCCATGCCAGACACATCGGTACCGCCCAAGGAAACGTCGCTGGAAATGACAGTGCCTGTTCCCGTTGCCGCGCTGGTCACGGCTGAAGCCGTAGTAGAAAGACTTGCTACAACTGGGGTCGTTGAAACCGGCGCTTTGAAGTCAACGAAAGTATCAACATTCCCGCCGCCGCCGTTGACCGACTGAGCAAAGACCGCTTCGCTACCTGCGCCATTCACAAAAATGTCGCCCGTGGTGTTAACCGTCACGGTGCCCGAGGTTCCGGTAGAGCCCTCGCGCGCACCCATTACCTGCGAGATCACAAAATCCGCCGCAGAAACCAAAGGAGACGAGATCGAGTATCCGGCATTGCCGCCGCCACCGCCAACCGATTGGGCGTAGATGCCATAGGCGTTGTCACCATTGACCACGATGGTGCCGCTGTGAGTGACATCAACGTCACCGCCGTTTGCCCCATCCCCTCCCGCACCACCGATGGCGATCTTGGAGTAGGATTTTCCAGTCATGGTGTTCTTGAGATCATTAACATCGATCGACACGGCCAGACCACCGTTGCCGCCACCGCCGCCGACCGATTGGGCGTAGATGCCGTAAGCCGCGTCGCCATCAACCTGAATATCGCCAGAGTTGGTCACATCAACATTGCCCGCCGCGTTGCCATCGCCGCCCGAGCCGCCGATGTTCAACTGCGCGGTGGGTGAGCTATTGTCGCCGGTTTTCAGACGCACAGTGCCCGTGATCGACATGCCACCATTGCCGCCACCGCCGCCAATGGACTGCGCCAGGATCGCATGGGCTTTTTCGCCGGTTGTGATGATTGTGCCGTCGTTCGTCACATTGGCTGTGTTGCCCGTACCGCCACTGCCACCCGAGCCGCCAAGGCCAAACTGAATAGCGCGCCGGGTCGAGGCCTCGGCCCCACCATAGCGGCCATCAACCGAGATGGTCGAGCCGCCATTGCCGCCACCGCCGCCGATGGATTGCGCAAAGATGCCGTAGCTGTCTTTGCCCGTTGTCTGGATGGTCGCATCAGAAGTATTCACAACCTCAACTGTGCTGCCCGCACCACCGGTACCGCCCGTGCCACCGATCAAGATTGCGTTTGTGGTCGAGCCGTCCGATGAGCGGCCAAGGATGATATTGCGCACTTGCTGTGCGTCACCGCCGCCGCCACCAACGGACTGCGCATAGATGCCAGCCGATTTTTCGCCGGTGGTCTGAATTTGATCACGGTTGGTCACCAGAACCGCCGCAGAGGTTGCCCCGGTGCCGCCGTTGCCGCCAATAGACAGTGTCGCGGTGTTACCAATCTCCTTGCGCAGACTGATGATGCGGTTTTCCACCACGCCACCCATACCACCACCGCCACCGACAGACTGGGCGAAAATACCATGTGACAGCATGCCTGCCGTGCTGATCGGCCCGTCGCTGTCCACGGTCACGGTATCTGAAGTCATGCCATCGCCACCGGTGCCACCGATGTTGACTGACATGACAGTTCCGATTGTCGAGGGGCTGACAACCTGCTTGATCGTATCAAGATTGCCCTGCCCGGCCTGCACCATGCCCCCGGTGCCACCTGCACCGCCGATGGACTGAGCGACCAGACCAATCGAACGATCCCCAAAAGTTGCGATCTGCGCCGTATTGGTCACATCAACCTTGCCTCCAAGACCGCCGGTGCCGCCGGTCCCACCGATCGACAGCGCAACAGATGTACCGCCACCAGCCGAGTTGCTGGCTTTGCCGCCATTGCCACCACCGCCGCCGATAGCCTGGGCAAACACGCCGTGGGCATCTGTGCCCTGCGTAACCACCAATCCCGCAACATTTGCCGTCACATCGCCAGCTTCTCCGCCGGTGCCGCCCTCTAGACCCACCGAAAGGGACGCTTTATTGCCCTTGCTATCACCCGTTTTAGGCGTGCCAATGCTGACCGAGGTTGAGGATGAGTTGCCACCGCCGTTGCCGATGGATTGTGCAAAGAAGCCGTAAGAGCCTTTGCCCGAGGTGCGAATTTCCCCATCCGAGCTGGCATAGACATCGCCGCCTTTACCGCCAGTGCCGCCAGTGCGGCCGATCTGAATGTTTATATTGCCGCCATCGACGGAGGTGGACGAGGAATTGTAGCCAGCGTTACCGCCACCGCCACCAACGGATTGGGCGAACACACCGTATGAATCCGCGCCGCTGGTGGTGATATCGCCAGTGTGGCGCACATCGACCGAACCGCCGATGCCGCCTTCACCTGTGCCGCCGCCAATGGCGAGGCCGAAGCCTTTGTTCTCTTGATCAGATGATAGCTCGTACGCCAAACCGATATTCAGGGCCGCATTGCCGCCACCGCCACCAATGGACTGACCAAAGATACCATGGCTGCTGTCTTGCAACGTGACGATATCGCCGTAGTGATCAACGTCAATCTCGCCACCATCGCCTGCGGTGCCCGCATCACCCCCAATAGCAATAACCGCCGACATGCCGGTTTTCTTACCTGAAGAATCCGCCGGGTTGGTTTTACCTTCCAGCTCGTCCAGCACGTTGTTGTAATTGGCAATCACTGAATCATCGACGCCCGAATTGGTTGGGGTCTTGCGATCCGTTGAATCGCCTGTGCCGCCGTTGCTCTGGCTGCCGGTTGTTTTGCTGATCCCCACAACCGCGTTGATCCCAGCGTCGCCGCCACCGCCGCCGATGCTTGAGGCTTCGATACCGTGTGAACCCACACCATCCGTCTGTATGGTACCCGCAGCAGTGCCCGAGGTGCCGCGCGCCACGGTCACATCACCCGCATCACCGCCGCCACCGCCAAAGCCGCCGATTCCCATCGCAATGGGAGAGCTATCTTTAGTGCCGACAAAAGTTGCGTTGATCCCTCCGGTACCGCCACCGCCACCAATGCTTTGGGCAAAGATGCCACGTGCGTGGTAGCCATTGGTCGCAATGTCGCCGGTTTGCGTGACGGATACATTACCTGCATGAGCACCTGTGCCACCGTGACCGCCCAGACCACCAACGATGCTCAGATCAGTCTTGCCGTCGGAATTGTTGGAATCGCCGTAGTTCAACTGACCGGTCACATTCAGCGCGCCATTGCCGCCGCCACCCGCGATGGATTGAGCAAGAACACCGTGCTTCCAGTTGCCCGCAACCGTGACCGTTCCAGAATGATCAACGGTCACATCACCGGAAATGTTACCATTACCGCCAAAGCCGCCAACGCCAAAGGTGACCGAGGGGATCTTGCCGTCCTTGCTGAGCGCGATACCGCCCGAAACGTTCAGGCCACCATTGCCGCCGCCACCGCCAATGGATTGCGCCATCAGACCGGCAGAGCCATCAGTATCTGGCTTCTCTTCGTTGAACACACCCATATCGATGAACAGACGCTCCAACCCATAGGTCGACGCCAGTTCTTCTGTTTCATCAACAATCGTATCCCCAAGGAAATCGCGTAGCTTATCCTCAAACGTGGTCGTGTCCGGGATCGAGATGTCATCTGGGTTGGTTGATACCGTGATATCAGCCTGTGTAGTGACCGTGACATCGCCCGCCGTACCACCATCACCGGCAAAACCGCCGACACCCACGATCAGAGAACTGTCCGAGACGATACCGCCCGAAACGTTCATACCGCCGTTGCCGCCACCGCCGCCAACCGATTGCGCCAGAATGCCCGATTGGCCGGTGCCATGGGCGCGAATGGTGCTGCCCGCGCCAACATCAACGTCAACGTTGCCCGCGTTGCCGCCGCCACCGCCAAAGCCGCCAACCCCAATCGCCACGGCATAGGATTTACTGTCATCGGCAAGCCCCGCACCAGGTTTGCCACTGATCGCCAACGCGCCCGAGACATTCAGACCACCGGTGCCGCCACCGCCGCCGATGGACTGCGCGATGATGCCGCTGGCCCCTTTGTTCTGGTCTACGGCGAATGAGCCATCAGATTGTTCGACCATCGGCAACGCCTGAATGTTGCCTGTGTAATCCAGATCAACCGCCTGAGCACCCCCGCCATCGCCGCCAAAACCGCCGACACCACCTGCGACCGAGAAGATCGTGTCCGAACCCGAAGGTTTGGTCAGGGACAAGGTGCCTGAGATATTTGCACCGCCCGTGCCGCCACCGCCACCGAGGCTCTGTGCAAACAAGGCATGCCCACCGTCACCTGCAGTATAGATGTCACTTTCCACATCCAGCGTGACCATTCCGGCATCGCCACCACCGCCGCCAAAGCCGCCAAGGCCCAGACCAACCGCCGCGCCGGATTTTCCGGTGATGCTGACCGCGCCCGAGACATTCAGACCGCCGGTGCCGCCGCCGCCGCCAACAGATTGCGCCATGACACCAATGCTGTCCTTGCCGCGCGTAACAATCGAGGTATCCGTGCCTGCGCGTAGGGTGCTAGTGACAGTTTTACCGTCTCCCGCTCCGCCGCCAAAGCCACCAACACCAAGGCTGACCGCGCCACCGTTTTCTTGGGAAAGCGCCATTGTCGCTGACACGTTGGTACCACCATTACCACCGCCACCACCGATGCTTTGGGTCAAAACGCCAGTGCTGCGATTACCGCTGGTGGTTACGCCGCCTGTGACCGTGGATTGTACCAGATCTCCTGCGTTCGCGCCGCCACCACCAAAGCCACCAACACCGATACCAATTGCTCCGCTTGTTGTACGAGAGATGGACAGAGCTGCAGAAATATTGGTGCCGCCATTGCCACCACCGCCGCCAAGGCTCTGCGTCAGAATTCCGGTTGAATCGTCGCCCATGGTGCTGACATTCCCCGTCACCACCTGCGTCACGCTATCAGCCTTGCCGCCGTCGCCACCAAAGCCGCCGACACCGATGCCAAGGGCACCCGAGAATTTGTTGCTAAGCGAAATCGCCCCGGAAATATTCGTGGCCCCGTTACCGCCGCCGCCGCCAAGGCTCTGTGCAATAACGCCTGCCGAACGATCTTCGAGTGTTGTGGCCGTGCCGATAAAGGTGTTGCTAACCACGCCACTTGTGCCACCAGATCCACCAAACCCACCGACGCCAATGCCTGCTGCACCCGAACCTTCGCGCGCGATACTGATTGCGCCGGAGATATTCAGGCCACCATTACCGCCACCGCCGCCAACGGATTGCACCATAACTGCAGTCGAATCCTTGCCAGACGTTGTGACATCGCCAGTGACATGACCGGTTGCGCCTTTGGCGTTTCCACCGTCGCCGCCGGACCCACCAATACCAACGCCAACCGCGCCGCCACCCGTGCCGGACAGGTTCACGGCCGCTGAGATATTCATGCCGCCGTTGCCGCCACCGCCGCCTGCGGATTGCACCAGAACACCACCGGAATTAGCCCCCATGGTTACCACATCGCCGACAACCGTGCCATTGGCCGCATCTGCACCACCACCGTTGCCGCCCGATCCACCGATGCCAACCGAGGCACCACCCGAAGCTTTGCCCGAAACGGTGACTGTGGCCGAAATGTTCATGCCGCCATTACCGCCACCACCGCCGAGACTCTGAACAACAACACCGCCGGAATTGTCGCCCATCGTGCCGACATTGCCGGTGAGCGTTCCGGTTGCTGTGCTGGCTGAGCCGCCGGTTCCACCTGCACCGCCCAAGCCAACTGAGGCGCCGCCAGCCCCTTTGCCTGCTGCCGCAACGGCCACGGAAATGTTCATGCCACCGTTGCCGCCACCGCCACCAACCGATTGTACAAGCAGGCCAGAAGAAGTTTCGCCCAGCGTGACAATGTTACCGGTGACATTGGCCGTGACCGCATCGGCATTCCCGCCGCCATCACCGCTTCCGCCAAGACCAACGGCTGCGCCGCCCGCACCCGTACCCGCGCCACCGACCGAGGCCGAGACGTTAAAGCCGCCGTTGCCACCACCGCCACCAACGGATTGCGCCACAATCGCGCTGGATTGGTCGCCTTCCGTGCGCACATCATTTTCAACGGTCAACCCGACGATGCCACCATCGCCACCGCCACCGCCTGATCCACCAAGACCCACGCTGATGGCACCCGCGCCTGTACCAGCCCCGGCCAATGCAGGCGACACGTTGAAGCCACCATTACCACCGCCGCCACCAACTGACTGTGCCAAAATGCCAACAGAAGCATCGCCCTGCGTCGTCACCGTGTCTGTGGTCTTCGCAGTGATCTTGCCACCATTTCCGCCGCCTTCGCCTGAGCCACCAAGGCCGACCGACAGGCTACCTGCCCCTGTACCCGCGCCTGAAATCGTTGGGGCCACATTGAAGCCGCCGTTGCCCCCGCCGCCACCAATCGATTGTGCGACAAAGCCACTGGACGCAAATCCATTGGTCAAGATGGTGCCGTTTGACGTTAGTTCGACATCTTTGCCATCACCCCCGCCCGCGCCTGAGCCGCCTAAACCAACGCTGAGCGCGCCACTGCCAGTGCCCGCTGCGGAAATCGCTGGGGCCACATTAAAGCCACCGTTACCCCCGCCGCCGCCAATAGACTGTGCAACAACACCAGAGGAGCTATCGCCACGTGTCTCGACCGCAGCGGTCGAATTGCCGGTCACGATCCCACCTTCACTGCCAGTGCCACCATCGCCACCCAGGCCAACGCTGATCCCGGCACTTCCTGTGCCCGCACCCGAAATTGTGCCGGACACGTTAAAGCCACCATTGCCGCCACCGCCACCAACGGACTGCGCAAGGAACGCAGTGGAGTTATCACCCTGTGTCAGAATGGTACCATTTGAGGTCAGGGTCACTGTACCCCCTGTGCCGCCGCCATCGCCATTCCCGCCAAGCCCCACACCAATTGCGCCGCTGGCTGTGCCTGCGCCAGACAGCGCAGCTGAGATGTTAAAGCCACCGTTACCGCCGCCCCCACCGATGGATTGCGCAACGACACCCGAAGAATTATTGCCGCGTGTTTCCACCGCTTTGGTCGAGGTGCCGTTCACGGTCAGGCCATTGCCGCCGCCGCCACCATCGCCGCCAAGGCCAACAGAAATGCCCGCGCCTGCGGTACCCGAACCCTGCACGGCTGCGCTGACGTTGAAACCACCGTTACCACCGCCTCCGCCAACAGATTGGGCAAGGAAAGCCGTCGAAGACTCGCCCGTGGTCAGGATCGTCCCATTCGAAGTCAGAGTGACATTGCCGCCATTGCCGCCACCTTCGCCGGTGCCGCCAAGACCGACACTGACCGCGCCGGACCCGACACCAGCGCCAGCACCCGTGCCGCTGACATTAAAGCCACCGTTGCCGCCACCACCGCCGATGGATTGCGCCACGACACCAGAAGATCTGTCGCCAGTCGTCTGAACCGAATTCGTGCTGGTCAGGTTGACTGTGCCACCGATCGCCCCGACGCCACCGTCGCCACCTAGGCCAACCGATACTGCACCACTGCCAACACCGGCCCCGGCAATCGAGGCACTGATGTTGAATCCGCCGTTGCCGCCCCCGCCGCCAACAGATTGTGCCAAAATTGCAGTTGAATCTGAACCACCTGTTGCAACCGTCCCTGTCACCTGTCCGGTGACGGATTTACCAACACCCCCACCGCCTGCATCACCGCCAAGGCCAACCGTTACAGCTCCGCCACCAGCACCTGCACCTGCGACTCCGCCAGTAACGTTGAACCCGCCGTTACCACCGCCACCACCGATGGACTGAAACACTACGCCGCTTGAGGACTCTTTGAGCGTGGAAACATTGCCCGCGACCTGCGCCTCAACCACGCCACCATCGCCACCAGTTGAACCGCTGCCGCCCAGACCGACGCCAATCGCACCCGCGCCTGCGCCGCCAGCGGCAACACCTGCAGTGACATTGAAGCCGCCGTTACCGCCGCCGCCGCCAATGGACTGCACTAAAACCGCTGTGGAGCGTTCTCCTTCGGTGCTCACATCACCGTTGATGCGGACGCCCGAAACTGTGCCACCAAAGCCACCGCTGCCGCCAGATCCGCCTAGACCAACGCCGATGGTTCCAGCCCCGCCGCCACCAGCAGCCAGACCAGCAGCGACACTAAAGCCACCGTTGCCGCCGCCGCCGCCGATGGATTGAACTACGACCGCGCTGGCATCGTTACCGCGCGTGGTTACATCTGCATCGATCTGCGCGGTCACGTTGCCCCCGGCACCACCGCCGCCAGCGCCACCGCCAACGCCAACGCTGATCGATGCCGCGCCGCCGCCCGCAATATCTGCACTTGCGCCAACCGCATATCCACCGTTACCGCCGCCACCGCCTACGGATTGCGCCAGAATGCCGCTTGAGAAATCACCCTGCGTCAAGATCGTGTCGCCACCCGCAATCAAGGTCACAGCACCACCGATCCCTGCACTGCCTGCCGTGCCACCAGCACCTACATTCACACCGATCGCCGCCCCGCCGCTGGCACTGATACCCGCAGCCACGCTTCCGCCCCCGTTACCGCCGCCGCCTCCGATAGATTGTGCGATCATCGCGGTTGAGCTGCTTTGCGTCGTTGTGACATTGGCCTTGTTGTAGACACGCACAATGCCACCGTTGCCACCGCTTCCACCAGATCCACCAACGCCAATTGAAACATTGCCAGACATCAGCGCCGATGCCCCGCCTGTGGCCGCAACAGCAAGTCCGCCGTTACCACCACCACCGCCAACGGATTGGAACAACATGCCGGTAGAGCGCTCGCCGGTGGTTACCACCTGACCGTCAAATCCTGATGCGGTCAAAACACCGCTGCCGTTTACCGTACCAACAGTCACGGTGCCGCCCTTACCGCCGGACCCGCCAGAGCCCCCGACGCCTACGGCCAGAGATCCTGAAACCGGACCACCGGACACCGCCACAGAAACCGCATAACCGCCATTACCACCACCGCCGCCAATCGATTGCAGGATAACACCGGCGGCATCATCGCCACCCGTCTGAACCGAGGCCGAGCCAGAACCCGCTAAGGTCGCAATGCCTCCATCCCCTCCAGAACCCGCTTCGCCCCCAACCGAAACCGAGGCTGAGGCGCCAAATCCAGCTGACACAGCAACCGCGCCACCGCCATTGCCACCCCCGCCGCCGACGGACTGAACGAAAACACCTGTTGACCGGTCGCCCGACGTCTGAACCGCCGAAGGTTGGCTTGCATCTGTATTCGACAGGCTCACGCTGGCCGTTCCGCCTTTGCCCCCTGCACCACCATCGCCACCGATGGCAACGCCAGCAAACACGCCAACAGCAACGGACGAACCACCATTGCCGCCACCACCACCAATCGATTGCGCCAGAATACCCATGGCCTCATCGCCGCTGGTGGTAATAATACCGTCGTTGACGATTGTAATGTCTGCGCCGTCGCCACCACCGTCGCCGCTGCCACCAACCGACACCATACCGCCGGTAGACCCACCATCACCGCCACCGCCGCCGATGCTTTGAGCAATAATACCCCGAGCCCCGGTGCCATGCGTGACGATGCTGCCCTTGTTGGTCACGCTGACGTCATTGCCGTTGCCGCCATTTGCGCCATCACCACCCACTGCGACAAGGCCATAGGCATCGGTGCCAAAGCCACCACTCCCCCCGATGGACTGTGCCATAATGCCATCCGCACCATAACCAAAGGTCACAATTGAGCCGCTGCCCTGAACGGTCACGCTCACCTCGTCACCGTCACCGCCATCTGCGCCCATGCCGCCACCAGCGATGGAGATCAATCCACCAACAACGCCGCCCGAGCCACCGCCGCCGCCAACCGATTGCGCCAGAATGCCGCGTGCATACATGCCCTTTGTGGAATCCGTCGCGCTGCCGGTTTGAATCGCCCCCGCATGGCTGATGGTCACCTTGCCGCCATCACCGCCGTTGTCAGAGCTGCCGCTGACCGAAACGATCAGGTTGCCACTGGTCCCAGATGAGCCCCCCGAACCCCCGATGGATTGCGCATAAATACCGTTAGCGAAATCACCCTGTGTAATGATTTGTGCTCCGGCGTAGGTATTGACGGTTACATTACCGCCATTGCCGCCACCACCGCCACTGCCTGAACCACCGAAAAGACCCCATTGAGAGCCTCCGCCACCGGCGGTGTCTGACATGCTCAAAGCGTAGATTCCGTCAGAGGCATCACCGGTTGTGAAAATCTCACCGTATTGATTGACGGTGACACTACCACCTTGCCCCGCGTCGCCACCCGAACCACCACTCGGGGCTGCATATCCGCTTCCACCATTGCCGGCCTTACCACTCCGGCTAAAGGCAAAGATACCGTCGTTGCCCTGTCCGCCCGAGCCATTGCCGGAAGTCTGGATCGAACTGCTGGACGATTGCGTAGCGTTAACTGTCCCGCCATTGCCAGCATCACCACCGCTTTTGCCGCTAAAGAAGCTGGCATAGGAATCGCCGCCGTTACCACCATCGCCGCCAATACTACCGACAATCCAGCCTGCATTGCTGGAAGCGTTCACATCACTGCTGAGTGTTTTGATCTGCGTTGGTCCATTGTCACCATCGCCGCCCGATTTTGGCGGCACAAACAAGGCGCCATCGCGTCCGTTGCTCCCATCACGGCCATAAACGATCTGACTGACACCTGTTGCCCCAACGACATCCACCGGTGGGGTCAATTCGCCGGGCGTGTCTTGCCCAACAAAGTTGCTATTGTAATTCGACAGCGTCAGTTGCGTGGAAAGCGGGGCCGTGCCCGTCGCGCCTGAAGTGCTGAGCTGTGCAGTTGTCCCCGATATCGACGAGATCGTGTACGCGACGGGCGGGTTGTCCTCATTGTAGATCGTTTCACCGGCGGATTTGACCAGAAAGACATATCCATTCGACGTCTCAACAAAGGCAGTATCACCTGCCGTTGGTGTCGAGGCCGGGTCGACCACAAGTGAGGATACGGTCGTGAAATTGTTGGTGACGGGGTTATAGACCGTCTCATTCAAGGACGAATCGTCAGACGGGGCGTAATACCCCGGCTCATCATTGCCTAGAAAGTTGCTGTTGTATTCAGAAGTCGTAATACCAGAATATAGATATGAATTTCCGTCCAGCGTGGCGCCAGTAAACCTGACTAGGCTTCCTGAAATTGAACCAATCGTAAAACCATCCGCCGGGCTATCGTTATTGTAAACAATCTGCCCCGCCGTTTTGACCAAAAAGGTATAACCATCTTCGGTTTGCACGAAAGCAGTGTCACCAGCGGTTGGCGTTCCTGTTGGGTCAACGACAAGAGCGGTTACTTTGGTGCTTCCACCAGTGACAGGATTGGTAACTGTATCTCCGACTTTGGACGAGGAGGTGGGCGCTGCAAAGCACGGTGCAGCTATAACAACCAAAACCGATAACGAGCAGAAAAACTTTTTATTCACAAGCACCAAGACTACTAAAAGCCTTCCCAAATCAGAGTTTAAGGCAGCCCTTATGGATACCTTTTACCAGCGCTTTCAACACGTAAGCAGATACAAAAAACAAACGCACCAGTTTAGTACAGCCTAGAATTCCCAAGAGATGCACGAAATATCATCGCCAGAACTTCAGTAAAATTCTCGTGACTCATGGCCAAATTACAACAGCACCTCTCGTTTAAGTTGCGCCAGTTTTTTTTAATGTGCGCGGAAACACACTAGTGAAAAATATTGTCAATTTTTTGTTATGCATCGCGAATGTCCGGCACTTCGCTTCAGTGCGTCGCGAGCATTCGCTTCGCCAGGTTGCTTAAATGTGATTCAAGCATACACCTTTTGCACACTTGGACGCTGACGGACTTTGTTAGCAATGCGCTTCACATTGGCAAACTCTTCCACCCTCGGCTGACCGCGCTCTGGCTTTAACCATGTTGTTAACATAAACAGATAGATATCTGCTGCACTAAACTGGTCACCAAGCAGCCATTCATTGTCACCAATCTGATCATCAATTACCTGCCACGTCTCGCGCAACCTGCGAAGACCTCTTCGCTGTGCGCTTGATTCCTGATCGCGGGTATCGGCAAAGCGGTCTGGATAATAATCGAGCTGAAAGGCGTTCTGAATCGAATTCGAAAAATAAACCAACGTCTGCAGAAATAATGCCCGTTCCGGCGTGGCAAAATCCGGCGACAATACCGCTTCAGGATGACGGTCACATAGAAAGATCGTGATCGCCGCGCATTCATACATCGCGCCGTCATCCCAAACCAACACGGGCACCCACCCATTTGGATTTACCGCCAGCTGCCCCTCCGGGCGGGGTTTGCTGCGATCAATCGTGCTGTCGATCAACTCGTATTCCGCGCCAATCTCCTCGAGCAATACCCGCACACCCATCGAAGCGCTGCCCAGCGCGTAATAAAGTTGATAACCCATGAATGCTCCAAATTGGGATTGCACTATTGGCCGCAACTCTGCGCCACTAAGGGCTAGCTGTCACCACTGTTTTTGGAGGCACAGCTTCTTTTGGCGCCAGTTGCCCATCTCGATATGCGCAACGCCCTCGACGGATCGTCTGAACCACGCTTGTTCGCGCCAGCAGATTTGCATCTCGCACCGGGTTTTGGGTCAGCACAGTAAAATCAGCCAGCTTCCCGGGTTTGATTGTTCCACGCTCATCTTCCTTGAACACCTGCCAGGCCGCTATCACTGTCTGCGCCTTGAATGCTTCCAGAACTGAGATCTTTTCACCCTCACCCAATGTGCGACCAGAGGCAGTTTTCCGGTTCACCGCACAATGCGTGAGATGCAAAGGACGTGTCGGCGTGACCGACGCATCATTGTGCAATGTATATCGCACCCCATACCGCTCCGCTGAAGCCGCGGGAGAGATCTTCGCCGCCCTCTCAGGCCCAAGGAAGGTATCATAATGCCGGTCCCCCCAGAAATGGATATGTGCGGAAAAAAAGCTGACCGTCACACCAATCCGCGCCATGCGCTCCAACTGATCATCACGCAGCACCTGACCATGAATGACAGTATGCCTATGATCCTCGCGCGAGTGTTCCGCCAACGCAGCTTCGATTGCATCCAGTAACAGATCTGCGCCCCGGTCCCCATTGCAGTGGCAATGGATCTGGAACCCCATACTGTGCAACTGTTTCACTTTCGCTTTGAATTCATCGGGATCGCAATAGGGCATGCCGCAAGGCGCGTCTGGATCTGAGGGCCGGTGATAAGGCTCACTTAAATAGGCCGTCTGCAATTGAAACGCCCCATCGGTAAAAAGCTTACGTGGCCCCAGCGTTATATATGGCGTCCTGGACCATTCAATTACATCTGGGCCCTGCGTCAGTTCCGGCTCCAACTCGCCCTGAGGTAAAACTACCAGATCCATCCCCGGATCTTCGCCCTCGGGCAGACTCGCGAAATGGTCCAACATCTGGCGCGAGGCCCAGGCGTTTTGGGCAAAGGTCACGCCATGTTCGAGGTATTCATCACGGCAGGCATTGAAGCCTTCCCAGAACCGCCTTCGGTCAATCAGGAAATCAGTATCCCCCAGTTCGCCCATGGCGGAGATACCTTCGATCAAACCGGTCAACTCACCAGTATCCGGGTCGCGCCCGAACCGTCCGCCCACCGGATCAGGCGTATCACGGGTAAGGCCCAGCATATCGAGAATATAGGAATTGGCTGTGCCATTGTGACCAGAGGCATGGATCACCCAGACCGGGTGTTCCAACGAAACACTGTCCAGCTCATCGCGCGTCGGCATCCGCCGTTCGGCCACAGCGGTGTTGTCGAACAATACCCCCATGACCCAATCGCCCTTAGGCGTGTTTTGCGCTTTCTCAGACAGACGCTCCAGCGCGGTTGCCATATCGGTACAATCGCCACGCGGCGGCGCAGACAGATCAACCCGGAACAGTTTGATAAAGCCCGGATCAGGAAAATGCCCATGAGGGTCGATGAAGGCTGGGATCATGCATTGGCCCTGCAGGTCCACCTCTTCAACGACGCCGCTCAATCCAGCTCGCAGATCTGCAAGATCACCAATGGCTTCAATCCGCTCCCCCCGGGTCAAAACTGCCTCAACTTCGGGTCGGGCATCATCCATCGTCAGGATGTCACCATTGAAATACAGTACCGCTGCCTCAGCCATTGCACGCGCACTCCTTGATCTTTCATGAAAAAGCTCTCCGCATCAGGAATGATGCGGAGAGGGATGTAACCTGGGAGGTGGTTACACCATCCACCACCGGTCCATGATCCGGCGGCCATCAAAACCACGCACCCAGGACAGATCCCCATGCGCAATCTTTTCGTTGCGGGCGTGCACTTCGTTGGCAAACATTGGCACGATATTTCCACCCTCGTCGCGCAGGATGACCTGAATGTCGCGGTACATCTCTGCACGCAGGCCTTCGTCCAATTCCGCACGGGCCTGCACTAACAACTCGTTGAACTTTGGATGATCCCATTGCGTGTCATTCCACGCCGCACCCGGGGCGAAACCGGTCGACAGCATCGTATCTTCGGTTGGGTAGCCGCCCCAATAGCTGGCACACCATGGCTTCTTCATCCAAACATCAGACCAGTAGCCATCGTTGGGCTCACGCACAACGTTGATGTTGATTCCCGCTTCTTGCGCCGACGCTTGGAACAGTACTGCTGCATCAAGTGCACCGCTATAGGCCGCGTCCGATGCGCTCAGATCGACCGTGATGTCGCCAAGGCCAGATTTTTCCCAATGATGGCGTGCCTTGTCGGGGTCATAGCTGTTTTGCTCAATATCAGCCGCATGATAGCGATAGGACGGCCCGATTGGGTGATCGTTGCCAACAACGCCGTGCCCAAACAGAATCTTGTCGACAATTTCCTGACGGTTGATCGCGTGTTTCATTGCCTTGCGCATTTCGACGCTGTCGAATGGCGCAATCTTGGTCAGCATCGGGAAAGTATAGTGCAGCGGACCTGCGCCTTCCTCGATTACGATGCCCGGTTTGCGGGACATCAGTGCCAGCGTCTTCAGCTCGACCCGGTCAATACAGTCAACTTCGCCCGTGATCAGTGCGTTCTGGCGCGCAGCAGGGTCGGTGATCGAATGCACTTCAATCGAATCTGGGTGCGCGGCCCCGTCTTTCCAATAATTTGGATTGCGCTCAAACTCATAGCGCTGACCGGGCTTTTCGCTCTTCAGGATATAACCACCTGAGCCACCCGCTTGCCAATCAATGGTGTTGTCCTTGGCCGGGTAGATGCCAAAGGTTGCCTCGTTGAAGTTAAACGGGAAATCGGCATTGCCAGACACCAAGGTCATCGCGATGGTGTTGCCGTCGATCTTGATCTCTTCAACCGCTTCCATCACCGGCTTGCCGACCGAGGTCGACTCTTCACCGCGGTGATAGTTGAGCGAGGCGACCACATCTTCAGCCGTCATGGTCTTGCCGTTGTGGAACTCAACACCATCACGCAGTTTGAAGGTCCAGACCTTGGCATCTGGGGACGAACTCCATTCGGTTGCCAAGGACCCTACCAGATTGCCCTGCGCGTCCAATTCCGTCAGTGTGTTGGCGACGCCGTAAGCGACGACCCATTGTAGACCATTGGTCAACGTGGCAGGATTCAAAGTATCCGAAGTTGCGCCGTGGCCCATAGCCAAACGCATGTGACCACCCTTTTTAGGCGTTGCAGCTTGTGCTTTGCTGAACAAACCCGCACCCAGATTAGCGGCAACACCAATCGCTGCCGTGCGCCCCAAAAATTCGCGGCGCGACATGCGCCCTTTTTCGACCTGGCCAATCAGCCATTTTGCGTGTCTGTCTTGTGCGTCCATCTGAAATCCTCCCAAAACGCTCACGGTCACTCCCGTGGTTTATGAGCACAATCCGTCTATTCCTTGATTCAATAAACTTCTCAGGTTTATACATAGGTAAGCATTTAGAAGCTATTTCGCTTCCAACTATGAATGAATTGGGCTTAGCATGGAAAATTTTTCCGAAAATCTTCGCAGCATCTGCGCCGAGTTCGGGTCAATCGCTCAGGTCTGCCGTGAAATTGGAATCAATCGCCAACAATTCAACAGATATCTAAGTGGTGGCGGAATGCCCTCTGCCCATAATCTGCGACGCATTGCACGCCACTTCGACCTTAGCGAGGCTGATCTATTCGCCGATCATGCGGAATTCACCCGCCGCCACATTCTCAACCAGAAGCGCACCGCCAGTGGTCCGGTCGACCTGATGATCGGCCCGTTTCGTGATCAGACCCAGACCCTGCGCCGCTATCTTGGATTTTACCATTCGCATTTCCAAACCCCGACGTGGGATGGCCTGATCCTGCGCAGCTTGATCTGGATCTACGAAAAGGATGGCTATGTTATGTCCCGCTCGGTCGAGCGGGTGGTCGCCGAGGATGGCAGTGTGAACCAGAAATCGCGGTACGATGGCATGGTCTCGCAACGTGGCAATCGCGTTTATGTGGTCGAGCATGAAATGGTCCGTGACGGCAGCATTGTCGAAACCATCCTGACCCCGTCGCACCGCCAGCAAGTCAAATACCTGCGCGGCATGACCATCGGCGTCGCCTGGCGCCCACATATTAGCCCTTACACCTCCCGTTCAATCTGGAAGCGGATCGAAAACAAGGTCACTCTGCGTGAGGCGCTCAAGGCCTGTGGTGTTTTCCCGGCGCAAAGCCGACAGATCGATCCGGTCATACGCAAATACCTGTCTGATCCTTCAGACAGTGATGCCGCTAATGTCTTGTATTGAAACCAATGACGACCAACATGAAAACCCACGGCACATTCAGCACAGAGGCGCAGCGCATACTGGCCGAAGGCCCGGTGGCGTACATTGAGCGCTCGGCAGAAAACCTGCCGCAGCTCCGCAGCAATACCCGCGCACAAATTACGCCCGCTGTAGAACGCGCCATCCAAGATACTGGCGTCACCACAGAGGAAGCCAGCATCAATGGCATCAAATGCCTAGTCGTGACTCCCCCATTTAAAACCGCCCACTGGCCCATTCTCTATTGCTTTGGTGGCGGTTTCGTTCAGGGCAGCCCATTTGAAGACATGGGTATCGCAGCACCGCTCAGCGCAATAACTGGCGCGAAGGTAATCATGCCTAATTACCGCCTCGCCCCCGAGCACCCCTGGCCCGCCGCCGTTGAAGATGGCTTTGCCGTTTACAAACATGTAGCCGAACAGCCTTTCGCACTTGTTGGCGAATCTGCTGGCGGCAATCTTGCGCTCTCATTGATGCTGAACGCAAAAGATGTTGGCCTCCCGCTTCCGCGTGTTTCGGGCCTCCTTTCTCCATGGTGCGATCTGACGAATTCCGGCGACAGCCTGACGGCCAATGATGGAGTTGACCCAACACTGCGCCTACAGGACGTCCAAGCCGCTGCTGCGCATTACGCGCATGGACACGATCTATCAGACCCACACATTTCGCCTATTAACGGGGCTTTTGATGCCAACTTTCCACCTTGCATCATCACCAGCGGCACCCGTGATCTGCTGCTTAGTCAGGCGATAGATTTGACGAAGGTTCTGCAAAGTCACGACGTCCCGGTTGATCTGCAGATTTGGGATGGACTTTGGCATGTGTTTGAGTGGGACGATCACATCCCGGAAGCTCGGCAATCCCTGACCAATATCGCCGCCTTTCTCGCTTTCCACATGAACGGCTGACTAAAGGCTCCGATCCGCGGAAGGCGCGACCTCGAACCGCAATCGATACGCCCGGCTGAACACTTCGGCATTGTCATAACCGCAGTCCGATGCCACTTCCCCCACAGGTAGACTGGTGTTTTTGAGCATATCCCGCGCCCGTGCCAAACGGCGATCCACATAGTAGCTGGTTGGTGACGTATGCAGGTAGCGTTGAAACAAGCGATTGAGCTTCCAAATCGGCAACTCAACCCGCTGCGCAATCTCAGCGACGCTCAGACATTTCGATAGATGCGCGTCCATGATCGACACCGCATCACGCACTGCTCTTGGAATACTTTCGGGAATGGCATCCGGCCGCCATCCCTCAATGGGCGGTTTATAGGTCAAGATCTCCGCTACCCGGCGCGCAACCCGTTCGTCAGTGAAATGACCAATCAAGGCGAGTGTCATATCCAACGTCGACACGCCACCAGCGCCGGAAAATCGCGGCGGTGAAAAATCCGCCATTCTGTCGACAAACAGACTGCCCGGAAACTGCCGTTGAAACCCCGCCATCGACTCCGGATGTGTCGCCGCCGGGCGCACGGTGAGCAACCCCGCCTTGGCAAATGACAGCGCGCCCGTATCGACGCAGCCCATCAAACACCCCAGCCGGTCCATGCGTCTAAGCCAGGCCAATGTCGGATCGGTGGCTGCGCGATCCGGCTTGTAGGAACTGAGCAGGATCACAGCCTCTGGCACATCTTCAGGCAAAGGGTTCGTTTCAATCTGGATTCCGCTCGACGATGACACCACACCGCCTTCGTCCGAAACCACATCCCATCCGAACCGATCCCGCCCCAGTTCCCGGTTTGCAACACGCAGCGGTTCGGTCACCAAAGTAAGGGACAAAATCGGAAAACCATCCGAGATATGAATGCATATCCGTATCATAGCATCATCTTATCGTATGATAATATCAATCCAATCCCCGAAGTTTAACCTACCATTGAGCGACTAACAAAGGGCATCGGCGATGAAACACGAACACAGATCACCCATAACCCCAGACTTCGAAACCTGGCCGGTCAAACACACGCCAACCGATGTCGTGGTGGAAAACGGCGCACTTTCCATCACTTGGTCAGATGGACAGACAAGCCTGTATCACCCGTTCCTGCTGGCAGAGAATGACCCAGCCCCCGAGACACTCCATCCCATGTCACGTGAGGCGACTCTCACGCCGCTGGATCTGCCAGAGGATCTGCAAGTCGCGAACGCAGCAATAGCCCCCAACGGCGCAATCGAGGTGCACTGGTCGCCCGCCCGTTCCAACAGTGTTTTCCACCCCGGCTGGCTGCGTGGCATTGCATGGTTCGGAGATCAACCTGCGCAGAGCACCGCCGTTCTCTGGGCAGGGGTCGAGCAACCCGAACCGCCCACGTTTGACGGCCCCATCGCGCTTGAAGATCCACAAACATTCCTAAAATGGCTGGTTGCTTTGCGCGACTACGGCGTCGCCCGGCTGGAAAGTTTGCCAAACCAAGATGGGCTTTTGATGCAGATCGTTGAACGTGTCGGCCCCATTCGGGAATCCAACTTTGGCCGCATGTATACCCTGGAAATCAAGGATGACCCGGACAGCAATGCTTTTACCTCAGGTGCGCTGATGCAGCATATCGACATGCCGACACGCGAGTGCCCGCATGGGCTGCAATTCCTGTTCTGTCGTGGCAACAGCACCAGCGGCGGTGAGGGCATTTATGTCGATGCTTATCGCGTGGCCGAGGACTTGCGCCGCGAAGAACCCGAGCATTTCCAAGCCCTGTGCGAGATAAACTGGACGTACAACAACCGTTCCAAATCCAGCAGCTACAACGCGCAGGGGCCGGTTATTGAGCAGGATCAACACGGCACAGTCACCGGTATTCGTTACAACACCTGGCTGCGTGCTCCACTTGTGGCGTCACTCACTGATCAGGATCGTGCCTACCGCAGCTACCGCGCCTTCACTGCACGGGCGCAGGCTTCTGAATACCAGATGGAATTCGCCTATCGCGCGGGTGATCTTCTGACCTTCGACAACCGCCGCGCCCTGCATGGTCGCAACGGCTATGACGCCAAGGGCGGCACACGCTTCATCGAAGGCATCTATTCGGATCGTGACGATCTTCACTCTGCCATTCGCACACTTGAACGATCTCTTGCAAAGGACACTGCCCAATGACACTCGCCGCTCAACACACCCGATCTTCATGTAGCACCGCCGAATGGCAGGCCCGCGTCGATCTGGCTGCCACCTTCCGTATTCTGGCGCATTACGGCATGTCCGATTTGGCCAATGGCGCTGTCGCAGCCCGCGTGCCGGACCAACCAGACCACTATCTTGTCCATCCTTACGGCATGTTCTGGGAGGAGGCTACGGCCTCTGCCATGATCAAGATCGGCCCGGACGGGCAACCCGTAGACCCGGATGGCCCGTGGCTCAACGACGGGGTGCAAAACCTGTGTCAATGGATCTTCGGCTCACGCTCTGAGACCATGTTCTTTGTCCACGGTCACGAAGAAGAGGTGATGGCGGTCAGCTCGATTGAGGACGGGATCATGCCGCTGAATCAACCCGCGGTCTATCTGGGCAACATCACCGGATATATCGAATATGAATTCGAAGAAGACGATGAGTTCGGCGAACACTTCGTTGCGAAACTCGGCCAAAATCAGATCCTGATCAGCCGCAACCACGGCTATTACGCCCTTGGCACCACCGCGGCCGAAGCGTTCTTTCGCGCCTATTTTCTGCGCCAAACCTGTTCAAGCCAAATCAAAACCCTCTCGATGGGCCGTGACCTGCACCTGATCGATCCGCAAAAGATCGCTCGCTATCAGGATCAGATGGCAAAGTCAGAGCACTACAACTACGACGGCAAAACTGAATGGGCAGGCCTCATTCGTATGCTCGACCAGCGCGATCCCGGCTACAAAAACTGAGCAAACCGTATCGCAAGAACTGGCCCCACTGGGGCCTTTTCTGTTTCTGCATTTCTCGCAGAAGCCATTTTGATCTGGCACTTTCTCTGTGACGTATTCACAATTGAACCGCAGCAAAGGATCAATCGCTTTGAACTCACCTATCCTATTGTGGTTTCGCAAAGATTTTCGTCTGGCCGATCATCCGATGCTTGACGCAGCCGTGCGTAGCGGTCGACCGATCATCCCAGTTTTTATTTTGGATGAGGTGGTTGAGACCTATGGTGCCGCGCCGAAATGGCGTTTGGGCGAAGCGCTGCAGGAATTTCGTAGACAGCTAGAAAGATTGGGATCGCGCCTCATCTTGCGACGGGGCAAGGCCAAAGAATGCTTGTTGACGCTTACCCAAGAAACCGGTGCCCAAGACATCTGGTGGGGCCGCACCTACGATCCCAACTCCATCACCCGCGACACCGAGGTCAAAACTGCACTGAAAGCTGCCGGGTATAATGCGCGCAGCTTTCGTGGGCATTTGCTCTTTGAACCCTGGGTGGTTGAGACCAAACAAGGAGGATTCTTCAAAGTCTACAGCCCCTTTTGGCGCGCGGTAAAAGATCGGAACATCCCCTTCCCGCGCCCTACTCCTGAAAAGCTGGCTGCGTCTACAAACTGGCCCCAAAGCGAAGACATCGCAAATTGGGCGCTCGGCAGCGCCATGAACCGGGGGGCACAGGTGATCGCCCAGCACGCTGTTGTCGGAGAGGCAGCGGCGTTGCAACGTCTGAACACCTTTCTTGACGGCCCCATCAAGGCCTATAAAGAACGCCGGGATTTTCTGGCGGAACCCGCCACATCTCGCCTGTCTGAAAACCTTGCATGGGGCGAGATCAGCCCTCGCACCATCTGGCACGCCGGAATGCGGGCGCGGCACAAAGGTGCGCCGGGGGCCGAATGTTTCTTGAAAGAATTGGTCTGGCGCGAGTTTGCCTACCATCTGGCCTATCACAGCCCACAGATCACCACCCGCAACTGGCGCGAGGAATGGGATTCCTTTCCGTGGTCAGAGGAAGACGATGAAGATGTCCTGCGGTGGAAACAGGGCCGCACCGGCATACCACTGGTAGATGCAGCGATGCGAGAGCTGTATTTGACCGGTTACATGCACAACCGCAGCCGCATGATCGTTGGGTCCTTCCTAACCAAACATATGATGAAACACTGGCGGATCGGGCAAAAGTGGTTCGAGGACTGCCTGATCGATTGGGATCCGGCCTCAAATGCTATGGGCTGGCAATGGATGGCAGGTTCAGGCCCCGACGCCGCGCCCTATTTTCGCATATTCAACCCCGAAACACAGGCGAAAAAATTTGATCCGGATCGCGCATACATCACACGTTTCGTCTCAGAGCTATCGCCAGACCCCGGGTCTGAAGCAAGTTCTTTCTATGAGTTTTGTCCACGTTCTTGGCACCTAACACCAAACCTGCCTTATCCTGATCCTATCGTGGACCTGAGCGAAGGGCGCCTGCGTGCTTTAGCCGCCTATCAGGCACGGCGAGATCAAAAAGATTAAAAAGAAAACGCCCCACCCAAGCAAATGGATGGGGCGTTTTTAAAGCTCTTCAGATCGATCAGACCGACATGCAGATGTATTTCATCTCCAGATAATCTTCGATACCATGGTGGCTGCCTTCGCGGCCCAGACCGGATTGTTTGACGCCACCGAATGGGGCCACCTCGGTCGAGATGATGCCTGTGTTCACGCCAACGATGCCGTATTCCAGTGCTTCTGACACCTTGTAAACGCGGCTCAGGTCCTTGGCGTAGAAATAGCTTGCGAGGCCAAAGATCGTGTCATTCGCCATGGCGATCACATCGTCTTCGTCTTCGAACTTAAACAGCGGCGCCATCGGACCAAAGGTTTCGTCCTGCGCAACCATCATGTCTTGGGTCACGCCGGTCACGATGGTTGGCGGCAGGAAGAAGCCTTTGCCCTCTAGCGGCTCACCACCGCCCAGCAGAACTTCGGCGCCTTTGGCCTTGGCGTCGGCGACGTGTTCCTGCACCTTTACGATGGCATCGCTGTTGATCAGCGGGCCCAGGATTGTCCCCTCTTCCAGACCATCGCCGATTTTCATCTGCGAGACTTTTTCGGCCAGTTTCTTGGCAAACTCATCATAGACGCCGGCCTGCACATAGATCCGGTTGGCACAAACGCAGGTTTGGCCGTTGTTGCGGAACTTACAAAGGATCGCGCCGTCCACAGCCGCATCCAGATCGGCATCGTCAAACACGATGAACGGTGCGTTACCACCCAACTCCATCGAGCATTTCATCACCGTATCTGCCGCCTGGCGCATAAGGATACGACCCACTTCGGTTGATCCGGTAAAGGTCAGTTTGCGCACCGCGTGGTTTTCGCAGAACTCTTTGCCCACTTCAGACGAGCGCGAGGATGTCACGATGTTGAACACACCTTTCGGGATGCCCGCGCGCTCGGCCAGAACGCCCATGACGGTTGCTGACAAAGGCGTTTCCGCTGCCGGGCGACCTACAAAGGCACAGCCCGCAGCCAGTGCAGGGGCCGCCTTGCGAGTGATCATCGCGTTCGGGAAGTTCCACGGTGTGATCGAGGCGGCAACGCCGATTGGCTGCTTGATCACTGTGATGCGCTTGTCGCGCTGGTGGCCGGGAATGGTCTCGCCATAGATGCGCTTGGCTTCTTCAGCAAAGAACTCGATGAACGACGCACCATAGCCGATCTCACCTTTGGCTTCAGCCAGCGGCTTGCCCTGCTCAGCCGTCAGGATAATCGCCAGATCATCAGCGTTTTCCATCATTAGATCGAACCACTTGCGCAGAACGCCTGCGCGTTCCTTGCCGGTCCATTTGGCCCATTCCTTTTGCGCCGCTTCTGCACTGGCGATGGTATCCGCCACCTGTGCTCGTGACATGTCGGCAACATTGGCAATCACATCGCCGCGCGCCGGGTTGCTCACCGGATATGTGCCATTGTCGCCCTCAACCCATTCGCCACCGGCATAGGCCTTTTCAGCCAGCAGGCTGGGATCCTTCAACAGTGATTTCAAATTTGTCGCAGTCATGGCGCACCCCTTGCATGTCATTTGTTTTTAAATCTCGCAAAGCCAAAGCATCTTGCGTAAGGCTTGTCCAGTATCACTTTTGGGGAACAAAATGAACTGGGATGATGCCTACGCCAATGCACCCTACATTCCGGGGGCAGATGACTACCCTGAACGCTGGTCAACGCTAGCCCGTGCCTTCCGCGCCAAGATGCGGAAGAAGGGCAAGGTAGAAACCAGCATTTCATATGGCGACAGCAAGCGTCAGGCGCTTGATATGTTTCTACCAGATACTGAACCTAAGGGGTTGGTCATCTTTGTGCATGGCGGCTATTGGCTGAAGTTCCACCGCACCTTTTGGTCCCACCTCGCCGCCGGCCCCTTGGCCCGGGGCTGGGTGGTGGCCATGCCCTCCTATGACCTTTGCCCAGACGTGCGGATCGCCGAGATCACTCAGCAGATCGCCCGCGCAGTAGACAAGGCCGCGACACTTGTCCATGGCCCGATCATCCTGACTGGCCATTCCGCCGGGGGGCACTTGGTCGCCAGAATGGGCACCGAGAGCATGCTCCCGGATAATGTCACTGCTCGCATCCGACACATTGTGCCAATTTCACCCGTCTCGGATCTGCGCCCGCTCCTCAATCTTACCATGAACGAAGACTTCAAACTCGACATGGCCGCCGCCGAGGCCGAAAGCCCCGCCCTGATGCCCGCGCCAAATATTCCCGTAACCGTCTGGGTCGGCGCAGAAGAACGCCCTGTATTTCTGGATCAAGCGCGGTGGCTGGCTGAGGCGTGGGACGCCAAACACATTGTCGACCCGGGGCTCAACCATTTCAACGTGATTGAGGGGCTGATGCAAGCGAGCTGCCCGCTCACAAAGGCGTTGTTCAATTAACCCGTGGGCCAAGCTTCACCTCGGCTCAATTCTCAATCCCTCGGGACCGCCGCACGGCGCAGACGATCATTGATCGCCAGACCCAACCCAGTCTCCGGGATCGGAGACACGGCAATCCCCGATGCACGCTTAGCGTCCAACGCGTGCAAATGATGGAACAGATTGACGGCAGCTTCGGTCAGGTCTCCGGCAGCGGATAGGTTCAGATCGCAGTCCACATCACCAAATCCCAGCAGCAATTCCCCCAGCATCCGTTCAGTGGCATTCAACCGCACTGCTGCGCCGGGTGCGTAATGCGAGGTCATCTGACCGGGGGCCGTCAACGGTTCACCCTCGGAGTGAAGGCGCAGCGTGCATTGCAACGCCGCTTCAATCACCTCAACGGGCACCCCGCCCGGGCGCAGCAGAGTTGGTTCATCCCCCAGCCCAATGATCGTGGATTCCAATCCCACTTCGCAGGCACCGCCATCCAGCACCGCCGCGATCCGGCCATTCAATCCGGTCACCACATGTTCAACAGTGGTTGGACTAATCCGCCCCGACGGATTGGCCGAGGGCGCAGCAACAGGCCCGTCAAATTCCTCCAACAACGCCTGCGCCACAGGATGCGCAGGCACCCGGATCGCCAGCGTTGGCAGACCTGCCGACACCAGCGGCGAAATCCCGGCCTCGGGGAGGATTGGCAGGACCAAAGTCATCGCCCCAGGCCAAAAAGCCGAGGCCAGCACTTCTGCCTCATGAGACCACTGCACATAGTTTTTTGCGACCTCTGCTGACGGCACATGCACGATCAACGGATTAAATTGCGGGCGCCCCTTGGCCTCAAAGATTTGCGCAACAGCGTGATCATTGCGCGCATCACCGCCCAATCCGTAAACCGTTTCAGTCGGAAGAGACACCAAGCCACCAGAGCGGAGTATCTCAGTCGCGCGGACATAACCTTGGAAATCGGCCTTCAGGAGTTCGGTCTCAATATGCATTTTCAATTCTGACGCGGCGTTTTGGTTGATGGTGCCAAGGGCTGGATTAGTCTAAGGCAAGACTTAAGAGTGCATATAGGTCGCCACTTAGCTTGCCAAGCCTTATGCCAACCGTGAACCGCTGGAGAGCCAAATGCCATATCGCGCCCCGATCGAGGATTATACCTTCCTGTTTGATCACGTGGTCGGCCTGAAACAGGTGACCGGGACCGAGACGTTTTCCGAGGCCAGCCCAGACCTGATCTCCGCCATCTTGTCCGAGGCGGGCAAGATGGCTGAAAACGTGCTGGCCCCGCTGCAGCGCAACGGCGATCTGCACCCTGCCCATCTGGAAAACGGTGTGGTTCGCGCCAGCCCCGGCTTTGATGAAGGCTACAAGGCGATTGCCGAAGGTGGCTGGATCTCGATCAGTGCCAGCCCCGAGTTTGGTGGTATGGGTCTGCCCTTATCCATCACCACAGCCGTGAACGAGATGATGAGCGGGGCCTGCCTCTCCCTGCAGCTTAACCCGCTGATGTCGCAAGGCCAGATCGAAGCGCTTGATGAACATGCCAGCGACGAAATCAAGGCGCTCTACCTGCCCAAGCTGATCAGCGGCGAATGGTCCGGCACGATGAATCTAACCGAGGCACAAGCCGGGTCAGATGTTGGCGCACTGCAAACCAAAGCCACCGATAACGGCGATGGCACCTATGCAATTAACGGGCAAAAGATCTTCATCAGTTGGGCCGACAATGATTTCACCGAAAACGTCTGCCATCTGGTGCTGGCGCGCCTGCACGATGGCGCCCCCGGCACCAAGGGTATCAGCCTATTCATGGTGCCCAAATATATCCCGGATGCCGATGGCAATCCTGGTCCGGCAAACAGCCTGCATGTGGTCAGCCTAGAGCACAAGATGGGTCTTCACGGCTCACCCACGGCTGTGATGCAATATGACGGTGCAACCGGCTGGCTGGTGGGCGAACATCACGGCGGCATGCGCGCCATGTTCACCATGATGAATAATGCTCGTCTGGGCGTAGGCGGTCAGGGCATCGGTGGAGCCGAAGGGGCCTACCAACACGCATTAAGCTATGCATTGGAACGTAAACAGGGGAAAACCCCGGTTGAAGGCGGCACAGGCACCATCGCAGACCATGCCGATGTGCGCCGCATGCTGACCACCATGAAAGCCGAGATATTCGCCGCCCGTGCCATCGCATTATCCTGCGCAATTGCCATCGACATGCAAAATGCCACTGGATCCAAGGACTGGGCCGCCCGTGCTGCCTTCCTGACCCCAATCGCCAAAGCTTACGGAACGAACGTTGGCATGAACGTGGCCGAGATGGGTGTGCAGGTCCACGGAGGCATGGGTTTCATCGAAGAAACCGGTGCTGCGCAGTATTATCGCGACGTTCGTGTGACCGCGATCTACGAGGGCACCAATGGTATTCAGGCGATGGATTTGGTCGCCCGTAAACTGATGGACGATGGCGATGCCGCCAACGCCCTGCTGGATGAGATCGAAGATTTCGCTGAAGCGGCGCGCGCCAAACTGCCAGAACTGGCCGAGCCAGTCTGGGACGCCTGCGAAACCCTGCGCGAAGCGGTGGACCAGATGGTCGCCCAATCTGAGCTGAACCAACGCTTTGCCGGTGCGGTGCCATTTCTGCAGGCCTTTGCGCGCGTCATCGGTGGATATGTACATTTGCAGGCTGCAATCGCCGAGGGTGGGACAGGCCCCCGCAGTAAGCTGGCGAAGTTCTTTATCACCCGCCTCTTGCCTGAACACGCCGCCTTGCTCATACATGCGCTGGCCGGGGCCGATGATCTTTACGCATTGTCCACCGACGAATTGGCAATGTAACAGGCCCGGATGAATATGCTCAAAACCCCATGGGATACGCCCCCCGCACACGGAGAAAGCCTTCAAGTCTCCGAAGGAGTCCTGTGGATTCGCCTACCGCTGCCAATGGCGCTGGATCATGTTAATGTTTACGCGCTGGATGAAGGTGACAGCTGGACCATCGTCGACACCGGCGTGAAGTCGCGCAAATCCATCGCGCTGTGGGAGCAGATCCTGAGCGGCCCGCTCAAGGGCAAACCAATCAAACGCGTGATCCTGACCCACCACCACCCTGACCATATCGGTATGGCGGGCTGGTTGATGCAACGGTTCGGGGCAGAACTGGCAATGAGCCGCACCTCGTGGCTGATGGCGCGCATGCTGATCCTCGACACCGAAGAACGCCCCACAGAACAGGCGGTCACCTTCTGGACCCGGGCAGGCATGGACCCGGCCATCATCAGGGCACGCATCAATGACCGTCCGTTCAACTTCAGCGATGTCTGCGCGCCTCTTCCAGTCGGCTATACCCGCCTGAAACAAAGCGACACGCTTACCGCAGGTGGTCGCATCTGGGAAGTTCATATCGGCAATGGTCACGCGCCTGAACACCTGACGCTTTGGAGCCGGGACGATAATCTGGTCATTGCAGGCGATCAAATTATCTCATCGATCAGCCCCAACATCGGCGTCTACCCGACCGAACCTGAGGCAGACCCGCTCTCGGACTGGTTGGAAAGCTGCGCGCGGCTCGCCAAACTGGCGCGCGAAGATCATCTGGTGCTCTCCGGGCACAAGCTACCCTTCACCGGTCTGCCCCATCGCATGGATCAACTCAGCGAAAATCACCACGGCGCGCTCAAACGCCTGCGCAAACATCTAATTGAGCCGCGTATCGCCTCCGACTGTTTCCCTCCACTGTTCAAACGCAAGATCGATGGTGGCACATATGGGCACGCTTTGGTCGAAGCGGTTGCACATCTTAATCATCTGCATCAGGCTGGGGAGGTAACCCGTACCGCCCGCGCCGACGGGGCCTGGGTCTGGCAGATGAAGGAGTGACCATGAACGACGAAATCAACACCTCCGCCGAACTGGCCGAAGCTGCAGCTATGCCGCGCTGCCACGAGGTCCATGCCGACCCGGAACGCTGCCCCCCCGAACAGCCCGAGAGCGTCGCGAAAAAACCAGTCGAGCAAAAAAGCCCCGCGCAGTGGGCTTATGAACGGCTGATCATGTACATCCAGAATTTCGAGAAAACACTAGACAACGAACATGAGGTCGCCATGGGCTTTACCGGTGGCGACGCCGGCGTCTTGCGGATTGAAGGCATGGGTTATTTCGATCCCGATGTGATCACTTTCTATGGCAGTGACCCTACCGGTGCAAAAACCCAGCTTGTTCAACACGTCAGCCAGCTTAGCGTCATGCTGCGCGCCCTTCCCAAGCAGGTTGAACAGTCCGAACCCAACCGCATCGGCTTCCGCCTAGCGCAGGATCTGGAAAAAGCCTGACGCCTCTCGCAGCTTGGGTGGTGACAGGCCATCCAAAATGCAGTATCCAGCCAAAAATTCGAAATTGCCTTCACTCAGAAAATGGATCCAACATGTCCGAACATACACATGGTGAAATGAACACCGACGTTCAGGAAAACACTTTCAACGGCTTTGTAAAAGCCACGACCTATTCCTGTGTTGCGATCATCTTGTTCCTAATCTTCCTAGCGATTGTCGGCGGCTAATCACGTCATTTAATCTGTTTCAGGGGGCATCATGCGTGGTGTAGCTTTAGCGCTTTGCGCATTTGTCATGTTGTCCGGTTGTGTCGGCGAATCGATCTGGGCCCCCGATGATGTGGTGGCCAAATCTATCTATCGCCACGACGGCCCGCCCAAACTGACCCTCTACACCATGATCAACAACCGCACCGGCAAAGGTGCGCATACATCTTTGATGGTCAACGGTTCGCAGCGGGTTATTTTTGATCCTGCGGGATCGTTCAAACATGAAACCATTCCGGAACGAAACGACGTGATCTTTGGGGCTACGCCTATGGTGGCCAATGTCTATACCCGCTATCACGCGCGCCAGACCTTTCACGTCAAAGTGCAGGAACTGATCGTCACGCCACAGCAGGCTGAAAAGGCGCTCAATATCGTGATGAACTACGGTGCCGTCGCCAAGGCGCAATGCGCCCACGGCACATCGCGCGTTCTGGCCCAAGTGCTGCCCGGTCAAATTTCGCCGACATGGTACCCGAAACAGTTGGCCGAAGAGTTTGGCACCATTCCGGGTGTGAAAGAAGCGGAGCTGTTCGAATACGACAGCGACGACAACAGCAAAGTTCTCGAAGCCTGGGATCCCGCGCGGTACAAAGCGCAGCAGTAAATTAATTTGACTGCTGCAAGTATTACGTAAGCCGCACGAGTCCCAATTTTGGGGGCGAATACTAGTTTGCAAAGCGCCTATATTAGATTTTCGGAAAATTTCATATTTTAGTTAGGTGTACGCTTGATAAACCCGAAAGTTGTCGATTTATTCGAGTGCTTTCAAACAACAATTGTTGGAGTTGTTGGCTTCTTTGGAATCATATGTACGCTACATATCAATGCCAAACATTCGCAAGCAGAGCATAAGCGGCAACTTGACACAAAGCGAATGCCTCTAAGACGGATTTTGGCCGCAGAGTTCCGAACTTATTCGGACACCTTACGAAGCAATCTTAAAATTCCGCGTCCTGATGAAGAACAGTACTCCATTGGAAGGATACGAAGGCTGTTATCTGAAAACCTAACATCAGATTTAGACCTTTTAGAATAGGGCGAAGTTGATGCCGTGGTTAACGCGTTGCTAAGTCTAGATGGCTGGAAACACTTTATGAAAAACATATCCATTCAATCAAACGAAACTCGTTTCATTTTCCCGGCAACCGCTTGGGAAGAATTTTGCTTTGCTTCAGGAACCACAGCCGATGCGCTGGATCTCGGCATTCGAATATTAGAAACATCTGGTGAGGCATAGGTTTTGAGTGTCAAGTTATCGACGCCGGTGACCTGATGTGCACAATTAAGGTGAATTCGCCCTGACCGAAAATTTTACTCTAGAATATGCCTAACGGACTCAACCTTCCAAAAAACTAGCACTCTCATCCTTAGTTCAAGTTTCGTTTCCTCAATCTATTAACTTTTTCCCGCACTCCATATCTTGCGGGGCCAAAGCACCATCAATACTGTCGATACATCTTTGGCCCTTGAACGACATGGAGATGAATTGGCGCAAGAAGAACAACACAAGCGCAGCTACACGCCGTCTGCCACAACACCTGGATCTGAACCTTCACGTGTTTTCCATATCGTTTTGCTTAAAGGGTTTGCGTCGCTGTCCCTGCATTCTGCACTTGACACACTTCAAAACGCTAACCTTGTTGCAGGCAAACAAATCTACGACTGGTGCTTTTGCGGCCTGACCGAGGCCCCGGTCATTTCAAGCATCGGCCACGAAACTCATGTCGACACCAGCATCAAGGAGATAAGCACAGCAACCGACATCGTGATTGTGGCTGGCGAAGGCGTGTTTGATCTAGAGCTTGGTCCCCTCAAGGTCTGGCTAAGCCGTTTGGCACGCGGAGACGTGCGTGTCGCAGGGTTGGGATCAGGAGCGATCGTCATGGCCAGCGCCGGGCTGCTCAATGATGTGCCTGCTGCTGTGAATGCTTGGTACCATAGTGGGTTTGAAGAGCTTTTCCCAACACTTGAGCTCAGCCGCCGCACGCATGTTTCTGAGGGCTTGCGCTGTTCCAGCGCCGGCGGGGTGTCCGGTATCGACCTGTTTTTGGATTTCATCGCACTAGACCATGGAGAACGATTTTCTGATCTCGTCGCAGAATCGATGTGCTACACACCTTTGCGTCAGGTACAGAAATCGGTCGACATAACAATACCGAACAGCCTGACTGTCGCACACCCTATTGTATCAAAGGTCATCGCAGAAATGGAGCGCACGATAGATGAGCCTGTTTCCCCTGCCCGTTTAGCTGAAAACGTCAACATGTCGACACGCCAACTTGAAAGACTTTTCAACAAGTATTTGGGCACGTCGCCAAAACGACATTACACGCGCTTGAGGCTACGCGAAGCTTATCGGCTTTTGGTGCAATCTCATCTTCCGGTCATTGAAATCGCACTCTCAACGGGCTTCACATCAACAAGCCATTTCTCCAAATGTTTCCGCGCCGAATTTGGCAGTTCCCCCTATGAACTCCGGGGAAAAAAGCGAAACAGCGAAAGCGGTTCGAATTAGTTGTTTCGAAGCAGTTTGCTGCATGAATATCAAACGTTCATTCTTTCGAGATGAAAGACATCCGATGTACCGGCAGCGGTGATCTCGTTTGGTGTTTTTCTGGCTGCAATTGGAGTTCTTGCTCTCCAAGAGCGACTAAGGCACCACGGTACAAGGAACCGGCGCGGATTGGACCAGTGAGTTGGCGACCGAGCCAAAGACCCGGGCACTCAATCCGTCTTGGCTGCTGCGGGCAATGACCAACTGATCAGCTTCAGTCTCCTTGGCAATTTCGCTCAAGATATCGGCGATCTTGCCATAGCGGATCTCGGATGAAATGCTGATGCCCTTCCCTGACACCTCTTCCATCACAGGATCGATCACCGCCTTTTTGGCACGGCTGATTTCTTTTTGGCGGCGCTTGTGTCGCTCATCTAACTCGCTCGGTGTCAAAAACGAATACGGTGCCCATTCCAGAACATGAGCCACCACCACTGACCCGCCCAGAGTTTCTGCGCGATTGACCGCAAAATTAAGCGCACGTTTCGCCGACACACTTCCGTCATATCCAACAACAAATTTAACTGACATGTCTCTCCCCGGTTACAAATACATTCAACGATAACACATTACATCCAGAATTTCGCCAACCCTTTGAGTTCAATCAGATACCTGGTCCAGTTTTCGTGAAAAAAGGCGCAACTCACATCGCACCCCACCCACCCCCGCCTGGGGTTTCCATACCGAACACGCTATCCTCTGGCAGCTCGATCTCATCATTGCCCGCCATTTCGCGCATTTCACCACCCGGCAGTTCGGCCCAATTACGGCCAACCTTTCCAGGCGCACCACCATCAACTCCAAACGGCGGAATGATCCGGTGATTACTCAGCGTCGTCACCGTCACCGGCGACAGGAATCGCATTCGGCGGATTACACCATGGCCGCCGCGCCATTCACCAGCACCGCCTGATCCATCGCGCACACCAAAATCCTCCAGCCGCACGGGGAAGCGTTTTTCCAGCACCTCCGGGTCTGTCATGCGGGTGTTGGTCATGTGGCTTTGCACCGCGTCACAGCCATTGAAACCCGGTCCGGCACCGGTTCCCCCGGCGATGGTTTCATAGTTCTGGAACTCGTCATTGCCCCAGACAAAGTTGTTCATCGTCGCTTGTGATCCGGCAATCACCCCCAACGCGCCGTAAAGCGCGTTACAAGTGGCCTGCGACACCTCGGTATTGCCCGAAATCACCGCCGCTGGATAGACCGGGTTAAGCATTGACCCTTCCGGGATGATGATCTTGAGCGGCTTCAAGCACCCCTCATTGAGCGGAATATCCGCCCCCACCATCGTCCGGAAGACATAGAGCACCACCGCCCCACAGATCGATTTCGGCGCGTTATAATTCCCGGTGTGCTGTGCACTTGTGCCAGTGAAATCAATCACTGCCTCGCGCGCCTCGCGGTCCACAGTGACCTTCACTTCGATCACCGCACCGTGGTCCATATGATAGGTGTATTCGCCTTCTTTCATCCGGTCGATCACCCGGCGCACCGATTCCTCGGCGTTGTCCTGCACATGTCCCATGTAGGCGCGCACCACATCAAGGCTGAAGTTATCAACCACCTTCAGCAATTCCTGCCTCCCGGTCTCATTCGCGGCGACCTGTGCCTTCAGGTCTGCCATGTTCTGCGGGATGTTGCGGCAGGGGTATTTGCATGACGCCAGCACCGCCTCGGCCTCTGCTTCCAGCAAGGTGCCCTGATCCACCAGCTTGACGTTGTCGATCAGCACACCCTCTTCGTCGATATGCGTGCTGTCAGGTGGCGCGCTACCCGGTGTCCGCCCGCCAATATCGGCATGGTGCCCGCGCGACCCAAGCCAAAATTCCGGCTTGCCTTCGACAAACACCGGCGTGATCACCGTCACATCCGGCAGGTGGGTGCCGCCGTTATAGGGCGAATTGAGCATAAACGCATCACCCGGCTGCACATCCGGGTTCAGCCGCATCACCGTGCGCACACTGTCGGACATAGAACCCAGATGCACGGGCACGTGCGGCGCATTCGCCACCAGATCGCCCGCCGCATCAAAGATCGCGCAAGAGAAATCAAACCGCTCCTTGATGTTCACCGACCACGAAGTATTGGCCAACGTCACCCCCATCTGGTCGGCGACCGACATAAACAGATTGTTGAACACCTCCAGCAACACCGGGTCAGCCTGCGTTCCTGCGGCCTGCTCACGGGCCTTCGCCGTGACCCGCTCCAAAATCAGGTTCCCCATTTGATCAACCGAGGCCGCCCATCCTGGTTCAATCACATTGGTCCCAGTGGATTCCGTGATCACTGCAGGCCCTTGAACCGTCATCAGTGGGTCTAAGTTATCCCGCTCATAAAGCGCCACATCTTGCACGCCACCTTCGACATGCATCTGAATCTGCGCCTTTGCCGCCCCATCACCATTCGGCAACGCTGGCTGCGGCGCTTGACCGGTCTGGCCGATGGCTTCAACACTCAGCATCTCGAACAAGATCGCCCGCTCTGGTGAGTGGAAACCAAAGCGCTGTTGGTGCACCGCCTCGAAATCAGTCTGCATTTGGCCTGCCGTGCTAAACGGTACCTCCAGCGCCTGATGTGAGCCATCATAGCGTAGATGCGCCCGCCGTTCGATTCGGATATCAGCCACACCCTGATCAGCCACTTCCTTTTTTGCAGCCTCTGCGATCTTGGCCAAGGCAGCCTCGGCCTGTGCAACATGCTCCAACGGCGCATCCATCTGCACCTCGCGCAGCGCCCGGATCTCGGCCAGCCCCATACCATAAGCGCTCAGCACCCCGGCATGTGGGTGGATCAATACCTTACGCATCGCCAAAGCATCGGCCACCAGACAAGCATGCTGCCCGCCTGCACCGCCAAAGCATTGCAACGTGTAACCCGTCACATCATGGCCCCGCTGCACGCTAATCTTCTTAATCGCATTGGCCATGTTATCCACGGCAATCCGCAAAAACCCTTCGGCCATATCCTCGGGCGATCGTGTCGCCTCGCCGGTTTCCTTAGCAACCTGTGCCGCCAAAGCCGCGAACTTCTCGCGCACCACATCCGCGTCCAGCGGTTCATTGCCCTCAAGCCCGAACACATGCGGAAAATGCGCCGGGTTCAATTTGCCCAGCATCACGTTGCAATCGGTCACGGTCAACGGCCCACCGCGACGATAGCAGGCAGGCCCCGGATCAGCACCCGCACTTTCCGGCCCCACCTGAAACCGCCCATCGCGGAACGTACAGATCGAGCCACCCCCAGCCGCCACTGTGTGAATATCCATCATCGGCGCACGCATCCGCACACCCGCCACCTCGGTCTCGAAACTGCGCTCATACTCGCCGGCATAGTGGCTCACGTCGGTTGAGGTGCCCCCCATATCAAAGCCAATCAACCGGTCATGGCCCGCGACCTCACCGGTTTTGACCATGCCGACGATCCCTCCCGCCGGACCGGACAGAATCGCGTCTTTGCCTTGAAACAGACCCGCATCGGTCAGCCCGCCATTGGATTGCATGAACAACAGCGCCTCGCAGGCCCGCCCCACATCCAGCGCTCCGGCAACCTGATCGACGTACCGCCGCAAAATTGGTGAAAGATAGGCATCTACCACAGTGGTATCCCCGCGCCCCACCAATTTCGCCAAACGCGAGACCTGATGGCTTGCTGTAATCTGGGTGAACCCAATCTCGGCGGCGATCTCAGCCACCCGTTCCTCATGCGCAGGGTTCAGATAAGCGTGCAAACCACCAATCGCCACCGCCCGAATGCCCATGTCATAGGCCGCCTGCAACACGGCCCGCGCAGCCTCTTCATCCAACGGGCGCACTACCGCGCCATCCGCATCCAGACGTTCATCCAGTTCCGCCACGTCTTCATAGAGCAAATCAGGCCGCTTAATCTCCAGATCAAACAGGCGCGGACGGGTCTGATACCCAATCAACAACAGGTCGCGAAACCCCTTGGTGATCAGCAGCAGTACCCTTTCACCCTTACGTTCCAACAGCGCATTGGTCGCCACTGTAGTCCCCATCTTTACGGCGCGAATGGAGCCATCAGCAAAGTCATCGTCCTCCTGCATCAACTCGCGAATGCCCTGCACCGCCGCATCTCGATAGCGTTCAGGGTTTTCTGACAACAGCTTATGCGTATGAACGCCCCCCTCGGGATCAAGCGCCACGATATCGGTGAACGTGCCACCCCGGTCGACCCAAAACTCCCAAGCGCCGCTCATTGCCATTTCCTCCGTGATTTGCCTGAAATGTGACCGGCCCACGTTTGGGCGCATGCGCTGAAATGTCAACGCTAGTGACGCCCAAATCGCCATTGAATTTCGCGGGGCTTTCTGCACATATCAAAGGCTACAGCAAAGGAGGCTCTGATGGACCTGCGCAAACTCACTGATGATGTCTCGGTTTCCCCCCAGATCACTGCAGCCGATGTGCCCCATATCGCCGGGGCTGGGTTCCGCTCGATCATGTGCAACCGCCCGGATGGAGAGGAGCCAGGTCAACCTGAACTGTGCGACATCGAAACCGCCGCACAGCAAGAGGGCCTTGCGTTCACCTGCGTGCCCATCGTTTCGGGTGGTGTTGGTCAAGACGACCTCAATGCTTTTGACAAGGCTCTGCACGATCTGCCCAAACCAATCCTTGCCTATTGCCGCACCGGAACGCGTTGCACCATGATCTGGGCGATCACGCAAGTGGGCCGCCTGGACAGCGACGAAATTATCGGCTGCGCTGACAAGGCCGGGTATGATGTCCGCGCCGTCGTGGATCAGATGCAGCGCTGATGACCCGCTGGATCGCCCTTGGCCCCACCGGAAAAACTGTCACCGCCTATGCCATGGACGGTGGAACACTGATCAATTCCGCCACGGCCGAGGATGAAAAATCCGCCCTAGCCGCGCTGGACTTTGAAGCCAATCAGGCCATCCGCATCGGCGATGGCACCCCTGCAAAACTGCCCGCCAAGCTGACGCCAGAAGATGGCCAAAGCTTGCCCGGCTTTGAGCAAGCCTCCCCGCCCGACATCATCGGTGCTTGGATTCGCTTGTGGTGCACCGGTTTTGCTGCCGACAAACCCAACTGGGACGGCGTGATCTGCGCGATTTCAAGTGGCATCAGCCATTGGATTCACATCAGTGCAAACGAAGCTGTCAGTTGCCAAAGCTTCCTCAGCCCCGGACTGATCGATGCTTTCGGAGGGGCTTTCCCACCGGATGCTGGCGCATTATTCGATAGCCTCAGCCGCCCAGAGCGTCTCGCCTCCCACCTGCGCCAGGCGCAAGTCTCAGCCAGGACCGCCGCGGCAACCGGCCACCTGATCGGCGCTGAACTGATGGCTGCCCGCCCATACTGGCTGGGTCAAAGCGTCGTGCTGATCTCGGATGAGGAAGAAATTGCAGAGGGCTATGCCACCGCGCTTGAGATGCAAAGCGTTCCCCACAGCACCTACCAGGCGCAGGATCTGATCCCGGCTGGCCTGACCGCACTGGGCAAAAGTCTGGAACTGTTCGAGTAGCACCACTTTAAAAACTTCATCACCCGCTATGGGTCTTGAAGTTGCCCAATCATAGTTATATTATAACATTACATATAACTATGCGCGACACATGACCAACTCTGATAACCGTCTTCCCGTAACCTTGCTCACCGGGTTCCTTGGCGCCGGGAAGACGACCCTCCTCAATTCCATTCTCAAAGACAGCGCGGCAGGCCGCGTTGCCGTCGTCGTTAATGAATTTGGCGAGGCGGGCCTTGATCATGACCTGATTGAAACCTCACAAGACGACATCGTGCTGATGCAATCAGGCTGTCTGTGCTGTTCAATCCGGGGGGATCTGGCACAGACAATTGGCGATCTGCTGATGCGACGTGACGCAGGAAATGTGGCATTTGATCGGGTTGTAATTGAAACCACCGGCCTGGCCGACCCAGCCCCGATTTTGCAGACACTGTTGGTTGATTCTACTTTGGCGACAACCCTTCGGATGGATGGGATTGTGACGGTCGCAGACGCGGCGGCAGGTCCAGCCACATTAGACGCGCAATTCGAAGCTGTTTCGCAGGTCGCAATGGCGGACCTGATTGTGCTCAGCAAGGTCGATCTGGTATCAAAAACTGCGGTCAAATCGTTTCAGGACCGATTACGCAAACTGAACCAGACCGCGCGCATTGTGCAGGCTACTCAAGGTAAAGTTCCTGTTAAGACCCTGTTCGGATTGAGTGGTTTGCGGCGCGATGTTGCTGCCACGCAAGCGTTGGACTGGTTGACCCCTGTAAAGGCAGACCCGCTGGCAAACCTCTCCGGCCTCGCGACCACCACAACAGAGCCGGCGTTTTCGCCACATGATCCGCGCATTCAATCCGTCTCGATGGTGTTCAACGAGCCACTAAAGGACGCCGCTTTTGATCTTTGGCTGGATACGCTGATCGCCCTGAAAGGGCCCGACATCCTACGGGTCAAAGGCATTGTCTTTCTCGAAGGGATTGACCGGCCGTTTGTTTTCCACGGCGTGCAACACATCTTTGATCCGCCAGTACAACTGAGCGATTGGCCCGCAGGAGATCGCACCTCGCGCATCGTCGTGATTGCCAAAGATCTGGCGCGGGCAGAGTTGCAGCGCAGTTTCGACATGCTGCGAGCCACTCAAATCATTCAGGACGCTCCAAGCGAGGCAACGGCATGAACAGAAATTTGGGCGCAACACGGCTCAAGCGTCGACGGCGCGCGGGTGATCCGATGCAAGCCTATGATCGTCTTCCACCTGAACTCCGCTCATGGCTAAGCACTGCAGCACGCCCTTGGTCACCCCGGTCCTGCGCCAAGATATGGGACAAGGCACAGCGCGACGGCCTAACACCTGTGCAGATCGTGGAGCGGCTGGCGCAAAGCGAAACGCGCGCCCTGACCCGCGACTCGCTTCAATTTTGACCACAGGGTCATCTCGCCAAACCCGTTTCACTCCGGAAAACGAAGTCTGAAGGCCGCACCCTTTTGGCAGGGCACCAATTCGATATCCCCGCCAACTGTCCGCAACATTGTGCGCACAATCGCCAGTCCCATGCCGGTACCACCCGCCTCGCGTCGAGTGGTGAAATAGGGGTCAAAAATCCGCTCCCGGTTCCCTGACGCAATCCCCGGCCCGTCATCCGAGACGCGCAAGGCCCGCTCTTCACAGGTAATTGTCACCTTTCCCGCGCCATGGGCGGCTGCGTTTTGCGCCAGATGCGTCAGCACCGCCTCTAACGATTCATGATCAATTGGCACCATGACATCACCTGAAAGCTCAACATCGATATCCCTCGCCAGCGCAGCAACGACCTCGGCCACCCGTACGGGGCCCCGGCCCACCGGCTCACGTGCGGCAGCCAATTGCCTAAGCGCTTGCAGCAGCTCATCCATCTTCTGCGACGATTGCTTGATCGTCCCAACAAGCTGCGCCCGGTCTTCGGCATCGACCTCGACCTCAAGCAATTCTGCCGCGCCAATCAGGCTGGTCAGGGGGGATTTCAACTCATGTGTCACATGATCCGTGTAGGCGCGCAGCCCGGCCTCTCGGTCCTGCAACGTGGTCGCCATATCCTGCATGGCCCGCCCCAGCGCGGTAAACTCGGGCGTCCCGAAATGCTCGGGCATCGGCGCATCATCGCGCCCGTCTTTTAACGCATCGGCATGGGCTGTCATTTTGTAAACCGGTCGCAAAACCAACCGCCACAGCAAAAACCCCAGGATCAGGGTCGCAATTGCGGCCATCAGACCAAACAGTTGTGCGGTTTCCAACCAACCAAGAACACCACCCGCCAGCCGCAGATACCCGATGCCAATCACCGGCAGGCACAAGATTACCGCCAAGGTGCCCCCGATCACGAGGGCCAGAGGCGGTCGCCACTTCTGCCTTATCTGCTTTGACATGCGCCCATCCTGATCCCGACGCCGTGCACGGTTTCAATCGCCTCATGGCAGCCTGCCTTGGCCAGTTTGGCCCGCAGGTTGCGCAGGTGGCTGTCCAACGTCCGGTCCGAGATGTGAAACGATGGACCGTAGACGGAATCCACCAACTGCGCCTTGGTCGCCACATGCTCCGGCCGCGCCATCAGATGCGCCAGCAAATCCATCTCGCGCCCGGTCAGGGCCACGGGTTCCTCGGACACCGTGCACAGATGCCGCTCCTGGTCCAGCTTCAGCACCCCGCGGCTCAACCCGGCCTTCGCAGGCTCCGGCCCGACCCGTTTCAAAATCGCCTTGATCCGCGCCGCCAGCTCGCGCGGCGAAAACGGTTTCGACACATAGTCATCTCCGCCCAGCTCAAACGCCAGCACCCGGTCAATTTCATCATCCCGCGCTGTCAGAAACAACACCGGCGTCTCGCTCTGCTCTCGCAAATGCCTGCAAACCTGCAGCCCGTCCATTTCCGGCAGGCCAATATCCAGCACGATCAGATCAACCTTGCCATTACGGGCCTTGGCCAATCCTTCGGCCCCATCGCCCGCCTCGATCACCTCATGCCCCGCCTGTTTCAGGGTAATGCGCAACACATCCCTAATCTGCGCGTCATCATCAACAATCAGTATTTTGGCCACACCTGTCCCCGGCTCTTAGTCTTTTCGGCATTCTGTCTGAACCACAGCCGCCAATCAATGCCCGGACACAAACTGACACAGGCGGGAAAATAATGACCCTTCCAACTTGCTCTCACTCGGTGCCAGGCGGTCAGTCGGTGCCAAATCACCGTCCATCCACCAACCGTCCTGCTGCAATTTCCGGGGTACACCGCGCACAAGGTAGAGTTTCATGAGATTTTCCTTTCACTGCTCAAAACTGCTCTGCCTCCTGAATACCCACCCCAAACCGCAGAAACGTCTCAGCAGATCAGCAGTTTTTGTGCAGATCGCCGGAAAAACCCTCCCCTTGTCTCTTGTCGCCCGCTTTGCTTTAACAATCTGAACGCAAGATCCCCGGAGGCCCCAATGGTCGACATCGCCACCCGTGTGTGGAACCACAAATGGAAGATCGACCCGATTGTCCGGTCTTTGATCGATACAGATTTCTACAAGCTGCTTATGTGCCAGTCGGTGTTTCGCAACAAACCAGACACGCAGGTCACGTTTTCCCTGATCAACCGCAGCAAATCCATCCGTTTGGCCGAACTGGTGGACGAGGGCGAGTTGCGCGAACAACTCGACCATATCCGTTCGCTGTCGCTCAGCCGCGGCGAAAGCACATGGCTGCGCGGGAACACGTTTTACGGCAAACGCCAGATGTTCACGCCTGAATTCATGGAATGGTTCGAGCAGGTGAAACTGCCACCCTACAATCTCGAAAAACGCGATGGACAATACGAACTTACCTTTGAAGGGTCCTGGCCAGAGGTCATGCTGTGGGAAATCCCCGCTCTCGCTGTGCTGATGGAGCTGCGCTCGCGTGCCGTGCTGCACCAGATGAAACGGTTCGAGCTGCAGGTGCTTTATGCCCGCGCTATGACCAAGCTGTGGGAAAAGGTCGACCAACTGCGCCCAGTTGAGGGGCTCAAACTAGCTGACTTTGGCACCCGGCGGCGGCATTCCTTCTTGTGGCAGGACTGGTGCGTGCAGGCGATGACCGAAGGGTTGGGATCTAATTTCACCGGCACTTCCAACTGTCTAATTGCGAAAAACCGCGACCTTGAGGCGATCGGCACCAATGCGCATGAACTACCGATGGTCTATGCCGCACTGGCCGAAGATGACGCCGCGCTCGCTCAAGCCCCCTATGACGTTCTGTCAGATTGGCATGACGAGCACGACGGCAATCTGCGCATCATCCTGCCAGACACCTATGGCAGCAAGGGTTTCCTTGATAACGCGCCCGATTGGCTGGCCAGTTGGACTGGCATCCGCATCGACAGCGGTGACCCTGCCACCGGGGCCGAGGTCGCCATCAACTGGTGGAAATCCCGTGGCGAAGATCCAACTCAGAAACGAGTGATCTTCTCTGACGGACTGGACACCGCCAAGATCATTGAGCTGCACAATCAATTCAAAGGCCGGGTTCAAACCTCCTTTGGTTGGGGCACGCTGATGACCAATGACTTCCGCGGCCTGACCCCGGATGACGCCCTCTTGCCCTTCAGTCTGGTGTGCAAAGCTGTCAAGGCCAACGGACGCCCCACCGTCAAGCTCTCAGATAACCCCAACAAGGCTATGGGCCCCACCGATCAAATCGAACGTTATAAGAAAGTGTTCAACGTCGGTGCACAGGACAAACAAGAGGTCGTGGTTTAAGCCTCCTTCTCGACAAATCACCCATTGCAAAAGACAACTCGACGCAATTCGATTGACATTCACAGCGGATCGGCCGATTGATTTCGCCGATGGTTCCCGGGCGTACAGCGCAAACCGGGATGAAAAGGGAACGTGGTGCGGTGTAGCCTACTAGGCGCCAATTCCACGACTGCCCCCGCAACTGTAAGCGGTGTGCCCCCCGAATGACCACTGGGTGAAAACCTGGGAAGGTCGGGTGGGACCACAAGCCGCGAGTCAGGAGACCTGCCATCGAAACGCAACTTCAACCCGGGCGGGGCGCCCAGGACGGAGGCCAAGATGGCTTATTCGGCTTTTGCCGCAAACATAGCAGGTTTCCATTCCTCCCCGACTAATCGTGGAGCAAATGATGACCCAACCCTGTTCTCACCGCATTACGGTTTGCACCTCTTGTCGCCACAAGGGCGAAACAGACCGCCCCGGGTATGAGTTGATCGCACACTTGCGTGCGGCATTTACGACGGCTGGTGGTGATATGTCCGAAAACTTCGATGTCGCTGGCGTGGCCTGTATGGCCGGGTGCAGCCGTCCCTGTACCGTGGCCTATCACGGCAAAAACAAAGCGACATATCTTTTTGGCGATATAGAACCCGATCACGACATCGCCGACCTGATCAGTTTCGCACAACAATACGCGGCGCTTGAAGACGGTTGGTGCAGCTCGCTGGATCGCCCAGGCAAGCTGCGCAAAACCACCCTCGCCCGGATACCCGCGGCCTTTCAGGCGTTGCAAGACAGCTTGGAGAAAGTCTCATGACCGCCGCATCACTCAGGGTCGATCAAGTCACCTTCGGCCCCAACCGACGCGGCCCGCTCTTGCTGGATGAAACCAGTTTTGATCTGAAAGCCGGGCAGGTCATGGGCGTGGTCGGCCCCAATGGCGCGGGCAAAACCACTCTGCTGCGCCTGATCTACGGCTTCCATCGGCCCTTAAACGGACAGATCCTGATTGACGGTGACGCACTCAACACTTTGCCGCCCCGACAAGTGGCGCGCAAGGTCGCTGCAGTTCTGCAAGAACAGCCCACTGATTTTGCCCTGACCGTGCGCGAAATCGTCGCCTTGGGACGGGTGCCCCATCGCCACGGCTTTGCCCGTCCCGGGCAACATGATGCGCAAATGATCGACAAAGCGCTAGATCGCTTGGGGCTGCACAATCTGGCCGGGCGTAGCCTCTCCACCCTCTCAGGCGGTGAACGCCAACGCGTCATGGTGGCGCGTGCACTGGCGCAAGAGCCGCAAATTCTGGTGCTGGATGAACCGACCAACCACCTCGATATCCGCCACCAGCTCGAGGTGCTGCAGCTCATCAGCGAATTGGACTTGACCATCATCACGTCGCTGCACGATCTGAACCTTGCCAGCGACATCTGCGACCGGATCCTCGTGCTCAAAAACGGGCACCCACAGGGCTTTGGCCATCCTGATGACGTGCTTCAGGATGCCATCGTCGCGGACACCTTTCAGGTCCACGCCCGACGCGAAGAACTGAGCATCAGCCGCAAACCCTACCTGTCTTATCAACTCCCACCTACAACTTCTCCATTAGAGGAACTCCAATGAAAACTTCCGCACTCGCGCTCGGCCTGTTCATCATCGCCGGATCGGCTCTGGCTGAAACCACCGTTCAAAGCTGTGACCGCGAGGTCAGTTTTGACACGCCACCCAAGGCCGCCATTTCCAACGATGTGAACCTGACCGAAATGATGCTGGTTCTGGACCTTGCCGACCACATGGTGGGCTACACCGGCATTTCAGGCTGGAAAACGCTGGACAAAGAAATGCGCCATGGCATCGACGCCCTGCCAGAGCTGTCCGCCAAATACCCGTCCAAAGAGGTTCTGGTCGGGGCCGATGCCGACTTCTTCTTCGCCGGCTGGAACTATGGCATGAAAGTCGGGGGCGAAGTTACGCCCGAAACCCTCGCCCCGTTTGATATCAAGGTCTATGAGCTGACCGAAAGCTGCATCCACATCGGCGAAAAAGCCAAGGTCAGCATGGATGATATGTACAACGACCTGATGAATCTCGGCAAAATCTTTGCTGTCGAAGACAAGGCCGCCGAACTGATCGATGGCTATAAGGCCGAACTGGCAGACTTCACCGCCTCCCTGAACACCGGCGCCGACCCTCTTCGGGTTTTTGTCTATGACAGCGGCGAAGACACACCTTTTACTGCCGGGCGCTATGCCATGCCCACCGCCCTGATCGAAACGGCAGGCGGCAAGAACATCATGGATGATTTTGAAAAGAGCTGGGCGACCGCCACATGGGAAGAGGTGGTCGAACGCAACCCCGAGGTTGTGGTGATCGTAAACTACGGCAATGTCACCGCCGAAGAAAAACGCGCCTTCATGATGAACAACCCCGCTTTCGCTGATATCGACGCAGTAAAGAATGACCGCTTCGTCGTTCTGGAATATGTCGAGGCCACCCCCGGCCCGCGCAACATCAAGGCAGTTCAGAAGCTCGCCCAAGGGTTCTGGGGCGAATAATGCCAAGGGGACAATCTCACCAACCTATGCCCTTGTGGTTGGTCACCTTTGGGTGTCTCATTGCCTTGGGGTTGTCCCTCTCCTTTGCCATTTCAGTGGGTGCGGTTGCCGTGCCCATTGCCACCGTCTGGGATGTGTTCTTCCATAAGATCGGTTTTGATGTGGGCGAACCAACGTGGTCCAAGGGCCGCGCTGCCATCGTCTGGGAAATCCGGTTCCCCCGAGCCCTACTGGCAGTGATGGTCGGGGCCGGGCTGGCCATTGTCGGGGCCTCGCTGCAGGCTGTCACCCGCAATCCACTTGCCGATCCGCACCTTCTAGGCATCTCATCAGGTGGGGCGTTTGGTGCCATTCTGGCGCTCTTGCATACCGGGCTGTTTCTGGGCCTTTTAACCGTGCCCTTGCTGGCCTTTTTCGGCGCGCTTGCGGCAACAATCTTGGTTTTGACCGTTTCCCATTTCACAGCGTCCACCACCGCGGATCGACTGGTGCTCACCGGTGTGGCCGTGTCGTTCATCATCATGGCCGGTGCGAATATCCTGATCTTTCTCGGCGATCCGCGGGCGACCCATACGGTGGTGTTCTGGATGCTTGGAGGGTTGGGCCTCGCGCAATGGTCGCATCTGATCTACCCGCTGGTGATCCTGATGCTGTGCGGCGCTTGGCTCTGGCTGCAAGCCCCCAAACTCAACGCCATGACCGTTGGTGATGAAACCGCCTCCACGCTCGGCATCCCCGTGGCCCGCTTTCGCCTTGCCGTCTTTGTGTTCGGGGCGTTGATCACCGGTGTGATGGTCGCCTTTTCTGGTCTCATCGGCTTTGTCGGCCTGATGGTCCCGCACATCGTCCGCTTGCTGGTGGGGGGCGGTAACACCCGCGTTCTGCCTGTCTCTGCTCTGATTGGCGGGATCTTCCTGCTCTGGGCCGATATCGCCGCCCGCACTGTCATCGCCCCCGAAGACATGCCCATCGGAATTGTCACAGGGCTGATCGGCGGGCTGTTCTTTATCGTTTTGCTACGCTGCAAGTAGACGATAGTCCCTTCGCTCGACAATGCCGCACGGAGCAAAACCAAGAAAAACTGGCATCTGAGCCCTTGATAGACTCACTTGCCATCTGTATCTGATCTTTATGACACGGATTATTGACATGGATGACCGCGCGCGCCTGCCTTGGCGCTTTTTTGGCGCGACTCTGACCATTCTGGCTTGCCTATAAGGCTCAGAGTAAAATCTGGCCATCTTTGTCACACCTGAATTCCACTGAATAAATCGGAGAGGACCCATGTCCCCCAAAACACTCTATGATAAAATCTGGGATGCCCACGTCGTTCACGAGGCTGATGACGGCACCTGTCTTTTGTATATTGACCGGCACCTGGTTCACGAAGTCACCAGCCCGCAGGCCTTTGAAGGGCTGCGTATGGCAGGCCGCCCGGTCCGCGCGCCGGAAAAAACCATCGCCGTGCCAGATCACAACGTGCCCACCACGCTGGACCGTGAAAAAGGCATCGACAACGAAGAAAGCCGCATTCAGGTCGAAGCGCTGGACAAGAACGCCAAGGATTTTGGCATTCACTACTACCCGGTGTCTGACGTCCGTCAGGGCATCGTGCACATCGTCGGCCCCGAGCAAGGCTGGACCCTGCCCGGCATGACCGTTGTTTGCGGCGACAGCCACACCGCAACCCACGGTGCCTTTGGTGCGCTGGCCCACGGCATCGGTACGTCCGAGGTGGAACACGTTCTGGCCACGCAGACGCTGATCCAGAAGAAATCGAAAAACATGAAGGTCGAAATCACCGGGCAACTGAACCCCGGTGTGACCGCCAAAGACATCACTCTTGCCGTCATCGGTGAAACCGGCACGGCTGGTGGCACTGGCTATGTGATCGAATACTGTGGTGAGGCCATTCAGGCGCTGAGCATGGAAGGTCGGATGACCGTCTGCAACATGGCGATTGAGGGCGGCGCACGCGCTGGCTTGATCGCGCCAGACCAAACCACCTATGACTATGTCAAAGGCCGGGCACATGCCCCCAAGGGTGCACAATGGGAAGCGGCCCTGAACTGGTGGAAAACCCTTTTCACTGAAGATGGTGCTCACTTCGACAAGGTCGTCACCATCAAAGGCGAAGACATCCAGCCGGTTGTGACCTGGGGCACCTCGCCCGAGGACGTCCTGCCGATCACTGCATCGGTCCCTAGCCCCGAAGATTTCGAAGGCGGCAAGATCGACGCGGCCCGCCGCTCGATCGAATACATGGGGCTGACTCCCGGTCAGAAACTGACTGACATCGAGATCGACACTGTCTTTATCGGCTCTTGCACCAACGGCCGGATCGAAGATCTGCGTGCCGCCGCCGAAGTGCTGAAAGGCAAAAAGGTCAAAGACGGCATGCGTGCCATGGTCGTACCCGGCTCGGGCCTAGTTCGTGCTCAAGCCGAGGAAGAAGGCCTTGCCGATGTCTTCCGCGACGCGGGCTTTGAATGGCGTTTGGCCGGCTGCTCCATGTGTCTGGCGATGAACCCTGATCAGCTGTCCGAGGGCGAGCGCTGCGCCTCAACTTCGAACCGCAATTTCGAGGGACGTCAGGGTTACAAAGGCCGCACCCATTTGGTCAGCCCCGCCATGGCAGCCGCTGCTGCTTTGACCGGGCATCTGACCGATATTCGCGATCTGATCTAACGCAACGTCATGTTCACGAAAGCTGATCCCACAGTGATGACACGTGTAGCACAGCCCTCTTTTGCAGGGCTGTTGGCGTCACCATGTCAGTCTCAGCCGCGGCATTCTGCTGCGGCACGCACCGCACTTCAACCTGTTTGGAGCGCCGGAAAGGAGACTAACCATGGTACGTGTATTACTGCCGACAATCGTTGCTTTCGTAAGCCTGATGAGCCTTTGGGCCGTAACCGCAAACGTGATTGCATAAACGCCTTAGGCTCTCAAACCCAATCTCATCAGAACATCTGCTGGTCTGACCGACCAGCAGGTGTTTCTGTTTAATCATCGCTCTGGAAAGGACGATAGAATGGACAAATTCGAAAAGCTGCACGGCATCGCCGCGCCCATGCCTTTGGTCAACATCGACACGGATATGATCATCCCAAAGGTATTCCTGAAAACCATCAAACGCTCAGGTCTGGGCGTGAACCTGTTCGACGAAATGCGCTATGATCGCGAAGGCAACGAATTGCCTGACTTTGTTTTGAACAAACCTCAGTACCGGAATACGCAAATTCTGGTTGCTGGTGACAACTTCGGGTGTGGCTCATCGCGCGAACACGCTCCTTGGGCCATTGCGGATTTCGGTATCAAATGTGTGATCTCGACCTCATTTGCAGACATCTTTTACAATAACTGCTTCAAGAACGGCATTTTGCCTATCGTCCTAGAACAGCATCATGTCGATTTAATCATGGAAGATGCAGGAAAAGGTGAAAACGCGCGGATTACCGTGCATCTGGAAACTCAGGAAATCACCACCTCGGATGGCGAAGTTATCGCCTTCGAAGTTGATGCATTCAAAAAGCATTGCTTGCTGCACGGGTTGGATGACATCGGTTTGACTATGGAAAAAGAAACGCACATTGATGCGTTCGAAGACCACCACGGCACGCATCGCCCCTGGGTCTGATTCCTTAGGTTGAATTTCACGATACGCGAAAAATCGCCGCCTGCTCGCCCGCAGGCGGTGTTTTGTTGACGGCATTCTCTCGGAAACAGTATGTTGCGCTCCAGCACCCTAATCCACCATCAATATTAGGGCTCCAATGACACTCAACCACCACATGAGGTAGGCCAACACAAGATTGCCCCATTTCTGTACCTAAATTGATGCATTCTCGCACCAGGCTGTTCATCGATTCGCCCAAAACCTGAAGTCTTTATTATCAAAGTCTTGAGCCGAAAAGCGAAAGTAAGCAAACTTGACCGAGAAACATAGTAGCCGCCAATTGTGGCACGCACAAAATGGGACAGTGGCACAAACGTGCTATGCGGCAAGCCAGTTCGAAGGGAAACGGGCAGTGATTCCACGTTTAATGAGTGCATTGTTGCGTTCCATGCTGGTGGCCTTGTTGATTGCAACGCCCTCACTGCTTTTAGTGAATACCCGTACTGACACAGCACAGGTTGTCGTGGTTCTCGCCATCCTCGCATCTGTGCTCACATTCATCGAATATTACGGGCGCTTCCCCAGCTTTATAGACTTTCGTTTTGCCGCTCCCGTCAACCGGCTGAAGTTCAGCGCGCTGTTTATCACGGTCATTTTGCTTTCGCTGATTCTGCGGGGGCAAACCAACCCGACGGGTTGGACCACTATGATCACCACAGTTGGTGACGGCCTTGGTCGGGCAATGGATTTCCCTTATTCGCCAGTACGCCTCGTCGTTTTAATGCTTCCTAGCGACACAGATGCCCACACAATTGCTCTGGTCCGTACGGCTGCAGGCATCTCTTACATGGTGTCTTTCACTATGATGTTCGTCTTCTTGTCGATGGTCCGCTTGTTTGACTGGCCGGTTCGCCGAGGAGCCTTCAACGTCTGGATCAACCTGCCGCTGTTCGACCCGACCCGTGGCGATGTGCTGGAACGCCTGAAACGCGATGCAACCCTTAACCTTGTGTTAGGGTTTTTGCTGCCATTCTTGATTCCGGTCGCGGTGAAGGCAGCCTCAAGCACGATCGATCCGCTTTCATTGAACCATCCACAGACGCTGATTTGGACAATGACAGCATGGGCCTTCCTTCCCGCCAGCCTTCTGATGCGCGGCATCGCCATCAGCCGCATCGCCGAGCTGATCGAGGAAAAACGTCGCCGCGCCTACGCCCAACAAACCGAAGCCAAGGCCTTGCAAAGCGCCTGATCGGCTTTTGCCTTACAATCCTTACACTTCTGTTGTGCTGCACTTCAGCATCGGCAGACTCGGTCCGCATAGCAACCTACAACACCGACCTCTCCCGTAACGGTCCCGGGCTTTTGCTGCGTGATATTCTACGGGGGAACGACCCGCAAGTCGCCGCCGTCGCAACGGTCATCACAAGAAACCAGCCAGACATCCTGCTGTTGCAAGCGGTCGACTACGATCTTGAGCTGTGCGCCCTCAAAGCCTTCAACGCCACCCTGACGGCAGCAGGCGTGCACTATCCGCATATCTTTGCTTCCCAGCCCAATACTGGGATGCACACCACCTTTAACATGAATTTGGACGGGCACACCGGCGGACCCAAAGATGCGCAAAGCTATGGGGAATTCTCCGGTCAAAGCGGTATGGCTATTCTGTCACGCTTTCCCATCCAGAGAGAGCCGATTCAGGATTTCTCGGCCATGCTCTGGAAAGACACTCCTGATGCTTTGCTGCCCGATATGCCAACGAAGGTTCGAAACCACCAACGCCTGTCCTACGTCTCGCACTGGATAGTCCCGATAACTGTTGGCAAGCAAACTCTGAACCTGATGGCTTTTCATGCCAGTCCTCCTGTGTTCGATGGCCCCGAAGATCGTAATGGCAGGCGCAACCATGACGAAATTCGGTTCTGGCAGCACTACCTTGATGGCGCATTCGGCGCTGTGTCCAAAGGCAGCTTCATCATCATCGGCGACGCAAATCTTGACCCGGTTGACAGCGAGGGGCGCAAACGCGCCATTCAATCCCTGCTGAAAGATCCTCGTTTGCAAGACCCGGCGCCGCAGCGCAGCTTCCCGATTTCTACGCAACCCGGACAATACGGTGACCCAATGCTGGACACGGTTCATTGGCCTCAACTGGACACCATGCGCGTTGACTACATCCTGCCCTCTGTCGATCTGCGCGTCACTGCATCAGGCGTCTACTGGCCCGATGAAACCACCCCTGAAGGTCAAACCGCCCTCACCGCCAGCCGTCACCGGCTGGTTTGGGTCGATATTGCGCTCGATTGACCGCATAAAACCCCACATTCCTTGACCCTTCCAAGGCTTCGCGCTAGGCCCTGCAAAACCATTGCGACGACAAGGATTCCCCATGAGCACCAATACCCTTCTCATTCTTCCCGGTGACGGCATCGGCCCCGAGGTCATGGCCGAGGTTCGCAAGGTCATCAACTGGTTCGGTGAAAACCGTGGACTAAAGTTTGACGTCAGCGAAGATCTGGTTGGTGGTGCCGCTTATGACGCCCACGGCGTGCCTTTGCACGACGACACCATGGCCCGCGCGCAAGAAGTTGACGCGGTTCTGCTTGGTGCCGTTGGCGGCCCGAAATATGACGATCTGGATTTCTCGGTCAAACCCGAACGCGGCCTGCTGCGCCTGCGCAAGGAAATGGATCTTTATTCCAACCTGCGCCCTGCGCAATGCTTTGACGCGCTGGCCGACTTCAGCAGCCTGAAAAAAGACATCGTCGCCGGCCTCGACATCATGATCCTGCGCGAGCTGACCTCGGGCGTCTACTTTGGCGAGCCTCGTGGTATTTTCGAGGAAGGCAACGAGCGCGTCGGCATCAACACCCAACGCTATACCGAATCCGAGATCGAGCGCGCCGCCCGCTCCGCGTTCGAGCTGGCAATGCGTCGCGGTAAAAAAGTCTGCTCGATGGAAAAGGCCAACGTCATGGAATCCGGTATTCTGTGGCGCGAGGTCACAACCCGCGTGGCCAAGGATTACCCTGAGGTGGAGCTCAGCCATATGTACGCCGACAACGGTGCAATGCAGCTAGTGCGCGCGCCCAAACAGTTCGACGTGATCTTCACCGACAACCTGTTTGGCGACATCCTGTCCGACTGCGCCGCAATGCTGACCGGCTCGCTCGGCATGCTGCCCTCGGCCTCTCTCGGTGCGCCAATGGCCAACGGCCGCCCCAAGGCGCTGTATGAGCCCGTCCACGGCTCCGCCCCAGACATCACTGGCCAAGGCAAAGCCAACCCAATCGCCTGTGTTCTCAGCTTCGCCATGGCCCTGCGCTACAGCTTTGACCAGGGCGACGAGGCGACCCGCCTTGAACAAGCCATCGAAGCAGTTCTGGCCAAAGGCCTGCGCACTGGTGACCTGCTCGGCGCCGAAGGCGGCACCCCCATTTCCACCTCAGAAATGGGCGACGCCATCGTCACCGCCCTTCAAGAGAGCTTGGAGTAAGGCGCTAAGCACAGCAGCTGGTATAGGCGGCCCTATCATCGGGCCGCCTTCTTCATTACGTGATGAAATTCAACGAAAATCTGCTCCGAGCCCAAATTGTTCAATGCTGCATGCCCTACAAACGTCTGCTCTCCTAAGGAACCTTCCTAGTTGACGAGTTTTTGGGCGCGTTCAACGATGTCTTCTCGTAGCAGCACACTCGGAGATTCCAACAAGTGAGTAACATTTACACTTAAGCGGTGAACTTCGGCATCCGCCTCAGCCAGTTTTCGGATTGCCGCTCCCATCTTCCAACGGTCTTCGATATCTGCGGGGCGCTCTCCGACCGTACTTGGGTGTTCTAGATCACGGGTTTCCATGACAGACCAACCAACTTGATTAAGCGCCTCAGATGCTTCGAAGTATCGCTGCGCGAGACGATCCAAACCACCGGCCAAAGCGGAACGCATTGCCCGCGCTTGGCCTGCGGACAAGCTTATGCCTTGTCCATACATCGGGTTAAAGCTAGTCACCGCTTCACCCATGGGAATAATCCCCCCTGGAAACTGTTCCATTCGGTCATAGCGAAGCCAAAAACCCTTTGGGATTTTGTAGGAGCGAAAGTCGGAAACCGGTTTGGCACGGCTCAACTTTTCGTGGATGATGGGGTGGGCTAGACCCTTCGTCCATTCAACGAATCCTTCTGCCTCGCGTGGCGCCATGTCGCCGCCTCTGCCATACATGGTCGCAAGCCAAAGCCCGCCGTCGACGGGTGTTAGATAGGCCGCGCGAGTATTAGGCGGTATTGCAAGCATTAGGCAGGCCCAAGTATCATCTGTCAGATCAGGCGGTGGTTGGAAGAACCCAGACGTGTACGACATGCCGATGCCCAGTTCCTGACTTTCGACGTCTCCATAACGGTGATCGACGAGCCAACGCGGCAGAGTCGTAGCACGACCGGAACAATCAACGACTAGGTTCGAACTGATTTCAGAACCGATGTCACCCGTTTGAACTTTCACGCCAGACACATCGCCATTACCATCAGTGCAAAACTGCGTAAATCGAGTGGCTTCCTTGATTGATACATTTGGCAACGCCAGAACACGCTGGCGTGTTACGTGTTCCAGCAAAGGCCGAGTTACCGACGGTGTTAGGATACCCACATCTCGAATTGGGGTAGGGCCAGCGGCATCGTGGAACCAGATATCCTTGTTTCTGCGAATTTGAACGGCGCCCGCCTCATAGAGTTCGCTCATGATACCTGGCAGAAACTCCTCCATGGCTTTAACTGCATATCCAAGGAACGTATGTACGTGTGCGCCTTGAGGGACTCCTTTTCGAACTTGAGGCGTGCGCGGTAGATCATCCTTTTCAATGATTATGACCTCAGCAAATTGATCTGCGAGCACAGCCGCCGCCATCAAACCGGCCATGCCTGCCCCAATTACAATTACCCGTTGCTGTTGTCGGCTTGTCATTACTGTGTCCCACATTTCCGTTTGAGACGAAGACTAGCACATTCTTGATTCTTTTTTAGAAGCCTACATTTTCTCTCAAATGTTGGATGTCCGAATTGTGCGCAAAGCGTAAGTTGGCCCCAGAGTCCTCCTCTCCCATTCAGAGATAATCAATCAATTCCGCATCTTTGCGCAGGTACAGCGGGTGTTTGGCGGATCCGTCCTTGTTGCGTGCAAAGCAACGTAACGGTTTGCCGGTGCTGCGCATTCCCGCCACCACCTCATCAATCACCGGCTGGTAACGGTTGTGCAGCTTGCCATAGGCCAGCACGATCAGCTCACTCTCTTCCGCCATGCCCTGCAGATAGGGGATGTTCTCGGCGCTACAGGCCTCTGCCGGATCCACCGGCAGATCCTTGGGCGAGGTTGCCCGCCAGTCCAGCACATTGCCTTTCAGATACCGGTTGAATCCCCAGCGCCGGGCGAAATCCAATTCGCGGTGGCAAGTTGGGTCCGACACGCTTGCATCGGCCACTGACGGGTTCATGCCAATGAACAAAATGGTGCGCGCCTGTGCCCCCTCTGCCGTCCAGTCCCGCGTCAGCGCCTGCCGGTATTTTCCACAGTCGGAAAAGCGCGCGCCGCCGATCACGCCATCAGGCAGTTTCAGGCGAACCTTGCCGCCGGGATCATGCTGTTCTTGCGGCGCGGTCATTCTCAGCCCTCTGTTGAGGTGTTAAACACCCGGCTGGGATGCAGTTCACCGGCCTTGAACCGGCCCACGGCCACGGCCTGCCCATCCAACGCGGCCCAGCACTCATCACCGTATTCAACGTCCGATGCAAACACCATGCCGGGGTTGCCATTGCGCAGCTTTGCGGCTCCTTCGGGCGTGCAATTCACCATCGGCAGGTCGGCCAGTCCTTCCTCCAATGGACGCAAATACGTGTCTAACTCAGGCGAATGCGCCATCGCATCAATATGTTCGATGCTCAGCCCATCTTTGGCCTCAAACGGCCCCGACCAGATCCGGCGCAGCCACTGCACATGACCATGACAGCCCAGCGCCTGCCCCAGATCCCGCGCAATGGACCGGACATATCCCCCCTTGCCGCAGGTCATCTCAAGCACAGCATGATCCGCATCAGGGCGGTCGCTCAACACCAGCTCCTCAACCCACAAGGGGCGCGCTGTCAGCTCAATATCCTCGCCATCCCGCGCCAGTTTATAGGCTCGCTGGCCGTCAATCTTGACCGCAGAAAACTTCGGCGGCACCTGCATGATGTCGCCCAAAAACGCCCCCAGCTCAGCCTTGATCGCCTCATCATCCGGGCGCGCATCGCTCTCGGCAATCACCTCGCCTTCGGCATCATCGGTATTCGTCGCCTGCCCCAGTCGCACCGAAAACTCATATGCCTTCAACGCATCGGTGATATAAGGCACCGTCTTTGTCGCCTCGCCCAAAGCCACGGCCAGAACCCCCGTCGCCTCTGGGTCCAGCGTGCCCGCATGCCCCGCCTTCTTGGCCTGCAACGCCCAGCGCACTTTGTTCACCACCGAGGTCGAGGTCATGCCCGCCGGTTTATCCACCACCAGCCAGCCCGAAATAACACGCCCTTTGCGTTTACGTCCCATAGATTTTTCCACGTCTAAAGTTTGAACACGCGGGCTATCAATCAGCGCGCACTACGTCAATCACTCTGCCGGGGACACAACCCCGACAATCGGCCCCATCGGAAAGCCGCCGTCATGCCGCCCCAGATCCGGCGCATAGAGCTTTGAGATATTGCCGTCGAAATAAAGCGCCTGTGGCGTCTTCAATTCATCGCGAAACAACACCGCAATTTCGTGAAACGTCACCGGCGCATGCGAGATCACAAACCACGCGGTTTTCCCACCGTCCGAAACGCCCACCCCGTTACGTACATAGCGGCTGTCACTGTCTGGCAGGAACCGTGGATGCAATTCACCGTCAATCACCAACATCGGCCCGGATTGCGTAGCAAAGCGACACTCGGGTTGTTCGGCCTGAAACTGCTTGGTTTCAGACACCAGCGCTGCCCCATCCTGAATGCAAAGGATCCCGTTCGGCAAAAGGCCAAAATTTCCAGGCCCGGCCGAGGCGATGATGTGCATCTGCTCTTCACCATTCTCAACGTAATGCCCCACCGGGCTACGATCCTGATGATACATCCCGGCGTTCATGGCAAAACGCAGCACCTTGCCCTGACCTGACACCAGCGCATCGACACTACCAAAGCTGCCTAACACATCGCCAGTTTCAGGGTGGTTCAAAAACAACCGCAGCTCTTCGTTTGCAACATCGACCTTGCAAACGCTGTAGTCACGCCCGTCGTGCTGCATTACATCACAATCAACGGCCATGGCCGGGCTTGCGAACCAGCCTGCCACCATCGCCAATGCCAATCGCCAGCGCATTGCGCTATTCTTCCTCGGTATCGCGAAGCACATCGTCTTGCGAAAACAGACGGCGGGTTTCATCCATCTGATCAAAGGTCGTATCGACCCGAAACCGCAGATCCGGCGCAAATTTCAACGCCAGCTTCTTGCCGATGATCCGGCGCAACTCGCCCTTATTGCGCGCCAGCAGGGCCACAACATCCTCTTGCCCGGTCCCACCAAGCGGCAAAACATAAGCCGTCGCAATCTTCAGATCCGGTGAGATTCGCACCTCACCCACGGTGATCGACATGCGGTTCAGATCCGGGTCATGGATATCGCCACGCGCCAGCACATCCGACAGCGTCCGCCGGATCAATTCCCCCACCCGCAGCTGCCGCTGCGACGGTCCGGGGCCATCATGAAACTTGTTCTTTCCCATGCGGTGCATCTAGTGCCTAACTCGGGCTTTGCCAAGCGATGATCATCACGCTAAGAGGAACCTTTCAGCGCAAAGGAGACACGCGATGACTGATTTGCCCGGGATTGTGGTCACAGGCGCCTCTGGCCGTATGGGTCAGATGCTGATTCAAACCATCACTCAAAGCGACCGCGCCCAACTGGTTGGCACTGTCGAGCGTGCAGGTCATGACTGGGTTGACCGCGATGTGGGTGAATGCATGGGTGGCAGTGCGCTTGGTGTGACCGTCACCGATGATCCTTTGGAAGCTTTTGCAAAGGCACAAGTCGTGATCGATTTCACCGCCCCAACAGCCACGATTGAGTTCGCCAATCTCGCCGCGCAAGCTCGCGCCGTGCATGTCATCGGCACCACTGGGATGACGGATGAGGATCTTGCAGCCCTTAAACCCGCTGCCCGTCACGCTATCATCGTGCGTGCTGGCAACATGAGCCTTGGCGTCAATCTGCTCACCCAACTGACCAAAAAGGTTGCCGCCGCTCTGGACGAAGATTTCGACATCGAAATCATCGAATCGCACCACAATCAAAAGGTCGATGCGCCTTCAGGCACCGCCCTGATGCTGGGCGAAGCCGCTGCCGAAGGCCGCGGTGTTTCCCTGAATGAGGCCGCAGACCGGGGCCGCGACGGCATCACCGGGGCCCGCACCCGCGGCCAGATCGGCTTTCACGCTATCCGTGGCGGCGACATCGTTGGTGAACATGACGTGCTTTTTGCCGCTCCCGGCGAACGCATCACCCTGCGCCACGTCGCCAGCGACCGCGCGGTCTTTGCCCGCGGTGCGCTCAAGGCCGCACTTTGGGGTCTTGGCAAGAAGCCCGGTGAATATGACATGCTGGATGTGCTGGGTCTGAACGACGGCTAATCACGCGGGTCAGAAATCGACCGCGATCCCCTTTTTCTCCCAATCGCCAAATCTGACAGGTTCCGGCCCATCCTTGCGCCCGCCCAACTCTTTGGGCAGATCCATCGCCTCGGCCTGCTTGCGGCGCTCTTCCGCCTCGGCCAAGGCACGAATGGCGGCAGGGGGCAGGTCTTTTTTCTCAGCTTCCATAGCTGGGCTTCCTTTGTTTGGGCCCTCCTGATATAGGCCACGCCTGACCCGACGCCAAGGACAATAGCATGACATCTTCCCGGCCCTCTGCCCGCCGCAGCGCGGTTTACCTGCTGGATCAGATCATCGGCGAAGGCCGCCTGATGTCCGAAATTGCCAACGAGCGTACTTTCAAGGGCCTCAACGCGTCCGAGCGCGCCACCGCACAACGTCTCGCCACCGAAACCCTGCGCGGATTGGACCGCGCCGATCGTCTGCTCAATCGCCAGCTGCGCAAACCACCCGCCCTGCATGTGATGAACACGCTGCGTCTTGGCACGGTCGAGCTCTGCACCGGCGGCGACGCCCACGGCGTGGTCAGCGAGTTGGTCGGCCTGGTCAGCCGCAACCCGCGCTACGGCAAACAAAAGGGGCTGGTCAACGCCGTCCTACGCAAGATGGCCGGGGATGCGGGCAAGCCATGGAAAGACCTGCGTATCCCCCGCATGCCAGGCTGGCTGCGTGACCCATTGGTTCAAGGCTACGGAAATGGCGTGATCAACGCGATTGAAAAGGTCCACTTTGCGGGCGCGCGCTTGGACCTCACTGCGAAATCCGACGCCCAAGCTGTTGCCAAAGCCACCGGTGGCACCTTGCTGCCCAGTGGATCCATCCGGCTTGATGATGCCGGTCAAGTCTCCGCCCTGCCCGGCTTTGAAGCCGGCGATTGGTGGGTGCAAGACGCCGCCGCCGCCCTGCCCGCGCAGATCCTGAACCCGCAAAAGGGCGAAAAAATTCTTGATCCCTGCGCCGCACCGGGGGGCAAAACCATGCAACTCGCCGCCGCCGGAGCCGACGTCACCGCGTTGGATGTCTCAGAACGCCGTCTCGAACGTGTACAGGAAAACCTCGCCCGCACCGGCCTCACCGCCACCCTGATTGCAGGCGATGCGCTGGAACACGAAGGCGCGTACGACGCCATCCTGCTTGATGCCCCCTGCTCCGCCACCGGCACCATCCGCCGCCACCCCGATCTGCCCTATGCCAAGGATGGATCAGAATTTGGCGAACTCATCGGGCTCCAGTCCGCAATGCTCGACCACGCCCTGACCCTGCTAAAACCCGGCGGGCGGCTGGTCTATTGCACCTGCTCGCTCTTGCCGGACGAGGGCGAATGCCAGATCGAAGAGCTGCTGGAACGCACCCCGAACCTGAAAGTCGACCAAGACGCCCTCGCCCTCGCCGGCATAGACCCTGCGTGGATCACCGAGGAAGGCGGCCTGCGCCTGCGGCCTGATTACTGGGCCGATCACGGCGGCATGGATGGCTTCTATATCGCTTGCATTCACACCTGACATTTGTTGACAGCCAACTGCCTGACGTTTCATGCTTTAAATTATTGAAAACTCTCGAAGGGCCGCACCATGCCGTCACCCGACCTGATCATTGTGAACGCCAGCATACTGACGATGAATTCCAACCGCCCAAGGGCGCAAGCCATTGCCATCACACGCGGAAAGATCACCGAAGTCGGAACCGATGATCAGATCAAAGCTTTAATGACCCCCAACACCCGAATGATTGACGCAGAGGGCGGCACCGTTCTGCCCGGTTTCATCGACAGCCACGTGCATCTTTTCCAAGGCTCGGCCGAGCTGGATTTCCTGCCCGTCGGCGGCAAAACACACCTATCGGATATCCGTCAGGATGTTATCGACTATGCCACCGCCCGCCCGGACGAGCCGCTCGTTTTGGGCACTGGGGCTTTCTATGACCTGTTCATCGGCGTCGACAAAGACCCCCGTCACCTACTGGATGACATCCTGCCTGACCGGCCTTTCGCCCTCTTAGGCGCTGACGTGCACACCGTCTGGGCCAACAGCGCGGCATTGGAAAAGGCCGGGTTGCTGAATGGCGCAGAAATGCCCCAAGGCAGCACCGTTGTGATGGGCGAAGATGGCCTTGCCAGCGGTGTCCTACATGAAACCGGCGCCTTTGGCCCGGTTCTGGCGCTGTCGCGCACCGGCGGGCGCGACATGCTGGGCTATGTCACCGGCGCAGATCCTGTTCCACCGGCAACACCCGAAGAACGCGCCGCCGACAAGGACCTCCTGCTCAAGGGGCTTGATCACTGCGCCTCTCACGGCATCACCACGCTGCACAACATGGACGGCAACAACTACATGTTGGAACTGCTCAGCGAGTTGGAAAAAGAAAGCAAACTCAAGTGCCGCATCCAGGTGCCTTTCCACCTCAAGAACTTCGATCCTGTTGAACGACTGGACGAGGCGGCAGAACTGCACCGCAAGTACAATTCCGAAATGGTCTGGTCCGGTCGGGTCAAGATGTTCATGGACGGCGTGCTTGAATCCCGAACCGCCCTTGTAACCCGACCTTTCCCTGACACCCCAGACAATATCGGCGAGGCGGTGTTTGACCAAGATCATTTCAACGAAGCCTGCATAAAGGCCGATGCCATGGGCCTGCAGATCAGCACGCATGCCATAGGTGATCTGGCCGTGCGCCGCACCATCGACGGCTATGAAGCCGCCGCAAAAATCAACGGCACGCGCGATGCCCGCCACCGGATCGAACATATCGAATTGATCACCGATCAGGATTTTCCCCGCCTCAAAGAGCTTGCAATCGTCGCCTCGATGCAGCCGCGCCATGCACCTTTCGCCGGGTTCTTTGAACCGATCGAGCCCGACACCATCCTTTTCACCCATGAATACAGCCATTTCTGTGCGTGGCGGCGTATTCGCGACGCTGGCATTGCCCTGACCTTTTCCACCGACTGGCCCGTTGTGCCGGTGGATGTCATGGCCAATATCCAATGCGCCGTCGCCCCCCTTGATCTGGGCGAAGGTTGGATGGACCAAAGCCAAACCCTGATGGAAACGCTTGAATCCTATACCGCCCTAAACGCTTGGCTGGGGTTTCGCGAAGACCACCAAGGCAAGCTTGCACCGGGCTATGATGCTGATATTGTGATGTTAAAAGGCGATATCGAAGCAACCGATCCCAACGATCTAGCCAACCTTGGTATCGCCCTGACCATCTGCAACGGGAAGATAACTTATGACGCGCGCGGCTAAGGCATTTATCACATGATCGGCGGTATAATAATCTGTATCGCCGCTGTCACTTACGGCCTCATGGCTGAGCGATTGTCAAAAACCCCGATCACCGCGCCCATCATTTTCATCTCGCTCGGCGCGATACTAGCGACCAGCGGTGCTCTCTCGACGACCGAAATTAACCATTTCCTGCATCCCCTGGCCGAATTTGCCCTTGTGGTCGTTCTGTTCCTCGATGCTGCGAAAACCGATTTCAAAGCGCTCGAGCGCCGCCATATCTGGCCTCAACGGATGTTGCTTATTGGCCTTCCGCTCGCGATTATCTTTGGCACACTTGCATTCTACGCGATTTTACCCGCATGGCCGCTCGCCATGATCGGTTTGGCAGCGGCTGTGCTGTCACCAACAGATGCGGCTTTGGGTCAGGCTGTTGTTTCAAACACCGCTGTCCCTGAACGCGACCGCCGGGCGCTCACTGTGGAAAGCGGTTTAAACGATGGCATGGCGCTTCCCATCATCTTGATGCTCACTTCACTGGTCGCGATCGAGGTCAGCTCAGGTAGCGCGGGTCAATGGCTGATGTTCGGTCTGAAGCAGATCACACTTGGCCCTCTCGTCGGGGCAATTGTCGGGTCCGTGGCTGGCATCGCACTGCTCAAGGCCAAAGCGAACAATACCACGACTGAGGCCTATGAGGGGGCAGCAACGCTTGCGATCGCAGGCGGTGCCTATCTTTTGGCCAACTACGTCGGTGGGAATGGGTTTATTGCAACCTTTGTCGCCGGGCTCTGTTTTGGCCACAAGGTGCAAGGTCAATGTCCCTTCGTCTATGAATTTGCCGAGGGCGAAGGCCAGCTTTTGACCTGGGCGGCCTTTCTCTTCATCGGTGCGGGTTTGGTCCCGGAGGCGATTTCAAATCTGACGTGGCCAATGTTTCTTGCCATCATGGTCAGCCTATTCGTTGTCCGCCCATTGGCCATCTGGATTTCGCTCATCGGCACAGATGCAACACCAGTAACTAGGCTATTCTTCGGCTGGTTCGGGCCGCGCGGATTGGCGACAGCGTTGTTCGCACTTCTGGTTCTGCACGAATTGCCCGAAGACGCCGGTCACGGCTTGCTGATGCTCGCCGCAAACGCCGTTTGGATCAGTGCCTTGCTCCACGGCTTATCCTCGGCACCTGCCGCCCGATGGTACGGGAAAATCAGCCGCCCTCAGGACGGCTGATTTTCGATATTCTCAGTTTCCGAGTTTTGTACAAAACCCGCGTACAGCTTTTACAAGTTGCACGTAAATTCAGGCCTCGGCGTGCAGCTTCGCTAAGGACTCTACTTTGTCTTTCACATGATCCAGCGGTGGGCAGGATTTGCGGCTTTCCAGATTGACGTGCAGCATGAATTGATCGCAGGTCGCGAGCAGTTCACCATCACTTTCCCGCTTCATTTCATGGAAACAGCGCAGCTTTTTCCCTTCACCTAGCGTGATCCGGCTTTCCACCCGCACCTGTTCACCTGCATGGCTTTCGATCAGGTATTTGATCGTGGTTTCAGCGGTGAAATAGCTGTTCCCGGCCTTGATGTACTCGGCATTTGCACCCACGTGGTTCATCACTGCATCAGCCGCATCGCTGAAGATTTGGCCATATCGCCCTTCGTTCATGTGACCGTTGTAATCCGTCCAATCCACTGGAATTGAACGGTTAATTGTGATCAGCGGCGCTGTATCTTCCAGCACAGGACGCAAAGTTTCTTGGTGATCATTGATCAGTCGACCGGCAGCATTACCCTGTTGTTTCAGAGCCCGCATCATCGCGATCAGATTGTTGTCGCGCTTGCGCTCCAACTCACGAATAGTCAGGCCGCCCGACTGCGCATCGGACTGATCGGCAATCATATCAACCAGTTCATCGGTGAATTCCGGCACATCCATCAGTTTGGTCCATGGCCATTTCAGCGCCGGGCCAAACTGAGCCATGAAGTGACGCATCCCCGCCTCTCCGCCTGCTACTCGGTAGGTTTCAAACAACCCCATCTGCGCCCAACGGATGCCAAAGCCATAACGAATGGCATTGTCAATTTCCTCGGTATTAGCGATCCCATCCTTGACTAGCCACAGCGCCTCGCGCCACACCGCCTCAAGGAAGCGGTCGGCAATGTGGGCATCGATTTCTTTTTGCACGCGTAGCGGATAAAGGCCAATCGAATTCAGGATTTCATTTGCGTTTTCAATAGCTTCTTCTGAGGTCACCTTGGACGGCACGACCTCGATCAAGGGCAAAAGATATACCGGGTTAAACGGGTGGGTGACCATGATCTGCCCCGGAACCCGCGCGCCTTCCTGAAGCTCGGACGGCTTGAAACCAGATGTCGAAGAGCCCACCGGGACGCTGGCATTTGCGCTCTGCACTTCTGCCAGAACCTTGTGCTTGAGCTCCAGACGCTCACTGACGCTTTCCTGCACCCACTGAGCATCCGTCACGGCATCAGCAATGCTGCTGCAGAATCGCAAATTACCCTCAGCGGGCAGCGCATAATCATAAAGCATCGGCAAGGCATGGCGCGCATTGGCCATCACCTCGGAAATCTTGCGCTCCGCCTCTGGGTCCGGATCAAAGACATTTACATCCCAACCGTTTAGCAAGAATCGTGCGGCCCAGCCTCCGCCAATCACACCACCGCCAATAATCGCTGCTGTCTTTGTCATCGCATCATCCTTTGCGCATGTTTCGGATCGCCTGCTGCCATTGGCCGCGCCATGCTGGCTGAAAAACAGGAGATCGCAAATGAAAATTCAATTCGTTGGGCTGCCCACCAATACGGTCCGCGCTGCCAAAGTTTTAGGTCAGGATGCCTATGGCCTACCTTTTGACCACGCCACCTCGGACGGTGATGCCTGGCCTTGCCGTCACTGCCTTGGAGAAACGCCGCATGGTGAAGAGTATCTGACACTGGCCTGGCGGCCTTTTGAGGGGGTAAATGCTTACACGGAAACCGGGCCGTTGTTTCTTTGTGCAGAGGATTGCGAACCTTACCCACCCTCTGAGACAGCACCAAACATTCTCCGCTCGCCTCAATATCTTGTGCGTGGCTATACGGCTGATGAGCGTATATTGTATGGCACAGGCCAAGTCGTTGAGACGCCCAAGATTGCCGACTACGCGCGAAACCTGTTGGAAAATTCACAGATTGCCTTTGTCGATGTCCGAAGCGCGTCAAACAATTGCTACCAATGCCGGATTGAGCGTGCCTGATCATCGGGTCACCAACTGGGCTGCATCATAGCCATTGAAGGCCAGGATTTCCTGTGCTGCAGTGACCCGGTCCGATCCCCCCGTGGGTGCACGGTCCAGAATCCAGCCATAGCTGCCGTCGGGCGTCCCGATGGCAGCGGTGCGAAATCCTTCGTCCACCCAAACCACCCATAGCTCGCGCGCGGCATCACCCTGCGGGCTTTGGATTCGCCATCGATGCTGGCCCAAAGGTTTCGCACGCCAAATTTCTCCGACTTCCTCGCAGTCGCCATTGCTTTCGCAAGTGCGTCTTACCAGTTCGACCGCAGGGATGCCTTGCCGCTCCGGCAATATGTTTACCCGCTGCAGATCTTCGTTGCCGGGGGTGGTTGCACGTACAAACCATTCGCCGGAAACATCCGCTGTTGTGCCGCGCGTCGTGACACCCAGTGGAACATTCGCATCCCGGAAACCAGTTGCGTCATCGCCGCAAGCTGCCATAAGCGACAACCCGGCACAGCTCAGCAAAGTTGTGAGTCGATGACGTACCAACATCAAACCAGCGATTCCGTGTGACCATCCACAGCCATCACCTGACCCGAAATTTTACTGGCCGCAGGTGATGTCAGAAACAGCGCCATGTCGGCAAGATCATCCGCGCTGACCCAACTACGCAGGCTGACACCTTTGACATATTGTTGGCGCACCTCTTCGATGTCTTTGCCCGACGCCGCCGCCTCATTCGCCAACACCCGTTCCATCCGGTCCCCTTCCACCGCACCCGGAGCTATGGCATTAACGCGAATGCCTGCAGGACCCAGTTCCATCGCCAACGTCTTGGTCAATCCAACCAATGCCCATTTCGCCGACGCATAGGGGGACCGATAGGGATAGCCCCACTGCCCAGCTGTCGAGGTGGTGATGATTATCGAACCATTCCCCTGCGCTCGCATCACCCGCGCAGCCCAACGGCACGTCAGAAAGCTGCCAAAAAGATTCACACCAACACAGGCTTTCCACGCCTCATAGTCCAGATCCTCGATCAACCCGGCCGGACCACCGGTTCCGGCATTGGCGCAAACCACGTCTGCCCCACTCCATTTTGATTCAACATGCCCGAGAAAGGCACCCATTTCAGCTTCGCTTGTGACATCCGCCTGCATTGTGATGAAATCCGGAAACTCTGCCTTAACGGTTTCAATCGCAGCGGCATCCGCATCGCAGACTGCGATGCGGTCACCACGTTCAGCGAAACGACGGGCTAGCCCCAGACCAATGCCTGAGGCCCCGCCGGTGATCACAACTCGTTGAGTCATTTCGCGATCGGGGCACGTTTGGTGAGGTTGAGTTTTTCGCGGACGGCGGCGGGGCCGATGATCTTGGCACCAAGGTTTTCGATTACCGTGACGGCGCGGTCGACCAGCTGTGCGTTAGTGGCCAGAACGCCCTTGTCGAGGAAGAGGTTGTCCTCAA
>NZ_FWFX01000036.1 GCF_900172335.1 Roseovarius albus
TTTGCATTGTAGACACCAAGGGTACGGTGCTGGTTGAGCGGGAACTGCCTTGTGAGGTTGCTGATATAGCCGCGTGCCTTGCAGGGTTCCCGCATCCGATTGAACGTGTTGGATTGGAGGCTGGAACAATGAGCCAGCATCTGTTCTTTGGCCTGACCGAAGCGGGGTTCGATGTGATCTGTATGGAGGCCCGGCAGGTGAATGCCGCTCTGTCGGCAATGCGCAACAAGACCGACAGGAACGACGCTCGGGGTATCGCGCAGGTTTTGCGCACCGGCTGGTTCAGCCCGGTCCATATGAAGAGCCGGGAGGCACATGGCGTCCGTGCCCTTCTGAGCACCCGCAGGGCGCTTCTGAAGAAGACGATGGACCTCGCCAATGAATGCCGTGGGCTACTGAAGGTCTTTGGCATCCGCCTGCCAAAAACAGTGAAGCACGGCAGCTTTGATGACGTCGTCCGGCCGTTGATAGAGATGGACGAAGTTCTGGTGCATGCTTTGGTGCCGCTGCTTGATGCGCGGGCGGTTCTCTATCAGCACTTCCTGGAACTGGACCGGCGGGTCAAACTCGCAGCAAGCCACGATGACGTATGCATGCGAGTGATGACCGTTCCAGGCGTTGGCCCTATCGCCGCTTTGACCTTCAAGGCTGCTGTCGATGATCCAGCTCGCTTCAGAAAGTCCCGCACCGTTGCCGCACACTTTGGGCTGACACCGCGACGATATCAATCGGGCGAACACGACAATCCTGGGCGCATATCAAAGGCAGGCGACAGAGATGTGCGTGCAACGCTTTACGCAGCGGCCAATGCGCTTCTGATGCGCACGATGGCCGGATCACAAATCAAAACGTGGGGCATGCGGTTAATCCGCACCAAAGGCCGCCGCCGTGCCGTGGTCGCCGTGGCACGAAAGCTTGCAGTTCTGCTGCACCGTATGTGGACAGATGGCACTGAGTTCCGTCCGGCAAAGGTGGAGGGCGTGGCATGATCTAAAACGCTAACCACCCAACCCTGACGGGGTCGTCCCTCACCGGACGAGGTTCGTGGACGAAGCCAAAAATGACTGCTGCGCCACCTGAAGCGCGTCTCAAAGCGGGGCTCTCCACAGCCGATCCGACATATGCGTGCAGCGGTGCCATCATGGCATCAAACCAGACTGCGAAGATAAGCGTGACCCGGATGAGCGACAATGACCCGAAAGAAAAGGAAAAATGAGCTTGACCTAAACACCCAATTAGAGAAGCAG
>NZ_FWFX01000033.1 GCF_900172335.1 Roseovarius albus
GGGCTCAATTCAGTCATTCGCCGCGTTACGCACTAATGGCAGTGAAGGCGAATGCGCTTCCTGCCTGCGCCAGGCATGAAGGACTTTACAAATATCACCCAAACAAGAGGACAGAACTGTCATTCAATTAAAACTTCTTCGGCATCATTTCTGTTGCTGCTCGTTCGCCAGATACGAGCGCGCCTTCAATAAGACCGGGACTAAGATCCGAGGCCTCCGAAACTGCGAAACATACGCGCCCTTCGAGCTGGGACTGTCTAAGAATGGGTGGCGCAACTTCTGGATGGTCTGCCGGTTGCGTGACATCGAGGTCTGTCACAATTCGGGAGTTCAATGCCCAGTCTTGAACCGTCAGCTCAATAGGATGCGCAGCAGCTTTGCCAAAGCAATCTGATAACTGACTTAAAATTGCCTGCTCAAGGCCCTCAGCGTCATTTCGGCGCTGTTCTGGTGACCAACCCACAAAGCCGAACAAGGCTCCAGATGATACATCGGCAACCGTGTGATCATGAACTTCAACCAAAGGCCCAACCCGGCTGGCAACCCTGCCAGACAACCCGTCGTCACGCCAGAAGGGCCGTTCATAAAGCGCTACGGCCTTGGCTTGTGTACTCATCCATGTTGGTGTTCTTCGCATAACGTCGATCAGTGCTTGTGGTGCCCAGGGCATTTGCACGGTTGTGCAAGCAACCCGCATTGGAATCGATATAATAGCTTTTTCTGTTGTGATGATTTCGCCCGACTCCAAGCGAACCGAGATGCGATCTGAACTATCTTCGAAAACACCCGTGACCGGTGAGGACGTTCGAATCTTGTCAACGCCAATTCGCTCGGCAAGCGCATCGATCAAAGCGGTAGGGCCACCGACAATTCGGGCAATGCCATCTTGTCCGGGGACTGGCTGGCGGTATGGCACAGGCCCGTATCCAACAATAACGGCATCCCCATCGTTGAATTGTTGGAAGGTGGTCAGACCGAGCTTCTCTACCCACTTTGCGACCACTGGTTGATACTTTGGCCAAACCCACGTTGGGCCCAAATCTGCAAGTACCCGATGATTAGCAAGATCACGTATTGAATGGATTCTGCCGCCGATATGTGTGTCGGCTTCGATAATTTGAACGTTGGCCCCGGCTTCGTGCAACGTTACCGCTGCAATAAGACCTGATAGACCCGCACCGATGATGACTACGTCCAAAGTTTTTCCTCAAAGTTCGGTCGGGAATCCGCGACATGTCTCAACTTGGCGGCTTCAGAATACATTGCTAAGCCTCATCGCTTTCGCACGCCAGCTTTTTTCTGTTGCCGTTTGACCTCTTTACAGTCCGGATTCTTCGCGCACCCGAGAAATTTTCCCACTCAACTCTTCGCTCAGTGAGCCACCCGTCTCAGCACTCCGGACATGCTGTGAACCTTGCAAGGTACCAAATGAACGAGATTGGCTTTTTCTATTCAATTCTTGCTTTGCGCAAGAAAAGGCTCCCCCTCCGGTCCTCGCCAATAGGCAGAAAGTTTGGAACCCTCCCCCTACCCTTTCG
>NZ_FWFX01000016.1 GCF_900172335.1 Roseovarius albus
CTCAAGGGCGTCGTGCAGGTTCGCGGGCACATATGTCATACTACCACACTAACCCATAGCGGCGTTTTATGCCACAATATACTGCATTAACCGCCGCTCTTTACAGAATGAAACTATGTCCAATAAGGTTGCCTTATCGGACGTAAAAAGATATGCTCAGCGACATGTCGGAAGCCAGCAATAAACAGCACCAAAATAAGCCCCCTAAGGCTGAGAAATCGCGCTCAACGTCCAATGATGCGATGAACAATGACGAGCGCGACGAGAGAGAACCTGCGGACGGTGACGCGATCGCCCTACCCGCCGAAGTCGCGGGTTCCGGCACTCTTGACCGGCTGGTTGAGAACGCGCGCGATTACGCCAAAGCATCAACTTCTGACAACACCAACAAGGCCTACGTCGCCGACTGGAAGCATTTCGCGCGCTGGTGCCGTCGCAAAGGAACCGAGCCCCTGCCTCCCTCACCCGAAATGATCGGGCTCTATCTGACCGATCTGGCGGCGCCTGCAGGAAAGGCCCCTGCCCTTTCCGTGAGCACCATAGACCGCCGCCTCTCCGGGCTTAGCTGGAACTATGCGCAGCGAGGCCTGACGTTGGATCGCCGGAACCGTCACATCGCCGCCGTGCTGGCCGGGATCAAGCGCAAGCATGCGCGGCCGCCGGTGCAGAAAGAAGCCATCACGCCCGAGGACATTCTGGCGATGGTGGCCACGCTGGGGTTTGATCTGCGCGGGCTACGGGATCGGGCGATCCTGCTCGTTGGCTATGCCGGTGGTCTGAGGCGCTCCGAGATCGTGAGTCTCGATGTCGGCAAAGACGATACAATGGACAGTGGTGGCTGGATCGACATTCAGGAGGTAGGCGCCCTGCTCACCCTCAACGCCAAGACCGGCTGGCGCGAGGTCGAGATTGGCCGCGGCTCCTCGGACCAAAGCTGTCCAGTGCATGCATTGGAGCAATGGCTGCACTTCGCCAAAATCGACTTTGGCCCTGTGTTCACCCGCACGGCGCGTGACGGCAAACGCGCGTTGGAAAGCCGCCTGAATGACAAACACGTCGCCCGACTGATCAAATCCTGCGTACTGAAGGCCGGGATCCGCGCGGACTTGCCCGAAAAGGACCGCCTCAAGCTCTTCTCCGGCCACTCCTTGCGCGCGGGCCTCGCCTCCTCGGCGCAGGTGGATGAGCGCTATGTGCAAAAGCACCTTGGCCATGCCACGGCCGAGATGACCCGCCGCTATCAGCGCAATCGCGACCGGTTCCGGGTCAATCTCACCAAAGCCGCGGGGCTGTAGGCGATGCGCTCCCCCAAATCGATGAAAGGTCTTGAAGAACTGGGGCGCGTGCGTCTGAGCCAGACCTTTTATCTTCGGGATTTTCTGATGTCGGAGATCGCGAATTTCTACGGCCTCCCTAACATTCCCGAAGACCCAGACCTTGCGATTGAGACCGGAACCCGGTTGTGCGAGGACCTTCTGGAACCCCTGCAAGCCAAGTTCGGCAGGCTTGCAATCCGATCAGGCTATCGCTCGGCAAAGGTGACTGCCTTCGGCAATGCCCGCAAACACGGCGCAAGTGTCAGGTACAACGCTGGATACCACATCTGGGACATGTTGGATCAGGACGGCCACAAGGGTGCCGCAGCCTGCGTTGTCGTCCCATGGTTCGCCGATCGCTATGCCAAAGGCGCCGATTGGCGTGCGCTTGCGTGGTGGATCCATGATCACCTGCCCTATGCCCATCTGGAGTTCTATCCCAAGCTTTGCGCCTTCAACATCCTTTGGAATGAGGCCCCCAAGCGTCGGATCGACAGTTTCCTCGCGCCCAGAGGCTGCCTGACAAAGCCCGGCATGGTCAATCATGCAGGTGATCATTCTGAATGGTATTCAGACTTCCCCTAACGGCCTGCTCCCCTGCTCCAACCATGTGGCAAACTGCGACTCAGAAGCATCACTGGACGCCAGCATTTCCATCATCCGCACGCCTTCCACCGGATAGGGGCGGAATGACAGGCCATTGAGACGCAGAAAGGTCACCGCTGTCACAAAGGCTGTCCGTTTATTTCCATCGACAAAGGCATGCGCCTTGGCAATCCCAAAGGCGTAGGCGGCTGCAATCTCATACAGGGTTGACTGTTCATTATAATTGGCAAGGTTCAACGCCCGGGCGCAACCCATTTCCAGCAGGGCCATATCACGCAGGCCAGAGCCGCCGCCGTGGCGAGATATCTGTCGATCATGGACGGTGACGATGGCGCGCAATGGAACCCAAACAGGGCCTGTCACGCAAGCGCCTCAAGCAGGTCGCGGTTTTCATCCATGACGATTTCTGCTGCGGCCAAGGCTTCGGCCACTGTTGGGTCCTGCGGTGTGATCTTGATCGACCCGTCATCGCCACGGACCACGAACAATGTGTCGCCTTCTTTGACGTCCAACATCGTCAACATTTCCGTGGTCAACGTCATGACCGCCGAATTTCCAACTTTGCGAATCTTGGTCTCAATCATAGAGACACTCCTTTGTATACACCTTTATATATACAAGATTGGGTGTTGAGGCAAGAAATTGGCTTTTTCTCATTGTTTTCAGATCATAGCGCTTGGGTTTCGCGGCGAAACCTTTGACGTTTCGTCAGGGTTTCTCCAGCAACGCCTGAATTTCAACCATCAGGGACTCCATCAGATCCGCATCCAAACCGGTCCCTTCGAACCGCAGAACGTAGCCTTTGGAATCCTGCACTTTGCGGATGGTCACACCGCTGGACGTATGGAGCGTTTCCGCACCCTGCCAACCGACCTTGGGCGCACCCGATGCCTTTGGTCGCCCGCCCCGGCTCGTGTCGCGTGGGGTCACTTCTGCGCCCTCAAGCACCGGCTCGATCATGGCCCATTCTTCCTCGCCATTGCCCGGCGTGTGATTGGCCAGGGCTTCGCGCAGCAACCGCTCGGATCCGCCGCGCAGCGCTTGTGCCAAACGCAAACCGCGCTTTTCCGTCAATTGTTCGGGATAGCTTAGCATATCCCCCAGCTCTTCAAAAATCAGGGCAAAGGAACGCACCTTCGATCGCTTCGCCTTGGAGGCCGTCGCAAACATTTTGTTGACTGCATCTTCAACATTCACAAAGGCCCCCTGCTGGGCTGAAATCACCGCGATGCGCCCACGTTCAAAATGGCTGAGTTCCGAGCGCACCTCGTTTTCTTCGACCATGGCAACAAAGGCCGCATCGGCATCGGCGCGTGGCTTGATGATGGCGCGGATGGATTTGTATTTTGCATCTGCGGTCAGTTCCAACAGTGCCTGTACCGCGCGATAACGGCGATAGCCTGAGACCAGCGCATAGCGCGCGCCTTTGGCGGTGGGTTCTTTCAGTTCAAACACCTCGACCGGTAGGCGCAGACCATTGGCGGCGATCGACAGGCGCAGCTCCATCAGCTCGGCCTCGTCCAGATCAATGCGGTCGCGGATCATTGCGTCGGCATCGATCTCAGAGAGCGGCAAGTCTGTCATCAAGCGGCCATCGGCCTGTGCCTGTTCCAGTTCCTGCGCCTGCGCCGCGTTACGGGCGTTTTCAGCGCGTTGCTCAGATGGGACGGTTTCCGTCATTGCTGCGGTTTCAGCAGCCACCTGCGCGATGGGTGGAACGGTGCCCCCGACCCCGAGCATCCCGCGGCCCGAGGTTTCGCGGCGAAACTCGTCTTCGATTTTGGTCAGGTCTTCGGCGCTTGGTGCTGTTAGCTTTCTACGCTTGGCCATGTGTCAAATCCTTCTGCTCTTGCTCTTGGGCGTCTTGCTGCGCCTCTTGTAGGTCGCGATACCAGGTGCCGAGAATGATCTCTTTGACCTCGGCCCAGGTCCGATCAAAAGTTTCACGCCCCCGCACGTATGTATCTCGATTGAACTCGCGGTAATCCGCCTCATAAATGCCATTCACTTGTTCACCAGCTTGCCCGACCATCGCAGTGACCTCTTGCCGATAGGTGGTCATAAAGTCTCCAAAATAGGCCTGAATGACATTCGCCAGATCAGTTTGCTGATTGGCGTCAAAGCGAGTGATCAATGCGCGTACAGCATCCCATTCGAAACGGAATTCGGGCAATCCATCACGGCGGCGGGCGGCGTTTTCACCGTCTTCAATGCTGGCAAATGTGGAATAGAGCATGTCGAAAAACCGGCCTGTTGAATCAAACTCCAAAAACGAGGCCCCAAGCGGCACCAGCAGGATGTCAGCGGCGGAAAGCGCATTAATCGTGAGGTACCCGAGGGCAGGGGGAGTATCGATCAGGATAATGTCGTAGTCGTCTACGATGCGTTCGTTAGTAAGGGCGTTGTTCAACGCATCCCACAGTGACCAGCTGCGCAACCCCATGCGCCAGACCGGGATCTGAAATTCGGCCCAGTAGAGGTTGAGCTGAGCACCCAGCAGGTCAATGTTGGGCCAATGGGTTGATTGAATGATATCGCGCGCATTGGTGTTGAGCGACTCGGTCAAGGTTTCATCAAAGGGCAGGGCAGGGCGGCCGGCAGCCGCACGGACCGAATTTTCGGCCTGCACCGCCTGAGCGTAATCTTTGGCCATCAATGGAAAGGCGGTGGACCATTCATCGGGGACATCACCGCCCATGATCGAGGTCAGAGATCCCTGGCTATCAAGGTCAACGACCAGCACCTTGTAGCCATCGAGGGCCGCTGACATGGCGAGATGAGCGCAAGTCGAGGTTTTGCCAACGCCGCCTTTGAAATTCGCAATGGCAATTGTTTTTGCCGGAAGCCCTTCGGGACGCCAAGGTTGATATTCGCGATCAGCAGCGCCTTCGCTGGCGAAATGCTGCCGCAGGGTGAGAACCTCTTCAAGCGTGAACCACTTGGAATTACCCTCACCATGACCTTGGGGGAGGGCAGGGTGCTTTTTCAACACCCGCCGGAAATGGGCAGGAGCGACGGGGATCAAGTAGCGGCAGATCTCCCAGGTTGAGAACCGGCGTAGGCGTTTTTGTCCATCCGGGGCATAGCCGCGTTTGGCCAGATCCTCGCGCCCACGGCCAGCAAAAGCGGCGGCTTTCGCGAATCGGGCGGTGTCGATAGGATCTGTGAGACGCTCGGCGGCTTGTTTTGGGTCGATGCTAAAATACGGGGGAAGGTGATCTTTGCCTGCTGTCATCCTGCTTCCTTAACGATGTGCGATATGTAACGCGATTTTGGTGGAACTATCGCACATGTTTCTGCGAAAAGGAATCCCTCGTGTCAGTTTCGCGGCGAAACCAATATTATTTTACATAAAAAGGCATCAACAAAGTTGTAGAGTCTTTTAGATATTTAGAATCTTTGTTGCAATTTACGTATTTAAAATCAATTGACTAGCACACTTTCGGGACCCGTCTGCAGGACCAATGGTATCCGTTTGCAGGACCAAAGGCACCTTTAAGCAGGGTAAGAGGTGCCGATTCGCAGGATTAAGGGTCCCAGACTCCGGTTAGAGCCTATTTATGCCATTTCGTGCGCGCTGGCTCAATCTTTGGTTCACCCTAGCACCGTATTTGGGTACCTTAACTGAGTGTGAAGAGTGGGTTCTTACCTGTAAAGGACCCGTTTACAGGATGGATTTTACAGTATTATAGGAACCTGAGAAGTAATTGACTGCGGGTTCCTATAAGGGCATACTTCGCAAAAAATAATGAGGCAAGGCAATGGCGGATATTCAGCGTGACAAGCTGACGGGCTCTTTGCGGCGAGACGCAGTTAAAAAACACGTCGCTGCAATTCATGTCTCTGGGAAGTTAACGTTACTACAGCGCAAGCTTTCGAATGTGCTGCTGCTCAATGCGTATGATACGCTTGCCAGTCAGGCGCGACACCAAATAGATGCGCGGACGTTGTGCATGATGATCGGCTATAACTCGAATGATTTTCAAACCCTGAAGCAATCCTTGCGCGGTCTGGCAGAAACCGTGGCCGAATGGGATATGTTGGACGAAAAGGGGCGGCAGGAATGGGGGGTGTCGAGCCTGTTGAGCTATGCCAAGCTGAAGGACGGTGTCTGTGAGTATGCCTATTCCCCGGCTTTGGCAGACAAGCTGCATGATCCAAAAGTGTTTGCACTGATCAATTTGAATATCCAACGTCGGTTCACCAGCGGTCACGCGCTGGCGCTGTATGAAAATTGCTATCGCTTTGTGCGCACGGGCAGTTCGGGTTGGTGGTCGCTGGAGCTGTTTCGCCGTTTGATGGGGGTGGATGGGTCGAGCTATTATGAGAGTTATAAGCACCTGAACGCCAAGATCATTAAGCCGGCAGTGGCTGAGGTCAACAAGACCAGCAATATCTTGTTGGAACCCGAGACGCGCAAACGGGGCAGGGCGGTGACGGACATCAGGTTCAAGATCAAGGAAAACCCGCAACTGGCCATTCTGGATCTGGATGACGGGGAAGGGCATCGTCACGGGGCGATCTACAGCAAGCTGCGCGGCCTTGGTGTCAGTGACCGGTTGGCCCGGCAATGGCTGCAGACCCACGGGGAAGAGGCAATTGAAGCGAAGCTGGACTATGTCAGTAAGCGCCAGAACGTCGAAAGCATGGTTGGCTATCTGAGTGCAGCCCTGAAAGAGGATTATGGTGCAGTAGGGCAGGGGGATGCGCCAGCACCTCAAAGCGCTAAGGCCCAGCGTTTGGGCCGGGTGCAACAGGCCGTACAGGGCCGCAGCCCCACACAACGCGATGCTGACAAGCGCCTGTTCTTAAGCCGGATAGAGGACAATGTTGCGCGAGCAGATTTTGAGCGCTTCGGCTGGATGTCACCCGTGAACGCTGCCGAGATTGCGACATTCTGGGAAGAGTTCAATCCGGGGCTTTTTGATGGGATAGAGGGCGGATGAAACTCGAGGCGATCCGACTTTAACCTTGTATATCTTCCATATTATGGAGTGAATGCAAGGTACACCGTCTGGTCTGGCTCAGGGTTAACGCGGTGAAACCCGCTCTTCCAGAGCATTTTTAGGGGAATGGCCGAACTCATTTCTGAAACACTTGGAAAAGTGACTCAGGTTATTGAAACCGCATGCCAAACTGATGTCCGCAATACTTAATTCGCTTTGGGTCAAAAGAAAATACGCTCGTCGTAAACGAAGCTGCATATAGTAAGCGCTAGGTGACTTGCCCAAATACCGACTAAATAGACGCTCAACCTGCCGGACCGAAACACCAGATTCTCGCGCGATTTCTTTGGGAGATACAGGATGCTCCAGATTCTCCTCCATAATCTTCAGTGCTACGCGAATGTGAGGGTTTCCAATGCGCTGACGTGCCGAAGCTTCCGCAGTTGCGATCTGGTGATTTTGCCTAATCGTTACATAATTCATGCTCTCTGCAACATTGGCTGAAAATTTTTCTCCGTGAGTTTGCTGGATAAAATCTAAAAACAAATCTATCGCAGAAACCCCGCCGGAACTGGAACAGCGGTTGGCCGCTGACAAATAGGGTCGGCTGCTGAGTTCAGCATCGGTATAAATTTCCGCAAACATGTCTCGATACTGCCAATGCAAGGTAACCGGGACATCATTGATAAGACCCGTTTCAGCCATCACAATAGAGCCGGTCATCAAACCGGTGACCCGAACATCTCCGCGCGCATAGCGAGAGAGCCAAACATTCAGTGTTTTGTTACTCAGACATGAAACTGATGCGCCGCCGACAATCACGATGTCATTCGGTTCAATGCATTTTGCCAGAGGAGAGCAGGGAAACTGTAAGTCGCTGAGGGAGGAGTCAGGATTGTTAGACACCGAATATAAGGACCAAGAGTAAATCTGCCGGCCAGCACAAAGATTCGCATTCTGTAGTGTTTCCAGCGCTGTCACGAGCGACAGCATTGAATAACCTGGTGCAAGTACAAACTGGAAGTCATATGGCGGAGACGACTTTGCCTGTTGTGCCTTAGGCACTTCAGTGTTCGTTGGTCTCATATTCATGTCTCCTCTCCCTATCTTTTGTTTCAGATCACTCTGATTTCTCGCCCCTTCCTCACCAGTTCATCACACACTTAGGCCAATGCGCCTGTACTGATAGTTTCAATTTTTGGTTTGCTATTCTTCACAAATCGATAAGTTGTTTAACTCATGCCAACCATACGTGTTCATCACCGGTTAGCTTGGCAAATATCTTATATTTATAGTTCTCGTTTCGAGCTTCAGGCGCATATCCTTGTTCTAGTGTTGAGAGGGATCTTCAGACCAACCTCTCTCTTTCTTTCATCATGCATCCAGCGCAACGGCGCCTTTAGGCCAGCTGCAACATGCCAACACATATCCGGCCTCAACTTCTCCAGGCTGCAATCCACCCATGTCTTGCATTTCCACTTGGCCTTGGGTCAGCAAGACTTTGCAATTGCCACAAACACCTTGTTGGCAGGCTGAATCGATCCAAACACCGGCATTCAATGCGGCCTCCAACAGTGTTTCACCCTCTAAACAGTTGCCGCTTTTTCCGCTCATCGAAAAGAACACTTCGCCACCGGTGCCTTCGGTTTCTTCGATGATAATTTTCTCGCCAAAACTCTCTTCATGAATTGCGGCAAATGGAATCTCTTCCGCAACAGAGCGTGCGGCTTTCATGAAACCCTCAGGCCCACACATAAAGATGCTACGCTCAGCGTGATCAGGAACCAATCGCTGTAGCAGCTCGGATGATATTTGACCGGTCTCGATGTTTGGGGCTGAGCCCTCTGCTGAATCCACGACCAAGTGCACTGTCACATTCTGGAAACGCTTGCTGAGGAACTCGAGCTGCTCGCGGAATATGATGTCTTGGTAAGAGCGCGCGAAATGTACGAACACCACATCTTTGGCCAAAGTGACATCAGTGATGTACTGCAGCATCGACATCACCGGCGTGACTCCGGACCCTCCGGACAACAGCAACGGCTTCTCGCACGGAATATCCAGCCAGTTAAAACTGCCAGAGATATCAGCGATCTCAATTTCCATACCCGGGCGGACTTCATCGTTGAGATAGTTGGATACCAACCCGTCTGGAACGCGCTTGACCGTCACTTGGATATTATGCGGCCGGGTTGGCGTTGAAGAGATGGAATAAGCGCGCACATGGCTTTTGCCATCGATCAGAAAGCTGAAAGTTACATACTGACCAGGTTTGAAATCAAAACTGCGACTTTGTGAATCTTCGAATACAAGAGTTTTACAGTCGTGCGTTTCTTCGATCACTGCCTTGCAGATCAGTGTGGCCGGCCCACCCGCATAGCAGGGCTGGGTATTCGCTGAGCTTAGCGAAAATGGGCTTTCGGTTGCGATGAGCATGGTGCTGGCTTCCTCGACTGTAGTTCAGGCAAGTGTAACAGCGGAATCAAATGTTAAAATACCACGTAAGCGGTATCTTTAATCGAATTTATCGATTGTATGATCTTGAATCAACTTTCGAATGAGTGAGACCGCTTGCGTTACAAGTGGGTCATTGCGTTTGCGGCTATGCACTATCGAATAGAGCGGCTGAGGTATCACCGGCGCGCCCTGAACACGTTTCAACCCGGGAACCGTTTCTAACAGTGCAGGCACAGCAAGACCCGGAAAAAAGGCTGTACCTCCATCCGTCTTCAAAAAGCGGACCGCTATATTATCGCTCCCCACTACTGTCTGGACACGTGCCAAGTTTGGAAAAATCTCGTCATGTTGTCGATCAAAGTAAGGCGTGTAGGCAACCTTGATGTATCGGAGCCAATTAACCTCCAAAAGGTTATCGCAATCAGTTGACAGCATAACATAGTATTCGGAACCAAACTCGGCAACATGCACATCTGGATAGTGCTGAGATGCAAATACAATTCCGATATCCGTTTCTCCAGTTAGGATATCTCTCTGAATTTGTTGTGCGAAATTTGACTCTAGATATAGATCCAATCTCGGCACTTGGGCTCTAATCTGTTTCGCCCAGTCCACAAGAATGGATTGCGCGAGACTGAACTGGACTGAAATCCTCAACCGTGGCCGAGTTTGCCCTCCACCGATTGACACATCCCGTTTGGCCAAACTCCACGCCGCCAACAATGACCTGCAATGGGTTTCAAACCTGCGCCCGGCTGCAGTCGGTTCAGCCCCTCCACGCCCGCGCTCGAACAATCGAGTACCTAACTCCTCTTCCAACTGCCTTATGCGCGCGCTGACTGTGGATTGGGTGATATTCAGTCTTTCTGAAGTACGATTGAAGTTCCGGGTTTCCAGAACATCCATGTAGGTATGGAGCAGCTGACGGTTCATATCAATCGATATACTCGATCAATAACACAACAACAATCGTATTTATTGGAATCGGCTAAACACTTATTAATTTCAGTCACCACTATCCACAGCCCGTCTGATTTCGGACAAGCAATAATAGGAGAATCGCATGTTTATTGTCGATTGCGACTGCCACAACTACTGGTGCAGCGCTACGGTTCTAGAGCCGTATATGGACGGACTTTTCAAGGATATGTTCGTCCGCGGTGAGCGTACTGGCCCCCGCGGAGCGTTCCCGCATGCACACCGTCCCTGGTTCCACCCTGAGGGGTTTGCCCGCCATGACGTCAACCCAATCGAGGAAGACGATAACTACACCATCATGAAGGAAAAGCATCTCGATAAGTACAATATCGATGTTGCGATCCTGACTGGTGACGAGCCGATCGAAGCATCGACTTTGGCTAATGCTTACTACGCAAATGCACTGTGCAAAGCCTACAACGACTACATGATCGACTACTGGCTTCCCAAAGATGATCGCTTCTGGGGCTCCATCGTAGTGGCGCCGCAAGATCCCCACTTGGCCGCAGCCGAAATTCGCCGCTTGGGTGGCCACCCGCGCGTTGTTCAAGTACTGGTCAGCCACGGTGCGTCACGTCCTTACGGTGACCCATTCTACCACCCGATTTACGAAGCTTGCGCCGAAATGGGCCTGCCATTCGCGATGCACCTGGGCGGCCAGGGCGGCATCAACGCGAACCCAGTTGGCGCCGGTCCTTCGACCTTCTTCTGGGAAACACACGCGATCCTGCCACAAACCGCCATGACGCACATGGCCAGCTTGATCGCACACGGCGTGTTCGAAAAATGGCCATCTTTGAAGGTTGTGATCATTGAATGCGGCATCGCATGGGTACCATCACTGTTGTGGCGTCTTGACGCAAACTACAAAGCCCTGCGCAAAGAGACACCATGGCTCAAGCGCTTGCCATCCGAATACTTCAGGGATCACATCCGCCTGTCCACTCAACCGCTCGAGCAGCCAGACAATATCCAGCACCTTTGGGCCACGCTGGAAGCCATGGATGGCGAAAACACCCTGATGTTCGCTTCGGACTATCCGCACTGGGATTACGACGACGTGAACAAATTGCACGTACCACCCGCATGGCGCGAGAAGATCTTCGGTCTCAACGCACTGGATGTCTACACACGTCTGCCGCGCGCGGTAGTTCAGGCTGCTGAATAAGGAGAACTTGAAATGACCACCAAGCATTTTGCCTGCAAGGTAGATGAGATTCCAGAAGAAGCGGCCAAAATCGTGACCGTTTCCAACATGCCAATCGGTGTCTTCAAACTGAAAGATGGCTTTCACGCACTGCTGAACATCTGCCCTCACAAAGGCGCGGCGCTGTGTGAAGGGCCGGTTTGCGGCACCACAAAACAGACGGATTCAACCGAATTTGTCTATGATCGTGCAGGCGAAATTGTCCGCTGTGCATGGCATGGCTGGGAATTCGACATCCGTTCGGGTGAGTTCCTCGTCGACTCTTCTGTCAAAACACGCCGCTTCGACGTCTCTGTCGATGGCAGCGATCTATACGTTCACATCTGATATCAAGGAACGCCAGTATGTTGCAACTTTCTTACCAGCCCGAAGCCTCTCATTACGTTGGTGGGGGCTACTTGGAAGATGCTTCTGGCGTTTCTTTCGATTGTCTCAACCCGGCAACAGGGGATGTGATCGCCCGTTTGTACAATGCCTCCCCGCAAATTGTTGAACGGGCCGTGGCCTGCGCGCGCGACGCGCAGGCCATCTGGGCTGCTACGCCTCCTGCTGAACGAGGGCGCGTTCTGCGCAGAGTTGCGGACCTTATTCGAGAGCGCAACGAAGAGCTTTCTGTCTTAGAAACTCTGAATACCGGCAAACCCATTTCTGAAACCCGTGAGGCTGACGCTGCCAGCGGTGCAGATTGTCTAGAATACTTCGGCTGTCATGCAGCCACCTTGACAGCCGATCATATTCCGCTGGGGGGTGACTGGGCCTACACGCAGCGCGAACCTCTTGGCGTATGCCTTGGTATCGGGGCATGGAACTATCCAATTCAGATCGCATGCTGGAAGGCCGCGCCAGCACTCGCATGCGGTAATGCGATGATATTCAAGCCGTCTGAGCTGACTCCGCTGACGGCTCTTAAACTGGCTGAGATCCTGACCGAGGCAGGTGCCCCCGCAGGCTTGTTCAATGTCGTGCAAGGCATGCGTGAAACCGGCGCCGCGCTGACAGAACACCCCGGTATTGCCAAGGTGTCATTGACAGGTTCGGTCCCCACCGGACGCGCAGTGGCCGCGGCTGCTGCAGGGCAGATGAAGCACATCACCATGGAGCTGGGTGGGAAATCCCCACTGATCATCTTCGATGATGCGGATATCGACAGTGCTGTTTCGGGTGCAATACTCGGCAACTTCTATTCGACCGGCCAGATCTGCTCGAATGCCACGCGCGTCTTTGTCCATGCGAATATCAAAGAAACCTTTCTGGCCCGTCTTGCTGAGCGTACCGCTAAGATCAAGATTGGCGATCCAATGATGGATGATACCCAGATCGGCCCGCTGGTCAGTGAAGCGCAGGCGGAGAAGGTACAAAGTTATATTGCTAAAGCGGAACAAGAGGGTGCCACTCGCATAACACCGGCCTTGCCGTTACCCGAAGGCGCAACATGGGTCAGCCCTGTGGTATTTGCAGATGTGACGGATGAAATGACAATTGCCCGTGAGGAAATTTTCGGGCCGGTGATGTCGGTGCTTGAGTTCCAGACCGAAGAGGAAGTGATCGCCCGCGCGAACAGCACTGAATTCGGCCTTGCGGCTGGCGTTTTCACAAGTGACCTCGCGCGCGGTCACCGTGTCGTATCGCAACTCAAGGCAGGGACTTGCTGGATAAACGCTTATAATCTCACACCGGTAGAAATGCCTTTCGGCGGTGTTGGTCAATCCGGAATTGGACGTGAAAACGCACGTGCTGCCATCGAACACTATAGCCAACTCAAATCGGTATATGTTTCGATGTCTCGGTTCGAAAACAGCTACTGATCCGATTCTACCCTGTGGCTTCGGGTCGGGTATGGTTTCTGTTGCCCTGACGGGTCTGTTCGTCCTGTCAGGTATTTCGGCTTACATCCGGTCTGACGATGTCTACTTAAGCAGGGGCCATCGCGATGAATGCAGTAATTGGGCCAAGAATCTGGCCGCAGCGTAACCGCGCGAAGAAGCCGTTGCGTTTGCCAAAAGCTGCGGAGCGACAAGCCGCGCACGAACAGGCGGCACGTATTGGGGGATTGGTCAATCAATTCGTGTCTTTTTGAATCAGTTGATCGAAGATAGGCGGAGCACTGCGATTAGTTGATTTTCAAAAATTGCGATGCCATTAAAGTCAGCGGATTCGGCTGGTGGCGAGGTAATGCTAATACTCTTGAAAAACGCCGGAGAAGATAAAAGAGGTCGCTGGAGATTTCAATGTGGGACTGGATAAAGAGAAACTCTGAAGCCATTGAGGCAGCGGCGGCGATGATCATGGCAGCAGCAACGATCATTGCAATTGTTGGCGTAAAATTGCAGATCGATGCCGCAGCAGCCCAGCAGAATGCGCAATCAGCTCGCGAATATTATCGAGGCCTATTGGAGGTGACGCTGAATAAACCCGAACTGGCGGTGTTTGATCATTGCGCCACCCACTCCTCTGAAGCCTATGCTGCTTATGAACATTATGTCGAATATGTTCTCTACACTGCTGAGCAAACCATCAGCTTGAATGTGAACTGGACTTCACCCCTAGTAGGTTTGCTGGAACCGCATCGTGACTATATCTGCGAAACTTTTGAGCAATCAGAGTTTCATCCCGCCTTGCAGGACCTTCTGGGTTCTTACTCCAGCGGACTGTGTGAGACCGCGCTGCCATGTGGGAAACGTTAACAGCGTTGGATTTGAGTCCCTACTGGGAGATTTGACACCAAGTCACTGTTACTTTCGACTGCGTCGATACCCCCTGAGGGGGACTCCGGTTTGTCTGCAGATCGCGTAAACTGTTCTCATGATTAACGTGGACCTGCCGAGATCCGGATTGATGGAGTGACTGAATGACTGCCTTTGATAAAAGCAACGCTTGGGAAAATGACCGTGCGCATGTGATCCATCCCTATACGGATTTCTCTACCTTCTCCAATGAGGGCAGCCAGATCATTGAGCGCGCAGAAGGCATGTATGTCACTGACACAGATGGCAACAAACTGCTGGATGGAATAGCAGGACTGTGGTGCGTCAACATTGGCCACGGCCGTAAAGAAATGGCTGAAACCATCGCCGAACAGGTGATGAACATGCAATACTACAATCCGTTTGGGCACAGCTCCAACATTCCAGCTGCCACTCTTGGTGCGAAACTGGCTGAATTGGCTCCGGGCGATTTAAACCACGTCTTTTACACCTGCGGCGGCTCAACGGCTAATGATGCGGCGATCCGGTTGGTGCATTACTACTTTGATATGAAGGGCCAACACCGCAAGAAAAAGATTATTTCGCGGCAAAACGGCTATCACGGGGCAACCTATGTTGCAGCGTCTCTGACTGGGATCCACGGCACCAAAACGGGTTTTGATCGGATCGGAGAGGATTTCATCACGCACGTTTCAGCTGCTAATCTTTATGACAAGCCCGAAGGGTGGAGCGACGGCGACTATTGCGATTATCTTGTGCGCGAATTCGAGGCGCGAATTCAGCAGTTAGGCCCTGACAATGTCGCGGCGTTTATCGCAGAGCCGATAATGGGGGCAGGCGGAGTTCTCGTCGCGCCAGACGGATATCACAAACGCATGTGGGAGATCTGTAAAAAATACGACATGCTCTACATTGCGGATGAGGTTGTGACTGCCTTTGGCCGGTTGGGCGAGTGGTTCGCGTCAGAGGCTATCTATGGCTATCAGCCAGATATCCTGGTCTGCGCCAAAGGCATTTCTTCTGGCTACATCCCTCTGGGGGCGACGCTGATTTCGACCGAGATTTACGACGTCATTTCAAAACCTCAATGCGTTGGTGGGGTGCTGTCGATGGGATTGACCTACTTTGGGCATCCCGTCGCCTGCGCCGCAGCCCTGAAGAACATCGAGATCCTGGAACGTGAAAACATTCTTGGCAACGTCAAGGAGGTTGGAACCTATTTTCAGGACAGCGCCAAATCGCTTCTGAACCAGCCGATTGTTGGCGATGTACGTGGCAGCCAATTGATGATGGGCATTGATCTGGTAGCAGACAAGAAAACAAAGACGCCAATCGATATGAGCGAAAAGGCCGCGGGCACGATCTTTCAAAAATGTATTGAGCGCGGCGTGATCATACGTCCAGTTGGCGACTGTCTTGTACTTTCACCACCACTGATCATTTCCAAAGAGCAGTGCGACCAAATCATCAATACAGTGAACGAAAGCATCACCGAATTTGTGGCACAAAGGTAAATCAAAATGCGAAATGTGACCCTTGCGGCAACGCAGATGTCTTGTAGCTGGGACCTTGATGAGAACATTGAAAAAGCCGAGGGCCTTGTTCGGCAGGCGGCGGCACAAGGTGCACAGGTTATTTTGCTGCAAGAATTGTTCGAGACACCATATTTCTGTTTGGAACAGGATATTGGTTTGTTGAGTATGGCGACACAGCAAGATGAAAATCGCGCGGTCAGTCACTTTTCGGCCCTTGCCAATGAATTGGGTGTCGTGCTGCCGATCTCTTATTTTGAGCAAAGCGGTCTGGCGCGATATAATTCTCTGTCTATCGCGGATGCGGATGGTACGATTCTGACCAATTACAGAAAGACCCATATTCCCCAGGCTCCAGGATATGAAGAGAAGTTTTACTTTAATCCAGGCGACAGCGGATTTCAGGTTGTAGAAACACAGTTTGGCCGCCTTGGATGTGGGGTGTGCTGGGACCAGTGGTTTCCCGAAACCGCGCGTAGCCTGGCTTTAAAAGGAGCCGAGATTTTGATGTTCCCGACCGCAATCGGGACAGAGCCAAAAAATCCCGACCTTGATAGCGCGGGCCATTGGCGACGTACAATGCAGGGGCACGCTGCTGCCAATATGATACCGCTTGTCGCCTCGAACCGCGTAGGACGGGAAAAGCAAGGCCAGACTGAAGGTCTGTTCTACGGCACATCCTTCATCACAGGTTACACCGGGGAAATTCTTGCTGATGCAGACCGGGTTTCGGAAACGATCGTCACAGCCACTGTAGATCTTGATGAAGCTGCTGCTTTTCGCGGTTCATGGGGTATTTTCAGGGATCGGCGTCCTGATGCTTATGGCACCTTGCAAACACTTGATGGAAAGACATAGGTATGATGGCTCATGAAATCACCGCCAAGTCGTGATCCGCTCGATTCAACTCAAAGATAAGCTCAATTGGGAACGTTTGTGGTCAGAGTCTCTGGCGTCTGATAAAACAGCGCTTCCAGATTCTGCATTTGAGGACAACTTTGCGCGCCTTTTGTTAACCGAAACAACTGAACACCAAGGGCTGATTGCCGAACAAGGCGGCGTAGCCGTTGGATTGGCATACTCAGGTTTTCAACACGACAACGAGGCGTCTGTACGATCAGGTGGCTGAGCTCACACCTTTCGTCAAATCCAAAACCAAAGCCAATCTCCCCCAACTTTAGGGGCCGTTTAGCGGCCCCCACTTTTTCTTTGATTAGGACTTTTAGACAGCAGGTATTTGCTGTGTGATGCAATGCACGCCACCACCACCGCCACCAATCATTCGACCGGAAACCCCGTGGACCTTGTGACGTGGAAAGGCCTCTCGAATGATCGCAAGCGGCGTATTGTCTTCTGATGGCTTTCCAGAGATAGGGACAACAACCGCGCCGTTGCAGATGTAAAAATTCATGTGCACCACATCGAAGCTTGTTAAAGGTATTTCGATGATCTCAAAGCGACGCCCCCGCGCATCTGTCGTGTTTTCCAGCACGCGTTTCGCTGCGGCTGTGATGGCTGTATTTGGATCACCGGCTTCATGGATTGTGTGAAGCAAAACCACTCCCGGCGCCGCAAAGGCAGCAATCCCGTCGACATGTCCATCGGTGATCGGGTCTGGGGTCAGCCCTTTTGGTAGCCAGATCACTTTGTCAGCACCGAGTTGTGTTTTTAATTCGGCCTCGACTTGCGCCTTGGTCCAGCCTGGATTGCGGTTTTTGTGCAAAAGGCATTCTTCGGTCGTTAGAATGGTGCCCTGACCATCAAAGGCTACGGCGCCCCCTTCAAGGACCAGGTCACTTTGATACATTGGCATATCTAGGTGCGCCGCAAAGCGGCCTTTTGCTAGCTGGTCTGCACTGTAAGGTGGGAACTTGTTTCCCCAGCCATTGAAGGTAAACCCAGCAATCCGGCGGTCGCCTGCACGGTTTTGAACAATCATTGGACCGCTATCGCGCGACCACGCGTCATTCAGAGGCATTTCGATCAGTTTAATTTGGTTGCTAAGCATGGCTTGCGCCGCTGCATGATCTTGTGGCCTGACCGCCATGGTGACGGGTTCATATTCGGCCACGAGATTAGCAACATTGGCCCATTCCTTCCGCGCCGCCTTTAACTGCCGACGGGGCCAGTTTTGCGGGGACGGAAATTGCATCAGCGTTTGCTCATGCCGTGCCCATTCTGCCGGAAACATATAACCATCTTGCCCAGCTGAACCGCCGATCACCTGGGCGCCCGTTTGGGTGTAATCGATTGATTTTGCGGCGCTGGACGGCAAAGCGGTTGAAACGCCGGCGGCGGTGGCCCCGGCAAGGAAATATCGTCTGTTCATGTGTTAACCTTTCGTTCAGACGCCCGCTTCGGACGCGCCGAGAGACGGATCAAGATGGTCGCGCAAGGAATCTCCAAGCAGGTTGAAACCGATAGCCACGGTGGCTATTGCACCCCCGGGGAACACCGCCAACCACCACGACGCTGGTTGATGAGTCAGGCTGTCAAAGATCATTGCTCCCCACTCCGGTGTAGGTGGTTGCGCGCCAAGGCCAAGAAACGACAAACCCGAAGCCGCAAGAATGACGAAGCCCACATCCGTGGTTGCTTGTACAATGACCAGTGGCCAGACCATTGGCAGTAAAGACGAAAAGATAAGTCTGGTATGGGAGGCACCCAGGCACCGGCTGGCGGCAATAAAATCCTGCTGCTTGAGTGATAGCACACGGCTGCGGATCAGCCGGGTGTACCAAGGCCAAAACACCGCTGCGAGTGCGACAGTGGTGGAAACCATGCCGCCACCGAAGCTGGTCGCGATGGCGGCCGCAAGAATCAGTGCAGGAAAGGCCAAGAAGAGATCTGTGATGCGCATCAGAATTTCATCAGTGATCCCACCTACATAGCCAGCAATAAGGCCGACAGAAGTCCCTATGATTGCCGCGACGAGCAAAACAGCGAAGGAAACAGACAACGATATCCACGACCCTGCGATCACGCGCGCCAACACATCGCGGCCGATCTTGTCAGTCCCCATCCAGTGTTCTGCGCTTGGCGCTTCAAGCCGGGTGCGGATGTTCATTTTCAGGGGGTCAAAGCTGGTCAGATAGGTGTCAGTCGCATAGGCGCCAAAAGCCAACATGGCGGTGACAATGACGAATAGCACAATTGAAACGGCCAACATGGCTTGACCTGATGAGGTTGCGAAACCCCAACCCCATCCCAAAGTGCTTTTGATCCGCCCTTGTTCGAAAGAACCCGTTTTCGGAGATGTGCTTAGCATGGTCATGATAAATTTACTCGCGGATCAATGAAGGAATAGCTCAGATCAACTAGAAAATTGATCAGCGTGTACGCAATCGCAACCACCAGCGTGATCGCCATGATGGCATTGTAATCAGAGGCCGAAATAGCATTTGCGGTATACCGCCCAAGACCCGGCCAATCGTATATCAGTTCGATAAAGACAGCCCCTGAAATCAACAGGCCGGTATTCAGGCCAAAGATGGTCACAATCGGCAACAGCGCGTTTCGTAGTGCATGATGTCGGTACACCCGGGCAGGTGAGATCCCCTTGGAACGAGCGGTTCTGATGAAATCCTGATTCAATACTTCCAGCATTGAGGTTCGAACGACACGGATCGTGATCGCCATCGAAGGAATTGCCAGAACGGTCACAGGCAGGATCATGTGTTTGAGTGCATCGATCAATAGATCAAAACGGCCTGCTATAAGGCTATCGATGGTCATGAAACCCGTCACAAACTCTGGTGGGGCTACACCTGTTCCCAGTCGACCACCAAACGGGAGCAGACCTAACGTGGCAAAGAAAACCAGTTGAAACACTAGAGCGAGCCAGAAATCCGGAACCGAAAGCCCGGTTACAGCAACGCCACGTACACCAATATCCGTGGGCTTCCCGCTGCGGACTGCCGCGAGCGCCCCTAGGAATACCCCAAGCACAAGTGAGATAAAGGCAGCAACGATCACCAACTCTAGGGTTGCTGGAAAGAATGTGAGGATGTCCTCGGAAATTGGGCGGCGCGTTATGACAGAACGTCCAAAATCACCCTCAAGCACATTGCCCACATACGTTACAAACTGGGTTGTGATTGGATCATCCAGCCCCAAACGTTCCCGAACAGCGGCGACCGCCTCGGCATTTGCCCGTGCGCCAGCGATCAAACGCGCTGGATCGCCCGGCAAAAGCCGGGCGAGCGCGAAGGTCATCAGGATCACTCCGATGAGCAGAAAAGTTGTGGCCACTGCCCGTCTGAGAATGAAACGAAGCATTGTCTTTCCAATCAGTCTTTACGGGACAAATTATACATATCCAGCGTGGCCACATAGATCGGGTTGTTTTCAATCCCTGCGATGTCATTGCGTGATACAAATTGCGCGCGTTCTTGCATGATTGGTAACCATGCCGGATCTTCTGTTGTCAGAATACCAGCTAGGCGCTGGAATTTGGCGGCCATCTCATCGGTCAGTTCCTGATTGCGCATCGCATCGATCAACGCGGTCGCTTCTTCATTGGCATAGCGACCTGTGTTGCCATCATAGGTTGCCGCGTCTCCGCTAAACAGCCCCCATGCAAAACTATAGGGATGATCCACATTAGGCCACCAGGAGAAGTAGAAAAGGTCGGGACGCTCTTCAGCTGTTCCTTCACCAAAGAAGACATCAAGATAGGCCGAGAACGATAGCTCCTGAAGTTGGAGATTAATGCCAATTTCTGACAACCATGCTTGCAACAGCTGGCCCTCGATATCGCCAAAGCCCGCGTAATAAGCCATTGTTAGCTCAGTGCCTTCAGGAATTCCGGCCTCAGCGAGCAACGCACGGGCACGGTCGAGATCAAAGGGTAGCAGGCGGCTTTTGTCATCCATTCCTTGCATGAGCGAAGGGAAGACCGAAGTGGGTTTATCTCCCGTGCCAAGAATGACTTCCTCGATGTAGGCATCATGATCAAAGGCGTGACATATTGCCTGCCGTGCTCTGGGATCGGCAAGGATGCCATCTGTGGCAAAGGCAACATATTGCACCGTGAAGGTTGGTGTGTCGGACAGGGTGAAACGTGGGTCGTCACGCAGCGCCAGCATATCTTCCGGCTCCAGAGCAAGACTCATATCTGCTTCGCCGGTTTCCAATAGTTGCCGGCGTGTCGCCGAGACTGGAATTGTTTTGGTGATCACACGATCAAAATGATCATGTTCCCAACCTCCCCGATATCCGGGATCAGCTGCGAAGATCGCCTCTTGACCAGGGTTAAGGCTTTCTAACGTGAAAGGTCCGGTGCCGACGGGGTTGGATTGCAGATACTCTGAACCCAGATCATCGTCGCCTTTGGAGTTGGCCTCTGCAGCAGTGGGGCTGGCAATCCAGAAACCGTATTGTGAGCTGACCTGCCGATCAAAGAATGGCCGAGGTTCGCCCAGATCAAAGCGGATGGTATGGGTATCCAACACAACAATTTGCGTCTCTGGGTCCTCAAGCTGCCAAGTTCCGGCAAGACCAGCAGGGTGTAGAACCATACGTGTCACTGCTTTTTTGATGGCTTCGGCATCGCATATTGTGCCGTCATGAAATAGCGCGCCTTCAGCAAGAGTAAACGTCCAGCTTGAGGCGTCCTCATTCGCTTCCCAAGCGGTTGCTAGTGCAGGCTTGACCGTCAGGGTATCGGTACCATCCAGAACTGTCAGGGTTTCGTAAATAGGACGCAGACCATAGGCCCATTCGATGTTGGTCGCAGGATCAAGATTTTCAACGGCTGCATCAACCAGAACAACCAGTGATTTAGGATCTCGTGCCCCAAGAGCAGGGGGCGCGGCCTGACTGTCGGCGAACGCGCGCCCGGCTGTTGTGGTGGACAAAGCGACCAACGCGCTACTTCCTGCCAGAAAGGACCGGCGCGGCATATGAAACTGTGAAAGGGTGGGACGTTGGGCTTTGTGGGTCATGAGTGGACTCCGTATGAGGTCAGACGATTGACAGCGGCGCAGGGATTCCACGCTGCAAGCATGTTCTAAAGATCGCTTCGTTACCCCCAATCTGTCGATACCCACAAAGGGGCACAGCCATGCAGGCGCGTTCCGTGTATTGATATCGTAGGATTCGGAAGTGCGGGACCGACCCGTAGGTGTAAATTCTCAAGTCTTCATGGATAAGGATGTCATTTAAATATGGATCTGCTCAATGTTAGCAATCTGACTGTTTCAGTTGTTCGCCAAGCGCATTCTGCCGCTATCGTGGATAGCCTTTCCTTTGATTTGCAACAGGGGCAATGCTTGGGAATTGTGGGTGAAAGCGGGTCGGGCAAAAGTACTGCCGCTATGGCCATCATGGGCCTGCTCGACAGCAAATCTTTGAATGTCTCAGGCAAGGTGATTTTTGATGGTACCGACCTTGCTCGCTTGAGCCCAAAGGAATTCCGCCAGTTGCAAGGTACAGAGATTGCGATGATCTTTCAGGATCCAATGAGCAGTCTCAACCCGGTTTTGCGAATAGGCGACCAGATTATCGAATGTGTTCAGGCCCACCGCCGAAGAAACAAGAAAGAAGCCCGCGAAAAAGCCGTGGATGTACTTACTCAGGTGGGTATGCCGGATCCCGAAGGTATGTTGGAGCGCTACCCTCATCAGCTCAGCGGGGGTCAAAGGCAACGGGTCATGATTGCCATGGCTATCGTGTTTGAGCCTCGGCTTTTGATCGCGGATGAGCCGACAACTGCCCTCGATCTGACAATTCAGGCGCAAATTCTTGAATTGTTGAAAACACTATCGCGGGATCTCAATATGGCGCTGATTCTAATCACCCATGATTTGGGGGTCGTATCCCAGATGTGTGATGAGGTCATTGTGCTTTATTCTGGTCGTGACGTGGAACGGGGGCCAGCTGAAGAGGTGCTTGAACATCCATCTCATCCCTACACTGTTGGGTTGCTTGGTGCGCACCCGTCTTTAGATGCAGACGACAGCCGCCTTACCCCCATCCCCGGAGCGCCTCCATCGATCTGGCACCGCCCTTCGGGCTGTGCCTTCAGGGACCGGTGTAAGCACGCCAAACCCCAGTGCGCAGAGCGTATTCCCAGCCTCTTCAGTACCGAACGTGAGCACCATAAAGTCGCTTGTTTACTGAATGGGGACGTGTCTATGGAAAGGGCAATAGCATGAACCGCGTGGCGTTAGAGGTTGAAAACCTCAGTGTTGAATTTCCATCCCCAGGCGCGCGCGGGTTGTTCCAGCCGCCAGCGACCTTTCGGGCCCTGAGTGATATCTCACTGTCTGTGGCCACGGGAGAAGTTTTAGGTCTCATTGGCGAATCCGGAAGCGGAAAAACTACTTTGGGAAAAGCGATTGTGGGGTTGGTGCAAACTTCGCAAGGCCAGATCCAGGTTGATGGTACAGCGCTTGATATACAGAAAGATCGTGACCGGCATGAGCTGGCACGCCGGGTGCAGATGGTGTTTCAGGATCCCTTTTCCTCGCTGCATCCGCGAAAGACCGTGGGCCATACACTGGCTGAACCATTTCGCATCCAAAAAACCGCCGGCCGTAACGACCAAACAACAAAGGTTAACGCATTGCTGGAACGAGTCGGATTGAGCCCGACCCATGCCGCGCGATACCCACAGCATTTCAGCGGGGGGCAAAGACAACGCATTGCGATCGCACGAGCAATTGCAAACCAGCCCTCTGTTCTTGTTGCTGATGAACCTGTCAGTGCGCTTGATGTTTCAGTGCAGGCGCAGATCCTGAACCTTCTGGATGATTTGAAATCGCAAGAAAACATGGCGATGTTGTTCATTAGCCATGATTTGTCGGTGGTTCGGCATCTATGTCAGCGAATTGCAGTCATGTATCTGGGTCGTATTGTTGAAATTGGTCCTGCCAAGGAATTGGCTGCCAATCCGGCGCATCCCTATACAGCTGCACTGATGTCAGCCGTGCCTCGGGTGAAAGCCCGCAACAAAGCACGGTCTAAACCAATTGTTTTGCAGGGCGACGTGCCGTCGCATGCAGCAATTCCAAGCGGTTGCCCGTTTCACACCAGATGTTGGCTCTACGAAAAGAAAGGTTGCCCGGCACGTTGTCGTACAGAGGTGCCGTCGTTGGATAAGGTTGATAGTGCCCGTCAATCTGCCTGCTTTTATTCGACCGAGGTTGAATCACCTGACAATGGGGCGTGACGGCACAACCAATCCCAAAGTTTACGCACGTCGGGTCGCTGGAGGTGATGGTCCAATGTCACCATGTAAATATAGCGCTTTGTCGTGAGTACCGGGCCGGGGGCCTGCACCAGTTTATGCTCTTTAAGCCATGGCTTGGCCAGCTCTGGATTGCCCAGATAGACACCCATGCCTCGTGCGGCGGCATCCAGAGCAAACGTCGGGTCGGAAAAGTTGAGCCCCGCTGAAAAGTTTTCTCGCTCTCGCTCAGCATGCGCATACCACTTTCGCCAGTCATCGGGTTCCTCATCATGGATTAGGGGAACCGTGTCAGGCGCGGCTTCTAACTGCTCCAAAAGCGCGGGTACGCACAGTGGTGCTCGGCATTCCTGTAGAAACACTTGCCCAATCTCATCAGGCAATTGCGGCGGCTCGCGCCGGAATGAAATATCATATTCGGTGTCGGCCAGTTCTTGATAGCTTTCACCAGTATAAAGCCAAGGTTCGATCTCAGGGGCTTCGGATTTCAACGCGGCCAGGCGCGGCATAAACCATCCAGCGGCAAGGCTGGGCGGTATATGAACCACGACAGTCCCGGGCTTGGTATAGGCATCCAATCTTTGCACGCCTAGGCGTACTCGTTCCAACGCGTCTGCGCTGGTGTTGTAAAGGTCGGTTCCGGCATCGGTTAGCTCGATCCCTCTTCCGATCCGTTGAAACAACGGCTGCCCAAGATGGGATTCCAGCGCGCGGATTTGGTGCGATATCGCTGACTGGGTCACGTTAAGTTCTTCAGCTGCCAACGAAAAACTGCCCAGACGTGCTGCGGCCTCGAATCCAACCAAGGCTCCAAGCGGGGGGAGAAGGCGATACGGATTATTCATGAATTAAACTAATCGATATGATAAGAATTACGGGTTTGTAGATTAGTATACCTCATGTGTAAGCTACGAGCAAGACTCACTCACGGACAGGTAGGAGATATCGCATGTCACAATTGACCCCAAAGCAAGCCGGATTTTACATGCCTGCCGAATGGGTGCCGCATGCCCGGACTTGGATGATGTGGCCCTCACGCCCTGAGGTCTGGGACCGCATGGAAGAAACCTGCCTTAACTACGCAGCAGTGGCACACGCGATCCGCAGATTTGAACCTCTGACAATGCTCGTGCGTAGCGAAGATGTTAAAACAGCCCGCAACTTTCTGGGCAGCGATATTGATCTGTTGGAACATCCAATTGATGATAGCTGGGCGCGGGATGCTGGCCCATGCTTTCTTGTGAATGATCAGGGAGATCGTGCTGGTGTTTCGTTTGAATTTAACGCCTGGGGCGAAAAATATCAGCCCTACGGAGGCGATAATGCTGTCTCTGCAGCGATCTGCAGTGCCGCAGATGTACGTGAATTCACCTCGCGGTTGGTGGCTGAAGGTGGCGGCGTCAGCGTCGATGGCGAAGGCACCATTCTTAGCACTATAAGCTGCTTTCCGAACGCGAACCGAAACCCTGACTGGAGCCTTGACGCGATTGAAGCTGAGCTGAAGGAAATGCTTGGCGGGGATAAAGTCATTTGGCTGCCGGGAAACCATCTGGAAACGGAAACCGACGGCCATATAGATGGTACGGCCGTATTCCTTGCGCCGGGGGTTGTGCTGGTCGAAGGCGAAGGTCCCGCTGATGGCGAATGGTATGATATCAATAAAGCCAACATCGCGGCACTTGATGGTCAAACTGACGCGAAGGGCCGGGCGCTCGAGATTGTACGAGTTCCTGATGCCTCAGATCATGGCTCGGATCATGAGAAATTTTGCAGCTCATACGTGAACTCTTACATCTGCAATGGCGCGGTCGTGATGCCGAAATACGATCTGCGCGAGGATGATCTAGTGCGCGAAGTTTATGAAGAGCATTTCCCCGAACGCGAGATTGTTCAGGTCAATATCCCTTCCATCGCAATTGGTGGCGGAGGCATCCATTGCATTACTCAGCAGGAGCCAGCAGCATGACCATTGATATAAAAGCTGAACTGTCTGCCGGCAAAACTCCAGGAGAGTTGGGGTTTGTCATGCCAGCAGAAACGGCTCGTCACGCCGCTTGCTGGATGGCATGGGTGCACGATGATCACGCTGACACATGGGGGGCAGAACTGCCTCAGGTTCAAGGTGCTTTTGTTGAAATTGCCACTGCCATATCGCAGTTCGAGCGCGTTCGTGTCGTGGCGCATCCAGAGGTCTTTGATGAGGCGCGCAAGCTCTTGCCACCCCAAGTAGACGTCATTGCTCTGGCGCAGGATGACTTGTGGTTTCGTGATACGGGGCCTTTGTTTGTGCAGAACGAGGCTGGGCAAACCATCGGCTCCAACCTGATTTTCAACAACTGGGGGGACAAGTTTCCGATTGAACCCGGTGACCGAGATATTGGTGCTAATCTGATCAATCATCTGGACCTGCCGTTGTTTCAGTCCCCACTGTGCGGCGAGGGCGGCGGGCTGATCAGTGACGGCCGAGGCACGGTGATCACGACTGAGACTTGCTTTTTAAACCCAAATCGAAACGCTGGCATGACCAAGGCAGATGTCGAACGCGAATTGTTCCACGCTATTGGTGCGCGCAAGGTCATTTGGCTGCCCGGCGATACTGAGGAATGGATCACGGATGGTCATATTGATGGCGTGTTGACCTTTGTCAAACCGGGCCATGTCATCTTTGAAGACAATCCTGATGACAACCACCCGCATCAGAAAGTGTGTCGTGAGAACCTGAAAGCATTGAAGGGACAAACAGATGCTGACGGTAATGAAATCGAGATCACCTTGATGAATGAGGCCTATCTCTATGACGACGGCAGCGATGCCTCAGCGACGTCTTATGTGAACTGCTACATCGCAAATGGTGGGATTGTTTTGCCAAAATTCGGGACGCCCGAAACTGATGAGGCCGCCGTCGACGTTTTCCGACAGGTCTTTCCTGAGAGAAAAATCGTGCAAGTGGATATTCGCAACGTTTGTTGGAACGGTGGTGGGATTCACTGCATGACTCAGCAGCAACCCGCCTGAAATCTGGAAAGGAGCGCATGATGTCACCCTACGCAACACTAAATAAATTCCACTTACGAATTGCAGAAACTAACATTCATTCTCCGGGTCCGGAAAGCTTAACCTATTGTCTTGATGCCCTCTCAGAGGTTGTCACCTTAGTGGGTCAAGATGGCTTCCTTTCTGCTCTTGCAAGGTTGTGCGAAGCGGCATCCGGCTACGACAGTACATTCATCACCGCATATTTTGATAGTCATTCTCCTGTGGAGCTTTTCGACAATCTGGATGATGAATTTAGTGATGCAACCATCGGGCCTTACCTAGATTTTGCCTATCTGCTTGACCCTTTCTACAACTTGATCCGAAACGGTCGACACGACGGTGTCGTCACTCTGAAAGACTGCGCGCCAGATGACTTTTTAACGTCAGAATATTATGAGACTTTCTATGTCGGGACAGGACTTTTTGATGAAGCCAACGTCATCGTGCCTTTTGGCGAAGGGACTTTTCTATCTTTGTCTTTAGGTAGTCGCGACGAAGGATTTATGCTTTCGGATGCGGCCAGAGAAATGTTGACGGCACTTTTCCCTTGCATTTCAGCGCTTTGCAAGCGCCATTGGCCCAAATTCAATCCTGAAAGCATTCAAGGCCAGGGCCGAATAGGTTTACACCTCGAAAAATCGTTTGAACGCTTCTCTACCTCTGTACTAAGCCAACGCGAAGCAGAAATTGTCCGATTGATCCTGAAAGGCCATTCCTCCAAATCAATCGCACGGGAGCTAGGAAACAGCCCGGAAACTGTCAAAGTGCACCGCAAGCGGATTCATAATAAGCTGGGCATCGCTTCTCAGGGTGAATTGTTTTCACTCTTCCTCGACGCGCTATCGCAAACGCCATCAAATGCAACAGAAGATCCGCTCACTTACCTTGATCGACAAGTGAGCGAATACGACTAAGCGTCATTTGGAGAAAAGCCCGGTTTCGTCAAAGACTGCCTGGCCCTGCAAGAGCGTCGCCTCAATCTGGACATCCGCAATCTGATCTACGGGAATGTCCAGTATGTTTTCGCTGATGATCACCAAGTCTGCGAATTTTCCGACTTCAATTGATCCTGTCCGATCATCATGCTGAAGAAGATAGGCCGGGTTGATTGTCATCGCTTCAATTGCAGTCGCCACATCTGGGAAACCGTTATGTTTTCGGCCAACCGCAGCCGCGATTTTGATCATTGGGTTCAGTTCATCAGCATCCCAATCACTGCTAAGTGTTACAGTCGCACCTGCGTTGATCAGATCTCCAGCTGCAAGCAAGTGTGACGCACGTTGTCCGAGGAATTGCTCCATAAAGCCGACGTAGTTGACATCAAGTGCACTGGGAGCGAGCTGAATGTCTGCCACAGCATTCAATTCCGCGAACCGTGGATAATCCGAGGGATCGATAAGATAAAGGTGCGTCAGTCGATGCGGACCAGCTGTCGGGTCAGCCTCTTCAATCGCATCAAGTGCAAGCCGTGCTCCATAGTCGCCGGTAACGTGAAAGTGCAACTGGAATCCTGCGGCGCTTAATTCTCGTGCTGCCCGCTTTAGCGCCTCTTCTGGGAAATATAGATAGCCGTATTCTTCATCTGGTTCTAAACCCAAACCCGGCTCATAGGGGGACAACAAGGCGCCGGTTGCCTGACTTAGAATGCCATCCACATAGATCTTAGCCTGATTGAACCGCACAAGCCGGTCAGGATCATTGTGATAGAGCGTTCGCAACTCAGCTAGCTGTTCCTCTAGCGGTCTGTCGGGGTAGATGTAAAAAGCGTTCGATGCCCGGACTGTGAGTGCTTCTTCCTCTTCCGCCCAGTCCCAAACTTTGTGATGCCCCTGCGGCCAATACCCACCCGCATCGCTGACACTCGTGATGCCATTTGCGTTCAGCTCTGCAGTTGCGGACAGAAGACTATCATACGCAAAGTTGAGATTTTCTTCGGTTGGTGGAAAGGCGAGAGTACGCAGATTGTTTGGCGCGTTTTCCAAAACAACACCATTGGGTGTTCCCGCTTGATTGCGCAAAATAATATTTCCGTTGGGCGCGTCGGGCGCCGTGTCATAACCGGCAGCCTGCAGCGCTTTCGAGTTGGCCCAAGCCCCATGCCCAATATCGTCCAGGATAAGAACTGGCCGGTCTGGCACAACCTCGTCTAGTACCTCAACCGGATTTGGATGCAGGTCCAACAGGGCTGTCATGTTGACACCTGCGGCCAGAACCCAATCACCGGTTTCGCTATCTTCGGCGCAATCCATGACACTCTGACGGTATCCGTTCAGATCATCAAACGGTTCAAACAAACACAAGACCGCGTTCACCCCGGCTTCGACCGCGTGCAGGTGAACGTCCTGAAATCCGGGCAGCACCATACGCCCCCCCAAATCCACGATTTTTGCATCAGTACCCACAGTCGCGAAAACACTGCTTTGCGTACCAACTGCGGTGATGATGCCATTCTCATCAATCGCGATCGCCTCGACCCAGCTACGGTTTTCATCCACGGTATAGATTTCGCCGCCCGTAAGAACTAATGCCTGTCCTAATACCGTTTGTGGGGAAATACTCAGCAACAATAAGGCCAACGTGTTGAATATTCTCATGTTCATCTCCACTCGATTACCATAGTGCGTTCATCCAAGAGCCCAGATACCTTGAATGAGGTCGGCAATCCTGATCGGAACCTCCGAAACCAGATAGCTACAAGCCTTTTAGATTCGCAGCAGCTAAAGATCAGTTTATGTGTTGGTGCTATTTTTCCCAAAAGTCTCATACTCGCTCGCCGGCATTTGCATCTTGAGCAGCACTAACAATTTTACCCGCAAATTGAAGAGCAGTATCTAGGAGTACATTTGCGCCGGCTTCCACGTGTTCAGGAGATGCGTACTCTCGTTCGTTGTGACTAATTCCATCTTTGCAGGGGATAAACACCATTGTTGTTGGGGCAATCCGCGCAAGATTAAATGCATCATGACCTGCACCTGACACAATTTCCATCGCCGCATAGTCGCGCTTCAAAGCCGCGCCACGAACCGCATCAACCATATCTTTGTCAAATTGAACGACAGCAGAATGCCAGATGCAGTTCGCTTCGATCTTCAAGTGTTTGTTTGCCTTTGCAATAGTTTGAATTCCTTCTAGAAATCTCTGTTGCATGTTCTCGAGCACAGATTCATCAGGGCTTCGCAAATCCACAGATACTTGAATTTGGCCTGGCACAACGTTGATCGAGCTAGGAAAGGTATCGATTTCGCCGATAGTTGCGCGCGAAGCCATATCCACTTCAGCAATCTGAAAGACTAAGTCAATGATCCGGGCAAGAGCTGGAACCGGGTCCTTACGAGATGCCATCGGGACTGGCCCAGCGTGTGTTTCTTCGCCTTGCAAAGTGACGTTGAACCAGCGAATGGCCTGGCCACCTGTTACAATACCGATTGTCTTCTCTTCGGCCTCAAGGACCGGACCCTGCTCAATATGAAGTTCGATATAGCGGCCGATTCGATGATTGCCGGGAGGCAAACCTTTGTCATACCCATGAGCAATCAATTCATCTGAGACTGAAACCCCGTTAGAGTCTTTCGTTGCAAGGGTTTCTGGAAGTGAAAGTGTTCCTGTAAACACCCCAGAACCCATCATTGCAGGTTGAAACCTAGTGCCTTCTTCATTTGTCCAAACCGCAACATCTATATGTTTGCGAGTGCTAATTTTGTGGTCATCAAGGGTTTCAAGAACTTCCAAGCCAGCCAAAACGCCGAGCATACCATCAAACCGACCCCCATTCGGCTGCGTATCAAGATGTGAACCCAACACCACAGGTAATGCGCTGACTTCTGTACCCGAACGGCGAACAAAGAGATTACCTATCTTGTCGTAGAATGTTTGATACCCTCTGTTCTTGCACCATGCGAGAAAGAGCTCTCGGCCATCTATGTCATCTTGTGACATTGCCAAACGACGGCTGCCGTTTCTAGGGATCTCTCCGATTTCAGCCATATCCATAATACGTGACCAGAGACGTTCAGAATTGATTGATTGATCTGTCATAAATCTTTCCTTTTCTAGAATGATCATGCGTGAGGGTAGAGACGTCTCGGAGGACGGTGAACTGCGATGCGATCACCTGTTAGAATGCTGCCTTCCTTATCCACCCAGGCAACCAAGCCACGTCGAATTGTTTTGGCCTTTACAAAGCGCTTCCCGCAACCGGGATGTATCTGATCAATTTCATCACCGGGATATCGGCAAGGTCGGTCTTCCTTAATGCGCGAGAACGCCATCGTTGCCTTTTCAATCGGTTTTGATTTCAGACTCTCGTCGTCGTGATCTCCATTGGCCAGCAGGACCTCAACACGTCCTTCGATCTTGGTTGGGCCCAGAATGATCATCGCTCAGAGTCCTCTTTGAAAAATTTGACCCCTTGCATATCAATGAAGTTTCAGTCGGGGGTGAACGCGCTCTCGGAGCCATTCGCTTAGAATAAGCAAAGAACCCCGAAGCGCACCGTGCAGGATGAACTGATGCCGACGATACAAAAGTTTGTAAGCTCTTCGAGCAAACCAACCGTCTACATTATGAGATCCAAGTAAATTCCCCATCATCATACCTATTGTCGAATGCGAACCAAAATTCACTAAAGACCCGTGGTCTTTAAATCGAAACACACCAGCAGGTGCCTTAGTTACTAGAAGTCGACTTAATTCGTTGGCGAGATGTTCAGCTTGTTGCGACGCTACCTGCGCCTTTGGGGGCAATGGCCGGCCTGATTTGGGATCGAGCAAACGAGCACAATCGCCAAGGGCCCACATCGTCTCATCACCCTGTAGCTGCAACGTGTCTTGAATGGCTAGAAAGCCGGATTCCAAATAAAAGTCGGGCACAAGCTCTTTCAATACGCTTGGTGCTCCGATACCCGCCACCCATGCCGTAATGTCTGAGGTAATAACTGTATCATCCTCAGTTTTCACATCGCCACTGGGCAAAACTTCATGAACTTTGCACGAAGTGCGAACGTCGACACCCAGTTCTTGCAGTCGCTCGAGCGCTTTTGTCGATAGGGTCTCATCTAGCTGCGGCAAAATGCGGGGCGCTGCCTCAATTAGCGTAATCGAAACGCTTTTGCTGGCATCAAAAGCGTCAAAACCGTACCGAGTCAGATGACCAATCGAATGTGTTAACTCCGCGGCCAGCTCAACACCCGTAGCTCCCCCTCCGATTATACTAATTCTTAGCTGTTCCGATTTTTCTACCTTCTTTGTATCCAAACGCAGACAGTGCTCGAAAAACGCATCTTGATACCGGCTGGCTTGTTCTAGCGTATCCAGAAAAAAGCAATTTTCTGTGATACCGGGAATGCCAAATGTTTTGGGTTCACTACCTATCGCAAAAACAAGATGGTCGTATGGCAAAGTGCGTTTAGGTATGCTTTCTCCAGTTGATCCCAAGCGTCCGGAAATCGCTATAGTTTTAGCCTCTCGGTCAATGTGCAACACTTCGCCAGTGCGAAATCGAAACCCGTGCATGTCAGCAAGAGAAAGATAACTCAATTGATCTCCGGAAATTCCTCGTGTGCCCGCTGCCACTTCATGAAAAAGCGGTTTCCACACATGATTCATTTTCCGATCAACAAGTGTCACGCGGTCTTTAGAGCTGCGTCGCAGCTTCTTTGATAGCCGGATAGCTAATTCTAAGCCTCCGGCACCACCACCTATGATAACAATTTCAGCCATCCAGCGTCATCCAAACTGATTTTGTTTGTGTGTTCTTCAGCAACGCCTCTTGCGATTTCCCATCAGCCAACAGCTGTGTATCCGGTTGCAAATTAACCGCAAAGTTTTGCCATTCTTTTACAGAAGCAATTTTAAGCATTTTCCATTACTCTACTTGCTATGAGTGAGCATTAATTTCTCCTGAAATAGCTTTGGATGTGAGTCCCACCTATGGGGGACTAGGGGAGCAACTCGTTGTGTTGGCACGGCATCTGTTGCTGGGGGGCCTAAATTTTCTCAATTGATTGTGACATAACCCTGCCACTCGCGCGGCTTGAAAATCCGAGCATCAGGTTTTTCATTGACCCGAAAATTGGCGTGACAACATCCTCTAGACAATTGAAACCCGTTTACGTCGCAGTCTCCTCCTTTTGAAAACCATTAGTGAGCTGAACAAAAGTGCTCCTTCGGTCAGACATCTTCAAAGTTCGTTGCATAGGCCGTCAGAGATTAAACTGCAGCACTTCGGAGCGCGGAGCTGGCCTCGGAGATTATTCCTTAATGGTGTCGTTCAATGGATAAACAATTGTCGTTATGCCGACAATGATCTATGGAAACGGATGGATGACCTGTTTGAGCCCAAACTGTCGAATGCTGCGGTTCAAACGAATAGGTGCAAAGTGCCTAAAGCTGCTGTTTCAACTAGAGCAAATGGTTTCTTGTTGACGTTAGTCTATTTTGGCCATTGATGCTGTGCGGTCCACAAAACGACCATTCAAGAGATGTCACGGTGGTGATCCATCAAAGTTTCAAGCACAGAGGCCTTTTCAGTCCGGCTTAAAAAATCCGACAGTAATGCATTGAAGATATTTGGTTTTTCCAAATGTACTGCATGGGCGCAACCGGGAACGACAGCAAGTTCGGCCTGAGGGATTGATCTCCAGAGCTGTTCGGTCTGTGCCCATGAATACGTGCGGTCCTGATCTCCCCAAATGACCATGGTTTTGGCCTTTATAGCAGATAGGCGATCGTCGGCACGCCAATGGCGCATTGCATCCAGTCCTTTGAGTATCGCATCTGGTGCGCTTTGTGCGGCTATTTCAGCACAATCTGGATAGGCGGCTGCACAATGTTCTTTCAGAAACCATGTGGCAGCGATGCGACGAGCGGTTTCCTCGAACCCCTCGGTTTGGGCGCGCCGTTTGCTTTCCTCAATAGTTTCAAACCGTCCTGGCAGGTTGCCGACTGCGCCCGTGGCATAGAGGATCACATGATCGACCCGGTGTGGTGCGCGGTGAACCATTTCCTGTACGATCATCCCTCCCATCGAATGACCCAACAAGTGGAAACGTTCGATCTCAAGGTAGGACAGTTGATCCAGGACCCAATCAGCAAACCCGCTGATCGAGTCAATACTGGGCAAATCTGCATTTTGTCCGAAGCCTGGTAGATCAATCGTGATCAGGTTTCGGGTGTCCGACAACGCGCACCGTTGTGGTGCCCATTGCGCGCTGCCCCCCATGAAACCATGCACCAAGACAAGTGGTGTCACTTCCGCTGTCCCTGCACGATGCGATCAAGTATCATGGCGCAGAACAGGATAGCAAAGCCTGCCAGAATGCCTTGTCCGACATTGGCATATTGTAGTGCTTCAAGAACGTCTTCACCCAATCCTTTCGCGCCGATCAGTGAGGCCACGACAACCATCGCCAGTGACAGCATGATTGTCTGATTGATACCCGCCCGAATTGAGGGGCTCGCTAACGGCAGGTCGACTTTGGTGAGTAGGTACCACTTATTTGCGCCAAAGCTGATCGCCGCCTCCCGCACGCTTTCAGGGACGCCACGCAAACCCAAAACAGTCAGGCGTACCACCGGTGTACCGCCGAAAATCATCGTAACAATGACGGCCGCTGGTTTGCCGACGCCGAAAAACGCGATGACCGGCACCATGAAGACAAAGGCAGGCATCGTTTGCATGAAATCCATGATGGGTTGGATGAAGGCGTAGAAGCGTGGACGCCGAGCCGCGAACATGCCCAACGGTATGCCGATCACGATTGATAAACACGCCGCAGTGCCTAGCAATGCCAATGTTGTCATTGCCGCCTCCCAAAAGCCTAAGAGGCCCATATAGGCGAGGAATGCGCCTGAATAGATCGCTGTTCTGATCCCCGCGGTTAGCCAGGTGAGCAGGATGATCAGGCTTGCAATCACGATCCATGGGGTCTGTACAAGTATAACTTCCAACGCATCAAGCAATGCTCGGATACCAATCGTGAGCCCTTCAAAGAATGCTTCACTATTTCGGACGCAAAACGCGATAAAGTCTTCCACCCAGGTGATGCCAGTCAAACGGATATTGGGATCTGTTGGAAAGTGGCTGAGCAATGAGAAACGACCGGGGAAACTGTAATGCATCATTGCCGCTGTCACGATCAGCGCCATGAAAATAGCACTGAACACGATCTCAGAGACAGGCATGGCTGAACGGATTGACCGATCTGACAACCATTCAGAAAACCGCGTCTCAAGCGCCCAATTGGCCACGACAGACTGAATCGTTTTGATAACCAGCAAGAGAACAAGGCCCCACAACACTATTGAAGGGCCTTCGGCGGCCAAAGCTTCGGCTTCGGCACGGATTCCTCCGATGTTGGCCTCAAGCGAGTCGACTGTGCGCTGATAGACATCAACCTTGTCGGAGTTTGATTCAATTGCGGCTTCCAACTGCTGGCGGCGCAGTTCCAGTGTTCCTTCGATTGACGCGATGCGAGCCATTGCATCAGCCGCAAGATCTCCAAAAAGACCGCGCGCAATCTGTACATAAGCAAGTGTTTCAAGAATTAAGAATGGTAAGGCCCATGTCCACAAGCCGCGAGCGCCATACCAGACAGGGCCGAATATCCCGGCCATGAGATTGAAAGTCGCCGTAAAACGAGCAGACGCGCCGATCTTGTCGAAATTCTTGATGTAATAGTCGGGGTTGGTTCGTACAAATTTCCGGATGTTTTCGCGTCGCTCTTCGGCATAAGCCAAAGCGGCTTCACTTTCTGTATCTTCTAGCGGGTTTACGCCATCGGGGTTCACGTCGGATGTGCTCATGATACTTCCGTCCCTTCGATTACTGTGCGCAGTAGATCGGCACGTGTGATCAGGCCCACATCTCTACCGCCATCTTCCACCAAAATCGCACCGCTGTTGTCGATCGCTAAATTGATCAGCGTGCTTAGATTTTCACTCTCGTTGACGCGCGGTGAATCTGCACCCAGCGGGCCATGGGTGGCGACATAGTCATCAATCGGTTGCATAACTGCGTGGGCACGCACCACCTTGAGCCGCGAAATACCCGCCACAAAGTCTGCCACGTAATCGTCGGCAGGATTCATGACGATGTCTTCAGCCGTACCGATCTGAACGACTTTGCCATCACGCATGATTGCAATTCGATTGCCGATACGCACAGCCTCGTCCAAGTCATGTGTGATGAAGATTGTTGTTTTTTTCAGGATCTTGCTGAGCCGGATGAATTCATCCTGCAATTGCCGCCGAATGAGCGGATCTAGTGCCGAGAATGGCTCATCCATCAGCAGCACGTCAGGGTTTGCCGCCAGAGCGCGCGCCAAACCAACCCTTTGCTGCATTCCCCCGGAAAGCTCGTGCGCGAATTTAGACCCCCAGGCCCCCAATTCAACGATGTCCAGAATGGCCGCCGCCTGTCGCATGCGTTCATTTTTGCTCACTTGTCGGATTTCCAACGGCAAGGCCACGTTATCCAGAACCGAGCGGTGCGGCATCAATGCGAAGTTCTGAAACACCATGCCGATTTTGTTGTTGCGAAACTGTTGAAGCTCTTGTGGTCCCAACGCCATCACGTCGGTGCCTTCAATCTCAATCTTTCCATCAGTGGGTTCCAACAATCGGTTGAAATGGCGGACTAGCGTGGACTTGCCGCTACCGGACAGGCCCATGATACAGAATATCTCACCGCGGTTCACGGACAGGCTCACGTCAGCGACACCGACGACACAGTTGTGTTCAGCAAGGACCTCGGCTTTGGTCAAGCCTTGTTCGCGTATTGCCTGCAACGCGATTTCGGGCTTGGCTCCAAAAATCTTCCAGACATTCGAAATTTCAATAACGGTATCGTCGCTCATGTCTCTCCCCCGTGGCCTAACAAATGGCCCTGTTATTTCAATGTGGCAGCAAACATGCGCTGCCACATTGGTTGATGACATCCGGGTCGGATTAAAGGCCCAGCCAGGCGTCTACACGATCTGGGTTTGCATCGATCCATTCGAGAGCCACTTCCGACGGATCGCGACCATTAGCGCTGATTTCAAAGGCAAAAGCTGAAACGTCATCCGCAGTTACTTGGAAATTTGCGAAAAACTCTGCAATCGCCGGAGAACGGTCAGCCAGAGAGTTGGACCATGCAATCTGCACGTCCTTCAGCGCATCTTTAGAGGCGACCGTCGACTTTTCATACCAGTCAGGATCATCCGATGGCTGCACCATCACGTATTTTTCGGGGTCAAATGTTGGCTCCGATAGCATTTCCACATCGAACATGTACCAAACCGCGTGCGGTTTATAACAATAGAAAGCATAACCTTCGTCCTTGGCGATGCTATCCTTGATACGCGCAGTTTTGACGCTTTCTTCGGCACGGACCGGTTCGATGAAATCCAGAAGACCGTAGTCACGCACCTTGACTTCATTTACGTTGGCCGAGGCCCATCCTGGCGCACCGATCCACATTTCGCCGCGGCCATTGCCGTCACTGTCCATCAGGGCAGCAACATCAGGGCGACCCAAATCGGCAATGTCGGTAATGTTGTTGGCCTCGCCGAAGTTTTTTGACACACAGAAACCCTGATTTCCTTCGTAAGGGTTTGACGACAAGGTAACCGTTCCTGCTTCATCCACGTATTTTTGAGTGAAGCTCTGTTGATTGGGCAACCACACATCAGGGTGGACGTCGATATCACCCTTACCTTGGTCCATCGCTTGGAAGATCGTCGCGTTATTGCCAGGTACATACTCGACCGAGCCTCCGATCCGCGTTTCGACGACCGCACCTAATAGATGCGCGATCGCCTGGGCGCCGGTCCAGGATGGGACACCTATTTTTACCTCTTCAGCCGCAGCGGCGGGCAACGCCAATAGGCCGAGTGAGGCTGACAATGTCAGGGATTTCATGTTTAGGGTCATAGTTTCTCTCCTGCTGATTAGATATTTTCTTATGCGCGCGCCCGCGTTCGCCGCGGGTCTATGAACGGAATATCGGTGACTTTCGCGCCTAGTCGTTTCATGCGTCCATCAAGCTGCCCGATTTCCAGCCTTGTTTCATTTTCTGAGTATTCCACAGAAAGGCGTGCAATTGCGATACTGTGTTCGAGTGAAGGAGACCGGGTGGCAGAGGTAATGATTCCGACCTGTCTTTCATTTGCGAAAACAGAAGCCCCATGCGCTGGAATATCATCGCACTCCAAAAGCAAACCTTTGAGGACCTGCCGCGGGTTCTGCTGATTCCGCTCCAATGCAGCCTTTCCAGTAAATTCAGCTTTGGTCAGGTCAACGGCAAATCCAAGGCCAGCCTCGAACGCGTCGACTCCGGGAGCAAATTCCGCGTTGGCAGCCGCCAGCCCCGCTTCTATGCGGATGATCTCAAGCGCAGCTGATCCCATTGGGGTGATCCCAAACTCTTTACCCGCCTCCATCACTGCGTCCCAGATGGTGATTGCATCGGCCTTAGAGCAAAAAATTTCGTATCCAAGTTCTCCGGTGTAGCCAGAGCGTGACAACATAAATGGCGCCCCCTCGCGATCATTCAGTCGGGCGACCGTGCAGCCAAACCACTTGAGCTGATCAAGGGTAGGAACCTGGGGTTGTGTGAAAGCGATCTTGCGCAACACATCGCGGGATTTAGGCCCTTGTAGTGCTAGGTTAGGTAGCGCATTCCTCATGTCGTGGATTCGTACCTGTAGCCCGTGCTCCTCCGCCAATGATAGTAATGTTCGACCGCTTTCTTCGCTGCCACAGCACCAGCGGAACAAGTCATTTGCCAGCCGGAACAGCGTGCCATCATCTATGACCGTACCGGTTTCATCACACATCAACGTGTAAGAACCACGCCACACCGGTAGTTTGGCGACATTGCGTGTCGTCGCCAACTGCAACAATTTCTCGGCATCTGGTCCAATGATGTCGTATTTGCGCAGGCCACTCATGTCTTGCAAAGTTACCGCTTCCCGGCAGGCCCAATATTCGCCCAACGTGCCGTGTGACGGAAAGCTGACCGGCGCCCACAAATCCCGCGCGGGTGCGAAATGCTGGGTCAGTGGCTCTAGTCGTTCATGAAAGGCGGATTCCTGACTAATGGACATCGGGGCATCTTCCTTTTCACGGTAGGCGACCGCACGGCGGATCGGAGTTTCAGGCCGGTAGATCCGCACATGCACATCGGTGGGATTCCAACCGTTAATTGGGTCAAGATCATCTGGGCAAGCGGTAGAAGCGCAGACCAAATCTTCCATCGCCCGCATCGCGATATAATCACCCGGGCGCGAATGACTTTCATCAACCAGCAATTCGTGGGAATGTGAATCGATCCATGTATTCCAGAAGAAATTGATCGCAGGCCAGGCCGAGCGACGTCTCACACCATAAGGTGTGAGAGCGTCAGAAATGTTATCGGAACAGTTAATGTGACCCGGGAAGCCGCGCTCGGCGTAACCCCGTGCTGTGCAAGCCAGGCCGTATGCATCGTGACGTCCACATGTATCTTGAATAACGTTCAGAAGGGGCCTCATTTCGCCGTCATAGAATTTGTCCAGCATGCCAGGGCCCGGATAGGCGCGACGCACCATCGATCGGGTTGAGGTACTATCGATCAGCCATTCCTCACCTTTATCTAGGCCATCCGTTCTGATGGCGACAAAGTCCGAGCATTGCTGGCCCTCGACATCGATGATCTGGACTATTTCGCCCTGCCGAACCTCATAGGACAAACCAGTGCCGCGCTTGACCGTGAATTCCTCGCGCACGTCCCCCAAGGGGTCAGGTAAAATCGGGCCGCTAGCATTTGCCTGTTGGTGAGAAACGACAACCGAACCGCTACTGCTTCCGGTAACCAGTTGATCCCGTTTCAAAGGTTGCATGATCCACACTGAAATCGGAGCGCTGGCTTTCAATATGATCTGATCTTCACTTCGGGGCAAATCGGCGATGGCTATACCGGAGCCTGGCTCACCACCCTGTGCCGCTATCCAAGCGACCAGCCTGTCGCTATCCACTTTGGACAAATCTAATTCCCCGGTCTTGGATAGTGCCAAAGAGGTCAAGGCATTTCGGCCTGTTTCGTCAAAGGCTAAAACTTGCAATCGAGTGTTTGGCCCACTCCCCGTGACTGACAGGAGGTCGCCTATTTGCATGGGGATATAGGAAACTTCGCGTGGCGCGAGTGCAAATGTCTTTCCGTGTGATGGCTTTTGGAACCCTGCATAGACCCGTGCAGGCGTCTCATAGCCGTTGTTGCTAAAATCATGAAGGATCGAAAAGGTTCGCATTGTTTCAAGTATGAGTCGCAGTATGTAACTAGTTACACGATCTTGATGAAACTAGTTACATGTGTCAAGGTATTCATCGAAAAATCAGGCAACCTATGGATTTCAAAAAAATTGGCCAACCAGAAACGCAAGAAACGTGCGAACCTCAGAGATGTTGCCAAGGCAGCAAACGTCTCAGTAGCGACAGTATCGCGTGTATTGAATTCTCCAGTCACGGTATCCGAAGATACTCGTCGCCGTGTACAGGATGTCATTGCAAGCTTGCACTTCGTACCAAGTGCGGCAGCCCGAGCAATCAATACCGGCAGAACTCGAGTGGTTGGAGCCATCGTGCCAACACTCGACAACGCAATCTTCTCAAAATTTCTCGCAACGCTTGAAAAGACACTGGCAGAGCATGGGCTATCGCTTGTTGTTGCAACAACAAAAGGTGATCCGAATATTGAAGCACAAAAGGCACAAGGCCTAGTAGATATAGGTGCAGAAGCACTGATTGTTTCTGGTGTAACGCATAGTCCGGATTTCGAGAAATTAATCGAACTGACGCGCCTCCCCGTGATCGCCACCTCGTGTTATGATAAAAACTATCATTTGCCGACAATTGGTTACGATAACGCCGGCGCTTCACGTATTGCTCTTGATTTCCTCTTGTCTGCCGGGCACCGAAAGATTGCGGTGGTTCACGGTCCGGTGAAAGACAACGATCGAACATTGGCTCGACTGTCAGGTTTGAAGGCCTTAGACCAGAACCACACTTTGCAAACCTTCGAGACGAACATTTCAGTTCAAGGTGGCTGTGATGCAACTCAAATGCTGCTCGCAGAAACCACGTCTTTTTCCGTAATTTTATGTTTTTCTGACGTTCTGGCTTTAGGTGTTCTGTTCGAATTACAACGAAATCGGATAAAAGTGCCTGATGAGATGTCATTGGTGGGCATCGATGACCTGCCTTCATCGTCCTGCACATTCCCCGAAATCACAACCGTTCATCTGCCGGTTGCAACCATGGGTGAAACCACTGGGGAAGCGATAGTTGAATGGCTGGATAACCACGTCGCACCCAAATCAAAACTTCTCCAAGCGGAGTTGATTGTTCGGAATTCCACGCGAGAATTTAATTAAGACAACTCCGCAGACTTGAAATTGGAAAGGCGACCTAAAAAGTATGGCTCGATCTAACGCGAAGTTGACTAACGACATCCTGCCAACCTAGGTTTTACGTCTGACGCAATGTAAATATTACTGCCATTGGTCAACTTGCAGCGAAAGCTCGGTTTGTCCTGCACAGCCCCGCAATCGGGGCTGTGCCGCAATTTCCTGATGTTCAACCAGAGAACCACCAGCGGCTTGGGCCGCGTGCGCCATCAAGTTCCCAGCTCGCGGCAACGTTGGGCCCGTGCATTACATTGCTGCGTCGGGCGTAGACAAAGTTATTGAACATCGGGATGACGGTGCCGCCGTCATCGCGGGCAATGATCGCCATTTCACGGTACATCTCGGCGCGAAGACTGTCATCGAGCTCTCCCTTCGCTTGGAGGAGGAGTTCGTTGAAGCGTTCGTTCTGCCAAAAGCTCTCGTTCCACGCAGCATCATCCTTGTAGGCCAGCGTGTACATCACGTCCGGCGTCGGTCGTGCGCCCCAAGACACTGCGCAGAAAGGTTTTTTCAGCCAAACGTCGTTGTAGTAACCGTCGTTGGGCTCTCGCACCACGTTGACCGTGATGCCGGCGGCTTTTGCCTGTGCCGCGTAAAGCACGCACATGTCGACCGCGCCGGAAAACAGGCTGTCTGCTGTCGATATGCTGACTGTGAGTCCGTCCACGCCTGCTTTCTTGAGAAGAGACTTGGCCTGGTCCGGATCATATTCGCGCTGTTCGACATCGTCGGGCCAGTACGGTTGGGCGGGCGAATGGTGGAAGTCATTGCCGATTGAGGCCGCGCCGAAAGCGATCTTCTCGATGATCTCATTGCGGTCTATCGAAAGCTTAAGAGCGTTGCGAACGTTGACATCGTCGAAGGGGGCGGTGTTGCAGTGCATCGGCATCGTGATCGCCGCACCTGAGGGCACGTTGTCGATCGCGATATTCGGATCACGCTCCAGCAGTGCGGATGTCTTCAGGTCGATCGCAGTTACCGCATCCACGTCACCTGTCACCAACGCAGATTGGCGCGCGTTCGGGTCGTTGAGGACCAGCATGTCGACCTTGTCAAAGTATGCCCCTTCCAGGTGCCAGCCCTCGTGGCGACTCAGGCTCCAGCTTACGCCCCATTCACCGCTGTCGATCTTATAGGGGCCCGACCCGTCGCCGCTTTGCCAGTTGAGCGTTCCGTCGTCATTGGCCGGGCAAACCGGCAGGTGGTAGTCCGTCATGAGCCAAGGCAGGTCTGCGTTGCCGCTTTCAAGCGCGACGACGACTGTGTGGTCACCATCGGCCTGAACATCCGTCACAGCCGCAAGCAGAGCCTTTGCCGCCGAGGTGGTGTCGTCTCCGCGGTGATGGTTGAGCGATGCGATCACATCGTTCGCCGTGACCGATTTTCCGCTGTGGAACGTGGCGTTGGGGTTCAACTCAAAGGTCCAGACAGACGCGTCTGCGTTGGCGGTCCATTGCGTGGCCAGATCTGGACCAAGCGTGCCATCGGGCTCGATCAGCGTGAGGAAGCTGCGGTGTTGGTGGACAAGGTGGATCTGAAGACGCGAGGAATACATGCCCGGGTCATGCGTATCCGAGGTATTGCCGTCGTGTATTCCGACCCGGAAGGTTCCGCCACGGCGAGGTTCCTGTGCGTGTGCGCTGCTGGTCCACAAACCGGTGGCCGCGCTCGCGGTCATGCCCGCTGCCATCGAGTAGTGCATGAAAGATCGGCGTGAAATGCTGCCCGTCTTTGCAGCATCTGCCAGTTTGGTCAGAAGGATTTGGTCGGTACTTTTGGTCATTACGACACCTTTTTCCTGTTGGTTATTGGTTTGAGGGTCACGCGAGTGCCATGCGATTTCCCGGGCATTCCCCGGGTGGATCTACGGTTGGCGGCAACGCGGCCTCACTCTCTCGGTGGATGGGCGGACATAATTTCCAAGCCTCATCTGCGGCTTTCTGGACGCTCGAAAATGGATTGATTGAGGGTTTTGAACTCTCCTTTTGGCGTTGATTCCAGTAAAATTGGTATACCAATATATTCTGGAATCGCAAGATGATTCACTAAATCGTCAAAAAAGGGGCGGAATTTACTTGAATAATCGGACTGTATCTTGCTATTGGTGCACCACTAGGAGTTATGTCTTCACCCCACAGAACAAAGGAGGCCACCGTGAACGTCGCCACAAAAGCATCCAATCCAACTGCTCCGTTTCCGATGTCGGAGTTATCATCTCGCGTTGAGCGCGCGCGCTTGGCGCTTTCACAAAACGACCTTGATGGAATTCTGATTTCTGTTCCGGAAAGCATCTACTGGCTGACAGGCATGGATCATTGGGGTTTTTTTGCTGCGCATGTCCTGATCCTGAACCGAAACGGCGAGATGGGTCTTGCCTGCCGCGCGATGGAACAGATAACTTTTGACAATCAGGTCACGAACGCGCGGTTCTACGGGCACAAGGATCACGAAGAGCTTTCGGATTACGTCCTGCAGGCCATGTCTGACCTAGGCCTGAAGGGCGGGCGCGTTGGCATCGAAAAGCGCAGCCTTTTTCTGACCCCGCGTCATGCAGAACTCATCCAGGCAGGGGACCCTGATGCGGACTGGTTCGACGCATCCGGAATTATCGACGACCTGCGGCAGGTCAAATCACCCCTGGAGATGGAATACACGCGCGCCGCGGCGCGTGCCGCCGATCTGGGCACTCTGGCTGCTATCGAAGCGGTCCGAGACGGCGCATCAGATTATGAGATCTCTGCAGCCTACCACAACAAGACGATCCTTGAAGGCAGCGAGTACCCTGGCTTTGGCCCGTTTTTCCGGCCAACAACCCGGCTGGGCGAAGAGCATACCACTTGGCGCGGCGACCACTTTCACAATGGGGATGCCGTGTTCATGGAAACCTGCGGCGCCTACCGCAAGTATCAGGCGCCGATGGGGCGTTTGGTCTACGTGGGATCCGCGCCCGAGGGTGCCGAGAAATCAGCCGAGTTGGCAATCGACGGAATGAAAGCGATCTGCGGCGCATTGAAACCAGGAGGCAAAGCGGGTGATGCATATGCGGCTTGGCGGGAGGTCGCTGCCTCTGCCGGCCTACATGATTACGAACGCCATCACTGCGGCTATATGGTGGGCATCGGGTTCCCGCCCAGCTGGACAGGCGGATCAATGGTGACGTCCCTTTTCCCCAATTCTCAGCGCACGCTCGAAGTGGGGATGGTGTTCCATGCCCATTCCTGGTTCACCAACACCGATGTCATTGACTACTTCATTTCAAACACGGTGCTGTTGACCGAGAATGGCGCTGAAATCCTGACCAATCAAACACCTGAAACCCTCATCATTCGATGACGGGCTCACATTTTTCCGGGGCGCGTACCCCCTGCGCCCCGGAACGGGTAATGCACATGCAAAAGCTGACGAAACAAACCTTGACTAACTTGTGCTCGCAAATGGCGTCTCACACGTGGACCGACGACGAACTGGACGAACTGGTGGACCCGAAACTGGGCATCATCACGGGGTTCCAAGACCTTCTGGATGAATTGGAAACCTTGCGGCAGATCGACCTAGGAACCATACCTCCGGCACAATCCGTGCAGAAGCGATAAGCCCGATGTCCGACGAGATTGCATTCAGCGACGTACGATCCCTGAAACGGCGGCTTGATGCGCGGGAAATCACACCCAGTGAGCTTGTGCACGTCTTCGCCGACCGAATTGCGCGGTTTAATGCGCTTTCCCACGCGTTTATCACTGTCACCGGTGCATCGGCAGCAGTGTCTGCGGCAAAGCTCACACCCGAGGACCTTACCCGGTCATCCTTTGCAGGTATTCCCTATGCCAGCAAGGATCTGTTCGACGTCGAAGGTGTGCTTACTTCAGCAGGGTCTCGCGTATTTCATGACCAGATCGCCACGGAAGATGCGTTCGCGATTATGCAGCTGCGTGCTGCCGGTGCCTTGAGCATGGGCAAGACCAACCTGCACGAATTCGCATATGGCGCAACCGGGGAAAACGATGTCTACGGCACCTGCGTTAACGCCTATGATCCCACGCGTCTTGCCGGGGGCTCATCCAGCGGATCGGCTGCAGCCGTCGCTTTCGGCCTGGTGCCCGCCGCCTTGGGGACGGATACGGGCGGATCGGTGCGCGCCCCGGCTGCCTTGAACGGTCTTGTCGGGCTGAAACCCACGATCGGCCGCGTACCCACCAGCGGTGTAGTGCCCTATTGCTGGACACTGGATCATGTCGGCTTGATGACACGAACCATTACTGACTGCGCCGATCTGTTGGGCATCGTTGCCGGTTACGACCCGCATGATCCGGCCTCCGTCAACCAGCCTGTCGATATCTACGCTGATCATCTGGGCGGTGGGGTCAGGGGACTGCGCGTGGGTATTCCTGAGAACTTCTATTTTGAGCGAACCGATCCGGAAATTCTGGGGGCAGTGGAGCGGGTCAAATCACATCTGTCAAAGCAAGGTGCAAAGCTGATCCCGGTTACCTTTCCGGACATGGAACACAGCCGCACCATTTCGCTGACGGTCCAGATGCCCGAAGCCCTGAGCGCGCATTCTGCCTATCTTCAAGAGCGGGGAGAGCTTTACGGGAAGGATTTCCGCGCAGGACTAGCGCTTGGACAGTGTCTGCTGGCAGAGCATTATGTACGCGCCAAACGATTTATCGAGCAGTATCGGCGACAGACAAACGCCTTGTTTGAAGACGTCGATGTGATCTTGACACCGGCCACACCGGAAATTGCGCAAAAGCTTGGGGCGGTTAATACCATTCGCGATGGCGTGGAGGAAGCTGTGGGTAACGCGATCACCCGCTTCACCACGTTCTTCAACATGACAGGACACCCAGCCCTGACAATGCCCTGCGGGATGCACTCAGAAGGCTTGCCCGTCGCTTTGCAACTCGTCGGCCGCTATTTCGAAGAGAGCACGATCCTCAGGGCAGGCCACTGCTTAGAGAGCAATGAAGACTTTGCCGTTCCGCTGCCAAGGATTGACGGGTACGTCGGCACAAATGTGCGAAATCAGGTTCATCATGATGGCTAATTATCAATTCAACTCGGACAACGGAGCACCAATCTGTCCAGCGGTCATGGATGCGTTGATCTCCTGCAACACTGGGGTCGAGACTGCCTATGGTGCTGACCACTACACTGAGCGGCTCAATGCCGTATATACAGACATTTTTGAACGTGAAGCCTTTGTATTCCCTGTCCCAACCGGGACTGCGGGCAATGGGTTGGCATTGGGGGCGCTCACACCGTCCTACGGGACGATCTTTTGCCACCGGCAGGCGCATCTTGTGACGACCGAATGTGGCGCACCGGAATTCTATAGCGGCGGCTGTCGACTGACCCTGCTTGGGGGGGAACACAACAAAGTCACTCCCGGGGCCTTGGAACAAAGCATATCGGCGCACGGTGTCGGGAATGTGCACCACATGGCGGCCAGCACTCTGAGTTTTGCCCAAGCCACTGAGGCAGGCGTGACGTATTCTCCGGAAGAGATTGCAGCGCTCACAAAAATTGCCCGCCAAGCAGGAATGAAAACTCATATGGATGGCGCACGTTTTGCCAATGCGCTTGTATATTTGGGCGTGTCACCCGCAGAGATGAGTTGGAAATGTGGCGTTGATATTCTGACGTTTGGCACGACCAAGAACGGCACGATGAATGCTGAAGCCGTGATCACCTTCGATACGAACATTGCCCGCACATTGCGCTTCATGCACAAGCGCGCGGGGCATCTGTTCTCGAAGATGCGCTATATGTCTGCACAGCTTCTTTCTTATGTAGAGAATGATCTGTGGCTGATCAATGCAAAGGCAGCCAATTCCAACACGTCAAGAATCGCAAAAGCATTAGGGCGCTGCGAAGGGGTCAGAATTGTCCATCCAGTTCACATTAACGAGCTGTTCGTAGCAATGCCTGATACGCTGCAGGCGGAATTGCAGGCCGTGGGCATCACGCTCAGGCCCTGGCAAGTCGATGCAAATACGCAAGGATATCGGATCGTAACGACCTTTTGCGATGACCCGGATCTGATTGGCCAGCTTGAACAGGTTTGCGAACTACACAAGAGAACAACTGGCAACGATCGACTGGACTCTTTAAGTCTTCGGTGAAACCCTTGATTGCGAGGCAAAAACCACCAAGTCGGGAAGCCTATGGGTAATATACAGAATATTGGCATTGCCGGAACCGGCGCAATCGGTGCCAAGGTGGCGCGAGCCTTGGACCAAGGTGACATACCGGGTTTTCATCTGGCAGGTGTCGCAGCAAGCAGCCAGGCGCGGTCGGATGAATTGAACGCGACCTTGTCCAAACCTGCGCCTTTCATGAGTTTCGGAGACCTGGCGCGAGAGTGCGATTGGATACTGGAGTGCCTACCCCCGGCACAATTCGTTGATTTGGCGCGTCCCGTCTTATCAGCCGGCAAGACACTGATCGTTTTGTCCTGCAGCCAGCTGTTAGAGCATCCAAACCTGATTTCATACGCGCAAGAGCAAGGCGCGCGGATCGTTGTCCCATCCGGAGCTATGCTGGGGCTTGATGCCCTCAAGGCGGCTGCGGTTGGTGAAATCCAATCGGTCGTGATCGAAACCCGCAAACCTGTCGCCGGTCTGATAAAGGCGCCTTACCTAGCGAAAGCGGGTATCGATCTCGCCGGGATCACCGAAGCGGTCAGGGTTATCGAAGGATCGGTCACCGAAGTGGCCCGCGAGTTTCCTGCCAACGTCAATGTTGCCGCCGCACTCAGCCTTGCGGGTATCGGGCCCGATCGGACGCGCATGGAAGTTTGGGCCGACTCAACGCTCGAGCGCAATACACACACTGTGCGCGTCACCTCGGACAGTTCGGATTTCACAGTCGCGATTCAGGGTCGCCCGTCCCTTGACAACCCGGCAACCGGTCTGATCACGCCGCTAAGCGTGATCGCATTGTTGCGAAATCAGTCGGCAACATTGCAGGTCGGGACCTAAAGATGTTGACGATCAGTTTGATCCGGGATGTTTGGTAAGGCAAGGCTGTGATCGCCACCACACTCGGCCGCAGCCTCGACAGGGAGTAAGTTTGTTGATGGATAATCTACATGATACCGAGAGCAGTTCGGAAGTCATTCGCTACAGCAAAGCAGAGATATATCAAATTCTGCGAAAACGCATCTGCCTGCTGAACTACACGCCGGGCTCTCGGCTGAATGAACGTGACCTGGCCCAAGAGTTCGGAATTAGCCGCACGCCCCTAAGATCCGTTCTGCAACGCCTTGAAAATGACGGCTTCATCATAAGCCAACATGGGCTCGGAACCATCGTGGCCCCCATCGATCTGCAGTCTATGCGAGACATCTACGTCGTTCGCATGCACCTCATGGATGCCGTTGCAGACTCGACACCGGTCGACATCGACGGCTCCAAGCTCGAAATGGTCGAACAACTGACCGATCGGTGCCGCCAGCTCAGAACTGCGCCAGACAAAGAAGAATTCGCACGTATCATCATCCGGCTGCACGAAATACTCCATGGTCTGGTCCGCAACCAAATCCTCAGAGAATTCAATGATACGCTCTTTTATCAGTCGGCCAGGTTCTGGTTTTTACTCTTGGATGACATCAACTTCGAAGCGCAGATCGACGAATTGCAGCACGAGATGGAATTGTTGTACCGCAGTCTGGAATTGGGCGACATCAAGCTGACCGCTTCGATTCACAAAGCACATTTGGGTTTGGTGTTGGCACATCTGAACAAAGCGAAATAGCGCATTCCGACTGCGTGGTTTGAAGTGGCGAAGCGGCGCGACAGTTCACTGCATCAGCAAGGAGTCGCGGCAACGTCCGTTAATTGTCTAGCCGGTTCTGGCAGCGGCGAAAGCATGGTTGCGAACCTGCTCAGATCGATGTCTTTGAATGACCAAAAACAGGATTTCCAGCGCTGTGCCAGCAAACGCCCAAGAGTGCAATGACTGCAATGTCCCGCGATGTGTCAGTTCAACCCCGTTCAGCTTTCGCGCCCGTAGCGAACGTCCTGTGTGGATGTATATGGACCCCGCTTAATTGCAATGGTCTGATTGGTTCTGGTTTGGCGCTTACGATTGCTGATGTATATCCGGCTTCTTTGAGCGGCCCGATATATCGTCACCGCGAGCCCCGATGGATTTCCGTGCTGATCGACGCGGATTGAGCATTTGACCGCCCGGCCCCACCCGACACAGAACCGCCCGCAGGATTCTTTTCCGCGCCATCACCCCCCTGCCCGTCATTCTCAGTCTTGCCTGTCGAGAAACTCCCCGCCGCTGGTGATCGGACTGAGCGTCCTTTCCCAGTATTGGACCAGCAATCCTCAAACCCCAGCTTGGCTTTAAAGTCACTCATCGTTCACGTCCTCGCCTATCTGGAAGGCAAACCGCCCTCCGGCGTATTTGGTCAGGTCTGCCCTCAGCACCTGAACATCGCGGCGCAACACCTGTAGCTCATCCTTCGTTGGCGCGTAGGTGTCACCGGTAAACACACCGCGGTTCATGACCGCGGCAATCTGGTTGAGGTTGGTCGCCATGCCGCGAAGCTGACGAAAGGCCGCCTGAATGATCTTGCGCTCACCCTTCACCGGTTGTGGCGCGGACCTGACGCGCGCAGTCAGAAGCCGTGCCGCCCAGGTTGAGACTGGCACGTGCTGAGTTTGCGCCTCTCGTTCCAGTGCCTGCCGAACCTCCTGACCAAGCCGGACGGTCACTTTGCCTTCCCGACGCGCTTTGGTTGGAACATCGGATTGAATGCCAACGGGAGACGTATCCTCGAGCACGAGCTCCACCAAACGCCCGAGATACTTCGAGACGGTCAACCCTTCCGCTTCTGCCGCGGCCCTGAGCTGCGCATGACGCTCCGGTGAAAGCAGGGTTCCAGCGAGTTTTGATTTGGGTAATTTGATTGATTTCATTTAATGTTGCTGGCGCTTCGCCTATCCTGCATTAGTCACTTCCTTCATCGTTTTTGTGCTCCGGGAGCACATTTCCCAGACACGGCCGTTTTGCCGTCTGCTTGGCAGGGTGTGGTTTCCGGAAATGGATCGCAGTCGGGCACTGAGATCGCCTCACGCATCGATGACTTCGAGCAGCTCGATCTCGGAGAGAGCAATCTCCTCGATACGGTTTCCATCGGCAAAGCTGACCATGAGGGCCGTGTTTGATGTTGCCTTGCGGTCGGTCAGAATTCTGCCGATGTCGGCGCGATACCGGCAAAGAATGGCGACGGGACCGGTTAGTGAAAAGATCGCCTCTGGCTCTGGGTCAGGGGCGATCTCGCTCAAAAACCGCGACGGTTTGGCCGCTCTTGAGACGGGCTGATCCCGTTGATCGGACTCGTCAGTTGAATGCGCGCCCTGCCCCGCGTCGATCTCGACTCGCAAGCCAGCGACAGTAACACGCGAGATGTTCTCTGTCGGCGTGGCCGCCAGAAACGCGCGCACGGCGCGCTCATCCTTTTTCCACAGCGAGCTGAGATCGGACAATGCGAGAATAGGCACGCTCAAACGTGCCAGCGCCTGCAATTCATCCGGCATTTTTGCAATGCCTGCGTATCTGGAAACCGCGGATTCACTCCAGCCCAAGGCTTTGGCGATCTCTGGACGTTTCTTGCCATCCTCGCGCATCTGATCGACTGCCTGGGCAATCCCCATCGTCGTCAGGTCGGCGCGCTGAACGTTTTCTGTCAGCTGTATTGCGCGCAGTTCCGCAGTTGCCTCGCGCACAATGGCGGGAATGGGTGTCAGCCCTGCCAGCTGTGCAGCTCGCCAACGGCGCTCTCCCATGATGATGAGATGCTTGTCGTCGGCGTTCTTCGGTTGCACTGTGATCGGCTGCAGCACACCTTGCGCCGCGATGCTCTCACTCAGCGAATGCAATTTGCCTTCATCTAACATGCGGCGCGGCTGGTCAGGATCGGCTTCGATACTGGCAAGGTCGATCTGGTATGCGCCGTCCTCATCCAACTGCTTGCCTCCCGAAAACTTATCCAGTTTTCCAGAGGCCGCTAATTTTTCCAGCGTGTCTGTCAGGCTGCGCGCCATCGCATGTCTCTCCTGTAACTTTTTCATAAAACCACTCAAAGAACGCGCCGAACTCTGCCGCCGCTTCTCTGCCGCTGCGTGTCTTGATGTCGGATAGGGCAAGCCCGGCATCCTGGGCCTGCACATAAGCGTTCGGTTGCGGATCGCATGCGGCACAATCAAGCGCTCGAAGGACTCCGCAAGTGCGACAAGCGCATCCCGTTCACCCTGTTTCACCGCATCGAACCGCGACGGCAGCAATCCCAGAAGCGCGAGATTTGGGTTGTGTTCTTGTGCCGCGATAAAGGCCTCCAGCACGCCCTCGATGCCATCGAGCGAAAACCGTTTCAGCTCAATCGGCACCAACAGATAATCCGATGCAAGCAACGCCCCGTAGACCACCTCGGAAAAACTGGGCGGTGCGTCGATCACGCAAAAGTCGGCCCCGGTGCTTTTGGACAGGCCGTTTCGGACATTGAGCAGAACGTCATCAGAATTCTGTGCCTGCAGATTCTTGTGGCCCGAGACAATACCAATGTCACCGGCATTCAATTCACCCACTACGGGATTTCCCTTGGTCACCAAATCAAGGGCGCTACCCAGGTCTGTGACGTCTTCGAACGATCCGGTGAAATTGCGCTGGCTGTCGAGATCGACGCCAATCACCGAATGGCCCTTATTTGCCAACGCATAGACAATCTGGCTGGCAATTGTCGTCTTGCCAACCCCGCCCTTGTTATTGGCGATGATGATGTTCTTCATTGCCCATTCTTCCAGCCAAACCGGCGAAGGTCGCTCTTATTCAGCAATTACATGACTTCCCTGTTTTGAATGATCAATTCGGACGAGTGGGCCACCTCAGATACATCCAAGGGTTGCTATTGAAGTGGTGTATTCTCCGCCGCGCTGCAACTGGAAACTGCCTCGATTCAATGCATTGATCGAAATTCGCCGACAGTTTGGATTAACTTGTCAGCAGCCGTAGCTCGTTGCGCGGCGCGGTCAGGACCTGGCTGCCCCAGCGGGAGCGCCAGTCCCTGCGGATCGGGGTTCTGTCTCGACCTGCAGAGACACCAAAGACAGGCTTCGGCATTCGGTGGCGGGTGTAGAATGGACTGAGCGCAGGGGGCTTCGCGACTTAAGCCGGGTCCATTGACGACAACAAACGCAACAGCATGCTTCGTTGATGATCCTGCCCACCGAAGAAGATGGCCAGGACCCGAACAAGATGCTCTGTGTCATCCACATCGAAATAGAAAATGGCGCGGCCCTTGGTGACACTGCGCAACCCGTCATAGAAATCCGGGTGCAGCGTGCCCTGATGCGGCACCTCGCCCAAACGATCCATTGCATCTTCGATTTCAAGAATGCGCGTTGAGGCGCGCTCGAACGCGGTTGCCGCATCCTCGCCAAATCCAAGTGCTGCCTCGTAGAGAAAATCGAAAATGGCTTCCAGATCGCAATCCGATACCTCGGACCGCTCGACCCTATAGGCCATGCTGGGCCTTTTTGCGCGCCAGCATGGTGCGTGTTCTGGCACGACCCTCATCCATATCGACAAAGTGCGCGTTCCGCCGCTCCTGAATGAGCGCGCGCAGCGCTTCGGTTTCGAGGTTTTTCGCTTCGGTCTGTTCGCGCAGCAACTCGAGCCCTTGCTGCAGTACCGCGCTCAGGCTCGGATACCGGCCCTGCCCAACCAAATCTCGGGCAAAAGCGTCCTGAGTTTCCGTCAGAGAAATGGATGCTTTAACACTCATGGCAGGTCTCCTGTTACCAGTAGCAATATATGCTACTCAGTAGTATTTTGCAAGCTGACTATCCAAATTCACAGGCAACTCTATTGCACAACTTCGATATACGATGCCATCAATTGCCAGTCGTCAATCCCGCGATTTCGCGAGCACACCATCCTCGCGGATCGCGGCGATTGTGGTGGGCGTCTGGCGCGACAACTCGACCCCGTCGCCGGAGATCATCGCCTCCACGAATTCGGTTTTCTTGAGCACGGCCCCGTCCGATTCAACGTAAGTCATGCCCCCGTCGCGCTCATGTGCAACGGACCTATCGGAGTTGATCCGCACCCAGGTACCACCCACCTGCACTGAGATCAGACCGTCCTCGACCACAATGCCCTGCCAGCTGATGCCGGGATCGCGTCGCAGCACAATTTTGTCGGAGCGAAATTTGATCTGTACGTCACGCGGCGCAGCTGGTTCAGACGAGCACGCGGTCACGCGCCAGGGGCGCGTGATTTGCAAAGATCAGAGATTGAGAACTTGAACTTCAATTGCATCGTGCCAACATGCTCTTACTTACCCTATTACTACCGACCTAAATCCAGTAGGATTTCCCCACGTCGCGTTGGACAAAGGATAAGGCAGATGCTGACAGAAGAAGATCGCGCCGCTCATCTCAATGGACTGAAGGGAAAGATGAAGGAGCTGGAGGTGTTGTTCGAGGAAACGGAAAGCCGCTTGGGGGAGTTGACGGTTGAAGAAAAGCGCCATCTGAAGGGGCTCGCAAGTGCCATCGAGTACCAGGCGAGTAAGTTAAAGTTATAGCCTAGAAAGGCTGTAGACGACATGCGCGCAATTCCACAGCCTGGATACCAGCGGCTGCCGCGAGACGAATTCAATACATTAGCAGTGGAGCAGGCGTTGTCGTATTTGAAGTTACTCAGGGATCAACCGGTCAATCACCGAGTGCTGGAATTCCTGGAGAAATGACTGATCCGTGGGCACCGGGCTGGCGGCGCGCAAACTAGCTTTGATACTGCGGATAAGCTCGGGGTCCCGTTCGGTCACAATACCGGCAATCTCGGTTCCACGGTCGTGTGCGAGGCCCGGTGCAACATCGTCGACAAGTCCGATGGCCCGCGCCTCCTGCCCATTAAGAAGCGGCGACTCAAGAAGAAAACGCAAAGCACCGCTATATCCAAGACGCAGCGGAAGCCGTTTGGTTGCGCCGCCGCCCGGCATGGCATCATATTCAAGATGCCCATCAGTGATCTTTGCACCGGTGCCCGCAACGATTAAGTCGCAGGCCAGTGCCAGCTCCAATCCTCCGAGGCGACAATCACCGTCCACGCAGGCGATGGTCACCTGTGGAAGCATCGCAATCCGGTCTTGCAACTTCCCCATACGGTGCACTGTAGCTGTGAACATGGCGCGATCGGCAAAGCAGATCTCAAGCAAACCGGCATCCAGGCCCGTGGAAAAAACGGTTTCATCGCCTCGGATCAGCAGGCAGCTCAGGTTTGCCGCCCGATCTTCCAGAGTGCTGAGTGCTGCATCCATCTCGGCCATTGTGGCCTCATCCAATCCATTGGACTGCTTCGGGCGATCAAGCGTCCATGTCATGAGGTGATCTTTACGTTCTACACGCATGATGTCTGGTCTCCTCCCAAAGCCCCTCTACGGCCCACTTGGAAGAAAAACACTGGTGCCTGTCAAGGCTTCCCCGCACGCGCGGTTGTAACCACCCGCGTCAGCTCTGTCGCAAAGTTTTGGGATTGGCCGGGAGGGGATAATGTTAGGCGCAGGACTGACGGGAGGAGAATTCGTGGACCGGCGATTACACTTTGTTCGTGCCTTAAATAAATACCATTTACAGCACTGCCGGTCCGAATAGGCGTATGCACTAATTCCAGAAGATCGGCAAGAACCCGCCGATAACAGAGTGCTACATTCCAGGGACAATTTGTAGTATTTCACATAGACTGAACCACTAAAGCTGCCAAAACGCAGATTTATTTCGAACAATTGTCACCGATAATTGTGACTGAGGTTTGAGAATGCCAATGCTTAACATCGCCTCCCATCGCAAATTGATAAACTTCGCGACAGAATCCACCTGACATCATCGCTTCGCCAAACTCAGTTTTCTGAAACACAGTTCCGTCTGATTCAACGTAAGTCATGTCACCATCGCGCTCATGTGCAACGGACCCATCGGACTTGATCCGGGCCCATGCGTGTCAGGATCATCATTTCATCAAGCGGATCTGACGACCAATGCTCGGTTTCAAGGCGTTCCATTCTGCGGCGATAACGCTAGGCGCGTCAAAGACTGCTCGGGAAATCAAGTGTAAGATTCCTGTAGATATGTACGAGTATCGGGGAAGAGCCCATCGTTATACCGGAAAAGGCTGAGGGTAAGGCCTTGAGTGATTTGTGCTGGGCACACGCAAGCAAACGATTGAACAGCGGGCAGCAATCTCCGCTGTTCAATAGTCACTAAAACTAACCCTTGGGAAAAATCCGCGCCATCGCATGAGCGTCTTTGTAAATAGCGCCGGATCGAACGTAGTCCTTTAGTACACCTTCGTGCCGGAAACCGTTCGCTTCATAAAGCTTGATAGCCAACGTGTTATCAGACCACACAATCAATCCAAGGCGCCTCAAACCCCAGTGATCTCTGCAAAGTTCAACAATTGCTTCCAGCAAGGCGGTACAAACGCCTTGCGATTGCATGTCTTCACGCGTGGCAATCATGTTTAGTATCGCGGCATGCCTGCCTCTAGGGTTGGCGAAGTCCGTAAGCACTTCTGCGAAACCCACCACCTCACCATCAGTTTCCGCGACCAGTTGCACGCGGTCGGCGTGCTCTTTCAATCTGTCTTCGGTTGTCGAAAGCGGCGCATGTGGAACGCGCATCGATCCTTCGATGACATGAGCGCTAGTCAAAATGACGTGGACGGCAGTGATGTCGCGCACCTCGGCCCGTCTGATGGAAATTTGCACCATCGCTTTCGCTTCCGATCGGCGCGACCTCTCAATATCGAGAGGCCGCATGTTTGTAGATTTATCAAACATATCTTGATTCTCCGAATTCATTCAGCGCCAAGCGCCCGAGCGGCGTGTTCGATATGCCTATGGTCCGTTCCGCAACATCCACCAAACACGACAAGATGCGGCAGCATTTGACGCAGCTCGGCATAATCTCGACCGGTTTCAACCGGATCGCCATCGTCGAGTTCTGTGGCTTCGTCAAGTTCGGCGTGGCTCTGTCTGGAGGCATTTGCGCGAATGCCGCTCAACCGCCGCAACCAGTCGCCGCCGTTGGCAAGCGTATCGCGAAAATGGTCAGGGTGGGCGCAGTTTAACATATAGTAGGCCGGGCCGTTCCTGGTTTTGGCGTCGACTTCGTCAATTGCCTCTCCCAGCGGCTGGCCGGTTGGAAGGCGACCATCCGTTTCTACGGTGAATGAAATTGTGACTGGCAAACCCTCTGAATTAGCTGCGCGCGTAATTCCGATGGCTTCGGGCGTATTGGTGATTGTAATGGCGCTGACCATTTCCGCATGGGTGCTGGCAAATGTTCTTACTTGTTGTGCATGATATGCTTCAGCCTCGCTAGGCGTCGTCAACTCGCCCGGGTCATATCCGTCACCACGTGGCCCTACACAGCCGGAAATTACCGCTTTGAGTTCCGGAAACTCCTCTCGCACCTCTTCTATCAGTTTGATCGCCGCGCGGTTCGCATCGGCCATGGCCTCAACCGAATATCCCTGTCTATCACCCCAATCCTGACTGGCGCGCCAGGTGGCGCTTTCAAATATAAAACCCCTTTCATGCCGTTGTGCGATCGATGCGTGTTTTCGATAATAGGATTTCAGCGCGTCCCGACCTTCAACGGTATTCAGCAGCGGAAAGGCCGCAAAATCCGGGAGTTCGAAACCGAACTCGAATATGAGCGTTGTTTCAATTCCTCCGTCGGACATAAATATTTCGCCCGATAGCTGGGGCAATGTAATTTTTTCGTGTCGCATTGGTTTTCTCCTGTGTTCGCCTGACTAAACGCGGCAGGTGGAGAGCTTTTGACATCCTCACCGTCACAAGATCGTCAAATCCAACCGCATTCGGCATCGCCCAAACGTTAAATCAACGCTAAAATCAGCTGAAAGCGAGAATTTTGTGCGATGATCGAGACAGAGATTCTGGATATCCGCGTACTGGGCGGGCTGGAAATACGCTGCGGCGAACGCAGATTGGCGTTTCCCACGCGGCACTCTGCGCTGCTATTGGCGGTGCTGGCGCTATCGCCCGGTGGGTGCATCAGCCGCGAGGCCTGCGCGGCCCTGTTTTGGGGCGAACGCGGCGAAGATCAAGCCCGCGCCTCTTTGCGCCAAGCGATCTATCATACCCAAAAAGTTCTCGAAGCGGCGGGCGCTGCGCCGCTTGAGGCAAATAGGCAGATGATTGGGTTGGAGCCTGGGTGTTGGCGATCGGACGTTAGAGAACTACTAGATTCGCTGGAGAAGGAGCCCGCCGTGGCAGCAACGCTTTATGGTGGCGAGTTGCTAGTGGGTGTTGGCCGGGTGGATGCCGCATTTGAAGATTGGGTGCGAATGGAAAGCCAGGCAATATCATTGAGATTAACCAGTGTGCTCACGCCAGCTTTGGACGTTGCGCTTGAAGCTGAAAGATTTGAAGAATTGCATGGCATTTCCGCCGCGTTGCTTGGTTTGGACCCTTTGAATGAGAAAGCGCTCAGAAATAAAATGTCGGCTTTATCAGGTCTTAAGCGGCGCCCGGCGGCGTTAAAGGCGTACCAAAACTTCGAGGCGACTTTGCGCCAAGAGCTTGAGATCGCGCCTGAAGCAGAAACGATCGAACTCTACGAGTCTCTGCAGGCTGGTTCTCAAATGGTCCCCGCGCTTTCTAAAGAAGCACTGCCCGACGCCGGAGAAGACCGATCTGAGTTCCGCGAACGGCGCGCGGTTTCGTTGGTTTTGTTGCGACCGGCAAACCCAATCAACGATCCTGAAGGTATCGCGCTGTGGCTCGAAACGGCAAGTGAAAAGCTCAAGGGGAGCCTTCAGGAACGTGATGCCGTAATCATGTCGCCTGTCGGCGGATCGCTAGCCTGTGTTTTTGGAGCCCGCCAAAGCGTAGAGCGACATTCAGAAAACGCGGCTTTAGCCGCCCTTCAATTGAACGCAGAGTTTGATGAACAAGCTCGACTGGCGGTTGTGACCGGCGATATTATTCAGGATGTATCAATACCATTTAACGCGGGAAATACCTCCGCAATCGGTCATCTTGTGGATGAAGCCACCGCGTTGGTGGAAGCGGTTCCTGTCGGCTGCCCAATGGCGTCGACAGGAATTGCAGCGCGGTTGGGATGGCCCATCGAAGCAGGAAATGCTGGCATTCGGCTGAAAGAGCGGGATTTGGAGACGCAGACGCGGCAAGCGCTCTCGTTCGTCGCGAGGAAGACCGAGATGACTGCGTTATTTGAGGCGTTGGAAGCGTCCCACATGGGAGGTGGCCGCATCGTTGGGATTATGGGCGAGGCTGGAATAGGAAAGTCCAGCCTGGTTGAAGCTTTCATCGCCGAAACCCCAAACCGCAACGTGCTTCTTGAAGCCAAGGCACGCGAATCCGAGCAATCCTATTCCGCCGTCACAAGGTTGTTTCGCAGATGGATTGCCCCGCAAGGGAATGAGAATTGGGAAAACGCCGTTTCTCGCGTCGTATCTTCAGGACTGGTCGAGAAGCAAGACATACCCGCGCTCCGCGAATTGTTGTGCTTGCCAATCGACGATCCCTCCTGGAGCGATGCACCATCAGGTTTGAGACGCCGCCAGATACATCGGTTGGCGATATCAACATTGGCTGAAATTGCGCGGGAGTCGACCGTCATACTAGTGGTGGAAGACCTCCATTGGATGGACCCAGAATCTCTAGCTTTGCTGGATCGTCTGGTAGATGAATTAACTGCGCTCTCACTATTTGTGATCGCCACATACCGGCCTGAATTTCAACCGAACTGGATTGGGCGCAGCTTTTTTCGCCTCCTTCGCATGGGTCCGCTTTCGATAGAAGAAGCACAAGCTCTTTTGAGCCAGGTCGCAAGCGATAATAGCCTGGGCGACGACACCCGTGAAGCTATCATCGAGCGGTGCGGTGGCGTTCCGTATTTTCTGGTTGAAACTGCACGCGCGATGAAGCGCGGCGAGGCGCTTCCCGCCTCAATCCGCGATGTTCTCTCCGCCCATGTACAAACCCTACGCCCACGCGAGCGAATGGTCTTGCAGTGCGCTGCCATTCTTGGCTCCGAGATCGACGCAAGCTATGTCGGAGCACTCACCACCTTGAGTGAAGAAGATATAGACAGCGCCATTTCGGAATTACGGAAAGAAGAGCTTCTTCTTCGACGCGCCGGAAGCAACGCTTACAGATTTAGGCACGCCTTGCTGCATGACACGGTTTATGCATCGATACCATTAGCGGAGCGGATGCGACTGCATTCGGCGGCGATGGACCAGTACCTAGCGGAAAATCCCAGCGTCAGATTGGATTTGGTTCCGGCAATCTCACATCACGCCCTACATGCAGAGCGCTGGAAAGAGGCGGTCGATTGGTGCGTCAAAGCCGGTGATCGCTACGCCGATCTCTCCTCCTATGATCTAGCCAGCAGAGCCTATTGCGCAGCGACACAGGCTTTGGAAAGGCTTCCTGCAAATGAATCGACAATTGAACGTCGTGTCGAAGTTTCCCTCAAACAGCGGCCAGTGATGGTTCCGCTTGGACATTATGAAGAGGCATTGGCAGAGCTGAACCGCGCGGAAGAAGTGGCGAATGACATTCAAAACCCTGTCCTGTCCGCATCAATTGAAATTGGAAAAAGTTATCTTTTCAGCACGCACGGACGATTGAATGAAGCCGTGACCTACGCCCAGAAAGCCGCCGCGTCAGCGACCCAGGGTCATCAAACATCAGTGGAAGCGTTACTCGCCCTTGGTCAGGCGCAATCACTCATGGGAGATTGGAAGTCAACAATTGCCACGCTCGAACCCACGCTGCCGTTTTGGGAAACCCACCCAACCGAACGGTTCGGCCACACAGGGACGCGGGCTATCTGGTGTCATGGCCATTTGGCACATGCGTATGCTTTACACGCAGATTTAAAACAGGCGCAGGACCATGCCGAACAGGCTTTCTCTATCGCCACGGGCACGGGCCGCCCCTTGGATTTGATCTTCGCGCTGCACCGACTTGGCGAAGTTTATTTGGCTAAGGGTGAAACTGACGAATCCCTATCAGTCCTTGAGGATGCTATTGCGCGTGCCAAAGAGATCGATGCGCCCATTTTTCAGGTCTGGTTCGCTTGCGACATCGTTCCGGTCTACATCTCCCTTGGCCGTCTAACGGATGCTAGGACATATCTAAGCCATCAAAACACAATGGCCAATCGGCTGAAATTAAATCAGTTTCTGGCCTGGATTACTCTGCGCCGCGCGGAGCTGGCTCTATTGGACAACAACACAGAACAGGCCTGCGAACTGACGGATCAGGCATTGATAAAATCGCGCGAAATCCCCGACCTTGCGCTTGAGCCAGCGGCAATGATTTTCAAAGCTCAATGCCTGAACGAAAGTGATAGCTTACGCGACAAAGCACAAACGCTAGCCAAGAAACGCGGATTGTTTTCGTTGTTACACAAGAGTTTCTGATAGGTGTCTCAGGTCAGCAATCATGCGGATGTTTGAATGTTTGTTTGCGGGCATTTATTACGCAAACACCAAGCCTCATTTTGTCACAGCAGTTTGTGGTTCTCTCGTCATTGACAAGTAATTGCCCGACCTTAGTCAGCATGCAAGAAATTACATGGCGTGCTATCTGATCTTGCGAATATAAAGTTGCCGATGTGGTGGATAGGAGAAATCATCATGACTATCGCAAAGACGCTTTACCAATCTCGGAAGCAGTAGAAATCTGAAGGTCAGAACCACCCACGTGATCGGCCCAAAGCCGTCATCTGAAACTGGTCTTTGATGCTGCGGAGCGGCCCATCATTCCTGACCTTCGCTGCGTATGCGCAATCGAAGCAAGATCAACTCACATCAGCGGGACTCTGCCATCGTTCGTTACCTTACTGGAAATGGTCGTTGCAGATATGATTTGTTATGCGGCAAATGACCGGAGAAGTAAGAATTGCTAGATGTAGCGCATGCTGGCAAAAGTGCTGTTGTGTCTGAAAGATTGGCTGTGGAGTGCAAACCGTCTGTATAGCAAGCGGCACACTCTTAAACCTGGCTGAGCAGCATCGTAGTTAAAAGCGATGATGTTAGGTCGACCTGAACACGAGAAGAGGACAACATGGCAGCCCCAATTTCCGAAAACTGGGAGATAACGGCGGCGTTGAATGATCTCACGGATTGGCTAATCCAACAGGGACTTGAGAGCACGCCCGTCGAGATTTGGCTCGAGGCCTGCTGCAACCGGCTTGTCACGGTCGGCATACCCTTGCAACGCATGAGCGTGTCTATGCAAGCACACCACCCTGAGATAGGTGCCGTCGCCTTTCGTTGGAACCGTGATGGCGAAAACGAACGGGAAGATTTTCTTCGCACTACAGAAGTAGAAGAACATTTCTTACTAAGCCCAATTTACCATCTGTTGAGCAACAACACCGAAGAGATTAGGCAAAGACTGACGGTGCCGGATCCAGACTTGAACTTCCCAATCTTTGACAACTTTCGCGAACATGGATCCACTGATTTTTTTGCCGCAAAGCGGTTGTTTCTTCGCGAGGACAACGCAACCCCTGTTGACCCGATGCAACCAGAAGAGGGCGTGGTCATATCCCTGACAACTGATGCGCCAGATGGTTTTGCCGATGCCCACCTGGATGGTTTGCGCCAGCTATTGCCACCTCTTTGCCTGACCCTCAAATCCGCTGCAAACCGGGTTATGGCCGAAGATATCACGGCCGCATACTTGGGCAGTGATGCAAGCAAGAGAGTCCTGTCCGGGGATATCACCCGCGGATCCACTGAGACGATCCCAGCGGTAATTTGGGATTTCGATTTGAAGGGATTTACCAAACTGTCAGAAACCTTGCCCGGGACCGTGATTATCGAAATGTTGAATGACTACTTTGCCGTGGCAGTGGAGGTTGTCGAAGGCCATGGTGGGAATGTCTTGAAGTTCATGGGCGATGGCATGCTAGCCATTTTCGACATAAATCAGGTTCCTGATGCTCGACGCGTTTCAGTTGAGGCCGCTCTGAAACTACGCGAAGCCTTTGTATGTCTGAATGAGCGGCGGGTGGCAGATGGTTTGACGACTACAGATTTTACGCTCGCTCTCCATGCCGGTGATGTCCTCTATGGGAATATCGGCGGTAAAACCCGACTTGATTTCACGGTGATTGGCCCTGCGGTCAACACGACCGCACGTATATTGGGCATGTGCAGCGCCGTCGATCACGACATCGTAATTTCCGACAAGGTTGCCGCTCCACTGTTGGAAAGCGTTCCTGATTTGGTTTCTCTTGGCCAATATCGCCTTCGCGGTGTCCGAGAACGCCAAGAACTCTTCACACTGGATTAGGCTTGGGCTGTTGCAAAACAAGCTGTTTGGTGATCGGATCCATGTTGTATATTCTCATTGAACAACACAGCAAAATTTTAGGGATGCATAGTGCTTGGTATGGTCATAAACAACTTTCCCGTTATTCTCGGTGAAGGCTCGATGTACGAAAGGCTGCGCCGAGGTGGGAGTAGCGCGTTTGACCCTGAAATCGCCCATGCCGGTATGTTGTACGATGAAATCGGTCGAAAAGTACTTAGAGATACCCATCGCGAATATCTCGATATTGGACAAAAATACCAGATACCAATGGCTTGTGGCACTCCGACTTGGCGTGCTGGGGATGCCCGTGTCAAAAAATCCGCTCATGCCGGGATATCTGTAAATGCAGATGCCGTTTTGTTCATGGTGAAACTGCGTGACAGCTATGGGCCAAGCGCTTCGCCGATAGTCATTTCTGGTGTCACTGGACCTTACGGAGATGGGTATCTGCCAAACGAAGCACCGGACATCGATGCAGCGCGCGAGCTCCACAAGCCACAGATCAACGAATTGGCCGAGGCGGGTGTTGATTTCCTAAAAGCACTGACACTACCAAGCTTTGCTGAAGCCAGAGGAATTGCCCAAGTGATGCAAACAACTGGCCTTCCATATGTGCTGAGTTTTGTCATTCGACCAGACGGCTGCATCCTCGACGGAACACCGTTGGATTTGGCGATCGATACGATTGATCAAGAAACGCATTGGTCGCCAATGCACTATGCAGTCAATTGTGTTCACGCATCCGTTTTTTCTGCAGTTTGCACAGCAATTCGCGACAGCAACCCTACAGCCGCAGAACGGTTGCAGGGCATTGATGCCAATACATCAGCGAAAACGCCTGAGGAGCTAAACGGGCTCACGGAGATAGATACTGAAGCACCTGATCAATTCGGCAGGAACATCGCAGCATTACTCGAGAATTTCGGTATAACGCATCTTGGAGGATGTTGCGGTTCTTCTACAGAACACATCGCCGCTCTTGCCCGGCGTATTTCTCAAAAAGAAATTGCTAATATTTAAGATCGCCGACACTCCGCCCCAAAGCCGCCGTTCAAGCTCGCTCCGGGCGGTTCTTCAAAGCCGACATAGGACGACGGTGCGAGCTGACAGTCATGAAGTGACTTGCAAAGCCTTCCTAAGGTCTCAAACCTCGGTATTGCATGCCTTTGCAAATATTAAGGACGCATCGTTAGGCAAGTCCAGCAAGTTTTTTCTCAATCCGTTCGTTCGCAGCGTGAAGCTCGTCAACTTCACAGCCAGCTGCACCGAGTTCTAACGCACGTTTGAGATGTGCCTGCGATTGATGTAACAAATCTGCGGCTTCCAACGTGGGCAAAGATAAAGCACGCATTTCTTTCGAGATGGACAGCTTGCGCAATAGCGCAACCTCAAGCAGGGGTTGCTCTGTGTTCCGGTAATGTGCAGCGGCATCGCCAAGTGCGGCCTCAGCGGCGGTTAAGAGTGATATGATGTGTTCGGGAGGAGCATTCGTTGCGTGGGTCAGCAGGGCAGAACCTAAGGCGCCAGAGGCCATTGCCGCATCCTGCGGCATCTTTCGATCAAGGTAGAATTGCAACGCTTTATTGAACTCGTCGATGGCCCGCTTGCGGCGCACCGGATCGTCATAGATTTTCGCTTGCCGCTCGATGACCGTCGCGACGCCAAACCTCGCGCCGGCCATGTTCATGACATCTCCTAGGTCACCAAAAAGTCGTGTGGCGCGGTCGAGTGCCGCGAACGCGTGGTCGAGGGTCTCAGTGAGTTCGGTGCCATCCAATTCGTCGGCGAGCAACAGATGGGCATTACCCAAATTGTTAAGCGCTCGTGCAACCGACGGCCGGTCATCGCCAAACAATGCGATCGCCTCACTAGATCCACTGATAGCTGCGCGAAGCAAGTCTTGGCGAACAGGTGGCTTTGCGCGATGTGCCTGCGTCATCCGGGTCATCGAAATGTGGTCAAGTGACGCCGCGCGCAAGTGTCCTTCCGCAGTGTTTGAAGTGATCATAAACGCCTCGATAGCGCGGTTCAGGAGGTCGCTTCCGTTGGCGTCGGTGGCATACCGGCCCTGAGACAAGAGAGAGAGGCCGAGCAAGTTCTGCGCTTCGGCAAATAGCCTAGGGTTGGAAGCGTCAACAACGGTCAGAATCGCATGTGCAATGCGTTCGGCAATTTCGGTCACAGGACCACCAAAGCGCTCGCCATATTCGTAGAAGGCGCGCGCATAGGAGAGACGCCTTCGAGAAGGTTCAAGCGGATCAAGTACCGCGAAGCTGTCGGCGGCACTCGAAAGCAATGTGAATGCCCGCTCTGGTCTCTGACGTATCAGCGCGATGCGCGCTTGCGCCTCCATCAATCGCGCGTTGTCCTCCAGCGGCTGTCTGAGAGCGCCAGAACTTGCCTCGCGCACCGAGGCGAGGAGGCGTTCAGCTTCTTCGAGATCGAGAACTCTTATTGAGGCTTCAACCGCTGAAAGCACGTTCTCAATACGAGGCGCAGATCCGCGGAGTGTTTCCAATTCTTGTTGGAGGGCACGGTAGTCGCTCGCTTTCTCGATAAGGAATGATTGAAGGTTTGCGAGGGTCATTTCCTCCGGTGCAAGCTCCCCGAAACGCAGCGCAAGAGCATCGAGGGTGCCTCTGGATTGCGCCTCAAGATTGTCCAGCTTCGCTGCGACGTCATCGATCTTGCGCTCGGTTCGATGGGCCGTTTGCAAACTTTCTGCCATGTAGGCAGGTGTCAGATCAGCCGCGTATTCCTTCGTGCGAAACAGCGGAGCGAGGGTGGAACGAGTAATTTTAATGAATAGCCTGCGCATCTCGGGGCGGCGCATCTCGCCAGTCGGGTCTGTCTTGTCGGAGAGTTTGGCGATCATCGCCTCGGTGCAAACCTCGGCGTCCATGCTATTTTCTGTGATCTCATGTGGCGTCAGAAGGCCAGCATCGACCATCTGGACGAAAAGGATATCTGCGTCCTTCGGAGCGTCTGGAGTGCGGTCCAAGGTGTTTTGCGCCGCCTCTGTTAGCTTGTCAGCCATGGTTACGATCGACTTCGGTGGGTGAGCGGCTATCTTGCGAATGGCATCGTAAACCGAGAGGCCTGACTTTGGGCCGGGAGCCGCGACAAACCCGCCCATCGCGACAAGCAGACGGATGGCATTGACGAGGTTGTCCTTCTGGCGAAAAAACATTTTCAAATCCGTCAAGCAATGGCGAAAGCGTGCCATATCGCTGACCGGTTTGGCAACCTTGAAGTATTGGCACTAAATTGCTGGACGCTTCCGACTTGTTACGCACGGCGATGATAGATAGGACGACGCGTACCGCTCGAGAGGGACTTAAGAACCCAAATGACTGCGGTATAGCTCAATGCGAACACTCGCCAAACAGTGTCGCTCTGTCTGTTATGGGAGTTCGAGCGGCCCTAAGATTCAGCGCAACAACTGACAGCAAGGTGTGAGTGCATGGGAGGCCCAGAGCTGACCTTGGGCGGATAGTCGCGGTACTGCGTTTGCGACCCAGTTTGCGGACAAAGCTGCCAAACCTGGCGGTGTTGCCAAGGCAAGCTTTTGCAACGTTGTCATCAAAATGCGGGGCACCCAAGCCGGAGACAATGTGTCCACCGTTGGCTCTAGTTTTTTGCTGACAGCAAGCCAAATGCGGTCCAGATCTCCGACATTACACGGCCAGCCGTCTGATCTCGTCGTCTGATAGCAAAAATCTCGGTATGTCTTGAGGGATAACCCTCCACCGTCAAGGGAACGAGCTCACCTTTCGTCAAATCCTGCTCCATCAAGTGATCGGGAATGCCACCCCATCCCAACCCTGCCTTTATGACCGATTTCTTCGCCGCGAAGTCAGAGACAGTCCAGCGCTGCCCGCCCGACAGCAAGTCTCTGCTCTGTTCGAATTCGTTGCTGCCCGTACCGGACACAATGACTTGCGTGTAGGTTTGCATTTCCCGTCTTGAGCGGACCCCGGAACGCTGTGCGGCGGGGAAGTCCGGGCTGGCGACTGGTCGGATTGTAACTGAACCCACCGGCAGGGTTTCGACCTGATCAATAGGCACACCTTCCAGGCCAGCAACGATCATCTCAACTTCGCCATCCATAAGCCGCGCCAGAGGTCCGCCCATCATTTCGGTGGCAACCCGAATGTGGGTTCCAGGATATCGCCGTCCGACCTCTCCCAGCACGTGCAGGATCGGGTCCAGAGACATGGTTGCGGTCATGGCAATGGAAATCATCGGTTCTTGTTCGCTTCGAAGTCCGGCGGCGACCGATTTCAAACCGCGCACCTGTTCCAGCACCCGCACCGTTTCGCGAAAGAACACTTCGCCTTCCGCTGTCAGGCTGGGGCGGTAGGCGTCACGGGAGAACAGATCGAAGCCGAGTTCTGCCTCCAGCTTCCGGATTTGGTGACTGACGGCGGATTGTGCCTTGTTTAACCGCTCAGCCGCCGCGCGGAACGTTCCAGCGGCGACGATGGCATCGAGAGCGACAAGTTGGTCGAGGGTCATCGGCGATCCATATGATCTTAAAAATAGATCATTACCATGACAACTCGATATTATCAATTGCTCAATTGGGTTGCTAGGTCAGTCTCACACGCAAACAAAAGGAGCTTGTTATGAAACTCTACTACAAACCCGGTGCCTGTTCGCTTGCCAGCCACATCATGCTGTATGAAGTGGGCGCAACCTTTGACATCGAGGCGGTCGACACCGCTGCCGGGCAGACGGAAAGCGGCCGGAACTACCGCGAGATCAACGCAAACGGCTATGTTCCGACGTTGGAAACGGATGCTGGTGAGAACCTCAGCGAAGGTGTGGCGATCCTGCAATACATCGCTGACAACAATGCGACACGCGCCTACTCCCCCGCTATCGGCAGCATCGAACGCGCGCGTTTTCAACAATTCCTGAACTACGCTGCCGCTGAATTGCACAAGGCCTGGGGGCCGCTCTTTTCCGACAATTCGACCGACGCAGAAAAGGACGCGGCAGAAGCAAAAGTTAAGACCAAATTCGACTATCTTGAGACTGTTTTGTCGGACGGGCGGGACTTCCTTGTCGGCAATCAATTCTCCGTCGCAGATGCCTACACGTTTGTTCTTGTCAACTGGGCCAACTTCAAAGCGATTGACCTTAGTGGCTGGTCAAAGCTGGCGGATTACGTCGCCCGGATTGCCGCGCGTCCCGCGACCAAGTCTGCGTTTGTCGCAGAGGGGCTGGCGTGATGGCCGGGCCGGATCACACCGATATCCAGGATCTGATGGGCCGCTACTTCGATGGTCTCTATCACTCGGACAGCAAGGTCTTGCGCGGTGTGTTTCATGCCGACCTGACTTATGTGAACGGCACGTTGGGCACTTATGAGCACATGGGGCTGGAGGCCTACATGGAACGCATTGATGCCCGCACACCCCCTGCCACCCGCGGCGATCTCCGCGAAGAGGCAATCGAGCAGGTCACGCTCAAAGGGGATCGCATCGGCATAGTCGAGGCCCGCATGACCATGATGGGCCGCAACTATCAGGACCTTCTTACACTGATCAACACGGACGATGGCTGGCGAGTTTTGACCAAGGTCTTCTCATTTGTTGAACGAAAGGACTGAAAACATGCCGTACGTAAATATCAAAGTAACCCAGGAAGGCGGTCCAAACGGCATCGGTCCATCTCCAGAGGAAAAGGCGCAGCTTGTCGCTGGCGTGACCGATCTGCTGGAAAAGGTTCTGAACAAGAGCCCTGCAACGACCTTTGTCGTGATCGACGAAGTGCCGCTGGATAATTGGGGCATGCGGGGCCAGCAGGTCAGCCATATCCGCGCCGCGCAATCCTGACGCGAGGCGCTCCTCTCGCAATCGAACTCAGAACACAAACCGACGCGCTTGCCGGCGCGTCGGTACAAAGGAGGTATCCAATGCATCGCTTTGACCCGTTCTACCCAACACGCAAGACCATATTCTTCATCAGGCTGGAAACCCGGCACATTGCCAGTCCATCACACCTGCATCAGCCCGACTGTTTTGAGCTTCCGAGTGAGGCCGGTCGTGTGCTACTCCCCAATCTCCCAGCGGTGCATGCCCAGCCACTGCACAAAAGGCAGGGCGTGTTATGAAACGGTTCAATCTCGACCACGAGACTGTTGTAGGCTACGCTTGGATGTCCGTCGCTGTCCTGATCTGGGCCAGTTGGCTGGTGCTGACCACTTCAGGGCGCACAACCACCCTCTCGGTGCTTGATCTGGCAGGGTTTCGGGCTTTGATTCCAACGCTTTTTCTTGCCCCACTGCTTTGGCGCAGACGACGCCAGTTGTTCCGGATCGGCATAATACGATGCATGCTTTTGTCTCTCTACGGTGCGCCCTTCTCCCTATGTGTCGGAACAGGGTTGAGCTTTGCACCCGTTGCCCATGCGGGCGCGTTGGTCCCTGGCCTAATGCCAGTCTTCGCGGCGGTTCTTGGTGTGGTGTTTCTGGGCCAGCGATTGAATGTGCGGCAAATGGTTTCCTTCCTGCTCATCTTATCAGCATCTGCCGTGGTTGTTTTTCAGGTGTCGGTGGCCCCCTCCGCAGACGACATCTGGATTGGTCACGTCTTGTTTCTGCTGGGCGCGCTGTTTTGGGCCTGTTTCGCAGTCACAATGCGTGCGCTCGGTGTATCCCCCTATCTGGCGACAGCCATCGTGGGCACCGTGTCGTCCGCAATTGTCGCCCCATTCTGGATGCTCTCTGGCCTCTCGGCCCTCGGCTCGGCAAGTATACCAGACATTCTGTTTCAGACCGTCTTTCAAGGTGCCCTCTCGGGCTTGGTTTCGCTCTTTGCCTTCACGCAAGCCCTTCGATTGCTAGGCATCGGGGTGAGCGCCCTCTCCGCCCTGACGCCAGGCGTGGCGACACTGCTTGCGATGCCCGTGCTAGGTCAGATGCCCGGCCACATTGAGACCATGGCCTTGGTCGTCGTTGTGCCGGGTTTGGCGGTTGGAACGCTCAACAGCACAAATGCCAGTTCCAGCAGGTGATTTTCGTCTTAGTTGTGCTTACATGCCTGCTCATCACGAAACCTAACGAATACCCTCCCGGCCCATTCCGGACGTTGGCCAGCCCGTCACGCGCTGCACCGCAGCTTACCATAAGCGGACGTAGATCAATCGCGTAGCCAAAACCGTCAGAGAAATGACCGGGGCACAGGAAAGCTGTTGTATGGCTGCCCATGCGGCCATGTCTGGTCTCAGCAGTAAGAAATTCAGCGACTTTGCAGGGCAGGTTAGCCGTCTTCCGGTTCACGGTGGAGCTCATGGCAGGAACAATGAACGCCACCGCCACCAAGGGCGAACATGTCGTAGTCAATCGCTTCAACATCGAACCCGCGTTCTTTTAGTTGGGCGTTGACTTTCACATTGTGGCTCATCGAGAGCACGCGCTTGTTGCCTAGGCTGACTAGGTTGCCACCCAGTTTCACGCAGTCGGCATAGGCCACCGGTATGGTTTCAATGCCATGCGTGTCCTTGATGAAATCCAGCGCATAAGGTTGCAGCGCGTCTTCGCACACCAGAGCCAACCCCTTTTCCAGCATCACTACAACGGCATCCACATGAACAAACTGTGGTGGTATCGGCGTGACTAATACCTCCCAATCCTTGTCACGAAGCCAGCCCGCAACCTGTTCAGCGCCCTCTTTGGTCGAACGGTCCCCTGACCATCCAAGTAGCGCCACACCAGATTTTAAAATGCAGAAATCACCACCTTCAAAATGACCTGCGGTTACCCATTTCCAAATGGGTACGCCTGCCTTGTTGTAGAATTCGCTCGCCACCGCATAATCGCGTCGCCGTGGTGGGGTCTGAATCGATGCGACGACAGCGCCCCACGGCGTCATAAAACTGGAATCGCGGGTGAAAACGGAAGATGGTAATCCCTCGTCAGCTTCGACGAAATGCACGTTGACCCCGCATCGTTCATAGACATCGACCATCTCTTGATGCTGTTTCATGGCTTCTTGCATATCGAACCGGTGGCCCATCTCTTCCATATTTGCCAAGGTCACGGCGGATATCGAATTTAGCGGCACCCACCGAAAATGATCTGGTTTACCAAGCAGAACATCCGTCAATACTCCGGTTTGAGCTGTTACGCCCCACTTGACTTGAGCAACTTGGGAATTGGTACACGTCTCATGTTTGGTCATGGTTTTTCCAATCGGGAAAAGAGGTATTGATGTATTCGGGCAGTTTATGTTGACAACCTGACTAAACAAAACGATCATATTTGACACCTATTCTTAGAAAAACTTACATTATTAAATGTGCATCACTGCAAAGCAACGATTGGGGCCGTTTGTACTTGAGGCCTTTGTTTTGCTGTTCCCGTTACTGTCGGAGGTCGAATGTCGATCAAAAGGCACAATATTCCACTCGGCGGTCTGCGCGCGTTTGAAACTGTTGCACGCCACAAGAACATGGTGCGTGCGGCTGAAGAACTGTGTGTCACGCATAGCGCCGTAAGTCAGCAGATCCGAAAGCTAGAAGAGCTTTTGGGAACTCAACTATTTGACCGTAAACACAAGCCATTGCGCCTTACGGTAAAGGGCGAGCGATTGTTGGGCAAAGTTACCTATGGTTTGAATGTTCTGAGCCAAGCTGCGGAAGAGATCTGCCATGGAGAGATCGCAGGTGAATTGAAGGTTTCCTGTGTGCCAGGCCTTGGGGCGAATTGGTTCGTCGATGTGCTAGGCGATTTTCTACATTCGCATGACAATTTGGTGGCCCATGTACTGTCAGAAAACTGGCAATCTCCACGGCCTACAGAAGACGTAGACTTGGCCCTAGTTTACGGTAGTTCCGATTATCCGGGTATGCGGGTGACGCGCCTTGGTCACCCGGAATTCTTTCCAGTTTGCAGCCCCCAGCTCGTTGGCACACGACATGTGATACGCCATGCCTCTGACTTGCTAAGCTTTACGCTCTTGCACGACTACGGCGAAAAAACGTGGGCTCGTTGGTTTGCAGCCGCGGGTGTGGATAGCCCTGAGCCTAATCGTGACATGATGTTCGACAGCGCACACCTGTCGCTCCAAGCCGCCAGAGCGGCACACGGGATTGCGCTGGCTGATGAGGCGACGGTCTACAGGGATCTGAATGATGGAAGGTTGATACGGTTGTTCGAGCTAAGCATCCCTGCAACCCACCCCTATTACATTGTCACACCACCTACGGATCGTTTGAAACCCGCCGCCAGGGCGTTGGAAGCGTGGCTGTTAGAGCATTACAGAGCTATTTGATTAACGGCCCAAACCGGACCTTGGGGGGGGGCGGCTTAACTGGTGTGGCACTGGCTCAAAGAGGCCCCTGGACGATTGGGGGGCTGGCCAATCATATTTGGTCATTCGAAAGTAGTGCCATTGATGCCAGCTATATCCAACCGTTCTTAACTTATACAACGCCAGGCTCTTGGACTTATTCGATAAATTCAGAATCGGCTTATGATTGGAATGCCGAACAGTGGACCGCACCGATAAACCTCATGATCTCGAAGCTTGTGAACATTGGAGGTCAACGCGTCTCGCTGCAAGCCGGTGCAAGATATTATGTAGACAGCCCGCAATCAGGACCCGATGGCTGGGGGACTAGGCTCTCAGCCACATTCGTATTTCCAAAGAAATAGAGGAGAAGATTCGTGTTAAAGCAACTACTTAGTCACACTCTACACCTTTCAATCGCAGTTCTGATTTTCTCTCACCCCAACACTACGTTGGCACAAAGCCCAATTGGCGCCATGCCCGGTGTGGTGGAACCTGCACGACAATGGGATGTCGCCTTTCCAATCAACGGCCACATCAAAGCAATTCATTTCAATGAAGGCATGCTCATATTCGCTGGTGACCTCCTCGTCGAATTGAACGACCGCGAAGCCAGCGCAAAATTGGAAATGGCAAAGATCAACTTGCATTTGGCGGAAGCGCAGTACGAAGAAAGTCTTTCGGACCTAGAGCGCTACGAAACATTACTTGAACGCGATGCCGTGCCAATCTCGACTGTGAACGATACAAAATTGACCGCTCGGGTTGCAGCCCTTCAAGTTGAAAGCAACCTCCTTAACGTGCGCGCTGCCGAAGTTAGGCTGTCGTTGCACCAACTGACAGCTCCATCCGACGGGGTGATTTCTGCACCTCAAATGTATGAGGGTAGCAATTTTATCGTGTCTGAAAGCCACTCGATTGCCCGGATATCACAACTAGATCCGATCAACATACGCGCCCGCATTCCAGTTGCAAAAGTTCTGGCTCGCATTCGAGATGGCGTATTTTCAATGGACGAGGCCCGAGAGTTGGATTTCGAACTCAGATTCACCGGTGGAGATGCATACGAGCACACCGGAACATTGACAGCACTGGGTTTTGAAATCAACGCGGAAACGGGCGAGGGCTCAGTCTTGATCTCTTTCCCCAACCCATCACGCATGCTGCGCCCGGGGACCCAAGTGACTGTAGAAGCCATCAATCCGCTGGAATAGACTGCCCCATTCACAGCAACCGCCGTTTAGGAAAGCGTTCTGAGCATCACTTTTTGCGCGCAAAGCGTATGATCGGAATCCGCCCATTCTGTAGAAAATTACATTGTTTAAGGACACTACGCGTTTCGCAGATCTTCGCTGTAAATTCTCAAAGCCCATTTCGGAAGACGCACATTTACAAAGCTCAGCTTCCCCCCAGTAAACGACATAACGCGCTCAGGTGGCTGATTAAGTCGCGAGTTGTCGAAAATATGAGCCACATCGCTATGTAGCGCCGCCTGTCGGATCAACGGACCGTTTCGATCATAGCGTTGCCGGATCTTATTTTCTGGAACCGGGTGCCCTCCCTCTTTCACCCGCTCACCAACGCGTGCGACCGAAAGGTCGGGATGCTCCAGGCAAATGTGAAACAGCATGATGCGAAACCCGGCCGCCCTGCCCTGCTGGATCAGATCTAACTTGGATGGATGAGAAAACACCGACTCTGTGACAAAGCCACGGCCTTGCGCGAGAAATTCCGCCCGTCGCCGCGCTGCGACCCGCGCAGCCTCATAAGCTGCCTCCACATCGCTATTCTTCAATTCATCGCGCTGAATGATATCAGCGTTGATAAATGGGGCCTTCAAACTTGGGGCAATCCGGGTTTCATAAAGCGTGGACTTCCCTGCTCCATTGGGTCCGGCGAGCACAACAAGGGTTGGTCTTGGCTTTGTCACCACTATGCTCAGGCGTCCTTTTCAAAGACAAGCTCACCCGTGTCAGACAACCCCACACCCTGCCCTAACTGGCTACGGTTAGCAAAGAACAGCTTCTCCTCCGCAGAAGGCTGTGTCATCTCGGCCGAAAATTGATCAAACCAGACCTCTTGTTCTTCTGCTGACAGATTATCTGGTGATCTTTTCCCATCAAGAGCAGCCGCTATATGCTGGTAATCAAAGGAACCAGATTGTTCGATTGCGCGCCCGATATTGATCCAATGCGTTATCTGTCCAGCCAATGATCTGCTTTGCCTGTCGGATTCCTGACGTGCGTAGTCCATCACTGCATCCGCGAGTTTAACAGACTGGGCCATATCAACATCCTTTCACTACAGGTGGCATTTTGCTACCACACCTCTAATATATGGGTTCAAAAGCTCAAATGTCCAGCAAAACGGAAGAGTAGGAGGTTTTTCAAGCCGCCTGCCCGCTCATTCAACCATAGAAACTGCGTTCCAGTCTTTCAGATAGCCACAAAGCGATCGTGCCATCTCAGCAAACTCAGGACAGGCCTGCATCAATGTTGGAGGTATCGAGGACTGGAAAATTCCTACCCGCCCCTACATGTGTTCCAATTGATGTTTTCTAAATCGATAAGGCTTTTGGCATAAGAAACCCGGATTGGAATTGTTCTCACCGTCGGCATTTTCGAGCCGATTAAACAGCTTTAGAAAATCGTAGTTTGGTTGGCGTTCAATCTAAGGTATACTTCTGCTATTGATATAAAGGAGATTACTATGCCTGATGGTATGAAGGAACTCTCACTTCGAATTGAAAAGATTGAGAAACTTCTTGAAGGAATCGCTGTAGAGCGGGCACCCACTGCAACCAATTTAACCAAGGACGAAATAGCCGCATTCCATAAGGTGCGCGATGTGGTTGCCGTTGACTGGGGTCACTTCTGCGGGATCAACGATTGCTTCCGGTGCATTGTGACCCGGTGCAGCACGGTATGCCAGGTTGTGTGTGACGTGATCTGCAACCCATGTGACATCGAGTGCTCATGTGGGCCATGCAATCCAGGTGGTTTGCGTGGGCGTGTCAGCCGTTTTGGTGGGCTTGGATAGTCCATCCTCGGCAAAACAATCGGGACTTTATTAATTGCGGGAACCACTAAATGTCGGGAACCGGTATTTACAGGCCTGCGCCAACGCTACATTTGACGCGGCCTTCAGATGACACGCTTAGATTGCAAACGGAAAACAGTTTAGTCGAACTCAATGGCAGTTCTGCCGATCTGTTTGAGAAGAACATTTTGCCGTTGCTCGATGGGGCGTCTGCAGTTGATGAAGTTTCGCAAAAGGTCGGACTCAAGAACCCCGACGATCTGCGTGCGCTTTTGGATGAACTTAAAGGGGCAGGTATTTTACTTGAGAATACCGGGGACAGCGCTTTTCTGGATCATGCCGAAATGCTCGGGATTGACCGGTCAGGTATAAAGGAGCGTCTCAAAGATTTACGCGTCGCCATTATAGGCGACGGTCAACTTGCGCAGGAAATCCATCAGGGTTTGTGTGATGTTCCAGTTGGCCATGTGACAATGGTAAGTTGGAGCTCTGAAAACCAGGGAAAGGACTTGAGCCTAGAGGCGCTTATATCCTTAGCCCAAGACAACGAATACTTGATATCCACTCTCGGAGACGCTTTTCCCGCTATCGACTACCGCGTGAATCGCGCGGTACACGAAACCGGAACAGCCGCCCTTTTCTGCCGGGTCGGCTTGACCAAATCTACTGTTGGACCACTTGTATTTCCGTCTGAGACGGCCTGTTTCACGTGTTGGAGGATGCGGTCGGCTGCCTGCGCAGATGACTTTGAGCGCTTCATGGAGTTTGAAGAAAGCGCCGCTGATCGTGATCAACCCATTGCACATCCAACAGCCAAGATCGGGTTTCTGGCGCAGATTGTCGCTGGAACTGCCATCACAGAACTGCTTAAATCAGCGCTGGCGTTGGGAGAGGTTTCCGTTACCGACCGCCTGCTTGAATATGAACCGTTTAAAGGTGGCTGGCAGCAACACACCCTTTTGCGTCGTCCGGACTGCCCGGACTGCTCAAAAAAAAAGTTCAGCTTCCAGATCGACCAAATCTTGTAAGCCTTGGGACCGACCAGGCAGGCCAGCTGGCCACTACATTTCAGGCCCTTATCAGCCCGTCGGTCGGAATCGTTCGTTCGCTTGAACGCGTGCACAAAAGCCTCAGCGAACCACGCGCGCCCTATGTCTACCGGGCCGAGCTTTCGAACCACCGCTTCTTAGACAACGAGGAAGAGGCCTTTGTTATCGCCTCAGGCAAAGGGTTCGATCCGCAAGCAGCCAAGGTCAGCGCAATGGGGGAAGCCGTTGAACGCTATGCGGCGAGCAGTTGGGGAGAAGAGGCGGTTTTACGTGGTGCAAAAGCTGAGCTGGATTGTGCCGCTTTAGATCCACACAGGTTAGTGCTTTTTGCCCCCGACCAATACGCCGATCTGAAGTACGACCCTTACCAAGACACCTCTGATCTGGGATGGGTTAAAATGTATGCCCTCGGTTCGGATCAGGAAATCGCAGCACCCGCACTTGCGGTTTTAATGGCTTATGAAACCAAGGGAGATGAACCATTTCTTTTTCCAATTACCTCTAATGGATTGGCGGCCGGGCCGACGCTGGCTGATGCGGTGTTAGGCGGCGCCTACGAAGCTGTAGAGCGAGATGCGTTCTTAGCAACCTGGCTCAATAAACTGCCGGCGGTAAAGATTGATCCAAATGACCACCCAGATCCAGAGGTCCGCAAGCTTGTCACCAGTTATGGCAGGCGCGAAGTGGCGTTAGAGCTATATCGGCTTCCCACGACCAATGACGTGCACGTGTTTATGGGCATCGGCGTGAATCAGGGTCAGCAAGACGGCCCTGCCGCGGTCGTGGGCCTAGGTGCAGACCACGATCCAATCGTTGCAGCCAGAGGGGCACTGATCGAAATCTGCCAGGTGCGTCCGGCTTTGCGCATGCGACTGCACATGCCAGAGACCCAAGAACGCCTGACGAGATTATTAGAAGATCACACGCAGGTTAAAGAACTCGAAGATCACGATCTGCTTTATGCACACCCGTCCATGTTGGGCAGCTTTGATTTTTTGCGCGACCAACCGGCACAGAGTTTCGATTGGGTGACCCCAATAAACAGTTCTGCTGTCGAAAAGCTGGAGCAGCTAACCGCCGCACTTCTCAGCGAAGGAACAGACTTGCTTTATACCAACCTCACCAGCCAAGACATTGCCCGCTTTGGTGCCCATGTCGCACGTGTCGTGATCCCGGACTATCAGCCAATGCACTTTGGATTGAGCGAACGCAGGCTTGCCGCCCAAAGGCTCTATCAGCTTCCCGCACAGTTGGGATTGGGAGCAGAAACGTCACGTACAACTCTTAACCCGTTGCCGCACCCCCTAGCTTAGAAGGCGTAGATCGATGCAAAAGAACATAGAATCTAAAGCCCACTTTGATGAACATCCACTAAGCTGGACATTCCATCGAAACACCTGTCGCTGGGCACACAATGCGCAAGAGTCCAGTGGATCAGATGATGTGCCAGAACCAGGCGCAGAGTATCCCGATTTGCCATACACGCCGCTGCCAGAGCCTCAGGCCATCAAGGAAAAATTTGATGACCTAATAAATCGGCGTTGTTCTTGCCGGGATTTCTCAGATGCCCCCATATCGCAAGACGCAATTGCCACAATTTTGCACTATGGTTACGGGATCTTGGGGACAGATCACTGGGGCACGGCTGAATTCCTTGAACGACCCGTTCCATCGGGTGGGGGGATGTATCCCTTAGAACTTTACCTTCTGACGCGCCGCGTTACCAATCTTGAAGATGGCATTTATCACTACGCCCCCCTCTCCCATGGCCTCGAGCAAGTCCGAGCTGTGACGCTGCCTGACCCGTTGATCCGCTATCTGTTTATGGGGCAGTACCCGGTCTTAACGGCGGCGGCCATCGTGATCATTTCGGCCGCTCCGGGCCGCAGCATGAAGAAATACGGCGACAGAGGTTATCGCTACATGCTCTTTGAGGCCGGGCACATCGCCCAAAACATGAACCTCGCAGCCTGCGCTCTTGGCTTGGAAACCCTTAATCTTGGGGGGTTTTTCGACGATGAAATCAACCGGCTTTGCGGCGCGAAACGCGACGAACAACTGCCACTATACGCAGTGGCGATCGGAAGGGGTGTTTCGAACTCAAAACACCGGCTGCGCTTTTCTGAGTAAGAGCTGAGGGAGCGCGCCCAATCGGTTAATCTCACGACGGCACTGCTTAGGAATTCGCGGTACACAAGTCTGATGCCACAACCATCTAGAGCGGACTGAAGCGAGAGATGTGAAAATCCGTTCAGCAGAACAAAGTGAAAAACATGTGGTTAGACGGAATGAACCCAAATTTTTCTTGGGCGTCAATTATCTTTGTTTGAAAAAATCATGTTGGCTTTTTCTTTGATGAAAGAAAACTTTCCAGCTAGCCAATGTTAGTACCTTCAACAGCTACAAAATTGAAAATGGGCCGAGCTCAAACCAAACTCGACCCATCTCATCTGCTAATCAACTTTGTTGCCTCGGCTGTACTGTAGTGCCACCCCCCCAGGGACGAGAAGATCGCAAACATATTAGCAGATCAGTGCTTCACAAACCTTTACAAGCTTTGAAGCGATGTTGCGTTCCTGCAGAGTGTGTCCAATCTGCAGGAACATTGATTAAGGCATGCCTTACTCAGCTGGCATGGTGCCTGTATCAGGATCGATTGTGCTCGCGACACCCGCTGACTCTCGGCGGCTGTCATTCCAGATTGCTTTGATCAATGCGATACACATGAGCGCCATTACAACAGAGAACGGCAGAGCACCGATCACCATGGCGGTTTGGATGGCACCAGTACCGCCTGAAACCAGCAAGCCACCAACCACAAGCGCAAGCGCTGAGCCCCAGAACAACACGTGTGGACGTGCTTTGGGTCCGGCGTCACCGGCCGCGCTGATTGTGTTAACGATCAGAACCGCAGAGTCCGCTGATGTTACAAGGAACGTCATTAGCAGCACAACGATCACCACCGCCATCGCCCAGGCCAGTCCCTGTGCAATATCGGCTAGCATGTACTCGGTCATCGCAAAGATTTTGTCACCATTGGCTGCATCAAGGATCAAACCATTTGCACCACCATTCAATTCTAGATCAATGGCTGTGCCACCTGCCCAGGCGAACCAAACAAAGCACATAAGTGACGGCACGATCATCGCACCCAAAACGAATTCACGGATACTACGACCACGTGAAATACGTGCCAAGAACAGGCCCACAAACGGTGCGAATGCGATCCACCATGCCCAATAGAACACAGGCCACCAACCTTGCCATTGTGTAAGCAGGAAGGCCTCTGATCCTTCTACACCATCAGAGCTATAAACGTTGAAGCTCAACCAAGGCAACGCAATGAGGTAATCCCAAATCCCTACAAAGAATGCTTTGGCTCCAAAGAATGTTGCACCAAAGATAATGAAGAAACTCAGCAGGAAGATTGAAAGCACCATATTGATGTTCGACAGCCACTTAATGCCCTTACCAACACCCGACAACGCCGACAGCGTTGATGCGCCCATGATCACAATCAAGGCGACAATAATGCCAAGCGTCGTTGCGGATCCGTCTTCAAGTGCGAGACCGCCAATACCGATTCGTGTCAATCCAGCTACAAATTGTTCAACGCCGAACCCAAGAGTTTGCGCAACACCCAGAATGGTCGCAACAACCGCCACGATATCGATGATATGGCCTGCATTACCGGACAGGGATTTCCCGAATAGCGGTGTCAGAGACGACCGAATGGTTAGCGGCAAACCACGGCGATAGCTAAAGAAAGCAAGAGCCAAACCTGCAATGGCATAGCACGCCCAAGCGCCCAAGCCCCAGTGCAGATATGACCAGACATAGGCGGTACGAACATTGTCGGCATCCAAAGCGGTCGTTACACCTTGAATGACCGAAGGGTTATTCTTGAAGTGAGCAACGGGTTCCGCCACAGCCCAAGTCAACATTCCAACGCCGATACCGGCGCCAAACATCATTGAAAACCATGAAAAATTCGAGAATTCAGGCTTTTCTCCGTCGGTTCCGAGATTAAGTCGTCCAGCAGCAGGCCAGATCGCCAAACCGATACAAACGATAACGAACGCCGTGACAACCCAGATGTACCAAGCCGCGAATTGGGCCAAAATTGCTGTATTCCAGTTTCCAAGAACTGTTCCCGCTTGCGTCGGCCATACGATACACCAAACCACAAGCATACTGATGATTATCTTACTGACCACCGTCACATTGACACTGAAGCCCCGATAGAAACCACTGTCAGCGGTCTTAATCGGCAATTCAGATAATGGGGGTTTAATTGACATATGCACTTCTCCCTAATGGCTCCATCGCTCTCATGCGATTCGGCGATGGGCAGTGTACATTGTGTTTCATGTATGAGAATAGGTAACATTCACGACCATAGTTTCAGTAAACGGAAACCTTTAATGTCAAAATCCGCACTCATCCGTCGTTTAAGCGATGTGGATATCAGGCTTGTCCGGATTTTCATGACTGTTACAGAATACGGTGGGTTTGCGGCATCAGAACTTGAGCTAAACATCGGAAGATCGACCATATCGAGGCATGTTTCTGATCTCGAGACACGTATTGGCCTGAAACTATGTCATCGGGGCCCTTCAGGGTTTTCGCTCACACCTGAGGGAGAACTTGTTCTGGCTGCGGCAAGTAGACTGTTGAACTCAATTGAGGGATTTCAATCTGAAATTGACAATATTCATGCTGAATTAACAGGTACATTGCGAATTGGAATCTTTGACCAGTCGTCGACAAACCCTAACGCAAATGTACACAGAGCCCTCAAAAGCTTTGATGAGTTAGCAAAAGAGGTGACATTGGAAATAGCTCTCGCACCTCCGAGCAACCTTGAATCGAGGGTTATCGACGGGAGCTTGGATCTCGCAATTGTTCCGATCCATCAGCAATCATCTCAGTTGCAATATCTGCCCCTCTACGAAGAACACATGGCCCTGTATTGCGGTACAGGTCATCCCTTGTACAATATGGACCCAGAGACCCCCCTTGCGGATTTAATGCTATCAAATCACAAATACGCTGGATACGCTTTCAATTCCCCAAACATGATGGCTGGACAAAGATTGGGTATTCGGCGTGCTGCCCGTGTCCAAGAAGAAGAGGCGCTTTTGCTTCTCATCCAATCTGGCGCGTATCTGGGATTTCTCGCAACGCATGTTGCGGAGCCCTTTTTACTAGATGGTCGCCTTAAGTCCGTGTCTGCTGCTAAAACTGGGTACACGAGTACATTCGCAGTCGCGACGCGCAAAAAGCCCATTCCAGATCGAAAAACTCTCGAGTTTGTCGAGTGCCTCAAATTGGCACATGATTATAAGGCTTGAATTTCTTTATTCGCTGTCGGCTACATAGGCGGGATTTGCTCAGATGCTCGCCAGATTTTCTCAGGCTCCCTAAAAGGGTATTCATGGCCCGTGTATTTTTAAGAAACGATCCCGGTCATCAATGTATCACTGTAAGCCGGTGGGATTCATTGCTCCAAATAATCGCCTTCGACTTAAGCGCAGGCCGAAAATCGGCCTGCGCTTAGTTTTATTGTTCTTACGCAGTGATGCGCTCGTTGCTTGGATCCCAAAGCGGTTCGTCTTTTTGAACGATTGCTCGGCAGCGTTTTCCGTAGATCTCGACTTCCAACTCGGTACCTGGTGCGGCTTTATCAGAGCGAACGACACCCAAAGCAATTGATGCGTTTACTCGGTAACCCCAGTTCCCCGATGTGGTTTCGCCGACAACTTCATCTCCGTCCCAAATCGTAGACATGTATGGCGCGTCTGCGTCATCAGATTCCACGATCAACGTCACAAAGGCTTTCTTTGACCCTGCTTGCTTTTCAGCTTGCAGCGCCGCTTTGCCCGGGAAGTTCTGCTCTTTGTTTAGGCGAATGAAACGCTCAAGACCGCCTTCCAGCAAGCTATAGTCGCTGGATAGATCACCTTTCCATGTTCGATAGCCTTTTTCGATCCGCATTGAATCAAGCGCATACATACCGAACGGAGTGGCACCAGCATCGCGAACGGCCTCATAGGCGGCAGCACTATCTTCAAAACTTGTATGGATCTCCCAACCAAGTTCGCCGCCGAAACAGATGCGCATAAGTTTGGCTGGCTTGCCAGCAAAGGTTGCATCCTGGTGTGTAAGCCAACCTGTTGTAAGGTCTGCATCCGTGAGCTGAGACAACAGATCACGAGAACTTGGGCCGGCCACAAGCAGGGTGCTCCAGTCGCGTGTTACATCCGTCAAAGTCAATGACCCATCAGATGGCAGGGATTTGAGCAAGAACTCATAGTCATGCCACTGCGCGACCGCGGCAGTCATCAACATGAAGTCATCTTCTCCAAAGCGGATGATGGTGACTTCGGTGATAATTTTGCCGCGACTATCGGCAAAGTAACCAAGGTTCATACGGCCTGCTTTGGGAAGTGCCCCGGCAACTTGACCTCGCAGCCATTCTGCCGCCCCTTCACCTTTGAGGGTGTAGCGAGAGAAACCAGGCATATCGAGAACGGCTACGTTGTCCCGACAGGCTTCGACTTCTTCTTTTACGCGAATAGCCCAAGGACCATTGCGATCCCATGTTTCAGTCGCAGCTTCAGAAGTATCGTCGCCTTCCTTTGCAAACCAGTTCGCTCTCTCCCAACCATTGTAAGCGCCCATTTGGCCACCGTCGGCCAATAGTCGTTCATGGTTTGCCGACAACTTCTTATCGCGTCCTGCAGGCCATTCATGGTGTGGGAAGTGCATGGCATATTCGTGGCCATAAGTTTCCAGTGCTTTTGATAGGCAGTAATCGTGATCGGCGTAGTCGGTGTAGCGGCGCGGATCGACGGCCCACATATCAAGCTCAGTTTCGCCGTGCATAATCCATTCGGACAAGACTTTGCCTGCACCGCCACCTTGCGCGATACCAAATGTAAATGAATGAGCTTCAAACGCATTCTTTACGCCGGGCATAGGACCAATCATCGGCAGGCCGTCAGGTGCATATGGAATAGGACCATTGATATTGCGACCCACACCTGCAGTGCCCAGCAGCGGCAAGCGCTCCATGGCGTCTTCGATATACCACTCCAAGCGCTCCAGATCATCTGGGAACAGTTGGAATGAGAAATCATGTGGCATTGGATCTTCTGGAGTAATCCAGTGCGCCTTACAGTTGCGCTCATATGGCCCGAGATTCAGACCGTTTTTATCTTGGCGCAAATAATAGGAAGTATCCACGTCACGGATCATCGGCATTTTCTGGCCGTTTTCTTTGGTCCACTCGGCCAGCTCAGGAATCTCGTCTGTCAAGAAGTATTGGTGTGACATTACAACCATCGGAACTGTCCGACCACCAAATGGCTTGAACATTTCACCAACTCTTTGAGCGTAGTACCCCGCGCAGTTGGCCACGTATTCACACCGAATGTCACCTTTTTCGGTCTTGACGATCCATTCGTCACCATCGCGTTCAATACCGGTTGCCGAACAGAACCGCTCAATTCTGCCGCCAGCATCCCGTGCGCCTTTTGCCAGAGCTTGTGTCAGCTGAGCGGGATCGATATCGCCATCGAGCGGGTCCCACAAACCGCCTTCCAAATCGTGAGTCTCAATGAACGGATTATAGGCTTTCAGTTCTTCAGGTGTGCAGATATCCATTTGCAGACCTTGATAGCGTCCCATTCCGGCCACGCGCTCGAACTCCTGCATTCGCTCTTTGTTGTGAGCCAAGCGGATCGCACCAGTGACGTGGTAGTTCATAGGATAGTCAACGTCTTCACCCAATGTACGATACATAGCAGCAGAATAGCGCTGCATGTTCATCACTGCCCAAGAGCCAGCAAAGTTTGGCACATTGCCTGCCGCATGCCATGTGCTGCCAGCAGTCAGTTCGTTCTTTTCCAACATGACGCAATCTGTCCACCCGGCTTTGGCCAGATGATACAGTGTCGATGTACCAACGACACCTCCACCAATGATAACCACTCGGGCCGTTGAGGGAAAATTGGACATTGTGTTTCTCCTAATTGTCCTGTTGCGAGCAGCACCCGCAACGTTGTTTGTTATTCCGTTAGTATATCGATGGTCCGATCACCCAGATAACCACCGCTGTCTCATCGTAAGGGTTGGACCACCGATAAACTTCACCTCGAATTCGAAAACTATCGCCTGGCCCCACTGTGAAACGCCTCTCCCCCACTTCGAGGTTCAGAGCACCCGAAAGTACAAAACCCAGTTCTTGCGTTTGGCGTTGCGCTGGCTTTTGCATTTTGGATCGCGGCAAAAATGTTGAATGCACCATCTCAAAATTGTCGGTCAGATCAGGTGAAAGGAGCTCTTCAATGAGACCTTCTTTGCTTGACCCCATTTGACGGCGCGCACCTGCTCTAACAACATATCCGCGTTCGATTTCAGGCGTATTTGGATGGCCGAAGAACATTGAAACCGGCACCATCAAGATTTCAGCAATCTGACGTAAGTCTGAGATTGAGGGCACTGATTTTTCACGTTCAACCTGACTAAGCCAACCAATCGAGCGACCGAGTTGCTCGGCCATATCGTGGAGAGTGTGCCCGCGCGCCTTCCGAAGAGCGCGTATATCCTCTCCTATATTGGTCAATTGTTCAGGTTCTTGGTGCAATGAGCTAGCGACTTTCGTGAAATTTTGGATCATTTTTTCACGTTATCGATCTATTTCGTGAAAATTTCAAGAGTTTTTTCACGAGCTGATTTGGCTGACTTGCCTTTATTTGTTGATAAGGCCTCTCACAGGTTAAACCTCTTCAGGTTATCGAAGTGGAATTTTTTGTTCACCTTCATAAACTTAGAGTTCTTATCTGCATTTTCATTTTGACTACCCGCCGATGCAGGTGAAAAAAATCCAAGACACACGAATAATGAGCCAGACCTTCATCCATCAGATTCGTTAAAGATAGGATCTTATTCGTGACGTTCACGCCAAAGACGCTTGGGTCTTTGCTAATTTCAGCGCATTGTCTCGCTATCGATTTGTTTGGATATCCAGTCAAATACAACTTTTGGGCTTTGTTGTTGGGCATTATAGTTGCGTGACATGACGTATCCCGCGTTGCTACTGACTATATCGTTGGTCGCGAAAACAAGCAGCTTCTGACGGATCAATCGGTCGACAAGTCCCAGCCAGCCCAACGCTATACCCTCTCCAGAAACGGCGGCCTGTATGAGCATGTCGTAATTGTTAAAGCCGATAAAATTATGAGTTCGATCATCTTGGAAACCAAGGTTTGCGAACCATCCTTGCCAAGTTTGCCAGTCTGCTAATACCGGTCGCGACAAGCTCAATAGTTGAAGATTTAAAAGATCATTTGCCGCGTTTATCGGGCCATGAATTGCCAAAAATTCCGGACTGCAAACGGCCGCGACTTTTTCTTCGAGCAACAGTTTGTCGCCTTTTTTCATTTTACTCAAATCGTTTACATGAATTGTAATATCACAATCATCGCTATGCACTTGAGACGCTAAAATCTGGATTTCAACGTCTTCGCCCAATTCGGCACGCAGTTGCGATAGCCGCGGCATCAACCAATAGGTAGAAAAGGCAAAATCCGCAGAAATTCTCACGCGAGCGTTTTTGGAGCGATCCAGCTGCGATCCGTATGCTGTGCGGATTCTCTCTAATGCAGGCGATACCACGTTCAGAAGGCGCAATCCCTCATTGGTAAGCGCAACCCCACGATGTTCGCGTTTAAACAAGGCAATTCCTAAGTCGAGCTCCAAGGCCTTGATGCTTTGGGAAACCGACGACTGTGTCAGGCCAAGGGCTTCGGCCGCCTTAGTAAAGTTGCCATTCTCGGCAGCGAGACGGAAAACTAGTAAATTTGACAGGTTTTGGTGTATTTTGCGATTAATTTTTCTAATGTCATCCATAACAAAATATCCTCTGCAAATCTCACAATACATGATCATAGTATATCAAAGCACATTACCAATGCGAATGTTACTGCGTCATGCGGAGCCGAATTTGCAGGGTATAGGGCGGAGTGGATACTTATCACTCCAAATATCGTTGAAACTTAGTTCCGATGTAGGCCGCAAATGTTGATTGAGTATCTCACAAAAGATCCCCGCGCTGGAGATAGCCGCGTTCAGAAGCAAGCCAACCGATCCGATGGAACGGTTCCAGATGAAACGATATCAGAAGAAGGTGCGCTCGCATTTCTGAAACATATTCTTAGAGAAGACCAACAAGACACTTTGGTGATCAATCATCCACGAGTTTTAGGGCAGGCAGTCGCTGCAAGGAAAGTGCTGGAGTCACTCCGATCAAAAAAGGGGGCGATCAAGCTACCTGACACTAAGGCATTTGCAATATCATCGAAGGATGAAGTTGAAACATTCATGTATATACACAAGATATCGCTTTGGGGGACTGGGACGCCCAATCAGCATTATGCCAGCCGTGAATTTCATTCACTGAAGCAACAGCTAAACGATGAACAGATGAAAATCATACGGCATGGATGGTTGGCGCCTGAATGTTCCAAATCTTCAAATCGTTCCGACCGAAAGGCAGTGTTAAATGCTGTGTCAAAGCTAGCGGAACGAAAAGTCCAAGATTGGGAAGTAGAATTGCTTTGCAACCCTGAAGAGACATTTTCTCAGGAGTTTATTGTATGAAATTCCGTCACAAAGTTCACGCGGCACGTCAAGATGGTGGCGTATTTGTTGATATCCGCGAAAATTATTACGACAGAGAGATGGCTGACTGGGCTGTGCTATCACCCGAAGATGCAATGATGTTGAAGCATCAGCTAGATAGCGCGCTAAATGAGTTGGGATATCATGACAGCTCCCCAATTAATTCGAAGGAACTTTGATAGCCAAAATAGGGGAGAGCTTGTCATTGAATTTGAAATCCTTTGAAGGTGTAGAACTATATCATAAGGCATAGAATACTTTTGTTACGTCGCACGCCTTTCTCCAAGTCTCAAAGGTAGCCCAAATCAGAATGTACGCAGCGTTTCACGCAGCTGATAACCGCGGCGGCCCTTTTGGGCTGCGCGTTTGTACAAAGCCGCTTCTGCCTCCGCTCTCGAGGCCACATAATTCACCAACCGCTGTCCACCCTTGGTGCCAATCCGCCCCCATTCGCGGATAAGACACCATTCTCCAAACAGGGTTTGGGCGATATGCATCACGTAGAACCGCTGTTGTCGTTTTGACGGATCAATCTTTTCAAGCCGGATCTGCATCTGTGCCCCCTGCCCCGACGATGCCAGCATCTTCCAGCATTTCCTTGTCTGGCAAATCACGCAGGTTTTGCAGATCAAACGCCACCAAAAACTGCTGGGTGGTGACAAAGGTATAGGGCGCCCCGCGGCGCGGGCTGCGCGGGCCGGTGGCGATCAGGCTGCGGGCATGCAGACGCCCGATCAGATCACGGCTGATGTCTTTGCCGAAGATATTTTTCAACCCGTCGCGGGTGATAGGCTGGTGATAGGCAATCGCCGCCAACACCGCGACATCAAAGGCGCGCAGATCCAGATCCTGCACCCCCACATCCGCTGCGGCCCGGATCACTTGCGCATAACCCCGGCGTGTGCGCAGCTGCCAGGCGTCACCAACGGCGGCGATCTCATAGGGCCGCTCAGCCAGGTCCGCTTTCAGATCATCGATAAGCAAATCAACCGACACCCCCTGCCCCACCACGCGGATTAAATTGGCGCGCGTCACCGGCCTGGCCGAGGCAAACAACACCACCTCAATGCGCCGCATCCACTCGCGCCAGCGCAGGGCCTGAGGCAGGTCAGCCAATTCGCGGTCAAAATCGCTGATCGGATGATCTTTCATTGTTATATTCCATAGATCCGAAATGTGTCGCGCCCGGTCAATTCACACGCAACGCCCAGCTCAACGAGACGCTCACAAAACCGCCGCGCCCCACGATCCGACAGGCCCGTGCCGCCGGCAGGAGCCGACAACTTCGCCGGCGTAACGGCATCATGCGTCAAGAACATTTGCACCGCTGTCCCTGCCCCTTTGGCGCGCAGCTTCGGGGCCACCGCCTGCAACCGTGCTGCCCGTCGGGTCAGATCAACCGCCAACGGGAGCAGCTCATATACCGAAGACACAACAGCCCGATGGCAAGCCAGGCGTAAATCGTCCCCCCTCTTTCGCCAGTCCCCCGGCTTCAGACCTACGCTCAACAGGGGCACGATGTGATCCCAGCCAAAAGCCTGCGCCAAGACCGTATCGGCCAGAATGGCTGCCATGACCTCATCCTGTGGATAGGAAATCAGGACCCGCTCCAACACGGTCGCAACACGGGCGATCGGATCCCCCTGCCCTGAAAGGTGTTCTGTATCGAGAAAATCTCCGATCTCTTCTCCCGGGATCTGTGGCAAAGCTTTGGCCAATGTGCCCACCGATACTGGGCGGGCCACCGCCCGCTGCCAGCAGAGCAAAGTGGCTCCCGCAGGCCCAGGTTGATCGCCGGGGCGCAACAGATGCAGCTCATCGCGCAGCTCGGACCCGCGCTCGGAGCGCCCGGACAGAGCGACACAGGCCTCGGCCGCTTGCAGCGCCAGGCGCGCCCGCAGCAGCGCCAAAGGCACGCCTGAACAATTTAAAATATGATGCAGATGGCTCAGCGCGGCGCCGGACATAAAAGCCACATCCGTCAAGGATTCCGGCCGCGCCTGCGTGATCCAGGACGGCATCTGGGGTAGTGTCTCAAGGGCGTCGTGCAGGTTCGCGGGCACATATGTCATACTACCA
>NZ_FWFX01000006.1 GCF_900172335.1 Roseovarius albus
TTGACGATCTTCTCGCCAGGGCTTTTGGTTGTCTTTCTCATCTTCCACTCCTCAGTGGTTACGATGAGCCAGAAACTCTCCCTTATCAAATCAACCTAATTGGACCCATTAGCGCTGACGTCAAACGAAAACTCGATCTGCCTCAAAGGCTTTAAGGGGTTACAATGTATTCGTTCGACCTCAATTCGAAATTAACAAGAACGGATGTGTTGAGAAAATAGGCATGTGAACCTTTGATGCACCGAACCTCTCAAGCTAGGTTAAGATTGCGCGGAGAGGTTTCAAATTCGGCGTCTTATTTTGGCGACAGCATTAGAGCTGTCGGACCATTTGATCGCGCAATAATGTGGTAGCCAGATGGCAGAAGATCGCGATAAATCTACGAAGTGAAGCTGCCAGCCTATAACCACTGAACTTTGGGCAAGCATCCTTAATCCACTAAAGTTTACCCAGTTTCATCATGTTCCGACAGCAAAGATGGATTCGCCAAGATAAGATGTTCGAAATTTTTGGTGCTAAACTCTTCGATAGCGTTTTTTGCAGAGCCGTACTCAGGTGATAATTCTTGTGGCGTCGCGAGAACAGGAGCAAAATCTCAAAAAAGGAACTGTATGTGCTTCGCTAAGCAGCAAAACTAAGTTTACGATATATTCCTGTCGTTTTTGCGCGTTTAAAAAAGCGGGCTGAGGCCCGCTTTCATTATTTGTTGATGTCTTCGTGAACGATCCGGCTCTGATCGTCTGCGGGTTTGAATACGCGTCGTAGCACGAACCAAGAGATGAGCGACAGCACTGCGAAGATCGCAAGCAATGCCGGAAGGCCGATGCCGAAGGGCAGGGCGACCACTACCGCTGTGATCGCAGCCCCAAGAGCGATGCCGAGAAAGATATAGCCCGGAGCAAGCGTTTCGAGGATGGCCAAGGCCAGTGCCGCGCCCAGCCAGACCCACCATTGTGCCCAAAGATCCATTATGATTTTCCTTTCAGCATGTTAAACGCGTTGCCAAAGGCCTCAAGCGCCTGTGCAGGGACCAGAACGGTCGAGGATGACGGGCTGTTGCCAAGCGCGTTGAGAGCTTCGACCTGTTTCAGCGCGACCTGATATTGTGCCGCCTCCAGTCCATTTTCGGCGATTGCAGCAGCAACTGTACTGGTGGCATAGGCTTCTGCCTCGGCTTGGACACGGCGTGCCTTGGCGGTTTGCTCGGCGGCGTAAAGTTCGGCGTCTGCGTTCAACTCGACAGCACGTTTGGCACCTTCCGCCTCGGTCACCTGCGCGCGGCGGGCGCGCTCGGCGTTCAATTGCTGTAGCATAGCGTCGCGTGTAGCCTGATCCAAGTTTACATCCAGGATCTCAGCCCGGGTCACTTCGATGCCCCAATCATCAACAGCATCTTCGACGCTAGATTGGATAGTGGAGATCAGGCTGGCGCGGTTGGCCTGCACATCATCCAGGTCCATCTTACCAATTTCCGCACGGACAATACCGGCCACTGTGGTGGCAATCGCGGCATCCACGTCACGGATACGGTAAACAGTCTTTTCAGGCTCGATGATGCGGTAAAAGACGGATGTATCGACCTGCACCAATACGTTGTCTTTGGTGATGGCGTCTTGGCTTGCAGTAGGCAATTGGCGTTCGAGAATCGAGATCTTGTGCGCTACTTTGTCCAGAAATGGCACAATGAAGTTGATGCCGGGGCCGAGTACTGCACGTAAGCGCCCAAATCGTTCTACGACGTGCTGCTCTGATTGAGGTACAATTTTAACGCCCCGAAAGATTAGGACAAAGATAAAAACAGCCAGCAGGATGAACAGCAGGTTTGATGAAACGAGTTCGAGCAATAGGTCTTCCATTAATATCCCTCAGTTGTTGTATGCAGTGGTATACATATTGGGTTTGCGTGACGCATTTTCAAGCTGTGTTAACGCGGAAAACCGGCAGGAAAAAGGCCGTAATTAAATCAAGGATGCGAAAAATGTAAGGAAGCTCGTGAAAGATGAGGCCGCCATTAGGCGGCCTCATTTCGCCCGATTTACTTGGCTTTGGCGGTCTTGCGGCGCTTGATCGGAGTTGCGCGTGCGCGCGATTCAATCACGTCATACAATTTGCCGGCAATATTTTTCCCGGTTGAATTTTCGATGCCTTCCAGTCCGGGGGAGGAGTTGACCTCCAGCACTTTGGGGCCGTTCTCTGACCGCAGCAGATCAACACCAGCAAGGTTAAGATCAAACGCTTTTGCCGCACGAAGGGCCGTTTCTCGCTCTTCCTTTGTGATGCGCACTGATTTTGCGCTGCCGCCCCGATGCAGGTTAGACCGAAAATCACCTTCAGCCCCAGTACGTTTCATTGAGGCGACAACCTTGCCGCCAACCACCAGACAGCGAATGTCTTCGCCTGCTGCTTCTTTAACGAAGTCTTGCACCAGAAAGTTGGCCTTGAGGCCCCGGAAGGCGTCGATCACAGATTCGGCGGCCTTTTTTGTTTCAGCCAGAACGACGCCTTTGCCTTGGGTAGACTCGAGTAGTTTAACAATCAACGGGGCGGTGCCAACAAGACCGATAAGGTTTGTTGTGTCTTTGGGGGAGGCGGCAAAAGCTGTGTTCGGCATCCCGACCTTGTGGCGTGCCATCAACTGGTGGGCATAAAGCTTATCCCGGCTAGCCGTGATCCCAGCCGAAGGGTTGACGCAATAGGTGCCAATGGTTTCGAACTGCCGAACAATAGCGGTGCCATAGGGTGTGATCGAGGCCCCAATGCGGGGAATAACGGCGTCAAATCTTGGCAAACGCTTGCCATCATAATGCACGTCCGGGGCCATGGCGTTAATTGTCATATAACAACGAGTTGTGTTGATGACTTCAACCGTGTGACCGCGCTTCTCGCCTTCTTCAACAAGGCGTCGGGTGGAATAGTTATCTTCGCGCGAAAGCACCGCAATCCGAAGTGAACGATTGGGCTGGGCATTACGCATTTTTGAAGTGTGATAGACGTCGTAATTTAGTTCAGGTTGTTGAAAGCGTTCGGTCGCAACGATTGAGATGTTATCCTTGAGAGCAGTTCGCCCAAGCAACATTCTTGAGTTCATTGAAGCGCGATTGGTAAGTGTGATTTCAATCGGCCAGCTTTGACCATTCACCGAGATGTTGCTCTCAATAACAAAGCGCATCTCTTTTTCACCATTAGAGGATGTCACTTCGCGCCGGTCCACAATCGGGGCGGAGCAGGGGATCACCAGATCATCACGACCGGGAATGGGGTGAAGTGTAAAGCGGACTTTGGGTTTTGACGCTGGGCCGAATGTTTCTATGTCAAATGCGTGTAATGCGCTGGTGCGGGCACCGGTATCAATTTTTGCGCGCAGCGCCGGAATGCCGAGATCAGGCAGACTGATCCATTCTTCCCAGCCAAAATTGAGAACCTCCGTGTCATCGGAATTGGGCAATCGCGTCCCTCCTTATTGTTTTGATTTTGGGCTTCCATTCTTGCGGGAAGCCTTCTCCCTGAAGAGTCTGATCACAACATGTATGGCCCGGGGGTGCAACCCGGGGGCTTGGCAATCGCAACAATCCGGTGCATGTGGGCGGGCATGAACAGCTTTTCTTTTTCCCTTCATGCCGAAAGCGGGCAGGCCCGCACCGGCGTTATTTCAACCCCGCGCGGCGAGATACGGACCCCGGCATTTATGCCGGTGGGTACCGCGGCAACAGTCAAGGCGATGTTGCCAGAGAGCGTGCGCGAGACGGGGGCAGATATCCTTCTGGGCAATACCTACCATCTGATGCTGCGCCCGACCGCAGAGCGGATTGCTAAGCTGGGTGGTTTGCACAAGTTCATGAATTGGGAACGCCCTATTCTGACGGACAGTGGCGGTTTTCAAGTGATGAGTCTTGCCGGGCTTCGCAAGCTCAATGAACAGGGGGTTACCTTTAAATCGCATATCGACGGTTCCAAGCATGAACTCACACCGGAACGCTCGATGGAGATCCAAAAGCTGTTGGGCAGCGATATTGTCATGTGTTTTGACGAATGCCCGGCATTACCGGCGACGGACAAAGAGGTTGCAGAAAGTATGCGCCTCAGTATGAGGTGGGCGGCGCGTTCAAAAGAGGCCTTTGGGGATCGTCCGGGGCATGCTTTGTTTGGGATCATGCAAGGCGGAGTGACGCCAGAGTTGCGTGAAGAATCTGCCAAAGCGCTACAGGAGATTGGCTTTGATGGCTATGCCGTCGGTGGTCTTGCCGTGGGCGAGGGACAAGAGGCCATGTTTGGCGTGCTGGACTATGCACCGGGGTATTTGCCCAAGGACAGGCCACGGTATCTGATGGGCGTTGGCAAGCCGGATGATATCGTTGGCGCGGTAAAACGCGGCATCGACATGATGGACTGCGTTTTGCCTTCACGTTCCGGTCGGACCGGCCAGGTGTGGACGCGATATGGGTTCTTGAACATTAAGAACGCCCGCCATCAGGATGACCCGCGCCCGATTGATGAAAATTGCACGTGTCCGACATGCCGCAATTATAGTCGCGCCTATCTGCATCATGTGTTCCGCAGCCAAGAAATCATAAGTTCAATGCTGCTGACATGGCATAACCTCCATTACTATCAAGAGATCATGGCGGGCATGCGGGAAGCTATTGCTGCGGGCCGGTTCGACACGTGGGAAACCGAATTTCACGCGCAACGTGCCCAAGGTGATATTGAGCAGCTTTAGGCGTTCCGGCGCTAAGTTTCCCAAGCGATTCTCTAGAATTTCTCATTGCGCCCACGGTGGCTTTGCACGCGCTTCTTGGGTCTTCGGGAAACAATCGGGTTTTTGCCTTGGTAATTGTCGATGAAATTTGGCGAAAACTGACAATTTGACCACAGTTGGTGCATGCTCAGGAAGGCTAGCTTAGGGGAATGGACGAATTTGTGTTACGGTGCAGATGTACCTGGGATGTTTGCATTGTGAGTTATATTATGAGCTATACTATTTTTGCCTGTATGTGGGCTTCGGTTGCTGTGTTAGCTGCAATGGCACTTGGCTGAAGACGACGTAGAGAGAATTTGAAACAAATGCGTTGAATTGCGGCTTGCTCCTGTTGAGCCGACAAGGCATTGTTGCCCGAATATGGTTGAAATTCGGACAAGACCTGCCCACATCAATCATGTCAAACGGAGAAGGCCGGGGTTGCTGAATATTCGGGGCCAGAGCTTTCTTGCTTAGAACAGGATATTAGAATGCCAGAATTCCTTAATGCGTCGCTTCCAGTATTGCCGTTGCGCGATATAGTGGTGTTCCCGCATATGATTGTGCCGCTTTTTGTCGGGCGTGAAAAATCAGTGCGGGCGCTCGAAGAAGTGATGCAAGATGACAAGCAAATTTTGCTGGCCAGCCAAATCGATCCAAGCGAAGACGACCCCACTGCGGAGGGTATCTATCGCGCAGGTGTATTGGCGAATGTGCTGCAATTGCTGAAGTTGCCCGATGGCACCGTGAAGGTTTTGGTCGAAGGCGTCGCACGGATTCAAATCGACGAATACCTTGAGAACGATAACTTCTTTGAGGCTAGAGCCGCATTTCTGGAAGAAGAAATGGGCGATGAAGCCACGATCGAAGCGCTGCTGCGCACTGTAACAACAGAGTTCGAGCGCTACGCGAAGGTCAAAAAGAACATCCCCGAAGAAGCACTGGCCACCATCGCAGAAACCGCAGAACCTGAAAAGCTGGCGGATCTGGTGTCAGGTCACCTTGGGATTGAAGTGGGCCAAAAGCAGGAACTGCTTGAAACGCTGTCGGTTAGCGAGCGTTTGGAAAAGGTTTATGGCCTGATGCAGGGCGAAATGAGCGTTCTGCATGTCGAGAAAAAGATCAAGACGCGCGTCAAGTCACAGATGGAGCGTACTCAGCGTGAATATTACCTGAATGAGCAGATGAAGGCCATTCAGAAGGAGCTCGGTGACGGTGAAGAGGGCGAAGGCGAGATTGCAGAGCTTGAAGCCCGCATCAATGACACCAAGCTATCAAAAGAGGCACGTGAAAAGGTTGATGGTGAGCTGAAGAAGCTCAAAAACATGTCACCTATGAGTGCCGAAGCCACAGTTGTGCGCAACTATTTGGATTGGATCCTGTCCATTCCGTGGGGTGTGCGCAGCCGAGTCAAGAAAGACCTGAGCAAGGCCGAAGAGGTGCTTGATACGGATCACTATGGCCTGGAAAAGGTCAAGGAACGGATCATCGAGTACCTCGCTGTGCAGCAGCGTTCGAAAAAGCTAAAAGGCCCGATCATGTGTCTTGTCGGTCCTCCAGGCGTGGGTAAAACCAGCTTGGGGAAATCTGTGGCCAAGGCCACGGGACGTGAATTTATTCGCATCTCTCTAGGTGGTGTGCGGGACGAGTCCGAAATTCGTGGTCACCGTCGGACCTACATTGGTTCGATGCCCGGTAAGATCATTCAGGCGTTGAAAAAGGCCAAAACCACCAATCCGCTTATCCTGCTCGATGAGATCGACAAGATGGGGCAAGATTTTCGTGGTGACCCGGCGAGCGCAATGCTTGAGGTGCTTGATCCTGAGCAGAATAATACATTCATGGATCACTATCTTGAGGTGGAATATGATCTGTCAAACGTGATGTTCCTGACCACCTCGAACAGCTATAACATGCCTGGGCCTTTGCTGGACCGGATGGAGATCATTCCATTGGCTGGCTACACCGAGGACGAAAAGACCGAGATTGCTCGGCGTCACCTGATCACAAAGCAGATCAAAAACCATGGCCTGAAAGCCAAAGAGTTTGACCTCAAGGATGACGCGCTGTTGGACATCGTGCGGCACTATACGCGTGAGGCTGGCGTTCGGAATCTTGAACGTGAGATCGCCAAGATTGCGCGTAAAGCGGTGACCAAGATTGTTAAGAAAGAGGCGGAAACCATTGAAGTCACGTCGGAAAACATTGACGACTATCTTGGTGTCAAAAAATTCCGCTACGGTCTAGCAGAGGAACGCGATCAAGTTGGAGTTGTTACAGGTTTGGCTTACACGTCCGTGGGCGGGGAGTTGCTGAACATCGAAGCGCTGCGTCTGCCGGGCAAAGGCCGGATGAAAACCACCGGTAAGCTGGGTGATGTGATGAAAGAGTCGATTGACGCGGCCTCCAGCTATGTGCGTTCCATCGCACCACAGATCGGGGTCAAGCCACCGAAATTCGACAAGATGGACATCCACGTTCACGTTCCAGAGGGGGCCACACCGAAGGACGGACCAAGTGCCGGTTTGGCGATGGTCACGTCGATCGTGTCGGTCCTGACAGACATCCCCGTGCGCAAAGACATTGCCATGACCGGCGAGGTCACCCTGCGTGGCAACGCGCTGGCTATCGGTGGGCTTAAGGAAAAACTTCTCGCAGCCCTGCGCGGTGGTATCAAAACGGTGCTGATCCCGGAAGAAAACGAAAAGGACCTGACGGAAATTCCGGACAACGTGAAGGAAGGGTTAAAGATCATACCCGTCACGCATGTCTCGGAAGTACTGAAACTGGCGCTGACGTCCGAGCCAGAACCAATTGAGTGGGATGAGGCGGCAGAGGAAGCTGCGGCTGCCGAATCTGCGCTCAAAGCAGGGACAGGTGGCGCCGGGGCAACCGCGCACTGAACCTTCTCCTATAGAAGCAGATAAAGGGGTGCCCTAAGGGCGCCCCTTTTTGTAAAACTCGCCGCCAGCTTGGGCTTGAGACGCTCTTAGCGATCCGCTACGAGTATCGAGCGAAAATCAACGCGCTTCACGAATATGCTGCAATGGCACCCCGAACACTTGGAACAACTAATTGATGCAAAAAGCCTTTCCAGAGCTTTGGATTCTGCGCCACGGTGAGACCGAGTGGAATGTTTTGGGGCGCCTTCAGGGGCAGTTTGACAGTGCCCTGACCTCGAAGGGTTTGGCTCAGTCCACCAGACAGGCGGGAATCCTAAAGCTTGAGTTATCGGAAAAAGAGGTCCGAGTTTACTCCAGCCCCGCCGGACGCGCACTCCGTACGGCGCAAATAGCCGCTTCCGGCCTTGCAGTTGAATGCCACCCGGCGCTGCAGGAAATTAATATAGGTACGTGGCAAGGGATGACCGTGGCTGAGATTAAACTGGCGCATCCAGAGCTTGACCACGCGGATGATCCTCATGTCTGGAAGTTTCAGGCCCCGCAGGGGGAGCGGATTGAGCAAATGAAGGCGCGTCTCGAAAGGTTTCTCGAAAACCTGACAGGCCCCAGTGTGATTGTGACTCACGGTGTGACCTCCAGAATGCTACGGTGTTTAGTTTTGGGGTTGGACGTTTCAAATATGTCGCTAGTTCCCGGTGGGCAGGGCATTGTTCATCACATCAAGGATGGGCAGGCGCAGGTATTGCAGTAACCCCTTCGGGGGCAGGATCGAAGTGGATCTACCGTGAATTTACCACCTATTTATTTGCTCAGGCATGGGGAGACCGTCTGGAATGTCGAGCGTCGCCTGCAAGGTCGCCGCGATTCGAATTTGACAGTACGTGGTCGGGCGCAGGCCGAGGCACAGGGGCGATTATTGCATGGGGTTTTGCAAGATAAGCCCACGCCTGATATCTATTGCAGCCCCTTGGGGCGAGCACGAGAGACTGCTGAAATTGCTCTTCAAGGCATTGATTCTGATGTCTTTTACGATGAGCGTCTGCAAGAGGTGTCAGCAGGTGAGTGGGAGGGCCGCACCCGCCCTGAGCTTTTTGAAGAGCTCGGGATGGAGGACGGCCCAGGAACTGAATTTACGCTCTTCACAAGCGCACCCGGTGGGGAAACCGTGGCGGAACTTCGCACCCGATGCGCAGCGTTTCTAAGCGAGCTGGCAGGGCCGTCGGTTGTTATCACACATGGCGTAACTGGCCTGCTGTTGCGCGGAATCGCAATGGATCTTGATGAAGTTCAACTGCGTCAGCTAGAGCGCGGGCAGGGGTGTATTTACCATCTGCAGGACGGGGTTGAGACCTGCCTGAAAGAAAACTGAGGGATTTTTACTTTTCCACCATTTTCGATGCAAAGAGGGCTTGCGTCCGTCCTCGGCCTTGGCTATGACGCGCCTCACGGGTGATTAGCTCAGTTGGTAGAGCGCTTCGTTTACACCGAAGATGTCGGGAGTTCGAGTCTCTCATCACCCACCATTTCCTCTCAATACGGCGCCGAAAATTTATGCAACTTCTACAAGTTGTACGTGGGTTTTGTTCAAAACTGCATTGCGCTATCAGAGCTAAAAATTTTCGGAACTCTAAAAATCGAAACTGGTTTGCTGCGGCGCCCAGGGTTCAGTCATTTCTGGGCCTTCGCTGGACTTTGTGATCGGGGCGACGGGGGTGACCTCAAATCGTCCCTCCCAATCGGTGCCGAGGGTGTCCTGCGCTTCGTTTGAGGGGGTGGTGTAGGTGAGCCAGTCATTGATTTCTGCAGGGGACAGGATCACCGGCATACGGCTGTGGATGTGTTCGATTTCCGGGGCCGGGTTGCGGGTGAGGATGGAGCATTGCAAACCGTCCCCAGATGTTCGGTAGAAACCGGCAAAAAAGATCAGGGGGGCGTTGCGGTTGACCGAGATGAAATAGGGTTGTTTACGACCAGACAGACCGCTCCATTCATAATATCCCAAGGCGGGGATGATACAGCGGCCATTGTCCCAATAATCGCGCCAGAAATGGGTATTGGAGATTTTGGAATTGATCAGTGGGGATTTTGCCCGTGGGTCGTTGATTTGCCAGCGGGCGGTGGTCAGTTGAAACCCGTCGTCATCCCAGCGGATCATATGGGCCTGATCCGAGGGGGAGATGTTGTAGCCCCGTTTGGCCTCTGGCGTATTCGGATCGGCGCGCGCAGGTGTGTAGAGAAACCCTGAGAGGATTTCCAACATCTGATCTTGGGTGAGATCCCCGGCTGCAAATTTTCCGCACATGACTTGTTATTGCTGACGCAACCGATGTTGCAAAGGGGGAGATTTAGAATGTTGTTCAATGATGGGGATTGCAGCTTCAGACACATCGACTTTGTGAATGCTTGATTGGAGAGAATTGCAAACATTCACTTGCCGTCATTCGCTGTGATTGCATGGTTCTTGTTGGTCGATAAAGCCAACATTCGTATCAAGTCTGTGGCATCATGGAACCGTTCTTGCTCAACACTTTGGCATTGAGTGTTAAGCAATCGCGCATAAGCAGGGCGAGGGCCCTCGATTCACAACTTTATTCGTTAGAGAAAAACAGCAATCTCGATCAAGTCTTCTAAGTTGGTTCTGTTTATCAATGGAAAAATATTCGCACCCTTAACGCGATCTGGCCCTGGATTGGCTTGGAGCGCAAAACCAATATGAGGACCTACACTTATGAACAATTTGGTATATGGCACACTTACAAGTTTCGCGCTGGCTCTCACTTTCACAACTGCGAAGGCTGAGGCGGTTGAAACTTATGTCATTGATCAAGGCCATACCGAGGTGTTCTTTGGTTGGAGCCATGCCGGTGTGTCACGTCAGCATGGCGAATTCACGCGGCTTTCGGGGGCGATGTCTCTCGACCCGGAAAATCCTGCTCAGTCCAGCATTGAAATCACAATCGATGCGACCAGCCTTTCTAGCGGATTTGAGCCGCTTGATACCGAGCTGATTAGCCGGAGTTGGCTTGATGTGGAAACATACCCAGAAATCCATTTCAAAAGCACATCGGTCGAACTAACCGGAGGTGACACGGCCCTAGTCAGCGGAGAATTGACCCTGCACGGTGTAACAAAGACCGTTACGTTGGATACCAAACTTACCCACCGGGGTGCACATCCTGTGGGTCAATGGATCGACTATTACAAGGGACCTTGGGTTGCCTTTCATGCGACCACAGACATCGATCACACGCTATTTGGGGTCGGGCCATATTCTACTGGCCGCATTTTTATCGAGATAAATACTGAGCTCAAAGGACAATAGATGATAATCTGCTGCTACGCGCAGAGCTAGCCATGCGCATCGTGAGGTTGAAACGGACTGACTAAATGAACAAAACCGCGTTGCAGCGTCATCGGGTGAACCGCGTGATTAACTTTGTACGTGATAGCGCGGCAGAACCGATGTCTCTTGACCACATGGCGGACGTTGCTTGCCTGTCGCGCTACCATTTTTCGCGCGTTTTTTCCGCGCATTGCCAAGAAACGCCTGTTGAGTTTGTATCCCGGTCGCGTCTCGAAAACTCGGTTGGGGAATTGGTTTTGAAGCCTCATCGGCCAGTGACAAGCATCGCGTTAGATGCAGGCTTTTCTGGTTCTCAAGCGTTTTCGCACGCGTTTCGACGTCGTTTTGGGATTGGCCCTAGGGGGTTTCGTGACGCCAATCGTGGTTGCGTAGTTGATTTCCCCAAAAACCAGTGGCAGCAATATCCGATGTTGGCCTCCACACCACAAGCGACCAATCAAGCCATGCCCTCATGGGCGGCATCTGTGCAGTTTGCACCTGAAATGCGATTGGCATACATTCGTCATATCGGCCCTTACTTCAACATGCGTGGCACAAATTGCAACACGGGGGGGATAGCCTCGTCAATCGAACAGTTGGTCTGTTGGGCCAAGGAACGCGGTGTCTGGCACAAAGATACGACGGTCATTGGCGTTTGCCCGAACAATCCCAGCGTCACACCACCTCAGTATTGCCAATACGATGTCTGTATTTCTGTCGATGAAAGCGTTTTGGAGGATGACGTTGTCAGCATTCAGACAATGCCTGCGACGACATATGCAGCCGTTGAGATGTTGGGCGACTCTGGAACGTTGATGCAAGCGTGGCGGTGGTTGATATCACATTGGGTTCCAGAGAACGGGTTAAGATCGAACAGCAGGACACCATTTGAGATGTATCAAACGGATGGTTCTCATGTCCTGTGCCCGGAACACGGAATCAAGCTTTGTTTGCCTGTATCAACTTGCAACGAAAGTCGAATTTTTCCGCAACGCTGAATTTCTAACTTTGAAACTTTTCTATAAGTCAAAATCTTGCTCAGCAAAATTCTTGGATTGTTTTCACCGCCACCAATGGGCGTAGCTGGCGAACACACCCTGTAGTTTTGACAGAAGGCGGTTGCGGGCGCTGCGGGGGAGTGGGGTGTTGTTTGAGAGGCGGTCCACGATAACCTCGACCGGGCAGGGCGTGTTGGTGATCGGATCGTGATAGCGGGGATAGTCGATCAGGGTGGCGTGGATCAGGCCCAAGAGGCTGGGGCGGGCGGCGCGGCGTTCGGGCGTATAGCCCAAATCGCGTGTCAGGCCCAAACCAGCGTAAAAGGGCGCGCCTGTGGTGGTGACCTTCAGCCCTCGCATCAGCGCCTCGAACCCCATGAGCGAGGTCATGGTCCAGACCTCATCGACGTGGTCTAGTAGCATTGAGGGATCGGTGTCTCTGCAGATGTGATCCGCCAATTGGTGCAACGTGTCGGGTGGGATGGCACCAGTGCGCAGACCTGCTTCGACATCCGGGTGGGGTTTGTAGAGGATAACGGCATCGGGGTTCTGTTCCCGCGCCAGCGTGAGCAGGGCGAGGTTGGTGTTGATTTGATTTGCACCAAGTTTGATCGAGGCGTCGTCTTCGACTTGACCGGGCACCAGAATGCGGCGGCCCGGCGGCAGGTCCAGAGGCGTTTGACCGATATTGTATTTACTGAGGCCTGCTGCGGTGATGGATTTGATCAACCGTTCCACCCGGCGCTCTTGGTCAGGGCGTAGGGTGCTGCGTTTGGCGATCAAGCGTTCCAGACGGCTTTCGCGGGTGGGGTCATAGTAGATGCCCAGATCATCGCAAACGAGGGAAAGCGGTGGGGTCAGCTCGGCCCCGAGCCCCTTGGAGCGCAAAAATCCATCTTCGACGCGGGAGATGGGTGTCTCGGTTTGTGGTGCTTTGCTGGCCCAGATCATGGATTTGGCATTTGGTGTAGATGCAGGACTGAAGCGAACCCGCTTATGTTGGCCAAAGAAATGTTGAAAGAACGGACGCTTCCACAGGCGGATCTCATCGGCGTGCCATCCTGTGTGGTCTTCGCGCCAGCAGCGGCTTTGCGCCTCAAGCGTGTTGATAGCAACTTCGATTTCGCACAGGCGGTCGTGGAATGGGTCGTACCATTTGGGATAGAGGATCATACTGGCAGCAAAGAATTGTGCCTTGCTGAGGTTGCGGCCCCGGCGTGGGAGAGGTTTGGGGTTGCGGTCTTCGGTCAGACCCCAGCCTGCATAAAAGGGGTGGCCAAAGACCTGCGGGCGGTGGCCGGCAAAGATCGCTTCGAACCCCATTTGCGAGCTGGCAGTATAGACGGCGCGCGCCCCTTCGAGCAGGTGCCAGGGGCTGATCGGATCGGCGTAAAGGGTGATGCGGTCGTTTGCATCACTGGCATCAAAATAGCCTGCACGATGGCCCTGAATGGTTTCTGGATGGGTCTTGATGAAGATCCGGGCGCCGGGGTGTTCCAGCTGCGCGCAGGTCAGCATTTCACGAAAGGTGTTGGCGTCGGCCTGTCCATAGGTGATGCTGGCGTCTTTGTGCAGTTGATCCACCACCAATACGTAGCCCGGATCGGGCAGAGGTGTGGTGGTTTCAAAGGCTGAATACTTGCTCAGGTGCGCCTCTTGCAGGCGGGCGATTGCTCCCCGGGCGCGGTCAAGTAGGGGCGTGTCGTCCAAAGGGTGAGTGGCGAGGAGAGTTTCGAGATCAGAGGGGTGACTGCTGTCGAAATGCACGCCTTGATGATCGATCATCAGGCCCAAGGGCGGCTCACCATTACGGCCGGGGAAGAGTGAACGTAGAAAGGCGTCTTCAACGCGCATGAGGCTGGCGCCGGTTCTCTCGGCCATTGCTTCGCCGCGATGGGCATAGGGGCTGCGCCCCCAGACGGCGATCAGATCTTCGGCGGAGGGTTTGCCGAGCTTGAGGTCATATCCAGCGAGTTCCAGGATGCGCCGGACGCGCTTTTGCTTGAGGAACCCCGCGTTGAAATAGTAAGCGCGCCGGGGAACCTCACCCGGATGCGCAGTTTGTTCAAGCGTATCGGATTGTTCAAGCGTATCGGACATCAAAGCCCAAGCGTGTCGCCTGCTGTTGAGAACGAACCGATAGCACCCAGAGTACCGGTGAGCGCACCTGCCACTTTACCCCAGCGTGCGAACGGAGCCTCGGTTACATATATCGTATCACCATTGCGGATGTTAAAGTCACGTAACATAAAGAGCCCGTTGGCCTCGGTGATATCAACAACATAAACAAGCCGCTGACTACCTTGCAGGTCGGATCGCCCCATGACTTGGTTTGCGATTTCTGCGGGCTCATTGCGTAAAATGAAGACGCCTGTCGGGTCGCCGGTCTGTGGCGACAATCCTCCTGCGCCGGCGATAGCTTCAGCTGCGGACAATACTGGGCGACGGAAAGGCAAATGGGATTGCGCACCGGTTGCACCCAATGCGGTGTAGGTCCGGGTATCTTGTTCGATGACTACTCGGTCGCCACTGCGCAGTGGAATATCGTATTGTGGATTTTTGAACAGATCCTGAAACCAGATTGTGCCTTTTTTGTTGCCGCGCAAAACGCTTACCAGTGCAGTTTCGGGTTCAATACTTATGCCGCCCGCAGCCGAAATCATGCGAGATAAGGTACGAGTAGGGCGCTCGATTGGGTAGACGCCCTGTGCTCCGACACCACCAAGCAATGAGACGGTAGAGCCGTTACCAGCAACGCGGCGTACCTGAACCTGAGGGTCAGGTGTTTGTTCCTGCAGTTTATTTGTGATGATGCGGCGGACGCCTTCGGGCGTGTTACCCGCGGCGCGAATTCGACCAGCGTAAGGGACGAAGATGAAGCCCTCTCCATCGACCTGAACCTCTTCCAGGGGCGTTTGACCACCAATTTCGCTAGTGAGCAAGCCGTCGTCGACGTTTTCCCAGATTGTCAGTCCCAGCGTGTCGCCCGGATTGATGGTGTCAGACCCAATCAGGCCTGCAGATTTAAAGCTGTCTGAAAATCCCAGTGATTTTTGAACGGCAGTTGCCTTAAGAACGCGGTCATCGACGCTCACGACAAAGGAGTCTCCGGAGCGCTGCACAGAGCCAGAAAATACTTCTTCTTTGGTTGGACCAACGCGTGGTACCGAACAAGACGACAGGAGTGAAATCGCGACAGCAGCCGCAACTGACTTTGCCAGTTTAACGTGTAGGCTCTTCACCGCTCATATCCCTCAGCTTGATTCTTGTCGTTCTTTTTGAGTGATACACTAGATAGAGCTGCGAGTTAAATCCACTTTTCTGGGTCTGAGCCCTATGCAGAAATATGCAACTGTTGCCGTGGGGACGCGGTACCGGAACGGAGCGCATCATAGGGATCCTCATCTGCCAGCATCATATCAACTGCCTGTCTAAGCAACTGCCTACGGCCCTTCGTTGAATAAAACCCACCGGCGATCTGGCTGGTTTCCAGCAGGTATTGTCGATAATCGACATAGGCACGCCGGTCAGGACGATCTGGGGCGCTGAAAAACTCTGGTAGGTGCTGCGTGCTCACAAACTCGGGCTTGGCATAGACGGCGTCCCCAAAGGTTTTTAAGGGTATGCCGCGCCATAGCACTTGCTGGGCGGCGGTTGAATTCACGGTGACGGCACTACGCGATTGATCCAATAGACCGGCAAGTTTTCCGCCACGGACAATGTGAACGCGGCCTTCGACATCATGATCTTTTGTCAAAGTTTTGAGATCTTTGACAAAGGTCGAACGACCATCTTCAAGCGGATGGGTTTTGATTACCAAATGGTGGTGACCCGGGGCACCATCGGCAAAGCCTTTAATGACCATCTCGAGAAATTCACTGATGGACGAGAAGGGGGAGTGAGCCTGAAACGAGGCGTCATGCTCCAGTTGCAACAGCACAAGATGGTACGGAAAACTACCGCGTTTGATCTGAAGTGTTGCGAGGTGACGTTTCAAGGACAGGTAAGGCATGAGCAACAAGCGTTTGAAATGGAGGCGGAATTCGGCGGAGACTCCGATTGAACGATGGGGGCTGAAATTCTCGTATTTGCCATTCAAACACAACACTGCGCCATGGTAGGTTGCACCATAAAACACGTGCTGGCGCATATCTCCCCAACTGGCTGGCGGGACGGGGCTGTCGATGTCAGAATGGGCCAGAGCATCGCGCATATCTTCGATGTTCATGTCCATAAGGCGCGAGTGTCCGTTTGATCCTCCGCGTTCATATGTCACCCAATAAGGGCGCATGTATCCTTCTTCGAAGACATGCACACGCAACCCGCGTTCCTTGGCCAATTCAACCGCTTCAGCATGTATGCGCCGGACGTCGCCATAAAGCACGAGATCGGTGACATATTTCTCGCTCAGAAGGTCCGAGAACCATTCGGACCACGTATCGATATCATCCTGAAATGGGATGTAGTTGTGACGAGACGGCCAAAAAAGTTGATCACCCGCGTTGAAACCCACCCGCCAAACTTTGGCGTTTGCACATTCCAGCATCTTCCCAAGCTTGTGAAAGAACGGGCCATGTGGCCCTTGAAGGAAAAGAAAAACACGCTTTGCGTCCATGGATACTCGTTTGTTCGGGTGTATCGTGAGTAACATACAATCTTATACTCTTCGTTTATGGCCAGTAAAGGGCGCTGTGGTCTCACTTGTCATCTTTCGCTCGAGAGGCTAGGAGCAAATTGCAACCCTGTGGAGGCCCTTTATGTTCACCGGCATCATCACTGACATCGGAACTGTTCAACAAATCGAACAGCGCGGCGATATGCGGGCGCGCATTGGATCTGCTTACGATATGGCTGGCGTTGACATTGGGGCGTCTATCGCTTGTGACGGTGTGTGCTTAACAGTTGTCAGCAAAGGCGACGGCTGGTTTGATGTCGATGTATCGGCAGAAACATTGGAAAAAAGCAATCTGGACGGCTGGGCCGTAAAGCGTCGGGTCAATCTGGAACGAGCATTACGGGTGGGCGATGAACTGGGCGGTCACATCGTGTCTGGCCATGTGGATGGCATCGCGACCGTGGTTGCTATGCAAGACGAGGGCGACAGCACCCGAGTTAGTTTGCAAGCACCCGAAGAACTGGCACGCTATATAGCTCCAAAAGGGTCGGTCGCTCTGAACGGCACGTCTTTGACGGTGAACGAGGTGGAGGGCGCCGTGTTCGGGATCAACTTTATTCCACATACAAAAACTGCCACCACCTGGGGTGACGTGAGTGTTGGAGATAAAATCAACCTCGAGATCGACACGCTAGCGCGTTATGTTGCGCGTCTGGCTGAATATAGCTGATAGTTGAATCTTTAGTCTGATTGAGCCTTTCATCCGCGAGACCTGTTGCCTTTACCGATGTCTTGTGCGCGGCTGGTGATCTATATGATCGGCGGATCACGCCCATCTATTTTCGGGAAGACCGATCAGTGATTTTAGGGTCTGCTCCGATAAAGTTTGGAACCCCTGTGGTGAGAAGTATCCTTCTAGACGGTGGGCGGATGCACAAGATCTGTGGAACAGGGCGCGCTTCACTGGATCCGGGCTGCTGCAATAGCTGCTTGCCACCTAATTGCATCGTTCAGGAGTCAGGTACAGAAAAGGAAAAGAGAGGTTTTCCACTTTCGTGCAATGTGGCCACGGCCTGAACGGGTTGGGTGAAGAACGAAAGTCCTGCTACTGTTGAAATAGCGAGATATCTAAGCATGAGTTAATCCATTTTATGAGGAGAGCTTTTTGCTACAAAAGGGAATGTTAATAAAATCAACCTCTCGGCGTGCAATGTTGTGTCGCGAATGAAACGTTCAAGTGAAAATCGAAGCGGGTTTTCAGGTTTATGTGGACCGAAAAAGTAATGCATGAAACCGTGAGGTGAAGGGTTGAATGCAACGGCAGGCTTATGTTTGAGATACTGAAATTCGACAGGTTTCGAGACCTTGTTGAACCGAGCATTCGAGTTTTTTTTGCGTTGTTTTTGGCGTGTTTATCACCAGTGCCTGTTCTGGCTGAAACCGCAAACAGTACTTTTGAACAAAACATGCAGCCGATTGATGACGCCTCTTCACAGGCCGATATCGGGTTTCGGAATGGATCTTTTATTGCAGTGCCTGTTCCGTTTTCGAATCCGATGATTGAAACTGGAATAGCCTTGGGTGGAGCATATCTGTTTCAGTCGGATGAGGGGTCGAACACATCCATGTTCGGTGTGGGTGCTCTAAAATCTACCAACGATACTGAAGCATACGGTGCAGCATTAAGTTTGAATTTTGATGACAATCGATGGGGCGTTTCGGCCAGTTACATTGATGCAGATGTAAGGTACGATTTGATCGGTAATTCTCTAACGGTACCGGTACGTCAAACCGGCAAGCTTGCACGTCTTGATTTGACTTATGGGTTTACGTCGGACACCAGTATCACTTTGTTGACGCGGTATCTGGAAACCAGTGTAACTTCAAACAATCGTTTTTTTGATGCTATGCCGCCTGAGTTCCGCCCAACTTTGGGTTTTTCGACTATGAGCTATGGTTTAGCTCTTGAACATGACCGGCGCGATCATGACCTATACCCGACAAGCGGTTACCGCGCGAGATTGACGGGCCTGTACACCGAACCGGTTACTGGGAACAGTGCGGATTATTCCAAGGCATTTGTGACTTTTGATAAGTTTTTTAATGTCGCGGACCAAGGGGCGTTGGCCTTGCGATTGACCGGGTGCTGGGCATCTAGTGACACAGTATTTTATGACCTGTGCTCCATTGGGGGCACGGATTCCATGCGGGGTTTCAACTCAACCCAATTTCTCGACAATGGCTTACTGTCCACGCAGGCAGAATATCGGGGTCGGGTTGGTAAAAAACTGGGGTATGTGATTTTTGCAGGCGCCGGCGGTGTTGGGAATAAAATCGGCGATCTTGATCGATACGGTGCAGCAGGCGGGGTAGGAGTGCGTTATCGCTTGTCGAAGAAATTCCCAGTCGATTTCTCGGTAGATGTTTCGGGCAACGACAGTGGTGAAAGCCTGCTTTATATTTATGCGGGGCAAAGATTCTGATCCAAAAGAATTCTTTGTGATTTAGAGGGTTTATGCCATCCTGTCTTCAATTCGACAATGGGGACAGTAGACATGCAGGCGGAGCAAAGTATTTGGCCTTTTGCGATTGGGCAGCGAATATTATTTGCAATATGTATTCTGTGTTTGAGTGTTGTGACACCCTCTTTCGTGTTGGCGCAAGAAACCGAAGAAAATTTCATTGAGGATGCAGAGCAAACTCAGATCGTAGGCGATGAAACATACGTCGCGCCTGTCGTGGTGGAGGGTGAGGTCCTGTTTCAGGTACGAGGTTTCACCGCGTTGCCGGCGGATGAGCGGGCCGAAACAATCGCTACGAAGATTATTGAATTGGCGGAGGCTTCCGAAGAGCCCAGTGTCGAAATCGAAGTATTACCGCACAGATATGGAAAGGTTCTTGTTTCTGGCGATATTCAAATTGTCGTTGTCACCGGTGCAGAAGCGAAACTCGAAGGTTTGAAAGTCGAAGCGTTAGGAGAGCTTTACGCAGAGCAAGTTAAGACAGCTGTTGAAGCTTATCGAGCCAAACGGACACAATCAGCTCGGATTAATAGCGCGACTCACGCATTTGCTTGGACAGTGGGTTTTATACTGTTGTCGATACTGTTCTTCCGCCGAAGAAACAGTTTAGTTCGTGCAGTTGGACGGTTTGTAGAAGGCCGCTTTGCGGATGTCGAACAGGTGACGAAGACAATTGTACGAGGTCAGGCCGTCGCAGGGCTCGTTAGATTTATTCTGCAATTGCTGTGCTGGGGCTCCTATTTCATGGTGTTCTATTACTATCTTTCTTTGGTCATGTTTTCGATCGCGGAAACTCGACCGCTGGCGCAGCTATTGTTGACTTACGTCACCGACCCATTGATCGATATTTTAAAGGGCTTCGTCGCCTATCTACCAAGCCTGATAACGCTGGTTATTATCGTCTTTATAACGCGGTATTTGATCCAAGGTGTTAAGGTTCTGTTGGACAACGTCGAAGCGGGCGTACTTGAACTGGGCGACTTTGAGCGGCATTGGGTGGCCCCGACCTATTTCCTGTCGCGTATCGTTATCATCGGCATCGCTTTGGTGTTTGCCTATCCGCATATTCCGGGGTCAGATTCGGCGGCCTTTCAGGGGCTGACGATCATCGCAGGGGTGATGGTGTCGCTGGGATCGAACACTGTTGTCAGCAATATCATGGCGGGTTTGTTTGTCATCTATCGCCGTAGCACGAATGTTGGTGATCGTATCAAGGTGGGAGACCTGACAGGAGACGTCGTCGAGATCAAACTGATGGAGACGATTTTAAAGTCGCTCAAAAATGAGCTGATCAGTATTCCGAATGCAAAGCTGTTGAATTCCGAAGTCGTGAACTATACGCGGGTCATCGATGGGCGCGGACTCTTGGTGCATACCGTGGTTGGCATCGGTTATGAAGAACCGCCCAAAAAGATCGAAGCCATGTTGATCGAAGCGGCAGATCGGACCAAAGGTCTGAAAAAAACGCCAAAGCCTTTTGTTTTGTGGTCGCAACTGGCGGATTACGCCATCAATTACGAGATCAATGCCTTCACCTCGCGTGGGGGACATTTGCCAAAGATCATGTCGGACCTGCACTCCAACATCGTGGATGTGTTCAACGAAAATAACACCCAGATTATGACGCCATCATATGAGGCGGATCCAGAGATTCCAAAAATCCCGAACGAAGACTGGGATGGTACACTGGCACATCAATTGGGGGTGGAGCAGAAGTGACCTTACTTTGCAGTTATGTCATATCACTTCAATAAGGAACCAATCCAACTTGAGAGCATCTTTTATGAGAGCAATATGCGTGCTGCTATTTCCTGTACTTCTGCTGGCCTGCGGGTCGGTGACTGAAGATACGCCGGGGCAGATTTATAGGGTCAAAAGCGGAAGCGTGACCATCCTTGGAGCAAAAAATCACGGTGCAGAAGCCAAACCGACACGGCGGATGATTGAACAGGCTCAGGAAGCTTGCCCCGGTGCAAGCTACCGATCGGCTGTGCCGTCAGTAGAAGATTTTAACATGTACGAATACACATTTAGTTGCTGAGGCAAACACGACGAACCTGCGCAGCCAATCACATGCCAAAACAAGGTTGCGCCTGTGCACAGAATTTGAATGAGCAATCTTGCAGGCGCTGAAACCGAACAATTGGGGTTCGCGATTGAAAGAGCCGTCAGATCAACACGCGTCCAGTTGAGCCGTTAATGTGAACGCCTATGCAAGAGGACCGTAGACGCCATCAATTGCGGTGCATCAGGACCTATGCCGCCTTTTTTAGCGGCATGGCTGATTTGTTCTTGTAATACCACTTGAGCCATTGCTTGATACTTTTGCTCATGCCTTTGCAAGTAATCAGTTTGCGGGCCTTCTTTGGCGAGATGACGATGCGCTTGCGTTGGTGCATTTCATCCCATTTGTCATTCATCTTTTCGACTTGCATCGGATACAGGGTTAAGTCGATTTTGTCGCCGTTCCGGATGATGGTTGTGGTGAATTCGGCGTTTTTATCGACCCTGCCTTTCAGGCCGGCCTCTTCCAACGCTTCCTGCATCGCGGACTTGCGTTTGGACAGGTCAGAAATTTTACCGCCCTTGGGAAATATCCACTGCCTATGCGTGCGGCTGGTAACCATCACGATGCGAGTTTTGTTGCCGTCCTTAAAATAGGGGACAACGCCATATTGTTGTTTGCGTGCCATATCTTTTGCTCACCTCAATTGACGGAAGCGATCGGCCAATTCTGTGGCAACCCGTCGTTTGTCCGCCTCTATTTTCCTGCCTCATGTTTGGGCAGGTTTGGTCATTATGTCCTTAGAATAGCTTAAGAACACCAGATAGGATAGGTTTTTGTGAAATCAACACTACACTTGGGGCGCCTGGCTAAGGCGGTTTTCAAGGCCGGGCAACGATCCAAATTATGCCATTGCAGGTTCCATCGCCTGTTGCTTATGCGCAGAACGCACAAAGAATATGTAGTAGAATACTGGTGCCGCGATCAGGGTCAGGACCGAGGCAAAGGCCAAACCACCCATGATGGTGATTGCCATCGAGACAAAGAAGGCATCCCAGATCAGCGGGATCATCCCCAGAATGGTTGTCGCAGCAGCCAGGATCACCGGGCGCACACGCGAGGTGCTTGCCTTGACGATGGCATCAGCCAACGGCAGCTGCGGCTCTTCACGGCGGACGATGTCAATCTCTTCGACCAGAACGATGCCGTTCTTGATCAGCATGCCTGAAAGCGACAGCAGGCCCAGAAGCGCGGTGAAGGTGAAAGGCAGGCCAGTACCCAACAGGCCGATGGTGACACCATTGACAGACATCGGCACCAACAGCCAGATGATTAGCGGCTGACGCAGGGCGTTAAACAGCAAGATCGAAATCAGAACCATGATGATGATGCTGAACGGTAGCTGAGCGGCCAAACTAGCCTGCGCCTCGGACGAGCTTTCCAGATCGCCGCCCCATTCCATCTTGTAGCCTGCGGGCAGGGGCATGTTGTCGATCACATCTTTCACTTGCGATTGCACTTGTGGTGCCGTCAGGCCCAGCTTGATTTCGGCGCCGACGGTGAGGGTCAAAACCCGGTCGCGACGATGCACGAGCGTGTTTTGCGGCTCGAACACCAGACCATCGATCACCTGCTCCATTGGAACAAACTCATCTGCACTTGCTGAAAAGAGTTTCATATCTGTCAGCGCGAGCGTGGAATCGGGCGAAAGGCGCAAGACGATGGGGATCTGACGTTCGCCTTCGCGGTAGACACCAGCGGTGAGTCCTTCGGTCGCGAACATGAAGGCATTGGTGACATTTTCACGGGTGATGCCGGCCTCTTGCGCGCGATCATCGGCGTAGACAGCCCGTAGCACCTGTTCCATTTCACGCCAGTCAATGAAGAGCGTGGTGATGTCATCGGTGGCTTCGGCCATCAGGCGCATGGCTTCGTCGCCCAGATCACGCAGAACCTCAGGATCCGGTCCGGAGAAACGTGCTTCGATCGGGGTGCCGCCACCTGGGCCAAAGGCCAGACGTTTGGCGCGGAATTCACCTTCGGGCAAATTATGGGCGGCGACGGTCAACATCTCATCGGCAAGGGCTGAGATTGTATCGATGGTTTCCGTGCGTATGATGATGTGTCCGTAACTGGGGTTTGGATCCTCAGCCTGATAGGTCAGCATGAAACGTGACGCACCTTGGCCGACGTAGGTGGTGTAGGAGACCACATCATCTCTTTGTTCGAGCCAGTTTTCGATGACTTCAAGGTCGCGCGAGGTTTGGTGGATCGAGGCACTTTGGGGCAGCTTGTAGTGCACAAACAAAAGCGGCGTGTTGCTGTCGGGGAAAAACTGCTGCTTGATGCTGCCGAACCCGGCGTAGCAAACCACCGTAATCCCGACGAGGCCCGCAACAACTAGCCAGCGCAGGCGTATAGCTGCATTGAGGGCTTTGCCGTAGACGCGGAACAGCGGACCGTCGTAGCCGCTGCCTGAGTCATCTGATGTGCCTTGCTTGAAGAAATAGTGGCCGAGCAGGGGCGTGGCCGTCAGGGCCAGCACCCACGACAGTATTAAAGAGATGCCGATCACGGCGAAGAGGGAGAATAGAAACTCACCCGTCGCATCGTTGCTGAGGCCAATCCCGGCAAAGGCCATGATGCCGATCACGGTTGCACCCAGCAGGGGGATCTGGGTTTTGCTGGCCGCATCATCCGCCGCATCACGAGAGTTCGATCCGCGTTGCATGGCGATTTGCATGCCTTCTGCGACCACGATGGCGTTGTCGACCAACATGCCCATGGCAATGATCAAAGCGCCAAGTGAGATGCGCTCCATCTCAATCGAGAAGAAGTTCATGAACATCACGGTGCCAACCACGGTCAATAAAAGCGTGGAGCCCACAACAACAGCCGCGCGCCAGCCCATGAAGAGGGCGAGAACGACCACCACAATGGTCACAGACATGGCGAGGTTGACGAGGAAGTCGTTCGAGGCTTCTTCGACCACAAGGTGCTGCTGGTAAATCGGAGCAAGGTTTACACCGGCGGGGATGTCGCCTGCCAGTTCAGCCAGTTTGGCATCGGCACGCTTGCCTACATCGACGATGTTTTCGTCGGCAATGCCCGCAACGCCAAGCGTAAAGGCGGGTATGCCGTTGTGGCGGATAAAGACATCTGGGTTGGTTTCCTGAGCGCGATAGACCTCGGAAAAGTCATCGAGGTTGACGATTTCGCCGTCAACGCCGACGGTCAGACCGGCAATCTCATCGACAGTTTCGTCGCCTTCGGGGGCCTGGATCAGGGTGCGGCCATCAGAGGATTGGAGGCTGCCGCCGTCCACAACCGCGTTGGCATTGGCGATGGCGTCTTGAATGGCGCTTGGGGCGACATTCTGATTGGTGGCGACCACGAGGTTGGGTTCAACATAGACCACTTCGTTGGGGATGCCCGCAACCTCGACGTCCGCAACGCCTTCGACGGTCAGTAATTCGCGCCGCATGAAGGTGGACAGCTCATAAAGTTCAGCGTCCGAGAAACCCGGAGCAGTCACAGCGTAGTAAATGCCAAACACGTCGCCGTAGGTGTCATTCACATAGGGCACCGTGGCCCCAGTGGGGAGACGCGCGTCCGAGACGCGGTTGCGCAGCTTGGTCCAGATTTCGGGTAGTTCGGTACCGTCGTACTGGTCCTTCATGTCAATGGTGATCCATGACAGGCCGGGCTGGTTCATCGAGCGGATTTCATCCACTTCGCCCATTTTCTGAATTTCAGACTCTAGCGGTTCAGAAATTTCTTCGGCGACTTGTTCCGCCGAGGCACCGGGGTATTGGGTAATAACAACGGCGGTTTTGATAGTAAAGGCGGGATCTTCAAGACGCCCAAGGCTGAAAAAGCCCCAGATGCCCCCTAAAAGGCAGCCTAGCATGATCAGCCATGTGATCAGCGGCTTGTCGATGGAAAAGCGTGCGATGTTCATGATCCGGCCCCTTAGTTTGCGAAGCCGGTGAAGCGGCGCACGGTTTGGCCGTCGCTTAGCTCGGATGCGCCTGCCGCCGCGATTTCATCGCCGGGGTTAAGGCCCGAGACGACCTGTACTTCACCCTTGTTCGATGGGGTGATTTCCACCGGGCGGGGGGACATGGTGCCCTGATCATCGCTGGTGGGTTCAAACACCATGACCGAGGTGCTGCCATCATTTTCTGTGACGATCGCTGCGGCAGGGACAGTGAAGTGTTCGGTCTGGCCTTGTTGGATTGCGATCACGGTGGCCGATGAACCGGGCAGGATCACCAGATGTTCGGGTGGGGCCATGCCAAAGGTGATGGTGAAGGTCTGGCCAATTGTCGAGGTTTCGGCGTTGAATTCACGCACTTCGACGGGAAAGGTTTCGTCGCTGGCTGGGAATTGCGCGAAAATTTCGAAATCCGGGTCTTTGCCGGCTTGCTGGAACAGAACCTCGGGAACATCGATTTCGATTCGCAGGTCTGACATGTCGTGCAGGCGGACAACTGGCGTGCCTGCATTGATGGTTGTGAAATTAGATAGGCTACGCGCGGCCACAAGGCCGTCGAATGGTGCCAATAGGGTGGCTTCGTTCAGGTTTCGCTCGGCATCACGTAGGTTGATCTTGGCCAGATCATCAGCCGTTTGGGCGTCGTCAACGCTGACTTGGCTGACGGTATTGCCTTCAAGCAGTTTGAAACGGGCGAGGTCCCGGTCAGCCTGTTCCTTTTGCACACGGGCTTGATCCAGTGAGATTTCAAAGGGTTCGAGGTCAAGTTTGGCGATCAGATCGCCCTGTTTAACGGGCTCGCCTTCGGTCACGGGGAATTCTACGATCTGACCTGACACCTGAAAGGCGAGATCAACAGTTTCCTTCGCTACGACTCGGCCAAAGAACTGGCGCGTTACGCTGCCGTCGCTATCTTCGACTTTCATGAGCTTGACCGGTTTGATAATTTCTTGCGCCATCAGGGGCGCGGCTATCGCGAGAAGTGCGGCTGAAGTGACAGAAATGAGTCTCATGCTGGGGACCTTTGCCTCGAATTGTGCTGCGCCGCCATATCAAACTAATTAGTTTAGTTAAAGCAGGAAGCTGTGCTGTGATCTTATGCGAATTTAGCATGAATCACTTTGCATGAGGCAAGAATGCGGTGATGCGATTCCCCAAAAAAGGTCTTTTTCATGTCAATTAGGAAGAAAATGTGACGGATTTTAATACGCGCATTTTTTTGCCGCCCCAATCAATCGTTTAGGCATTTTCGCGCCATTGCATCAGCACGATATTGCTCGCTATTGTAGTGGTGTGGCTTCGGAAATAGCGTCAAAATTGCCTTGAGGGTGCAGGATATGCATCGCCTTGGCAAAGTGAGAGAAGGCCACGTTTTCAAAGTTTGGCGCAGAGTTGTGTCAGATCGAACTGGCGTACCGATTGGGCGCCGGGAGGGTTTTCTTTGTTGTGATGAATGCGTGTTGAGCAGACTCGAAATGACAAATGGCGAACACAACGCCAGAAAGGACCAATCATGTCTCAGGCAAATGCACTTGAAGTATTGATGCTTGGATTAATCAACAAAGAGCGCGCGGCGATAGGGCTGGCGCCACTACGCTTTAACGGGGATCTGAATGAGGCCAGCGAAGATCACAGCGATTGGATGCTGGACAAGGATGAGTTTTCACACACCGGCGAAGGCGGGTCGTCCGCCGGGGATCGAATTGTCAGTGCCGGTTATGTTTTGGAAGGAAATTGGACCTGGGGTGAAAACATTGGCTGGCAAAGCGAACGTGGAGCGCCGGGGTTGGAAGACGATGTACGCGACATCCATGAAAGCCTGATGAACAGCCCAGGGCACCGCGCCAACATTCTGAATCCGGATTACGAAGAAATCGGGATCGGGATTGAACGCGGCGATTTTCGTGGCTTTGATGGTGTGATGATCACTCAAAACTTTGGCACGACCGATGCCACCTCTGTCGAAGAACCCGCTGAGCCAGAAGCTCCTGTGATCCCGGAGCCAGAGGTTCCAGTTGTGGACAATGACGAGGTTCCACAAGAAGACGTGGTCGACGAAGATCCAGTGATCGTGGCCGAATTGCCAGAGGATGAGACACCTACGGACGAAAACGTTCCTCTGGAGGACGAGGTGCCAGAGGAGGAAGATGTTCCTGACGTGGTCGAATTGCCAGATGAAGAGCCGGAAGTCATGGAGCCTGAAGAAGAGGTGCCTGTAGCTGAAAATGATCCTGAACCGGAGTCCGATCCTGAGCCAGAGACACCTGTTGTTGAGGGTCCAGAAGACAATGGTCCAATGGATGATCTGCCAGAACAGGAAGAATTCGCCTTTGATTTGGACGCTTTTTTGACAGATTTGGGAAATCGGATCGAAGCATTGATCGAAGAACGATTCCGTTTGGCATTCGGTGATAACGACAATTTTTGGTTCACTGCTCAAGATGAGGAGCCGGGAGTTTTCGAAGAAGATGACTTCATGCTTGTCGACATCAATCAGGGTGGCGGTGATGTTGTGGATACCGGGAATGGCGGCTGTGATGATTATCAGTTTTCAATGGATTGCTGTTGGAATGCATTTGATATCAGTTCCCCTTGGGAAACTGCTGCGTAGAAGGATCGTCAACCACCCTTCAAGCGGCGGAGCAGCACCACCTCGCTTGAGGGAGTGATGGGCGTGAACCAACTGTCGTTGTAGATGCGCCCATCGATGGAAACCGAGACCCCTCGGTCTAGCTGCGGTTTTAGCCCGGGATAATCCCGGGCTAAGCCATTTAGAAGTTCGCGCAGGTTGGCTGCCTCAATTTCTACGTGGGTCTGACCATCTGTAAAACCGGCCAAAGATCCCCAAAGACGCACCTGCACCATGGCGTTACTTGCTTTGCATCGCGGCCAGCAGGCGGGGCGGTGACATTGGTAGCTCAGTCATGCGCACGCCTGCCGCCTCGGACACCGCATTTGATACTGCTGCCAATGGCGGCACAATGGAGGTTTCGCCCACACCACGCACGCCGTAGGGGTGGCCCGGGTTGGGGATTTCCAAAATCACCGTGTCGATCATCGGCAGATCAGAGGCCACCGGAATACGGTAGTCAAGGAAGCCCGCGTTCTGCAGAGTGCCATCCTCTCCATAGATGTATTCCTCGTTCAGCGCCCAGCCGATACCTTGGGCGGCACCGCCTTGAAACTGGCCTTCGACATAGTCTGGGTGCACTGCTTTGCCCGCGTCCTGGAATACGGTGTAGCGCACAATTTTGGTATAGCCGGTTTCAGGATCTACTTCTGTATCAACCATATGCGTGGCAAAGCTCACGCCTGCCCCTTCGGGGTTGGCCTCGTGGTGGCCGGCAATTGGACCGCCGGTATTGGAGGCTGTGGCTGCAATCTCGGCAATGGTCAAAGGCGGGAATTCCCCTGCGTTCGGACCTGCAGGCTTGGCAGCCCCGTCTTCCCAAACAACAGCATCTTCGTCGATGCCCCAAGTCATGGCAGCGCGTTTACACATCTCTTGCTTAGCGGCTTGTGCGGCTTTGATCGTGGCAAGGCCCACGGCAAAGGTTACACGGCTGCCGTCGGTGACTTCGTTCTGGCCCAGCGATGCAGTGTCAGCCACGATAGTGCGGACCTGATCGTAAGGCACACCCAGTTCCTCGGCCGCCATCATTGACATGGAGGCGCGCGAGCCGCCGATATCTGGATTGCCTTCAGAGACGTTGATGGTGCCATCGGGGGCCACGTTCAGCGTGACACAGGTGTCGCCACCAAAGTTGAACCAGAAGCCGCAGGCGACGCCACGCCCTTGGTTCGGGCCAAGCGGGGCCGACCAATGCGGGTGATCCTTGGCGGCTTTCAGCGTCGCCTCAAGCCCGATCGCGGGGAAGGTTGGGCCGTAAGAGGCTTTGGTGCCTTCGCGAGAGGCGTTCATCAGGCGCACTTCCAGCGGGTCGAGGCCAAAGCCTTTGGCCAGCTCGTCAATCGCGCTTTCAATGGCATAGGCTGCCATCGGTGCGCCGGGGGCGCGATAAGCGGCCTGCTTGGGTCGGTTGGTGACCACATCCCAACCGATGGTTTTGACGTTTTCCAAATCATAGGGCGCAAAGCCGGACATTGCGCCGAATTCAACGGGCGAGCCGGGGTAGGCACCGCCCTGATAACGCAATTCGGCAAATCCGGCTGTGATCTTACCATCCTTGGTCATGCCGATACGCACGTCGATGGAGCTGGAGGCTGTTGGCCCGCTGGCGCGCAGCACTTCGGAGCGGCTCATCACCATTTTCACCGGGCGGCTGGTCTTGCGGGACAGGCACAGGGCAACAGGTTCAAGGAACACAGTTGTCTTGCCGCCAAAGCCACCACCAATCTCAGAAGCGGTGACACGCAGCTGGCCTTGTTTCAAGCCCATGATGGACGCACAAGTGTTACGTACCATGTAGTGGCCTTGGGTGCAGCAGAAGAGATCCGCCTGACCATCTGGCCCGAAAGTGGCCAGACAGGCGTGCGGTTCAATGTACCCTTGGTGGGTGGCTTCGGTCTTGTAGGTGCGCTCTACGATGCGGTCGGCCTTGGCCAGACCGGCCTCGATATCACCATGGCCAAATTCGTGGCGCGCCATCACGTTACCCGAGGAGCCCTCGGGCGCGGTTTCTTCGGCGCGGCCCTCGTGCAGGATCGGCGCGTCGGGCGTCATCGCTGCGTCAACGTCGGTGACATGTGGCAGAACCTCATAGGTCACGTCGATCAGCTTAAGCGCCCTGCGCGCAATCGGGGCACTGGTTGCGGCAACAGCGGCGACCGCATGGCCATCATAGAGGGCCTTTTCACCAGCCATGCAGTTATCAAGAATGTCGACGACATCCTGAGAGGCGGATTCGAGTATGTGCACAGAGTTGTGGTGCGGTTGTTCAAAATCCTTGCGGGTGATCACTGCGTGCACGCCGGGCAGGGCTTCCGCCTTGGAGGTGTCGATATTGACGATCTTGGCGTGCGCATGGGGGCTGCGCAGTACGCGGCCAATCAGCATGCCAGGCGCGCTCATGTCGGCGCCGTAACGCGCGCGGCCGGTGACCTTGTCGATGCCATCAGGGCGTTCAACGCGTGTCCCTACGACTTTGAAATCACGTTTCTTTTCGGTGTTGTCCAAGGCCATTATGATGCCTCCCGCAGGTCTTTGGCCGTTTGCATCACGGCGCGAATGATTTTGTCATAGCCGGTGCAACGGCAGAGGTTACCGGCCAGCCAATAGCGGACCTCCTCCTCGGTCGGGTCCGGTTTCTTTTCCAGCAGTGATTTTGCGGCAACCAGAATGCCCGGAGTACATACACCGCATTGCAAAGCGGCATGTTTGATGAAGCTTGTTTGCAGCGGATGCAGTTCATCGCCATTGGCCATGCCTTCGATGGTGCTGACCACGCAGCCTTCAGCCTCGGCGCCCAACATCAAGCAGGAACAGACAAGGCGGTCGTCAACCGTGACGGAACAGGCGCCGCAGTCGCCGCTGCCGCAACCTTCTTTGGTTCCGGTCAGGTTCAGCTTGTCCCGCAGCACGTCCAGCAGGGTTTCTTCGGGCTCACAAAGGAAATCAACCGGGTCGCCGTTGATTGTGGTTTTTACATGAATCTGGCTCATGACGCACCTCCTGCGCGTTGATAGGCAATTTTGGCGGCGCGTTGGGCAAGAACGCCAGAGACGTGTTTGCGAAACTCGACCGTGCCGCGTTTGTCGCTGATCGGGGTGGCGGCTTCGGAACAGGCGGCGGCGAGGGCTTCGAGTGCGGCCTCATCGAGTTTTGTTCCAGTTAACGCCTTGGCTGCAGCATCGACCACAATCACGGTAGGAGCTACAGCACCTAGCGAAACATTCGCGTCTGTGATGGTGCCGTCAGCATCGAGCGTCAGTGAGACCCCACAGCCCACAACGGCGATATCCATCTCGGTCCGTGGTATGAAGCGCAGGTAAGCGTCCGATGCGCGTTCACCGCGGGCAGGTAGGAAGATCGAGGTAATGAATTCATCCTTGGTCAGTGTAGTTTTGCCGGGGCCCGCAGGAATGTCTGCCACGGGCACATCACGGGTGCCGTTCTGGCCTGCCACTCGGGCGATGGCATTTGCCGCGGCCATAGCGGGGACGCTGTCGGCCGCTGGCGACGCATTACACAGGTTACCGGCCAATGTGGCGCGGCCTTGGACTTGGGTTGAGCCGATCAGGTCCATACCCTCCACAACACCGGGCCAGTCTTTGCCGAGTGTATCGTGTTCGGACATCTCAGCCCCGCTGACCGCCGCGCCAATGCGCCAGCCGCCATCTTCGGCAACAATGTCGCGCATGCCTTCGATACGTTTGATGTCGACGATCAGGTCGGGCTCTGACATTTCCGCCCGCAGTCGGACCAATAGATCAGTGCCACCTGCCATCACGCGGCATTCGCCAGTGGCGTTTGACAACAGGTCAAGTGCAGCACTCACCGTTGTCGGCGCTTCGTATTGCATGAATTTGCCTTTCTACTTGGGGCCGGCAAATGTTCTGCCGGTGCCTGAGATTCAGTATTCTCGGCAAGACTATTGACCAAGTTCTGCAAGAGCGCAAACCCGTAAATGTAATTTCTAAGGAGTATATTGAATAATTTGATCAAATTATTTATGAACCACTTCCAAATCGCGTCAGTGCGCACAAATTACGTTCTTCATTTCATCTCTGACACCCATAAAGGTCATGTTTTCCAGACTGCAGTTTCAGCCGTTTAGTTGCTAGGGTTGCCAGTGTGGCGGGAATGGGGCGGCTGATGAAAAATTGCCACTTTTGTCTTTTATGATGAATAGAATGCTGCCCATGGGCATTAACCATTGTAAACAATAGCACCAACGGCGTGAAATTCGGATAGATGGCAAATATCAACGGCACCAATAATGATGATGACATTGATGTCGCTAATGATAGCGGCACGTTGAATGGTGGATCGTCAGTTAGCCCGGTTGATAACATCAATGCGCGCCAGGGCGATGATACGATATCTATCGACGACAGCACGATATCCGGCCGCGTCCGAGGCCAGGGCGGAAACGATGACATCTCAATCACTGACAGCACGATAAGTGGTGATGTTCTCGGCAATGGTGGCGCAGATACGATTTCTGTCGAGGATGGCAGCACACTTTCCCAGCTGCTGGGCGGTGGCGGAAGTGACGATGTTTCCGTCTCCGACTCCTCTGTCAATCGTGTCAATCTTGGAAATGGTGCTGACAGCCTGAATTTTGTCGACTCCACAACGGATGAGGGATTGTTCGGAGGGGGCGGTAACGACACAATTTCCGTAGAAGGATCAACCGTTGATCGGGTGAATCTTGGAAACAACAACGACACATTGAATTTTGTAAAGTCCTCATCGACCGACGGTCTATTTGGCGGTGGCGGAACTGATGCGCTCAATCTGCCAGTTGGCACCGAGGTTACGGACGACAACGCGGGCTTTTTCGTTGTCGGTTTGGGCGATACCTATACACTGACAAGCGGGACCTTTGAGCTGCCGACCGGGCAGATTGTGAGTTATTCACAATTTGAGACAGGTAGCGCCATACCTTGTTTTACAGCGGGAACATTGATCGCAACCGAACACGGGGAAAAACTGGTTCAGGATATTTGCGTTGGTGACCGCGTATTGACCATGGATTGTGGATTGCAGCCGGTGCGTTGGATTGGGTCTCGAACGCTTTCAGAAATCGAATTGCAGGCCCGCAAAGAGCTGTGCCCGATTGTCATTCGCAAAGGGGCGTTGGGGATGGGGTATCCGGCACAGGAATTGAGCGTGTCGCCACAGCACCGGGTCTTAATCCGGTCCCGTATTGCCGAACGGATGTTCGGTGAGATGGAGGTTTTGGTGCCTGCAGTTAAGTTGCTTGAACTTGATGGTGTTGAGCGTGACGGAGATAGTAGTAAGGTGCAGTATGTTCACCTGATGTTTGACACGCATCAGATCGTGTTTTCGAACGGGCTGCCTTCCGAAAGCCTATATGCCGGCCAAGAGGCGCTGAAATCGATAGACCCGGCGGCGCGTCTTGAGTTACTGACTTTGTTTCCTGAGTTGCGAGATATGGACCACCGCCCGCCACAGGCGCGGACTTTTGTCAAGAAGTCCGGGCAAATTTCCAACCTGATTGCCCGGCACAATAAGAATGGGCAACCTCTGCTGTCTAACGGGCGGTAAGCACAACCTTAAACCCGACGTCGCTTGACACTCTTAAACCTGTCAGGTTGAGGGTTGGTTGTATGTCGCATTGGCGGCTACCAGTTTTATACTCAATGACCCTGTTGGCGCATCCCAGAACATGTGGAATTCGTTTATCAACGACCGAAAGGGATAGGTGAAAGTGGTTGGTCGGTTTTTCTCGAATCCAAATATGCCCGACCCTAGCAAAGAAATGCCCAGCAGCCGGAAGCGCAAAAAAGCAGATTGTTCGTCGTGAGCAGGTGGTAAGCCAGCACGAGCAAGATCAGTTTTGCGCCAAAGTAGTGCAACTTGCGGCAGGTCAGGTTAGCCTGTTAGCTGAGTGCAACCAAACCCAGCCAGAAGGCCCCCCAGCACAGGATAAGGCTCAGGCCGATATTGGCGCCCGCCAATATAAATGTGCGCTCGCGGTGTAACTGCAGAGATTGATAGGCAAAGCTGGAAAAGGTGGTGAAGCCACCGCAAAAGCCGAAAACCAATTGCCGCTCTTGTGTCGACAGCAGCTCTGTGGAAGGGCCAATGTGAGAGATCCACGCGCCCAGCAAAAAGCATCCCAGCACATTCACGATCATCGTGGCAAAAGGCAGTTCGTGCGTGATCAGTTGGGATACCAGATGACGTATGACAGCGCCCAAGCCTCCGCCCAAGGCAAAGAGAGCGTGAAGGTAGAACGCGCTCATTCCAAGGCCTCGCTCGCGTGATATCGACGACCAAGCGCCTCGCCAGCAACAGCAGCGGCCAGTCCAAAGACAACTTCGAATGCGGGGGCGGTAAGGAAATGCCAGCTGCCGCTTTCGGCCAGTCGGGCGATTTCAGCCATGAAGGAAGAAAACGTCGACATGCCACCGCAGAACCCGATTGCGCCAAGATGCAGAACATGCGCGTGCACCCGGTTGCGCACGGCATAAAGCCAGCCAAGAATGAAACAGGCCGCGACATTGATCCCAAAGGTCGCGGTGACAAATGGGAGGCCTGGAATCTCGAGCGAAAACAGCTCGCGCACCAGCGAGCCCATAGCCCCACCGATAAAAACGGAGATGTACATCAGAAGTGTTTTCACAGGCTTCTATCCCACTCTTGATATGTAAGGCTTAGATCCCTCGGGCGTGGTTTTCAATGGACTAAGTTGGCCTTTGAGATAGCGTAGGTCAGTTTAGCGAAGATGCGAGTTGGTGCTCGAGACTTGATATGCAAGGGGATTGGTCCTCTAATGCGCAAACATTTTATGACTTTGTAGGAATTTGAGATGATCAAAATTGAGACACAAGTGGATGGTGCACTTTTGGAAGTGCAAATGACGGGGAAAATTGTCTCCTCGGATTACGAGGAAACCCTTGTTCCAGCAATTGAAACCGCATTGTCATACCATGACACGATCCGGATGTTGGTGATCGCCGGTGATGATTTTGAAGGGTACGATCTGAGCGCGGCTTGGGCAGATACCAAACTGGGGTTGTCGCACTGGCGCGGATTTGATCGGGTTGCAGTCGTGACGAACAAAGGCTGGATGCGGAGTTCAATACGCTTGTTCTCACCAGTTTTTCCGTGCCCTGTTCAGGTGTTTGCTCTGGATACATTGGAAGATGCGCGGCGCTGGTTGCGGGAATCTTTGGGAACCATTCATGTGATTGACCTTGGCGGTCCCGCTGTTCAGGTCAGCCTTATCGGTGACGTGGATCCTGAGGCCTATCAGCGTGCAGAAGGAGATTTGGATGCCCGTATTCGAGAGCGAGAAGGATTTCGCCTGTTGTTGGACCTCACTGAATTTACCGGCTGGCAAGGACTGTCTGCGCTTCGGGCGCATTTTGCATTGGCGCGCGAGCATGCCGCATTGCCTGATCGGGTGGCAATTGTCGGCAACAAAGGTTGGCAGCACCTTCTTCAACGTGTGGCAGGGCATTTTTTGAATGCTGAAAGTCAGTTTTTTGATGGAGTGGAGATGGATGCCGCAAAGGCTTGGCTGAAGTCTTGATTAAGCGCCAGCTTTGTTTGGCTGCGTGGTTAGAGTTGGACTTAATGTTGAGCTGCGGACCTGTTGTGTTCGGGGTAGGTTTAGGGTGACAGTTGTGTCTTTCAGCGAGGTGAGGATTTAAGCAATGACCAAGGGCAATAACCCGTTTGGAGATTACTCGGATTTCATCACATCTGTTGACGATCTTGAGGCCTTGTCTGGTCCACCTATGCCGCAGATCTTGGCGAAAGAGTTGCAGGAACTGGATGAGATTTGCAGCGAATTTATATCAAAATCACCAATGTGCATCATGGCGACAGCAAATCCGGCGGGATATGTGGATTTATCGCCACGAGGAGATCCACCAGGGTTTTCATCAGTTTTAGGCTCAACTCTGCTTGCCCTGCCTGATCGCCCTGGGAACAAACGCATGGACAGTTTTCACAACCTGCTGAAGGACCCAAGAATTGGCTTGTTGTTCTTTGTCCCCGATCGTGGCGAAACGCTGCGTATTCGGGGCACCGCGCGATTGTGTCGGGATGCCCGTCTTCTGGAGAGCATGCAGGTGAACAACCGTGCCCCAAAACTGGCGCTGCTGGTTCATGTTGAAACAGCGTTTATGCATTGTCCGAAATGCATCATGAGGTCGAATCTGTGGCAGCCAGAAAAATGGCAGGACGCTTCAGATCTCGCGGATATGAATGCTGCGATGGTTAAACATGCTCATATTCCCGTCTCTCCTGAGGAATGGTTCAAAAAACTGATGGAGGAAGGGGAGATCGACCTCTATTGAAGAACAAAAGCCCTCCACTCGGAGGGCTTCGCGTTCAATATTTTACCAAACAATTCTCACAAAGATTGAATCGCTTGATGTGCCTCGTCCTGGCTTTCAAAGATGTGTGGCTGTACGCCACGTTTTGATAGGGTTTCTTTCATTTTCAAACGCATGAAGGCGCTGGTGGTGTAACGCACCGTGGACAAGCTGTATTCCGAAACAAGTTGCTCGATTAGCAAAGCATAAGCGTCATAAAGATCATCGGCGATGCGGAACTGGTTCTGATTCATGACGGTTTTAACACGCTGGCCCGTGGCCTCGAACGCATCTTTCAAAACCTTATTCAGGTCCTCGATATCGGCCTTTTTCTTAATGCTCCAGCCTTCTAAGTTCACGAACATGAAGTTTCGTTCGGCGTCATAGGTCACACGCTCACACAGGTTTACGTTCAAGAGGGTGTCGAGCAAGCCCATCGGTTCATCCATGAAGATGCGCGGGTCCATCTCGGTGACGTTTTCTATGATGGGCTTGAAGCCCATCTGGCCCAGAATATCCTTTTCCAGATCGATACCTGGCGCGATTTCGATCAGTTCCAACCCTTTGGGGGTCAGCTGGAACACACAGCGCTCGGTCACGTAAAGAACGGGTTGGGCACGTCGGCAGGCATAGGTGCCGGAAAAGGTGATTTGATCCACCAGCGGTACAAACTTGCGGTTGCGACCCTCCTGCACAATGCGCAGTTTGCCGTCTTCGGCGGCCACCTGTAGACCGCCTGCGGTGAAGGTGCCGGCAAAAACCACGGCGCGAGAGTTTTGCGAGATGTTGATGAACCCGCCGGAGCCGTTTAGGCGCCCGCCAAAGTGCGAGGAATTCACGTTACCTTCGCGGTCGCACTGGGCAACTCCGAGGCAGGTTAAATCGAGCCCGCCACCGTCGTAGAAATCGAACATCTGGTTTTGGTCCATGACGGCATCGGCGTTTCGGGAGGAGCCGAAGCTTGAACCGCCTGCGAGCACGCCACCGACAGCACCGGCCTCGGTCGTCAGGGTGATATAGGGGGTCAGTTTTTCTTCATTGGCGATGGCAGCTACGCCATCGGGCGCGCCCACACCTAGGTTCACCGCACCATTGGGGGGCAGTTCAAAGGCGGCGCGGCGGGCGATGATCTTGCGTTGATCCAATGTCATCTTGGGCATGTTTTCGACGGGCACTCGGATTTCACCGGACAGGGCAGGGTCGTGCATAACGCCATAGTTCATACGGTGCATTTCGGGCTGATCGGCCAGCACAACGCAATCGACCAAAAGACCGGGGACTTTCACGTCCTTGGGGCTGATCGAGCCGTTTTCAACGATACGTTCGACCTGCGCAATGACCAGACCGCCATTGTTGTGGGCGGCCATTGCTTGGGCCAGCACGTCCAGTGTCAGTGCCTCGCGTTCCATGCTGATGTTGCCGGACGGGTCGGCGCTGGTACCGCGAATAAGGGCCACGTCGATTTTGGTGGCCTTGTAGAATAGCCATTCCTCGCCATCGATGTTGTGCAGTTTGACAATATCTTCTTCGGTCTTCTTGTTAACTTTGGCCCCGCCGTGACGCGGATCAACAAAGGTGTGCAGGCCCACCTTGGAAAAGAGACCCGGCTGACCGGCAGCACAGGTGCGATAAAGCTGAGAAATGACGCCTTGCGGCAGGTTGTAGCCGCAGATTTTGTCTTCTTGTGCCGCCTGAGCAACCTTGGGCATACGGCCAAAGTTGCCCGCAATCACGCGTTTCAACAGGCCTTCATGGTGCAAGCGGCCCGTTCCCAAGCCTTTACTGTCTCCTGCTCCCGCGCACATGATCAAAGTTAGATCACGAGGGTGGCCTTCCTCAAGAAAGCGCTTTTCCAGTGCTGCGTGTAGCATTTCGGGAATGCAGCTTTGGACAAAACCGGTGGTGGTGATCACGTCTTCATCGCGAATAAGCGTCATCGCGTGTTCAACTGTGGTGACCTTGTCTTTCATTGGTTTGTCTTCCCTGTTGGTCCGTTGATTTGAGGTGGGGGCTCTTCGCTTCGGTAATTAATATTAACATTGAAGCGATATTTTATATTTTTATTAGTTTGTGAAGCTGCCTTCCGCAAGGGAAAGTGATGCGAAAGGCAGAGGTTTTTTGTCGCAGGATGCGCCTAGTTGGACAGGCCCAAGCAGACGTATTTCAGCTCCAGATAATCATCCATGCCGTATTTGGAGCCTTCACGCCCCAGACCGGACTGTTTGACACCACCAAAGGGGGCAACCTCGGTTGAAATCAGGCCGGTGTTGACGCCGATCATGCCGGTTTCCATGCGTTCGGCGACGCGCCAGACACGGGAAAGATCGTTGGCATAAAAGTAGCCTGCGAGACCAAATTCGCTGTCATTGGCCAGTGCGATGACCTCTTCCTCGGTCTCGAACTTGATCAGCGGTGCGATGGGGCCAAAAGTTTCTTCTTTTGACACCAGTGCTGAGGTTGGAACATCGGTCAACAGGGTGGGTTCAAAGAAGGTTCCACCCAGTCGTTTGCCGCCCACAAGAACACGCGCGCCTTTGGCGGTTGCGTCGGCGAGGTGTTCCTCGACCTTGGCGACCGCACCCTCGTTGATCAGCGGGCCGGTTGTGACGCCTTCGTCCATGCCGTTGCCGGGGGTCAGTTTGGCGATGGCGGCGGCGAGCTTTTCCGAAAACGCCTCGTAAACGCCGGACTGCACGTAGATCCGGTTGGCACAGACGCAGGTCTGGCCATTGTTGCGGAACTTGGCGATCATTGCGCCTTCGACGGCAGCATCAAGATCGGCATCATCGAAAACGATGAATGGCGCGTTGCCGCCCAGTTCCAGTGACATCTTCTTGATGGTATCGGCCCCTTGACGCATCAGGATCTGGCCCACACGGGTGGAACCGGTGAATGTGATTTTAGCCACCTTTGGGTTGGCGCACATTTCTTCGCCCGTGCCGCGCGAATTGCTGTTGGGCAGCACGCTGAAGACACCAGCAGGCACGCCAGCGCGTTCGGCCAGAACAGCCATGGCGATGGCAGACAGCGGAGTGAGTTCCGCCGGGCGCACTACGAAGCTGCAACCAGCCGCGAGGGCCGGGGCCACCTTGCGGGCGATCATTGCGTTGGGGAAGTTCCATGGCGTGATGGCGCCAACAACACCGACGGGCTGTTTCAGCACGACGATGCGCTTGTCGCGCTGGTGGCCCGGGATGGTGTCGCCGTAGACACGCTTGGCCTCTTCGGCGAACCACTCGATGAAGGATGCACCATAGGCGATCTCACCCTTGGCCTCGGCCAGAGGCTTGCCCATCTCGGCACAGAGGATGGTGCCCAGATCGTCTTGTGCTTCGATCATCAGGTCGAACCACTTGCGTAGAACTGCGGCGCGTTCCTTGCCGGTCCACTCCGCCCAGTCTTTTTGCGCGACATAAGCGGCATCAATCGCCTCTTGTACGTCGGCAATGGTGCTGTCGGTAACTTGGGTGATGACAGCACCCGTTGCTGGGTTGGTGACAGCAAAACGGCTGTCTCTGCTGCGCCATTCGCCGTTGATATAGGCCCGGCTCTCTAACAGGGTTGGGTCGTTCAGGTTCAGGGTGTTTGCGTTTGTATCCAGCATCTTAGGCGGCCTTTGCGGCTTTGATCGACTCTTCGAGCAGATCCATGGCTTCGGTCATGACTTCATCCTGAATGGTGATAGGTGCAAGGAAACGCACAACGTTGCCATGCACGCCGCAGGTCAGCAGAACCAGATTGCGCTTCAGACCTTCGGCGCGGACTTTGTTGGCAAAATCGGCACTTGGGACGCTGCCATCGGCGGTGTTGAACTCTGCGGCAATCATGAAACCGGGGCCGCGTACGTCCACCATCTCTGGCACATCTGCGCGGATGGCCTCCAGACGCTGCTTCAGTCGTGAACCCAGCTCATTCGCGCGGTCGCAAAGCTGTTCCTCTTCGATCACGTCCATAACTGCATGCGCGGCGGCGATACCCAGTGGGTTCCCGGCATAGGTGCCACCCAGACCGCCAGGGTTGGCAGCGTCCATCAGGTCGGCGCGGCCAGTGACAGCGGCGAGGGGCAGACCACCTGCCAGACCTTTAGCCATAGTAGTCAAGTCAGCGGCAACATCGTAATGCTCCATCGCGAACAGCTTGCCGGTGCGGGCGAAACCGGTTTGGACCTCATCCGCGATCATGACCATGCCGTACTCGTCACAGATTTCGCGTACGGCACGCATTAACTCAACTGGCGCTTGGTAGAACCCGCCTTCGCCCTGAACAGGTTCCAGAATGATGGCGGCAACGCGGTCGGGATCGAGAGCTGCTTTAAAGAGTTGAGTGATCGCGGCTTTGGCATGATCAATGGTGATGCCGTGCAGATCGTTGGGGAAGGGGACGTGGAAGACGTCAGGCATCATGGTCCCGAAACCCGCCTTATAAGGCTGAACCTTGCCAGTCAGCGACATGCCCATAAATGTGCGGCCATGGAAGCCTCCGCCAAAGGCGATCACGGCCTGACGACCGGTTGCGGCGCGGGCGACCTTGATGGCGTTTTCGACGGCTTCGGCACCGGTGGTGACAAAGATGGTTTTCTTGTCGAAGTTACCGGGCACGGCTTCGTTCAGGCGCTCGCCAAGACCAATGTAGTTTTCGTACGGCATGACCTGATGGCAGGTGTGCGTGAAGCTACCCAGCTGCTTTTCAACAGCGGCCATCACCTTAGGATGGCGGTGGCCGGTGTTTACAACAGCGATGCCAGCGGCAAAGTCGATGTAACGGTTGCCCTCGACATCCCAGACCTCGGCGTTCTCTGCGCGCTCTACATAGATCTGTGTCATCATGCCAACGCCACGGGCGATGGTCTCGTCACGGCGCTTTGCGATCTCAGCGTTTTTCATGTCGTGTCCTCCAAAAAGCCGGTCCAACAGACTCGGGTGAAACAAAATCGCCTCACACTATGGTGCATTGTGTATAATGCAATCCCCTTTTAAGGTATGGCTTAACGTATTGTATTTGTTAAATGAGGTGGTTAATTGTTCAATATAATGAACACTGATAACACAACGAATACGAATCTCGAGATTGGCGCGCGTCTGCGTTACCTGAGAGAGCGGGCAGGCATGTCACAGCGCGCCTTGGCCAAGGCGGTGGGCGTGCCCAATTCGACCGTATCCTTGATCGAGTCGGGTCAGACCAACCCATCTGTCAGCGCGCTCAAACGCTTGCTGGATGGCATACCCATTGGTTTGTCAGAGTTTTTTGCCTTTGAGCCTGAACCAGAGCGCAAGGTGTTTTTTGCCGCTGAGGAGTTGACTGAAATCAGCCGGGGTCGGTTGTCATTGAGGCAAGTGGGGGGCAATTTGTTTGGTCACAACCTGCAGATCTTGCACGAAACCTACCAACCTGGGGCTGATACGGGCGTGAAAAAGTACCAACACGAAGGGGAAGAGGGCGGGATCGTCATTTCCGGCCGGATCGAGGTCATCGTGGGTGAGGAGCGCAAGATCCTTGGCCCCGGTGATGCCTATCTGTTCAATAGCAACATGCCGCACCGGTTCAAGGCGATTGGGGCGGATGCGTGCGAGATCATCAGCGCCTGCACGCCGCCGACGTTTTGACGGTGTGGGTGTTACAAGCATAATGTCTGCAACGCGGACAAAGCAGCCAAAGTAAAAACTATTTAATTTCTGACTTACGGCAACCACAGCATGTTCGCTTTGTGCAAGCAACAGACATTGCGAGTACTTTCCGCGCTATAGCTTTCGCAACAGCGTCGAGATAGGGTTTGACGTCAATGAGGAGGAACGCATGGAGCGAAAACTGGCTGCGATAATGGCCGCGGATGTCGTTGGCTATTCCCGGATGATGGGCGCGGATGAGGTTGGCACCCTTGGCAATCTGAAGGCCTTTGAAAAGGATGTTATTGAACCTGTCGTTTCGAAACATTCCGGGCGCATATTCAAACGCATGGGAGACGGTTATCTTGCAGAATTTCAGAGCATCGTTGCGGCGGTGGAATGCGCGATGGAATGGCAGTTTGCCGCAAGCGAAGAATTACAGTTTCGCATAGGTGTCCATCTTGGGGACGTGATTGACGAAGACGGGGATGTCTACGGCGAGGGGGTAAACATAGCCGCGCGTATCGAGCCGCTGGCCGAAGCCGGTGGGATATGCCTTTCTGAAGATGCATGGCGCCAGGTCAGAACGAAGCTGGACGTCGATTTTCAGGATTTAAAAGAACAGAAATTAAAAAACATTGATAACCCAGTTCGCGTGCTTCAAATTGCAAATCCTAGTCGCGATAGTGTTTCGTTTCAGGCCGCATCCAATGCGAAAGAAGAAGACTATCCATACCGCAAATTACCAAAAATTGTTCTGGCCCCCTTTAAGTGCATTGGGGACAGCAGCGAAGGTCAGGCATTGCGTTCTGGATTGACTGCAACTTTAACCACAGCGCTGGCAAAGTTTGAAGAATTTGCCCTGGTTGATCCGGGCACATTGTCTGAAATTTCTGCAAGCCACGAAACGCTGGATGCCGGTCACCAAGTCGGCTTTGAATTTGTTCTCAACGGTACAGTTCAAACAGTGGCATCAAGGGTCCGTATTGGTGTAAGCCTGATCAGTACTGTTTCAGGTCAACCGGTTTGGTCGGAAACGCTGAACCGGGAACTCGAAGACGTTTTTGAGCTGCAGGATGATATTACGGCCTTTATCGCTTCAACCCTGAGCGATGCCGTTGGGGAGGAACAGGCCAAGGCAATCTCTGACACCCCCTTGAACAAGCTTACCGCAGCGGAGGTGATGATCCGAGGGATAGAACTCCTTCACAATGTTAATTTTGAAGATAACAAAACGGCGATGGGAATATTTGAAAATGCGCGGGATGCTGACCCTGATGCACTATTCCCAACACTGTGTCTTTGTTGGACCTATGCCATCGAGCTGGGCAGCGGTTGGCCATCATCACGAGAAGATCCGATTGGCTTTTGTCTCGATGAAATGAGGCGCCTGACACGTCTTCATCCACGCTCCGCCCATATTCATCGCCTTACAAGTCGCCTTTACTATTTCAAAGGCAACTATGCCGATGGCCTCGCCCACGCCAAGCGTGCCTATGAGCTAAATCCTTTTCATAGCGACATGATGATTACTCTGGGCACAGCACTTATGTGGGAAGGTCGCCCGAAAGAAGCGCTTGTTTTGCTTGAAAAGGCCTATCAGACAAACTCGTATATTCCAGACGCTTTCAGATCATATTTGTCACTTGCGTATTTTCTTTGTGATCGACCCCAGGATGGGATTCCAATCCTGGGTGTCAGTGAAGTCCTGACCCCAACATCGCAAGTGTACAGAATTCTCCTCTTGGTGGGTCTGGGACAAATTGCAGAGGCGAAACGGCACGCAAAAGCGCTGAAGATGCGTCATCCTGATTTTGAGTCCGCCAATATTCAGATGTTTAACTCATTCCGCTACGAAGAAGACCGGAACAGGATTTTCAGTGCATTGCGCAGCGTCAGTCTTGTTGAATAACCGTTTCTAGTCATAAAGTGAATGTTCACCACACGATAGCTTGACCAAAATTCGAACAGATACAAAGGGCCAATTTGGGCTCTAAGCCGTCATTGATGTGTCAAGCTTCAATCGACTTCCGGGTCTTTGGCGACCCGAAAGCACCACCTATTGCACTTTCAGGTCGACAGTTAACCACGCACCGGGCGCTTCGCTTTTTCCAGTGGACCGAGTGAGTTCAGATACTCGGTCTGGTGGCTGCCATTGTTGTAGATCGGGAAGGTCATGTCTGTGTCGCGGAAGCTTTTGAGCGGCTGGCCCATATTCAACAGACCTTGCTGTCTCTGACGGCGGACCAGATCAAAGTCGACCTCGATGGGGATCAGTTCCTCGTTGACCGAGCCGTCATGTAGTAACTGTCCGGCGGGGTCGATAACACGGGAATAGCCATTGCCGCCGGCCATCAAACCGTTGATCGCAAAGACGTAGGATTGAAACATCGCGGCCGACGCCTGTGCGATGACCAGATCGGCGTGGCGGTCGACAAAGCTGGCCAGAACCGGGTTGATGATCACCTCGGCCCCTTGCGACACCATGGTGCGGGTCAGTTCTGGGAACCAGATGTCATAGCAGATCGACATGCCGAATTTGCCGACGTGTGGGACATCAAAAGTACAGACCTCGGTGCCCGGGGTGGTGTGGGTCTCGTAGGGTGTGAAGGGGAACATCTTGCGGTAGCGTGTGACAATCTCGCCCGCCGGGTTGATGACGGGAGAGGTGTTGTAGATCACGCCGTCAACCTCGCCCTTTTCATAATACGAGCCGGGGATCAGCCATATGCCATATTTCTGTGCCAATTCACGGCATTGGGTTTCGTATTCGCCATCTCGCGGTTGTGCCGATTGCGGGCTGGGGCCGGAATGACAAAGCTCGCTGAACACCACCATTTCAACCCAGGGATAGAGATGCATCATGATCGCCAGACGTTTTTTCATTTCCGGCATGTTGTCATGCACCCCAAGGTGCATCTGAATTCCACCAATGGCGAATTTTGTCATGGCTTGATCCTTTGTGAATGTAGGGCTTACAGCAAATGGGACCCTTGGGCGTCAAACCGCAGGGGGATACGGTTTGTCGGCCAGTCATTGACTGACCAATGCCCGGCAGAGCCATTGCTGAAAATGAGTTCCAAACTGGAAGAGGCGGGGCGGTAGAGGCTGGTGAACACGGTGCCAAACCCCTGATCATAGTTGGTGGCGAAGACCGGAGCGCTTAAGAAACGATGTTTGAGTTGCTCGGCGGTCGGAGGCGTGGGCGCAGAAAGAGTGGCCTGCAAAATCTCGGCTCGCTCCATGGTGGCGGAAAACCGACCGTGGCCCATCAATTCAACCCCGATCTGATGATTTGTGGCCCAGTTCTGATGTTTGATCATTGGCGGGCGGTCAGGGGCGAGAAACACCGTAATGGTATCACCCGCGCGATCCGTCAGCGTCACATTATAGGACATGTGGCAGGGGATCCGGCGCAGAACTTCGATGGCATCCTGAACATCTGTGCAGATTTCAAGAATGTAGCGGATGATGAGCGGAATGCCGAACCCGATGCCCACTTTCAGGCGACCGCCAAAACTGAGCGAAATGGCAAGACCGTTTTCGTTGATCCCGTCTGACAGGCCACTCAACCCATCGACCATGCCGATCACACGTTTGCCACGCCAGTTGGTACGCAGCAGGGTTAGCTCGTTCAGGGCCGGATCCAGATCGTAATTGCGGATCAGGAAAGGGCCTTGGTGGTCGTTTGAGACCGCTTGCGAACAGTTAGTCAGATACCGGGGCGGGCACCAGAAGGTCAGGAAGCTGCGTAGGGCGGCGTCATTTGGGTCAACGTCAGCAAGCCTATCAATCAGGCGCTCAATTTCCGGCATATGGCGCCGAATCGCGCGTTGTCCGTCTTCGGCACTGGCGTTGGAGCCACCTTTGCGCTCGAACCATTTTTTCCATGCGGGCCAGAATCGGTGATGGATCTCACCCCACGCCCCTGCAGGGAAGTCTTCGGACAGCAAAGTCAGCTGCCGATGCATGGCAAACTGGGCGTTTTGGCCGTCTTTTTCTATGTCCTGTAGGGTGGTCATAACTGTCCTTTGGGCCGTAGTGCCGCACACTATGATGCATAGTGTTGCATTTGCAATCAAAAAAAACTACACCATGGTACATAATGTGGCCAGTAACCTTTCTGTGTGACAGAGAGCAGAGTGGCGCTGGCGCTTAATTGGAGAAAGAACCATGAAAAAACCTGGAATTCGCCCCCGTGGCTATACAACGATTACCGCTTCTGTTGCCGTAGATGACGTCACGGCAACTCTTGAATTTCTGAGCGCAGCCTTTGGAGCCGAGGTTCAGATGCAGGACGATTCAGAAGCGCCAAGCTTTGCATCTGTAAAAATCGGTAATGCGATGTTGTTTGTCACCCGTGGTTGGACGGCGCATGGCCACATGCCACAATCTTATACAGCGTCGAGTGCGGTTTCCCTGCACCTCTATGTGGATGATGTTGCCGCCATGACCGAACAGGCGGTTGCTGCAGGCGCGACCCTGTTGTCCGAGCCGACCGAAACTTATTGGGGTGAGACCACAGCGGCGCTGGCTGACCCATTTGGCCAGATTTGGACCGTGGCAGAGCGTGTTGAGGCCCTGACCGGTGATGCGATCGCCGAGCGTCGCGCTGTCGCCCTGAATGTGGAAGAGGTGGTTGACGCGCAACCTCAGGCGTGAAGATACTGTTTGCAGGACCTATTTCACGTCAGAGATTTGAATGAACGCTGATCCAGCACCAACTAGCACAATCCGGCAGGGTGACCTGCCGGGTTTGATGTTGGAAGACCGAATTGCAGATTATCCTGTTGCCGTGCGTACAGTGCGCGAAGTGGCCGGTGGGGGCTTTGCCAACAATGACCGCTATCCCAACACCTGGACGGTTTATTTCTTGGTGGATGGGCAGTGGGCGTTGGTTGAATCCGCGCGTGGGTTGCGACGCGAGTGGTCCAGTCTGGACCGCTTGGAAAAATGGCTGCTCTCGTTCGGCTTCCGGTTTTTCTGGGTGCGCAACGATATTGATCCGGTTGCGCCAGCGGGTGATGGCCCGATGGGTGGCCCAAATATGAAATAAAAAGGCCGGGCATTGCCCGGCCTTTCCCTTTAACCTTATATTGGCTCAGAACCATTTTCCTGCAGACAGATCGTCCGGTACTGCCGCCGCTTGTTGTGGCATTAGCGGGATGGATTTGAACTGCGCTTTGATCCCGGCATTCCAGAGCTTGGCGCGCTTGGTCAGATTGCGCTTGTCGGTTTGCATGCGGCCACGGGTGAGCAGGCAGCCCAGATCGGCCCCGTGATAGCAGTAATCACCCGTGCTGTAGACCCGCAGATAAAACGCTTCGGTCTCTTGCCCCAAAGAGGTGATGTTGAGCGCCGAGCGTGCAAAATGCACATCACCATTGTCATCAAGCCGCCAGATGCCGGACTGAGGTGCCTTGGTGATTAGTTCAACCTTGTCTTCGGTCTGCTTCAACACCAGCTGGGTCCAGTTGTCATATTCGGTCCAGCGCGCCTGAATTTCATCGACGTTGATGTCGTAATCGACGTCCAGATATTCCAGCAGGTGGAACAGGAAGAGTGGGCATCCGCCGTATGTTGAGGTGATCAGATTGGTCGGTGGTGTCACACCGCTGACGCGCGGGTTCAGCTCACCCAGATAAACCTCGTTGGTGTCGGTATCGAGCAGGAAGTCTAGACAGAACACACCCTTGTAGCCCTCTTTGTACAGGCGGTCGCCAAAGTTGCGAACCATCTCTTGCACTTGTTCGGCCACACCATCAGGCAACAGTTGTGGGGACACGTCATTGCCACACCAGCCGCCCTTGTAGGGGGTAACCTCGGCAAATCCGGTGATGTCGGTCATGACCGGGCCAACAAGCGTGCCGTGCCGTGTGGCACAACCTTCGACCGCTCCAGGCAGGTGATTGAGATACTTCATCACCTTGATCTGTTGATCGATGATCTTGCCAGAATGCTTGTCCCAGTCTTTGCGCGACTTGATGAAGAAGGTCGTGCGCCCACTGTCGCCGTAAGGGGTTTGCACCACGAGGTTGGAGCCAAGTTTGGCGCTGTCTGCCAATTCAATCAGCTCTTCGTAAGTATCGGCGTGACCCAGTACGTTCGGGGCAGAGGCGACACCCGCCTCATTGCCCAGCTGGGTGGTGACAATCTTACTGTCCAAATGCTCACGCAGGGCTGCTGGGGCTAAAGCCACACTCAGACCAGCCTTGGCACATAGTTGCTCGGTTTGTTCGTTGAACATGACAAAGATTGCCAATCCACCTTTGCGGGATTGGGTGCGCTCCAGAAATTCGGGGTGAGAGACCAGATAGTTGGCCACGTCTTCCATTGATTGAAAATCATCATGTGGCATCTTGGTTGGAACAAAAGATCGATCGTGATTGCCGTCAAAAATGTCAAAGTAGTTAATGTATTCCAATCCACCGACCCATTGGTCGAGGCCCAAGAGGCTATAGGGGGTGGGGGTGACCACATAAATGGGGGTCTCATTTTTACGCAGAAACTGGAATATCTCGGAAAGGGATTTCAATTTCTTGCGGCTGCCACCCCGTTTGGACTTCTTTTTTGTCATGTTTTTCTCCTGTTGGTAGGTCCATAACACCTGTTTATGACCGGAATGTCACGCCTTTAACGTGTCGTGAATTTTTGCGGCGATGGCAGGCAGCTATTCGTCGGGGAAATTCGCCGGGCGAACTGTTGTCAAATCAGTCAAAATATTGGATTGCTTGAAGTGCTAATCCCCAGCTTTAAAAATTTGGAATTACGATGAATTATCTCAAGGAGCCTTTAGTCCATTTTTGTGCGCTTGGTGCGTTGCTGTTTGTTTGGTTTGCCTATGTCGCTGAAGATGACGGGGTAGAAGAAACTGCAACAAATCAGATCAATGTGTCGCCCGAAACCATTGAAGTGCTGAGGCAAACCTTTGCGACGACTTGGAAGCGCGCACCAACAGACGATGAAATTGAGGCATTGATCGAGGATCACATTACGGAAGAAGTTCTGGTACGCGAGGCCTATGAGTTGGGGTTGGCGCGCGGCGACAGCGTGGTCCGCAATCGGTTGCGGCAGAAAATGACATTCCTGACGACTTCAGTGGCGCAGGCTGCTACGCCGGATGAGGCTGAATTGGCCGCTTTTTTTGAAAATGGAGCAGAGCAATACCAGCAGCAGGGGCAGGTGGCTTTTGAGCAAGTATTTTTGGGGGACAACCCAACACAGGAAGAGATCGAGTCGGCAATAGCGACTTTGAATTCGGATGAAAAGGCCACGATCGGTCGGTCAACCTTGTTGCCCCCACGCGTTTCGCTTACGCCAGAGCAGGCTGTCGATGGATCCTTTGGGCGCGGGTTCTTTGCGCAGTTGCAGGGCGCTGACGCTGGGGTTTGGAGCGGTCCCTATGTTTCGGGCTACGGTGCGCATATTGTGCGGGTCACGGATGCGCAAAAAGCTACCGTGCCTGCATTCGAGGCCGTGAAAGAACGGGTTTTGACAGATTGGCGGCGGGAAAAGTCCGAGGAACTATCCAAAGCCTATGTCGAACGGTTGCGAGAAAAATACGAGATCGTTCTGCCTGAAGAGGCCACTACAGAAGAGCAGGCGGCGCAATGATAGGTGTTCTTCAAGCCTTTGCCTGTCTGATCGCAGTGCTGCTGGGTGGACAGTCTGCACAAAGTCACACGTTGGAGCCGGGTTATCTGCAATTGACCGAGATCGCGCCTGATACCTGGCAGGTTTTCTGGCGTAAGCCGGATGTCAAAGGTAAACCCATGGCGATTGATGCGCAGTTGCCCGAAGTTTGTGAGCCGAGCCGAGGGGCAGCGCCGCAATTCGACGGTCAGGCTTGGGGCTCGGCTTGGGTTGCGACATGTGACGGTGGTTTGAAAGCACAGTTGGTTACAATTCCCGGTCTGGAAGCACAGCGCACCGATGTTTTGATGCGGGTGGAGTTTTTGGAGGGGCCATCAACGCTGGCGTATCGCTTCACTCCTTCAGAGACGGTCTTTGTCTTGCCCGAGGAGCAAACGATCCTGCAGATCTTATGGCAATATGGGCAGTTGGGGTTCGAGCATATCTTGGAAGGTTGGGACCATCTGCTTTTCGTCTTTGCCTTGTTGATCCTGATCCAAAGCCCCGGACGCCTGATCGGAGCGGTTACCGCTTTTACCGTGGCGCATTCGATCACTCTGGCGCTTGCGACGTTGGGTTGGGTGAACATGCCCGGACCACCTGTCGAGGCGGTGATCGCCTTGTCGATTGTGTTTCTGGCGGTTGAGATCCTCAAGACTGACCCTGCCAATCCACGTTTAAGTGCACGGTTCCCGTGGGTGGTCTCATTCCTATTCGGATTGCTGCACGGATTGGGGTTTGCGGGAGCGCTCAGCGAGATTGGCCTGCCCGAAGGCGATATTCCAGCGGCCTTGCTGGCTTTTAATCTGGGGGTGGAAGCGGGGCAATTGACCTTTGTCTTGATGGTGATTTCCGCGTTTGCCGTGGTGCGTATCTTGTCAAAAGATGTCGCCAATCAGTTTCGCACCGTGGGTGCCCCGGGCTATACCGCGATGGGCTATGCGATTGGCTGTGTTTCAATGTACTGGCTGGTCGAACGGGTCTCAGGTTTCTGAAATCAGAGAGCCTATCAGACCAAAGTGATCCAACGTCATTGATGCGTTGCCAGTCCAGCGTGCTAAGCTCTGCCGCATCAACCCCTGCGGCAGAGACCTGATGACCAGATTAAAGATGTTGATACATCACAACTCGATCCCGGTGATGTTATGCGCCGTTGCGATTGGGGTGGGCCTGTTGCTGTGGCACGGGCCGGTGTGGGCTTGGGGCTTTGTACTTCTGGGGATACCGGCGCAGATGTTGAATGAATACGGGCTGCACCGCTATATCTTTCATCTGGATCCGCCGCGCCAGCAATGGGCCTTCAACCTGCTCTATCAGGCGCATTACGGCCATCATGATTTTCCGACAAACACGCGCTTGTTTTTTGCCCCGATCTGGGTGTCGGTACCCATGTTGGTGCTGAATTTTGCATTAGTGTGGGGCGTGCTGTCGCTCATTGTGCCAGCATATGCTTTGCCGATTGCCGCAGCCATTGTTCTGGTTGGTGGTGTATCGACTTTTCTGGGATACGAGTGGTTTCATATGACTGCGCATCTGAATGTGCGCAAGACCCGGGTCGAGCGGCATGTCACAACCCTGCACAATCAGCACCATTTTAGGGATTTTTCAAAGTGGTTTCACGTCTCGCCCGGCGGAGAAATCATTGATCGCACAATGGGGACGGCGATCAACCGGGATTCCCTACGAAATCAGCAACGAATTGAATTCATTCGGACCTTGGGTATGCGGCCTGATGATCCGAGGTTGATCAAGGCACGGCATCACTATGCGGATAAATACCGGCTGAGCGCAAATGAGATTGAGCGGGCGGCGCGCGCTTGAGTGAATTTCATTCAGGATAAACGACGTTTAATGGAATTGGCCTAATCTAAATCCCTGCCTAAACTGCGCTTCAAACCAGCTCTGACAAAAGGGGCAGCCATGCGGCGCAAAAGACAATCTGGCAAGACGCTCCAAAGAGTGCAGGCAGCAGCCAAGCCACCCCTTGGTGGGCGATTCATGCCGCTTGGCGACGGGGACGTGCTGCGCATTATAGATGCCGGATTTGATATTCTGGAACGGATCGGTGTCGCCAATGTGCCCGAAGACTTGCGCGAGATTGCGCTGGAAAACGGTGCTGTGGTACGTGCCGATGGCAGGGTGACCTTTCCGCGTTCAGTGGTTGAGGATTGCTGTGCAAAGGCTTGCAAACGCGTAGAATTACCGGGATTTTCAGTTGAACGCGGGATCGAGGTTGGTGGAGGTCGGGTGCACATCGGCACTGGCGGTGCGGCGGTACAGATGTTGGAGGCCGAGACCGGGGAGTTTCGCGACAGCACCTTGACGGACCTCTTTGAATTGATGCGCGTGGTCGATGCCTGTGACAGTATTCACTATTCACTCCGCCCCGTTGTGGCGCGGGATATGACCGACCCGTTGACGCTGGATATCAACACCGCCTTTGCAGCAATGAAGGCAACATCAAAACCCATCGGTACCAGTTTCTTTGAACCCGAGAATGTGGCCCCGATTGTTGAGATGTTCGATGCGGCTTTGGGCGGAGAAGGCGCATTTCGCAAACAACCGTTCTGTTTTGCCTCGGTGTGTCATGTGGTGCCTCCGCTTACCATGGCAGAAGAAGCCTGCGGGGTGATGCAAGAGGCAGTGCGATTGGGTATGCCGTTGCAGATCTGTTCGGCAGCGCAGGCGGGGGCGACAAGCCCGGCTTCGCTCGCCGGTGCGCTGGCGCAGGGTTTGGCAGAGTCTTTGGCTGGGCTTGTGCTAGTCAACATGATGCAGCCCGGTTTTCCGAGCATATTGGCGTTTTTGCCGTTCATCTCTGACTTGCGTACGGGGGCGATGACTGGCGGCTCAGGTGAGGCTGCAGTGGCCAATGCTGCCGCAGCGCAGTTGTTGCTGCATTTGGGATTACCATCCACCGTATCGGCGGGGATGACGGACGCCAAAACCGCCGATACTCAGGCGGGATATGAGAAGGGCTATACCATTGCTTTGGCCGCGCAGGCCGGGGCCGACATGATCAACTTATCGGTTGGCATGTTGGGCTCGATCATGGCGGCCAGCAAAGAGGCGTTGGTGATCGACGATGATATGTGCGGTGCGATCCTGCGCTCGGTGCGCGGCGTGGAGCTGTTCGATGGGGCGATTGATCTGGATATGATCGAGCAGGTCGTGACGGGCGAGGGGCATTTCCTCGGCACTGCGCAGACGCTGGACCTGATGACCAAGGAATACATCTATCCATCGCTTGGTGACCGTCAGAGCGTGAATGATTGGATCGAAAGCGGCAGTCATACGATCTGGGACCGGGCCGTCGAACGTGTGGCCGAGATTGAGTCCCAACCTGCGCCATCCCATCTTCCCAAAGACATCGAGGTCGCGATCCGCGCGCGCCTGCCAATTCACCTGAAAGCTTAATAACATGAAGACACAGGCCAAAGTTGTCATCATCGGCGGGGGCGCGGTTGGCGTCTCAACACTCTACCATCTGGCCAAGGCCGGGGTAACGGATACGCTGTTGATCGAAAAGAACGAGCTGACCAGCGGATCGACCTGGCATGCGGCGGGTAACATACCGACCTATGCCAACAGCTGGGCCGGGATGCGGGCAGGCAATTATGCCTGGCGGCTGTACAAGGATCTGGCTGATGAGGTGGATTATCCGATCACCTATCGCCACACCGGGGCATTTTGGCCCGCGCATACGCAGGAACGCATGGATTTCTTTCGCCATTTGGTGGGAATTTCCAAAGGGTTGGGCTATGATATGGCGATGCTTAGCCCGTCTGAGATGGATGCGATGCACCCGTACTTCAGTTCTGGGGAGAGCATCATCGGCGGGGTCTACGATCCCTATGAGGGGGACCTCGACCCCAGCCAATTGACACAAGCGCTTGCAAAGGGCGCGCGGGATCTGGGGGCGCAGATTGCGCGGTTCACCAAGGTCACCGGGATCAACCGTCGCCCGTCTGGCGAATGGCAGGTTGACACGGATAAAGGTGATGTTGTTTGTGATATCGTGATTAACGCAGGTGGCTATTATGGTCGTCAGGTGGGCGAATTAGTCGGGCAAAAACTGCCGGTGGTCACGCTGGAGCATCAATATTTGGTGACACAAAGCCTACCTGAACTGGAAGCAAACCCGGACAATTTCCCACTGATCCGCGATCCGGACATCATGTATTATCTGCGGCGTGAACGAAACGGTTTGCTCCTAGGTTCTTATGGACACGAAGGGCGCCCTGCGTGGCAGAATGGTATGCCGGAGTGTTTTGCTAACCAGCTTTACCCAGACAGCGTCGATGACATTGCCGAGGTGTTGGAGGCGGCACTGGCGCATGTGCCGCTGTTGCGCAAGGCGGGGGTCAGCCGTTTTGTTAACGGCCCGATTCCCTATAGCCCGGATGGTGCACCGCTCTGTGGCCCGGCCTTTGGTCTGCCGAACTTCTTTCATGCCTGTTGTTTCCCGGTGGGGATCACCCATTCGGCAGCGGCCGCCAAAACGCTCACGGAATGGATCGTCGAAGGTGAGACTGAATGGGACATGTCGATGTGGGACCCGCGCCGGTTTGGTGAGGAATGGGCGACATTCGGCTATACCGCCACCCGTGCCAGCGAGCTGTATGAAAACCAATACGCCATTCCCCATCCGCATCGGATTTGGAAATCGGCGCGGCCGGTTCAGTCCACACCACTATATGACCGGCTGAAAGCCAAAGGCGCGGTGTTTGGGCAAGTTGCTGGATGGGAACGGGCCTTTTGGTTTGAGACGGACACCGTCAAAAACGATGGCAGGCTGAGCTTTCACCACGAATGCTGGCATGAGGCGGTTAAGGCCGAATGCGAAGGTGTGCGCGATCATGTTGGTGTCATGGATCATGGTGGTTTCACCCGATACGAGGTCGAAGGGCCGGGGGCCTACGATTTTCTGAACCATGTATTTTGCGGCGCAATGCCTGCCGTTGGACGGGTGAAGCTGAGTTATATGCTGACGCCCAAGGGCAAGATTTGGTCAGAGGCAACCATTGCGCGGCTCGCCGACGACAAGTTTCTGCTGTGCGGGCCAACACTGGCGGATCAGCGCGATTTTGACTGGATGGTGCAGTTTTTGCCGGAGGAGGGCGTGACCCTGCAGCGTGGCTCAGACTTTGATGCGGCCTTGATGGTGATGGGACCAAAGTCACGCGAGACCCTGCAGCCCTTGACCGAGAATGATCTGTCTAAAGAGGCCGCCCCTTGGATGTCGGTGCGTGAGATCACGATTGCCGGGGTTCCGGTGATCGCCCTGCGGGTGTCCTATGTCGGCGAGCCGGGCTGGGAATTGCATCTGCGCTCCTCGGATTTGGTCACATCCTATGACGCGATCATGGCGCAAGGCGTGGACAAGGGCATAGTTGAGTTTGGTTCTTATGCGCTCAACGCTATGCGGTTGGAAAAGGGATACCATGGCTGGGGGACGGACTTTGGGAGCGAATATACTGCCTTTGATGCGGGGTTGGATCGGTTCGTCAGTCGCAAGAAGGACAGTTTTGTCGGGTGCGCAGCGTTTCTGGCGCAAGCCGAGCAGCCAAAGAGCTATCACTTCACCGCCTTTGTGCTCGAAAGCGATGAGGCGGATGCGCTGCCATCCGATCCAATTTGCCGGGATGGTAAACCAGTCGGCTATGTCAGTTCGGGCGGGACAGGGTTTCGGATCGGCAATCGCATCGCGTTGGGGTACTTGACCGAAGAAGCGCAGCCCGGGGATTTATATGAGATCGAAGTGCTGGGTGTGCCGGTGAAAGCAACTGTTTCAACCACACCCTTTTATGACCCGGATAACGAGCGGTTGCGAGGATAACACATGGCGAAATCTCTTCCCTCGGACGTGCAGGTCGCCATTGTTGGCGGCGGTATCGTTGGCTGTGCCACGGCCTATCATCTGGCCAAGGCAGGGTGGTCCGTTGCGCTGTTTGAGCGCAAAAAGCTGACCTCGGGCACGACATGGCATGCGGCGGGGTTGGTGTCAGAGACGCAGGGCGTACCAATAATGTCAGCGCTGGCCAAATATGGTCTCGAGCTGATGGAAAGTCTGGAAGAGGAAACCGGCCAGAACACTGGGTTCAAGCGCAATGGTTCGATCACTTTGTCATTGACAGAACCGCGGATGCAGGAACTGCGGCGCAAGGTGGACTATGCTCTTGGCTGTAGCATCCGGGCGGAAGAGATCAGTGTGGCGGAAGCTCAAGATCGCTGGCCTTTGCTGTCTACACATGATGCGAAGGGTGCATTCTGGTTTCCGGGTGATGGTTACACCAATCCGATTGATACCACCATGGCGCTGGCCAAGGGCGCGCGGATGCATGGCGCGCAGGTTTTTGAGGAGTGCAAGGTCGAGGAGGTTGTCATCGAACAAGGCAGCGCCATCGGCGTGGAAACCACACAAGGATTGGTGCGGGCCGAGCATGTGGTCAATGCCACCGGTATGTGGGCGCGGGAATTCGGGCTAAGCCACGGGGTACAGATCCCCTTGCACTATACTAATCACTACTATGTGGTGACCGATCCGATTCAAGGCGTGACAGGCGACTTGCCGGTGCTGCGCGTGATGGATGAATATGCCTATTACAAGGAAGATGCGGGAAAGCTCCTGATTGGCTGCTCTGAGCCGCATGCGACGCCGTGGTTGCCTGAGGAGGGGATCCCAGAGCATTTTGAATTTGATGAATTGCCTTGCGACGAAGAGCACCTTTATCCGATTTTGGAAGCGGCAATGGAGCGGGTGCCCGCCTTGGCCAGCTCCGGCATTCGCAAGTTTTTCAACGGGCCAGAGTGTTTTACGCCGGACGCCAAACACTATCTGGGGCCAATCACGGATGTGAAAGGGCTTTGGGTGGTGGCAGGGTTCAATTCGACCGGTATCCAAAACGGACCGGGGGCAGGGCGCGCCTTGGCCGAATGGATCATGGCGGGCCACATGACCATGGACCTGACAGATGTGGACAGTCGCCGAATTCTGCCGGGGCTGAACGCGCGTAGCTATACTGCCACTAAGGCAGCGGAAACGCTCTCGCATGCCTATGCGATGCACTGGCCTTACTTACGAAAGACGAAGGCGCGGGGGTTGCGACGTACACCTTTCTATGCAGCGTTGAAGGAAGCGGGTGCACAGTTTGGCAGCGCCAATGGCTGGGAACGGCCATTGGTTTATGGTGCTGCGCTGACAGACGGGTTTGACCGCCAGCCGTGGTTCGAGGCCTGGAAGGCCGAACATGAGGCTTTGCGCAATGACCTGGGGCTGATTGACCTGACATTTGGGCGCTTCATTGTGAATGGCGCACAATCTGAGGCCCAGATGCAGCGGCTTTGCGGGGCGAATATGGCGGTACCCGTAGGCACGCTGGTGTATACGCATATGTTCAACGCTCATGGCGGGATTGAGGCGGATGTGACCGTGGCGTGCCTTAGCTCCAGCCGCTATTTAGTCATGGCCTCCGCCGGGGCAGAGCCACAGACCGAAAGCTGGCTTAAGACCCAACTCGAAGGCACAGGGGTGAATATGGTGAATGTTACTTCGTCTGAGGCAACGCTCGCGATCATGGGACCGCGGGCGCGTGACTTTCTGTCTGACCTTACGGATTCGGATCTGTCGAACGCCGCCTTTCCCTTTGGAACCTGGCAAGATCTGCACATCGGCCATTGCCCGATACGAGCGCATCGGATCACCTATGTGGGGGAGTTGGGTTGGGAACTACATATTCCAAGCGAATATGCCCCACAGGTCTTTGAGACCATTGTGGCTGCGCCGAATACACCACGTCCATGTGGAGGCATAGCGGTCGACAGTTGTCGGATCGAGAAGGGTTTTCGCCATTGGGGGCATGATATCGGGCCTTTCGACAATCCTGTTACGGCTGGCCTGACGTTTGCCTGCGACTTTGAAACAGATTTCTCAGGTAAGGCGGCCATAGTTGCACAGCGCTCTGCCGGCGTCTCCAGCCGTATTTTACAGTTCCGTCTTGAGGATCCGAAGGCACTTGTCTTTGGAAATGAGCCCATTTTGCGCGAAGGGCAGGTTGTTGGACGCCTTACATCGGCCAGCTATGGCTGGAGCGTAGGGGCTGGCATAGGCATGGGGTACGTTTCTTGCGAGACAGGCACAAAAGCTAGTGATCTTATCTCTGGGAGTTATCAAATTCTCGTTGAGGGCCGGGCTGTCGGAGCGACAGTCAGTGTCCGTGCTTTGTACAGTCCTTGAACCCTCACGGCTGTGGCCAATGAGCAATAGTCGCGGAGCATTTCCAGCAGGTTATCGAAATTTCGATGGCACTGACTATCTGCATGTCAACTCTAAAGGATGCAGAGATGAATAAACACATGGCCCTATCGGCTTCGGCGATGGTCGCTGCCTTAGTTACGACCACTCCAGCTCAAGCCCAGATGCCAACCGGCTGGTTGAATCAAGTGGATGGGCTTGCGATTTATCAAGGCAGTGCTGATCTCGACAATGGAGGCGACTTCACCGCGACTCGTACATTTTTGCGGGGCACTGCGCTGTTCAAATTTGATAACGGAAACTCGGCAGGGTTGTCGGTGAATTTCGGTCAGTTCGATTACGAATTCAGTCAAGCCTCAACACAGCCATGGAACGACATCCGCGACATCCGCATCTCTACGCCGGTGCGGCTCCAGCTTGGGGAACGCGCCAGCCTTTTTGCTGCGCCACAAGTGCGCTGGGATTATCAGCGTGGGGCAGATGCGTCAGATGGGGTGACTGCAGGTCTATTTGCCGGTGCTTCTTGGGAAATTAGTGATAGTCTGACGCTGGGCCCCGCCTTTGGCGCTTTCAGTCAGCTGGAAGAAAGCGAATTGCAGTTCTTTCCTGCCTTGCTCGTTGATTGGGACATTAGCGATCGATGGAATTTGAATACAGGTTCGGGGCTTGGGGCCACCGGAGGCCCGGGACTTACGTTGAAATACGCGTATAACGACAAACTTGACCTCTCACTCTCTGCGCGGGCGGAAAGCGTGCGGTTTCGCCTTGATGACGTAGGTGTTGCGCCTGACGGTGTCGGCGAAGACGATAGCATACCTGTTGTTGTGGCGATCAGTTACGCCCCAAATCCTGGCATGTCGTTCAATGTTTTCGCCGGTGCCGAATTTAACGGGGAATTGTCCTTGGACGATGCAAATGGCAATCAGATCAGCAGCCAGTCTTACGATACAGCGCCGATTTTTGGTGGGTCATTTCGCATAAGATTCTAGTTTTCCAGATCACGTGGATTGAAATCCTCCATCCGGGAACGCACACCATTCGGCCAGCAGTTCGGCGACCTCACGGATTGGATCGCCATCCACCATGTCTTCATTGCGCAGGATCGCCGACCAAGGCACAGTGAGGCCGTCTTGCGTGACCTGTGCGCCGACAATGCGGCCTTCGGTTATGGCCGTTTGCAACGCCCAGTTGGACAAAACGCTGGTGCCCAGATCCGAGGCGACCAGCTCAACAATTGCTTCGGGCAGCTCCACGGTTGCGGCCCATTTTGGGTAGCTTTCCGTGGGTCGGAACAGGCGGGCGAACTCGCGGTCGGGTTCGGGGACCTTGGTGTAGGTAATGAAGGGCTCGCCGACGATGTCGCTGCCTTCGACAAAACTGCGATCTGCGAGTCGGTGCGATGGTGCCATGATGTATAGTAACGGATCCTGAAACAGGGGGACCGAAGACACGCCGGTTTGGTTGATGTCCCCAGACATTATTGCGATGTCGATGTGGCGGTTGAGGACACTGGTTAGCGGGTCGCTACGCGCACCGGCCATGATCTGTAGGTCAATGCCTTGTGTGCGGGACTTCATGAACTTGATGAACGAGGGCAGCCAGCGATAGTTGCTGTAGGCCTCAACCGACAGGCGCACGACATGTTGGATGCCAGCATTCATCCGACGCACATCATCTTCGGCGCGAGCAAGGTCCGTCAGGATGCGTTCGGCCACCACGGCCATGTGCTCAGCCGCAGGGGTGACGCGCAGGCGTTTATGCATGCGTGTAAAGAGTGGCACGTCTAGCCGGCGTTCTGCCTCGCGCAGGCGATGCGATAGGGCCGACGGAGTGACGCCAAGCTTTTCAGCGGCGTCGGTGATCCGACCGGTTTCGATGATTGCCTGGATTAATTGCAAGTGGCGGAGGTCGAGCAGAGGGCGCATGTTTTTACCTGAGAGAAATTCACAAAAGTGAGAAAACTTCGAGATTGGAATTCAGTCAAGTTGATTGTCAAATCAGCACAAAAATTCGCATAGGATCCGATATGAACGCTGACGCCCTCCGCTCGATCAAGCAAGATATGGCCCACCATGTACATCCGCAGTCAAATCTGCGCCAGCATGCAGAACAGGGGCCGTTGATGATAACCCACGGAAAAGGTGTGTTTATCTATGATAGCGAAGGCCGCGAAATCATTGATGGCTTTTCAGGGCTGGGCTGTGTGAGCCTCGGATACAACAACGAGCGGCTGGTCAATGCGGCAATCCGTCAGATGAACACGCTGCCTTTTGCGCCGACGTTCTATAATCGGTCGCATCCGCGTGTGGCTGAACTGGGCGAACGGCTGATTGACATGGCGCCGAGCGGGATGAACCGGGTGATGTTCCAATGTTCGGGATCCGAGGCGAACGATACGGCGATCAAGTTGTTATGGTACACCAACACAGCGCGCGGGGAGCCGCAACGTCGTAAGATTATTGGTCGCGTCCGAGGGTACCATGGAAATACCATTGCGACTGTGTCCTTGTCGGGACAACCCCACATGCACGCTAAATTCGGCCTGCCATTGCCTGAGTTCAAACATACAGAACTGCCGAATTACTATCGCTTCCACATTGATGGCGAAAGCGAGGAAGAGTTCTCGGGGCGTATGGCTGCCAAATTCGAAGAGCTGATCCTGGCTGAGGGGCCAGAAACTGTTGCAGCGTTCTTTGCTGAGCCTGCAATTTCGGGTGGAGGTGCTTTGATGCCGCCCGAAGGGTATTGGCGTGAAATGCAGGCTGTTCTGCGCAAATATGACATCAAGCTTTTGGCAGATGAGGTGGTTTGCGGGTTTGGTCGGACCGGTAATATGTGGGGGTCACAAACCTGGGGGCTGGAGCCGGACATGGTGAGCTGCGCCAAGGCGCTGTCAGCGGCGTTCTTTCCAATCTCGGCGCTGATGTTCAAGGATGCACTTTACGCAGACATGATTAAAAACTCGGATGAAGTTGGCACTTTTGGTCATGGATACACCTATGCTGGTCACCCGGTCGGGGCGGCAGTGAGCCTTGAGGCGCTGGACATTTATGATGAGATTGATCTGGTCGGTCAAGTGCGCAGAGTGTCAAAAAGGTTCCTTGAAAACTGCCATGCCATGGCAGATCACCCCTTGGTCGCCGAAGTCCGTGGCGTGGGCCTGTTCTGCGGATTTGAGTTGATGAAAGACGCCAAGGCGCGGGAACCGTTTGATCCTGCGTGGAAAGTGGGCGAATTGGTGCAAAACTTTGCCCATGACCGGGGCTTGTATTTGCGGGCAATCGGGGATCGTATGAGCTTCATGCCGCCGTTGATCATCAACGAAGACGAGATTGACATTGCCACAGAGCGGTTCAAAGGCGCGCTGGACGACGCCTGGGCTGTGATCAAGGCTAAGATGTAAGGGAGAGGGTGGAATGGGAACACTGTTGGAACCAAAACTGCCGGATGCCGGACTAGCAGGAAGCTATATCAACGGCGCGTGGCATTGGCCTGCCGATGGGCGCACGATCACGATTGAGAACCCTTCACGTCGCGCACCCATTTGCGATGTCGGGCGCGGCACGTCAGCCGAAGTGGATTTGGCTGTTCAAGCCGCCCGTGCCGCACAGCCTGCGTGGCGCTCTCTTGCGGCGGCCGAGCGTGGTAAGCTTTTGACCGAGTTGGGCCGTCGGTTGGAGGAGAATGCTGAGGAGGTGGCACGCGTCCTGGCGGCAGAGTCTGGAAATGCCATCAAGACACAGTCGCGTGGTGAGGCGATGGGCGCAGCCGGAGTATTGAAATATTACGGCGGTGTCGCGGTTGAGCAGAAGGGTGAGACCCTGCCGCTGGGGCCAGGGCTGTTGAGCTACTCCACCCGCGAGCCACATGGCGTGGTGGGGTCGATCATTCCGTGGAACTCGCCGCTGCAGCTGGGTTGCGTGAAAATTTCCATGGCCTTGTCGACGGGCAATTGTCTGGTTTTGAAACCTGCCGAGGATGCGCCTTTGGCAATTTTGAAACTGGTAGAACTGGCCGATGGGCTGTTCCCGCCCGGCGTGTTCAACGTGGTGACCGGGTTAGGCGAAGAAGCCGGGGCGGCAATTGCGAACCATCCGGGAATCGACAAGGTGTCTTTCACCGGCTCATCAGAAGTCGGTAAGTTGATCGGCCATGCTGCGGCGGATCGGATTGCCAAACTGACGCTGGAACTGGGTGGCAAATCCCCGACAATTGTTTTTCCGGATGCGATTGCAAACGGTCGATTGGATAGCGCAGCGCAGCAGGTGGCAAATGCCATGCGTTTCGCCCGTCAAGGGCAAAGCTGCACGGCGGGGTCGCGGCTGTTTGTTCACAAAGACATCTGGGATGCGTTGATGCCAACAGTGGCTGAGAAGTCGGCGGCTTTGAAGGTGGGCGATGCGCTGGATCCAGATGTAGATATGGGGGCGGTGGTCAATTCCGAACGATACGGGGAGATCCGTGCCTATGTGGCAGAAGCACAAGCGGAGGGGGCGACATTCCTGATTGGAGAGGTGCCGGAAGAAGAGCCCGCTGGATTCACGCCAAACCCCACCATCATCACAGGTGTCGACAACGATTGGCGAATTGCGCGTGAAGAGGTGTTTGGCCCGGTTATGGTGGCGATCCCGTTTGAGGATGAGGCCGAGGTGATCGAGATGGCCAATGATACGCATTATGGTTTAGCGGCCTTTCTGTTCACCCATGACATCAGCCGGATCACACGCCTGACACGGGCTATCGATGCGGGCTGGATTCAGGTCAACCAAGGTGGCGGGCAGATTCCCGGCATGTCTTATGGCGGCACCAAGCAATCGGGCATGGGCAGTGAATACTCGATCGAGGGCGCGCTCGAGGCCTATACCTATCGCAAATGTGTGACCATCAACATTGAGGATGGTGCATGAGCGAAGACCGCTTCGGCAATGTGATCGATCCGGGCGTCGGCTATGCCCGGGGTAAGATTTTGCGTAACTCGGCAGATGAAGTCCGGCGTCTGGCGCAGGCGGGACGGGTTGCCGAGGAGTTTGTTGCCCGCGAAGGCATCGACACGATCGCGATCTGCACTGGCAACATTCGGTTTTATCCCGTCTCATCGGATGATCTGACTGTGAATTGCGAAGAGTGGATCGGGCCCGGCTTGTTTGCCGAAGAATTGCGACAGGCTGCCATTGCCCACATGGGAGGCAGTGGGCACGAGGCCGTTGCCGTGATCAATCGCACGAGCGCAGGGATCATTGCGGCGATCTTGGCGCATGCCAATAACCGCCCGGTGGTGTCGTTGGTGCCGCAGGGCGACCGCAGCCATGCCTCAGTCACGCGCGGAGCCAAGTTGGCAAATGTACCCGTGTCTGAGGTCTATGATCTGGAGGAGCTGGAGAACGCGCTTAGTACTTGTCAGCCTTCGTTAGTGATCATCACCACGGTGACGTCGGAGCTCGCCTGTTTGCCGGATGAACTGACCGTTTCAGGTGTGCAAATGGCTCAGACTGCGGGATGTACTGTGATGTTGGATGAGGCCTACGGTGCAAGGTTCCGACCGGTGTTGTTAGGCGGGGTGCCAGCATTAACACTTGGGGCGGATCTGGTGATCACCAATGCCGATAAGGCGGGTCTTTCTGGGCCGCGCGCAGGGGTATTGTGTGGGCGACCAGAAGTCGTCATTTCCGTGCAGGCCAAAGCCAGCGAACTTGGGATGGAGGCTAGGGCACCGATTGCAGTGGGTGCGATGCGCAGTTTACAGGGGTTTACCCCGAATCTGCTGTTGCAAGAGGCGCAGGATGGGCAAGATCTCGCGGCGGCATTGGAAGAGCGATTGGGGCCAGAGAATGTTATCCGTTCAGCGCTGGGGCCGAAGGTTGATGAGCAAGATGCCATGTCCATTATTTTGGAAATGGCAAGCGAAGAGGCAACCCAACGTGTTCCGGCAGAGGTAACCGCTGCAGTGGGCATGCTGATGTTGCGCGAAAAGGGTATTGTGACGGTGAACACGCATGGCCAGCCCGGTGGACGGGTATCGATCCGGCTAAAACCGACAACGGGTGCTATTGCACGCGCGGGTGGAGCTGACGCAGTGGCACAATGTGTCATGACTGCGCTTCATGAGGTCGCTGAGAAATTGGACGACCATGAGTGGTTTTCCCGTGTGCTGTTTGGAGAAGAATGAATGGCGGATGTAGAATTGATCACCCGATTGGATGACCGGCTGGATCAGTTGGTCAATATCGATATGGGCGAGCGCGGGGTTGAACATTTGTTTAAAGCCGCACGCGCCATTGAAGGCAGGTCTTTGGTGGGGGCAGCCGCAGATGCGCTGATGGCTGTGCCAGAAGGGGGCACAGCCATATTGACCACAGGGTCTGTGTCGCGTGCTTGGATTACGCCGGAACTGGGGGAAAACGATGGCCCATCGGGGGCGGCGGCAATTGCACGCGCATTGGTTATGGCGCGCAATGCCACCTGTGTCATGTTGTGCGAAGAAACCCTGTTGCCTGCCATCCGAAACGTCTGCCAATCAGCCGGGCTCTTTCCCGTGACATTGGAACAGGCCGCGATTGCGCGTAGGGACAAGAGTCTTGCGACGATTGTCATGTTACCTTACGCGGTCGACGATGCGGGCGGGCAGGCGCAGGCTATAGCGCTGTTGGATGAACTTCAGCCGGATTTATTGTTTTCGACCGAGCGTGTCGGACGCAACGAATACGGCGTCTATCACTCTATGCGCGGGATTGATTACGGAATGGGCCGAGCGCGGGTGGATTTGCTGTTTGATGAAGGGCTTGCACGCGACATCCCTGTGGTGGCCGTTGGCGACGGCGGCAATGAGATCGGGATGGGCAAGGTTGTGGATCATGTCAAATTCAATGTTCCTTATGGCGATCAGTGCAAATGCGGCTGTGGTGGAGGTATCGGGGCTGTAACTGGTTGTGATGTTCTGGTGACGGCGGCCTGTTCAAACTGGGGCTGCACCGCAATCGTCGCAGCCATGGCAACACGGGCTGGAGATGCAAAACTGCTGCATACACCGGAGCGCGAAGCGCTATTGCTGGATACGATGGTGGCTAACGGGCTAATCAATTCCACCCATGGCATCGTTGACGATAGTGTTGACGGCTTTCCACGCCAAAGCCATCTCGCAGTGGCCGAATTGTGTCGCACAATTGTGAGCCGTGCGCTCTAACTTCTCAGGACAGAATAATGATTAAAGACAATCCCGCCCTCATCACAGCGATCCGTGATCGATTTGCCCACGTTGATAGCTGCCCGTTTCAGGGGGAGCGCATCTTTTTTGAAAATGCGGGCGGAGCGCTGACACTGAAATCGGTGGTGGAAACCTCAGCCTTCTATGCGGGCATCCCTGATAACCCGGGGCGGATCAATTCCGCAGGGCAGGGCACGCAAGACGTGATCAACAAGGCCAAGGATGACCTCGCGGTGTTCATGAATGCAACCTCAGGTCAGTTCTTCGCAGGCGAGAGCGGGACGGAGCTGCTATTTCGGATGATCCGCACTGCCTGCGTGAATGCACCGAGGGGCAGCAAGGTGATCGGCTCGTCGATTGAGCATCCGGCGACGCGCAGTGCCGCACGGCGTTGGGCCGAGATTGCGAGATTGAACTATGTCAATGTCGTTCATGACGATGAAACCGGCATGGTGACTGCCGCAGATTACGCGGCCCTGATGACGCCTGATGTCACCGTGGCCACGATCTTGCATGCCTCACCCGTGACCGGAATAGGGATGGACGTGGCCGCGATTTCCAAGGCAATCCGGGCGGTCGCTCCGGACTGCTGGATCATTGTGGATGGTATCCAGCATGCCGCCCACGGTCAGCTGGATCTGGACGGCTACAATGTCGATGGTTACGCAATTTCACCCTACAAGGTGTTTTCGCGTCATGGCTATGGCATTGCCTGGATTTCTGACCGCCTGAGCGCAGCGCCGCATGATATGTTGATCGACGCCCCGGCGACAGGATGGGAGTTTGGCACGCGCGATACCGGCTCCTATGCAACTGTGTCGGATGTCGTAACCTATTTTGACTGGCTGGGTGGGCAGGTGTCACATGAAACAGATCCTCGCAAACGGTTAGAAGCTGCGGGTGAGGCTATCCATGACTATGAAACTCATTTGACCAATGCGATGATCAACGGCACGGGCAACCTGCCAGGGCTACGGGATATGGAGCATGTCACGATCTTGGCCGGGGAAGACAACCCTGCGCGTGAGGGGTTGGTGTCTATCGTTGTTAAAGGAATGGCTTCTGTGGATGTTGTTGAAACGCTCAATCAGCAGGGGATTCGCACCCATACGCGCAAAGCAGACCACTATAGTGGTAACGTTCTCAACCCTTTGGGTTTGGAAGATTGCATACGCATCTCGCTGTGCCACTATAACACTGAGGCGGAGGTTGCGCAGTTGCTGGCAGCGGTGCGTTCTTTGGAAAACGACGGCTAGGAACTAGAGCTTTTTTACAGTCGAATAAGGGAATTGGAGCGTCAAGCGCTCCAATTCGTAGACATCTCAGGGAAGCCTGAGCAGATTACATCACTACCATATAGCTGTGCAGCGCGAAAAACAGCGCGGTTGCGCCGAGGACAGCAACGAGAGGCAGGATTTCTTTAGCAACTTGAGCCATTTGGGTGTTCCTTACAAAAGACTGATAGCCAAGACTTAGGCGGCAAATGCGGCACTTAGAAGTGCTCTTTCGACATAGTGGCCTTGCATGCAGCGCATGCCTTGAGGGGGGCAAGAATGAAAGTCCAGTTTTGTCTTCTAATGCGCTGGAAAATAGGTGCGTTCTTCAAGGTCCGTTGCGCTGACCCAATCATTCAACTTGTCGAAAAACGCGGTTTCGGCCGTGTTGAGACGGGCGTTTGGATTGTGCACCAGATAAATGTCGATTTCGAACATGTTTTCGTATGGAGGCAGACGCCATAGCTGGCCTTGTGCAACATATTGATCGGCGGTGTGAGAGGGGAGTGGACCAAAGCCCAACCCGGCGGTGATCATGCGTAAGGCTTCTCCCAAATGCGAGGTGTAGCCGATAACACGTTCGTCCAATCTGTGCTGCGCCCGAACAAGGGCCACGGGTCGGAGCGCATCGGTCAATTGATCTGTGCGAAAGGAAATCGATGAATGGCCGCGCAGATCATCCAAGGTCAGGCCTGTTTTGCCAAAAAGAGGATGTGACGGCCCGCAATAGAATCCAAAATAGGCGCGATACATGATGGAATGTTCGAGCTTCGGATGTGGATCGTAAACCAGACACAGGCCGAGGCTCGCGGATTTTTCCAACACAGCCTTCTGCACTGCCTTGCTGGAAAGGACATCGATATCGAAGCGCACCTGTGGGTGCTGGGAATGAAAATCTGACAGAATCTGGTCGAAATGCGGGCTTTCGACCCGGCTGAGCGTGGCGATGGTGACATGGCCTGTCAGTTCATCTGTGGTGGTCTGCGCTGTTTGTACGGCACGTGAGATGGTTCCGAAGATTTGGGCACATTCTTCGTAGAGCATCTGCCCCGCAGAGGTGACGCGGAAATGCGAGGGGGCGCGGTCAATCAGTGTGGTGCCGATCCGGGCCTCCAACCGTTGAAGTGCTTGGCTGACCGAAGGCTGCTGAAGCAGCAACCGATTGGCCGCGCGGGTGATGCTGCCCTCTTGTACGATGACCATGAAGGTGCGCAGCAGGTTCCAATCCAGTTCGCGTGCGATTTTTTCGGCGTCATATGGTGTGTTCATATTGATCTAATCAATGTTAATTATTGCTAATATCTATTTGCTCTATGATGACGATTTTTGCAATCTCTTGTTCAGAATCGTAATCGCGGAGTGTCTCCAATGGACGCCCAAAAATCCTCAAACCTGTTCTATCAATCTCGGGCGCGTCGCCCCGAAGTAGACCGTGCTGATGGGATCTATATCTGGGCTAAGAATGGCACGCGGTTCATTGACGGCTCATCGGGGGCGATGGTCAGCAATATCGGCCATTCCAATCCTAACGTTCTGGCTGCGATGAAGACACAGATGGATAGCGCGACCTTTGCCTATCGTCTGCATTTCGAGAATGAGCCTGCAGAGCAATTGGCCACAGTAATCGCGGGCAAGATGCCCGCAGGATTGAACCGGGTGTTTTTTGTCTCAGGCGGGTCCGAAGCGGTGGAGTCTTGCGTCAAGTTTGCCCGGCAATGGGCCGTGGCGGCGGGACAGGAGAGCCGGTGGAAGGTCATTTCGCGCTTTCCGTCTTATCATGGCTCGACCTTGGGGGCACTGGCGCTCACCGGGTACGGCCCGCTCAAGGATGCCTTTGCGCCGCTCTTTAAGGATATGCCCAAGATCCCAGCACCGACGTGCTATCTGGATCGCGATAACCTGAATGATGAAGAACGCGGCTTGAAATATGCCGAGATGCTGCGCGAAGAGATCATCGCACAAGGGCCGGAAACCGTTCTGGCCTTTGCTATGGAGCCGGTAGGCGGTGCCTCCACCGGGGCATTGGTGGCACCGGACAGCTATTATGGGCGGGTGCGCGAAATCTGCGATGAATTTGGCGTGCTGCTGATCATGGATGAGGTGATGTCGGGTGTCGGACGCACCGGTACGTTCATGGCGTCGGAACACTGGGATGTGCGCGCGGATCTTTATGCCGTGTCCAAAGGGTTTGCTGCAGGATACGCGCCCCTAGGGGCGATGATAGCTGATCAGGGCATGGTTGAAACCGTGCTGGATGCTGGTGGTTTTGCGCACGGGCATACCTATGCGGGCAACCCTTTGGCCTGCTCGGCGGGCTTGGCCGTGTTAAACGAAATCGATCGGTTGAACCTGATGGGCAATGCCCAACGCATGGGCGATGTGCTGATGGGAGGGCTGAATGAGCTAATGTCGCGGTACGAATTTATCGGCGATGTGCGGGGCAAAGGGTTGCTGACAGCCTTCGAGATGGTGTCGGATCGCGAGACTATGGCGCCGCTGCCGAAAGACCTGAATGCCTACAACCGCTTTGTCGACATTTGTTATGATCGTGGACTGATCACTTATTCTCGCCGTACACGGGGCGGGGTGGATGGGGATCACTTCCTTATCTGCCCGCCGATGATCGTGGCCGAAGAGCAGATTAGCGAAATACTGAATATTTTGGATGACAGCCTTACCGCCTTTGCGCGCGACGCTGGGTTGGAGGAATAAGTCATGGTGCAGAAAGTAATCATCACCTGCGCAGTGACAGGATCAATCCACACACCAAGCATGAGCCCATATCTGCCCGTCACGCCCGAGGAGATTGCGGCCTCGGCGATTGAGGCGGCAGAGGCGGGTGCGTCTGTCTTGCATCTGCATGCGCGTGATCCCGAAAGCGGGCGACCCAGTGCTGATATCAACGTTTACCGCCAGTTCCTGCCCAAGATTAAGGATGCCACCGATGCAGTGATCAACATCACCACTGGGGGCAGTTCGCAGATGACCATTGAGGAGCGCCTGTCTGCCCCGGCTGAATTATCTCCCGAGATGTGTTCACTGAATATGGGGTCGATCAATTTCGGGCTTTTCCCGATGAAAGATCGGTATTCCGAGTGGAAACACGACTGGGAGCCGCAATTTCTGGAAAACACCCGAGATACATTGTTCAAAAACACCTTTCACGACATAGAACGGCTGTTTGATCTCATGGGCGATGGGTGCGGTTCGCGCTATGAGCTGGAATGCTATGACGTTGGCCATATCCAGACGGCTGCCTATTACGTTAAGCAAAAGCGCCTGAAGGCCCCGGTGTTCCTGCAGTTTGTCATGGGGGTTTTGGGGGGCATTGATGCCTGCCCGGAAAACCTGATGCATATGAAGGCGACGGCCGACCGGTTGCTGGACGATCAATACCAGTTTTCTGTACTAGCGGCGGGGCGGCAGCAGATGCCTTTGGCCACATTGAGCGCGATACTGGGTGGCAATGTGCGTGTTGGGTTGGAAGACAGCCTGATGATCGGCAAAAACGAACTGGCAGAAAGTAATGCACAACAGGTGTCAAAAATCAGGCGGATCATCGAAGAGCTGGGGTTCGAGGTGGCAACGCCCGCAGAAGTGCGGGAACGGTTACAGCTCAAAGGCGCGGACAAGGTGGGGTTTTAGGGGGCGATTATGAAGATATTTGTCGATCAGGAAAAACAACGGCAGCATTTCCCATCCGGGTTTCTGGTGAACGGGGTGGTGCAGCCCAACCCGGAAAAGCCCGAGCGAATGGATCGCCTGCTGGAAGGCGTGGCACGCGGTGGGCACGAGATCTGTGCACCGAAGGATCACGGCATGGACCCGCTGGCGGCAGTGCACACACCTGCCTATCTCAAATTTCTCTCGACGGTCTACACCCGGTGGCAGCGCATCCCGGATGCAACGCCCGAGATCTTTCCCAACATCCACCCTGATCGTCGGACTGCCAGCTATCCTTTGTCGGCTGTGGGGCAGGCAGGATATCACATCACCGATATGTCTTGCCCGATAGGGGCACATACGTGGGAGTCGTCGCGCTGGTCAGCCAACTGTGCCGTGTCTGCGGCGCAGGCTGTCGAGGGTGGAGATCAGTTTGCCTATGCACTGTGCCGTCCACCGGGGCATCACTGCTTTACCGATTTGGCCGGTGGCTTTTGTTATCTCAACAATAGCGCGATTGCCGCGCAGTATCTGCGCAAGTCGCATGATCGGGTCGCGATCATTGATGTAGATCTGCACCACGGTAATGGTACGCAAGGCATCTTCTATGAGCGGAGCGATGTCTACACGCTTTCAATCCACGCAGATCCGGCACGGTTCTATCCGTTTTTCTGGGGTCATGCGCATGAGCGCGGGGAAGGTGCCGGATTTGGGTATAACCTGAACATTCCTTTGCCCCGTGGCACGGGCGATGAAGGGTTTATGAAGGGACTGTCTGACGGTCTGGAGCATATCAAAGCCTTTGCACCGAGTGCGGTAGTTATTGCTCTGGGGTTGGACGCCTTTGAAGGCGATCCGTTTGGTGGTCTGGGGGTGTCGACCCCTGGCTTTACCCAAATGGCGAAGATGCTGGCCGCGCTTAATGTGCCAGCCGTGATCGTACAAGAGGGCGGCTATCTGTGTGACGAACTGGGCGGTAACCTGTACGCCTTTCTGGTCGGGTACGAAGGCGGTGCCTGAGCATGTTTGAAAGAGATTGGGTCTGCACAGACCTTCAAACCGTTCCCAAAGAATGGATCGACTATAACGATCACATGAACATGGCCTATTATGTTATGGTGTTTGATACGGGGCTCGATGAAATACTGGATCGTAAGCTTGGCGCTGGGCAGAGTTATACTGAGGCAAGCGGACAGGGACCTTTCGTGGTCCAAAACCATGTGCATTATATCGGGGAGCTGGTCGAAGGCGATCAGTTTTACTGCCAATATCTATTGCTGGCGGGGGACGCCAAGCGTGTTCACATCGCGGGAGAAATGCACAAGCAAAGCGATGGAGGGCTGGTTTGCGTGATGGAGCAGGTGTTGATCAATGTTGATCACGCCACTCGCCGATCAACGCCATATCCACAGGACATTCAAGAGCGCATTAAGGAATTGGTTGCCGCGCACGCTGAGATTCCACGTCCAACTCAGCTTGGGTGCTCTATCGGATTGCACCGGCAATAGGAGGCTGATTCGCCGAATCAGCGTCTAAAGTAGGGGCGAAGAAAGAATCAGTTGCCCGTTAATGGGTGTGAAAGGGAGGAAAGCGCGAAGAAATAGCAATGTGCGATTAGGTCACGAGCCTATTCGCATGTATAGGGGCCGAATTTCGTTTGTTTTTGGGCTTTACTGGATTGCACTTTTTACAGGGGCATGCCTAATTTGATGCCTCAACAATATGTCTGAACGATTAAATTCTGTTGAAAATTTTCCATATGAAACATTTTCAAATAAAAAGTTGCAATCGTTAACTGTGCTCAATAAGGTCCAGAACCACTGCAGATAAGTGACGAAATCTGCCAAAAAATAAATTGCTCATTTTGCAGCGTGTCAGACAATGAACAGAGCTGCGAAGTCAACACTGGAGGAGATCCAATATGAAAGTTAAAACTCTGGCAAAGGGCCTGATGGCCAGCGCCGTAGCCTTGACCATGGCGATGCCAGCAATGGCGGAAGACATGACACTGCGTTTTGCAGGCGTGTTCCCAATCGATCACCAAGGCACAAAAATGATGGAGCAGGTTGCAGCAGACGTTGCGGCAGCTGACGTTGGTCTGAAGATCGATGTGTTCCCTGCCAACCAGCTGGGGTCGGGTGAAGCGCTGTTCGAAGACGTTGCCCGTGGCAACATCGATCTGGCGGCGGCGTTCATCTATGCGGACACAGATGCGCGTCTGGAATTCCTGTCGATGCCATTCCTTGTTGGTGGCTGGGACGATATGGACAACATCATGCGCAACCTGGATTCTGAATATAACAAAATCCTGCAGGAAATCACCTCTGACTATGGCGTCCGTATTTTGGCGCAAAACCCGGAAGGTTTTGTTGGTATCGTTGCGACCCAAGAACCAACCAACTGGAACAACTTTGACGACAAAGGCATGAACATTCGTGTTTGGTCTTCGAATGTTGTGAAGTCGATGGTTGAATCACTGGGTTTCCAGGCCACCACAATGGCATGGGGCGACATCTTCCCTGCGATCCAGTCGGGCATCGTTGATGGCGCGATCTGCTGCACCAAGACAGCGACATACTCGATCTTTGCTCAATCCGATGTTGGCACGCACTTCATCGAGTACAACTCGATTTCAGAGCTGACAACATTCTATGCGTCCGAGCGTACTATGGATAAACTGAGCGAAGAACAGGCTGCGGTACTGCAAGCGGCAATGACCAAAGCGTCGGACGACTTCTTTGCCTACAATCGTGAGAACGACGAAGTCTACCGTCAGAAGCTGCTGGACAAAGGTTACACCATCCTGAGCCTGAATGACGAAGAGCAGGCCGCGATGGCTGCCCATATTCAGGAAAACATCTGGCCACTGATGGCAGATAGTGTTGGTCAAGATGTGATTGACCGTCTGCTTGCAGCCAAGAACTAAGACTTAGAAAGTCATATAAAGGCCGGCAAAATTGCCGGCCTTTTTTCCAATTAATAAGACCAATAAACAGGGGGGGACATGTCAAAATTAGAAGGCGAAAACCCGACATTCTTCGGCTACACAGTTTCTGATGGCCGGACGAAAATAACAGACGAGTTACCGAGCATCATCGGTATGCCCTTGAAATTTGTAGCATTTGTCATGAGGCTGATCGTGACATTTTCAGGATTTCTGATGGCGTTCACGTTTGGAGCCGTCGTTGTGATCAGATATGGCTTTGGCGGCGATCTATTTGCTTATGAAGAATGGCTGCTGGCCATCAGCATCGTGGGCTTTTTTGCCGGTGCTGTTCTGGCGTCCTCACGCAATTTGCATATCAACGCAGATATCCTTGGCATCGTAATCAAAGACCCCAAGTTGGTCTGGTGGCGCGGGTTCATTGTTCTCACGATTGAATTGTTGGTGATCCTGTTTCTGGTTTATGCCTGCTACGTCTCGCTGGCTGATGACTTCGCTTTCCCCCGCTTGCGTGCGACCCCTGTGTTGCGCATTCCGTTCGTCTCGTGGCGGATTGCGATCATGGTTGCCTTTAGCTTTATGGCGATGTTCACCGCGGCCTATCTTTACGTGCACATCCGCAAAGGTCTCGGCCTGCCCCTAAAATCCGACATGGCCAAGGAGGCTGACAAATGATCATCACCGGAAGTCTGCTTATTGTATGTGTGATGTTGCTGCTCGGGGTCAGCGTCTATGTGGCGTTTGGGTCGGTCTTGATCTTCATTGCACTTGTTGGCGACCAGTCGATCTCGGGCTACCTGCCGACTGGGGCCACGGGGATCCGTTCGCTGGTTCTTCTCGCGATCCCACTGTTCATGATTGCCGGTGGCATCATGGAGAAAGGCAAGATCGCAGCACCGCTTGTCGCCTTGGCTGAGATGTTTATCGGCCATGTCAAGGGTGGCCTGAGCGCAGCAGGCGTTTTGGCCTGTGGTGTCTTCGGCTCCATTTCCGGAAGCGCCAACGCGACCCTGACCTGCATCGGTGGCATCATGATGCCTCACTTGAAAAAGGCGAACTACCCTAAGGGGCAATCGGCCGCATTGATTGTATCAGCTAGTCCTCTCGGCCTTCTGATCCCTCCGAGTTCATCGCACATCCTTTATGGCTGGGTTGCACAGCAACACGTGTTGAAGTGTTTCTTGTCGACAGTCATTCCCGCGATGATCCTGATCACATTGTTGATCGTCACCAACCAGTTCATGTTGCGCAAATATGACAACATCGAACTCACAGAGCGGCCGAACCCGTTCATGCCCTCGCTGTTGGGGCAGGGGCGTTTGGCCGGACCAGCCTTGATGATGCCCGTTATCATCTTGGGTGGTATCTATGGTGGTATCATGACGCCTACCGAGGCCGCAGGTATTGCTGTGGTTTATGCGATCCCGGTAGCGATCTACTTCTACCGCGGCCTGACCTGGAGGTCACTAGCACAGACGATCCAGAACTCTGGTGTCACTATCGGTGTGGTCATGGTCATGATCTTCATGGTTCTGATCGTGTCGGACAACCTGATTGCCCAAGGTGCTCCGGCTTTGGCCAAACAGATGGTTTATTCCGTATCGGAAAATCCGATTGTGATCTTGCTGATGATCAACGTTGTGATGATCCTGATCGGCATGTTGATGGATGACATCTCTGGCCTGTTGCTGGCGACGCCGATCCTTCTGCCAATTGCGCAGAGCGTTGGGATGGACCCGATCCATTTCGCGGCGGTTATCGGCGTGAACCTTGGCATGGCCAACATCACGCCACCGACAGCGCCTTTGCTGTATCTCGGAGCGCAGATCTGCGATACGCCGGTCTCCAAGATGTTGTGGCCAACGCTGGTCTTCATCATTTTTGCGTGGTTGCCCACGCTGATGTTGACAACGTTCGTGCCAGAACTGGCGCTGTGGCTGCCTGACCTGCTGCTGAGCAAGTAAGACTTAAACACTGTTGGCAGGGTAATGGTGCCCTGCCAACATTAATATAGCATTTGTAAAATTGTTTGATAATAATTTTACAAATGCTATATTTCGAACTGAATAACCAATGTCGTGAATGACGGTCTTCCCGAAGAAAATATGAGCTCAACAGTCGACCACACACCTTATTCTCATGTCTCGCTGAAACTGAAGGAATTGCACCCTCAGTTGCCGCGGGTCTTGAAGGTTGCGGCCTCCTACATGCTTGAACATCCTGGGGATGTCGCGACGTTGTCGATGCGCAAGGTTGCAGACAACGCGGGCATTTCCTTGCCGAACTTTTCCCGACTGGCCAAGATGCTGGGCTATGCGTCATACGGCGAACTGCGAGATGTCTATCGCGAGCAGGTACAACACGGTGACATGCGTGAATACCATCTGCGCGCTGAAACACTTCAAAAGAGTGGTAGGCAAAAAGATGCAGATGCGAAATGGGAAGATTTTCGAGCAGCGACTCATAACAATATTACTGCGATTTTTGATGGTATTTCACCGGATTACTTTGCCGAAGCGGCACAGGTGTTGAACGCAGCGGATCGCGTTTATCTCGTAGGGATGCAGGCGTCATCATGCCTGTCAGCCTATGCCTACTATCTTGGAATCATGGTCAGCGGAAAGTTCCGACTTGTACGCGGTGATGGAGGGATACTGGCGGATCCAGTGGCCGAGATTTCCGAAAAAGACGCAATGATTGTCGTCAGCCAACGCCCCTGTGCGCGGTCCTCGGTTGATCTGGCCATTCTAGCGCGGGAACGGGGAGCAAAGGTGATTGCGATCACGGACAGCCCTGCGGCACCCATCGCGATCAATTCTGATTTCTCCTTGCTCAGCCCGAATGACAGCCCTTTGTTTTTTGAAAGCTATGTGGGTGCGACTATCCTGATTGAGGCCCTGATCGGCTTCTTTGTGACCCGGCAGACCAAGAATATTGCTGACCGCGTTTCCCAAATCGAAGATACCCGCAAGCGGTTGAACGAATACTGGGATCAATCGAAAGACTAACCATGCCCAATACCGACCAGCTGCGCCTTTTGGCGTGCCAAATTGAGATTCCCACCATGACAACAGCCGCAGAGCGCGATGCGCATCTGCTAACGTCTGCTGCGAAGGTGCGTCAGGCCATTGCCGAGCAGGGCGATGTAGATCTGGTCGTTTTGCCAGAGCTGTCCAGCATTGATTACTCGCGTGAAACGTTCTCACGCCTCGATGAAATTGGCGAAGAATTGGATGGGCCTTCATTTCAGGCGTGGTCAGCGCTGGCGCGTGAATTGGCCATAACTGTGGTTTACGGATTTCCGCGGTCCGGTGAGGGGTGCCACCACATTGCAATGGGCGTCGTCGGACCGGATGGTACGTTGATTGGCCACTATGACAAGCTACATCTGGCACAATATGGTGCGTCGATGGAGAAAGAATATTACACGCGCGGCGACCATCTGTGTGTGTTTAAGGTCAATGGTTTCAAGGTTGCACCTATCATCTGCTACGACATTCGCATTCCTGAACTTAGTCGCACCTTGGTGCTGAATCATGACGTTGATCTGATCTTGCACTGCGGGGCCTATTACCGCGACGATAGCTTTGCCACTTGGCATCACTTTGCCATGGCGCGTGCGATCGAAAATCAGGTGTTCTTTTCGTCCCTGAACCGGGCCGGGGTGAACTATGGAAACTCCTTGTTCTGTTACCCATGGATGGATGGAAATATAAAGCCCGAGACCTTTCCTGATCGTGATGAGGTGTTCAAGCGGTTTACCCTTGATCGTGCCACACTTTTGAAAGCACGACGTGACTATACCTTTTTGAAAGATAGGTTGCCGGATTATGGGGGCAACCTACGCAATTTGGCTAAGTGATCCTGGCGGTCAGCGGAATTTATGGTCTTAAGACCACCTTTACCGTAAACCGTGCTTGGTTGATGAACCGCAAGTCAATGGCTGTCGTGCGTAAATCCAAAGACGGTGTCGCGAATATATCTGGAAACCGTATCTGGCGGCAAGTCAGCCTGCTATGCTGCTTAGCCGACCTGTCTATAAAGCCGCTGATATGCCTAGCTCAGGCCGGCAAAGCCGAATGAATCTTCGGGGCTGGCAGATTGATACCTTTATCGCCCTTTCAATAAAGCAAAAGACCTTTTCCACGTTCGAAATCGCCATCAATTGTCTCAGCAAAAGCAATCACAATGTAACGTGTGTTGTATGGGGAATTTGATGTGGGATGACTTTGAGTCGCGTAGAAGGTTCTAAAAAAAAATAAAATCAACGGTTTACGCTTGGGTTGAAAAAATTCTTATGGCGGAGGAGGTGGGATTCGAACCCACGGTAGACTTTCACCTACGTCGGTTTTCAAGACCGGTGCATTCGACCACTCTGCCACTCCTCCGACTTAGAGGCTTCATAGGGAAAGAGTATTTCTGCTGCAAGAGTAAATTTGAACAATCATATGGTATGCGGATAAGAATGAAGTGGGCGCTTGCGGATTGACGTTTCTTTTGGTCCAGCTACCATTTAAAAATGGGAATTTTTTAGAGTAGCGACGACGTTCTGAAATTAGGGGATTTCTGCCGAAATGATGACAGCAGACTTTTCTTGCATGCGATGACAGGGTAAAGTGCGGTTATGCAGAGACTGCATTGATAAAACATGGCTGGAAAAACCAGTCAGACATGCAAGGCGACGGGCAAGGATACAAGAATGAGCATTCGTTCAATTGGTAGATTACGGGCATGGCAGGGGGTGGCCATGTTCAGCATGATCGCGCTTGCCGGGTGTGAAGAAGGGCAGGGGTTTCTGAAGCCTGACAACACAGAGGGTACCGAGGCGTCGCAAACGGTTCCCAAGACTCCCAAAGGCGAAGCCCGTGACGTCGAAGCACCAGAGGTGTTTCAAGTGACGACCAAGGGATTGTGGGACGGGCGCCCATCATTGGGTGGAATTTGGGTGGCACATCCCGATGTTGGTCAGCCGGAGCGGGTGATTATACGCAATACTTCGAATTCTAAATCTGTTGTCGGGGCGCTGTTTCGTCGGGAGCGCAACAATCCTGGCCCTGCTATACAGGTATCATCCGATGCGGCGGATGAACTCGGTATGTTGGCTGGTGCACCAGCAGAGTTATCGGTAACAGCATTGCGGAAAGAAACACCTCCGCCGCCGGTTGAGGAGCCGGAAGCTGCGCCGGAGCCTGCTGCCGAACCGTTAGAAGTTGCAGCGGTCGCGGAACCTGCAAAAGAGTCGCCAAAAGAAACAAAAGAAAAAACGCCGGCCAAGAAAAAAAGCGAAAAGAAAACAAAGAAACCCGCACCCATTGAGTCAAACTCACTTGATACTGTCGCCGGTGCCGCAGCGGCAATCGACGCGGCTGAAATAGCTAAGGCCGCTTCGGAGAGCTCTGGTACAGAAGGCGTATCCACCCAGACCACGAATACCTCTTCGCTCAAGAATCCCTATATTCAGGTTGCGATCTTCAGCCAGAAAGAGAATGCTGAAAAGACGGCTGCAGATCTGCGCAAGAAAGACCTTCAGTCGTCTGTGCGTGAGCAGAAGAGCCAAGGTAAGTCGCTGTGGCGCGTTGTCGTGGGCCCAGCCTCGACCGAAGTGGAACGCAGCGCGATGTTGAAAAAGATCAAGGGGAACGGATTCAATGATGCTTATCCCGTCCGCAACTAATCTGCTGGAGAAAGCGCGCCAAGCCGCCAAATTGTGCGCGTTGTCCGTCCTCTTGGGAAGTGTTGGAGTTTCGGCACAAGCTTTTGATACGTCGGCGAAATCAGCCTTTGTGATCGATGTCGGTACGGGCACCGTCTTGTTGAGCAAGAATGCCGATGAGCCTTTGCCGCCTGCATCGATGTCAAAATTGATGACACTCTATGTTGCGTTTGAGGCGATCCGTAAGGGGCAAATGTCATTGGATGAAAAGCTGCCGGTGTCGCAACACGCGATGAGCTATGGCGGTTCTACCATGTTTTTGGACACGACAGACCGGGTTCGTGTCGAGGATTTGCTCAGAGGGATCATTGTCCTCTCCGGTAACGATGCCTGTGTGGTCATTGCCGAGGCCCTTAGCCCAGATGGGACAGAGGCGGGTTTTGCCCGTTTCATGACGCAGCGGGCCCAGAAGATGGGTATGACAAACTCGACATTTTCCAACTCCAATGGCTGGCCTGCAGCCGGGCACCTGATGAGCATGCGTGATCTGGCGCTCTTGTCGCGCCGTTTGATCGAGGATTTTCCAGAATATTACCCGATGTTCGCCGAAACCGAATTTGAGTTCGACGGACGCGCACCGAAAAACATCCAAAACCGTAATCCCTTGTTGAAACTCGGCATTGGCGCGGATGGGTTGAAAACCGGCCACACACAACGAGCAGGTTACGGTTTGGCGGGTTCTGCTAAGCAAGGCGATCGCCGGGTCGTTTTCGTGTTGTCAGGGATGGAAAGTTCAAGAGAGCGGGCAGAAGAAGCGGAAGCGGTTGTGAACTGGTCGTTCCGTCAGTTCTCGCAAAAATCGATCATAAAGGCAGGAAACCAGATTGCACAGGCAGACGTCTGGATGGGGGAAACGCCAACCGTCGGGCTGACATCGGAGCAGGATGTCGAAACCTTGCTTCCCGTGCTTTCTGATGAAGAGGTGAATGCCGAGGTGGTCTATAACGGCCCGATAGAAGCGCCTGTAAAGCAAGGTCAAAAACTTGCCGAGTTGGTGCTCATGCCCGAAGGTATGCCTGAGACGCGTATCCCATTGGTGGCCGCGCACGACGTTGGACCAGGTGGTTTCGTGGTGCGTTTGCAAACAGCAACAAGCATTTTCCTCAAACGGTTGCGCGACAATACCGAAGGTGCACTTTGAGCGGGCAGGGGCGTTTCCTCAGTTTTGAGGGGATTGATGGTTCGGGAAAATCTACACAAGCGCGGCGTTTGGCTGAGTATCTGAAATCGGCTGGACACGACGTAGTGTTTACACGCGAGCCGGGTGGGAGCGCCGGAGCGGAAGACATTCGTAAACTCGTGCTCGAAGGGGATGCTGATCGTTGGTCACCGGCAACCGAGCTTTTGTTGTTTACCGCTGCACGACGTGATCATCTTGAGCGGTTGATTTTACCGGCTTTAGACGCCGGTCAGATCGTGATTTCCGACCGGTACGTTGACAGCACCCGGATTTATCAAGGGGTGAGCCGCGGCGACTTGCGAAGACAAGTCGACCAACTTCATGAACTGATGATCGGGCGCGAAGCTGATTTGACGATTTTAATAGACATGGACCCTAAAATTGGGCTGTCCCGTGCCTTTGCCCGCCAAGGGGGTGAAGAACGGTTTGAAACGATGGGGCAGGACATGCACCAGAAGATGCGCGAGGGTTTTCTTGATCTGGCCGCACAAGCGCCAGAGCGGATTAAGGTGATCGATGGTGCCCGCACCGTGGATGAGGTTGCCGAAGATGTACGTGCTGTCGTAGATGCCTTTCTATCATGAGCACTGACGCACAGCCCGAAGCCGACCGTATCGATGGGGCGCCACACCCGCGAGAGACTGTGATGCTTTTCGGTCAAGACGCGGCTGAAACCACGTTTCTGTCAGCCTTCAATGCGGGGCGGCTGCATCATGCTTGGTTACTGGCCGGTCCGCGCGGCGTGGGCAAGGCCACCTTGGCATGGAAAATCGCACGATTTTTACTGGCGACGCCAGATTCTGATGATGGCGGTTTGTTTGGCGAGGGTTTGCCTGATCCTGCAACACTCGACATTGATACTGAGCATCCGGTCGCGCGGCGTTTGTTGGCAGGATCTGATCCGGGCCTGTATAGAATTACGCGCGGACTGAACGAGAAAACCGGAAAGCTGCGAGACGCCATCGTAGCCGATAATGTGCGTGAGTTGAACCAGTTTCTCCAACTCAGCTCTGTTGATGGCGGGCGGCGGGTTGTGATCATCGATAGCGCTGACGAAATGAACACACAGGCGGCAAACGCGCTGCTGAAGATGCTGGAAGAGCCGCCGGAGCGCACAACTTTTCTGTTGATCACGCACCAAGCGGCGCGGCTTTTGCCGACAATCCGGTCGCGGTGCCGCGTTCTACGACTGGCGACGCTTGAAACCGATGTGATTGGCCGAGCGCTCTCGCAAGCGGGCGTGGATCCCGGTGAGGATGCCGCAGCACTGGCCGCTTTGTCCGGTGGTTCAGTTGGAGAGGCTATTCGTTTGATCAACCAAGATGGTCTCAAAATCTATGATGAATTGGTTCAGATCATCGCGGGCCTGCCGCAACGGTTTGACCGGCAAAGGGCAATGCAGTTGGCCGAGTCGATCACAGGCAAGGAAGCAGCGCAGAAACTGGACCTGCTGTTAGTGTTAATCAACTTGCTTTTGACCCGGATGGCGCAAACCGGGGCCTACGGGCATCCGCCTGCTATACCAGCTTCCGAGGGTGAGCAGGAAGCCTTCATGCGGCTCGCTCCAGATGCCATTCAAGGGCGTCGCTGGGCCGATTGTGCGCAGGAAATTTCATCACGCGCGCGTCATGGGCAGTCAGTGAACCTTGACCCCGTCGCCTTGGTCCTTGATACGGTATTCAGCATTCAGAAAACCGCCGCCGGCTGAACCCTTGGATTAGACATGTCCCACGTGATTGAGATTACCGACAGCCACTGTCACCTCGACTTTGATTCCTTTGACGCAGAGCGCGATGAGATCATCGCGCGTGCGGTCGACGCGGGAGTGACTCGCATGGTCACTATCTGCACAAAGCTCAGGTCAGAACCGCTTGTGCGTGCCCTCGCGGAGCGATACGCGCCCGTCTTTTATGCCGCAGGCACCCATCCGATGAGTGCGGCAGAAGAGCCCATGGCAACTGTAGATGAATTGGTGGTCTTATCCCGTCATTCCAAGTTTGTTGGCATTGGTGAAACAGGGCTGGATTATCACTACACAGCGGACAGCGCGGATGTACAAAAGCAGTCGTTGCGCGTGCATATCGAAGCCGCGCGGGAAACCGGCCTGCCGTTGATCATTCACGCGCGTGCTGCAGACGAGGATATGGCGCGCATCCTGACTGATGAATTTAAAAACGGTGTTTACAACTGCGTCATGCATTGTTTTTCATCATCAGCCGAGTTGGCCAAGGTGGCACTGGATCTAGGGTTTTACCTGTCAATGTCCGGCATTGCAGTTTTTCCCAAAAGTCAGGAATTGCGCGATATTTTTGCGGCAGCGCCCGTCGACCGGGTGTTGGTGGAAACCGATGCGCCCTATCTGGCCCCACCACCATATCGCGGCAAACGCAATGAACCGGCCTATACAGTGTACACCGCGCAAAAGGGGGCCGAGGTTTTTGGTATGGAATGGTCCGCATTTGCGGCGCAGACACAGGCCAACTTCGATCGGCTTTTCAGCAAGGCCGCGCAATACAAGGCCGCCGCCTGATGGCCGAAATGCGGTTTACCCTATTGGGCACGGGCTCTTCGGGTGGTGTTCCTCGGATAGGTGGCGTCTGGGGGGATTGTGATCCTGATAACCCCAAGAACCGCCGCCGTCGCTGTTCTATGCTGATCGAGCGTTTTGATGGCGATGGTGTAACACGCGTGCTGGTCGATACTTCGCCAGATATGCGCCAGCAATTGCTGGATGCCGAGATCGGCGAGTTGGATGGAGTTGTGTTCACTCACAGCCACGCAGACCACGTGCACGGTATTGATGACCTGCGGGTGATTGTATTCAACACCAAGCAGCGCCTGAATGTCTGGGCTGATGGCGACACACAGAACGCGCTGTACTCCCGGTTTGGCTATGCCTTTGTGCAGCCCGAGGATTCCCCATACCCCCCCATCCTAACGATGAATACGATCCATGATGACCAACCCGTCACGATTTCGGGGGCCGGTGGTGATATTGCGCTGTGGCCGTTGAGGGTCAACCATGGCTCCATCGATGCGCTTGGGTTCAAGGTCGATGGCGTGGTCTATATGCCCGATGTTGCGCAGATCCCGGACGAGGTCTGGCTGCAACTGGAAGGGTTGGAGTATTGGATTGTTGACGCATTGCGCCGTTCCCCGCATCCGACACACACCCATTTGTCGCAAACGCTTGAGTGGATCGCACGTGTAAATCCGCGCATTGGTGTGCTGACCAACATGCACATCGATTTGGATTATCAAACCGTTGCGGATGAAACGCCTGACCACATTGTCCCAGCCTACGACGGGATGCAGATCAGCCTGACGGTCTGACACCCATGCAGGCGCTGCTCAATGTCATCCTGCCGGTTTTTATCGTTCTCGGGTTTGGCTACCTAGCAGTTTGGCGCAATTGGTTCTCTCAGGCTGGCGTCGACGGGGTGATGGTGTTCACCCAAAAGTTCGCCATTCCCTGTTTGCTCTTCAATGCCATGGCCAATCTGGATTTGGGGCAAAGCTTTGAGTGGCGCTTGCTCAGCAGCTTTTACATCGGTGCGTTATCTGGCTTTGCATTGGGTGTCTGGGGCGCGCGATACCTGTTCAGCCGCGACTGGCAAGACGCGATTGCCATTGGATTTTGTTGTTTGTTCTCAAACTCACTATTGTTGGGCTTGCCAATCACCGAGCGTGCTTATGGTTCGGGCGCTCTGACGGCAAATTTTGCTATCATCGCCTTGCACTCCCCATTCTGCTATGGCGTTGGCATCACCGCGATGGAGATTGCAAAGGCACGGGAAAGCGGTGGACGCGCGAGCTTCTTTAAGGTTCTCAAAGCGATGTTCTCGAACGCCATGATCGTCGGGATCACGCTTGGGTTAATCGTGAATCTTCTGAATGTAGAACTGCCAGAGCCATTGGGCGAGGCAATTGCCCTGATTGCGCGCGCTGCACTTCCGGCAGCCCTCTTTGGGTTGGGCGGGATTTTAGTGCAGTACCGGCCCCAGGGCGACTTGCGTGTTGCCCTCTATGTCTGCGTGATCTCGTTGACCATTCATCCAATGATCACCTTCGCCTTGTCCTTTGCCACCGGGATTTCGGTTGAGGCTACAAGATCGGCAGTGATCACCGCAGCAATGGCACCAGGGGTGAACGCCTATATCTTCGCAAATATGTATGGGAGGGGGCAGAGGGTGGCAGCTTCAGCGGTGCTGATCGCCACAGGAATCTCAATCGTCACAGCCTGGATATGGTTGACCGTCTTGCCGTGACAATATTTGTAATGGCGGATCAGCGCCCGCCATTAGATAGAACTACAGAATTTTCAGAGGGGCTTTAAATTCGCCGCCATTTCTCGGCCATCACGGCCTTCTTGCAGGTCGTATTCAACTTTTTGATTGTCAGCGAGGCCGGTCAAACCCGAGCGCTCTACTGCTGAAATATGAACAAAAACATCTTTTTCGCCTTCATCTGGTGCGATGAAGCCAAATCCCTTGGTGGTGTTAAACCATTTCACGGTGCCGGTCGGCATGCCGCTTCTCCTTCTTAACTTCGCTTCCCCGGAAATGCCGGGCCATATCACGTTGGATTTCAGCATTTCCGGCGGTGCAACCAAAAAAAACGAGCCTGAAAGACCAATGTCATACGGGGATCATTGCACCGGAAATGTAAAAAGCAAGCGAAACTCTGATGACCGCGCGATTAAAAACCGCTATGGCATCGAAAATATTGGAGAATTGTGATGATCATCTATGGGTTGAAAAACTGCGATACCTGCCGCAAGGCGTTGAAATCTCTTCCAAATGCAGAGTTTCGTGATGTCCGGAGAGATGGGGTCCCTGCGGAACTGCTAAAAACCGCTTATGCTCAGTTTGGAAACGCATTGTTGAACGCAAGATCAACGACTTGGCGCGGTTTAGACGAGTCTGAGCGCGCGAAAGACCCACTTGACTTGCTTGCAGAACACCCGACGCTCTTGAAACGCCCTTTGATCGAACATGACGGAGCGTTGTCTTTAGGTTGGGCCAAGGATGTGCAAGAGAAATTGCTTGGATAAGGCAAAATCCACCATACGTAAGAGAAAACTGTTTGGAGAGTTATAAATGCGAAATGCAGCATTGGTTTTGGGTTTAATCGGCGGCTTGCTATCGCTTTTGGTTGGTTTTGCCAGTTTTGGGTATACCGAGGTTGTCGATGCGGTGGGCGAGATTGATGGCGTCGCCAAACAGGTTGAAAACGTTGGATTGATCCGAACTGTAAGTTTTCTGGCCCCGATATTGGCAATCGCAGGAGGGGCTATGGCCAAGGTGCGCGCCTTGTGGGGTGGTGTGCTGATGTCGGTTGCAGCGGGTTCTATGTATTACGCTTTTGGTTTTGGCGTCTTCACGATGTTCCCGATTGGGTTTGTGACACTTGGTGGCATTCTGGCTTTGGCGGCCGGCAAACCTGATGAGCCCAAATCGCATTTTTGAACAAAAAGCCGGCCCAGATTGGGCCGGCGTCTAAGACTTTTTGCATTCGTGATTATGCCATTTCAGTTTCTAAACTTTTGTCGCGGCAATAGATGCGGCACAAGATTGCATCGAGTGAAATTGCGCCAGCACCCTTGATGACAATAACCAGTAGCAAGAAGACCCACAAAGAGCGATCATCCAACAAACCAACCCCTTTTATGGCCGGATCGTATTCAACAACATTGTCGAACCAGTGGCCCCATTTTGAGTGGCCAGCGGCATAGACATCTGTCAGGCTCTGTACGGTTACGAAACCGATCATGCCGACAGCGGCGATCCGGGTGAACAAACCAACGACGATCAGAATGGGCAGGATGATTTCGGCCCAGGTGCCTGCAACAGCGACCGCCCAGTAGAAAACCCCAAGTTGGCTGCTATCATAACCGGCAGCTTCCATGGCACGGGGGAACATCTGGATGTAGGCACCATCTGAGGGAAACAGGAAGCCAAAAAAGCCGTCACCCAATTTGGTCATTGCGGATTTCCAGAAATACACAAAAAAGATTGCCAAGAACAAAAATCGGGCAATCATAGGCAGCAGCCAATCGCCGACACGTTCGACCAAGCCAAAGATTGCATTGTGGAGGGAGAGAAGAGCACGCATGCCGTTTATCCTTCGGTAGTAAGAGAGGTGATGGCACCACCCTGCAACAGCAGAGTTAATGTGGCACCAAGATCGAATTCTGGCTGTGCCGCCATAGCTGTTTCCTGCGCTTGACCGATGCTCTGCCGGTCACGCAGGGCATCAATCCAGTCAGCGCCGCCTATAGGCAGAGGCTTTGGAATGGGGTCATATTCTGGCCGCGTGATTAGCACATCCTGCGCGGTTGATTGGGGTTTTGCCGTGCCATCTATGCTGTTGTACGCCCAGATATCATAGATGGGCCAATCGGAGCGCAATACTTCCATTGCCGGGGCAAATTGCAAAGTGGCGTTTGCGAGTTGCTCCGGATCAATGGCCAGCGCGTTGGGCGCAATCGGGGAGCTGTCCGCAGCGTGGTAGGAACGGCGGATGGCCAGCTCTAGCCACGCGATGTCGGGTAGGTAGCCGAGGTGAGAAAGCTGATCCATGCCCTGAAGGAAGGCAGGAAAAGCTTCGCCATAATGCATCATCAAGGGCGAGGACGGGGGATTCTGCCGCAAGAATATGCCAGCCAGACCATCCATATTGTTGGGACCTAGCAATTTCGTGATCACCGGAAAGGCTTGATGCATCGCCTCGGTCAAAGATACTGCAACGTTGTTGCGATAGACGTTGAACCGGCGCCCGGCAGGGCGGGCTTGAGCGTCGCTCAAGCCTTCTGGCACAATAGCCTGCGGATTCAGCATCGCCGCCTTGAATATGTCTTGTGACACGCTCACGCGGGCACCTTATGCAAGGCGTTTTGCGCGCGGGTCGCTTCGGCCTGCAACATGGGCCACTCTGGAACATCTGTGTCCCATTCGACCAAAACCGGCTTGGGACCCGAGCGTTCAAGCACATAGTCAAGCAGTGCCCATACAGGGTCTACAACTTCGCGTCCGTGGCTGTCGATCAGCAGGGGGTGTCCATGATCGTCTTCATCCTCGTCATGGCCGCCAAGATGAATTTCCCCCACGTTTTCTATGGGGTATTCGTCAATATAAGCCTGCGGGGAATAATTAAGATTGGTTGCTGAAACGAAAACGTTGTTCACATCCAGCAACAGGCCACATCCCGTACGTCTTGACACTTCACGCAGGAAATCAGGCTCGGACCATGTGCTTTCATCAAAGGCAAGATAGCTGGACGGGTTTTCTAGCAGCATTTTGCGGCCAACAACCTCTTGCACCTGATCGATATGATCGCAGATCCGGTTCAGAGTTGTGTCGGTATAGGGCAGTGGCAGCAAGTCATTGAAGAAATGACTGTCATGCGTGGACCATGCCAGATGTTCGGAAAAACTGGCTGGATTAAGCCAGTCACAAAGGTGTTTCAAGCGCGCCAGATGATCGGGATTCAACGGACCTTCGCTGCCAATTGAGAGGCCAACACCGTGGACAGAGATCGGAAAACGCTCTGACAAATGGCGTAGCTGCGCCAAAGGACGGCCGCCGTCTCCCATGTAATTCTCGGCATGCACCTCCAGCCATTTGACCGGGGCTGCATCATTCAGGATCTGGTTGAAATGCTGTGGTTTGTAGCCAACACCAGCTGCAAAGGGCAGATGATTGTCATTGTTGCTGTTGTCCAACATGTTCATGCCCTATCCTGAGTAAATTCAATGAAATGAAAAATGGGGCAGGCCAAAGTGAACAGCCCACCCCGAAATTTATACGCTTACGCTGGCAGGTCGCGTGACAATTCTTCAAGTGAACCTTCGCGGGCTGCGCCGTCAGCTTGTGCAGGCAGCTCCATGGTTGTGCATGTACCTTCGTCAACCAGCTTCCAAGCGTTGCCTTGATAGTCCACTGTTGACGTGCCGGCGCAGGTTGTGCCTGGGCCCGCGGCGCAGTCATTTTCGCCTGCCAGAGACACACCAAAGCATTTCTCTTTGGCACCAGCGGAGGCTGTGGTGGATTGAGCGGCCAGAGCAGCAGTGACAGCACCAGCAAGGGCAACAGTTTTGATTACATTCGACATCGGGTCTCTCCCTAGAGTTAAAAGTCGTATCTCATCGTACCGATGGGGGGACACTGTTGACAACACCGTGTTGCCAAACCGTTCATCGGCGATAGGGATAAGATAAGGGTGGGAGGGGTGAAAATACCATTCACGAGAGCGTTAGACACGGAGCCGTCAATTGAAATGTGACGTTGCGTACGGTTTAAGGCACTGTAATGTAATGATAAAAACTGTAGGTGTGGCCGAATTGATGAGAATTGTTACAACAATTCGGCCATGCCAGATGTCTAATGTTACAGCAAATCGGGCGGTGTCGCCTCGACCGAGAGCGCCGCTGTAACATTTTCGAGGCTTTCAACCTTGGTTTGTTTCTCGCCCAAGCGGCGGACCGAAACGGTTTGCTCTTCGATTTCCTTTAGACCGCAAGCCAGAATGACCGGAACTTTGCCTAGTGAGTGCTCGCGTACCTTGTAGTTGATCTTTTCATTGCGCAGGTCCGCTTCGGCTTGAACACCGGCTGCACGCAATTTCTCAACAACTTCAATGCAGTAAGCATTCGCATCCGAAATGATTGACGCGACGACCACTTGACGTGGAGCCAGCCAAAAGGGCAACTTACCTTCCCAGTTTTCTATCAGAATGCCAGTGAACCGTTCCAGAGAGCCAAAGAGCGCACGGTGCAGCATGACCGGCGCAACTTTTTCCCCTGAAGCGCTCACGTAGGTTGAACCAAATCGTTCCGGCAAATTGTAGTCAACCTGCAGGGTGCCGCATTGCCAGTCTCGGCCGATGGCATCGCGCAGGACATACTCGAGCTTGGGCCCGTAAAACGCACCTTCACCTTCAAATATTGTGTACTCAAGCCCGGCCTGATCAAGGGCCGCTTTCAACGCACCTTCGGACAGATCCCAGCTTTCGTCGCTTCCAATCCGGTTTTCGGGGCGAGTTGACAATTTAATATGAACATCCTCGAAGCCAAAGTCGCGATAAATTGACAAGACAAGATCGTTGACCTTAAGACATTCTTCGGTCAACTGCTCAGGTGTGCAATAGATATGCGCGTCGTCCTGAGTAAAGCTGCGCACGCGCAACAGACCATGTAGAGCACCCGACGGTTCATACCGGTGTACCTTGCCAAATTCGGCGATCTTCATCGGTAATTCGCGATAGCTGCGCAGGCTATGATTATAGAGCATCATGTGGCCGGGACAGTTCATGGGCTTGAGCGCATAGTCACGGTCATCGTGAGTCTTGGCTAGGAACATATTATCCATGTAGTTGAACCAATGGCCCGAGGTTTCCCACAGCGCGCGATCCATGATGTCGGGGGTGTTCACCTCAACATAGCCTGCTGCCTCTTGGCGGCGACGCATATATGCGATCAAGGTTTGGAATACACGCCACCCGGGGGGGTGCCAAAAGACCGAGCCCGGTGCGTGCTCTTCGAAGTGAAACAAGTCCATTTCGCGACCAAGCTTGCGGTGATCACGCTTGGCGGCTTCTTCCAGCATGTGCAGGTGAGCCTTGAGCTTTTCTTTGCCGGTGAAAGCAACGCCATAGATGCGTTGAAGCATCTGGCGATCAGAGTCACCGCGCCAATAGGCACCTGCCACGGACATCAGTTTGAACGCATCCGCAGGTAACTGACCAGTGTGTTGCAGGTGCGGACCGCGGCAAAGGTCTTGCCAGTCGCCGTGCCAGTACATGCGCAGCGGTTCATCACCGGGGATGGATTCGATCAATTCGACTTTGTAGGGTTCATTGTTGGCGGTGTAGAATTCAATTGCGCGCTGACGATCCCACACTTCAGTGGTAACTTTATCGCGTAGATTTATGATTTCTTTCATCTTTTTCTCAATCGCGCCCAGATCTTCTGGGGTGAAGGGTTCTTCGCGATCAAAGTCGTAGTACCAGCCGTTTTGAATGACCGGGCCGATGGTAACCTTGACGTCGGGCCAAAGCTCCTGCACGGCGCGGGCCATGATGTGCGCAAGGTCATGACGGATTAGCTCATTGGCTGGAGCCTCGTCCTTCATGGTATTGATGCTAATAGATGAATCCTGATCAATTGGCCACTGAAGGTCCCAGTGCTGATCATTCACAGAAGCGGAGATGGCCTTCTTGGCCAAAGATTTCGAAATGCTTGCCGCGACCTCTGCAGGGGTTACGCCTGCATTGAATTCGCGCATATTGCCATCGGGGAAAGTAAGGGAAATCTGGGCCATCGGCCTGATGCTCCTCGTCAGTTTGGCGCCCACGGAACGCCCGGTTGCGGGTATATGGTTCGGTCGTTATTTGGCGTTCTCTTTGGGACAAGTCAAGAGGGACCACTTTTGTGCAATTTGTACAGGTTTTACGTGGGATTTGTAGCAAACTCGGTTGGTAAGAAAATTGATGGAAGAAGGATTGCGAAAAGTAATGATATAACATAACAAAAAGCGCAAGAAAAATTGCCTGCTCGATTGCCAATAGAGGCCGCCATATGAACCTCGTACACAAAGTTGCCCAAGATACCTTTGATGGTGTGGCTATTGTTGAAACTCCGGAAGAGCTCGTGAATATCCATCGACTCGGATGCTCGGCGGCGATTTGGCGGCGGACGCCATTGCATGAGTTTCAGACTTGGATCGACACTCTCGAAGCTGACGTATTGCCAACTGCGCGGATGATTCTGAAACCCGAAAGGGTTCACGCGGCACTCGTTGACTTGATACATATTTGTGGCACGCCAGATTGTCGCGAATGTCATATGCTAAGCGGTGATATCGCTGCGATGGCCGCGCTTTTTGCCGAGGTAATGGGTGTGGACTATCTACGGCTCAACCTAGGCGCACCTTTAAATTGTGACCTTCGTGGCTTTCACGTTGACGCGGTCACTGCGCGGTTGGTTTGCACCTATCGCGGAGCAGGGACGCAATATGGGAAATCGGTGAGAGGGAGGGAGCCAGAGAGCTATTCCAACGTTCCAACAGGTTCACCGATCATATTGCGTGGCAAGCTCTGGCCAAAGCCGTCCGCGACGAACATTTTATATCGAACACCCCCCTTTCAAGATCCGAATGAAACGCGGCTACAGCTCGTGTTGGAGCCGGTTATGGATTTGGAAGTTGGGCCCGCAAACACACCTAAAACCATTCATTAACAGGAGGTATGTCATGAAAACCCGCGCCGCGATTGCTTGGGAACCTAATCGACCCCTAGAGATCGAAGAAATCGATCTTGAGGGCCCAAAAGATGGTGAGGTTCTTGTCCGGATTGTCACGACAAGCCTGTGCCATACAGATGTTTTTACACTTTCAGGTGAAGACCCTGAAGGCTTATTTCCATGTGTATTGGGGCACGAAGGCTGCGGAGTTGTCGAAGAGGTGGGCCGTGGCGTGACATCGGTTAAACCCGGTGATCACGTGATTCCACTATATATCCCAGAGGATCCAGATTGCCCTTATATCCAATCGGGTAAAACCAATCTGTGTCAAACCATCCGCAAGACACAAGGTGCCGGTTTAATGCCAGATGGCACCTCGCGCTTCTCATATAAGGGGAAGCAAATCCTGCATTACATGGGGACCAGTACGTTTAGCGAATACACCGTGTTGCCGGAAATATCGGTCGCAAAAATTTCAAAAGAAGCCCCCTTATCAAAAGCCTCGGTTATGGGTTGTGCTGTACCAACCGGCATGGGGGCTGTGCGCAATACAGCTAAAGTTGAGCCTGGTTCAACCGTTGCTGTCTTTGGCCTCGGCGCAGTTGGCATGGCGGTTATTCAAGGTGCCGTGATGAACGGCGCGTCGCGGATTATTGGGATTGATATTAATCCATCCAAATTTTTGTTGGCCAAGGCGTTGGGTGCAACTGAATGCGTGAACCCAAAGGACTATGACGCGCCGATCCAAGAAGTTTTGGTTGAGATCACCAATGGCGGTCTGGATTACACTTTTGAAGCCGTTGGGAACGTAGATTTGATGCGAGCGGCTTTGGAATCCTGTCACAAAGGTTGGGGCGAGTGCACTGTGATCGGGGTTGCAGGCGCGGGACAAGAGATTGCAACACGGCCTTTCCAGCTAGTTACTGGTCGTGTTTGGCGAGGGACTGCATTTGGTGGTGTCCTTGGCCGCAGCGAGTTGCCGGGCATGGTTGACGAATGGCTGCAGGGTGATTTCAGCGTCGATCCCTATATTACGCACCATATGAACCATGGGCAAATCAACACGGCGTTTGACCTGTTGAAGGCCGGTGAGTCGATCCGTTCAGTGATCCACTTCCAGCCAGATCATACGATGACCGTAAATTCGCTGCCGGGTCAGATCGTTCCGGAATAATGTGATTGTCCCAGTGAATTTGCGATCAAGCGCAGGCTAAGATGCCTGCGCTTTTCATATTCGAAACTTTTGATTTTTGTGTGGCCAAAATCGCGGTCACACACAGATCGAGAGCAACCATTTCTTTAAAATTCTGACCGCGACACGATCTTGATCACCAAGTCTGCAGACGAAATGTAACCCGCGCTCGAGCGGTATGCAGCGCTTGTCCAGCCGGACAAGCCGACCATTCTCCAGATCCCGAGCAGCCAGAAGGTGCCGGGCCAAGGCAACACCTTGGCGGTCAATGGCGGCCTCGAGCAAGACCGCGCTATCGAAATACTGAATGTTCTGCGAGGTGACCTGATCTGGGTTTAAGCCGCTTTTCTCTGCCCATTTGTCCCACCCTGCATTGAAGACGTCATAGAGAAGGGGCAGTTGTGCGATGTCTGTGGCCGACATTGGCAGTTGAACATCACCAACAAGATCCGGGGAGGCGACGGCGACGAGCTCTTCGTCTGTGATCTTTTCGCTGTAAAGACCGTTCCAATTGGGCACGCCAAAGCGCAGGGCGATGTCGACCTCGGAGGTGTCGAAATCTGTGATGCCATCATCGGTTTCCAGAAACAGCGCAATGCCGGGGTGTTTTTGTTGAAACAGCGGCAGGCGGGGTACGAGCCATTTGAGAGCAACGGCGTTGGGCAGAGAGACTTTCAGGGATTGCCGTTCGGGCTGGCGTTTGACCTCTGACACGCCCTTTTGCAGGGCTGGGAAGGCCTGCCGGGTGGATTGGAACAGTTGCGCGCCAACGCTGGTCAGCTCCACGCCGGCGGGGCGACGGCGGAACAATGCGGTGCCGAGATATTCCTCGAGCAGTTTGATTTGCCGACTGACGGCACCGTGGGTGACGTTGAGTGCCTCAGCTGCTTTGCTGAGGTTCAGATGTTTTGCAGTTTCGTCGAAGGCCTGAAGGGCGCGGAGGTGTCTGATGTTGGTCATGATGTGAGATTATCTAACATCAGAATCAAATAAAATCGATAGGTATTCATTTAATAAAGCGCATATTTGGTGAAGTTCCGACGTTCGGAACATAAAAACTCATATCAGAATTAGGCGAGTTGACCTTATGAACCAAAGCGCGGCCCATCCTGCGACCCAAGCGGTGCCTTACAAAATGCTGATCATCCTGTGGCTGGTGGGCTGGACGTTGCGCGTGCCCATTCTGGCCGCACCGCCCTTGGCGACCCGTATATCGGAGAGTTTTGGACTTGGAGAAGCGGCAGAGGGCGCGTTGACGATGTTGCCGGTTGTGGCGGTGGCCTTTGGTGCGATTCCGGCGGCGTGGATTATCGCACGCTTTGGTCTGCGCGCAGCCATCGTGGCCGGGTTGCTTGTCATGACGGTTGCCTCTGTCACGCGAGGGCAGGTATCGTCCGCGTCGCTGTTGTTTTTCGCATCGGGGGTCATGGGGATGGGCGTGGCGGTGTTTCAAACAGCGCTGCCAGCAGCCACGCGAGTTTGGACACCGACACATGTCGCACTGGGTAGTGCTGTTTATCTTAATGGCATGATGATGGGGGAATTGTCTGGGGCGGGGCTGACCTTGCCTTTGGTGCTTCCTTTGGCGGGCGGAGATTGGCGGTTTGCGCTTGTGCTGTGGAGCGTGCCGATTGTTTTGATTGCTTTGCTCGTGGCTTTGATCAAGGTGCCGAAGGAGCAGGCGGAGACTGACAACGCTGCTCTTCCCGGCCTGTGCCAGCAGGGATCGCTGCCGAGATGGGATGATATACGAGTGTGGCAATATGGGCTGCTGCTGGCCAGCTCTGTGGTCGCCTTCTTTGTTGTGAATGCCTATTCCGGATCCATCCTTCAGTCGCGCGGGGAGTACGGTGCGGCGGAGGAGTTTCATTTCGCTTATAACGCCACGCCGTTGCTGGCCTCTTTTGTTGTGCTTATACGGCCGGGTTGGGTTGGATTGCGCGGGCCGATTGCTGTTTCAGCATTGCTTACGATCCTCGGGCTTGCAGGGTTTGCCTTTATGGAGGGCTGGCTGTCGTGGGCTTCGGCACTGGTCGCTGGATTTGCAGCCACGATTGAGTTGATCTTATTGATCTCCTTGCCACCGACCATAGCGAAAGGCATTGCGGTGACACGGCTTAGCGCGGGCATGACGCTCATCGGGTTCTCGGTTGCGTTTTTACTGACGCTGCTTGGCGGTTGGTTGGCAGATCGCATGGAATGGATCGAAATGGCGTTGGTGCCGTCGTTGTTTTTTATGATTGCAGCTCTCGGGGGGCTTGGTCGAGCCGTTCGGTATCCGGACTACGAATAACCCTTGGGAACAATTACTGGTCGTCGGCGCTATCCGGCTGGCGTTGTCTTCGCCTGTTGAAGGGGAGTGTCACATAACCGACACAGGGCTATTTTTGGCATACATTTGCGTGCGTTTGTGCGCGATGCCGGGCAAATGCCTGTAAAACAGGGGAAACGGGCATTGTGTGCAAATGTATGCCTGTCTTGTGCGCGATTGTATGCAAAGGTTCATTTTAATATACTGAAAATAAATGATTTTTATGTTGCGATCTAATGGGTGCGATCATAGCGTTGGGGCATGTCGCCGATATGGAAGGCGGCGCAGCGACAGTAAGGAAGTTCGTTATGACACTGCAGATCACTCAAATGTCTGAGCAGGAATCTGGTTTCGAAATGGATCGCCAGCCCGCAAAAACCACTTTTGCAGAGCAGGCCATTGAGATGGGTGTCGCTTACAAGAACTCGGTCAAAAGCGCGGCCGAGCTAAGTTTGCTTCGGCAGATTGAGATGCGGGTCGGCTCGATTGCCTGAGAGACGCATCTTGTAACTTCCCTCGTTATTCGGTGAAACTCGACTCAGGTATTTACTGGGTGAGGCGAGCGGATGGCGCAGGCAGATTTTTTAAACACATCAACTGGGCGGCGGATCGCCTATCATAAAACAGCGGGGGCGGAGCCCGGTGTCGTGTTTCTGGGTGGGTTCAAATCCGACATGGAAGGCACCAAGGCGGTGCATCTTGAGACTTGGGCCAAAGCGCAGGGGCGGGCGTTCTTGCGGTTTGATTATTCCGGGCACGGGGAGTCGTCGGAGGCTTTTACTGATGGCTGCATCGGTGATTGGGCAGCGGATGCGATGGAGACAATTGCCACGCTGACGGAGGGGCGCCAGGTTTTGGTGGGCTCTTCTATGGGGGGGTGGATTTCGCTGTTGTGCGCGCGCGAGTTGCCCTCAAAGGTGGCGGCGCTGGTGACGATTGCGGCGGCCCCGGATTTTACCGAAGATTCGATGTGGGCCGGGTTTGATGAAGCGCAACAGGTGACATTGGAGCGAGAGGGGCAAGTCGCCCTGCCCAGCGAGTATGGCGAGCCGTATATAATTACCAAACGCCTGATCGAAGATGGGCGCAATCAGCTGGTGTTGCGGTCGGAATTGTCGTTGCCATTCCCGGTTCGATTCCTGCAGGGCACGGCGGATGAAGATGTCGATATGTCGGTGGCGTTGCGATTGCTGGAGCATGCGCAGGGGCCGGATATGCGGTTGACGCTTGTGGAAGGGGCGGACCATCGGTTTTCTGATGAGCCCTGTCTGGCGCTGATCGAGCGTTCACTCGAAGAGGTCCTGGCGTAATGGAGCAACGTGTTTCTCTGATCACTTTGGGCGTGGCGGATCTGGAACGGTCTACCCGGTTTTACGAGGTTTTGGGCTGGAAACGAGTGGAGAGCCCGGATGGCGTGATTGCCTTTGATTTGATTGGCCAAACTTTGGGGTTGTATCCGCGTATGGCGCTGGCCGCAGAGCTGGGGGTTGCGGAGGCGGATCTGGGGACCGGGGCGGTGACGCTGGCCCATAACCTGAGATCACGTCGTTCCGTCAAGGAATTGATGGCAAGTGCCGAGGCCGCCGGAGCGCGGATTGTCAAACCCCCACAAGAGGTGTTCTGGGGCGGGTTTCATGGGTATTTTGCTGATCCCGACGGCCATATCTGGGAGATTGCCCATAATCCGTTTTCGGCGTTGCGCACTGACGGCGCGTTTCGCTGGAACGGGTATTGAGCCAACTGGAGCGCGCCTTTGGCGCGCGCTTGATAATCTCGTCGGCGGCCTATGGCCTTCTTCTCGGGTTGGGCGCGCGCAGGTTGGCCGGTGTGTTGGAATTAAGACTCACTTTTGACAGAAATGCCGCGCTTGGCTTGACCTGTTGCCGGGCTGTGGCAGGGTAGGTGGTAAGAATAAGAGATTGAGGCAGCAGGATTTTAATTATGCGTGAGCCATTGGTATTATTGCCGGGCCTGATGTGCGACGTGCGGGCGTTTGGCCCCGTGCTGGAAGTCTTGGGGCGTGACCGGGCGGTAACAATGGCCCCGATTACCGAAGGCATCCGCATCGAAGATATCGCATCAAATCTGCTGGATGTGTTGCCACGGCGCTTTGCGCTGGCCGGGCAGGGCATGGGTGGCATCGTGGCGATGGAGTTGTTGCGGCGTGCACCGGACCGGGTGATGAGGGTAGCATTGATGAACTGCACGCCTTTGCCGGAGACACCTCAGTCAGCGGCTGAGTATGAGCCATGGATTGTGAAGTTGAAGGCCGGGCTGTGGGAAGACGCGATTGAGGGGCTTTTGCCATCAGAGGCTTTAGCGGTGGCCGCGGGACGTGCAGGGGTGATGACGCGGGTGGCGGAAATGGCGCGCGCAGTCGGGGCGGAGACGATTATTTCGCAGATCCGGGCGTTGCAACGGCGGCGCGACTATCAGGCCGAGCTGCGCAAGAGCAAGGTGCCGGTGATGGTACTGGGGGGGGCGCAGGATACTTTGGTACCGGTGAAGCGATTAGAGTTCATGGCGAAGTTGATTCCCTTCGCAGAACTTAGGATCCTACCTGATGCAGGTCACTTGCCAACGCTGGAGCAACCCTCTCAGGTGTTGGAGGCTCTTACGGGCTGGTTGGATCAACCTTTGGTGCTGCGCATGCGGGTGGATGCTTGAACGCAGACATTTGCAGAGTTGCGTTAGACCAAACCCTAATTCCGGGTATGACGCATTGGTAGGTATATGCGAGGCAGGCGAAAGTCCCACATAAACCCCAGAGCGTCCAGATGTTGAACCAAGGGAGTGCGAACTGGCATTGCCGTGAACGAAATTGGAAGATGTGGCTGGGTGGAGAAGTTATCGAAGCTGACGGCAAAGAGTGTTTTACCTGTGCTCAACAAATTCAGGATCGTGGCATGGGAAGCAGTTAGTTTCGTCACGTTGTCAAACTTGGACGGGGTCAGGAACATGAACTCTGGTTTGAGAAAGGTAGCTGACGTGGTGGGAAGGCTGCGTATGGCCTGTGTTTCCGTCAATTCTGCCTGTGTTGTCGCGCTGTAAACCGGAGACAATGTCGGAACAGCCGAGAGGATAAATCCCGCTATCGCTGTGATTACATTAGCTCTGGTCACCATCGTTATCCCCAGTGCAAGAGCGAGGTCCAATGACCTCGTCTTTTTATTGGGACGCGCGAAGTGTTAAAAAATAGAAAATTTTAACCAAATTTTCGTTTTCTGGCAGCGCTGCTTACGCTTTGGCGGTCGCCTTTTTCTTCTTTTTCGGGGCGGTGCGGCTGCGTTTGGCTGGGGCCTCGGAATTGGCATCGATGAAATCAAGTACCAAGGGGCGGATATTGTTGCGCCAGCTGCGACCGGCGAAGATTCCATAATGGCCTGCGTTCGGTTCGATATAGTTGGCCTTTTTGCTGTCAGGCAGGCCGGTCAACAGGTCCAGCGCGGCTACGCACTGGCCGGGGGCGGAAATATCATCCTTGCCGCCTTCGACGGTTTTCACAGCGACATTGGTGATTGCACCGATGTCAATTTTATGGCCACGAACGGTGAATTTGTTTTGTGCCACTTCAAGACCCTTGAAGATGCGCTCTACGGTGGAGAGGTAGAATTCGGCGGGCATGTCCATGACAGCAAGATATTCGTCGTAGAACTTGTTGTGCGGATCGTGATCGCTGGCCTCACCGCGTGCTGTGCGCATGATCTGATCGCTGAACGCCTTGGAATGGCGTTCGGAATTCATCGACATGAAAGAGCTGAGCTGCAGTAGGCCGGGGTAGACTTTGCGGCCCACGCCTTTGTACTTGAAGCCGACCTGTTGGATCATGGTTTCTTTGAGTTGCCCCATGGTAACGCGCCGGCCAAAATCGGTGACTTCGGTGGCGGCGGCATCGGGATCAATGGGACCGCCAATCAGGGTGAGGGAGCGTGGCTGTGCCTTGGGGTCTTGTCCGGCCAGATAAGCAGTTGCGGCGAGGGTCAAGGGCGCAGGTTGGCAAACCGCGATGACATGCAGGTCCGAGCCCAGCTCGCGCATGAAGTCGACCAGATAAAGCGTATAATCTTCGACGTCGAACTTGCCCTCGGAAACGGGAATGTCGCGGGCGTTATGCCAGTCGGTGACATAGACCTCGCAATCCGGCAGGAGGGATTTCACAGTAGAGCGCAGCAATGTGGCGTAGTGGCCGGACATCGGGGCCACCAAAAGCACGCGGCGGTCCATTTCTTCGCGACCCTGAACGGCGAAGTGAATCAAATCGCCAAAAGGGCGCTCGATCACGGTCTCGACATTGATCAGATGGTCGCGACCGTCTTCGCCGGTGATGGATTCGATGCCCCAGTCGGGTTTAACGACCATGCGTTGAAAACTACGTTCCGTCACTTCGCCCCAGGCGGCCATCCATTGCAGCGCAGGGTTTGGTGTCATGCTGAAAAGAGGGTATGATGCCATGGAAAGAGCAGAGGCACCCAACCACTGATTGGTATTGCGGATGGTCTCCATCAGATCGTAGGTCATCATGTAACGCATGTACTGGTCTCCTGCGTGGCGTACGGGTAGACTCTGTTACAAACCTGTGACCCGGCGATATTATGCTGCACAGCAGAAAGTTAAGGAAGATTCGTTAAAATGGCAACGCATGAGGACATTTCCGAACAGAAATTTGAGCGGTTAAATCAGAATCTTGCGCAAGTAGAGGCATTATCGCAACGTTTGGTGCAGGCCCTATCGGTGCGTAAGCCGGCGAATCCGACATTGAACGGCCCATCGCAAGACCTTTTTGCACGCGCAGCAACGACCTATTGGGCGGAATTTCTGGAAAACCCCAGCCGGATTTATGAGCAGCAGCTGGAATATTGGGGTAAATCCGTGCGCCATTTTATGGAAGCGCAGCAGGCGATGGCGCAGGGTCAGACTGCCCCGGAAAAACAGGGTGATGATCCGCTGAAGGGGGACCGGCGTTTTGCCAACCCGCTTTGGGAAACCAATCCCTATTTCCATTACGTCAAGCAGCAATATGCCACCAACGCAGCAACCATTCGGCAAGCGGTGGCAGAAATCGAGGATCTGGATCAGACTGACAAGCAGCGTCTGGATTATTTCTCGCGTCAGATCATTGACATGATGAGTCCGACCAATTTTCTGGGCACCAATCCGGATGCATTGGAAAAGGCGGTGGAGACGGAAGGAGCCAGTCTGGTGAAGGGGTTGGAAAACCTTGTCGCCGATCTGGAGGCTAACAATGGCGAGCTGGTTGTGCGGCTCGCAAATGAGAGTGCCTTTGAATTGGGTGAAAACGTGGCCACATCGCCGGGCGAGGTGGTGTACCGAAATAAAATGATGGAACTGATCCAATATGCGCCAACCACAGAGCAGGTGCATTCGGTTCCGTTGGTGATTTTTCCGCCCTGGATTAACAAATTTTATGTTCTGGATCTCAAGGAGCAAAACAGCTTGATCAAGTGGATCACTGATCAGGGTTATACGCTGTTTGTTGTGTCCTGGGTGAATCCGGATGCCTCTTTTGCAGATGTAGGGCTTGAGGAATATATCGAAGATGGATTCCTGGCAGCCATTCGCGAGGTAAAAGCAATCTGCAACGTGAAGCTGGTGAATGCGGTTGGTTATTGTATCGCCGGGACCACCTTGCACCTGGCTTTGGCGCTTATGGCGAAACGTGGCGACAAAAGCATCAAGTCGGCGACTTTCTTTACCGCGCTCACAGATTTCTCGGAGCAGGGGGAATTTGTACCCTTCCTGCAAAACGATTTTATCGACGGTATCGAAGAGGAAGTGAACACACAGGGGATTCTGCGCTCCTTTATCATGTCGCGCACAATGTCATTCCTGCGCTCAAACGATCTGATCTATTCGCCCGCGATCAAAAGCTACATGATGGGGGAAACGCCGCCAGCTTTTGACCTTCTGTATTGGAATGGAGACGGGGCCAACCTTCCGGGTAAGATGACGATGCAGTATTTACGCGGCTTGTGTCAGCGTAATGAGCTTATCGATGGCGGGTTTGAGATCTTGGGTGAAAAGCTTCATATCAGTGATGTAAAAATCCCGCTGATGGCGGTGACCTGTGAGACGGATCATATTGCGGCATGGAAAGATTGTTACCGCGGTTTCCAGCAGACCGGGGCGAAGGACCGATCATTTATTGTGTCCGAGTCGGGCCATATTGCGGGTATCGTGAATCCGCCCAGCAAAAAGAAATACGGTCACTATACTAATGAGGACCTGAGCCTGACTGCTGATGACTGGCAAGAGGGGGCAGAGTTCCACAAAGGATCGTGGTGGCCACGCTGGGAAAGCTGGCTGCGCAAGCGGTCTGGAAAGAAGATTTCGGCCCGCGAGCCGGGTGATTCTTCGCATCAACCTTTGGCGCCTGCACCGGGTGCTTACGTGCGTCGCAAGGCAATGGATTGAAATTAAACACAAATCCCTGAATTGTGAAATATTTGCTGCAGTGCAGAAAAAACCTTGAAATGCTGCAATGCAGCATGTATATAGTTTGCAGACGCAGAAAGCGGAATTACCCGCTGACGCAAATCAAGGATTGAAACGATGGCTAAAGCACAAGACTTTAACACTGTCATGAAAGACATCATGGGCGCGTTCCCCGTCGATACAAAAGCGATGGACGATGCGTTCAAAAACCAAGCGGCCCTGAGCGAGAAGCTTTCAGGTGTTGCGTTGTCAGCTGCTGAAAAATCAGCTGAGCTGTCAAGCAAATGGACAAAAGAAACACTGGCCAAACTGACAGACGTCAGCAAAGCCAAAGCAGACCCTGCTGATTATGCCAAAGCGGTAACTGATTTCGCATCAGCCAACGCCGAAGTTGCTGCCGAAAACATCGCAGCATTCGCAGAAATCGCCAAAGCAGTTCAGACACAAACTGTTGAGCTGATGATGGCGGCTGGCAAAGACCTGCAAGAAGAAACAGCAACAGCTGTTAAAAAAGCTGCTGACGAAGTGACAACAGCTGCGAAAAAAGCAACTTCTGCTGCTAAGTAAGCTTAGATCTAACCCCTAATCCTCCCGATTGGGTCTGATCTTCAAGGGCGAGCGTCATGCTCGCCCTTTTATTTTGCACGGCTTGTGGATAGTCTATGCTGCAGTGCTGCATTTTTGGGAGGAAAGTCGTGGCTGAGTCTGACAAACCGTTGTTGATCAAGCGTTACGCAAGCCGCCGTCTGTATAATACGGAAACATCCGATTATGTGACGCTGGAAGACATTGCTGAATTCATTCGTGATGGGCGCGAGGTGCAGATCATCGATCTGAAATCAGGGGACGACCTGACACGGCAATATTTACTGCAGATCATCGCGGAACATGAAAGCCGTGGAGAAAATGTTTTACCTATCAATGTTTTAACAGACCTTGTGCGCAGTTACAGCAACCAGGCGACCAGTATGGTTCCGGATTTTCTGGCCGCAAGTTTCGAGATGTTGCGCGATAGTCAGAGCCAGGTTATGGACAGCATGACAAAAGCTAATCCATTGTCTGGCATGCCAGGTATGGAGGCTATGCGCGCTCAGCAAGAGGCGTTCTTAAAGGCAATGACCGGTGGATTAAGTGGCATGGGTAAGGTGCCTACGCCCGGTGCTGCACCCGCCGAGAGCAGCAATGAAGACCTTAGCGATATTAAGAAACAACTGTCCGAGCTTCAGGACAAGCTGTCGAAGCTGGGAAAGTAACCTCAAATGGTTGACAGCCCTGGGCGCATAACCCTGTGGGGGATCGAAGTGTTCATGGCTGCGGCAGATGAACGCTCGGTCTCGGCAGCGGCCAAGCGGTTGGGAGCGAGCCCCTCGGCGGTGAGCCAACAGTTGACCAATCTTGAGGGCGCGTTGGGAGCCACCTTGCTGCAGCGCAATGCGAGGCCCGTGCGGCTGACCCCGGCTGGCGAGATCCTGCATCGCAGGGCGCAGGCCATCTTGAACGAAGCGGCACTGGCGCGGGCTGAACTGGCGATGTCAGATCTGTCGATGCTGACACGTTTCCGGCTGGGCATGGTCGAGGATTTCGAGGCCGACGTGACGCCGAAACTGCTGATGCACATGGCGCGAGAGCTGAAAGGATGTCAGTTTTTGCTGGAAACCGGAGCCAGCCATTTCCTCTATGACCAGTTGGATGCCCGGTCTCTGGATGTAATCGTAGTGGCAGAGCTGGGGGCCGAGCAGGACTGGGTTGAGGTGCACCCCTTGCTGCAAGAAGGGTTTCTGGTGGCCGCGCCCAAGGGCGTGATCAACCCCGACAAGGATGTGTTGCGTCAGCTTAAGCGTCTGCCGCTGATCCAATACACACAGCGGCATTATATGGGGCGTCTCATCACGTCGCATTTGGCACGGCAGAACATTTCATTGCCGCATCGGTTTGAGCTGGATAGTTATCAAGCTATACTGGCACTGGTCGGGCAGGGCGAGGGCTGGACCATATTGACGCCCTTGGCCCTGATGCGGGCGCGGCGGTTTTCCGATCAGATTGATGTGTTTGATCTGCCGATGGCGCCGCTGTCGCGCACAATCTCACTCATCAGCCGCAAAGGCGTGTTAAAGGACATGCCTGAAAAGGTGGCAGAAACGCTGGGGCCGATTTTGCAAGAGAGCATCATTGACCCGGCGGTTGCACAGTACGGATTTTCCGACGATATCCTGAAGCTTTTGTAGGACGTCCAAGACGTAAAGCTCGGAACGCCGTGCGCTTTCGACATTTCGTGTGAAATTTTTGGATCTGATGAGGGAGGCCTGTCATTCCTAATAGGTCCAAACGTCAAGCAATTCTGACCCAATGTCGCCTATACGGACAAAGCAGCACTTCGACCAGAATACGCGGAGGTCTGCATTCGAACAGTTAGCCAAAAATAGCAATTTTCGCTGATTAATGAACCTAGTCCATGTTGGGGCTGCGCGTTAGAATTTGCCGTTGTCGTTCTTCCATTCCTGGCGCGGAGGAATGGGCGTGAATGTAGTCCAGTGTTCCACGATCTTTCCAGCCGTAAGTCGAAACAGGCTGTATAGGCCCGCATGTACCCCATCCCGGTGGCCTTCGATCATGCACAGGGTGAAATTGCCTTGGGCAAGGACGCGATGGAGTTTTTGATGTTCAATCTTGGGCGCGCTGTTTTGCCCTTGGTCGAGTGCGGCACGCAGAGAATCGATGCCGTCGGCGATTTCTGGATCGTGCTGGATAAGATCAGTTGCGAGATATGTCGCCATCAAATCAAAATTTCGTTCGATTAAAACGCGTTCGACAAACTCACGGGCCATCTTCCGATTGTGCTCGGTATTGTCGAGATCTGTGATTTCAGTTTCGCCATCCAACATTGTACGGCCTGACGGATTCGGAAGTTGAAGCATCTGGATATTGTCCCAGTGTTCTACCGCCTTCCCGTCTTCAAAGCGAAACACCTCAAAAGCCACTTCTACACCGTTAAAGTCATACTCGTTGTGGGCAAAGGCGAAATCACCATCCTCGAACACACGGTAAAAGGTGACGCTCGGGTTTGTCTTGGCCAAACGTGCAAAGAGTTCCGCCAATCCTGGGCTACCTTCGCCAGTACGCGGATTATGCTGAATATACTTGCTTTCGTTGACGACGGCAGCCGCTTCTGGGTCGCCCGTTTCGATACCCTTGAGGAGCTTCATCAGTAGCTGTTTTTGGGATTTCATGACCTACGTTTCTCCTGCTTGATCCGCCGCCACAAAAAGACCATGCCAACCAAGGCCGGAATGATCAGCAACGCGACGACCATTGGCACTGCAGATTTTAGGTAGGTTGCGTTCATCGTGAACACAGTCGTAGCATCAACAATATCGGTGACAACGCGCGCTGCTAAGGCAACAAAGAGCGCTGCGTGGCTACGCAACCATACAGCCAGGATCACCGCGAGTACAGCCGTCAGGTTGCGTGTGATGTAAGCCATTGTGGTGTAGTTGAAGTCTGGTGGAGGGTTAAACAGGGTAGACAACGCAAAAACCGAAACGATGATAATCTGGAGGCCGATGATGATCCAAAACCACTTCGGCAAAAACTGTCCTGATGGCGTATTCACAATGCTCTCCTCTTGCATGAACTGAGAACTGTTTTGTTCAGCCTTAACAGCTAAATGTTACCGATCAGCATACTTACCCGACCAAAGGAAAATATCATTACAGTAAATCTGCGATGGGCTAGAGCGGAGGGCTCCTCGTGGCCGCTCGACTTTGTGTGCAACGCGAAAGCAACCTTCTAGCCAAATGATGGCACCAAGATATTAGTTTTGGCGCGTTTTCGCCGGTTTAATGGATGTTCTCGAAAAGCGCCGCATTTTTTTGCTTTGGGATCCATCCGGTCATTCAAGGCACTGCCACAAACGTCCGGTTCGCGGTGGTTGGGTCAATTTATGGGCAAAGGTCAAATTTGTCTGACGTCCAACAGGAAAAGAGAGGCTCGCAAATGGGGGTCACGAGCCTCTCCGGCTGCTGCATTCGTGGTGCGGCGTTTGAGGGACGTACACCCCACAACGCTGAACACGCAGCCGTGAGTACGCAGAGCAGATGCAGAAAATCGCCCCGTAGTTGCCTGACGGGGCTGCATGCATCACTCAACTGCGCCTCGTCTTTTAGATTGGGATTGGTTGTGAAGTTAAAAAGATACGCTCACTATTTGGTGAATTAGCGTGTTTATGTGGACAAGCTCTCTCAAGGGCAGTGGTCGTAGCGCACAAAATCTGTATTTCGTTGCATTTATGGGCTGATGCGGGATGATCTGTGCGGCTTCCCTCTTTTCAGCGGGGCAGTAGAGGCTATATAGACTGCGCAGAAACCTTATAGGCAAACCGTGTATTTTCATGATTGAACGTATCATTAAAATGTCAGGCCAAGACGATGATGGACCGGATGGAGATGCATCGGTTCTGGTTGAGACACGTCCCAAGACCAAACGACCGCCGTTGTATAAAGTCTTGCTACTGAATGACGATTACACCCCGATGGAATTTGTGATCGCCGTATTGGAGCGGTTTTTTGGGATGGATCATGCGATGGCGTTTGAGATCATGCTGACGGTGCACAAAAAAGGTGTGGCCGTGGTGGGCGTGTTCAGTCACGAGATTGCCGAGACCAAAGTGGCGCAGGTGATGGATTTTGCCCGCCGCAACCAACACCCGCTGCAGTGCACCATGGAAAAAGAGTAATATGGCTGTTGTTTCGCGCCTGTCGCTGGCCCTGTCCGAGGGGGAATTGACGCTGCCTGAAGTCGGCCGGATCGCGGTGTTTGGCCCAAAGATGGATACGGATCTGTCAGCGTTGCCTTCTGATCGCTGTCATGTCCTGACCGGGTTTCGACCGGATTATGATCACTTTGCCGGACGTGGCTTTAGTTGCGGACAAGAACCCGAAGGACGCTACAGCCTTTCGATTGTTTTTCTGGGCCGGGCCAAGGCTTTGTCGCAGACGATGATTTCCAAGGCGGCGGCGGTGACCGATGGACTGGTTGTGATAGATGGTGCCAAGACGGATGGCGCGGATTCGGTCCTAAAAGCTGTACGCAAGAGGGCAGAGACGTCAGTGCCGCTGTCCAAGGCGCACGGGAAGCTGTTTTCGTTCCCGTCCGGGGATGGGTTCGAGGATTGGGCGACGCAGTCCCAAGAAGTGGCTCCGGGATTCGAAACTTTGCCAGGGGTGTTTTCCGCTGATGGGATTGATCCGGCGTCCAAGCTTTTGGCGGACAGCTTGCCCAAGAAATTGGGTGGGCAGGTGGTCGATCTGGGTGGTGGCTGGGGCTATCTCAGCGCTCGCATTCTGGAACGCGAAGAGGTCGAAGCGTTGCATCTGGTGGAGGCGGATCATGATGCGCTGGCTTGTGCACGGCTGAACATCTCGGATGCGCGCGCGTGGTTGCATTGGGAAGATGCCACCCGCTGGCAGCCGCAGGACCGCGTTAATACAGTTGTAACCAATCCGCCATTTCATACCGGGCGGGCGGCTAGCCCGGATTTGGGTCAGGCGTTTATTCGCTCGGCTTGGGGGATGCTAAAACCCCAAGGGCAACTATTTCTGGTCGCCAATCGGCATCTGCCTTATGAAAAAACCATGGCAGCGCTTTTCGCGCATGTCAGCGAAATGGCCGGGGATCGTAAGTTCAAGATCCTCAACGGGCAAAAACCATTGCGAAAGCCGCGCTGAGACGCGGACTGTACTGGGACGAAAGGTAGACGTTCATGTCATTTTCAATTTCCGGCAAGACAGCAATTGTAACCGGAGGGGCCAATGGAATTGGCCTGGCCATTGGGCGGCATTTTGTCGACAAGGGTGCCAATGTGATGTTCGCCGATATGGACGAGAAGCAATTGGTGCACGAGCTGGGCGAAAATGAAGAAGACAGCGCGCAGCGGTATTTTGCCGGGGATCTGCGTGAAAAACTGACGCAGGCCAATTTGTTGTCAGCGACAATTGATGCATTTGAGAAGGTCGATATTCTGATCAACGCCTCGCGTCAGATTGTGCCGTCGGATGCCTTGAGTGCCGAAGATGATGCGGTCGAGATGCTGATGCAGCAAAACTTTATGACGGCCCTGCGTCTGAGCCAAACGGTGGCGAGACGGATGATCAAACAGGCCGAGGATGATGATGACGACGAGAACGTGATCGGTGCGATCATCAACCTGTCTTCGATTGCGGCGCGCAATACACACCCCGAGTTGCTGGCTTATTCAGTGTCAAATGCCGCACTGAACCAGATGACGCGATCGCTGGCCTTGTCGCTGGCTGAAAATCGGATTCGGGTGAATGCAGTGGCCTTTGGCTCGGTAATGAGTGGGTCGTTGCAGAGAACGCTGAAGGAAAATCGCGAATATCGCAAAGAAATCGAAGAACGTACGCCGTTAGGGCGGGTGGCGTCGGCCTCTGAGTTGGCGGAAACCGTACAGTTTCTGGCCAGCGATAGTTCGGACTTTATGACTGGTCAGGTTCTGACGGTGGACGGTGGGCGCAGCCTGCTGGACCCGGTAATGGTTCCGGCGCACTGAGGCGATACAAGACAATGATGCACGAGCAAAAACAGCGGGCTGCCGCTTGGTTTCGGGATCTGCGAGATCAGATTGTTGAGGCTTTTGAGGCAATTGAAGACCGGCATGACAGTGGGCCCTTGGCTGATCATCCTGTCGGACGGTTTGACGTGCGAGAAACCAATCGCACGGCAGATGACGGATCGGATGCCGGTGGCGGATTGATGAGCGTTATGCGCGGGGGGCGCGTGTTTGAGAAAATCGGCGTCAATGTGTCCGAGGTTTATGGAACGCTTGGTGAGGCAGCGCAAAATTCCATGGCGGCGCGTGGCGTGCCGGGGATTGCGGAAAACCCGCAGTTTTGGGCCAGCGGCATTAGTCTGGTCGCGCACATGCAAAATCCGCATGTACCAGCGGTTCATATGAACACACGCATGTTCTGGACACCGGGGGCGTGGTGGTTTGGTGGAGGGTCTGACCTCAATCCCTGTATTGAGTATGACGAGGACACTGCGCATTTCCATGCCACCCAAAAGGCGCATCTGGACCCGCACGGGGCGCAGGAATATCCGCGCCTGAAGGCATGGGCGGACGAGTATTTCTATATTCCGCATCGCAAGCGCGCGCGCGGTGTTGGTGGCATCTTTATGGATGATCAGAATAGCGGTGATTGGGAGGCGGATTTCTCCCTGACGCAGGATATCGGTCGGGCGTTTCTACCGGCCTTCGTACCTTTGGTTAATAAACGACGTGTTCAAGCGTGGGATGAGGCAGACAAGGATGTGCAACTGGTGCATCGCGGTCTCTATGCTGAATACAATCTTGTCTATGATCGTGGCACCAAGTTTGGTTTGGCCACGGGGCACGACCCCGATGCGGTGCTGATGAGCCTGCCACCGATGGCCAAGTGGGTCTGATTGAAGTGTATCAATAAGTATCCCCCCCTTGTGATCGCAGGGGCGCAAGCGTATGTCTGCGGACGGAATTTGCCGGACTTTGACCTAATGAGTGACGAAAAACAGCCCTTTTGGACCCGCGACCGCATGGTGGGCATGGCGATGTATGCGCCAATCGCATTTGCGATGTTGCTGCCCTACCGCTGGCGGATTGCTTTTATCGGCTGGATCACATCACGGATTGTGGCGCCGATTGCGAGCTATGACAAACGCATTCGCGAAAATTTGTCATATGTGCTGCCAGATCTGCCCGAGGAAGAGATCCGACATCTGACGCGTGCCGTACCGGATGGGGCTGGGCGCAATATGATCGAGCTTTATTCTCACAAGGCCTTTACCGAACGGACCCGGCATTCACCGGTAAGCGGGCCAGGCTTGCCCGCCATTCGTGAGGCGCGCGAGCTAGGCAAGCCAGTCATCTTTGTCACCGGGCATTTTGGCAGCTTCAATGCCGCACGTGTTGCGATGATCGAACAGGGGTTTGAGATGGGAGTGTTCTATCGTCCGATGTCAAACAACTGGTTCAACGTGCGCTATACCGAGGCAATGCGATCGCTGTCAGAGCCGATGTTCGAACAAGGCCGCCGCGGCATGATGCAGATGGTTAAACACCTGCGCAAAGGTGGGGTTCTGGCCATCCTGACCGACTTGAATGCACATGACGGTGTGCCGCTTCAATTCTTTGGAAAACCGGCGCTTTCTCCACTCGCCACAGCGGAATTGGCGCTTAAATTTGACGCGCCACTGGTGCCGGTTTGGGGCATTCGCGCGGAAAACGGGTTGGATTTCAACATTCTGGTTGAGGAGCCGGTGCCGCATTCTGACCCGGTGACGATGACGCAAGAGGTCAACGACCGGCTGGAGGCACAGGTGCGCCAGCGCATGGATCAATGGTTCTGGATTCACCGCCGCTGGAAAGACGGTATTGGTCCGATGGCGGACAAGGGGGCCAAGCAATTGGAAGAAATGCGCCGCAAGGCAGAAAGTTAACTGCTGGTTTGCGGCTGGCAGCTGTGGCTGTCAACGTTCCAAACCGTACCTTCCGCACAGGACATCGTTTGTTTGCTGTGTTTGCTGCAGGCCAGAGCGGCTTGTCCGGCACTCAGGCTAAGGGCAAAGGCGAGAATCGTTGCAATTTTCATCTGTCAGTCTCCTGCATCTGCCGCGCAGTATAGCATAGCAGCGTAGAAAACGGCAGGGGCTTGTTAATAGCTGTAGGTTTGGCCGGTGGTGATCGAGTTATAAAGCGCAGTTTCAGCCCAGGTGCCTTTGCCATTGAATTCGCGGATTTTCAACAATTGGTGGCGCGCGCCCTGCAAATCACCTTGTTCGACCAGGGCTTGCCCCATGTACGAACGGGCCAGAATGTTGGCAGGGTTCGTTGTGAGGGCGGCGCGGTAATAAGCCATGCCGCGATCAATCTCACCCAGTTTGCGATAGGTGAACCCCCAGTAGGTGAGAACGCGGTCTTCGTCTTGATCTGACATGGCGGACAAAGCCGACTGAGCGTGTGCCAAGTCGCCGAAGTAGGCGAATTCGCGAACGGCCTGATACAGCTCATCGTCGCTCAGGAAACTGTGTTGTGGATCGACGCAAGATTTGGTTTTTTTGTCCCAGACTTTGCCCCCAGTGCAGGTTTGGGTCGTCTCGGACGGTTTTGGTGCGGAAGATCCGCCACCGCCGGAAGCGAGAGCAAGGCTAGGGGCGAGAATGGCGGCGGCGAGTAGGGGACGAAGCATGGGACCTCCTGCAGGCGTGTGTCTTAATGAAATTCTATCATTCAAAACACACCAGATGCAGGATTATTCGGTCCGTAACGCTTATGTGAAGCGCATTAGCTTTCGCCGAAGACGCGGTTGAAGATCGTATCGACGTGTTTGGTGTGGTAGCCAAGGTCGAATTTCTCTTCGATTTGTTCCACGCCTAGCGCTTTGACGACGTCTTCGTCGGCGAGCAGTTCACCTTTGAAGTCACATCCGGTTTCCCAGACTTTTAGGGCGTTGCGTTGCACCATTTTATAGGAATCCTCGCGTGAAACACCGGCTTGTGTCAGTGCCAGCAGGACACGCTGCGACATGACCAGACCGGGGAACTTGTTCATATTGGCCAGCATGTTGTCTGGATAGACCAGCAGTTTTTCGATGACGCTGGTCAGGCGGGCCAAGGCGAAGTCGAGCGTGATGGTCGCATCTGGGCCGATGTTACGCTCGACTGATGAGTGCGAGATATCGCGTTCGTGCCACAGCGCCACGTTTTCCAGTGCGGGCACAACAGCCATGCGCACCAGGCGGGCAAGGCCAGTCAGGTTTTCGGTCAGAACCGGGTTTTTCTTGTGCGGCATCGCGGAAGAGCCTTTTTGGCCCATCGAGAAGAATTCAGCCGCTTCCAACACTTCGGTGCGCTGCATGTGGCGAATTTCTGTCGCGATGTTTTCAACGGTCGAGGACACAACGCCAAGCGCCGCAAAGAAGGCGGCATGGCGATCACGAGGGATGACTTGGGTTGAAATCGGCTCTGGCTCTAGCCCGAGTTCTTTGCAGACGTGCTCTTCCACTGCAGGGTCGATGTTGGCGAATGTGCCAACTGCGCCTGAGATTGCACCGGTGGCAATTTCTTCGCGGGCGGTTTGGAGACGACGCAGGTTGCGGTCCATTTCGGCGTAGAAACGCGCGAAGGTCAGGCCCATAGTGGTGGGTTCGGCGTGGATGCCGTGCGAGCGGCCGATCCGGATGGTGTTCTTGTGCTCAAATGCGCGTGTTTTCAGGGCGGCAAGTAGGGCCTTGGCATCCTCGATCAGGATGTCGGCGGCACGGACAAGTTGCACGTTGAAGCAGGTATCCAGAACGTCGGAGCTGGTCATGCCCTGATGGACAAAGCGGGCCTCTTCTGAGCCGACATGTTCAGCGAGGTGGGTCAGGAAGGCAATGACGTCATGTTTGGTTTCGGCCTCGATTTCGTCAATACGGGCAACATCAAATTCGACATCCTTGGCTTTCCAAACTGCTTGCGCGTTTTCGCGCGGGATCACGCCCAGATCTGCCATAGCGTCGCAGGCGTGGGCCTCGATCTCGTACCAGATGCGGAATTTTGTTTCTGGTGACCAGATGGCAACCATTTCAGGGCGGGAATAGCGAGGAATCATATGACGGGCTTTCGGATATCGGTTAAATCTTGTGGCGGGTTTAGACCGAGCAGCGCGCAGCGGCAAGGCAGGAGCGTGATGGTGAGGCAGAATGCTCATGTTTTAAGTGCTAAGAGGTGTGGTAATGGCAAATTTTGAAGCACAGCAGCTTGGGCAACAGTTTCAAAGAGAAGAAATTCTGCAGAGCAGCACGCCTTATGATGTTGAGAATTTGCGGTCCTTACCCGGTATCGCACCTCTCAATGCAGAGGACTGGCTGCTAACGGATGATGTCTATGCTGCACAAATGGCTGAACGCACGCGTCTTTTACGAACCCAGCGGGAGGATGTGTTAGCACTGCGCCCAGAGGGGCGAGAGGCCGCAGAAGAACTGTTGCAGCATGTGCTGGATTGGCTGATTATAAACGGGCAAGGCTTTGCTGTATCCGGAGGCCAAGTGCTGCGTCCGGATGGCGTTGTGGTCAATGTGGATCGTGCCGACCCCTTAGGCAGTCTGGGGCATATTGTTCAGGATGATTTTTGTCTGCTACAAAAGCAGGGTGAAGAACATTTTTTGGTTGGGGCTGTGTTATGCTTTCCGGCCAGTTGGCGATTGGCCGACAAAATTGGGCGACCCTTGATTGGGATTCACGCAAGGGTGCCGGAATATGATGATCAAATCGCACGGCGGGTGCAGCGGTTGTTTGATGGTGTGCAGGTCGGAAGGCCTTTGTGGCGGTTCAACCGGTTGCATTATGCTGATCCGACGTTGTTTCAACCCGTTTCACGTCAGACTCCGTCAGAAGAGTTGCGTGCAGGATATCCGTATTTGAGAACGGAGCGGCAGTGTGTGCTGCGTCTACCAAAAACGCAGGCCTGCGTATTTTCCATCCATACCTATGTGTTGAAACATGCGGTGAATGTACCTGTACACAAATAAGACTTGGCCTGCCCCTCAATCAAGAATGGGCAGGCCAGTCCGGCAAAAAATCATTCACAGTGTGTCAGGCGGGGAGGCCCGATGTGCCGCTGACATCACGTAGCAAAGAATAGACCAGCATGAAGGCCCCGACGGCGGGGACTTGCAGCAGGAAGGAACAGCTGAGCGTGTAAATTGTGAGCCGTTTCGGCAAGGATATCTCTTTCTCAGTGCTGGCCAATGAAATGTCGATCATGGGCTCATCTTCAGAAGTGAGGATCAGGTCCTTGGGTGCGACGTAAGGGGCATTGTCAGAAATTTGTCCGATGCTGGTTTCCAACAGATCCGCTACGCGGTCAATTACTTCGCTGCCGATTGGGCAGCTGGCTTCGCCTTGCATGACAGTGTCATAAGGCAGGTAGCTGTCGGTATTGTCGACAATGTGTTGAGACATAGCCTCAAAGTACCCGGGTACCGGTGGACGTTTGTCACCTACAGGGGAGCTACCGACTGCAATAACCAAATGCCATGAGGCACCGGGCACAAACGGTTCGATCCAGCCCAGCGCGATGCGCAATGATTCCCGATCCAAGATGGCAACATCGTCGCAATCCCAAGTTAGGCTGCGCTGGCCGGTGTCAGCCATCTGAAAGGAAATGTCGAATTCTTCAACGATATCAGCAAAGCCAAGTTGTGGCTTTTTGCGGTATTCAAGGACCGCGATTGTACCAAAATTTTTGCAGGACGTCATATTTTCCACCCATCATGGAGCCCGAATATCTTAAAAATTTAGCTGGCGAATTGGGGCAGATTTTGCTGGGACTGTGGCGGAACTTTGGTCAAACTCCCTCGGGGCTGAGGTGTTAGGCGAAACCTTGCCGACAGGTAAGTGGTGATATTTGTCCTGTTTGATCAATGTTGCATACTGATTTGTATTATATATCAGATATTTAGCATTCTATCGGTCGATTTTAGCTGCCATAATGGCGATCGCTTTTTGATAAACGGTGGCCGCGTTCCATTGCTTGATCACATGAAAGTTGGGTTCGCCTGGCTGATAGCCTTGGCCCGGCTTCCAACCTTTTTGCCGTAGAAAATTCGCAGTTGAAGCGAGGGCATCCGCTTGGGAGTAGAAATCGACCCGTCCGTCGCCATTGGCGTCGACACCGTACTTGAGAGCGTTGCCCGGCAAGAACTGGGTGTGGCCCAGTTCACCGTGTTTCGCTCCCTTGGTGGCCGCAGTTATTGCCCCCTGATCGACCAGTTTCAATGCGCCGATTGCATGGGGAATAAAAAAGTCCGATCGACGGCAATCATAGGCGAGGGTGGTGATGGCCGAGACCACTGCGCTGTCCCCCATAAAACCGCCAAAGCCGGTTTCCATTCCGTGGATGGCAATGATTACACCAGCAGGCACACCGTACTGACGTTCAAGCGATGCATAGAAATTGGGGTTGCGCGCTTTGCGCTTGCGACCTTGGGCGACAATTGTATCTGCACCACGGATCTGCATGAATTTTTCTAATGAGTATTTAAAGCTTTTTTGGTTCCGGTCGGCGGCAATGGTGCGGGTAGCATATTGTGCGCTTGAAAGGGCTTGCAGGCCCGGCTTTTTGACACCGGCCTTCTTGGCTTCTTTGGCAAAGGCCGATTTCCATGCGTTAAAACCATTGGAGGTATTACCGCACTTGGCTGCAATGGCCGCGCTGGCTGGAAGCAAAAGGAGGCAAATTCCCAATGTCGGAACAAAGTTTCGTTTCTTTATTTTCATGGCAAAGCCCCCCACCAGCGGTTGTTATTTTACAATGAGTTGAGAGGGGAGCATGCACAAGGGGAACTTGAGCAGAATTGAATCTTCATCCCACTATGTGCTGTAGCGTTTCCATTGCCTGTGCCGTTGTCCCGTAGACATTGAACGTCACGAAGGTGCCTGTCAGGGCAGCGGTTTGTGAGCTGAGGCGTAGATCTTCGCCCATGATCAGGTTAAAGATGATCAGAGCCAAGCCAACAGGGATACAAAACAAGAAAACCGCGAAGGATAAAAACCATGCGGATAGGCGTAGAAGGTCGCTTTGCTTGATGGTTTCGACCACAGTTTCAATGCGTGTTGCTTCGGTTGGATAATTTTCCTGGAAAATAGCGCGCAGGTCGCTCTCGCTGGCCAGATCCTGATTTGAAACAGTCTGACGGGCTAACAGCCGCTGTTGCAGAATGTCAGCCGTTTCTTCAATCTCTGGCAGCGCTTTGGCGCGAGAGGGGGAGGCCAGCCGAGAAGGGCAGGCAAGTTGATTTTCCAGTTCCATGTTTTCTTGATGATCAGGCTGAGTGGTTGCCTTGATGAAATCCGTGCTACTCAGGATATCTGTTCGCCCAATCCATTTGACGTAATCCGGGGATAGGGCCCAATGTAACAGAGTCAATGAATGCGCTAAAATCGCATCGATCTGTAATGGTTCCTTGCCGAGACCGTCTGTTTCATCGCGGTTCGATTTGATCTGAACGGCAAGGAAAAACTCTGCAGGATTCTGCAATGTGGCGATTTCAATATCTTCGCATATTGCTAGTCTCACTACATGATCGTTTGTTGCGACCAAAGCACAGATGTCTGAAAGAACCCGGACCGAAGTGACTTTTTCTTCCAGGGCCTCAAAACTATGGGCAACCCGATTGGCAATCTTAACGATGTCGAGATCTCGATATCCCAGAAAAATGAGACCCGATGTTAACCAGTCTTTTTCGTTTTTCATGCTATGGCCCGATTTGAACACTTAGAGAGTTGCACATTTTTTACACTCATAAGGTGAAATCAATTTGTTTCAATTACGGACACATTGAGGCAATTTGCCGTAATCGCGCGAATTGGTTCTAAATTTGAAACAAATCGTTGCAATTATGCTCGCAAGTCGACGGTTGATGGGGCGTTTCATCTGATTCTGAGTAAAGCAACGTCTGTGTCGTAAGACACGGTTGGGCTTATGAAATATTCTGTTTCATGAATCTTAGGTTACCAATCGTGAGGGTTTCTTGAGAATTTGCATTCGGAAAGTGATTGCAACAAGTGTCATGAAAAAGGGTGCCGGAAGGCACCCTCTGCAGCACGTGCTTATGCACATGTAAGTTTGATCCTGAACAACGCTTATGGAACAGTTGGAGCGATCATGTACATCGCTCGCATTGCGAGGCCAGGTTGGGCGGTTGGGAACGTATTGCGGTATAGTTTTTGCATCTCTCCCGCGGCGTAAAGCCTTGAGATGATCGAATCTACTAGAAGTCGCATATCGGCGTCGCCGCGTTCCATCGCTAATCCGTGCTTTTCGACGGTTAATATTTCGTTTGAAATCTTAAACTTGTTTTGGACTTCGCTGCTGCTGAACAGATTGTAAAGGATGGATTGATCAGCGAAGTGCGCCTCGATTTCACCCGCTTCCAGAGCGCCCATAGCCGTTGCGTGATCATCAAAGGCAACAATTTCGCCATTGACGCCGGCACGCTTGAGCGAATTGCCTAGAGCCTGTTCAGTCGTCGTACCTTTGCGTACACCGATCTTTTTTCCTTCGAGTTGCGAAACATCTCCGGACGCCTCTCTGCGCAACAGAACTGCAGTTCCGTCGATAAAGGTAGGGGTGGAAAAGTCGACCTTTACCCGCCGCCGGAGCGTGATGGTCGCGGCGCCACAAAGCAAGTCGACGTTCCCGGAGGCGACTTGGTCGAACCGATCCTCTGTTGAGACGGCAACATAATTCACCTTGATCTCTTCGAGTTCTAAGGGTTCAGCCATGGCTTTAACAATGGTTTTGCACAGTTTGATCGAATAGCCTGCGGGTTGACCTGCGCTGTCAGCAAATGACAAAGGCGCGGCGTCTGTGCGGTAACCGATGTTTATCTCGCCTTTGGCCCGGATGCGATCAAGGGTTTGAGCAGTTGCCGGAGCAGCGAGCAGGGCCGTCATCAGAAGGCCAAGGGTCATGCGACGCATTCAGTTATCCTTTGGTATGAAATCAGTTGGGTGCAGAGTAGTCGCTGGGACGGGAGTGTCAAACCGATCTCCGCTGGAGAGGCGGAAAAGCCCGCACCAAAAAAGGCGCCCCGCAGGGCGCCTGAAGTTCGTGTGATATTCTGACAGCTTAGCAGCTGTAATACATCTGGAATTCAACCGGATGCGGGGTGTGCTCGTAGGTTTCGATCTCTTCCATTTTCAGGTCGATATAGCCCTCGATCTGATCTTTAGTGAACACATCGCCAGCCAGAAGGTAATCGTGATCGGCTTGCAGCTCTTCCATGGCTTCGCGCAGGCTGCCGCAGACGGTTGGAATGTCTTTGAGCTCTTCTGCAGGAAGGTCATAGAGGTTTTTGTCCATGGCTTCACCGGGATCGATTTTGTTCTTGATCCCATCAAGGCCGGCCATCAGCAGGGCCGCAAAGCAGAGATATGGGTTGGCGGCCGGATCAGGAAAACGTGCTTCAACACGCTTGGCTTTTGGGCTTTCTGTCCATGGGATACGGACACAGCCCGAACGGTTGCGTGCAGAGTAGGCGCGTAGAACAGGTGCTTCGAACCCTGGGATCAGGCGCTTGTAGCTGTTGGTCGCCGGGTTGGTGAAGGCGTTGAGCGATTTAGCGTGGGTCAAGATGCCGCCGATGAAATACAGTGCTTCTTGGCTCAGGTCCGCGTATTTGTCACCTGCGAACAAAGGCTTGCCATCCTTCCAGATCGACATGTTCACGTGCATGCCGGTGCCGTTGTCGCCATAGATCGGCTTGGGCATGAAGGTGGCGGATTTGCCGTATGCGTGGGCCACGTTGTGGATCACGTATTTGTATTTCTGCAGCTCATCAGCCTGTTTGGTCAGGCTATCAAAGATCAGGCCCAGCTCGTGCTGGCAGCTGGCCACCTCGTGGTGGTGCTTGTCGACCTTCATGCCCAGGCGCTTCATGGTGCTGAGCATCTCTGAGCGCAGGTCTTGCGCTTCGTCAATTGGGTTGACTGGGAAGTAACCGCCTTTGAGGCCGGGGCGGTGGCCCATGTTGCCCATTTCATATTCGGTGTCGGTGTTCCAGGACGCGTCTGAAGCATCAACTTCGTAGGATACTTTGTTGATACTGTTTGAGAAACGTACATCGTCAAACAAGAAAAATTCCGCTTCTGGCCCCATGTAGGCGACGTCGCCGATACCAGAGGATTTCAGGTAGGCTTCGGCTTTTTGCGCGGTGCCGCGCGGGTCGCGGTTGTAGGCTTCGCCAGTATCTGGCTCAACAACCGAGCAGTGGATGCACAATGTTTTTTCCGCGTAGAACGGGTCAACATAGGCGCTGGTGGTATCGAGCATCAATTTCATGTCTGACGCTTCAATCGACTTCCAGCCGGCAATGGACGAGCCATCAAACATGAAGCCTTCCTCAAGGAAGTCCTCATCAACCTGGTCGGCGATGATGGTCACGTGCTGCAGTTTACCACGTGGGTCTGTGAAACGAACGTCGACATATTCGATGTCTTCATCGCGGATTTGGTTGAGAACGTCTGAGATGCTCATTCCCGATATCCTTTTAGCTGGGAGATTTGCGAATTGAGTTAGAGTGCGTCCGAACCGGTTTCACCGGTGCGGATACGGATGGCTTGTTCTACCGGGCTGACGAAGATTTTGCCATCGCCGATCTTGTCGGTTTTGGCAGCGTCTACGATGGCCTCGATTGCGGCGTCGACTTGATCATCGTCCAGCACCACGTCAATTTTAACCTTGGGCAGGAAATCGACGACATATTCGGCACCGCGGTACAGTTCGGTATGGCCCTTTTGGCGACCAAAGCCTTTGACCTCGATGACGGACAGACCCTGCACGCCGATGTCCTGCAGCGCTTCTTTCACTTCATCAAGTTTGAAGGGTTTGATGATGGCTTCGATCTTTTTCACGGGCGGGCCTCCGAATTTGGGGTTTCGGGGATGTTCGACCACTTCCCGAAGGGGGATACAATCGGTTAGCGTGGGGTGGGAATGCTGCAGGTGCAGTAATGAATGGGATTGCCCACTTTTTAGGCATCATGCATCTGAAATGAGCAAGAGTGAATCGAGTGAGGCGTAAATGACAGAGCTTTTGACCGCAGCACAGATGCGGGCCATCGAACAGGCGGCAATTGAGTCGGGTGAAGTGACGGGCCTGGAGCTGATGGAGCGCGCGGGACGGGGCGTGGTTGAGGCGATTTTTGAGGAATGGCCGGAACTGAAGAAAGCATCCCATTGCGCGGTGGTTCTGTGCGGACCGGGGAACAATGGCGGCGATGGGTTTGTTATCGCGCGATTGCTCAAAGAATGGGGCTGGGAGGTGGAGGTGTTTCTCTATGGAGCCGCTGACAAACTGCCGCCGGATGCGCGGGTGAATTATGAGCGGTGGATTAGCCACGAAACCGTTTCACCAATGTCAGAATTTGACATTGAAGCATATTGTCCAAGGTCAATTGAAGAAGCTGGAAAAGCTTGGATTATAGATGCTATTTTTGGCACTGGGCTGACGCGACCTATCGAGGGAGAACTGGCTGAAACCTTGCAGCCTTTGTGCCAAATGTTCTTAGGGGTGCGACCCGGCATGATCGCTGTCGACATCCCGTCTGGTGTTTGTTCTGATAGCGGTAAGGTTTTGGGGTTGGCATTGCCTGCTGAAATGACGGTAACATTTCATCGAGCAAAGCTAGGGCATCACCTCGAAAGTGCGGGAAACGGAACATTTTCGCTTCACGAAACTGACATAGGGTTACCCCAAAGGATTCGAAACCCTCTCCAGACGCACAAATTGTTGAAAAATGACGACTATGGGATGGGCGATTGGGTTCTTTGCGGCAAAGAGCGAAGCCCAGATAACTTAAAAACTAGTCACAAATTCTCCCATGGCCACGCCCTCATCCTCTCAGGCGGTTCGGGCAAAACCGGCGCAGCGCGGCTGGCAGCGCGGGGGGCGCTGCGGATCGGGGCAGGGTTGGTGACACTGGGCGTGCCACCGTCGGCGCAGATGGAAGTCTCCTGTCAGATCACGGCGCTGATGCTAAAGCGGATTGAGGGGGTAGAGAGTTTTGCCGAGGTGCTGTTGGACGAGCGTTTGAATGCTCTGTGCCTCGGGCCAGGGTTGGGTTTGGACAGAGCAAAGGAACTGGTGCCTGTGGCCTTGGCGTCCAAACGGGCGACGGTGTTGGATGCCGATGCCTTGTCGGCCTTTACGGATGCACCGGAGGCTTTGTTTGACCTGCTGCACGACAATTGCGTGCTGACGCCGCACGGGGGCGAGTTTGCTCGGTTGTTCCCGGATATCTTGGCCAAGCTGAACGAGGTACCCACCAAAGGCCCGGCCTATTCCAAGGTGGATGCCACGCGTGAGGCGGCCAAGCGGGCAGGGTGTGTTGTGCTGTTCAAGGGGGCGGATACAGTGATTGCAGCGCCTGATGGTCGGTGTTCGATCAATTCAGCGCATTACGAGCGGTCGACCCCATGGTTGGCAACGGCTGGGTCTGGCGATGTACTGGCCGGGTTCATCACCGGGTTGATGGCGCGCGGGTTTGATCCGATGCAGTCGGCAGAAACGGCGGCCTGGCTGCATGTGGAATGCGCGCTCAGCTTTGGCCCCGGTCTGATTGCCGAGGATTTGCCCGAGGAATTGCCAAAGGTTTTTAGAAAACTTGGTGTGAGTTGAATTTTCTGCTCGCATCCCAAATCTAGCTTTGCTAAGAGGCAGGCCGGAAGCGGGTGTGGCGAAATTGGTAGACGCACTAGATTTAGGTTCTAGCGCCGCAAGGCGTGGGGGTTCAAGTCCCTCCACCCGCACCATTCCATCAAAATAGTGATTTGATATCAAGGCTGTGTTCAGCTGGCAACATGAGTTGACCCCTACGTGGGGTTGAGTGGCTGAAGGTTTTGAGGTCTGGCACGCGCTCTTCGGCAAGATTCCTTGCGCAACACCTTGTAAGCCCGTTCAAGTTCTGACCAGTCTGAGGGCGCGGAGGCGGTGCGCGTGTGTTGGCTGAAGATTGACAAGCCAATATCAGCAAGCGCAACTTCGATTTTATCTACGGATGCACCTGTGTAGAACGAACGCCAATGGCTCAGGGCAATGTAGGTTGTTCCAAGATCCCGAGTGCGTATTGCCTGAAGCACGTTGCGATGCGCGTAGGCTTCGCTCTCCAACCAGCGATTTCGAGCGGATTGGATGGCGCGGCGCAGATGAGGGGTAAGGCTGCGGACAATCGCCAGGACGATCAGGACGATGGCGGCGATTGCGAGGCCAAACTGCCAGTTGAACCAGTGCTCCTTGCCTGTTGGACCTGCCGTTCCAGTTACTTTGATCTCGGCCCCTCCAATGTTGATGGTCTCAACGGCGTTGGTTTCAGTGTTGAACCAGTCGAGTTTCACAGGCGGCAAAGTCATTGTTCCCGGGCCTGTGGCGAGATAAGTCGTTTCTTCCACGCGACTGCCCGACAGGTGGCCGCGCTCTTCGGTGTCGCGGACAACCGGGTCTTCAGGATAAGCCCGTGCTGCATCACCGGTGAATTCCGGGGTGAGGGAAGGGATCATGATTGGGGTGGTTCCCGTGATCTGCGCAGTGAGCACGCGTGTTACAGCGTCACCAGGGTGCAGATCATTTGGGGTGTCCAGCGTTTGTTCAAGCGTAAAACTCTCTGCGATGATTAGGGGATCCAACTCTTCAGCGCCTGCAGGTACTTGGGCTGTGAACGTGACCGGCTCAAGTGGCAATTTGACCTGCGTTGGATCGGTTTCACCGGGCTTTGGATAGGTCACCAGAATGTTCGCCGGTGGCAAGGAGAATGACCCTGCTTGCAAGGGATAGATCCGGTAAGATCGTTGAACCCCCGACCATGTTTCACCCTTCACCGTTTCGCTGATCGGCGAGGTTGCGCGCTCTGGCAGCCGGATCAGCAGGCCGGGTTGGTCCAGTGCGGGAAATTCCGGCGGGGCGAGCATCCAGGTTGGGACCAGAACTTTCATGCGCAACACGACGGGCTGCCCGACGGTGACGGTATCGGTTTCAAATTCGACTGATAGTTGTGGCTCATCTTGCGCCACTGCGATGCCAGCTAGCCAGATCAGGGCAAGAGCGATAAGCGTGCGGATCATTGCTCGGCCCTCGCATTGTCAGCCAGGAACCGGCCGCGCAAGAAATCTTCCATGCCGGTGTCGATGGACTCGATCCACTGTTCTGCGGTTTGGGGGGCGGCGTCTTCTTGCGTGGCCTCGATCTCGGTTTCAGCTCCTTTGGCGGCCTCATTATCGAACACGATATCGTCTGCGCCGATCCCGGCCTCTTCGCCGGTATCAGACTGTTCGCGCGTGGCTTCGACATATTCGACGATGGCCTTGGCCACTTCAAGATTGTGCTGAGCTGCCGGGAAATCCGGTTGCCGGGTCAATGCAGTTTCAAACGAGCGTACTGCCGGGCGGTATTGTCGGTTTTTGATTTCGGCCAGGCCTTGATTGAAGGCGGCATCGGCATTGTCCAGCCGTTGAAAAATCTCAATAGCGTCTTCATACTGGCCTGCGCGGTACTTGGCATAGCCGCGCCACATCGGATCCTCGAATAATTCGCCTGCCTCGGCAAAACTATTGTCCTTAAAGGCGAGGTATCCTTGCTGGTCCGGGGTTAGGAACCAGTCTTTCCATCCATCTGCACGCGCTGCATTTGGAAATTGCGTCAGAATGAGCGCCAGAGCGACTGCAGCCCATCGCATGGTCCAGCCACGGCGGAACCACAGCGCGATAAACAAAGCCACGGGCCAAGCTAGCCACCAGGCGCGATCCTGCCACTGCAGGCGATCGTCATCAGCCAGCGCAGCCTGTTGGAGCGAGCGAAGCTGGCGTTCGATCCGGGCGATATCGCTGTCGTCCGGTGTGATCTGAACGGTGCTGGAATTTGCGATTTGCGCCAGTTGGGGGAGATCGTTTCCATCAGGCACGGTTTGCAAGAACACTATAGGTGGTCGGTTTTCGACGGCCTCGGCGTTCAATGCCACCATATCAGCGGGATCGAGATCGTCGAGGGCAAAGAGGATCGCGCCACCTGTTTCAGATTTGCCCAAGATCTCCAGTGCCAGCGCCAAGGCTGTGGCGGCATCGGCACCTTCGACGGGCATGACCTTTGGTATCAGCCCCGTTAGCAGAGGCTTGAGTATGTTCGGATCTTCGGTCAGCGGTGCGACCTGATGCGCCGAGCCCGCATAGGCGATCAGCGCCGTGCGCGCGCCTGCGCGGGATTCGATCAGGTCGAGGATTTTGTATTTCGCACGATCCAAACGCGATGGTGCAAGATCGGGGGCTTCCATCGACTCCGTCACCTTGAGTGCCACAACCAGCGGCGCGGTTTCTGCAACCAGTGGATTGGGAACCCGGTTCCAACTGGGACCCGCGACCGCGAGGCATAGCAGGACGCCCGCAAGTGCGAACAGATCAATCGGGGAAAACCGGCGTGTGTGCGTGTTTCCAACCTCCAATGCCTTTGCCAAATGAGGGGCAAGGGCAGCGTGTTGATTGGATGTGCGTTGTTTGCGTGGGCGTATGGACCACCACAAAAAGGCCACCGGTAGCAGGCCGAGCAGCCACCATGGCCGCAGTAAGTGGAAGAATTCGATGAATTGCGTCATGCTGGCACCGCCCGCTGTCGTGACCATTGAAGCCAAGCGGCTGCGCAGATCAAAAAAATGAAGGCCACGGCCAGTGGGACATGCACCAAGCTTTCACGCGGGCGGAAACTGGTTGTTTCGGTCACGCGCGGATTGAGCGCGTCAATCTCCTTATACACGTTTTCCAACGCCGCCTGATCGTTGGCAAAGAAGTAGGAGCCGCCGGTTTTATCCGCGATGGATTGAAGCGCGGTGAGGTCAACTTTGTCTTCGCCGGTGCCATCGGGGTCGCCAACCCCAACCGTGTGAATGGTCACACCTCGGTCCGACGCAATGGCGGCGGCGTTGGCTGGGGACATGCGACTGTTGGTGTCAGCCCCATCGCTGAGCAAGATCAACACGCGTTCATCAACGTCACTTGCATCAAACATCCGCAAAGACAGGCCAATCGCGTCGCCCAATGCGGTATTCGGGCCAGCCATGCCCACCTCTGTTTGATCGAGAAAACCTTGCAGGCTTGGCAGATCCTCGGTGAACGGCGCTTGCACAAATGCGCGCGTGCCAAAGATGATAAGAGCCATGCGGTCACTGTCGCGCGCTGTGATGAACTTTGACAGGACCGATTTCACGGCCGAAAGACGTTGCTGTGGTTTGTCGTCCTCTGCGGCAAAATCGCGGGCGTCCATGGAACCAGAAATATCCAAAGCCAGTACGATGTCACGGGCGGCTTTCTCAATCACGATGGGTTCGCCCAGCCGTTCCGGCTTGGCCAGCGCCATTACGATCATTGCCCAGATCAGGATGGCGGCGACCATCTGGAACTTAGTGCGTTGAAGGATCACCGCGCCGGGGAGGGCTTTGACATCAGCGGCTTTCGTAACCCGGCGAAAGAAAGGAATGCGGATCGCGCTGACCCGCTCACGATGCGGTGGGGCAAATCGCCAGATCAACCATGGCAAAGGCAGGAGGCACAGGGCCCAAGGCGCGGAGAGCGTTAGCATCACACGTCCCTTTCTGGCCGATGTTCCCGAACCCATTTTCTGGCGAGCGTGGAGAGTTCCGGTGCGGCGGCACTGTCACTATAGGGAGCTGTTGTCAGGGTCTTACCGGCGCCTTTGGCAAAGCCAGAGCCGGGGAATGAGCCATCCAGAAAGGCCAACCATTCGCTTCCGCTCAAACTGGCAACGCGTTTTCTGGGATATCCCACCAAGGCTGTTTGTTTGAGAATTGTTGCAATCTGTGCCGGATCATCCGCGGCCTTGTCTAACGCTTGCAGCGCAGCCCGGCGATAGGCATTGGCGCGTTTTTTGCGGATCAAATGACGCGACAGCCAAACGGCCACAACGAGACATGCGGCCCCCAAAACCAGCCAACCCGGTGTTTGCGGTGTCATTGCGATCGCTGCAGGTTGGGGGGCTTCCTCAAGCAGGTCGATCAGTTCGACCAGGCTTAATCCTTCAAGCTCCGAGCTCATCGCGGGACCCTCCCGTGACCGAGTAATTGCCGAATTTGATCTGCAGCAGGTTCTACCGTGGTCAGGGGTAAAACCGGCACGCCGTATTTACGCGACCATGTCTGCACGATGGCCGCACGCCCTTGCAGCATGTCACGTAGCCGTTGATGAACTTTACCGTCACCCGTGTTCAGCTCTGCCTGCAGATGACCATCGGTTACGGTCATGCGCAGGTCTGCCGGGATGCCATCCGCCAAAGGGTCGGCAATGTTGAACAGGATCAGATCGTTGGACCGCGCCAGTGCGGCGATCAGCGCGTCGGTCTGATCGTCGGTTCCGTCGAAATCCGAAAACACCATGATCAGGGCATTTGTCTTGGCAATGCGCAGGGCGGAACGCAGCACCTTGTTAAGCGGCAGCGCGGCCGCGACCGGCGCATCGGCATGTAGCAGGGCATTGGCCTTGGCAATCGATGTCAGCACTTGATTGAGGGCCTTGTGGCTGCGGGCAGGGCGGTGCTCCGCGATCACCTCGTCGCCGAACACCAATCCACCAATGCGATCCCCTTGCGCCAGAACACGATGGGCAGCCAAGGCTGCGGCTTCGGCGGCAATCACGGATTTCAAGAAAACCCGACTGCCAAAATACATCGACATGCGTTGGTCAACGATCAGGAGCGTCGGGCGATCACGTTCTTCGGTATAGACCCGAACATGCGGTTTACCCGTGCGCGCCGTGACCTTCCAATCCATGGTGCGGATGTCGTCACCATCGACATATTCGCGCAGTTCTTCAAAATTCAACCCACGCCCGCGGAGCTTGGAAGCGTGCCGGCCATTGAGGACCGAGGCTGCGGGTTGTCGGGGTAGGAAAGTCAACGTGCGCGCTTGCGATCCAAGTCGACGCAATTGATCCAGATCCACATGAATGCAGGGGTCATGGGCAGATGTGGCAGCAACTGAGGCCATATCGTGCAATCCCTCCTAGGGCAGGGCAACAACCGACAAGATTTCGGCGATCACATCATCGGCTGAGCGGTCATCCCCTTGCGCCTCGTAGCTGAGGCCCAGACGGTGTCGGAAAACATCCGGTGCGACCGCGCGCACATCCAGCGGGTCCACATAATCTCGTCCATTTAGCCATGCATGCACCCGGCCACATTTATCTAGTGCCAGCGATGCGCGAGGGCTGGCACCGATTTCGATCCAGCGCGCCAGTTCTTCGCTTAGTTTACCCGGTGTACGCGTGGCATAGACCAGATCGGCCATATAACGCTCCATCGCGTCAGAAACATGAATTTGTCCGATCTCACCGCGGGCCTCAAAAATTATATCTTGCGATATGGCCGTGGGTTTTGGCGTTTTTTTTGCGGTCCGCTGCGCGGCAATTTCCTCTCCGCGCACAAGGCGGATGACCTCAACCTCATCCTCCACAGGTGGATAGGTGATGTTCACATGCATCAAGAATCGGTCCATCTGTGCCTCAGGCAGGGGGTAAGTGCCCTCTTGTTCGATGGGGTTCTGCGTTGCCATCACCATGAACAGCGGTTCCATCGGGTGGGTTGTTCCGCCGACCGTGACTTGCCGCTCTTCCATCGCTTCGAGCAGTGCCGCCTGCACCTTGGCCGGGGCGCGATTGATTTCGTCAGCGAGAACAATATTGGCAAAGATCGGCCCGGGATCAAAACGGAAGGAGCCGCCTTCTTCGCTTTGGTAATACACTTCGGTGCCAGTGACATCTGAAGGCAACAGATCGGGCGTGAACTGAATTCGACTGAAATCTGCATCCAAGTTTTTTGCCATCGCTTTGACAGCGCGTGTTTTGGCAAGGCCGGGCAGACCTTCGATCAAGAGGTTGCCATTTGCCAACAAGCCGATCACCAGCCGGTCGATCACATCGCGTTGACCAATGATCGAGGCGCTCATGCGCTTGCGTAGGTCATCAATCGCCGCTAGGGCCGGTAATGGTGGAGTTTCAGTATTCGCCATATCGCAAACCCTTTGCGCTTGACGCCAATCTACCGACATCAAAATTTCAAATTCCTTTAGGGAGGGTCTCAGTCGCTTTTAGGTCCTGAAAACATGCCCTCAATGTTGCAGCTAGCAAATCGCGATATCTCGCGCGCGTCAAGTTTTGATCCGTTAACCTCATTATCAGGCAGTTTTGCCGTTCTGTGTGAAGCGTCGCGGATTGTTTAGCACGCCAATTGGCATTGCAGAGTTGTTGGTTTAATCGATGATGCAGAGGCCTGCCGTGTTCCGTGTAACAAAACGATATTCGATGGTGTTTCACCCTTGCGCGCGGGTGGTCAGGGCAATAGAAGAGCCAATGATTTATCTGCCCGCGTTTTGCGCGGCACAACGCTATGGATGAGGATCGACATGCAGGTCACCGAGACCCTGAACGAAGGCCTGAAGCGCGGCTACAAACTGGTTTTGAGCGCAGCTGAGCTGGACGAGAAAGTTGTAGGCAAGCTGAAGGAAGCCCAGCCTGAAGTGGAGATGAAAGGTTTCCGCAAAGGTAAGGTGCCTCTGGCGTTGCTAAGAAAGCAATTTGGTGGTCGTGTGCTTGGCGAAGCCATGCAAGAAGCTGTTGATGGCGCAATGTCGCAGCACTTTGAAGACAGCGGCGAACGCCCAGCGGCCGAGCCTGATGTCAAAATGGCCAATCAGGATTGGAAAGAAGGCGACGACGTCGAAGTCGAAATGTCTTATGAGGCACTGCCTGAGATCCCAGAAGTTGACCTGAAATCGGTCAAGCTGGAGCGTCTGGTTACCAAAGCCGATGATGCCGCTGTTGAAGAGGCTCTGAACAATCTTGCGGAAAGCGCACAGGACTTCAAAGATCGCAAAAAAGGCACCAAAGCCAAAGATGGCGATCAGGTTGTCATGGACTTTGTTGGCAAAGTTGACGGTGAAGCCTTTGAAGGTGGCAGTGCCGAAGATTACCCGTTGGTTCTGGGTTCAAATAGCTTCATCCCTGGTTTCGAAGAGCAACTGGTTGGCGTGAAAGCCGAAGAAGAGAAAGCGGTAACGGTATCCTTCCCGGAAGATTACCAAGCCGAGCAGCTGGCCGGTAAAGAAGCTGTCTTTGACTGCACGATCAAAGCCGTCAAAGCACCTGCTGCCGCAGAAATCAACGACGAGCTGGCAACCAAATTCGGTGCTGAAGATCTGGACGGCCTGAAGGGCCAGATCCGTGAGCGTCTGGAAGAAGAGTATGCCGGTGCCGCACGCGCTGTTCTGAAGCGTAGCCTGCTGGATGACCTGGACGGCAAAGTGAGCTTTGACCTGCCTCCGTCGATGGTTGCGGCAGAAGCCAAGCAAATCGCGCACCAGATCTGGCATGAAGAAAATCCAGAAGTCGAAGGCCATGATCATCCTGAGATCGAAGCCACCGATGAGCATAACAAGCTGGCTGAGCGCCGCGTACGTCTGGGTCTTCTATTGGCTGAACTGGGCCGCAAGGCCGAGGTTGACGTGACCGATGCCGAAATGACTCAAGCAGTTATGCAGCAAGCACGTCAGTACCCTGGTCACGAGCGCGAGTTCTTTGAATTCGTTCAAAATAACCCGCAGATGCGTCAGCAACTGCGTGCGCCGATCTTTGAAGAAAAAGTCATCGACTATGTTGTCGAACTGGCTTCAGTCACAGACAAAGAGATCAGCAAGGATGATCTGGAAAAAGCCGTTGAGGCGCTGGACCAAGACTGATCTTCGGGTATACCGCTGGAAAATGGAAAAGGGTTGCCTGTTTGGCAGCCCTTTTTTTGTTAGTGTTCATATGTGTGCCTAGTGCAAGGAGACGTCGCCGAGTGCTTGTTGCAGCGCGCGGGTGGCCGCTTTTTCGCGTTCATTTGTGGCCGATGAAAACTGATCGTCAAAATAGTCCTGCAGATCTGTCGTCATGATTGGCCGGACTTTGGCTGTCATCATCTCTGCCAACTCGTTTTCCGGAATGAAGATATTGCCTGTGATACTGGCAAAGGCTCGAACACGCTTAATACGTTCTTCTGAACACTCTAGGAGGGCTGCCATGGCCTTGACCTTGCCCATACCGACGGTTTCGCCAACATAGTCATATGGCGCGTTGTCCGAGCGTTTAAGAATGCGGTTCATGATGGGATCAATCACAGTGACGATATCTTCGATCCCGGCAGTGCGAGCGTACTCCAAGATGCCGACCATCAGCTCGCAGGTTGCATGGGCGATGGATTTGCCCCCTTTTCCATGATCCAGCCTGTCGTGATCAACGCAAAAACGAGTTGATTCCCACATCAATGCGCTGCGTAACGGTGGCTCACCACACAAGATATCGCTGAAGACATCAGAAAGCATATGCGGACCAGTGGTTTGCAGCAGGCGTGCACAACCGGTGACATTCAGGTCTTCATCCAGTTGCACGACATAAGCCGGGTTCTGATCATCGAATTCATCAATTTCGCGCCCATTCGTGATCTTGACGTCCCACCCCATACGGTCACTAAATACGCGGGCTCTTAACTGGTACATTTCATCGAGTATCGAGCCAAACGTGTCTCTATTGAGTGCGTCAATTACGAGTATCATTAGAATTATCCCCTATAAGTTGTGGGATGAACGTAACAATTCTCACAAAAGAAGATATTGGGGAAATCCCGTAGGGGCTTTCGTCTGATCAGCTGGGCGTGATTAAGCCTAACGAAATGCCGCGGCCGACAGCCTGTGCCGTTGTCAAAGCAAACAGTTTTTCTCGCGTTGATCTCAAGTGAACTTCAACTGTCCGGAGGGATATCGACAAGATATCGCCGATGTCTTGCTGCGATTTACCGGCAGCGACCCATTGCAAGATTTCTTTCTCGCGCGAGGAGAGGTGCGGGAAGCGCAGACTTTTCATCACCGTCTCTGATGTCATGACCGCATCATGCAGGTAAACCGCAGACGACTGTAAGTTTCCAATGATTTGCGTGCGAAGTTTTTGCCAACCATCGGTTGGCAAGGGTGCAGACACGCTAAAGAGGCCAACTTCGCCAAACGGACCCCGTACCGGAATCGTCACACCTGTATCTGGCAAACCAAAATCATATGCTTGGCTGAACACAGATTGAAAATTAGCAGAGCGTTCTAAACGTCCCCAGTCAACCGGGGCAATACTCCGCGCGGCCTTTTCCAGAGTCGGATCCTGCAAATGAAGGCCATGCTCCATATAGTGATTCTTCCAGCGATCAGGGTAGGTCGTGAAAGCGTGCACGGTTCCGCTCAAAGGATGTGTCGAGGCATAAGATGCATACTCTAACCCTAGGCTCTCACACACATTGCGCAAATGGCCAACAAAGTCACTTTTGCCATTTGGCATGTCTGCAAGGTCAATCAATTCCATTCAATATGTGAGCCTTTGAGAAATTCAAACATCGCGCGACGAACGTAGCTATTCTTGATAACTACCAAGCAGTATGCGTGAACTGGCGTGCCGTTGTCCACTCGGGTCTAGATTGTATCCAAATACTCTGAACAATCTACGCGAAATTTGCGAAATCATTGCGAAATCTGCGGTGAAGTGCATGGCTGATGCGATTATGGTAACAGTCAAAAAACGCCGCGCAAATCAATGCGCGGCGTTCTAATTGTTAAGCAGTATCGCTAAATCAGACGTCTTCGTCTTCGCTAGCTGGTGCAGCGTCGAAGTCTTCGTCTGCAGCGGAACCGATATCGTCGAACAGTTCAGCGATTTCGAATTCTGCGGCTTCTTCTGCTTCTGCAGCGGCTTCCTGAATGGTTTTTCCGGTCGCTTGCAGTTCTGCTTCTTCTTCCGAGCGGGCAACGTTCAGTTCGATTGTTGCTTCGACTTCGGGGTGCAGAGTGACGATCACGTCGTGCAGGCCCAGTTCTTTGATCGGACGAGTCAGGGCAACTTGCTTACGATCAACAGTGAAACCACCATCGGTTGCCGCGTCTGCGGCATCGCGTGTGCTGACTGAGCCGTATAGAGCACCGGAATCAGACGCTTGGCGAATCACGATGAACTGCTGACCGTTTAGGCGTTCTGCCAGAGCGTCGGCTTCTTTTTTGGTTTCCAGGTTGTTGGCTTCCAGCTGCGCTTTGCGTGCTTCAAAGTCCGAGATGTTGCGCTCGGATGCCGACAGAGCTTTGCCCTGTGGCAGAAGGAAGTTGCGTGCGTAGCCTGGTTTGACGGATACAACGTCGCCCATTTGACCCAGTTTGGAAACGCGTTCGAGAAGGATAACTTGCATGTCAGGTTCTCCTTATTTCACAGCGTAAGGCAGCAGGGCGAGGAAGCGGGCGCGTTTGATAGCACGGGCCAGTTCACGCTGCTTCTTAGCCGAAACGGCGGTGATGCGGGAAGGCACGATTTTGCCACGCTCTGAGATATAGCGTTGCAGCAGTTTCGTGTCTTTGTAGTCGATTTTAGGTGCGTTCTCGCCCGAGAATGGGCAAACCTTACGACGGCGGAAAAATGGTTTTGCAGCCATGGTTTAGTGTCCTTTCTTCAGGCAGATCAAGCGCGGCGCTCGCGGCGGTCGCCACGTTCGTCACGTTTTTGCATTTGGATCGACGGACCTTCGGCGTGCTCTTCGACTTTGATGGTCAGAATACGCATTACGTCGTCATGCAGACGCATCAGGCGTTCCATTTCCTGAACGGCGGCCGATGGCGCATCAGTCTTCAGGAAGGAGTAGTGACCCTTGCGGTTTTTGTTGATCTTGTAGGCCATTGTCTTAACGCCCCAGTACTCTGACTCAACGACTTTACCGCCGTTGTCCGCCAGTACGGTGCTGAAATGTTCGACAAGGCTTTCAGCCTGCGCGTTGGACAAGTCCTGACGCGAGATGAATACATGCTCATACAGCGGCATGTGTGCTCCACTTCTATCAAGGCGCATTTCAAAGGCGGGTCATAAACCTTTTGCGACCCATCCACGAGAGACTGCGCGGTTCAAATATCTTTGCAAAAGGCAGGGGGCGTATACGATGTATCATCATCTGGTGCAAGGCAAGAAAACTTGGCTGAAGTAGCTAAATTCCCAAGCGTTTCCTGCACGGTTGTTTGCGTCTCTAAGTCATTGGCGGATTTCCGCAAGTGTGGGTTTTACTCAGATAAAAATATCCTAAGTTGCAACTGAGAACACGTGCATAGCCTGCAGCCATTGTACCGAATACCTCGCGACAAACCAATTTGGAGAACTTCACATGAAATCCCCCCTTATCGCCGCAGCGTTGGCTCTATCCGCAACGGCCGCTTTTGCGGAACCGGAAAAATACGTTCTGGATGCAAGCCATAGTCAGGTGCTGTTTAGCTATAATCACCTTGGCTATTCCACGACTTACAACATGTTCTCTGGTTTTGAGGGCGAAATCATGTTTGACGCCGAAGCCCCTGAAAACTCTTCTGTCAGTGTCGAGCTTCCGGTGCGCTCTTTGTTTACTGGATGGGAACAGCGGTTCGAGCACTTCATGGGTGCGGATCTGTTCAATGCAGCCGAAGGGGATATGGTGACCTTCGTTTCCACTGGAATTGAAGTCACAGACGAGAACACGGGCAAGATCACCGGTGACCTGACCATGAATGGCGTGACCAAATCGGTTGTGCTTGAAGCGGATCTGAACAAGACCGGCGATCATCCCTTTGCTGGTAAGCCATGGGTAGGTTTTGATGGCAAAACAACTTTGCTGCGGTCTGATTTTGGCCTCGGATATGCCGCTCCGAACGTAAGCGATGAGGTCGAAGTTCTGATCTCAATCGAGGCAGCCAAAGCGGATTAATCTGCTACCAAAGATTTTTGAAAGGCTGCCGAAATCTTCAGCAGCCTTTCTTAGTATTATCCACTTATGGCGGTTAGATTGAACTGGATTTTCACACCAAACCCAAGTGTCCCTTCATCACCGACGCCAGCGCCGATGTTGAAATCACGGCGGTCAACGGCGAGTTCGCCCGCCGCTGTTGCGGTATCACCGTCAATTTCCAATGTGAACGGCATCTCAACCGGGACCGATTGATCACGGATGGTCAGCGTGCCGCGTGCGATCATCTGATCGCCATCGGCAACCAGATCGGCAGTAAATTGCGCGGTGGGGAAGGTGCCAACATCAAAGTAGTCAGCCGCCATGGCTTGATCGGTAACCGCGCCCAAGGATAGGGACGCAATGTTGATTTGCACATCGACATTGCCGTGTTTACCTGTCGCATCGGCGGCTTCAGCATAGGTGATGTCTGCAGTCCAATCGGCAAAGCCACCCGTAACGTCCGATCCAGATTGTTTGACGATGATGTTCAGCGCACCGTCTTGAACCAGCCAGCTGTTGCCTTTGGTGACCGCTTCGGAGGATGTTGCAGTGTCCTCTGACGTTTGGGGTGCTTCCGTTTCTATCACTTCAATCGTTTCCACGGCATGCGATTGTGGGAACCACCCCAAATAAGCGCCACCGCCCATTGCTGCGGCCCAGACCATCAGCGCAGCAACAAAGGGCAGTACGTGGCCGGGTTGTTCCTGAGTCGGTTGGGCGTCGGTCTGGCCGGGTAGCATACGGCGCAGGGTGGCATCGCCGTCGATCACGTGGTGTTTGATCGCGCCCGCGATGTGCGCGGCCAGTGCACCGATCAGCACCCATTGCAGGATATAGTGCAGCGTGCCGGTGAATTCGGCCAGATGCTCATCTTTCGGAACAAACGGCAGGTTTTGTCCAAAGGGCCACCAGATCGGGGCGAAGCCAGTTGTTGCGGCGTGGTGGATCCAACCGCTGAGCGGTACGGCAACGAGCGAGCCGTAAAGCAACCAATGAACAGTTTCTGCTGCCAACGCCTCGGTCTTGTGATTGCCATTGAGTAGCCCGGGTTTGGTTTGCATGAGCGCCCAAAGGATGCGCGCCAATGCGACGAAGAAAACCGTGACACCGATGGTTTTGTGGAGCGAGAACAAAAGGTAGGCACGAGCAATGTCTGCCTCGGTCGCGGCAACGCCAGTGGTGATACCATGCGCAACATTATTGGCGATGATCCCAAGCGGAATGGCCGAAACGATAAGGAGGGCCGTCACCCAGTGAAACGATTTTGCGACGGACCCGTATGTGGTGGGGCTGTTGTGCCGGGGCATTATGGCATCTCTTATTAAGTTATATTTGTCTGAGACCTATCCTATCCAAACGGGAGAACAATACCAGTTTACGCACAGGGGATGTGCACCGCGACGCTTCGCCGTTGCGTCACGGCGCGCAGCACGGTATCGGATAGGGGACATATCAGGGAGATAAGCAGAATATGGGTCGAGCATTTGTATTTCCGGGGCAGGGTGCACAGACAATTGGCATGGGCAAGGCGCTTGCCGACGCCTATCCGGCAGCGAAAGTGGTTTTTGACGAAGTTGACGATGCTTTGGGCGAAAAACTGTCCGATCTGATCTGGGAAGGCACGCAAGAAGACCTGACCCTGACACAGAATGCACAGCCTGCATTGATGGCAACCTCTTTGGCAACGATGCGTGCATTGGAGGCTGAAGGTGTGACGATCGAGGCCGCTTCGATGGTCGCTGGCCACTCTTTGGGCGAATATTCTGCGTTAGCCGCAGCGGGTGCGATCAGCGTGGCTGATACCGCCCGTTTGCTGCGGACACGTGGTAAAGCCATGCAAGAGGCGGTCCCAGTTGGTGTTGGCGCGATGGCTGCTCTGCTAGGGCTCGATTTTGACGCGGCAAAAGCCGTGGCTGAAGAGGCCGCGATGAGCGAAGTTTGCCAAGCCGCGAATGACAATGACCCCGGGCAGGTGGTTGTTTCTGGCCATGCCGATGCGGTGAACCGTGCTGTTGATCTAGCCAAAGAACGTGGTGCAAAGCGCGCGGTGTTGCTGCCGGTGAGCGCGCCGTTCCATTGTGCCTTGATGGAGCCAGCAGCGACCGTCATGGCGCAGGCACTGGAAGAAGTCGACATCGTAAGCCCGGCTGTGCCACTCGTGGCCAATGTTGTAGCAGAAGCGATCAGTGGCCCGGCAAAGATCCGCTCCCTATTGGTAGAACAGGTGACTGGGTCAGTCCGCTGGCGTGAATCCGTGATGTTTATGGCCGCGCATGAGATCACCGAGATCTGGGAGATCGGTGCTGGTAAAGCCCTGAGTGGGATGGTGCGTCGGATTGATCGCACTCTGGCTTGCCGCAACATGGGAACACCGGATGAAGTCAAAGCTGCGGCAGAAGCGCTGCAGGCTTAAGAATTCATTGAGTTGATGAGATGCTGGCAAGCTTTGGGTTTGCCGAAGAAAAAGGAATAAAATCATGTTTGACCTGACTGGTAAAACAGCCCTGATCACGGGCGCATCGGGTGGTATTGGCGGCGCGATTGCCAAGGCATTGCATGGCGCTGGAGCAACCGTGGGCCTGAGCGGCACACGTGTTGAACCATTGGAATCGCTGGCGGCTGAGTTGGGTGACCGCGCGCATGTGCTGCCTTGCAATCTGGGTGATCCAGAGGCGGTGGATGCCCTGACCAAAGATGCGGCGGCTGCGATGGGCGGGCTGGATATTCTGGTGAACAACGCCGGTATCACACGCGACCAGATTTTCATGCGCATGTCGGATGATGAATGGCAGAACGTGCTGGATGTGAACTTGACCTCAACCATGCGGTTGTGCCGGGGTGTTATGCGCCCGATGATGAAGGCACGCTGGGGCCGGATCATCAACATCGGATCGATTGTGGGATCAACCGGTAACCCCGGTCAGGTGAATTATGCCGCGTCTAAGGCGGGGATGGTCGGACTGACCAAATCCATTGCCTATGAGGTCGCCAGTCGCGGTATAACTGCCAACGTCGTGTCGCCGGGCTTCATCGCTACCGCGATGACCGACAAGCTGAACGATGAACAAAAGGCCGCCATCAACGGTAAAATCCCGGCGGCCCGTATGGGTGCACCCGAAGAAATTGCTGCGGCTGTCTTGTATCTGGCCAGCCCGGAAGCCGGTTACGTGACGGGATCGAACCTGCACGTCAATGGCGGCATGGCGATGCTGTAATTATGCGGGGGGCTTGCAATTTTTTGCAGGTGCCCCACTTTGTGAAAACGTTTGCCATTAGCGCGGCATGTGATATAGGCGGCGCAGACTCGTTGACGCAGGAGGAATTTCTGAGTTGGCGACCCGTGTAAACGGACAGAATGAACCGCCCGGAGGGGCAAAACCAACGCCGTATCCCGGCACGAGCAGGGGCGGACCTGAGGCCACAGGCCTGACAAAAGATGAGGAAAATGACATGAGCGATATCGCAGACCGCGTAAAGAAAATCGTTGTTGAGCACCTGGGTGTGGAAGAGGACAAAGTTGTAGAGAATGCCTCTTTCATCGATGATCTGGGCGCAGACAGCCTTGACACGGTCGAGCTGGTCATGGCCTTTGAAGAAGAATTTGGTATCGAAATTCCTGACGACGCCGCAGAAACCATTCAATCCTTTGGCGATGCAGTAAAATTCATCACCGAAGCGTCTTAATACACTTCACATTTATGAAATGCAGGATGGCTCCGATTATTCGGGGCCTTTCTTTTTTCTGCAATCTATGACGTAATCGGGGCGTTAATTGCCGATTTGGTAAAATCGTTTTTTCGAACTACACTTAAAAGACACAGAACTCTGTCATTCAAAGCAGAGCGGAGTTGATAGAAAGGGCGCCTCATCATGATCATCTATCCGACAATAGAACTTCACAATGGCAAGTGTGTTTCACTGACACGCGGTCGGCTGGAAGAACCAGTCATTTGGCACGTCGATCCAATTGAAACCGCGCGCAAATTTGCGGCGGCAGGTGCGGAATGGATGCATGTCACTGACATAAACGCGTTGGCCTCCGATGGTGATAACTGTGATCTTATCGAGGAGATGATCCGTCAGGCGGGAATTCCGATCCAGCTTGGTGGTGGTTTCCGCGCCCGTGAGGGTGTTGCACGTTGGATTGACAAAGGGGCCGGCCGAATTGTTCTTGGTACAATGGCCGCACGCGAGCCTGAATGGGTTAAAGAGATGGCACGTTCGCACCCTGACCAAATCGTTTTGGCCGTTGATGTGTTTGAAGGTGCCGTAATGACTGAAGGTTGGCGCACGCAGAGCGCTTTTGACCCGGAGGATTTTATAAAGGCGTTTGAAGACGTTCCATTGGCTGGTGTTATTGTGACCGATATTGATGCCGACATAGAGGACCAGGATGCAAGCCTGGGTGTCATCACCAATCTCGCGGCGAAAACGCGCCATCAGGTGATTGCGCGCGGGACAGTGCGCAATGTTGATGATGTTGCTCGTCTGAAGTATGTTCATAACATTTCGGGAACGCTGATTGGTAAAGCGATCCTTTCGAAGGATATCGATCTGGAAGAGGCGCTTCTAACTGGTCGTGCCGAACCAGAACCGGTTGCCGAGTTCCAATAAATCCCCCAAATATAACAAAAACGGGCGTGCTTTTGCGCGCCCGTACGCGTTGGACTTGCCCCCGGGGGGCAAGGCAGGATATGAGCAGCGAAAGATTGCGTTGAAAGGACAGTAGGATGCGTCGAGTCGTCGTCACCGGTCTGGGATTGGTTACCCCTCTTGCCGATGGGGTTGAAGAAAGCTGGAAACGGATTCTGGATGGTCAATCCGGAGCTGGTCCTATCACACGGTTTGATGCATCAAACGTTGCCACCAAATACGCCTGCGAAGTGCCCTTGGGGGACGGTAGCGAAGGCACCTTCAATGCTGACGACTATATGGCGCCAAAAGAGCGCCGTAAGGTCGATGATTTTATCCTCTACGGTATGGCGGCAGCTCAGCAAGCCGTTGAAGACGCTGGCTGGACACCTGAAGACGAAGAGAGCCTGCTGCGTACAGGTGTGATGATCGGTTCAGGCATCGGCGGCTTGCGCTCCATTGAGGAAACAACGCTGATCATTCGTGACAAAGGCGTACGCCGGGTTTCCCCATTCTTTATTCCGGGTGCTCTGATCAATCTGATTTCCGGTCAGGTTGGTATTCGTTATGGCTTCAAAGGTCCGAACCATTCTGTTGTGACGGCCTGTTCGACAGGCGCCCACGCCATTGGTGATGCGGCGCGGCTGATCCAGTTTGGTGATGCGGACGTCATGGTGGCGGGTGGTGCCGAGGCGGCGATTTGCGAAATCGGGATTGCGGGATTCAACGCCTGTAAGGCACTGTCAACCAAACGGGCCGATGTCCCGCAGGCGGCAAGCCGCCCTTATGATGAAGATCGTGATGGTTTTGTCATGGGGGAAGGTGCGGGCATCGTGGTTCTGGAAGAGCTCGAGCATGCCAAAGCGCGCGGTGCGAAGATTTATGCCGAGATCTTGGGTTACGGCCTGTCGGGTGATGCGTATCACATCACGGCGCCGTCTGAAGATGGCGATGGTGGGTTCCGCGCGATGCAGGCAGCATTGGCGCGCGCCGGTATCGAAGCATCTGAGGTGGATTACATCAACGCGCACGGTACCAGCACCATGGCGGATACAATTGAGTTAAAAGCTGTTGAGCGTTTGCTGGGCGACAAGGCGAGCCATGCAACAATGAGCTCGACCAAATCCTCTACCGGTCACTTGCTGGGAGCAGCCGGTGCAATTGAAGCGATTTTCTCGATACTAGCGATCCGCGATCAAGTTGCACCGCCGACGATCAATCTGGACACTCCTGTAATTGAGACACCTTTGGACCTGGCACCCAAAGCCAAGCGTGAGCGTGAGATCAATATCGCCATGTCCAACAGCTTTGGCTTCGGCGGAACGAATGCCAGTCTGTGTGTCGGGAAGTTGCGCTAATGTGGCGGCATATTGCCTCTAACGCACTGACATGTCTGATTGTTCTGATCTTCTTGATGGCGGGTGTAATCCTGTGGGGCAAGAACCAGTATGCATCTGAAGGCCCGTTGGCGGATCAGATGTGTCTGCGGGTGGAGCGTGGCCAAACCATGCGGCGGGTGTCGGAAAACCTCGAAGAGCAGGGCGCGATCTCGAGCGGTACAATCTTTCGTCTCGGTGCGGAGTACACGGATAAAAGTGGTGCTCTGAAAGCGGGTAGCTGGCTGATCCCGGAAGGGTCCAGCATGGGCGATATCGTGGAACTGGTCACCAAAGGTGGCGCGAGCACATGTGGGACTGAGGTTGTCTATCGAATTGGTGTCACGTCGTTGGAAACGCTGGTGCGCGAATTGGATACCGAAACCGAAAAGTACGTTGAAGTTGCATCCTTTAATCCTAATGAAGATGAAGCACCCGAGGCCTATACTTCCGTGCGTGACGAGTCGGATACACGGTATCGGATTGCGGTGGCAGAAGGGGTCACCAGTTGGCAAATTGTTCAGGGTTTGAAAGCCGCTGATGTTCTGGATGGTGAAGTCGCCGAGATTCCCGGTGAGGGTTGGCTGGCGCCGGATAGTTACGAAGTTCGTCGCGGTGATACCCGAACTGAAGTTCTGCAAGAAATGCAGCAAAAACAAGAATATATCCTTGCTGAAGCTTGGGGCTCGAAAGCGGATGATGTGCCGCTAGAAGATTCCTATCAGGCGTTGATTTTGGCGTCGATTGTAGAAAAAGAAACCGGATTGGCCGAAGAGCGTCGCCAAGTGGCGAGCGTTTTTGCTAATCGTCTGAACCGGGGCATGCGTCTACAGACAGACCCGACCGTGATTTACGGCATCACTGAAGGCAAGGGCATCTTGGGACGTGGTTTGCGTCAAAGTGAGCTTCGTAAGGGAACGCCCTTTAATACTTACATTATTGAAGGGCTGCCGCCGACACCGATTGCCAACCCCGGGAGGGCCAGCATAGAGGCCGCAGTCAACCCTGACAGTACAGACTATATCTTCTTCGTGGCTGATGGCACCGGTGGGCACGCCTTCGCCAAGACATTGGATGAGCATAACGCCAATGTGGCGGAATGGCGCAAGATCGAAGCCGAGCGTAACAGTCAATAACAGGCATTGCGTACATCATGTACGCAATGCCCACTAAAACGCACACAAACCCCTGACGGTTTGATGGCTAGCGTTGTTTACGCAAAACCATCAAACCTGCGCTGACGATTAAAACCATTCCGAAAATAGATAGCGCATTCGGTAAGAGTGCGAAAAACAGATAGTCCCAAATCACAACGAAGATCAGGTAGCTATATTCAAATGTAGCTACGTTTGATGGTGGAGCGGCCTGATATGCGCCAGCAAGCAGCATATAGATGGCAAGCGAGAGACAGGCGAGCAGGAATAGAATCTGCCATTCTGCAACGCCAAGCGATCCCCATTTTCCAAAAATATATGGGTAGGATTGGGTGAGTACGTCAGTTGGGGGAAAAGCTGTGATTACCAGACTGCCCAAAATACCTGCTGCCATCATAACGAGGTTGAGCGAGAGAGCCACTGCTGAAAGCGGGACGTCATGGCATTTTACCCGTGTCGTGATGTGGGCCAGTGCGTAGAAGGTGGCACCAATCAGGGGCAGGATGGCCCAGTAGGAAAACGCATCGGTACCGGGTTGCAGCAACATCACTACCCCGAGGAAACCGATCAACACTGCAAACCAGCCGCGCGGGCCAACAGGTTCGACAATCACATAGGCGGAGAGCAATGTCACGAAGATGGGAGCGACATAATTTGCCGCCCCAACAGTCGATAAATTGAGAAAGGGCAGGGCGGCATAAAAGGCGAGGAAGGTCGATGCCAGAAAGAGGGAGCGAAGCATCACCCACCTCTGCAAAGCGAGGCGAAGAACATTTCTATGCACGCCACGACACCATGCCACGGCATAAAGAAGGGGGAGCATCAGCACCCCGCGCAGGGCGAAGATTTGCCACAGCGTCAGTTGCGTGCTGTATAGTTTGATCACCAAATCCTGCAGCGAAATACTGAATGCAGCTGCGATGACCAAGGTAATTCCACGGCTCAGATTTTGGGGGCGATTGGATAAATCTGTGAGGCTCACGGCATAGACCTGTGTGTGACTAAAGTATGTGCCTCATGTTATTTGAGTGCCGGTATTTGAATAGACATTGAATTATAATCAAACTCATTAGTAAAATTAAATAATGGACCGTGCTCCAATTCAGGGAATCGAAGTCTTTCTGACGATTGTTCAGGAAGGATCTTTGCGTGCCGCAGCTCGGGCACTTGGGGTTGGACCGCCAGCCGTGAGCCTGCAACTCAAAGCGCTGGAGGAGAAAATGGGCGTTGGCCTGATTATCCGGACAACGCGCAGAATTGAACTGACAGAAGCCGGGCGAATTTTGTTCGAAGCGGCGGCTCCGGCCTATCGGGACATGACCTATGCGGTGAAAAAGACCAAGGAACTGGGGACATCAACCACCGGCACCTTGCGCCTGAGCCTGTCTCGTGGCGCTTACATGACGGCACTTGCACCGGTGTTGGAGCAATTTCTGGCGGATTATCCGGGAATCAAGCTGGACCTGTCGTGGAATGAAGAATTGGTGGATATTAACCGCGCAGGGTTTCATGCAGGCATTCGGCTGGGAGAATCCCTGGCACCCGACATGGTGGCCGTGCGGATCACACATCCGCTTGATTTGGTATTCTTTGCAGCACCGTCTTACATTGAAAAACATGGTTGTCCTGCACATCCCCGCGATCTGCTGAAGCATCAATGCATTCGGTATAAATTGCCTACCGCGAACCAGTTGGCAGAGTGGCGGTTTGTCGAGGAAGGACAGGAAAAACTGATTGATCCATCTGGCAGGATTATCTTTGATCAGGTCGCAGGCGTGACTCAAGCAGCCAGCGAAGGACATGGCATAGGTTTTTCCTTGCGTGCGACCATGCAAGATCATTTGGAAGCTGGGCGGCTTGAGACAATTCTGGATAAGTATAGACGCGATCTGCCGCCATTTTACCTGTACTACCCAGAGCAGAACAGACGGTTAGAGTGTTTGCGTTTGCTGAAGGATGCTCTCGTTTCTTGGAGAGACAGATCGGTATAGAATAGCGTCTGAAAAAGGAATATTGATCCGAATTTGCCTTGTGATCGTAAACAACATAGTCTGATAGTGGTCTGGATATGTACGGTATTCTTGCTTATCCAGATGAAGTTGCGAGATTTTTTGAGTTTTGAGTAAAAAAGACTGTATCTTATGTCTGATTTGTACATATTGTGGTTGTGCGAACAGATTACGCCGGACGCTCGCCATCTCAGGAGGGCGTCTGTTTTTGAGAACCTGACTAATTCTATGGGGAGAAACATGAAAAAGTTCTATAATACATGCGCTGCCATTGCAGTGGTTCTGGCATCACCTGCAATTGCATCTGACGCCGATGTCCTGCCATCAGCTGACGATGATATCGCAATTTATCGTACGGCCGGCCCTTGGACCGTCTACCAAAACAACACCCGAAAGCACTGCCTGATTGCCCAGAAGGGCGACAACGGTGGCTTGGTGCAGATGGGCCTGTCGAAGTCCGGTGACTACGGCTACGTCGGAGCATTTTCCCAAAGTGCTGAAGTTCAAGAAGGCCTGAAAGAGGTTGTCGTTTTGGTGAATGATAATGTCTACACGGGTGAAGCCTCGGGTGTCGGCACTGGTCTGGAAGATGGCTACAAGGGTGGCTACATTCGGGTGAACAACCCGAACTTCGTCAAGGATCTTGAAAAAGAAGGCGAGATGATTGCTTTCCCTGACACGCCTTACATTTACACAATCAATCTTGCTGGCACAAAAAACGCGATCTATGAGGCGCGCAAATGCACGGAAGAGCTTCAGTAATCTGACGCTCTGAACGTATAGGAAATTCAGTGGCAAGGCTCCCTTCGGGGGGCCTTGTTTTTTGTGGTTGACGCTGCGTGCGCCGCGCTTTCGTCTGATTAACCTTTGTCTTTGATCCTAATGCCTGCACTGGACAGAACGCGGCGAGGCGTTCGCGAAAAGAGGGGTGTCACAACAGATGAGGCAGAGCACTTATGACATTAATCACCCCCGATACGGGGCCTTCGGGCCTGACCACCTCGATCACCGCATTGGAGCGTCAGCTGGCGGATATGCGCGAGGAATTGGAGGCCAGATACGAGCGCATCAGGGCGGGCGATCTGGGAGAGTTGAAAGAGGCGGGGCGGGCGATTGCGGAAATCCGGCAATGGCTGAAAATCGCCATCGAGGCGGAGGCACAACTTGAAAAACGCAACAAACGAGACAAGGGCATTGTTTACGACTACGCGCTCGACTTTGCCGAAGCCCGGGCTTCGATCTGCTGCCGATTGGATCGTCTCAGAAGGGCGCGATGCCCAGGACGATTTCCTGAATGACCTGAACGAGGGCGAGCTGTTGGCATTGCCCTATCTGTTTGAGTTCTGGGCGTTGGAGCATCAATTGCCGCCAGAGGGCGATTGGCACAGCTGGGTGGTGATGGGCGGGCGCGGCGCGGGGAAAACCCGCGCCGGGGCCGAATGGGTGCGGGCGCAGGTGGAAGGCGCGCGTCCACTGGATGAAGGTCGCTGCCGGGCGATTGCACTGGTCGGCGAGACCATCGAGCAGGTGCGCGAGGTGATGGTCTTTGGCGAAAGCGGAATCATGGCTTGTTCACCGCCGGATCGCAGGCCGGTGTGGCAGGCAACGCGCAAGCAATTGATCTGGCCCAACGGGGCGGTGGCCAAGGTGTTTTCGGCGCATGATCCGGAGGCGTTAAGAGGACCGCAGTTTGACGGGGCCTGGGTGGATGAGCTTGCAAAATGGCGCAAGGCGCGGGCGACCTGGGATATGTTGCAGTTTGGTTTGCGGTTGGGGGAGCATCCGCAGGTTTGCGTGACCACGACGCCGCGCAACGTGGGCGTTTTAAAGGATGTACTGGCGCAGGACAGCACAGTTGTGACGCAGGCTCCGACCGAGGCCAATGCCGCGTTTCTGGCGCAGTCGTTTTTGGATGAAGTTCGGGCGCGCTATGCTGGGACCCGACTGGGGCGGCAGGAGCTGGACGGCGTGTTGATTGATGAGGCCGAGGGAGCCTTGTGGACCAGCGCCATGTTGTCAGCCTTGCAGGTTGAAGACTTGCCGGAGTTGGACCGGGTGATCGTGGCGGTGGATCCGCCAGTGACAGGCAAGGGCACATCAGATTCCTGCGGGATCGTGGTGGCGGGGGCCGTGACGCAAGGCCCGGTGCAGGATTGGCGGGCCTATGTGCTGGCCGATTGCACGGTCGAGGCCGCCAGCCCGACGCGGTGGGCCAGCGCGGCCATTCGGGCGATGGAACAATATGGGGCGTCGCGGTTGGTGGCAGAGGTTAACCAGGGCGGCGATCTGGTGGAACAGGTGATCCGGCAGGTCGATCCGCTGGTGCCGGTGAAGTGCGTGCATGCCAGCCGGGGCAAGGTCGCACGGGCGGAGCCGGTGGCGGCGCTCTATGAGCAGGGCCGGGTGTATCATGCGCGGGGATTGGCGGAGCTGGAGGACCAGATGGGTCAGATGACGGCGCAGGGGTTTGAGGGCAAAGGCAGCCCGGACCGGGTGGATGCGCTGGTCTGGGCGCTGACGGAACTGATGATCACCCCGGCGGCAAAATGGCGAGAGCCGAAGGTGCGGGTGGTTTGAGAGAACAACGCTTGTTTAGCGCAATTTACATTGAATTCTATGAGGTTCCGGAGTTGGAGCTTTACTAAAAGTTTGTAATTGTGCGACTTGTATGCAGGTTTGTCGTGCGGTGAGCGAACAATGAAAATTAACGAAAACTACTTTCAGCGCTTGTTGTACGATACCGATGCGATAGAGGCTGTCGCGACACTTTCTGGCTTCTGGAGTGGCCGACTGGATAGCGGTCTGAAAAAACTTGGACTGAGTGATCCCGAATGGAAAGTTCAGTTAATCCTCATTTATTCTGGGGAAGTTCTAAATGGCGGATTCACGCAATACTTTCTGAACAGAGGTTTGGAGACTTTATTTGATACATGCTCAGCTTTGAAAGAAGTTGAATTGTCCGAATGCGCCGATCTTGCAGAAAAAGCGGGCAATAAATTTGCGAAGTTTGAAAGTGGGAAAATTACAGAAGAAGAGTGCGCCTTAAGCCTTCAGAAATATGATGTTCTGGCCTTTCGCAGGCTTTCTGTAGTTGATGAAGCATTGCTGCGATTCCTGAGAAAGAATGAAGAACTTTTGCTCGTTCCTGAAAGAGCATAATTTAGTCGATTTGAACATTTTAAGTTGCCACGGGCAGAGCCAGACCGCGGGTGGGCGTTGATACGGGTGTCGCATCTTGATTTATGTTTCAACTCACATCCGACTTATCTGAAATGGCTGACATGGCAAAAGAGCCCGCCCATGGGGCGGTCGGGCTCTGCCCGGCGCGCTGCGCGCGCTGTTTCGGGCATTGAGGTGCTCTTTGCCACAGTTAAGCAAAGTATAATCATTAAAGTATTACGATGATGTGGGAAGTTTGAACCTTTTAGATTTCCTTGGGATTGGAAGAAAACCCTTATTTCGTTGGCGAATGGCGAGCGCACGCATTGATAAATCTTTCGTAAAGCTTTGGCGGTTTTATGGCTTCAACCCGGGGTGAACAGCATCCCTCGTGAGGCAGCCAGAGGAGCTTTGAACAGATGATTTTGGATTTCTTCCGGCAGGGGCAAGAGCAGGTTGCGCCAGAGCAAAAGGCAAGTGCAGCTGGCCGTGTGGTGGCCTGGGGCAATGCGGGCCGAGTGTTGTGGAGCCCGCGGGATACCGCCAGCCTGATGCGGACGGGGTTCGCGGGTAATCCGATTGGCTTTCGCTGTGTCAAACTGCTGGCCGAGGCGGCGGCGAGCCTGCCGCTGGTGCTGCAAGATGAGGTGATGCGCTATAGTGCCCATCCAGTGCTTGATCTGGTTAAGCGGCCCAATATGGCGCAGGGGCGGGCGGAATTGTTCGAGGTGCTCTATGGGCAGTTGCTGCTGAGTGGCAATGCCTATCTGGAGGCCGTGGGCGGCGGCGAGGGCGAATGCCCGCTGGAGCTGCATGTGCTGCGCTCGGACCGGATGAGCGTGCTGCCTGGGGGGGATGGCTGGCCGGTGGCCTATGAATACGCCGTGAGTGGGCGCAAGCACCGCTTCGAGGTGCAGGATGGACCATCAGCGATCTGTCATCTGAAGAACTTCCATCCGCAGGACGATCATTACGGCTTGTCTCCGCTGCAGGCGGCGGCGCAGGCGCTGGATGTGCATAACAGTGCCAGCCGCTGGTCCAAGGCGCTGCTGGATAATGCCGCGCGGCCCTCGGGTGCGATTGTCTATAAGGGGGCCGAGGGGCAAGGCAGCCTGAGCAATGATCAATATGACCGGCTAGTGAGCGAGATGGAGACGCACCATCAGGGGGCGCGCAATGCCGGGCGACCGATGCTGCTGGAAGGTGGTTTGGACTGGAGGCCAATGGGTTTCAGCCCATCTGACATGGAATTTCAGAAGACCAAGGAAAGTGCCGCGCGTGAGATTGCGCTGGCTTTTGGGGTGCCGCCGATGTTGCTGGGGATTCCAGGGGATGCGACCTATGCCAATTACCAGGAGGCCAACCGGGCGTTTTACCGCCTGACGGTGTTGCCGTTGGCGACGCGCGTGGTGGCGGGGGTCAGTGAATGGCTCAAGGGCTTTACCGAAGAGCCGGTGGAGCTGCGCCCGGATCTGGATCAGGTGCCGGCGTTGGCAGTCGAACGAGATGCACAGTGGGCACGGGTGACTGGTGCGGATTTTCTGACCACAGCGGAAAAGCGCGAAATGTTGGGATTGCCGGCGTTGAGTGGTGAGCCTGCGGATGTCTGAAGACACGCGATATGGGTTTGAGGCGTTTGATTGCGCGCCTGCACTGAGGCTGGAGGCGCATGAGCGGGTGGCCAAGCTGCAGCACGAAGCCTTGGTGCAGCGGTTGGACAAGATCGAAGCGGCACTGGAGCGATTGGAAAAAAGGCTTTGGCTGGCGGTGTACGGTGTGGTGGGGGCGATTTTGGCGCAGGCGTTTCAGCCGTTGATCACTGCGATGCCGTGAGGGTTTGAGAGAGGATGTTGGGAATGACGATAGATTGGGGGCTGGAACATAAGTTCTGCCAGATGGATGGGGTCTTGAACGTGACCGATGGCACGCTGATCGAAGGTTATGCCAGCCGGTTTGATGACCGGGACCGGGGCGGCGATATTGTGCAGCCGGGGGCCTATGCGGGGTCATTGGAGCGGTTGCGCGCCGAGGGGCGGCAGGTGAAGATGCTGTGGCAGCACGACCCGGCCCAACCGATTGGGGTGTGGGATGAGGTGCGCGAGGATGCCAAGGGGCTATATGTCAAAGGGCGCTTGTTGGAAAATGTGGCCAAGGCGCGCGAGGCGGCGGCATTGATTGCGGCACGGGCAATTGACGGGCTGAGCATTGGCTATCGCACCGTCAAGGCGGTGAAGGATGACAAGGGAGCACGTCTCTTGCAGGAACTGGAGCTATGGGAGGTGTCGCTGGTGACCTTTCCGATGCTGCCCAGCGCGCGGGTAACAGCCAAGGGAGCGGACATTCCGATGGAGCAGGCCATGCAGGAATTGGCGGCGGGGTTTGAGGCCGCGCGTCAGGAGATGGCGCGGTAGGCGCGCCAGAACACAACCAGAAACGACCAGAACAGGAAAAGCGATGAGCAGAACCGAGGTGAATTCTCGGACCGGGGAAGATCTGTCTTCGGTGACCGAGGTGAAGACCGCAGTGGCGGGTTTCGCAAGCGATTTCAGGGGCTTTCGAGCCGATCTTATGAAGCGACTTCAGCAGCAGGAAGAAAAAATGACACGATTGGAACGGAAATCAATGGCGCAGATGCGTCCGGTATTGGCGCGTACAGCTGACGGCGATGCGCCGCATGCGAAGGCCTTTGATGCCTATCTGCGCAGTGGTGACGATGATGCGTTGCGCGGGTTGGAGCTGGAAGGTAAGGCGCTGAACACGGCTGTGGCAGGCGATGGTGGTTATCTGGTAGATCCGCAGACATCCGAGACCATTCGATCGGTGCTATCTTCGACCGCGTCGATCCGGGCGATCGCCAATGTGGTGCAGGTCGAAGCGACGTCTTATGACGTGCTGGTTGATCATACGGACGTAGGCCATGGCTGGGCCACAGAAACCGGGTCGGTGAGCGAGGGGGCAACGCCAACGATTGATCGGATTGCCATTCCATTACACGAGTTAAGCGCCTTGCCGAAGGCGAGCCAGCGCTTGTTGGATGACGGCGCCTTTGATGTTGAGGGATGGCTGGCGGGGCGGATTGCCGACAAGTTTGCCCGGGCCGAGGCAGGGGCGTTTATCGCCGGTGATGGTGTCGATAAGCCCAAGGGGATGCTGGATCATCCGAGTGTGGACAATGACAGCTGGAGCTGGGGCAATCTGGGCTATGTGCCGACCGGTGCGGCGGGTGATTTCAATGGATCCGATGCAATTGTCGATCTGGTCTATGCGCTTGGCGCGCAATACCGGGCGAATGGCACTTTTGTGATGAATTCAAAAACGGCGGGCGCGGTGCGCAAGCTAAGGGATGCCGATGGCCGGTTCCTATGGTCTGATGGTCTGGCGGCGGGGGAGCCTGCGCGCCTAATGGGCTATCCGGTGCTGATTGCCGAGGACATGCCGGATATGGCGGCGGATGCGATGGCGATTGCTTTTGGTGACTTCTCGGCAGGTTACACCGTGGCCGAACGCCCGGACCTGCGGGTGCTACGCGATCCATTCAGCGCCAAGCCGCATGTTCTGTTCTACGCCACCAAGCGCGTGGGCGGGGATGTCAGTGACTTTGCCGCAATCAAACTGCTGAAATTCGCCACTTCGTAAGGGGGGTGAATGGGGTGGGGTCCTGCGTGGCCCCACCCGGGCGCGCGGGCCAGGCAGGCGTTGTCCAGCTGCTCCTCTCTGATCGAGCAACGCTGGGACCGCGCGTCTGAACGCAAGAGGGATCCGTAAAATGTGGAGCAATTCCATGATGTTGATCGAAGAAACTGCGGTGTCCCAGGCCGCGCTGCCACTGGCGGAATTCAAAGCGCATTTGCGATTGGGAACTGGGTTTGATGATGACACACTACAGGATGCGGTACTGGAAAGCTTTCTGCGGGCGGCCTTGGCCGCAATTGAAGCGCGGACCGGCAAGGCGCTGATTGCGAGAGGGTTTTCATGGACGGTGACGCGGTGGCGCGATCAGGCCGGACAGGCCCTGCCAATCGCACCGGTGAGCGCGGTGACGGCGCTGAAGCTGCGCAGTCAGACCGATGAAGAAGAGGTGATTGATCCAGCGCTCTATCTGCTGGAGGCGGATATGCAGCGCCCGATCTTGCGGCCCAGAGGAACGCTTTTGCCAATGATCCCCGAAGGAGGTGTGGCGGAGGTGGTACTGACGGCGGGTTATGGACCCACGTGGGGCGATCTACCGGCGGATCTGGCGCAGGCAGTTCTGCTGCTGGCGGCGCATTACTATGAGTATCGCGACGAGACGGCGCTTGGCGGAGGCTGCATGCCCTTTGGGGTGACCAGCCTGATCGAGCGCTATCGCACCGTGCGGCTGTTTGCCGGAGGGGCGGCGCGATGAAACGGGTGCATCTCAATCGCAAGCTGGTGCTGGAGGCACCCGAGAGGGTGGCCGACGGGGCGGGCGGATATTCAGAGAGCTGGGCCGCTGTCGGGACGCTTTGGGCCGACGTATCGGCGCGGAGCGGGCGCGAGGTTGGTGGAACGGCGACAAATCTGACGCAAAGCGGGTTTCGCATCGTGGTACGGGCAGCCCCGGTGGGAACGCCGGCGCGGCCTGTGGCTGGGCAGCGGTTTCGCGATGGGACCCGCGTGTTTGCTATTGAGGCTGTCTACGAACGCGACGTTCATGGCCGGTTTCTGACCTGCCATGTGCAAGAGGAGGGTGGGCTATGAGCTATGGCATTGCAGCGGCTTTACAGGAGGCGATTTATGGCTATCTGAGCACAGATTTGAACCTTGCGGCAATGGTCGGCACCGCGATCTATGACGAGGTCCCCACTGGGGAGTTGCCGGAAACATACGTGACACTTGGCCCGGAAGAAGTGCGCGGGCGGTGTGACAGCACAGGGGCCGGGGGCTGGCATCGTATAACCGTGTCGGTGGTGACGCAAGCGCCGGGATTTCATCAGGCCAAACAAGTGGCGGCGGCGATCAGCGATCGGTTGAACGAGGCAGAGTTGAGCCTGAGCCGGGGTCATCTGACGGGATTGCATTTCTGGCGGGCACGGGCGCGCCGTGAGGATGGCGGAGCGCTGCGGCGGATCGATTTGATTTTTCGGGCGCGTGTCGATGATGCCGTCTGATGTGCACAAGATTTCATGAAATGGAGACGATAAATGGCAGTTCAAAACGGTAAAGACCTGCTGGTCAAGATTGACCTGACGGGGGATGGCAGTTTTCAGACCGTGGCGGGCCTACGGGCGACGCGGGTGAGTTTCAATGCCGAGAGTATTGATGTGACCAGCCTTGAGAGCCAGGGGGGGTGGCGCGAGCTGCTGTCGGGGGCCGGGGTGAAATCGGCGTCAATTAGCGGGTCTGGCGTGTTTCGCGACGAGGCCAGTGATGAACGGGCGCGGCAGATCTTTTTCGATGGGGATACGCCGGACTTTCAGGTGGTGATCCCGGATTTTGGCATCATCGAGGGGCCGTTTCAAGTGACGGCAATTGAATATAGCGGCGCCCATGATGGCGAGGCGACTTACGAGTTGTCGCTGGACTCGGCCGGGTGGCTGAACTTTACGGCAATATGAGCATGGAAGTGGATGGCAATCCCTGGGCGGGCGAGGTGGCGTTGGTCATTGACGGGCAGCGTCATGTGCTCAAGCTCACGCTGGGGGCGTTGGCGGACCTGGAGGCTGGATTAGAAAGCGACAGTCTTGTGGCCTTGGTCGAGCGGTTCGAGCAGGGGGCATTTTCTACGCGTGATGTGTTGGCTTTGATTGTGGCCGGGTTGCGCGGTGGTGGCTGGCAGGGACGTGCTGCGGATTTGTTATCAGCTGAGATAGAAGGTGGCCCGATGCAGGCGACCAAGGTGTCGGCAGCGTTGCTGGCTCGGGCCTTTGCCTTGCCTGAGGTGGGATAATGGGCGGATTTGACTGGCCAGTCTTGTTGCAGACGGGGTTGCGCGGGCTCGGGTTGAAACCGGCAGAGTTCTGGGCGCTGACGCCTGCAGAATTTCAACTGATGCTGGGGGCCGGGTCAGGGGCCATGCCGCTGCGGCGGGCGGGATTGGATGCGTTGTCGCAGCGGTATCCAGATGCTGAGGAGGTGAAAGATGATTGACGGGGATGGGTTGGAGGATCTGGATCTGCAGGCGGCAGAGCTGGAGGACGGTCTGGGCGGCGCTGCCGAAATGGCAGGCGTGTTTAATGCCGAGCTGTCGCGGGTCAGAGCTGCCTTTGCTGAAGTGGGTTCTGATGTGCAGACGCTTGAGCGTGGCATGAGCCGAGGGCTGAGCAATGCCATGCGTGGGGCGATTGTGAACGGCGATAGCCTGTCGCAGTCTTTGGACAAGATTGGCCAGTCGATGGTCAATAGCGCCTTTAACGCGGCGGTGCGGCCGGTGACCAATCATGTGGGTGGCCTGATTTCGGAAGGTATTGGCGGATTGGTTGGAAATTTGTTGCCCTTTGCTAAGGGGGGCAGTTTTTCCCAAGGCCGTGTGCGGCCCTTTGCCGAGGGAGGGGTGGTCAGCGGGCCGGTATCCTTTCCGATGCGTGGAGGGGAGACCGGGCTGATGGGCGAAGCTGGACCCGAAGCGATCATGCCTCTGAGCAGAGGGGCCGATGGTAAACTTGGGGTGCGCAGTAACGGGGACGCTGCACCGGTGAACATCACCATGAACATCAACACGCCGGATGTGGAGGGGTTTCGCCGCTCTAAGGTGCAGATTGCCGCGCAACTGGGCCGGGCGATTGGGCGCGGCAATCGCAACCGCTGATCAGAGAGGATTTGAGAGATGAAATTTCATGAAGTGAGATTTCCGGCCAGTCTGAGTTTCGGCTCGCTGGGGGGGCCGGAGCGGCACACTGATATTGTGACGTTGGCCAACGGGTTTGAGGAGCGCAACACACCCTGGGCACATTCGCGCAGGCGTTATGATGCGGGGCTGGCGATGCGTTCATTGGATGACATTGAGACGGTAATCGCATTTTTTGAAGCGCGGCAGGGGCAAATCCATGGATTTCGGTGGAAGGACTGGACGGATTTCAAAACCAGCCGGGCGGCAGAAATACCTGCCTATGATGACTTGGAAATCGCGCGCGGCGATGATGTGACGACAGTGTTCCCGCTGATCAAGACATATCGATCAGGCGAGATCACCTATCAGCGGCCGATCGTGAAGCCGGTATTGGGCACAGTGAGAATTGGCCTTGGGGATGTCGAACAGCAGGATGGCATCCATTATGAAGTGGATACAAGCGCCGGCGTGGTAACCTTTGCACATCCGCCGAATGACGGGATCATGATCACCGCTGGATTTGAATTTGATGTACCAGTGCGGTTCGATACGGATCGGATCCAGACCAGCGTTGCCAGCTTTCAGGCAGGTGAGGTTCCGAGCATTCCCGTGGTGGAGATCCGGGTATGAGTGAGTTCAATGAGGGTCTTAAGGCGCATCTGCAGACGACGGTTACGACGACCTGCCGGTGTTGGGTGCTGGTGCGAAGAGATGGCGAAGTGATGGGGTTTACCGATCACGATTTACCTTTGGAGTTTGAGGGGGTCACGTTTCGTGCAGATACAGGGTTGAGTGCGCTGGCCTTACAGCAAAGCACGGGCCTGTCGGTGGATAACACCGAAGCGATGGGGGCATTGAGTGATGCCGCCATCCGCGAGGACGATATCGAAGCGGGACGTTATGACGGAGCAGAAGTGCAGGCCTGGCTGGTCAACTGGCAAAACGTTGAAGAGCGGCAGTTGCAGTTTCGCGGGCTGATTGGCGAGATGCGCCGCCAAGGTGGGGCCTTTGAGGCGGAATTGCGTGGGTTGACGGATGTGCTCAACCAGCCCTACGGGCGGATTTATCAAAGGCCCTGTGGCGCGGTACTGGGGGATCGGGCTTGCGGATTTGATCTGGAGACGCCAGCGTATTTCGCTGAATGCGCGGTGGAGGGTGTTGAAGAGCGCCGTGCCTTTCGGTTTGCCGCGCTTGAGGGTTATGCCGCAGAATGGTTTCAATTCGGTGTTCTGCGTGTTCTGTCCGGCAAGGCCGAGGGGCTGAGCGGTTTGATCAAACGGGACAGTGAAGATGCCAAGGGGCGGTTGATTGAGCTGTGGCACCCCTTGCGGGCCGAGATTAGGCCTGGGGATTTGTTGCGACTGATTGCGGGATGCGACAAGCGTAGTGAAACCTGTCGGAAAAAGTTCGACAACTACCTGAATTTCCAAGGGTTCCCGGATATTCCGGGGGACGATTGGTCTGTTACGGACCCAACCCGCGCGGGGCGGTTGAATGGAAAGAGCCGTCGGCGATGAACGGGATCGGAGAGCAGGTGGTGCAGGCGGCGCGGGGCTGGATTGGCACGCCCTATCGGCATCAGACCTCGACCAAAGGGGCGGGCACGGACTGTCTGGGCTTGCTGCGCGGGGTCTGGCGTGAGGTTCGTGGAGTGGAACCGGAAGCGGTGCCCGCCTATTCGATGGATTGGGCGGAGCCGTCGCGTGATGAGGTGCTGTGGCGTGCGGCCGAGCGGCATTTGCAGCGGGTTCATCTAAATGATGAACAGCCCGGGGATGTGTTGTTGTTTCGGATGCGCGATGGGGCGGTGGCCAAACATCTTGGCATCGTTGGGTGTGTGGGGCCGCAGGCCAGTTTCATCCATGCCTATTCAGATCATGCGGTGGTGGAGAGCCCGCTGAGTACGCCGTGGCAACGGCGGATCGCGGCTCGATTTAGATTTCCTGAGGAGAAAGTGTAATGGCGACAGTTGTCTTATCAGCAGTGGGGGGTGCAATTGGCAGCCAAATCGGTGGAACTGTCTTGGGGCTATCGACCGCGGCGTTAGGGCGTTTTGCAGGGGCGATGATCGGGCGTTCCATTGATCAACGTACGATGGGACGGGGATCAGAGGTTGTTGAAACCGGGCGTGTCCGCCGGTTGCGCCTGACCGGATCGGGTGAGGGCGATGCGGTTGCCAAGATCTACGGTCGTATGCGGGTTTCAGGTCAGGTGATCTGGGCCACGGAGTTTCGCGAGCGAGTCATTGTGTCTGGAGGTGGTGGCGGCAGTAGTGGTGGCGGCAAAGGTGGCGGACGGCCAGCCACGCCGCCGGAACCCACAGTGCGCGAATACAAATATTCGATCAGTCTGGCGATTGCCTTGTGCGAAGGGGAGATCAGTCAGGTGGGCCGGGTCTGGGCCGATGGCAATGAACTGACCCGCGATAAATTGGATATGCGGGTGTATTTTGGCACGCGTGATCAATTGCCCGATCCCAAGATCGAAGCGATTGAAGGGACGGGCACGGTCCCGGCCTATCGCGGTACGGCTTATGTTGTGATTGAAAACCTGCAATTGGATCAGTTTGGGAACCGTGTGCCGCAGTTTTCATTTGAGGTGATACGGCCGCCGCAAGAGGGGCAGCCGGGGGCCGAGCTGGACCCACCGCAGGCGGTGAGGGGCGTGGCGCTACTGCCGGGCACGGGGGAGTATTCTCTGGCAACGGCACAGATTACACTCCGGCACGGGCCGGGGTCAGGCAAGGTGGTGAATGCGAATTCACGATCTGGCAGAAGTGACATGAACACTGCCATTGCCGCGCTGGAGGGTGAGTTGCCGGCCTGCAAGGCTGTTTCGATAGTGGTGAGTTGGTTTGGGGACGATCTGCGTTGTGACCGTTGTGACATCCGACCGAAAGTGGAGCAAAATACCTTTGATGGGGCGAATATGCCCTGGCATGTGTCTGGTGTTTTACGAAGTAATGCACAGCGGGTGGTTCGAGGATCGGATAACAAGCCCCTTTATGGAGGGACACCTTCTGACAGGGCTGTGATCCAAGCGATCAAAAAACTGAAGCTAAAGAACAAAGAGGTGATGTATTACCCGTTTATTTTGATGGATCAGAAGGACGGCAATACGCTGTCTGACCCCTATAGCGATGCAGACACGCAGCCTGCGTTGCCGTGGCGAGGGCGCATCACATTGAGTGAAGCCTCAGGGCGGGCCGGGAGCCCAGATGGGACGAGTGGGGCAGATGCCGAAGTGGCTGCGTTTTTTGGAACTGCGCGGGCCAGTCATTTTTCGACCAATGGCACGGCGACAGTGGGCAGCAGCGGCCTGTCCAGTCTGATCAATCTGAACTGGAACGCGAAATTGAGCCCGGTCATCTACAGTGGCCCGAATGAATGGGGGTTCCGGCGGTTCATTTTGCATCAGGCGGCCCTGTGCAAGGCCGCTGGCGGAGTGGAGAGTTTTTGTATCGGGTCCGAGATGCGCGGGTTGACGCAAATTCGGGGCACCGGAAATAGCTTTCCAGCGGTGCAGGAATTGCGGGATCTGGCGGCAGAGGTGCGCATATTGCTGGGGCCGGAAACCAAGATCAGCTATGCGGCGGATTGGTCGGAGTATTTCGGCTATCAACCGCAGGATGGCTCCGGGGATCGGTTTTTTAACCTCGATCCACTGTGGGCTGATGAGAACATCGATTTCATTGGGATCGACAATTACATGCCGCTGTCAGATTGGCGGGATGGTCAGGATCACGCGGATGTCCATTGGGAAACGGCGTATGATCTTGGGTATTTGCAATCCAATGTTGAAGGTGGCGAAGGGTATGATTGGTATTATGCCTCGGATGAGGCGCGCGCGGCGCAGATCAGGACGCCGATCACAGACGCAGAGCATAATGAGCCGTGGATTTGGCGCTATAAGGATATGCGCGGATTTTGGGAGAATGTGCACCATGAGCGAGTAGGAGGCGTGCGCTCTGAGCTGCCCACGGATTGGGTGCCGGGCTCGAAACCAATACGATTTACCGAATATGGCTGTGCTGCGGTGGATAAAGGCACCAATCAGCCAAACAAGTTTCTGGATCAGAAGTCTTCGGAATCGCGCTTGCCTTACTTTTCTGATGGACGGCGGGATGAAACGATACAGATGCAGTACCTGCGGGCGATAAACGGCTATTGGGGACGCGCTGAGCACAACCCGGTTTCTGATCTGTACGAAGGGCCGATGGTGGATATGGATCACGCCTATGTTTGGGCCTATGATACGCGGCCCTATCCGTTTTTTCCAAATAATCGCAAGCTATGGAGTGATGGGGGAAACTATGGTCGGGGGCATTGGATCTCAGGTCGGGCGGCCTCGCGTCGGTTGGCCTCGGTTGTGGATGAGATCGCTGAGGAGGCGGGGGCGGCCCATGTCGATACTTCCAAGCTTCATGGCATGGTGCGCGGGTATCAGGTGGACGACGTGGGCGAGGCGCGGGCAGCACTGCAGCCCTTGATGCTGCGCTATGGGTTTGACGCGATTGAGCGGGATGGAACACTTCAATTTCGCATGCGCGATGGTGTAGCGGATCATATGATTGACCCGGAAACGGTTGTCCGGGATCCAAAGGAAAAGGGCCCCCTAGAATATACCCGGGGCAGCGCCGCGGAACTGTCAGGCCGAGTGCGACTGCGGTTTATCGAGGCCGACGGTGATTTTGAGGTGGTCGCGGAAGAAGCCATTCTGTCGGATGATCCCAATCCTGTTGTATCGGCATCGGAGTTTCCACTGTCGATGACGCGGGCGGAAGGGCGGCAAACGGTTGAGCGTTGGTTATCTGAGGCGCAGCTAAACACGGATACAGTGCAATTCAGCCTGCCGCCTTCCGATCTGGGGGTGGGGGCCGGAGATGTCGTGGCCCTGCCAGAAGATGGTGGTCAGGGGCTGTATCGGATTGACCGCGTTGAAGAACGCGGCGGCATACAGCAATTGGATGGGGTACGGATAGACCCCGAAAGCTATCGCCCCGTGGAGTTTGTGGAGGAAGTGGCGAATGTGGGCTCGTATGTGCCACCATCGCCCATATCCCCGTTTTTCATGGATTTGCCGCTGCTATCCGGAGAGGAGGTGCCGCATGCGCCTTACCTAGCAGTTGCGGCGGATCCTTGGCCCGGCGCGGCTTCGCTTTATTCATCTGACTTTGACGCGGACTATCGTTTGAATACCGTTGCAAACGCGCGTTCACCGATTGGTGTGACAGAATCCGTTTTGGAGTGGGCCCCATCTGGCGTGATGGATCGTGGTGCGGGGCTGATGGTGAAGATGCTTTACGGGGAGTTAGAAAGTGTCAGTGAGGCAGGGGTGCTCAATGGGGCCAACCTGTGCGCGATCGGGGATGGGCAGCCGGATCACTGGGAGCTGTTTCAATTTCAAACAGCGGGTCTGACTGGGCCTGAAACCTACATGTTGAGCATGCGCTTGCGCGGGCAATTAGGTACTGAAAGGCCGGAGGGCTACTCTTGGCCCGAGGGGTCTTTTGTTGTCCGCCTCGATGGCAGTCCGCAGCAGATCAACTTGCCCGAGGCCAAACGCAGGTTGTCTCGGTTCTATCGGATCGGTCCGGCAGGGCGGCCGTTTGATGACGAGTCTTACCAGCAGATCGAGCTGGCGTTTGACGGTATCGGATTGCGGCCCTACCGACCGGTCCACCTACAGCTAAAGGGTGCTGCAGGACAGGATCGCCTATTTAGCTGGGTGCGGCGCAGCAGGATAGGCGCGGACCGTTGGGACACGCCCGAGATTCCACTGGGTGAAGAGCGAGAGCTGTATATTGTGCGTGTTGTACGGGCCGGGGAAATATTGCGCGAAGAAATGGCCAATGAACCTGAATGGCTTTATTCAACGGTTGATCAGATAGCGGATGCCTTTGACGAAGGGGATGAATTGCAAGTGGCACAGGTCTCGGCCCTGTATGGTGCAGGGGTATTTGCCAGATACGTGTTTGATGCGTGACTAACCCTTGGCGCAATCGATACATTTCAAAGCAGCAGGGTCCAGACGCAGGCGATTTGGGTTGATGTCTTCACCACAGCTGTCGCAGTAGCCGTACTCATCCTCATCCATGCGGGTGAGGGCGGCATTTAGGCGGGTGCGTTCTGATTGCCGGCGGGTGTGGTTGGCATTCGCCATGGCCTGATTTTGCAAAGCGTCCATGCGACTGAGGCGCCCGACCGCTTGCTGATCAAGTTCAACCGTTTGTTGACCCTCGGCGCCGAGGTCATCCTCGGCGTCCAGCGCGGCAAGACGTTCTGTAATCAAAATGCGGAATTCTGACAGGTCCGATTCATGCATTTTGCTTATATCTCCCATCACCACTTTGCATTTTGCCATTGCTCCCTATGTGTTATAGTCAAGCACGAGCCAAAGGAGCTTGCAAATGGTGAAAACACGCGCACATGTTTCAGAAGTGGATCCGGTCTGGACCCGGATCACCAAGGAAGCTGAGACCGCAATTGCTGACGAGCCGCTGCTGGGTGGTTTGGTGCATTCCAGTATTCTGCACCACAATACCATCGAATCGGCGCTGGCTTATCGAATTTCATTGAAATTGGCCTCGCCGGAGATGCCTGAGCAGATTTTGCGTGAAATCTGTGATTGGGCGCATGTCGCGGACCCTGAGATTTCGCAGGAGGCGCGCGCGGATATCGTGGCGGTGAACGATCGCGACCCGGCGTGTGATCGTTATATTCTGCCGATGCTGTACTTCAAAGGTTTTCAGGCGGTGCAGGCCTACCGTGTGGCGCATTGGCTGTGGCACAATGACCGTCAGGATATGGCGCGTTTCTTCCAGATGCGCTCGTCCGAGGTGTTCGGTGTGGATATTCATCCCGGGGCCAAAATTGGCAAGGGCATCATGATCGACCATGCACACTCGATTGTGATCGGTGAAACGGCTGTGGTTGGCGATAACGTATCGATGCTGCATTCGGTCACACTGGGCGGGACCGGTAAGGAAGAAGAAGATCGCCACCCCAAAATTGGCAGCGGTGTTCTGATTGGGGCCGGGGCCAAGGTGCTGGGCAATATAAAGGTGGGCAACTGCTCGCGTATCGCGGCGGGGTCGGTCGTGCTGCAAGAAGTGCCGCCCTGCAAAACTGTTGCAGGTGTACCTGCCAAAATCGTTGGCGAGGCGGGATGCGATCAGCCGTCGATTGAGATGGATCAGTTGTTGGGTGTACGCTGAGCATCAGATTTATGAGATGTGGAGACTTGAACGCCGCCCTGAAGCAGGGTGGCGATTCGTGTGTTTCAGGCCGCTCGATCAAAATGTTCAGTTTTTCGGCTTTGAATTACTGGGTTTTCGGGACGCTTCGGCGATTTCTTCCTGCCTGAAAGGCGAACGAAAATACCTCCAAGAGACATAACAATGTAAAATAGTTGAATGAGGGCGGCACTCAGATTGAATTCGACTAGGAGCGAGATCATCACACAACTTGAGGCAATAAAAACAAGCATGGAATAGGCGGGGGTACTGCTATTGAGCCGCCCCGAGCAAAGGCTGAAAAAGCCAATAACATAAATCGAAAAACCCAGCAGGCCGACTGCGCGGCACAAGACGACAGTATCGATGGTTTCAAATGAGATTGAGGGCATGTGATTACCTAAATTTAATTTAATTCAGTGCTAAAATGCGACGGCCGGAGATAAATTTTTGATCTAAGGATAGTTAAAAAGGCGCAATGCGGCGTGAGGCGTAGCGTAATTTTGCGTTAAGAAATCGGGAAAAAATTCAAGACATACAAAAAGGCCGCTGACTGACAGCGGCCTTTCCTTTGATCCTGTTGTAGCGTTTAGGCCAGCATGACCATCGGGTTTTCGAGGTTGTCGACGATGGCTTGCAGCAGTTCCGCGCCCAAGGCGCCGTCGATCACACGGTGATCCACGGAGAGCGTGCAAGACATCACGGTCGCTACGGTCAATTCACCATCATCACCAACGACGGGCTGCTTCTTGCCTGCACCCACGGCGAGGATTGCCCCGTGTGGTGGGTTGATGACCGCATCAAAGTTGTCGATACCAAACATGCCGAGGTTGGAGATGGCAAAGCTGCCGCCTTGATACTCGTGTGGCGCAAGTTTGCGATCACGAGCGCGCGCCGCGAGATCTTTCATCTCGGCTGAGAGAGCCGAGAGCGATTTCATCTCGGCATCTTTCAACACGGGCGTGAACAACCCACCCTCGATGGCAACTGCAACGGCGACATCAGAAGGTTTCAGCTTAAGCATGCGATCACCGGCCCATACCGCATTGGCGTTGGGCACGGATTGCAGCGCCAGTGCTGAAGCTTTGATGATGAAGTCATTAACGCTGAGTTTGACACCGCGACCTTCGAGTTGCTTGTTGAGCTGGCTGCGGAACTTGAGCAGGGCGTCCAGTTTGATGTCGCGCCGCAGATAGAAATGCGGGATCGACTGTTTGGCCTCGGTCAAGCGTGCGGCAATGGTTTTGCGCATGCCGTCGAGAGAAACCTCTTCGTATTCGCGACCCTCGTACATGGCGACGACCTGAGACGTCGATGGGCCAGCGGAAACTGCAGCCGCGGCCGGAGCCGCTGAAGGTGTAGCCGGGGCTGAAGCCGCTGGTGCAGCAGTGGGCGCTGCGCCCGGTTGTGCTGCTTCAACGTCAGCTTTGACGATGCGCCCATGCGGGCCAGAGCCTGATAGCTGGTTGAGGTCCAGGCCCTTATGCGCCGCGATCCGACGCGCCAGAGGCGAGGCGAAGATGCGTGCGCCGTCGGCGGCGACCGGCGCAGGGGGGGCGGCCTCGGGTGCGGCTGCAGGTGTTGCACTGATATCATCAGCGCTTTCGCCGTCTTCCAGCAGAACAGCGATGACGGTGTTGACCTTCACGCCTTCGGAGCCTTCCGCGACCAGGATTTTGCCGATTGTGCCTTCATCAACGGCTTCGAATTCCATCGTGGCCTTGTCTGTTTCAATTTCGGCCAGCAAATCGCCAGAGCTGACAGTATCACCCTCGTTAACCAGCCATTTGGCCAATGTGCCCTCTTCCATGGTGGGGGACAGGGCGGGCATCAGAATTTCTGTGGGCATCGCTCTTTCTCCTTACCGGTAGGTGACTTGTTTGACGGCATCGATAACTTCGACCGTGGATGTGAGCGCCATTTTTTCAAGGTTGGCTGCATAGGGCATCGGAACATCCTTGCCGGTACAGTTGATCACCGGGGCGTCGAGATAATCAAACGCGCGTTCCATGATTGTGGCGCTCAAATGATTGCCGATGGAGGCGACAGGCCAGCCTTCTTCAACAGTGACGCAGCGGTTGGTTTTCATCACCGAGGCAATCACAGTGTCATAGTCTATTGGGCGCAATGTGCGTAGATCGATGACTTCGGCGCTGATGCCGTCTTCGGCCAATTTCTCGGCGGCGTCGAGTGCGTATGTCATGCCAATGCCGAAGGTCACGATTGTGACGTCAGTGCCGGCGCGTGCAACGCGGGCCTTGCCCAGAGGGATAGTGAAATCGTCGATCTTGGGCACTTCAAAACTGCGACCATAGAGGATTTCGTTTTCCAGAAACACCACCGGGTTGGGGTCGCGAATGGCCGATTTCAGCAGGCCCTTAGCGTCAGCCGCTGAATAGGGTTGAACAACCTTGAGGCCCGGCACCTGCGCGTACCATGCGGCATAGTCTTGGCTGTGTTGTGCGCCCACGCGCGCGGCGGCACCGTTGGGGCCGCGGAACACGATGGAACATCCCAACTGCCCACCGGACATGTAGTTGGTTTTACCGGCTGAGTTGATGATCTGGTCAATCGCTTGCATGGCGAAGTTCCAGGTCATGAATTCGACGATGGGTTTCAACCCACCCCAAGCGGCGCCAACGCCGATCCCGGCAAAGCCGTGTTCGGTGATCGGCGTATCGATTACGCGTTTTGCGCCAAATTCATCAAGCAGGCCTTGGGTGATTTTGTATGCGCCTTGGTATTCGGCGACTTCTTCGCCCATGACAAAGACACTGTCGTCGCTGCGCATTTCCTCGGCCATGGCGGCGTTGAGCGCTTCGCGCACGGTCATGTTCTGCATTTCAGTGCCTTCAGGCCAGTCGGGGCTGGTGTCCGGGGCAGGGGCCGCAGGTGCGGCAGAGGCTGTTGCTGGGGCTGCTGCAGCGGGTGCCGGTGCATCTGCTGCGGGTGCTGCCGCCGGAGCACTGGCGATGTCGTCGGCGCTTTCGCCTTCTTCCAGCAGTACAGCGATCGCAGTGTTGACTTTCACTCCTTCAGAGCCCTCGGCGATGAGGATCTTGCCAATCGTGCCTTCATCCACGGCCTCGAATTCCATCGTGGCCTTGTCAGTTTCAATTTCGGCGAGAATATCGCCGCTTTTCACTTCGTCGCCTTCTTTGACCAGCCATTTGGCCAATGTGCCCTCTTCCATGGTGGGCGACAGGGCGGGCATCAAAATTTCGGTTGCCATTTCTTGTTCTCCTGCAATCTCTGTCGGCCGGTTCAGGCGTAGATGTCTGTCCAAAGCTCTTCTGGAGCCGGTTCCGGGCTGATCTTGGCAAAGTCTGCCGAGGCGTTGACGATGGTCTTGATCTCTTTGTCGATCGCCTTGAGGTCATCCTCGGTCGCGTGTTTGCCATCTAGCAACAGATCGCGAACATGTTCGATCGCGTCTTTTTCTTCACGCACTTTCTGAACCTCTTCACGCGTCCGGTATTTGGCGGGGTCAGACATCGAGTGACCGCGGTAGCGGTAGGTCTTGATTTCAAGAATATAAGGACCTTTGCCTGCGCGGCAGTGGGCTACAGCCTTTTCGCCGGCTTCTTTGACGGCCAGAACATCCATGCCATCCACTGCCTCGCCAGGAATGCCAAAAGCTTGACCGCGAGTATAAATGTCGGGGGAAGAGGTGGAGCGTTTCTGCGAGGTGCCCATGGCGTATTGGTTGTTTTCAATCACGAAAATCACCGGCAGTTCCCATAGGGCGGCCATATTAAAGGTCTCGTAAACCTGACCTTGGTTGGCAGCACCATCCCCAAAATAGGTGAAGGTGACGTTGTCATTGCCTTTGTATTTGTCTGAGAAGGCCAGACCCGCACCCAAAGGTACGTTGGCGCCAACGATGCCGTGGCCGCCGTAGAAATGCTTTTCTCGGCTGAACATGTGCATCGAGCCACCTTTGCCGCGCGAATAGCCACCTTCGCGGCCCGTCAGTTCGGCCATGACGCCGTTAGCGTCCATGCCACAGGCCAGCATATGGCCGTGGTCGCGATAGGTTGTAATGCGTTTGTCGCCCTCTTTGGTCGAAGCCTCCAAGCCGACTACAACGGCCTCTTGTCCGATGTACAGGTGACAAAAGCCGCCGATCAGGCCCATTCCATAGAGTTGGCCTGCCTTTTCTTCGAATCGACGGATCAAGAGCATATCGCGATAGAACTGTGTCAGCTCCTCTGCGGAAGTATTTGATTTTTTGGATGATTTCCGGGTGGCCATGCGTTCGGGTCTCCCAATTTTGATAAATAGTTTAGCCTTAAACTACTTAATATAACATTTTGCCTGTAGTTGCGAGGGGGAAATGCCGCCGCGGCAGGTCAGTGTCGTTAAATTGAAGAGAGGGGTCAGCGAATGACGATCTCGTCCGCGCGTAGCAGGCCAAGCACATCACGGGCCTGTTGATCCAGAAGGTCCAAATCCAGATAGGAATCGGACAGGCGTTTGGTCAGATTTTCCATTGTGGCAATCTCAGTATCGAGCTGATCAAGTTGTGCCTGCAAGGCACGGCGTTCCGCATCAATTTCCGCACGGCGAAACACGCCATAATCGCCTTGCACGGCGGCAAAGGTGAAGTAGGCGCCGAGCCCAAAAGCAATCAGAAAGAATGTCAGTACGCCAAAGGCGGGCCGCTTGTAGAGTGCCATTATGTTTCTGCCTCAAAACCCGCCTCTGCGTGCGGTGTTCGTCCACAATGACACAGGTGATTCGCGATGTGAATCCCCCTTTTGCCGAAAAACGCATTGCGGGCTAATCTTTGTTAATAGGAGAGTCTTTCATGTCACAGCTGCCGCCACGATCGGAACTGGGAACTCATGAGGTAGGAAATCAGCCGCCTGAGCTTGGGGATATAGGCCTCTGGACGTCTGATCCAGCGTTGCAATGTTATGCAGCGATGGCAGAGGCAGATCAGGTGCATTTGTCAAAACACGGCAAATCACTGGGTACCGCGGAGATCCGCGAGGTTGGACGGGCAGCCAACCAGCACACACCGGAACTGGTGCTGTTCGACGCGGCGGGGCGGCGGTTGGATGAGGTTAAATATCATCCGGCCTATCATCAGATGATGAAGCTGGGGTTGGAAGGCGGGTATTCAGGTATCGCCTGGGAAGGGCGTGCGAGTGGCCATGCCACTCATGCGGCGATGGTTTATCTGCACAGTCAGGTCGAGCCGGGCAGTTGCTGTCCGATGACGATGACTTACGCCGCAATCCCAGCCCTGCGCGCGGACCAGCGGCTCTATGATCAATGGGCACCAAAACTCTCATCATGGGCCTATGATCGCTCCATCAAACATGTAGGTGGTAAGCACGCAGCCACTTTGGGCATGGCGATGACTGAAAAGCAGGGCGGCTCTGACGTGCGCCAATGTACAACGCAAGCGGTGCGAGACGGAGAGGCTTATCGTTTGCGTGGGCATAAGTGGTTTTGTTCTGCGCCGATGTCTGATGGGTTCCTGACACTGGCGCAGGCACCGGAGGGGCTGACATGCTTTTTGGTGCCGCGTTGGTTGGACGAGGAACGCAATTCGATTCAACTACAGCGACTTAAGGATAAGCTTGGCAATCGGTCAAATGCCTCGGCTGAGATTGAATATTCAAATGCCTTGGCCTATCGGCTTGGCGATGAAGGGGAAGGCATTCGCACAATCATTGAGATGGTGCATCATACCCGACTGGACACGGCGTTGGCACCTGCAGGTTTGATGCGGGCAGCGCTGGTTCAGGCGAAACATTGGGCATCACATCGGAGTGTCTTTCAGAAACAGTTGATTGATCAGCCTCTGTTGCAGGCTGTTTTGGCCGATTTGACGCTTGAATGGGAAGGGGCACTGGCGCTCGGGCTCTACGTGGCCAGAACTTTTGATGGAGTGTCCAAGGAGGAGCATGCCTTGTCCCGGATCGCCGTGGCCTTGGCAAAATTCCTGAACAACAAGATCTGCCCCACGGTGGTGTATGAAGTGATGGAGGTGTTGGGTGGCATTGGATATGTCGAGGAGTCCGGATTGCCGCTTTTGTATCGCGAAGCGCCATTAAACTCGATCTGGGAAGGATCGGGGAACGTCATCTGTCTGGACATTCTGCGAACCTTGCAGCGTACGCCATTGGCGGGTGAAATGCTAAAATCTGAGTTGTTGAAAGCAACAGGTGTGAACCGTACTTTTGACATAGCACTGACAAGGCATCAGGAGCGGTTTGATATCGTGCCAGAGGAGGTCGAGGCCCGGTGGTTTGTGGAAGATCTGGCGAGACTTCTAACAGCGTCTGTGTTGATCCGACATGCGCCACCGGAAGTATCAGATACGTACGTGTCTACGCGTTTGCCAGAAATTCGCAGACAGGTTTACGGTGCGATTCCGGCCGGGAATCACAAAGGTATCTTGGCCAGGATTTGAAACAAGGCTAAATAGAAACGGCGCCACAATGGGCGCCGAATCCATTTATTAACAGGTGTTTACGCGGGAAGGTAAATGTTGAATTTTTCGCGAATTTGTGCATCCAGCATTGGATCAAACCGTGCCGCTGAACGGGTGGCAAGAATTTCTTCTTTGCGCGCGATTGCCTTCTCAATCAGGTCTGGCTTGCCTATCTCCGCCCACTCCTTGGGGGATGTTCGGTCACCAAGTGTGGGGTACACATAGTCCACCTGCATGCGGGCAAGGGTCTGGTCTGTGCCCAGATAGTGGCCGGGTCCACCGATGCAGACTTCACGGATTTGATCCAATGCCAAGGTTTCGTCGTTCACTTCGATACCACGGATGCAGCGCATGGCATGGCCAATCAGATCATCACCAAGGATGAGGGATTCATGGCAGAAGCCAAGCAAAGACGCATGCATGCCAGCAGCCTCATACACCATGTTCAGACCTGACAGACCCGCCATAACGTTCGAACACATCATCTCGTATCCGGCTTGCATGTCCGGCAGCTTGGCATCAGAGATACCACCAACAGCGCCGCCGGGCAGGCCGTAGAATTGATGCATTTGTGCGCAAGCGGAGCTAAGCAAGGCTTGTTCGGCCGATGCCCCGGTCATGGCACCGGTGCGCAGGTCAAGACCAAAGGGCCAAGTTCCAAAGATCGCAGGGTGGCCCGGCGAAACAGCATTGACATAGACCAGACCGCCCAGCACCTCCGCCGTCGCCTGAACAACAGCACCAGCGATCGTGGATGGTGTTGTAGCACCAGCCATACCCGCCGATAGCAAGAGCACCGGCATTCCGCCACGAATGCACTCTTCCATCACTTCGCAGGATTCAGTTGCGAACTTCATCGGCGGAACAACGAAGCAATTCGAGTTCGCGACAAAGGGACGTTCGCGCCACTTATCTTCACCACCAGCGATCATGTGCAACATTTCCAGCGCACTTTTGACGTAGCTGGGATCGGTGAACGATGTGCCGATGTGCTTAGTAGTGCCTGACACGCTTCCGTAGATCGTGTTGAGGTCCATTTCTAGGTTATCTTCGATATCTCGGCACACCACTGGGCGCTGAACGAAATGAATGTTGTCTAGAACATCAGAGATTCTGCAGGCGTCGTGCAGGTCTTGTAAAGTGCTGTGGTGGTATTCTTTGCCTTCGATATCAACCATGCTCACGGCAGCACCGGCTGTCCCATAGTGAACACGCGTACCAGAGAGGTCCAGATCATTTTTGCCATCCCGGCTATACAGAGTGATCTGCTTGTTTGATTTCGCGATCGCATCTTCGACAACAGCGCGAGGAAAGCGAATACGCCCATCGTCTCCCAAGATTGCGCCAGCATCAGTCAGATATTTGACACCACTTTCTGGGGCATCGGCAAGACCGATGGTTTCCAGAGCTTCAAGTGCAGCATTGTGAATTTTTTCGATTTGGTCCTGAGTGAGCGCTTTGTATCGACCACCTTCCAAACCGGGGCGAATAGGGCGCATTTCATCTGAAAGAGGTGCCGCACGGCTAGCACGACGGGCGGAGCGACCGCCAGAGCGGCGGGAAGAAGATGCATTCATGATTTGGTATCCTAGAAAAGAGTAATTTTGATTTGATACTTATTGGCTCAAACCAAAGACGGTCTTCCACGCGCAGCACGCCCACGGGTCGCGCCGATCGTATAGATCACCAATGCAATCTTGCATTTTGGTTTCATTGTCAGTTTCTCCCTACGTGATGAGAGGGAATGCACCATCTAGCACAACCGATCTATTCAAATAACGACGTTTGTCGCAAACAGGCAATGAAAAAGTGATATTTATTTTCATTTCAACTTGCCATGACTGATTAAATTGCGCGGTTTCTCGCGCCTAATCGAGCTCGACAGGATCGCCCATCAGATAGCGCGGACCCTTGCCACGCTTTGCGGCACGGTCGCGTGGATTATACAAAGCGCAGCTTTGAAGCGACAAGCAACCGCAACCAATGCAACCATCTAGGCGCGCGCGCAGGGACTGCATCTGTTCGATCCTTTCATCCAGAATGCAGCCGAATTTTTTAGAGATTCGGTTCCAATCCCCTTTATTCGGAGTGCGGTGATCGGGCAGGGTGGCAAGCGCCGCTCGGATCTCGGCGATAGAGAAGCCAAGGCCCTGTGAAATCATTACAAAGGACAGCCGCCTGATATCCGCCCGGGCGTAGCGGCGGTGGCCAGAGACATTGCGGTCTGGGGTGACCAATCCTTCATCTTCGTAATAGCGAATGGCGGACGTGGGCAGGCCCGTGCGCTCGGATACAAAGCCGATGCTTAACCCGCGATTGGCTAACCTGTTGGTTGGCATGAAAATTATCCATATTGATTTAAGGTATACTTGAGAAATTACAATGAAACTCAAGAGGAATCAAATTGAAAGGAATTGGGATGAAACTCGAGCATCTGAATGTCACAGTCACAGCCCCGCAGGAAATCGCGGCAATCTTATGCGATCTGTTTGACTGGCATGTCCGCTGGGAAGGGACGGCCAAAGACAACGGTTACACCGTTCATGTTGGAGATGAGGATAGTTATCTGGCGCTTTACAAACCGGGTAAGCCCCTAACCCCAATGGGCAATACTTACGAACAGATTGCGGGCCTGAATCACGTCGGCGTTGTGGTGGATGATATTAAGGTTGTCGAGCGCAAGGTTGAAGCCGCTGGATATACCCCGCACAGCCACGGCGATTATGAACCTGGGCTGAGGTTCTACTTTGATGGCCCGGACGGTATCGAATTCGAAGTGGTGAGTTACAACCAAGCTGCTTGACCACAGTGGGGCGGCCCCCTATGGTCGCCCCTATGAAGACTGCAACCATCATTATCTGCTGCATTATTACCTGCTGAGAGCACTCTGCGGGTCGTCTTCTATTCCATCCTTGAAGGTAAGTTGATAAGCCCGCTGCGGGAACACTGCGCGCCACGAGGGACTTATGACCGAGATCAAGCTGCACAATAACAAGACACGCCGGAAAGAGGTGTTTGAACCCATCGATCGTGACAACGTGCGCATGTATGTCTGCGGGCCAACAGTCTATGACCGTGCGCATCTGGGCAATGCCCGCCCTGTCGTGGTGTTTGACGTGCTCTATCGCCTGCTGCGCCATGTGTATGGGGCAGACAAAGTGACCTATGCGCGCAACTTCACGGATGTAGAAGACAAGATCAACGTTCGCGCCGCTGAAACCGGTCGTAAGATCAGTGACATTACCAACGAGACCATTCAGTGGTTTTTGGATGATATGGGATCGCTTGGCGCGATGGAGCCCAACCTGATGCCACGCGCCACCGATTATATCCCACAGATGGTGACAATGATTGCGGGGCTGATCGAAAAGGGGCACGCGTATGCTGCTGAAGGTCATGTGCTCTTTGCCGTGGACAGCTACAAAGCCTATGGCGCGCTGTCGGGCCGCTCAGTCGATGATATGATCGCGGGGGCCCGAGTTGAGGTTGCGCCCTATAAGAAAAACCCGATGGATTTTGTTCTGTGGAAACCCTCAGACGAAACCCAGCCAGGCTGGGAAAGCCCGTGGAGCTGGGGCCGTCCGGGTTGGCACATCGAATGCTCGGCCATGGCGGATGACCTGTTGGGCAAAAGCTTTGATATCCACGGCGGCGGCAACGACCTGCAATTCCCGCACCACGAAAATGAGATCGCGCAAAGCTGCTGCGCCAATCCGGGGTCAGATTTTGCCCGCGTCTGGATGCACAATGAGATGCTGCAAGTCGAAGGCAAGAAGATGTCCAAATCGCTGGGTAACTTCTTTACCGTCCGCGATTTGTTGGATCAGGGAATACCCGGCGAAGTGATCCGCTTTGTATTTCTGTCGACGCATTACCGCAAGCCGATGGACTGGACAGCAGAGAAGGCGCGAGAGGCAGAGAAGACGCTGCGCAAGTGGTATGCGATCTCGGAAGATGCCGGAGTGGCACCTGAAGAAAAAGAAGCCGATCCAGAGTTGATCAGTGCGCTAGCTGATGACTTGAACACGCCTCGCGCGATAACCGCATGCCATCGTCTCGCAAATGCGGATGATGCAAATCAACTGCGTAAGAACATGGATATGCTGGGTTTTTACGAGCAGGGGTTGCCGGAATGGGTAAATTTGGGCCAACAGGACTTGTCGCATTTAGAAACCGAGTTGTTTAACCTTCGCGAAACGGCAAAAGCGACAAAAGATTTCTCCGCTGTGGATCAGATGAAATCGTCTTTGATCGGAGCAGGTCTCGAGGTTCAAATGACTAAAGAGAGTGTGAAGTTGGTGCCCGGCATCGATTTTGATGCTTCCAAACTGGAGGCTTTGAAATGAATGCGCCATCGCAATTGAGCACAGCATCCGACCGCGGGCGGAAGCAAAGCGCCCGCACGTCAAACCTTTGGTTTGCCTTTTGCAAAACGGGGTGTCCCCTGTGACCAAAGAACGCCTCTATCTCTATGACACCACCCTCCGCGATGGGCAGCAAACGCAGGGCGTGCAATTCTCGACTGTTGAAAAACAGACCATCGCACAGACGCTTGATGAACTGGGCATCGACTATATCGAAGGCGGCTGGCCCGGTGCCAACCCGACCGACAGCGCGTTTTTTGACGCAGCCCCCAAGACTCGCGCCACAATGACCGCCTTTGGTATGACCAAACGCGCAGGTATGAGCGCGGAAAACGATGATGTTTTGGCAGCGGTGATGAATGCGGGCACAGGTGCGGTTTGCCTCGTAGGCAAAACCCATGAGTTCCATGTCACTACGGCCCTCGGTATCACGCTTGACGAAAACCGCGACAACATCGCCAAATCCATCTCACATATTGTGAAGAATGGCCGCGAGGCGCTGTTTGATGCCGAGCATTTCTTTGATGGTTTCAAATCCAACCCCGAATATGCGTTGAGCTGCCTGAAAGCTGCGCTCGACGCTGGTGCACGTTGGGTGGTGTTGTGCGATACCAATGGCGGCACCTTGCCCTATGATGTCTACCGCATCACCGCAGAGGTGGTCGCCGCTGGTATTCCGGGGGATCAACTGGGTATTCATACCCATAATGACACCGAAAATGCGGTGGCTGGCAGTCTGGCCGCTGTTGATGCCGGTGCGCGGCAGGTGCAGGGGACGTTGAACGGGTTGGGCGAGCGTTGTGGCAATGCCAACCTGATCGCGATTATCCCCACATTGCTGTTGAAAGAGCCCTATGCCAGCACGCTTGAAACGGGGATCTGCGCTGAAGCGTTGAAATCCCTGACTATGGCCAGCCGACAACTGGATGAAATCCTCAACCGCGTGCCGACCAAGCAGGCGGCTTACGTCGGGGCGTCCGCCTTTGCGCATAAGGCCGGGCTGCACGCCTCTGCGATCCTCAAGGACCCTACCACTTACGAACATATACCGCCGGAAGCTATTGGAAATACACGCATTATTCCGATGTCAAATCAGGCGGGGCTATCCAACCTGCGCCGTCGACTGGCCGAGGCCGGTCTAGATGTGCAACGGGATGATCCGGCCTTATCTCGTATTCTCGCCGAGATCAAAGATCGCGAAGACCACGGTTATACCTATGACAGCGCTCAAGCGAGTTTTGAACTTCTGGCGCGGCGCGAACTGGGGTTGTTGCCCGAGTTTTTCGAGGTCAAGCGCTACAAGGTGACGGTGGAGCGGCGCAAAAACAAGTATGACAAAATGGCTTCGTTATCTGAGGCCGTTGTTGTCGTTAAGGTCGACGGTGAAAAGAAGCTTTCTGTCAGCGAATCCATGGATGGCCATGGGTCTGACCGTGGCCCGGTGAATGCATTGGCGAAAGCCTTGGCAAAGGATCTGGGACCCTTTCAGGATGCCATTGATGATATGCGTCTGGTCGATTTCAAAGTGCGCATCACTCAGGGCGGAACTGAGGCGGTGACTCGCGTCATCATCGATAGCGAAGATGGCAAGGGACGGCGTTGGTCGACCGTGGGCGTCAGTCCAAACATCGTTGATGCGTCTTTCGAGGCGCTGCTGGATGCCATAAACTGGAAGCTCTTGCGTGATGCGTGAAGATATTGCGGCCTGTGCCGCCATTGTGGAAAAGGGCGACCCCGATCGTTTTAGGGCCACAATGGCGGCACCGGTCGCACTGCGCGACAAGCTGTTTCCGCTATACGCATTCAACGTCGAAGTGGCCCGCGCGCCATGGCTGACCGAAGAGCCGATGATTGCCGAAATGCGCCTTCAATGGTGGCGCGATGCGTTGGAGGAAATCCGCGCAGGCGGGCCGGTGCGGCGTCATGAGGTGACAACACCTTTGGCAGAAGTGATCGATGCTGAAGGGGTCAATCTTTTAGATCAACTCATCGCAGCAAGGCGTTGGGATATATATAAAGAACCATTTGAGGATACGGCGCACTTTCAGTCGTACCTGAAAGATGCCGCCGGAAATTTGCTTGCCGTCGCGTTGCGGTCCACTGGTACGCAGTGTGACACACTTGCCCGGGAATTTGGCTATGCGCAGGGGGTGGCAAACTGGTTGCGTGCGGTGCCGAATTTAGAGGCCGCAGGTCGTATTCCATTGGTCGATGGGCGCCCTGAGACGGTGGGAAAACTGGCGCATGAGGGATTGCAATTCTTGCACGCCGCGCGCGCGAACAAATCTTCGATTCCGAAACAAAGTCAGCCTGCGCTTTTACCCCTTTGGCAGACATCTGGAGTGCTGAAACGGGCTGCCAGATCACCCGCGAAAGTTGGCCTTGGTCAGTTAGAAGTTTCACCTTTTCGGCAAAACCTTGGATTGCTGAAGGCGACTGTTTTCGGAATCTAAACGTTCTATGTTTAACCATAGGCTGTGGATAACTGTCACATTGCCGTAATGGAATCGCGGTATTCCGGTTTTGATCCTGCAATATGTGGGGGTTGTCAGATGGCAACCACGATATATAGTGGAGGATAACAAGGGGCGGGTTGTCCCGCTCTGGAACCGCGATAACGGTCAACCGGGCAGGAGTGATTGAAAGGTATGGCAGAGGATTTTAGAGCAGAGTTTGTCAGAGAACCGGCGGCGTTGAAGCAGCATCCGGCACTGGTGCTAAATGCGGATTACCGACCCTTGTCCTACTACCCGTTATCGCTGTGGTGTTGGCAAGATGCGATCAAAGCAGCCTATCTGGAACGTGTTGATATCGTTGCGGAATATGAAGAAACGGTCCGAAGTCCCAGTACTGAGATACGCATTCCCAGTGTGATCGTTTTGAAAGACTATGTAAAACCTCAAAAGCGCGTGGCCTTCACGCGCTTTAATTTATTTTTGAGGGACGAATTTCAGTGCCAGTATTGCGGGACGACAGGGGATCTGACGTTTGATCACGTGGTTCCGCGTGCTGTAGGTGGGGTAACCAGTTGGGAAAACGTGGTTGCGGCCTGTAGCCCATGCAATTTACGTAAAGGTTCCAAGAGCTTACATCAGGCACACATGTCACTGCGTAAGCCGCCCAGGGCACCGGCTGCGGAGCAGTTGCGCAATACCGGTCGGAAATTCCCCCCCAATCACCTGCACGACAGTTGGCTGGATTTCCTGTATTGGGATGCGGAGTTGGAAGCCTGATTTACGTACAGGTTGTACAGGTTGTACGCGGGTTTTGTACAAAAGCCTTTTTGACCCGACGCATTGGTTAACGAAGTTGAAAGCTTTTCTAATTCGACGGCGATCCCGCCCGCTCGATCCCGATGGATCCGGTGCCAAATCCCACCTGCATCTTCCCGAAGGAAACATTGTCCGCGGCGAGGGCGGCGGCGAGTTTTGACAGATCATCCATGTTGTGGGGTTTGACGAACCCGGCGCTGTGCAATTCCAGAATGTCCGCCCGCGAATGATGGAAACCGGCCAGGCGCATGTTGTAGCGATAAAGCGCGGCAAGGGTTCCGAGCAAGAACAGCAACAAGATGCCGGGCGGGACTTGCGTGCTGAGGGTTTCCCACCAATCGCTTTCGGTGGCTTCTTGGTTACTTTGCCAGGTCTCAAGGCAGGTTTTGGTGAGAGTTTCAGAATCCGCATTGGGCGCGCGGCACTTTTCCAAAAACTGATCGAAGGACATCGCATAGTCCGCTTTGGCCAGAACGGCCCACGGGAGCTCATCAAAACGGTCACGCCGGTCTTGGGTGCTGGATCTGACTTTGTGGAGGCCCGCGCGTTCAATCTCAATTCGTCGTAGCTCTGCGTCCATTTGTTTGATCGTGTCGCGATTTTTCAGATCTAATTGGAGTGTGTCGAAAAAGTCGCGCATTTTCGCATCGCTTTCGAGAGCCATAACGCGCTCTGGCAACGAACTTGGTAGCTTCCACACACCACCGTGGTTCGATCCCATGAAATATATTGTCGCTTTGGCCTGGACCGGCGCGTTGAATTCGACTCCGTCTGGGACCAACAACTCCACAAAGGGTGCACCGTCCTGCTTCGCGCGCCATACGCCACCGAGTTGCCCCGTGATATATACCGCCTCTCCGATTTGGACCGGATCGTAAAAGCCGTTTCCATCTGCGACCAGCAGCTTTTCAGGGGATGTGCTTTCTTGCGCTAAGCGCCATACGGCACTACCAAACTGTTCCGTGATATATATCGCTTCTCCGATCTGGACGGGATTGTTGAGACCATTTCCGTCGGGCGCTCGCAGTTCGTCAAAGGATGTGGAGTCATGCGCTAAGCGCCATACGCCGCCATTGAATTGCCCCGTAATATATATTGCCTCTCCGATCTGGACTGGATTGTTGACGTTATCTCCATCTATGACTAGCAGCTCTTCAAGGGATGTACCGTCTTGCGTTGCGCGCCATATGCCACCACCATCATAGTCAGTAATATATATCGCCTCTCCGAACTGAACCGGCGCGTTAAAGCCGCTTACGTCCGGTGCCCCCTTTAGTTCTTCAAAGGGTGCGCCGTCTCGCGCTGAGCGCCATACGCCACTACTGAATGGCCCTGCGATATATATCGCCTCTCCGGCCTGGACCGGTGGGTAGAGGTGGGTTCCGTCTGGCTCCTTTAGTTCTTCAAAGGGTTCGCCGTCCTGTGCAGCGCGCCATACGCCACCATGATCAAAGCCCGTGATATATATCGCCTCTCCGATCTGAACCGGTGCATTAAGGCCCATTCCGTTTGGCTCCTTTAGCTCTTCAAAGGATGCGCCGTCTTGCGCTGCGCGCCATATACCACCGCTGAATTGCCCCGTGATATATATCGCCTCTCCGATCTGGACTGGACCGTTAAGGCCGTTTCCGTCTGGTGCCCTTAGTTCTTCAAAGGGTTCGCCGTCCTGTGCAGCGCGCCATACGCCACCATGATCAAAGCCCGTGATATATATCGCCTCTCCGATCTGAACCGGTGCATTAAGGCCCATTCCGTTTGGCTCCTTTAGCTCTTCAAAGGATGCGCCGTCTTGCGCTGCGCGCCATACGCCACCATAGTCGAAGCTGCTGATATATATTGCCTCTCCAACCTGGAGCGGATCGTTAAGGCCATTTCCGTCTGGCGCGCGTAACTGTTCTGGGCGTTCGTGTAGAAAGTTCGAGAGGTCGGTTTTGAGGGTTTCACGATCTCGGTCGAGACCACCCAGACGGGTTTCAATATCGCTAATATGCTGGGTTAATGTCTGTTTACGCCCGTCTGCGAACTGCTGCCAGAAGGGCAGGCCAAGATAGAAGAGCAAGCCAATAAAAATCACAAAGACAAGCAGGGCCAGAATCCAGGAAGCCCGGCGCCGGGCCGCTTCGCCGCGACAGCGCAGTTGTCGGACAATGTCGCCAAGACGTCCCTCTGGCACGTTCCATTCTGCGTTTCGTGCCGCGCGCTTGAGATCCGACCACTGATCTATTGTGGCCTTGTCACCGTGAGATGCGTTGCCAGTCATCAAATAAATTCGCTCAAATCAATTGAGGCTATAGAGTTGCACACCCCCGCCGAGAAAGGAATGAAAATCTTCGGGCCATAAATCTGCCATGCTCCAAACAAAGGGCGTTGCAGTTTTTCAGGCCGCGAGGGTATTGCTAGAATCTTGCAGGACTTGCCCAAAAAGCCACTCTCTGAAGATCATGATGTGAGATGAGTTAGATTGGCATTGCTCATAGGCGAGTGAGTAGAGGGTGCGGACCGGGGTGTGCAGATCAAATATTGGCCGCAACGCGCCAGATTTTAAAAAGTCATCAATCAAAGCGGTGTAAGACAACACAATGCCTGCATTGTTTAAGGCCGCATTGGTTGATAATTCGCAGTGGGCGAAAACCGGGCCGCCTGACGGGCAGGCCTGTGGGGCACCGGCCAGATCAAACCATTCTTGCCAGCCATCCGAGGTTTCATCCCGCAAAAGAACGTGATGTTGCAGGTCGTGTGGTCGTTTCAGGGAAGGATGAGACGCAAGATATTGAGGTGTGCAAACAGGTGTGCGGCCTGAAGTAAAAAATGGTTCAATGACAGCGCCGGGGACAGGGGCATCTTCCCAATGGATCACGATGTCCAATTCGCCGTTTCTGAAATCTGTCGGAGGCAAGCCGGTTTCAATTTTGACGTCAATGTCTGGGTAGGTGCACAGAAAGTTCGAAAGCCGTGGGATGAACCAGCGTTTTGCGAACCACTCGGTCATTTTCAATCTTAGTTGACCTTGCTGGGGCTCGCCAATGACGGCACGCGTGCTGGCATCGAGATCGTCCAGAATAGGTCCGACGCTGGTCAGATAGTGCTGGCCATCAGGGGTGAGCTCAACCCGGTTCGATTGTCGTACAAACATGGATTTACCGATGTAAGTTTCCAACAAGCTGACCTGGTGGCTGATTGCCGAAGGGGTGACGCATAGTTCGGATGCGGCGGATTTGAAGCTGCCCAATCTGGCGGCGGCCTCAAACGCCCGCAGAGCAGGGAATGGCGGGAGTTTGCGTTTCATCGGGGTGAATTCCTCTCAACCGGAACTGAATTCCTTTCATTTGCTCAAGGCTCCGGCGCCATATTAGCCTTGAATTGGATTTTTTCAAAATTTGAAGGATAGGCAGATGCAAAATGATTTAGACAATCGCGCGCGATCTTCACGGCCCATTAGGTTGTTTTCATTGCCATTGATGACCTGCTTTGGGCTGGTTGCCGGTTTTGCCTTGGCGCAGGTTGACCCGCCGACGGAGCACAAAAGTCTGTCGCTTGAAAAGCTTGGAGTGATCGAAGAAGACATGCTTCAGCGGCAAATCGGGTTGGGTGGATATTTCATGCAATTGCGCGCAATCACGATCATGCCTGGCGGACAGATCGCGAAACATTCGCATGAGACACGACCGGGAATCGTCAAGGTGATTTCGGGTGAGTGGGTCGAAGGCCGCCCAGAAGGAGAAGCCACATATTCCGCAGAAGGGATAGATGGAATACTGGAGGATGGGGATACTGTTCATTGGTTTTACAATCGCGGAGATGTACCCGCGAGCGCAATTGTATGTGACCTGACGCCAAGTGGATAGCTGATTTTATAGTGCAAGCATCAGGGCAGCGCCCCCGGCGCAGAGAGCGAGGGTGACAAGGACAGATTGTTTCAGTCGCAGGAGCAAAAGGGCGGCGAGGGCCATGAGGGCGATAGCGGCGATGTTGAGACTGCTTGGGTCAGGGGAGATGGCCGAAATGGGGCCCCAGTTAAGGGTATCCACGCGGGTGAACAGGACATGCAGCGCGAACCAGATCGACAGGTTCAGAATCACGCCAACCACGGCGGCAGAGATGGCAGCGAGGGCGGCGCGGAGTTTTGGCTTAGACGTGAGCCATTCGATATAGGGCGCACCAGCGAAGACCCAAAGGAAACAGGGGGCGAATGTGGCCCAGAGGGTGGTAAGCGCGGCGAGGGTGCCGAGCCAGAGGTTCAGCTCTCCGTTCACGCGGGCCCCGGCGAGGAAACCAACAAATTCTGTGACAAGGATCAGCGGACCGGGGGTGGTTTCAGCGAGGCCGAGGCCGTCGACCATTTCAGCGGCGGAGAGCCAGCTATGGGTCTCAACCGCCTCCTGCGCCATATAGGCGAGCACAGCATAGGCCCCGCCAAAGGTGACGGTGGCAAGCTTTGAGAAGAACGCGCCGATCTGGCCCAGCACGTCGTAGTTGGTGATTGTTGGCAGTATGAGCAGTGGGAGGATCCAGACCGCCAACCAGATTGCGATGGTTTTTGTGGTGGATTGCCATCGAACCGGTGCGGTCACATCTGACGGTTCAGGGTCTGTGAGGGTGGTGAAGTATCCGTAGAGACCGGCGAGCAGGATCACCATTGGGAAAGGCAGTGAGAAGAAGAACAAAGCCACAAAGGACAGCGCGGCGATGGCGCGGTGGGCGGTGGTGGTCAAGCCCTTGCGGGCGACCCTAAGAAGAGCCTCGAACACGATGACCAGAACGGCGGCCTTGATGCCGAGGAAGATGGTCTCGAGCGCCGGGGTGCTGCCGTAAAGTGCGTAGAGCATGGCAAGTGCCAGGATCACCGCCGCGCCGGGTAGGACAAACAACAGCCCGGCGATCAACCCACCGCGCACGCCGTGCAACCGCCATCCGGTGTAGGTGGCCAGTTGCATCGCCTCGGGGCCGGGCAGGAGCATGCAGAAGGAGAGCGCGTTGAGGTATTGCTGTTCGCTCAGCCAGCGTTTTTCATCAACGATCAGCCGGTGCATCAGGGCAATTTGCGCAGCGGGTCCGCCAAAGGACAGCAGACCAATGCGCCACCAAACGGGCAGGGAGTCTTTGAGGCTGGGATTGGTCATGATGTTATCGCATCTTATCGGGCCTGCGGCCAGTCGTGGCCTTCGCTCATGGCATCGCGGGCCCAGCGGAAGAGCGCATCATAGAGCAACATGCCAGCATCCAATTGGGCGATGTCATCGCGGTACATGCGCGAGAGGCCAGTGGAAAGTGCCAACAGACCTGCGGCTTGTGGTGCAAGGTCGTGCTTGTTAGTGTCGGCACCCCGGATGACTGTGGCCATTTGGGTGAGCGCATCTGAGTGCAGGCCGAAATCCTGCAGGATCGTGTCGAAGGTGCAGCTTTCACCACGGTGACTGAATTGCACGTCTTCGACATCAAAGGGCGTGGCGTTAAACTTTTCGGCCACAAGCGACACGTCCTGTGGCGGGACAAACAGGAATTGCGCCTCGGTGTCGATGAAGCGGCGGATGAGCCAGGGGCAGGCGATCCGATCAATTTTGGGGCGGTGACGGGTCACCCAGCGGGTGGCCCCGGATGGATCACGGGGCAGATCAAGCTGGCCACTGATCATCGGTAGACCCGCGTCACGCCAGGCAAATTGCCCGCCTTCGAGCACTTCGACCTGTTGCCCCGATTGGCGGAGCAGTGCTGCGACTCCGTGGGAGATTTTGCGGCCCTTCTGGCAATAGACGACGGCTTTGTCTGTGTTGCGTTGCGCGAGCCTGCGCTGCATGGCGGGCAGGTCGGTGTGGGCACAACGGATGGCACCGGGGATGAGCTGCGGATCTTGCGCGAAGTCTTGATCAATGCGGGTGTCAAACAGGACAGGGGCATCGGGGGTGCCGATCAGGCGATTGAGTTGGTGGGGGCTGATTTCATTGAGGGCGGGCATGGGACACTTCCTAAGATGAGGCCGACACATAGTGCGACCTGTTGTGTTGATCTGGGAAGCGAAATTTAAGCCTGAGCCTCACGGGGCATTCGCGGACCCCACGGCAGTGAGATACCAAGACTAGGCAAGCTTGTCCAATGTTTCGGCGAAGAATTTCGAGAGCTTGTATGGAGTAAGGCGCTTGGCTGAATCGAAGTGCCTTAGCTCATCAACGGCGTTTTTCTACAGGCTTTGAGGCTGGCCGAGTTCGAGATCTTCTGCCTCTACCGGGCGCAAGTGGTCGTAAACAAGGTGAAAGACGTAAGTGTAAAGCGTATAGGTCAGAGTGAGCCCGAGATTGACTTTGAGGGCGCCCAGCAGGCTATGGCCACCGACGTGGATGAGGATTGGGCAGGTCAGGGCGATAGCGCTGACCTCATGCATAACTGCGTGAAACACACGTAAGGGACCGGGTCGGTCACTGGCGACGCGCCCGGAATGCAGGGCGTCGATGTAGTCAAAGAGCGTATTGAACAAGGGGGTCCACGTCAGAATGACAATGGAGATCAGGGTGATGAGCGCAAAGCTTTTACCCATGTCAGCCCCCACAACAAAGGCGTAAAGTGGACTTACGAAGCAGATACCGATGACTTCGAAACTGAGCGTCTGAATAATGCGTTCGCGGATAGATCGCAGGTGCATTGCTGGTCTCCTTTAATGAGAGGAAGAACCGCAACAAAAGAAATCGTAAAAATGAGTTTTGAATTGGGGGGAAGGTAACGCGCTACTGTTTATGGGTCTGTGTTCCGGGACACAATCGTTTCCGTTTGGTTAACAATTAACCTTTAGGGCGTGTCTAATCTGATGAGGCCAGTTTCTAGTTCTGTGTCATAGGGTGGTATCGAAAATGAGAAAGGCGCCGCTGCCGTGCAGGGCGCCTTTGCAATTTCTCGATTTTATCGAAGCGTTAGCCTTCGGCTTTTGCCGCTGGGGCTGACTTTGCGCTGAGCGGGTCATCCTGACGCTGAACTGAGCCTTCGAAATGGGCACCAGATTCGATGGCGATGGTTTTGTGAATGATGTCACCTTCGACGCGGGCAGTCGACGTCAGGCGGACCTTGAGGCCGCGAACACGACCAACGATACGACCATTGATGACCACGTCGTCCGCGATGATCTCGCCCTTGATGGTTGCGCCTTCACCTACAGTCAGCAGGTGTGCGCGGATGTCGCCCTCGATGGTGCCTTCAACCTGAATGTCGCCGGTGGTCTTAATGTTGCCGGTGATGTGCAGGTCTGATGACAGGACCGATGCGGGGGGCTTGGCCTTTGGGGCTGCTGCTTTGAAATCAGGTTTTGACGCCTCGGCAGGGGCCGCTTGTGGCTTAGAATCACGTGTGGCCGATTTTGCAGCATCGGCTTTGGGTGCGGGGTCGTTGATTTTGCTCTTAGAAAACATCTTTTGCAGCCTTGATATAGATCATCGGATTGACGGCCTTGCCGCCGACGCGGACTTCGTAGTGTAGATGGGTGCCGGTGGAACGTCCAGTATTGCCCATAGCAGCAATTTTCTGGCCGCGCGAGACTCTTTGACCTTTTTTCACGTAGATCTTGGAGTTGTGGGCATAACGGGTCTCAATCCCGAATTCGTGCTGGATTTTGACCAGGCGGCCATAGCCTGATTGCCAGCCTGCCTGAATCACCACTCCATCTGCGGTGGCATAGATTGGCGTACCATGTGGCGCGGCAAAGTCTGAACCGCTGTGCATCCGACCCCAACGATAGCCAAAGCCCGAGGTGAAGCGGAACGCGCCTTTGACGGGTAGCGCGAACGGCGCTTTCTGCGCCGCAATACGATACAGGTTGAGGCGATCCATCTGGTTGAGGATGCGGTTGGCACGCAGCGCATCTTCGTCAGCAGGCTCTGATCCGCGCGACGAAAAGGACAGGGGCATCATAGGGCCGCCGTGACCGGAGTAGCCACGCTTGACCGATTTCAGCATGTTATCAGTGTTCATACCAGCGGCGGAGAACATTTTCTCCAGTGGTTCAACAGAAACGGTCATCGCTTCTTCCAACTGGCGGAAAATTAGGTCGTTCTTATCTTTCATCAACTGAATTTGAGTCGCCATTTCATCCGCTTCGATCAGAGCGGACTGGGCGTTTTCAGTGATTTGATCGCGCTCGTAAGCGGTATCTTGCAAGGCTGCGGTGAGGAACGCGATTTCCTGATTGTCAGATGCGGTGTTGCCGTCTTCGCCTGCAATGTTTCCGGCAGAATTCAGAGCGACGGACAGTTCGTCGGCTTCGCTGCGGGCATCGTCGCGCTCGTTCATGGCCTGACGCAAGGTGCCTTGGATAATCTCGATACCTGTTTCCAGCTCGTGGCGACGTGTTTCAGAATCGAGCAGTTCAGTCTGCATCGTCGAAATCTGCTCCAGAGCGGAATTGAAGCGTTGCTGAGCGGCGATGGCTTCAGCGGCACGGGCATCACGCTCTTGCGCCAGTGCATTCAAGCGTTGCTCATAGGTGAGCTGATCGCGTTTGGCTTGTTCGCGGAAATTTCCCGAGCCGATCGAGTCCATCAACAAGATCGCGGTGGCGACGATGGCCCAAGCGACAATCGCGGAGGTGCCAGCGAAGGCAATCAACTGCGAGGCAGGGCGCAGGCGGATGAACCGCGTGTCAGTATCGGATTTCAGAAATACCCGGCGCTCAGGGAAGTGGCGCTCGAGTAAGGTGTTGAATTTGATAGCAAGTCTAGTGCGCAAGTCTCTTTGGTCCCGGTTACCTATCCCAATGGGTCGACGCAGTTTTTTATTGTTAAGGTGCGTTCTGCGAAGTCCATACAAAGAGGATTGCCTTTGGGCAAGGCATTTGAGGTCATGAGTACGAAACACCGCCAGAAACCCCAAGGAAATGGCGGGAATTCGCCGATTTCCAGCGTTAGTTTTGGGAATGTGGCGGCAATTTGTCAGCAAGAGGCCAATAGAAGTCCGGTGGCAGGCCTGCTTCTGCGCGTTTTTCCTCGTTGAAGGGAGGTTTCAGCGCGCCGTGAAAGTATTTGCGGACCAACTGATGAAAGGCCTCTTTCGGGTCCATATCATGACGGCCGCAGAGAAAGTGGAACCATTTGGATCCATAGGCGACATGGCCAACCTCTTCGGCATAGATCACCTTAAGCGCATCAACCGTCTGGGTGTCTTTGGCGGATTGGAATATGTCGATCATCCCAGGAGTGACGTCCAAACCACGCGCCTCAAGCACCATGGGGACGACAGCCAGTCGCCCCATGAAATCATCCACCGTGTCTTCAGCAGCACGCCACATGCCGGCATGGGCGCCCATCGCGCCGTAGTGGCTGCCTTGTGCTTCAAGGCAGTCGCATAACAGGTTGAAATGCTTTGATTCCTCATCAGCTGCCTTGACCCAATCGTCGTAAAAACCCATGGGCATTTTTGTATCGGTGAACCGGGCAATGATATCCCAATGCAGGTCGACAGCGTTCAGTTCGATATGGGCGACGGAATGCAGTATCGCGATACGCCCCTGAGCGGAACCGGGACGGCGGCGTGGCACATCTCGTGGGTTGAGTAATTCAGGTTTTTCTGGGCGAGAGGGGTGTAACGGAGGCTGAGCATCGCCAATGGCAATGGGGTCTCCAGCCTCGCGCGCGGCAAACCATTGGCGCGCGTAGTCGCGTGATAAAGCCGTTTTGGCACGACCGTCAGCAGTGGTCAGCACGTCGACGGCCATTTGGGAAAGCGTTTTAGATGTCACGAGAAACCTTTAAAGTGCTTTGACAGCCTCAAGAACCTCTTCGGCGTGACCGACAACTTTGACCTTAGGCCAGACACGGGCCACCACGCCATCACCATCAATCAAAACGGTGGTTCGCACGATGCCGAAGAATTTCTTGCCGTACATGCTTTTTTCTTTCCAGACGCCATAACTCTCACAGACATCGCCTTCGGCATCAGAAAGCAACGGAATACCAAGCGAATGCTTGTCTCGGAACTTGTCGTGTTTTGTGACGGTGTCCTTGGAGATGCCGAAAACTTTTACGCCGAGAGCTTCGAACTCTGCATTCAACTCAGTAAACGCAATAGCTTCCTTGGTGCAGCCCGAAGTGTCATCGCGTGGATAGAAAAACAGCACCACAGGTGCTGGACGCAGCGTGGAGAGGGTGATCTCCTCGCCACCATCACGGGGTAGGGTAAATTCGGGGGCTTCATCGGCGGGATTGAGCATGGTGATTCCTCATGGTGAAACTTTGGCTTTTATATTAGGTCGCAACGGGCAAAGATAAAGCAGATCGCAAAAGGGCAGCTTTGAGCAGTGATTTGACCAAGAAAGTTAAGGGCAGAAAGCGCCGTATCGGGCTGCGACTCGGGATCTGGACGATCTCGCTTTTTTGCGTTTGTGCCACAGTGCTCATCTTCACTTTGATGGCTGTGATGGGCACGCGCCTGCAAGTGCCTGAATGGGTTGAAGAGCGCGTCATGGCGCGACTCAATCAAAACACGGATGCTTTTGTGGTCTCCGTCGAAAGTATTGCGATTGTGATCGAAAAAGGTTGGGTGCCACGATTGCAATTGCGTGGCATTGCTTTGTCAAATGCGAGCGCCGCGCCATTTGTTCGCTTGGCTGAAGCCCAAACCGTTTTGGCGCTGAAGCCTATGCTGCAAGGTCAATTTAAGCCACGATCAGTTTATGTGAACGGTGCGCAGGTCGTCGTGCGTCGTCACGAGAATGGGCAGATAGGTCTTTCGGTTGGCGGTGCTTTACCTGCGGTCGAGGAGGCGCCAAACCTTGCCGCCGTAATCGAGCAGGCTCATGACGTATTAGAAAACCCCCATTTCAATGCACTGCGTGAAGTTATTCTTCGAAATATGACAATTGGTTTCGAAGATGCCCGGGTCAATAAAGTTTGGGCAATTGATGGCGCAGAGCTGTCTCTTGAGCGGAAAGGGTTGGATCTACAGATTCGAGGGGACTTCGCGCTTTTAGGGGCGCGAGACTACGCCACGACGCTGTCGGTCAACTATGAAGGGAAGATAGGGAGCGCTGCAGCGCAGTTTGGTATAAATCTTGAAGATATGGCGTCACAGGATATTGCAGGGCAATCCCCTGTGATGAGTTGGCTCAACGCAATTGACGCGCCGATTTCAGGAGCCATCCGAGGCGAGATGAATGAAAAAGGGGCCTTGGCCGGGCTTAATGCGACGCTCCAGCTGTCCGAGGGGGTAATACAGCCCAATGAAGCAGCTCAGCCCGTCGCATTTACTGCGATGAGAAGCTATTTCAGTTTCGATCCGGTGTTGGACAAACTCACCTTTGATGAACTTTTTGTCGATAGCAAGTGGGGAACGTTCACGGCAAATGGCAAGGCACTTCTGGTCGGGATGGATACCGGATGGCCAAATGCCATTTTGGGCCAGATCGATATTCAAGAACTGAATGCAAACCCTGCAGGGCTTTATCCCGAACCCGTTCATTTGGAAGGCGTTCATGCGGATCTCCGATTGAACCTTGATCCTTTTGTTTTGACCATTGGCGAGCTGTCGGTTCTGGATCAGGCGATGCGGATCAACTTGACAGGCGAAGTTGCGGCCAAGGCGGAGGGCTGGGCGGTGGCGATTGACACTCGCTTGAACCAAATTCGAACAGACCGTCTGTTGGAGCTGTGGCCGGGTGCCTTTAAGGCAAAGCCACGGACATGGATTAAAAATAACGTGATCGACGCATCGCTGGAAAACGCACAGTTTTCGATGCGGATGGCCCCCGGGCAAAAACAGGAGTTTTACCTCGGGTTCGAATTTCACGACATGGCGACACGGTTCGTAAAGGGCCTACCACCGATTGAAGGGGCTTCTGGGCGAGCCTCGCTGGCTGGCCGCCGGTTTGTCATTACCGCGGATCAGGGGCAGGTGACGGCGCCGCAAGGTGGTCGCATTGACGTGTCAGGCACCAGTTTTGTGATCCCCAATACCGATATTCGGGGTGGTCCGGCGCAGGTTATGCTGCGCACCAAAAGCACGATCACAGCCGGGTTGGCGTTGCTGGATGAAAAGCCGTTTGAGTTCATGAAGAAGGCTGGGCGGCCTGTGGTGTTAGCGGATGGCCGGGCCGAGGTCTCAGGCCAAATCGATATACTCTTAAAAAAGCGTTTGCTGCTAGAGGACGTCGGTTTTGATCTGCAGGGCCGCCTGTCGAACGTCACCAGCGAGCAACTGATCCCGGGAAAGGTCTTGACGGCGCAGGCCTTGCAAGTGAGCGCGGTGCCGAGCCGTTTGGAAATCTCCGGGTCTGGCCGCATTGGTCAAGTGCCGTTTGAAGCACTTTGGGGCGCCGACCTGGGCCCGGGTGGTAAACCCGGCAGCAAGGTTGAAGGCTGGGTTGAACTGTCTGGCCGGTTTCTGGATGAGTTTCGCATTGGCCTGCCGCCGGGGAGTTTAACGGGGGTAGCGCAGGCACCTATTACGCTGGAACTACCCAAGGGTGCACCGGGATCGTTCCTGTTGACTTCGGATCTGGCTGGGCTGGGGTTGAGGCTTCGGGAATTGGACTGGAGCCTGTCGGAAGATGGCAAAGGGGTATTGGAAGTCAGCGGTCGTTTGGCCGAGCCGGTTGTGGTTGACAAAATCCTATTGAATGCCCCGGGGTTGGAAGCGCGCGGCAATGTGAGCCTGCGCCCGGATGGCGAATTAGATCGGGCTTCATTTACCAGTGTAAAAGCAGGCAGCTGGCTTGATGCGCCGGTGGAGCTGGTGGGGCAGGGCAAAGACCAGCCGCCTGCGGTTCGTGTTCTCGGTGGTGTTTTTGATGTCCGGCAAGCCTCGGTTCTGAAGGGGCCACAGGACGGGCAGGCGGCGCGCAGTGAAGGCAACAAGGGCCCGGTTTCCTTGGTTCTGGATGAACTTATAATCACTGACGGAATCACGCTGACGAACTTCAAAGCAGATTTGACTATGACCAACGGGGCCTCGGGGCCGTTCACGGGGCAAGTGAACCAGGGGGGCAAGGTCAGCGGCCGAATTGTGCCGCAGAAAGGCGGTAGTGCCTTCATCATTAGGTCTGAAGAGGCAGGGCGGGTGATGGCCTCGGCTGGTCTGCTGAAAAACGCCCGAGGTGGCACAATGGAATTGCGGTTGGTTCCAGCGAAGACGCCCGGCGAATTTGATGGGCAGCTTGAAGCCCAGAATATGCGCTTGACCGAGGCGCCGACCATGGCGGCGCTTTTGAATGCCGTCAGTATCGTTGGGCTGGTCGAGCAAATGGGGGGCGACGGCATTCATTTTCGTACCGTAGATGGCCGGTTCCGTCTGGCTCCGGATCGTGTGACAGTTTACTCGGGATCGGCTGTCGGGCCGTCGATGGGGATTTCCCTTGATGGGTATTATGATACGGGCCGCGGACAGATGGATTTCCAAGGTGTGATTTCGCCCGTTTATGTGTTGAACGTGTTGGGTGGGGCCTATTCTCGTAAGGGGGAGGGGCTGTTCGGTTTCAATTACACCCTCACCGGCACGGCGGATGATCCGGATGTGTATGTGAATCCGCTAACGGCTCTTGCGCCGGGACTGTTTCGCGAGCTATTCCGGCGACCTGCGCCCAAGAGGGATGGAACGAACAAGGATCAAGACGGTGGTGCAGCGGTGGAGCAGGAGAGCCCGCCGCCAAAAACCAACACAGGACGGCAGAACGACCGATGAAAACCAGTGATTTTGATTTCGATCTGCCGGAAGAGTTGATTGCGGTGCGGCCAGCGCGCCCGCGGCGAGCGGCAAGGTTGTTGGTGGCACAGGGAGCGCAGATCACCGATAGCACCGTGGACCAGTTGGGCGATTGGCTTCTACCCGGGGATCGGTTGGTGTTGAACGACACCAAGGTCATTCCAGCACGCTTGCAAGGTGTGCGGTCCCGGATGAGCCCACAGGGACGGACCGAGGCACGGATGGAAGTCACCTTGCTGAGCCCAGAGACAGATGGCACGTGGCGGGCGATGATCAAGCCGCTAAAGAAGATCCGCGAAGGAGAGGTTATTCAATTCGAAGCCGGGCTTGAGGCGGAGTTGACGGATAAGCCGGACGGGCAAGGAGTACTGCGCTTTAACATGACGGGGGATGACTTCGACGCAGCATTGACTGAGATAGGCTCAATGCCGTTGCCGCCCTATATCGCGGCAAAGCGTGCTGCGGATGAACAAGACCACGAAGACTACCAGACGGTGTTTGCCGAGAACTCCGGGGCTGTTGCCGCCCCGACGGCATCTTTGCATTTTGATGAGGCTTTGCTGGCCGAGCTTGCGGACAAGGGCGTGCAGTTTACCCATGTGACACTGCACGTCGGGGCGGGGACATTCTTGCCTGTGAAAGTCGAGGATGTAACTACGCACAAGATGCACGCCGAATGGGGACATGTAAGCGCGCAGGCCGCTGAGGAAATCCGCCAGACCAAGGCCAATGGCGGCCGGGTGATCCCGGTGGGGACCACAGCCTTGCGCTTGATTGAAAGTGCTGCACGAGGTAGGGAGATTGAGCCCTGGCAGGGCGAGACGGATATTTTCATATATCCTGGATTCACGTTTCAAGTGGCGGATGCGTTGATGACCAATTTTCATTTGCCGCGCTCGACGCTGATGATGTTGGTTTCGGCCCTAATTGGATCGGAAGAGATCCGGCAAATTTATGCCCATGCGATTGCACAAAAGTATCGTTTTTTCTCTTACGGGGATTCTTCGCTGTTGATCCCGACCTGAAACGGTGCGACGGGGCGGTGTTGGCGGCAAGTGAGTCGCGGATAAGCCAGATCATTGCGTGGGCGTCGCTAAGATAGCGCGACACGAAACGGGAGACCCGAGATGTTGAGAGTGATCACCAGCACCTGGCCGCTGTTTATGGGCATCATGTTCCTGCAGGTTGGCAACGGCATGCAAAGCACGCTGTTGGGCATCCGGGGCAACCTCGAAGGCTTTGGCACATTCGAGATGTCGCTGGTTATGGCCGGATATTTCGTGGGCTTCCTGTTTGGGTCTCGCATCACACCGGATATGATCCGCCGAGTCGGGCATGTGCGGGTGTTTGCGGCGCTTGGCTCGCTCTTGTCAGCGGTGGTGGTTCTGTTCCCGGCGCTGACCGATCCGCTGTTTTGGGGCATCGGACGGGTGATGGTCGGGTTCTGTTTTTCTGGCATCTATGTGACGGCGGAAAGCTGGCTCAATGAAGCCGCCGAGAACGAGAACCGCGGCAAGGCGCTTTCGCTTTATATCATTATGCAGATGGTTGGCCTGATCACAGCGCAATATCTGCTGGTTCTGGGCGATCCGGGTGGCTTTATCCTGTTTATCATCCCATCAGTTCTGATTTCATTGTCGTTTGCGCCGATTTTGCTGTCGGTCAGCCCGACACCGGCGTTTTCAACATCGAAACCGTTGAGTCTTAAGCAGATTATGAAAATTTCCCCGTTGGGATGTGTGGGCATGTTCTTACTTGGCGGGATTTTCTCAGCGCAATTCGGCATGGTCCCGATTTACGGCATAGAGGCCGGGCTGAGCATCGTTCAAATCTCGACGCTGGTATCGATGTTCTTTCTTGCGCCTTTGATCCTGCAATTCCCAATTGGCTGGCTGTCAGACCGGATGGATCGCCGCGTGCTGATCTTTATCGGTGCGCTGTTTTGCGGGGTAGGGTGCATCATTGCCGTTGTGTTGGGACATGTTTATGTCTTTCTGCTGCTCGCGGCCTTGATGGTGGGAGGGATGTCAAACCCGCTGTATTCTCTGTTGATTGCCTATACAAATGACTTCCTTGAGCACGATGACATGGCTGCCGCTGCAGGCGGTATGGTGTTCATTAACGGCTTGGGTGCGGTCATTGGCCCCCCGATCACGGGTTGGATGATGGGCGTAATTGGGCCGAGCGGGTTGTTTATCTTCATTGCGTTCCTATCTTTCGCCATGGCAGGTTACGCAGCCTACCGGATGACGCAGCGTGCAGCACCATCTGTTGAAGATACTGAAAGCTTCACCATGATGACGCCGACATCGTCGCCGATGGCCGTGGAGTTTGCACAAGAAGTTGCCATTGAGAACGCGTTGGAAGAACAGGAAGCACAGGACGCAAAAGAGTAACATTAAAGTAACAATGCACATGTAATGTAGTATTTGTTTACTGTTAATTTTGTTGCGCGTGACTTAGGGTTAACTTTAAGAATATGACCAAGGGCATGAAGGAGACAACCATGGTCACCCCTGATGATGTATTGAGTTTTTGGTTGGACGAGGTAGGCCCAAAGGGGTGGTACGAGGCTTCTGAGACCCTTGATCAAGAAATCCGTGATCGTTTTGAAGGGGCATGGCACAATGCCCGGCAAGGGGCTTATGCCCTTTGGTTAACATACCCGAGCGGGGCGCTTGCCTATATCATTCTGATGGATCAATTCCCGCGCAACATGTTCCGGGGAAATGCAGACTCATTTAAAACAGACAAGAACGCAGTTGCGGCAGCTGCGGCAGCGATCCACCGCAAATGGGACATGCGCATTGACGAACCGGCGCGCCAATTTTTTTACCTGCCGTTCATGCATTCAGAGAATCTCTGCCATCAGGACCGCTGCGTGCGTCTGATGCTGGAGCGGATGCCGGAAGGGGGCGCATCGAACCTGTTCCATGCGCAAGCACATCGCGAAGTGATCCGGATGTTCGGCCGATTCCCTTATCGCAATGCAGCGTTGCAGCGCCGCTGTACCAAACCTGAGCAAGCCTATCTGGACGAGGGTGGCTATGCGGCCACCTTGCGTGACCTGCAAAAGGCCAATGCAGCCTGAATTTACAGGCGATTAGAACACATGGCTGAAGTTGTTGAGACTGATGGTAGTGGCCTTCGGTCTTTCGGCGCATGCTGCGTTGTGGTCGGTTTGAAAGTAGTTTAAGGTCAAACTAAATTTTGAACCGGAGTCTCAGATGGCAGATAACAGCTTTGATATGGTGGTCATTGGCGCGGGGCCGGGTGGCTATGTTGCAGCTATTCGCGGGGCGCAGAACGGCCTGAAGGTGGCCGTGGTCGAGCGTGAGCATATGGGCGGCATCTGCCTGAACTGGGGCTGTATCCCGACCAAGGCCTTGTTGCGTTCCTCAGAGGTGTTTCACCTGATGCATCGCGCCAAGGACTTTGGTCTGTCGGCCGAGGGTATCGGCTATGATCTGGAGGCGGTGGTCAAGCGGTCACGTGCGGTGTCAAAGCAGTTGAACAGCGGCGTTGGGCATCTGCTGAAGAAGAACAAGGTCAAAGCCATCATGGGCGAGGCCACTGTGACCGGTGTGGGTAAAGTCAGTGTCAAAACCGACAAAGGCACCGAAGAGCTAACCGGCAAAAGCATCATTTTGGCTACCGGTGCACGGGCGCGGGAACTGCCCGGGCTTGAAGCGGATGGCGATCTGGTCTGGACCTATAAGCACGCGCTGATGCCGCCGCGGATGCCGAAAAAACTTCTGGTCATTGGATCGGGCGCAATCGGGATCGAATTCGCCAGCTTCTACAACACTTTGGGTGCCGATACGACGGTGGTTGAGGTGATGGACCGCGTGCTGCCAGTCGAAGACGCGGAGATCAGCGCCTTTGCCAAGAAGTCCTTTGTCAAACAGGGGATGAAGATCATGGAGAAAGCCATGGTCAAGCAGCTGGATCGTGCCAAAGGCAAGATCACCGCGCATATCGAAGTGGGCGGTAAAGTTGAAAAGCACGAGTTTGACACGGTGATTTCCGCCGTGGGCATTGTTGGCAATGTTGAAGGTCTTGGGCTTGATGCGCTTGGTGTGAAAATTGACCGGACCCATGTGGTGACCGATGCGTTCTGCCGCACTGGAGTCGATGGGCTCTATGCCATTGGCGATATCGCGGGCGCGCCATGGCTGGCCCATAAGGCAAGCCATGAGGGTGTGATGGTCGCCGACCTAGTGGCGGGTAAACACGCGCATCCGGTAAAACCAGAAAGCATCGCAGGATGTACGTATTGTCACCCGCAAGTGGCCAGTGTTGGCTTCACGGAGGCCAAAGCAAAAGAAGCCGGTTATGACATCAAGGTCGGGCGCTTCCCCTTCATCGGAAATGGCAAGGCGATTGCACTGGGTGAGGCCGAGGGCATGATCAAAACTGTGTTTGATGCGAAAACCGGCGAATTGCTGGGCGCGCATATGGTCGGGGCCGAGGTGACCGAGCTCATTCAGGGCTATGTGGTTGGTCGTCAGCTGGAGACCACAGAAGAAGACCTGATGAACACCGTCTTCCCGCATCCGACCCTGTCGGAAATGATGCATGAATCGGTGCTGGATGCCTATGGTATGGCGATCCACATCTAAGTTTGCGCTGCAATGACTTTTGGAAAAGCCGAGGGGAAACCTTCGGCTTTTTTTGTTGGGGAAATTGCACAAAATTAGACACTTGGTGACTTTTGGGATGTTTTGCGCTACCTCAGGTAGAGATCCTGGGGAGGACCACTATGAAATATTATGGAATGATTGGCGCGCTGCTGCTTGCATCGATGACGCATGCGCAAGAAGAGGCACAGCCGCAAACACTGATTACAAATGTGCACGTGTTTGACGGGGTGAATGAGGCGCGGATTGAAAACGCTTCTGTTCTGGTTGAGGGGAACCTGATTAAGAGCGTGTCGACGGACGCGATTGAAGCACCTGATGCGACGGTGATTGATGGTGAAGGGCGCACATTGATGCCTGGCTTTATCGAAACACACGCACATTTGATGTTGATGGGTCCGACGATCCCGGCAATGGAGGCGAACTCGACCTGGGAAGATTTTGCCATTCATGGCGCGCGAATGGCGGAAATGTACCTTATGCAGGGATTTACGACGGTTCGTGATGCTGGTGGGGGCAACGGAGGCCTGAGGCGTGCAATCGACGCCGGTGAGATCTTGGGACCACGATACTATCCTTCGGCTGCATTCCTGGGAACCCGTGGCGGGCACGCAGATTTTGCCAATTTTACCTCACCTCCGGGAGAGTCTACCAATTTCGGCCGTTTGAATATGGCGCAAGAAGTGGACAATGTTGCGGATGTTCAGAAATTCGGCCGTAACAATTTTAGGATGGGGGCCACGCAGCTAAAGTACATGCAATCCGGCGGGGTGGTGTCGGCTTTTGACCCTTGGCAACTTTTGGCAGGCTCATCTGAAGAAATTGGGGCCGCTGTACAGGTTGCAAATGAATATGGCAGCTATGTTATGGCTCACTCATACCGCAAGGAAGCGATCATGAACGCGCTTGAAGCGGGGGTGATGTCAATCGAGCATGGCTTTGCTTTCGATTGTGAAATTGGAGCACTGATGAATGAAAAAGGTGCGTATATTTCGACAAACCTGACGGCGTTTGATGAAGGGCTCACAACCATTCCTGCCGTAGCCAATAATCCGGCCAGCCTTGCCAAAGCCATATCTGCATCGGCGACCTTTGGGAATTACATCGACAACATGAAGGAGTGTCCGGTCAAACGCACATTCCAGGTTGATTGCGTGGGCTCTGTGACTGCATGCAACATTCAGATCGCATATGAGAAAAATCTGAATAACAAGTTTTTCGGGCCATATACGTCTTTGGTGACAATGACCTCGGTTGGGGGGGAGTTGGTCGCGCTAAGCGGAGATTTCATGAACCCATACACAGATGGAAAACTAGGGGTGATTGAAGAGGGGGCCTATGCCGATATTCTGATCGTGGATGGTAACCCGTTGGAAGACTTCAGCGTGGTGGGCACAGGGGACAAGTGGTTTGATGCGGAACCGCGCCCCGACAGCCCGGAAACCATCCGGATCATCATGAAGGATGGTGTGATCTACAAGAATACGCTGGAATAGGGCTTAGCCCGAGCAACTGGCCCCGCCAAGCACGCAGAATTTGGAACAGTGCGGGTGGTTGAGGGCAACGTCGCGCTCGGCCTCTTCCAAGGTGCGGCCCATTTCGAACTGTTCGTCATAGGGCAAGAGGGTGCAAGCCAACACGGTGGGGTGATCCGCACCTTTGCGTTTCACCACCATGCGGGAGGACGAGCACATCACATCGCGCGGGGATTTATCAAGAATGCCCCAGCAGGCGGTGGTGATTTCCGGGACTTCGACGGTTTCATCCATTTCCGGGAACAGAACTGTCATGCCGGGATTGTCGGCGTCGATGTCAAAGCTGTGCTTAGCGTAGAGCGCACGGTAGCCATCGCGGGTCTCGGTATCGGTTTCCCCCCAGATGGTGCGGCCGGCAGCGGCGAGGTGGAAACCGTTGTCGCGCAGCCATTTCATGCCCTCAATCGTGCGGTCAAAGGCGCCCTTGCCGCGTATTTCGTCATGGGCTGATTGCGACCAGTGATCCAAAGAGATGCGGAAGATCAGTTTCTCGCGCTGTTCCGTCGGGATTTCGAGCAAACCGTTCTGAACGGTCTTGCGCATCATCGGGCGCATGGCATTGGTCAGGATCAGCACATCAAAACCACGATCCAGACAGGTGCGGGTCATGGCCACCATCTGCGGGTTCATGAAGGGCTCACCACCGGTAAAGCCGATCTCGCGAATGGGCCATTTGCGCTCTTCGATTTGATCGAGATAGTTGTTGACCTCTTCTACCGTCAGATAGACCAGCCGATCATTACTGGGCGAGCTTTCGATGTAGCAGTTGATGCAGGTGATGTTGCACAGCGTGCCGGTGTTGAACCATAGGGTTTCGGGGTTACTGAGTGGCACTGTCGCGCGCGTCTGACCATCTGCCGTTAACAAAGGGTCGCGAAATTTCAAACTGCTCTTTGGTGCATCGATGATATCTTTCATCGCAAGCCTCGCTTTTCGTTTGCTTTTCCGAAATATCCGGTTCTTTCTATGAAAGAAAGTCAGGCGCGGGCTGGTGACAGCTTTGTGATCGGTCATTAGGGTTGGTTGTGTTAGACCGGCGGGTCAATCACGCGCAAGGATGGAGCACGTAACATGGTTTCAAGGGTCATCCCTGTTGATCCCTTTGATCTGGTGATTTTCGGCGGGACCGGGGATCTGGCCCGGCGCAAGATCTTGCCCGGATTGTTTCGGCGTTTTTGTGCAGGGCAGATGGAAGAGGATTCCCGTATTATAGGGGCCGCACGGTCTGACATGGACAGTGAGGAGTACCGGCACTTTGTACGTGAGGCGATCACGGAGTTTGATCCCAAGACCAAAGGCGAATGCGCGCATCTGGATGAGTTTCTGACGCGGTTGCATTACGTAACGATTGATGCGCTTGGCGAAACAGGCTGGGCTGAGTTGGCGGAACTGACCCGGTCGGACAAAGTTCGGGCGTTTTATTTTTCAGTTGCGCCGCGCTTGTTTGGCCCGTTGGCCGAGCGATTACATCTGCATGGGATGGCCGACGGTGAAAGCCGGATCGTGGTGGAAAAGCCGTTTGGGCGTGACTTGGAGTCGGCGCGGGCTTTAAACAAAGTGCTGGCAGAGCATTTCGAGGAAAACCAGATCTACCGGATTGATCACTATCTGGGCAAGGAAACGGTTCAGAACCTGATGGCGATCCGGTTTGGGAATATGTTGTTTGAGCCGTTGTGGAACAGTCAATACGTCGATCATATCCAGATTACCGTGGCTGAATCTGTCGGTGTTGGCGGGCGCGGGGGATACTATGATCGCGCCGGAGCGATGCGGGACATGATGCAAAACCATATGATGCAGCTGTTGTGCCTGATTGCGATGGAGCCACCGGCGAAGTTCAACCCCGATGCGGTGCGTGATGAAAAGCTGAAAGTTATTCGCGCGCTTGATCCGGTGAGGGAAGAGGACATTGTGCGCGGCCAGTATGAGGGCACAGAAGATCTGCTCGGGTATCGACGAGAGGCGGAGAACCCGGAGAGTACAACGGAAAGTTTTGTGGCTCTCAAGGCGCACGTCAGTAACTGGCGGTGGGCGAATACGCCGTTTTACTTGCGCACAGGAAAACGCCTGCGCGAACGGGCCAGCGAGATTGCAATTGTGTTCAAGGATGCGCCGCACTCGATTTTTGATGAGGATGCCGGGCGGCATCGCAATATTTTAACAATCAAGCTGCAACCTAACGAGGGCATCGAGCTTGGTGTGACTATCAAAGAACCGGGTCCGGGGGGCATGCGGCTGATCGACGTGCCGTTGGACATGAGTTTTGCAGAGGCATTGGGGCCGGAAGAGGCCGATTTTCCAGACGCTTACGAACGGTTGATCATGGATGTGATCCGTGGCAACCAGACTCTGTTTATGCGTGGAGACGAGGTCGAAGAGGCCTGGGCTTGGACTGACCCAATCATTGCGCAATGGGAAGATGATGCAGTTCCACCTATACGTTATGCCACCGGAAGTTCCGGCCCCGATGATGCGCTTATGTTGATGCACCGGGACGGGCGCCGCTGGCGGGAGATTAAAGCATGAGACTTGTAGAATATGCAGATTCCGAAATGTTGGCGATGGATTTGGCCAATGTTCTAGCTGGCGAATTGACGGCGGTTTTGGAACATGAGGAACGTGCATTTTTCGTGGTGCCAGGGGGGAGCACTCCCGGTCCGATCTTTGACGCGCTTTGCGCCGCTGATCTCGATTGGAGCCGTGTGGATATTGCCCTAAGTGATGAACGGTGGTTACCACCGGTACACGTGCGCTCGAACACCAAGCTGATTCAGGAACGTCTGCTGCAAAATCGTGCAGCCGCGGCGAATGTAGTCCCGCTTTATCATAAAGCAGAGGCGCCTGAGGAGATCCTGGCGCAATTGGCCGAAGGGATTGAGCCGAAGTTGCCAATTGATGTGCTTTTGCTGGGAATGGGCAGTGACATGCACGTGGCCTCGCTCTTTTCTGGTGGGGATCAGTTGGCGCGAGGGCTAGATCCGGATGCCCCGGTATTGGTGTCGATGCGTGCGGCTGGTGCGCCTGAGCCTCGCGTTAGTATGACGGCACGAGTGTTGAATGGGGCAATCTCAAAGCATTTGGTGATAACGGGTGCGAAGAAACACGCGGCGCTGGATCGCGCGCGCAGCACAGATCCGCTGCATGCGCCGGTAGCTGCAATTTTAGATGGAACAACAGTGCATTGGGCTCCATAAAAGGGGGCGTTGCTGCCGCTCTTACTTGTGGGGGGGGCTGGAGAAATTTTATTAAGATGAAATTCGTATTTGTGAGTAGATTGGCCCAAGCAGAGGTGGGTAACTAAGATGTGGGCAGATCTAAAGGCGCTTTGTGGCGCAGATATCAAAAACCTATTTGATGGCACCGGTCGTGCAAGGGATTTCTCGATCACGTTTGATGGGATGTTGTTTGACTATTCCAAAACGTCTCTAACAGTTGAAGCGCGTCAAGCCATGCTTGACTTGGTAAACGAACGCGGTGTCGAGGCACAGCGCGACGCGATGTTTGCCGGCGAAAAAATCAACGATACCGAGCGGCGTGCTGTATTACATATTGCTTTGCGCGCCTTGTCTTCCGCCCCGATCATGTTTGAAGGTGAGGATGTTCTGGCCGGCGTGCGGGCAGGGTTGACAAAGATGGAGAGCTTTGCCGAGGAGTTACGCTCTGGCCAGTATCAGGGGGCGGGTGGGCCCATTACGGATGTGGTGAATATTGGTATTGGCGGCTCTCATCTGGGACCTGAAATGGCAGTAAAGGCGCTGTTGCCGTACCGCGATGGGCCGCGCTGTCACTTTGTTTCAAACGCGGATGCGGCAGATATCCATGACAAGTTGGAGGGGCTGGATCCGACACGGACCTTGGTGATTGTAGCCTCGAAATCCTTCACGACAGTTGAAACCATGACCAACGCCGAAACTGCGCGTGCATGGATGGCGCGGGCGGTAGAAGACCCGGCAAGCCAGTTTGTCGCCTTGGCCTCGGCCGAGGATAAGACCAAAGCCTTTGGTATCGCGTCTGAACGCGTGTTCGGGTTCGAGGATTGGGTTGGCGGGCGCTATTCGATCTGGGGGCCGATTGGCCTTTCGCTGATGTTGTCCATTGGGCCTAAACGGTTCCGTGAATTCCTTGCAGGTGGTGAGGCGATGGATCAGCATTTCGTGCATGCGCCTTTGGGGCAGAACATGCCAGTGATGCTAGCACTGTTGGGGCTGTGGCATCATCAGGTTTGTGGGTATCCGACACGAGCAGTTTTGCCATATGATCAGCGCTTGGCTAGGTTGCCCGCCTATTTTCAGCAGCTAGAGATGGAGAGCAATGGCAAGGGTGTGACGATGGATGGCACGCCAGTTGAGGGCGGATCTGGCCCCGTCGTCTGGGGGGAGCCGGGCACCAATGGCCAACACGCGTTTTATCAACTTATTCATCAGGGCACGCAGGTGGTTCCATGTGAGTTCATGGTCGCAGCGGAGGGGCACGAACCAGATATGACCCACCAGCATGAATTGCTGGTGGCCAATTGTCTGGCTCAATCCGAGGCCTTGATGTTGGGGCGTACACCTGCAACCGCTCGGCGCTTGATGGCTGCCAAGGGGTTCGAGGGGGAAGAGCTGGAACGGCAAGCGCGGCATCGGGTCTTTAAGGGCGATCGTCCGTCGACCACGTTGATCTATGATAAGCTCACCCCGCGTCGATTGGGCCAGATCATTGCGCTCTATGAGCATCGCGTCTTTGTTGAAGGAGTGATTCTGGGGATCAATTCATTCGATCAGTGGGGGGTTGAACTGGGCAAGGTTTTGGCGCTTGAGTTGGAGCCGGTGTTGCAAGGCAAAGTCAACGCCAGCAACAAAGATGGATCAACCCGACAGTTGGTCGAATTCGTGCGTTCGCATTGGGAAGTTGACGAATGATTACGCTGATTGCGGCACGCGCCCGAAACGGGGCCATTGGCCGGGATGGCGACATGCCGTGGCATTTGCCCGAGGATCTGGCGTTTTTTAAACGTGAGACCGAAGGCGGTGCCGTGATCATGGGGCGCAAGACTTGGAACAGCTTGCCAGAAGCGGTGCGGCCCTTGCCCGGGCGGCTTAATCTGGTTGTGTCGTCAAATCCGGATTGTGCGCCGCGGACGTTTGGGACCATTGAGGACGCGATCGCCGAGGCTGAAGGGCAAGGCTATCGGCGGATCTATTGCATTGGCGGTGGGCAGCTTTACGCGGGAATGATGCCAATCGCAGATCGACTGATCGTGACCGAGGTGGATCTGATGGTCGATGACGCAGACACGTTTTTCCCCGTATTCTCCGGGGACAACTGGCATCAGATAGGGCAGGTCATCCTGCGTGAGGAGGCCCCGGCCTGCGTTGCACACGAATACCTGCGCCGTTAACGCGGAATATCGAAGCCGGGTTCGGCAAGGATGAAGTTTTCAAATTGAAAACCCGGGGAGACTGTACAACCCACCAGCGTATAATTCCCCGTGCAGCGGGCCATCTGCCAATGATTGGGAGGCACGATGACTTGTGGGCGTTGGCCGTTGGCCAGATCTGCGCCGAGGGTGTGGTCTATCGCCGGGCCGGTTTCATCCGCTGCGAGCGATAGCACCAAAGGGGCCCCACTGTAGAAGTGCCAGATCTCGGCGGCGTCCACCTTGTGCCAGCGGTTCTGTTCGTGCCCTTGCAGCAGAAAATAGATGCAGGTGCCCGCAGGCCGCCCCTCGTTATCAGCCACCCATGTTTCGCGGTAATGGCCGCCTTCGGGATGCGGTTGCAGATCAAGGGTGGCGATGATGTCTTGAGCGGTCATAGAAACTCGATTTCGTTGAACGTGGCAGCTTGCCCGCATTTGTGCCCCTGATCATCAGTCAATGTCCAGATGACGGCGTTCTTAATGGCAAACCGACGTCCCGAGCTGGAAATGCGGATGCCGTGATAGTTGTCGATAAAGCCGTTTTCCGTGATCGAAGCCAACATCGCAGCTCGTGTCGCGCGTTCGTCTAGTTCAGCACTCAGACGCGAGGGCATTTGGGTGATCTGGTCCCAACTGACCTCCCACAACCTCTGCGCCGCGAGATTGCCGTAGGTGAAGATCGGGTCGTCGGCGGTATTGTGCGACAGAACTGGAAATGGCGCGTGATAGAGGGCTTCTGGGTTAGTGGCGAGCGGATGCCCGAGCAAGTGATCGTATGTTCTGAGCAAAATTAGTGCATGACCGCACTGAAAACTGTTTTCGAAACTTGGTTCCCGCATAGCGAACGCCTTAGCTTTCATTCTTCAACCGGATCGCTGGTGTATTCCACAGCCTGGTATTCATCAGAGTCATTTCGAAGGAAGGCCACGCCTGCGGGATTGTCGAGTAGATGCAGGAAAGATGCATCTTGGTTCAGAACTACGCCCAGTGCGACATAGCTGATGGGGGTATCTTCGTATTCCTCTTCGGATAAGTCATCGACGTGAGCGCGGATGCGCCAACCGCTGTCCGGGTGTTTGTCATCTGGGTCGCTATCAGGCGGTTCCCGATAGATGTACTGCGAACGAGCGCGCCCTTCGATAACGGCTTCATCTACGATACAACGCTCGAAAAAGCGATCCTGATCGTTGCTATCTTCCTCTAACCGTTTCTTTTGGTCTTCATCATCCCAGATAATCGACAAGATGTGATGGACATTGAAGCGAACCACGTCACCAGCAGATAGGCCTGGAATGTCACTAGGATCGTTGTCAAGCTGGCCGATGAGATCGTCGCCATCTCGTTCGGAGACAATTACCCACATACGTTCAGCGTCGTATTCCGGTTCAGGCTGAGTGCTGCGAAAGAGTATTTTGACGTAGTCCTCTTGCCCAACTCCTGCAAGTTCAGCAGGAGAGGGCAGGAAGAACGGATAAGGATTCTCTTTGGCCCGTGGACGCGGGTCCTCGAGCGTATATGCAGTCATTTGTTTATCGCAAGATCGAGCGACCTGCGTACTCGGCGGTATCCCCCAGAGCTTCTTCGATGCGGATCAGCTGGTTGTATTTGGCGAGCCGGTCGGAACGGGCCAGCGAGCCGGTTTTGATCTGGCCGCAGTTGGTGGCAACCGCCAGATCGGCGATGGTGGCGTCCTCGGTTTCGCCTGAACGGTGCGACATCACGTTGGTCATACGGGCGCGGTGGGCCATGTCGACAGCCTTGAGGGTCTCAGTGAGGCTGCCGATCTGGTTGACCTTGACCAGCATTGAGTTGGCGGCCTTGCGTTCGATGCCTTCGGCCAGACGGGCGGGGTTGGTAACAAAGAGATCATCGCCAACCAGTTGCACGCGGTCGCCGATGGCCTTGGTCAATGCAACCCAACCGTCCCAGTCATCTTCGGCCATGCCGTCTTCGATTGAAATGATCGGGTAATCGTTGACCAGCGACCCAAGATAGGCGGCGTTTTCATCGGACGTGAGGGATTTGCCCTCTCCGGACAGGACGTATTTGCCGTTTTTGTAGTACTCGGTCGCGGCACAATCGAGAGCGAGGTAGATGTCTTCGCCGGGCGTGTAACCTGCTTTCTCGATGGACTTCAGGATGAAATCGAGTGCTTCGCGGGTGGAGGCGATGTTGGGGGCGAAACCTCCTTCGTCACCAATGCCGGTGGAGAGACCTGCTGCGGTCAGCTCTTTTTTCAGGGTGTGGAACACTTCGGCGCCCATGCGGATAGCGTCGCGGATGTTGCCCGCGCTGACCGGCATGATCATGAATTCCTGAATGTCGATCGGGTTATCGGCATGTTCACCGCCGTTGATGATGTTCATCATCGGCACTGGCAGAACCCGCGCCGAAGTGCCGCCGACATAGCGGAAGAGGGGTTGCATGGTGAAATCAGCAGCGGCTTTGGCCACGGCAAGGCTGACACCAAGAATGGCATTGGCGCCAAGGCGGGCTTTGTTTGGGGTGGCGTCCAGTTCGATCATCGCGCCATCGATTGCGACCTGCTCAGTGGCGTCCATACCAACCAGTTCTTCGGCAATCTCGCCATTCACGGCAGCGACGGCTTCCAGTACGCCTTTGCCGAGGTAGCGGGATTTATCGCCATCACGGCGTTCAACTGCCTCATGCGCGCCAGTGGAGGCACCAGAGGGCACGGCGGCACGACCCATGGTGCCGTCTTCAAGGATGACATCCACCTCGACCGTCGGGTTGCCCCGGCTATCCAGAATTTCGCGGGCGTGTATATCGATGATGGTGCTCATGTCGTGTCCTCGGACGGAGAAAGAAATACGTTGCCTGCGCCATAACAAGTTTGCGCACCAAGGGGAATACATATAGCGATGTTAGCGGTAACATGTCGCAGGGGAAGCACTATGCCGGTTGGGCCAAGGCGCGTTCCCGTAAGAAGGTGTAAAGTCCACTTCCGATGATCAGGCTGGCCCCGAAAAGAGTGACCAGATCAGGGCGTTCGCCAAAAACGACGATGCCGACTAGCATCGAAAACACCAGACGAGTATAACGGAACGGCATGACGGCCGAGGCCTCGCCAACACGCATGGCCGCGACGATGCCGTAATAGCCCATCGCACCAAAGATGATACCGCCAACAAACATCATAGCTTGTGTGCTTTCCACACTGATTGGTGCGCTGCCAGTGATCAACATCAATACGATACCTGCGGGAATAAGGGCAGCGAAGCCCTGAAAAGAGACAACAGCGGATGAGACATTGTTGTCGAGCTTGCGCGTGATCAGATCCCGTGCACAAACCCCCACGACTGCGATGAGAGCAAAGAGGGCTGGAGGCTCAAACCCATCTAAGCCCGGGCGGATGATTAGTATAACCCCAATGAAACCAACGCAAACCGCACTCCAGCGCCGCCAACCAACGGTTTCCCCTAGGAAAAGCGCAGCTCCCATGGTGACGGCCAAAGGCGTGGCTTGAAACACGGCTGCGACGGTTGAAATATCGACCAAGGACAGGGCGGTGGCAAAGCTCATGGCGGCAATGGCTTCGGCAAATGCGCGCATCAAGAACAGGGGCTTCCAGGCCGTAGCTGCGGTAAGAGAATGCCCCTTGCGTCGCGCCAAGAGCGCAAAGATCGTGGCACTGCCAAGTCCCAGAATAATCAGAATTTGGCCCACCGATACTGAGGTCGAAAGCTGTTTGATAAACATATCCTCAACGGTGAAAGCAGCCATAGAGGCGATCACAAGCAAGATGCCGTTGAGATTATTCATCGTCATATTCCGGAAGCAAGCGGGCGCAAATAGCCCTGATGCTTTATCCAAAGCCGAAAGGTAGGCCTCTTGCAAGACATATTGTATCCAAAAGGATCACCTTTTGTGTGCTTCGACATCACTGAATGAAATTGAGCGCGCCTTTGGCGCGCGCTTTATATCTCGTCGTTCGCCTCTGGCGTCCTCCTCGGATTTGCCTCCGGCGGAGATATTTATGGTCAGATGAATTGTGGATCCGCCCTCTGGCTGCTGTGCCAGAGGGTTTCACCTGACACGGTCATCGGCGTCTCCGCCTGTACCGCAGAAACAGAACTATGGAATATTGATTAACAACGCGTTTATTTCATCTGACTGTAAATATCTCGGCGTCTGGGGCAGAGCCCCAGATGCACGCTTCTGGAAATATATGTTCCCTTATTGTTCTCATTTTCTGGTTGGAGACTCAGTCAGAGTTCTATATCTGTTAACCACCTATTATCCGGGGGCACAGATGGCCGAGTTAAAGAATATTGAAGTGCGCGGTGCGCGCGAGCATAACCTGAAGAACATTGATGTGGATATTCCGCGCAATGAACTGGTTGTGATCACCGGGCTTTCTGGCTCTGGAAAGTCCAGCCTGGCCTTTGATACGATCTATGCCGAGGGCCAGCGACGCTATGTTGAAAGCCTTTCGGCCTATGCGCGTCAGTTCTTGGATATGATGGAAAAACCCGATGTGGATCACATCAGCGGGTTGTCTCCGGCGATCTCAATCGAGCAAAAAACCACCAGCAAGAATCCACGCTCGACGGTTGGCACGGTCACCGAGATTTACGACTATATGCGTTTGCTCTTTGCGCGTGTGGGCACGCCATATAGCCCTGCGACCGGTAAACCGATTGAGGCACAACAGGTGCAAGACATGGTCGACCGAGTGATGGATATGGAAGAGGGCATGCGCGCTTATCTTCTGGCTCCTATCGTGCGGGACCGGAAAGGTGAGTATCGCAAGGAGTTTCTGGAACTGCGCAAGCAGGGCTTTCAGAGGGTCAAAGTGGATGGGCAGTTTTACGAACTGGATGAGCCGCCCACATTGGACAAGAAGTTTCGCCATGACATTGATGTTGTGGTGGATCGCCTCGTTGTGAAAGAGGGGATCGAGACGCGTCTGGCAGACAGTTTCCGCACCGCGTTGGATCTGGCGGAGGGAATTGCGGTTCTGGAAACAGCTCCGCGAGAGGGAGACCCAGAGCGCACTACATTTAGTGAGAAATTCGCCTGTCCGGTCAGCGGTTTCACTATTCCAGAGATTGAACCGCGCCTGTTTTCTTTCAATGCGCCATTTGGGGCCTGTCCGGACTGTGACGGGTTGGGGATGGAATTGTTCTTTGACGAACGTCTAGTGGTGCCAGATGAGGCGCTCAAGGTCTATGACGGGGCGCTGGCGCCATGGCGGAAAGGCAAATCACCTTATTTCCTGCAAACGATTGAAGCCATTGCCAAACATTACGGGTTTGACAAGAACGACAAGTGGAAGGATCTGCCGGCACATGTGAAGCAGGTGTTCCTCTATGGCTCAGGCGAGGAAGAGATCGAGTTTCGCTATGACGAGGGCGGGCGGGTCTATCAGATTAGTCGCGTCTTCGAGGGTGTGATTCCCAATATGGAGCGGCGCTATCGTGAAACCGATAGCAACTGGGTGCGCGAAGAGTTCGAACGTTATCAGAACAACCGACCTTGCGGCACATGTGAAGGGTACCGATTACGCGAAGAGGCTCTGGCGGTGAAAATTGCGGACCTGCATGTGGGGCATGTGGTGCAGATGTCGATCCGCGAGGCATTTGATTGGTGCGAGACGGTGCCAGAGCATCTGACAGCGCAAAAAAACGAGATCGCGCGGGCGATTTTGAAGGAAATTCGCGAACGCCTCGGATTCCTAAACAATGTTGGTCTGGAATATCTGACGCTTAGTCGAAATGCCGGGACGCTTTCGGGCGGCGAAAGCCAGCGGATCAGACTGGCGAGCCAGATAGGCAGTGGTTTGACCGGGGTACTGTATGTGCTGGACGAGCCGAGCATCGGCCTGCACCAGCGCGACAATGGGCGGCTTTTGGAGACGCTGCAAAACCTGCGCGATCAGGGCAATACGGTGATTGTTGTTGAGCATGACGAAGATGCCATTCGCACCGCAGATTATGTTTTCGACATCGGTCCCGGGGCCGGAGTTCATGGAGGCGCGGTGGTCAGCCACGGTACGCCGGATCAAATTCAGGCCGACGCGGCATCAATCACGGGGCAGTATCTAACCGGTCAGCGTGAGATATCCATTCCCGAGGAACGCCGGAAGGGAAATGGAAAATCTCTTAACGTTATCAAGGCAACAGGGAATAACCTTAAGGAAGTCGATGCAAAATTCCCACTGGGTCAGTTTGTCTGTGTAACAGGGGTTTCTGGCGGCGGTAAGTCGACCCTGACGATTGAGACCTTGTTCAAAACTGCAAGTATGCGCTTGAACGGCGCGCGGCAGACGCCCGCACCCTGTGAGACGATTAAGGGGCTGGAGCATCTCGATAAGGTCATTGATATCGATCAGCGGCCCATCGGGCGGACACCACGCTCAAACCCGGCCACCTATACCGGGGCCTTTACCCCGATCCGCGATTGGTTTGCCGGACTGCCCGAGGCCAAGGCGCGGGGTTACAAGCCCGGTCGCTTTTCCTTCAACGTCAAAGGCGGGCGGTGTGAAGCCTGTCAGGGTGATGGTGTGATCAAGATCGAGATGCACTTTCTGCCCGATGTCTATGTCACCTGCGAAACCTGTCAGGGCGCGCGCTATAACCGAGAGACGTTGGAGATTAAGTTCAAAGGCAAATCTATTGCTGACGTGCTGGATATGACTGTTGAGGACGCGCAGGAGTTTTTCAAAGCGATCCCGTCCATTCGAGACAAGATGGATGCGCTGGCACGGGTAGGGCTTGGTTATATCAAGGTAGGCCAACAGGCGACGACCCTATCTGGTGGTGAAGCGCAGCGGGTGAAACTGTCAAAGGAACTTGCGAAACGCTCGACTGGACGGACACTTTACATATTGGACGAGCCGACCACCGGCCTGCATTTCGAGGATGTGCGTAAGCTGCTGGAAGTGCTCCATGAATTGGTCGATGGTGGGAACTCTGTGATCGTGATCGAACACAATCTGGATGTGGTGAAAACCGCTGATCATATTATCGACATTGGCCCCGAGGGCGGCGATGGTGGCGGAGAGATTGTGGCGCAGGGTACACCAGAGGAGGTGGCCAAAGCGCCGCGCAGTCATACTGGTCACTACCTCAAACCAATGCTTGAGGCGCGGATGGTTGCGGCGGAATAGAGTTTGACGCTTTAATCTAGCACATCGGCAACCGCGCCGATCACATTCAAGATTTCGTGGGTGTCCTCGTTAATCGTGTAGACATAGTCTCCTAGGCGGACATGATAGCCATTTTTGCGAAACCCATATTTTGATGGGTTTTTGATACGATGGTATCCGCCAGGAAGGTATTCACCTACACCATAGTATTTCTTGGCCTGTCCGGGAGGAACGCAAGGAATGTTCTTCTTGGCTAGGCCTGGCGGGCAATGACCGTAGTTTGAGCCGCCTTGCGGGGCAACGCGCTGGACCTCAAAACCATCATTCTTGTGGTTTTTCTTCTTGCCCTTACCGTTATTTGCAACGGCGAACGAGGGGCTGAAGGCCATTGCGATAGCTGCGACAAAGCCGATCAGAGAGGTTTGCATGATGTGCCCATTTCGGATTGGTTCCAAAGATTCCCGCGGTCGAGTTTAATCCGGCACTCGGCCAATGGACACAGCAGATATCAAGTTGCGCGTAATCCCGCGCGCGATGGCGGTTTATTTGCGCCCGCGATGTTGGAACCGGGGCAGCATGGCGGAGAAGTCTTTGCCCAAGCCATCTTCGTCTTCGACGAAACGCTGATAGAGCTCCAATGCCAGTTGTCCCATCGGTGTGTCGGCATCGGCACTGGCGGCGGCTTGTTGGCTAAGCCCAAGGTCTTTGAGCATCAGCTCAGAGGCGAAACCCGGTTGGTAATCGTTGTCTGCAGGCGATTTTGGGCCAACGCCGGGGGCGGGGCAGTAGGCGTTCATCGTCCAGCTGTAACCCGAAGAGGTGGAGACCACATCGAACATCTTGGAGCGATCTAACCCCAGTTTGTCGGCCAAAGCAAAGGCTTCGCAGGTAGCGATCATAGTGACGCCTAAGATCATATTGTTACAGATCTTGGCGGCTTGACCTGCGCCTGCTGCGCCGCAATGCACGGCTTTTTGACCCATGATATCGAACAGCGGCTCTGCCACGGCAAATGCAGCATCAGACCCGCCTGCCATGAATGTGAGCGTACCAGCAGAGGCGCCACCGACACCGCCAGACACTGGAGCGTCGACAAACAGCAACCCGGCTGCGGTGGTCTGGTCATCCACCGCGCGGGCGCTTTCGACATCGACGGTTGAGCAATCAATCAGCGTGGATCCGTTACCCATGGCGGGAATGATCTGATCTGCCACGCTGCGCAGGATCGCGCCGTTGGGCAGCATGGTGATGACCACTTCGGAATTTGTTGCGGCTTCTGCGGCGCTCGCAGCCATTGCCAGCCCGTCGACGCAGACATCTGCTGTATCGAACCCTACGACCTCATGCCCGGCTTTGATCAGATTGGCGGCCATAGGCCCACCCATATTGCCCAGCCCGATAAAACCAATTTTCATGATGTGGCGTCCTTATGCTCAAAAGTCAGGGTGTTCTTGCCCAAGGGCATCAGCATTTGCGACACCTCAAGGGCAGGGGGATTGTCAAAGCTGTGCAGCCATTCAGGACTGCGGTCCTTATCGATAACGGCAGCGCGGATCCCTTCGAGGAAATCGCCCTTTTCCTGTGCCCGGAAAGTAAAGCGATATTCCATCTCAAGCGCACGCTGTATGGTGGCGTTGGGGCTACGCACGCGGTGGATCAGTTCAACCGCAGTGGCCATGGCCAACGGTGAATTACGTGCCATCATTTTAAGGGTTTCGTTGGCAAAGTCAGAGTTGTTTGCCACCAGAGCATTCTTGATATCGCGCAAAGCCTCACCGCCGAAAAACCGATTGATCTGCGTAGCTTGATCGCGCAGGGGGCCGCTGATGGCGGGTTTGCTGTGTTGTTCCAAGATCGCGACATTCCCGGTTTCACAAAGCGTTTCGATTAAACCGGGCCATTGTGTACGAGGGATATAAGTGTCTGCGAAGCCAGCAAAGATGGCGCAATCTGCCTGCATTCGGGCCGCAGAAGTGCCCAGATATTCGCCTAACCGCCCCGGTGCACGCGCCAGCAGCAGGCTGCCGCCCACATCCGGCACCAGGCCGATGCTGACCTCGGGCATGGCGATCTGGCTGTTTTCACAGACGATCCGGTGCGATCCGTGGCAGGAAATGCCAACCCCGCCGCCCATGGTGAAGCCCTGCATGAAGGCGACATAGGGTTTGGGATAGTCCGCGATCAACGCATTCAGGCGATATTCATCGCGCCAGAAGGTTTGACCATAAGCAAAGTCGCCTGCACGGCCAGCTTTGTAGAGATCCTGAATATCACCCCCGGCGCAAAAGGCTTTGTCGCCTTCGGCGTCAATGATGACCAGTTTAACATTGTCGTCAGAGAGCCAGTTGATCAGGGCTAACTCGATCTCCAGACACATCTCATATGTGATGGCATTGTGCGCCTGTGGCCGGTTGAGTGTGATACGCCCGGCGTGGCCTTGAGTGCGGATGTGGATGTCAGGCACGATTTCTTTCCAAGTTTTTGATCAGTTGTTCCAATTTGGATACTCGATTTACCCATTCTCTTGGATTGCGTCCTCTGAAACCACAAAGATCGGATTGCATTTGACGAAATATCCAAGCGCAGCAAATTATAAAGAACAGTGTTGAAATCATAATGATAATGCTCAACGCAAGATCTCCAATTATCATAATATTCTCTGAGGCCAAAACCATCAGCGAGCCGGAGAAGATTATCGGAGCGCTCAAATAGGCTAGCCAAATTATCAAACATATCCATCCATAAATCACTGAGGTAATTAGCCCTGAATCAGGGCCGAGGTTTTTGACGAGCCCTAAGTGCAGTTTTCTAAAAATAATCTTAAGTCTCAGAAATACTTGGCTCATTTGTTATCCAACAGATCCCGCGCCACAATCAGGCGCATGATTTCGTTTGTCCCTTCGAGTATCTCATGCACGCGCAGGTCGCGCACGAGTTTTTCGATGCCGTAGTCGGCCAGATAGCCATAACCGCCGTGCAACTGCAGGCATTGGTTGACGGTGTTAGATCCGGTCTCGGTCACGAACTTCTTAGCCATGGCGCAGAACTTGGTTGCGTCGGGCGCGCCTGTATCGAGTTTCCATGCCGCCTGGCGCAGGAACATACGGGCGGCTTGCAGTTCGATCTCTAGATCGGCCAGGCGAAATTGCAGCGCTTGAAACTGGTCGATACTGCGGCCAAAGGCGCGGCGTTCAGCCATATAGGCAAGGGTTTGGGTCAACGCCTGTTGGGCGGCGCCCAAGGAGCAGGCTGAGATGTTCAACCGTCCACCATCCAGTCCCATCATGGCGTATTTAAAACCGTGTCCTTCTTGCCCTAACAGGTTTTCGGATGGGGTGAGGCAGTCATCAAATTGGACCTGTCGTGTGGGTTGGCTGCGCCAGCCCATCTTGTCTTCCAGTCCGCCAAACGACAGCCCTTTACTGCCGTCTTCGATGTAAAATGCTGAAATGCCCTTGGGGCCGTCTTGGCCTGTTCGAGCCATAACCACATAGCCATCTGAATAGCCGCCGCCGGAAATGAACGCTTTGGTTCCAGTGAGGGCATAGCCATCTCGCGTCGATTCAGCTCGAGTTTTCAAAGCTGAGGCATCGGAGCCTGAGCCCGGCTCGGTCAAACAGTAGGACAGTACTGTTTTCATGGCCAAAACGTCGGTCATCATGCGAGATTTCAGGTCCGGTGTGGCAAAACTGTCAATCATCTTGGCACACATGTTGTGGATCGACAGAAAGGCCGCAACTGAGGGGCAGGCCATGGAGAGCGCTTCAAACACAAGCGTGGCATCCAATCGTGTTAGCCCTGCACCGCCGTTGTCTTCAGACACGTAAAGCCCGCCAAATCCAAGCTGTGCGATCTCTAACCACAGCTCTTTTGGAATGGTGCCGGCACGTTCCCATTCTTGCGCAAAGGGGGCGATGTGCTCTTGCCCAAAGGCATAGGCCATATCGAAAATCGCGTTTTGTTCTTGGCTTAGAGCAAAATCCATCGCGGGCCTCGCAATTATAGAAATGAACGTGTGTTTAATTAACGTGCATATTGTCCATATGGCAACCCTATCAGGTGCTTGTATCGAGCATAGTGTTCTTGTGCGGTGTGCTATTATAGCGCTAGATAGTCAGGGTAAGTTATTGTGAAAATTTAATATCTTCTTTGGCAGGTTGACTTTACGTCAATTTTTTTCTTTGAAAAATGCCCCATTTTCGCCCAATTGTTTAACAATAATTGAAATCGTAAAACGAGTATTGAACCTATGTGTTTATGGGTTCTGAGTTAGAAGAGTGTGTAATGATGAGTGATCTTATATTTGTGCCAACGTATCCTGACCCGGTCATGTCTTTTCAGTCGGGTATTGATGAAGGGCACGCTGACCTGCAGCAAAGCCTGAAGCAGGTCGTAGGGCATTTACCTCCAGCGCTTTTGAAAATAGTTGCCGAAGATTTGGGCCGATTTGAGCGATCGGAGCCAGTATCGTCCTTGACGACAGAGGTTTTCAAAAGAGCAATCAGCGCCTATCAAAGCGCGCAGTTATCGAACATTGCTAACCCCAAATCTATCATGGCGTCTTAATTAACGAGCCGTCCAAACTGCGCAGCATTGAAGCCACGGGGAGCGCCTTCACAAAGAACCCGTTCTGAAACCGATGAATCAATTCATTACATAGGTGTGCGTCATCGCAGCTTTAGTTGTTAGAGCAGCAATACCTGGGTTCCGACAGCCACTTTTTCAAAAAGTGCTTCAACGTGTTGATTGTAAAGGCCAATGCATCCGCTTGAAGATCTACGCCCGATCTTGCGGGTGTCGTGGGTGCCGTGAATCAGATAGGCAGGCCATCCCAAATACATGGCGCGGGTGCCCAGTGGATTGCCGGCTTCTCCACCTTCCATGCGCTCAGGTAGGTCCGGGTCGCGTTCCCGCATTGAGGCTGTCGGTGTCCAGCTGGGATTTTCGGCTTTGCGTACCACTTCGGTATAGCCGCGTTTAGTCAGTTCTTCGGTTTGCGGCACGGAAGAGGGGTAGAGAATATAGGTCTCGTTGGTGTCCCAGTAGTGTAGAGCGCGGCTGCTGATGTCCGCCACGATGCAACCTTTACCAAGGCTGTCAAAGTGATCGCTCCAGTGTTGGGTTTTGAAGGCCGAGGCGTTGCGGCGCGTGGTTTCAGGCGCTTCCTGCGCACGGATTAAGCTTGGGGTCGCAAGTGCGGCCAAGCCGGTAACAATCGCAGTACGGCGGTTCAGGTGCTTCAATGTCATAACGGGTCTCTGCTGATGCCTCGAATTCCAGACAACTTAGGCAAAGACACGTTTAAAAACGAGGGGGAATAGGGGCGGCATTTTGCCCCTCACGGAGTTGTGATGGAGATTGGCCTTAAAGATCCGTGTGGAATTCTTCGATCAGATGTCGAACTACTGCTTGCAGGGCATGATCTTTATCATATCCATTTTCAATTGCATCGAGATAGGTTTGCCGTTGCCGCGCAGAGCTGGTGCCCGTGTTGAGGATCTCGCGGCTGCGTTCTACCTCTTTGATGGACTTGAAGAATTCAGCATCTTCTTGCACAAGACCGATCATTTCTTCGACCAGCTCTTCCATCGGCACAATCTCGTGGCGGCCAAAGTCGATCAAACCTTCTCGTGTGGCATAACGTTGTGCGCGCCAGCGGTTTTCGGAAAGCAAAAAATTGTCGTAGATCCTCCAACGCTGGTTGTTGGTCGCTAGACGCCAAAGCATGCGAGTTAAAGCCTGCGTCAAGGCGGCCAAAGTCAGTGTATGTTCGAGCCGTGGTTGGACATCGCAGATCCGCGATTCAATGGTTGGAAAGCGCGACGACGGGCGCAGATCCCACCAGATTTTGGAACTGTCTTCAATAACCCCCAAATCGGTTAGGGCAGAAACCGCGCGCTCGTACTCGCCAAAACTGTCCATATTGGGGGGCATACCGGTACGTGGCAAGTTGTCAAAAACCGTCAGGCGGTAACTATCCAAGCCAGTGTCGCGTCCCTGCCAGAAAGGCGAGGAGCAACTGAGGGCCAATAGGTGTGGCAGGAAATAACACAGCTGGTTCATCAGATCGATGCGCTGATTGGGTCGTTCAATACCGACATGCACGTGCATGCCGCATATGAGCATGCGCCGCACAACACCGGCCAGATCTGAGGAGAGGGCGTTATAACGTTCTTTTTCCGTATGGCTTTGATCGCGCCAATCTGAAAACGGATGACACGAGGCAGCAATCGGGGCGAGGTTGTATTTGGCCGCATGTTTTGAAACGCAGGCGCGCAGGCGTTTGAGCTCTTCTCGGCCTTCATCGACAGTCACGCAGACCTTGGTACCGATTTCGATCTGGCATTTGAGGAACTCTGGCGTAACCTGATTTTGCAGCTCGCTTTGACAGGCCTCCATCATCTCAGAAGGGGCTTCTGACAGAGCTAGACTGTCCTGATCGACCAATAGATATTCTTCTTCAATGCCAATGGTGAAATCTGGTGCTGCTGCAGTCATGGGCTCTCTCTGTTGATGTACATGACGCTAGGAAAGTCGCATCCAAACAGAGTGTCAATGCAAAGGTGATGATCGAGGCCTTGGATTAGAGGGAGTTGCAATAAAATTCAGAGCCAAAAAGAGCGGCCATTCGGCCGCCCTTTCTTTATTATAATTAAAATCTTAGTCCATAGCTTTGAAGTTGAACTCGCCACCTTCCTTGATGCCTGAGGGCCAGCGTGCGGTAACGGTTTTGGTTCGGGTGTAGAACTTGAACGAATCTGGACCATGCTGGTTCAAGTCGCCAAACATGGATTTTTTCCAACCGCCAAAAGTGTGATAGGCCAGAGGCACTGGAATTGGCACGTTGATGCCGACCATGCCGATGTTGATCCGGCTTGCGAAATCGCGTGCGGTGTCACCATCGCGGGTATAGATTGCGGTGCCGTTGCCGTATTCGTGGTCCATCGCCAGACCAATTGCTTCCTCGTAAGAGCCAGCACGCACACAAGACAGGACGGGGCCGAAGATCTCGGTCTTGTAGATGTCCATGTCTGGGGTGACGCGGTCAAACAGGTGGGGGCCAACAAAGAAGCCATTTTCATAGCCCTGCAACGAGAATTCGCGGTTATCGACAACCAGTTCAGCACCTTGATCAACGCCGGACTGGATCAGGCCCATGATGCGTTCTTTGGCTTCGCGGGTGACAACAGGACCGTAATCAACATCGTCGCCGTCTGTATAGGGGGCAACACGTAGCCTTTCGATGCGAGGTACCAGCTTTTCAACCAGACGATCTGCTGTTTCCTCGCCCACCGGAACGGCGACAGAGATCGCCATGCAGCGTTCGCCAGCCGCGCCGAAACCGGCACCGATCAGGGCATCAGCAGCCTGATCCATATCAGCGTCTGGCATGACGATTAGGTGGTTCTTGGCGCCGCCAAAACACTGCGCGCGTTTGCCGTTGGCAGTTGCGCGGGAATAGATGTATTGTGCAATCGGTGTGGAACCGACGAAGGACACGCCCTGGATGATTTCGCTGTCGAGCAGGGTATCAACGGCTTCTTTGTCGCCGTTCACAACCTGGAATACACCGGCGGGCAGTCCAGCCTCAACAAACAGTTCAGCCAGCATCAGTGGCACGGAGGGGTCACGCTCGGATGGTTTCAGAACCACGGCGTTACCGCAGGCTAAAGCAGGACCAACGTGCCACAGCGGCATCATTGCAGGGAAGTTGAAGGGCATGATCGAAGCCACAACGCCCAGAGCCTGCTTCATCGAGTACATATCGATACCAGGGCCCGCGCTGTCGGTGAATTCACCTTTGAGCATCTGAGGCGCACCGATGCAGTATTCGATCACTTCCAGACCACGCTGCAGGTCGCCCTTGGCGTCTGGGATTGTTTTGCCGTGCTCGCGGGACAGGGTCTCGGCCAGTTTGTCCATGTCGCGGTTCATCAGGCCAACCATGGCCATCATAACGCGGGCGCGTTTTTGCGGGTTGGTTGCTCCCCATGCGACTTGCGCGGCGGCGGCATCTTCGATGGCCTTTGTGGTTTCATCAACGCTGGCCATTGGGCATTGCGACTGAACTTCGCCAGTGGCGGGGTTGAAAACGTCCGCAAAACGGCCCGATGTGCCTTTGTTTTGCTGACCATTCAGGAAGTGCGTGAGTTCTTGCATGGGATCCTCCATTTAACTTTGGATGATGTTTACCATTGCAATTTTATTCGTAAAACAGGCAATATCCCAAAAGTATCATGCAAAAATGCAAAGGACGCATGAATGGATGCGCATTGGGATGATCTCAAGATCTTTTTGGCGGTGGCACGCAGCGAAAGCCTCTCAAGGGCTGGACGCATTCTCAAAGTCGATCCTGCGACGGTCGGGCGGCGTGTCGCGCGGCTTGAAGATGATCTGAACGCACCGCTTTTTGCAAAATCTCCAACGGGTTACGCGCTGACAGATGCAGGGCAACGATTGATGGGCCATGCGGAGCGCATGGAACAGGCGATGATCGAAGCATCCGAAGAGATGGCAGGTAAAACCGGCGGGCTGACAGGACAGATCAGAATTGGCGCCCCGGATGGATCGGCGAACTTTCTGCTGCCAAAGGTCTGCGCAGAAATCGGAAATGCCAATCCCGACCTTGAAATTCAGATTGTGGCCTTGCCACGCGTGTTCAACCTGACACGGCGCGAGGCGGATATGGTTGTGGCCGTTAGCCCGCCTACAGCAGGGCGCAGGCTGACGGTGCAAAGGATTGCCGATTACAAACTGCACTTGGCCGCTTCCGAGGCGTATCTGGAAAAACATCCGCCTATTGAAACGCTTGAAGATCTGAAAGGGCACAGGATCATTGGCTATATTCAGGACATGATATTCGACAAAGAGTTAGATTATCTCAGCGCAACAGGGTTAGAGCGTGTTCATCTGGCCTCCAATTCTGTTTCGGTTCAGATCAATTGGGTCCGCCAAGGATGTGGCTTGGGTGTCGTGCATGATTTTGCGATGCCTTGGTTTGATGGATTGAAGAAAATCCTCACGGATCAGGTCAGCCTTACGCGTAGTTTTTATTTGGTACGCCACGCCGATGATCGGCGGTTGGAACGACAAAATCGATTTTCTGCGGCTCTTGTCGATGGCATGCGCAAAGAGGTTGCTCGGCTTGAGGCGCAGACTTGACAGAGACTTAAGGATACCGGAACCTGTTGTTAAGAAATATAATTGCTCAAAGAGGTGACCAACATGCTTGTACAACAAATCCTTGGCACCAAAGGCGACAATGCAGTCACCACGGTTAAACCTGACACCAAAGTCTCAGAAGCGACGCAAATTCTGGCTGAACGGCGCATTGGTGTGTTGATTGTCTCGAAATCAGGTAACACTCCAGATGGGATTTTGTCAGAGCGGGATATTGTCAGGTCTTTGGGTGTACGGGGTGCAAGCACTTTAGATGAGAACGTTGACAAGATGATGACGCACAATCCGGTGTGCTGCACGCGTCAGGACACTTCTGATGTGGTTCTTAAGCGGATGACGGACGGACGTTTTCGCCACATGCCAGTGGTGGAAGATGGAAAATTAATCGGGATTGTCACCATCGGTGATGTGGTCAAAGCCCGGATGCAGGAACTGGCGATGGAAAAAGATGCCTTGCAAGGCATGATCATGGGCCACTGAAGGCGAAAACACTCAATAACTGTTCGTTCTATGACTTGCATTTGGCCGCGCAATATTGTTGCGTGCGCACCAGAATAGACGGAGATAAAAAATGCGCATTGGCCTTTATCCTGGCACCTTTGACCCGATCACTTTGGGTCATATCGACATTATCCGTCGGGCATCAGCCTTGGTTGACCGTTTGGTCATTGGTGTTGCGATCAATCGCGATAAGGGACCTTTGTTTACCCTTGAAGAGCGTGTCGCAATGATTGAGGAAGAATGCGCAAAATTAGGTGCGCAAACCGGTACAGAAATCATTGCACATCCTTTTGAAAATTTGCTAATCGATTGTGCCCGCGATGTGGATGCGGGCATTATCATTCGTGGGCTGCGCGCTGTGGCAGATTTCGAATATGAATTCCAGATGGTCGGGATGAATCGCGCTCTCGACGACAGCATTGAAACCGTGTTCCTGATGGCCGATGCCGGGCATCAGGCAATTGCATCGAAACTTGTTAAGGAAATTGCCCGCCTTGGCGGAGACATCTCCAAATTCGTGACGCCGTCGGTCAAATCCGCGCTGATCGAACGTTTCGGAAAGTAAGGTTTAACGCCAAAAGGCAAGCCATTCCACGAGAGTGACGAATTTCTGACCGACGAAGACCGTGTTCGCCCAGTCAAACACAATGCCATCGACGCAAAGGGCGATGACGATCAAAATACCTAATGCAACAGCGACTTGGTTGGTCATTTGGCGCACCCAAAAGAAAAGGTCCCACCGGGTATGCCCGACGGGACCTTGAAGTGCAAGGATTTGATTATTAACCAAGTTTTCCCATCGCAACGGCCACATCAGCCATCCGGCAAGAGAATCCCCATTCGTTATCATACCAGGCCAGAACACGAACCAGACGACCACCGATGACTTTGGTTTGCTCTGGCGCAAAGATCGAGCTTTCCTCGGTGTGGTTGAAGTCGATGCTGACCTTTGGCTCCGGATCATACCCAAGAACACCTTTGAGCGGACCGGCTGCCGCTTCGGCGACGATTTCATTCACGTCTGCTTCGGTCACGTCTCTTTGCGCAACAAATGTCAGATCAACGGCAGAGACATTGGCAGTTGGGACACGGATGGCGGAGCCGTCCAATTTACCTTTGAGCGCTGGTAGAACTTCCCCCAAAGCTTTGGCCGCACCGGTGGAGGTAGGGATCATCGACATCGCCGCAGCGCGGGCGCGGTACAGGTCCTTGTGACGGCGGTCCAGTGTGGGCTGGTCACCGGTATAGGCGTGAATGGTGGTCATGATGCCCGATTCAATGCCGATGCCTTCGTGTAAAACCTTGGCAACCGGGGCCAGGCAGTTGGTGGTGCAAGATCCGTTTGAGATCATGTTTTCACCCGCTAGCATTTCGGCATCGTTCACGCCGTAAACCACGGTGCGATCAACGTTTTTACCGGGAGCAGACAGCAGAACCTTCTTTGCACCACGCTCAAGGTGCTTTTGGGCTTTCTCACCGTCGTTGAATTTGCCGGTGCATTCCAGAACAACGTCAACACCGGACCAATCCAGCTCGTCCATATCATAGGTCGAATACATTTGCATCGGGCCTTTGCCCAGATCCATGGAGTTCTCACCCAGAGTAATATCATTGGGGAAACGACCATGAACACTGTCGTATTTGATCAGGTGGGCTGCGGTCTCAAGCGGGCCGGTCGCATTGACCTTGACGACTTCGATATCGTCGCGAGTGCTGGTTGCGATGTGGGCGAGGGTGCAGCGGCCGATGCGGCCAAAGCCGTTGATGCCAACTTTGATGGTCATTGCGTCTTCTCCTGAACAGGCGGTTTGGCTGCGGTATAAAATGGGTGGCAGTCGGGTGAAAGCGTAAAAAGCCCGCTTTGCTGCGTGTTAGCGATAACTTTCATCACAAATTGCTGTAGTGCGAAATGACGAGGATGTTTCCGTGTCGGTGATCGTCCGCAGGTCTTGCACCCGGCATTCAGACGTTTCACAGTAAAGCAAACGTATAACGAGATTGAGGGGACTGCCATGAGCGGGTTGCTGGCGCTGCTGGATGATGTTGCAGGGATCGCTAAGGTGGCGGCGGCGTCGGTGGATGATGTGGCGGCGCAGGCGCTGAAGGCGGGGTCCAAGGCGGCGGGGGCGGTGATTGATGATGCCGCGGTGACACCGAAATATGTGCAGGGGTTCGCTCCCAAACGTGAGCTGCCAATCGTTTGGAAGATCACCAAAGGTTCTTTTAAAAACAAGCTGTTATTCTTGTTACCTGCAGCGCTTTTGCTGTCTGAATTTGCGCCATGGATGATAGCACCACTACTGTTGCTGGGTGGCGCTTACCTGTGTTTTGAGGGTGCTGAAAAGATCGCGCATGTTTTATTTCCGCATGAAAAACATGATGAAAAACAAACTGATAAGGAGGAGGATCTCGCGCACCTTGAGGAAGAAAAGGCCAAAGGGGCGATCAAGACTGACTTTATCCTGTCGGCTGAGATCATGACGATCACGCTGTCGGCCATTCCGCCCACCAACATCTGGATGCAAACCGCGATCCTCGCCGCGGTGGCCATCGGGATTACGGTGATCGTTTACGGAGCGGTTGCCCTGATCGTGAAAGCCGACGATGTAGGGCTGTTCATGGCCAAGAATGGCCGTTTGGGCGTGACCCGATCGCTGGGCCGCGGCATTGTAAGAGTGATGCCCAAGTTTTTGAAATTGCTCATGATTGTAGGAACCGCCGCAATGCTGTGGGTCGGCGGATCGATCATTGTGCACAGTCTTGAAGTCATGGGCTATGGCTGGCTGGGGCATCATATTCATGACTGGGCCTATGCCGTTGGGCACATGGTGCCGGCTGCCTATGTCGGGTTCATGGAATGGTGCGCCAAGGCGGTGATGGACGGAATTTTGGGGCTGGCGATTGGGTTTGTTTTGATCCCGGTGGTGAGCAAAATCATCATGCCAATCTGGAGCGCGGTGAGCGACAAGCAAGCGGCGCATTAAGCCGCAAAGTTTTGTAAAAGTTGTACAGGTTGTACGTGGGTTTCGTACAAAACGCGCGGTGTTGGTCGCTGGCCGGGGACGGTGGGTTGAAAGCCCACCCTACGGATTTACAGTTTGCGGTGGAATATGTCGCGCCGTTCAGGCAATTTGGGGTTGATTAACCTTTTAACCCGAGCGTGCCATGAGTGATTTGAAACCAGCAAATGAAAACCGCTGGTATGTGTTGATGACCCTTTATGGAGAGCAAGATGGGGATGAGATTGATTGGGCGTTGCATGAGAAGAATGTCGCGGCTTGGAACTCTAAGATTAACGAAGTGAATGACCGTCGAACGTGGAGAAAAATTGAGAAGAAGTTTAAAGGTAGACTTCCGAGTAATGAAGACCGCCAAAAAATCCAAGAGGAAATTCCAAAACTACATTGAGAAGAATTTATACGGCGAAATGGAAACGAAGTTCTCTATCCGGGCTTGCCAGATTTAAGTTTAGGGATTGAGTTAAATAAATGCCATTTTCAGATTTTTCTGATTTGTAGAGATTTTGTCTTTAGTCAAGATACTCTCTTTCAAGAAGTAGTCTTCGATCTAAGAGCAGATTTTTCAAATGTATTGTTTGAAGGAATAGCGGACTTCAAGGGGGCAAAGTTTGACGAAGCCGGATTTGAGGGAACGGAATTTTGTTCGGTTGCTTTCTTCATTAATGCAACGTTTTCGAAGCATGCAAATTTCAGAAACTCCAAATACAAATCTTCTATTTCCTTAGAAGCGGCCGAATTTTCAGACAGTGCAGATTTTGCATCATCTGTGTTTTCTAAGCGTGTCAATTTTTCTGATACAGTATTTATTGAAACGTCCAAATTCGAAGATTGCCATTTTCATGGGGAGACGAAGTTTTTCTCGACGGAGTTTGAGCGAGTAACATTTTCCAATTCGAAGTTCGAAAGCGAAGTCGATTTTGACTATTGTTTGTTTAAGTCGCATGCGAGTTTTGTTGGTTCGGCTTTTAATGGCGCAACATATTTCATTAGTGCTGAATTCGCTGGTACAGTAATCTTTGCGCGATCTTTGTTTTCTGATTATGCGTATTTTATAAGCACCCTATTTTTTATCGGCGAAAGCGATTCAGGCTATGAGATAATGTTTAGCGATTGTGCTTTCTTAAAGCCGGTTACTTTTCGGGGTGCAAAGTTCAAAAATGTTTATCCTGTATTCACGGGAACAGTGTTTTCTGAAAAAGTGGTTTTTTTCGGCGGATTCAGCCCTTTGGCCTGTAAGAAGTGAACAATTACCGACAGAAGTGATGGAATCTTGCGCAATAATTCGTCATGCGTTGAGTAAGCAGAATCTGCCCGAAGATGAGCATTTCTTTTTTCGTAGGGAAATGGAGGCAGCTCGACAAATCGGGACCTTTGCTCAACGATTACCATATACATTTTACAAGCAGCTTTCCAATTATGGGCATTCTATTGAAAAACCAGCGAATGCGTTGGCTTTTCTTTGGTTGGTGGGCGTCTCGTTGTTTTCATTACATTTTTGTTGGGGATGGTTTGCGCTTGTTGGCAACATTGATAACCCGACATTCAATACAGCAATGGGTTTAAGTTTTTCCAATATGTTCCCTCCGTTTGGCTTTGGAAGATTGTATTTTACTGGGGAATTTATGCGTGAATTGCCTCCTATTTTGCAGGTTTTTTCGGCGTTTCAGACGGTGATGAGCTTGCCGTTGTTATTCTTTCTAGGCTTGGGGCTCAGGCAGCGGTTTCGGTTGAAGTGACGGGGCAGGCGGGCAGAAATTGCCCACCTTTCGAAGCGTTGGTAAGGGCATTCTGCCTTGCGCGCCTTTGGCGCGCGCGCCCACCCCACCCCCCACGGTGATGGGCGCAGGGATGCGGTAAGGGGGCTGGGTTGTGAATGGTAATGTCCAGCCTTGTGAATTGTGCAAGCGAAGACTTCTATTGTCATTTGCCCGGCAACACCGGGCCACGCCCGACCCTCCCCACGGGAGGGCGTTTGAAATGGAGCGAATTGATCAATACGGAGTTTGATTTGGGAGGGGCAGATTGCGGTGGTTGTTATTCCGCGAGCCCTCCCAGAGTCGGGCGTGGCCCTATGAATATAAAAAAGGCCGGGCTTAAGCCCGGCCTACGTGGTTGGATCTGTGCGGCGATTAACCCAGAAGCTCTTTGACTTTGGCGACCGTGGCCTGGGCGGTGATGCCGAATTGTTGGTAGAGCTCGCCTGCAGGGGCGGAGGCGCCGAAGCTCGACATGCCGATGAAACCGGCCTTGGCTTCGCGGCCGCGTTCGCCCAGCAGCCAGCGATCCCAGCCGCCGTTTCGCATGGCGGCCTCGATGCCGACACGGACAGCGCCAGCGGGCAGGACTTTGCGGCGGTACGCCTCATCCTGTGCGGCAAACAGCTCCATGCAAGGCATGGAGACAACCCGTGTGCCGATACCTTCGGCCTGCAGCAGGTCGCGCGCTTTCATTGCGATCTCAACCTCGGAGCCGGTGGCGATCAGGATGGCCTGACGTTTACTGTCAGAGTCGGCCAGCACATAAGCGCCTTGCTCGGTCAGGTTGCGCGACTTGTACTCGGTGCGCAGGGTGGGCAGGCCTTGGCGGGTCAGGGACAGAACCGATGGGGTTTCTTTGCTGGTGAAGGCCAGCTCCCACGCCTCGGCGGTTTCCACGGTGTCACAGGGGCGGAACACCCAAGTGTTGGGCGTGGCGCGCGAGATGGCCAGATGTTCGACCGGTTGGTGGGTTGGGCCGTCTTCACCCAGGCCGATGCTGTCGTGGGTCATGACAAAAACCGTTGGGACCTGCATCAGGGCCGCCAGACGCATGGAGGGGCGGGCGTAGTCGGTGAAGCACATGAAGGTGCCGCCGTAGGGGCGGATGCCGCCGTGCAGGACCATGCCGTTCATCGCCGCCGCCATGCCGTGTTCGCGGATGCCCCAGTGGACATAGCGGCCCTTGCGGTTGTCGGTGTCAAAGACGGTCATGTCACCGGATTTGGTGTTGTTCGAACCCGAGAGGTCGGCCGAGCCGCCGACGGTTTCGGTCAGGATCGGGTTGATCACGTCAAGCGCCATTTCGCTGGATTTGCGAGTGGCGACCTTTGGCGCTTCTTCCGCGATGCGGCGCTTAAAAGCACGGATCTGACCGGCCAGACGTTTTGGCACGTCGCGGTCAAAGATTCGAGCGAATTCGGCCTGACGGCGTTCGGATTTCTCAGCGAGGCGATCCTCCCAAGCGGTGCGCTCCTCGGACCCACGGCTGCCGATGGCCTCCCATGCGGATTTCACGTCGGCAGGCACTTCGAACGGGCCGCCTGTCCATCCGTAGGCCTCTTTCGCGGCTTTCAGCTGTGCGTTGTCTGTCAGGGCACCGTGGCCCTTGGAGGTGTCTTGTGCCGCATGACCCAGAGCGATGTGGGTTTTGCAGGCGATCATCGTCGGCTTGTTGGTTTTCTTGGCGGCAGTGATCGCCTCGTCAATGGCCTGTGGATCGTGGCCGTCGATTTCCAGAACCTGCCATTCAGCGGACTTGAAACGTTTCACCTGATCGGTGCGGTCGGCCAGATCAACGGTGCCGTCGATGGTGATGTTGTTGTTGTCCCAAAAGACGATCAGCTTGCCAAGTGCGTGGCGACCGGCGAGTGTGATCGCCTCTTGGCTCACACCCTCCATCAGGCAACCGTCACCGGCGATGACATAGGTGTAGTGATCTTGTAGCGCCTTGCCGTAGCGGGCGCGCAGAATTTCTTCAGCCATGGCAAAGCCAACCGCATTCGAGATGCCCTGACCCAGCGGGCCGGTTGTGGTCTCGATGCCTTTGGCGTGGCCGTATTCGGGATGGCCGGCAGTGATAGCGCCCCATTGGCGGAAGTTCTTGACCTGCTCGAGGGTCATGTCCTCGTAGCCAGTCAGGTGCAGCAGGGAATAGAGCAGCATCGAGCCGTGGCCGGCCGACAGAATGAACCGGTCACGATCTGGCCAGTTTGGGGCAGAGGCATCAAACTTGAGGTGCTTTTCAAACAAGACGGTGGCGACATCAGCCATGCCCATCGGCATGCCGGAGTGGCCGGAGTTGGCGGCATGGACCGCATCCAGGGTCAGGGCACGGATGGCGGCGGCCTTGGACCAGTGATCAGGGTTGGCTGTGCGAAGTGCGGCGATGTCCACGGGGGCGCGTCCTTTGGCAGTGGGAAACAGAGTAAGCGCTGCATATCAGCCCAGCGGCAAAGATCAAGCGCAGGCGTGCCGTTCAGGGTGTTACGGTACAAGAGGGGGCGCATTTTTTGTGCTCATTGGGTAGAGTTGGGCATAATCTGGCTGGCGGACGATTCGTTCGGGCTGGAGCATAAGTAAGAGGGGGCAATGATTATGAGTGACATTGATGATCTGAAACACAGGATTTCAGCGGCATTGGAGCGGATCGAGCAGGGGGTTGAAGCCTTGCCTGACGTGGCTGAAGCACCGGCGGCGGATACCGGAGAGTTGGACCGGCTACGGGCGGAACTTGAGCGAGTGAGCTCTGAGAATGCAAACCTGAAGACGCAGGTCGAAAGCCTGGAAGCGGCCAAGGCCGAGGCAGAAGCCCGATCTGATGTAGCGCGGGTTGAGGCGCAAACCAACTATCAGCATCAGATGACCGCCGTGTCACGTTTTGATGGTGAATTGCAGTCGCTGCGCGAAGCGAACCGGCAGTTGCGGGCCAATAATCAGGCGCTGCGAGATGCCAATGCGGCGGGAGTGGGGGAGCCACATCTGATCAACAAGGGCCTGATGGCAGAGTTGGAAGGGCTGCGCGCGGATCGAGCGGCGGAAGAGGCCGAAGCAAGTGCTATTCTGGGTGAGTTGAAAAACGTGCTGGACTTGCAAGGCACATCGGAGGTGGTGTGATGCCAGAAATTAAAGTTGAAATTGGTGGCCGGAATTTTGAAGTAGCCTGTCAGGAGGGCGAAGAGCATTTCCTGCACTCGGCCGCGAAAATGCTGGATGACGAGGCCAGTGTGTTGGCGTCGCAAATCGGGCGCATCCCGGAATCACGCATGTTGCTGATGGCGGGGCTGATGCTGGCGGATAAAACCGCCGGGTTTCAGGACAAGCTGCGCGAGGCCGAAGAACGGGTGACTGAATTGCAGGCGCAATTGAACCAGTTGAAGGCCGCGCCTGCGGCAGAGGCGGAACGGATTGAGGTTGAAGTGCCGGTGATGCCGGAAGGGCTGACTGAAGCGATGGCCGAACTGGCGGCGCAAAGCGAAGCACTGGCTGAGGCGGTTGAGGCGCGGGCGGCATCTGAGGGGTAGGGTGATCCTACCTGATGCAGTATATCCAAGAGTCGCGGAGCGGCGACGCGCGCGGGGGTGATCCGAACAGTGGTGATTGCCCCTTTATCTTGCCAAATCCGTCGATCGTGACCGTTGCAATACATCCTTACCCAATCGCCGCCGCGTTGGGGCGCGTCGCCGATGCGCGGCGGGCTGTGCCCGCTGTTTCGCGCGGGAGCTTTCAGTGATGGTCACTCAACTTTGCGAACGCTTTCGGGAAACAGGCCCATCTGTGTGCCTTTGCCAGAAACGATGACGGTGTCGCCTCTTTTTAACTGATTGACGAGTTCATTCGGTGCGTTACAGATCTCGTCTAGCGTGGATTTTGCCTCGAGAACCTCAATCGGATTTTTGCATTCGCCCAATGAGTAAGGATATGCACGTTCAACAGTGTAGGAAAACTGTACTTCTTCGTTAGTTATGGCGGCAGCTATAATGGGAATTCCATAGGCCAATGGGCGTTCTTCAAACAGAAAAGTATAATTTAGTATGGGAATGGCAAAACACGCCCATATCCATAAAGGTCGGGTTTTTTCATGCGAGTTTATTTTTCGGCTTTGCCAATGTTTGAGAAAGTAAAAACCGATAAGGCATATCAAGAATAAACCGAATGCCATATCCCAAATGCGTGTTCTTTCGATCCAATTTGGGGAAGCTAGGTAGTGTATTTCAAACAATTTTAGAACAACAGGCGGAATTGGTAGCAACACGTAGATTGCAAACAAAAAAAAGAGCCAGGGAGGCATGAGCCATTGGTCTCTGGGAAGAACACGAAATTTGGACATGAGAAGTGAACGTAATGTAATCTTTGGTGGAGTTGCGTGGATATTATCCCGTTAATGGTGTGGAAATTTGTCCTAAGTAAGGCCGTTTGTCTCAGTTGGAGATGTTGATTTTTTCTTGCACAAGGGCAGCGCCCTCCTTGGGGGAGATCGGGCGCTGCCCGAGACAAGCTCGGGCGGGTTTCGTTGACCTGCTCCGAAATAAAAAAGCGGCAGGTGAGTGCCGCCTTTGTTAGGATTATGTGTGTGTGAATTACCCGCGCATACGGCTGAAATCAGGGTCGAACAGGTGTTCGATGATCAGCCGGGCGGGGCGCATTTGGCCGAGGATTTCGATCTCGACCTCCAAGCCCTCAACCGCCAGTTCTGTCGGGATCAGGGCCATGGCGATGGATTTGCCGGCATGGTGCGAATAGCCGCCCGAGGTGCAAAAGCCTTTGACTTCGCCGTCGATCCACACGGGCTCGTAGGCGTTGACGTCGGTATCGAGCGCGTCGACCTCAAACGCCACCAGCTTGCGGGCAGACCCAGACGCGCGTTCCGCCTCGGCCGCGGCGCGACCGATGAAATCGGCGTTTTTGCCCCAGCTGATGAAGCGGTCCATGCCGGTTTCAACAGGCGTGTAATCGGGTGAGAACTCCGACAACCACGAGCCAAAGAAACGATCCAACCGCAGCGACATCATCGCGCGCATACCAAAGGGTTTCATGCCGTGGTTTTGGCCCTCTGACCATAGCGCATCCCACAGGGCGCGTTGGGACATTGGATCACAGTAAATCTCGTACCCCAGATCGCCGGTATAGCTGACGCGCTGGATCAGGCAATCGGCCATACCGACGGTGGCGCGACGCAGGTCCATGAACTTCATGTCGCTGATATTGTCGCGGGTGCAGGCCTGCAGGACGTCGCGCGCCTTGGGACCAGCAATCTGGAAACCGTTGAGCTCATCTGAGATATTGTCGATCCGTACGTCGCCCGATTGATTTTGCAGGAACCAGCGCATGTGGTTGGCCTGCGCGCCATAAGATGCGGTGAGTTGGAATGTTGTCTCGTTGATGCACGACACGGTGAAATCGCCGATCAGGCGGCCCTTAGGGCTGAGCATCGGGGTCAGGGATACGCGGCCCGGTTTCGGGATGCGGCCCGCCATGATGCGATCAAGCCATTCGCGGGCGTCTTTGCCGGTGATGCGGTATTTGCCGAAGTTGTGGACCTCGTTAATGCCGACAGCCTCGCGCACGGCTTTGACCTCGCGCGCGGTGGCCTCCCACGCGTTGGAGCGGCGGAAGGACGGGGTTTCATAGCGGGGCTCGTCACCCTCAGCGAAGTAGTTGACCACTTCGAGGCCATACTGTGCGCCCCAGACGGCACCCATCTTGTCGAACGTGTCGTACATCGGTGTGGTGCGGAACGGGCGGGCGGCGGGCAGTTCCTCGTTCGGGTAAGAGACCGAGAAGCGTTTTTGGTAGTTTTCGGTGACTTTTGGGCGGGTGTAGCCCGGGGTGATCCAGTCGCCAAAACGGGCGACATCCATGGCGGTGACATCGCGTTCGCATTCGCCTTCGATCATCCATTGCGCCAGCATCAGGCCGACGCCACCACCCTGGCTGAACCCGGCCATGACGCCACAAGCGGACCAGTAGTTGCGCAGGCCGGGGATAGGGCCGACCAGTGGGTTGCCATCGGAGGCAAAGGTGAAAGGACCGTGGATCACGGATTTCACGCCTGCGGTTTCCAGAACCGGGAAGCGTTGGTAGGCGAAGGCGATGGATTCCTCGATCTTGTCGAGGTCATCAGGCAGCAGTTCATGGCCGAAATCCCACGGGGTGCCGTCGACGGCCCAGGGTTTGCAGGGTTGTTCGTAGAAACCGATGCAGAGACCGCGGCCCTCTTGCCGCAGGTAGGATTCACCTGCCGGGTCCATCACGTGGGGGTGTTCTTCGGTGCGCTCGTAAATCTCGGCGATCTCGTCAGTGACGATATATTGGTGCTCCATCGGATGCAGGGGCAGGTAGACGCCCGCCATGGCGCCAACCTCGCGCGCCCAGAGGCCGCCGGCGTTGACGACGTGCTCGGCGTGAATGGTGCCCTTGTTGGTGACCACATCCCAGGTGCCATCGGGGCGCTGGTTGGTTTCAATGACTTTGCAGTGAGTTTCTATCGTCGCCCCGCCCATTTTGGCCGCCCGCGCATAGGCGTGGGTTGTGCCGGAAGGGTCAAGGTGGCCGTCGAGTGGATCGTAAAGCGCGCCCAGGATACCATCGGTGTTGGTGATCGGGGCGATCTTGCTGATCTCTTCGGGGCTGACAATGTGTGTATCAAGGCCCATGTAGCGGTGCTTGGCGCGCTCGGCCAGCAGCATGTCAAAGCGGTCCTGATTGTCGGCGAGGGTGACGCCGCCCACATGGTGCAGGCCACAGGACATGCCGGTGATCTCTTCCAGCTCTTTATAGAGCTTGATGGTATAGCCTTGCAGGGCGGCCATGTTTGTGTCGCCATTCAGCGTGTGAAACCCACCCGCCGCGTGCCAAGTGGAGCCAGAGGTGAGTTCCGAGCGTTCGATCAGCATCACATCGGACCAGCCCAGTTTGGTCAGGTGATAAAGAACCGAGCATCCGACGACCCCGCCGCCGATCACTGCCACACGTGTCGTGGTTTTCATGAAAGCCTCCTGCAATTGGTCCGCATACCCTGCGGGAATACGGTTGGATCGCTTGTCCGTCTACGACAAACTGTGTCGTTTTGACTATACATATTGTGAGATGTGTTTGGAGGAGGAAGTTAAAAGGAGCGCCTGCGGCGCGCTTCATGTCTCGTTGTCGGCCTTTGGCCTCCGCCTCGGAATTTGCCTCTGGCGGAGATATTTATGGTCAGATGAAATAGGCGGGTGGGGCGGAATTGCCCATCTTGCGGTGCTGCAAGACATGCCGCATAGGCAAAGCATGCGGAAACAGGTGTATCAGAAAATCGAAAAGCTGCTCAAAGGGCAGTGGATGCGCTTGTAATGGCTGAATTTTCTTTCCCGGCGGTTGCTGGTCGGGCATTGCGTTTGAAAATACGATAAAAATGGTGGGTTAGCTGTCTTCCGAAAAGGATTTCCGGGCTAAATGCGGGTCTTGATGTGGTTTGGCCTTTTCACTCGATGATGATCGCCTTACATAAAGGGAAAGTTTTTTCGGGGGGGCCAAAGCGACCCCGAACTAGGGAGAAGAAAGAACATGCTGAACAATATTGGCCTTCCGGGCATTCTGCTGATCGCGGTTGTGGTGCTGGTGCTTTTCGGGCGCGGCAAGATCTCGTCACTGATGGGCGAAGTGGGCAAGGGCATCACCTCGTTCAAAAAGGGTGTGGCTGAAGGCGGCAAAGAGCTGGATGAAGCCACCGAAGAGGCCGCTGATGCAGCCAAAGACGTGACCCCGGCTGACGAAAAAGACAAGGTCTAAGCCTTAGATGTTTGATCTGGGCTTTATGGAGCTGATGGTCATCGGCGTGGTTGCACTGATCGTCGTTGGCCCCAAGGATCTGCCGGGCATGTTCCGCACGGTTGGCAATTTCGTGGGCAAGGCCAAGGGCATGGCGCGCGAGTTTAGCCGGGCGATGAACGAGGCGGCGGATGACAGCGGTGTCAATGAAGTGGGCAAGATGCTGAAGACGGCATCGAACCCGATCAAGACCGTGGCGGATGAGGTTCGGTCTTCATCTGAGAGCTTTGTCCAGCAGACCATGAACAGCGGTAAGCCCAAAGACGAAGTTGAGGCCGAAGCCAAGCCGGCGGACGAGGTGGCAAAACCGACGGACGAAAAGCCGGCCAAGAAACCTGCAGCCAAAAAACCGGCTGCAAAAAAACCCGCGGCGAAGAAACCGGCGGCAAAGGCGACATCGGCTAAGACCACAAGCAAATCTACATCCGCTAAGCCCAAGACTGGCGCCAAAAAGCCCGCGGCGAAAAAGCCCGCTGCAAAGGCCAGCACGGCCAAGTCGGCGAGCAAATCTACCGCTAAGAAACCTGCGGCCAAGAAACCCGCCGCCAAAAAGACCACTAAAGCCGCCGAGGATAAGGCATGAGCCACAGCGACGAGATCGAAGAGTCCAGCGCGCCGCTAATTGAACACTTGGCCGAACTTCGGAACCGCCTGATTCACAGCGTGATCGCTTTTATCATAGGCATGGTGATCTGTTTCACCGTGGCAACGCCGATCTTCAACTTTCTGACTGCGCCACTCTGTGAGGTTTTGGCTGAGCGCGGCCAGGACTGTGATCTGATCTTTATCAGCCCGCAGGAAGGCTTCTTTGTTGCCATCAAAGTCTCGCTCTTGGGTGGGCTTATTCTGGCATTTCCCTATATTGCCAACCAGATGTGGCGGTTTGTGGCACCGGGGCTGTACCGGAATGAGAAGGGGGCGTTTTTGCCGTTCCTGGTTGCCTCGCCCTTTATGTTCATTCTGGGTGCTTCATTTGCTTTTTATGTAGTCACGCCATTGGCGTATGACTTCTTCCTTGGGTTCCAACAGTTCGGCCAAGAGGGCGAGGCTGTGGTCGGCGAAGAGGTCAAACAGGGGCTATCGGTGGTTTTCCAAGGTTCTGCGCAAGAATATCTGAACCTGACGATCAAGTTTATCGTGGCCTTCGGTCTGTGTTTCCAACTGCCGGTTTTGCTGACGTTGATGGGCAAGGCGGGGTTGGTCTCGTCCGAGGGGCTGCGCACGGTGCGTAAATATGCCGTGGTTGGTATTCTGGTACTGGCCGCTCTGGTCACTCCACCGGACGTGATCACGCAGGTCATTCTGTTTGTCGTGGTGTACGGCCTTTATGAAGTGTCGATCTTCCTTGTGATGCGGGTCGAAAAAGACCGCGAAAAGAAGCTGCGTGCCGAGGGCCTGTGGTTCGATGACGACGAGGATGAAGCCGAGGCTGAGGACGATCTGGCAGATGCCGAGGATGCGGCAGAGGATCCCAAAGCATGAGTGACCCGCTGGAGCGGATTGCGGCGGCGCTGGAGCGGATGAGCCCAGCGCCGTTGAATGCGCCTGATTTTGGCATGGCAGATGCATTTGTCTGGCATGTGGAGCCGGACCGTCTGGCACCAGTGGCGGATGTAAACCGCGTTGATATGAGCCTGTTGGTCGGGATCAACCGCTCGCGGGATACGCTTTTGGAAAACACCCGACAGTTTGCCCGGGGCTTGCCGGCGAACAACGCGCTTTTGTGGGGCGCGCGCGGTATGGGAAAATCATCGCTGGTGAAAGCAGTGCATGGGTCTGTGCGGGCTGAGGGGTTGCCGCTCAAGCTGGTGGAGCTACAACGTGAGGACATGAGCAGTGTCGGACGGCTGCTGAACCATCTGCGCGGAGCGGAAGAACGGTTTATCCTGTTTTGTGACGACCTGAGCTTCAGCCATGATGACCAGCATTACAAATCACTGAAGGCGGTTCTGGACGGCGGTATTGAGGGCCGGCCTGATAACGTGGTGTTTTATGCGACTTCAAATCGCCGTCACTTGATGCCGCGTGATATGATCGAAAATGAACGCTCTTCGGCGATCAATCCATCAGAGGCGGTCGAGGAGAAGGTCTCGCTTTCGGATCGCTTTGGTCTGTGGCTGGGCTTCCACCCCTGCGATCAGGATGATTATCTGGCGATGATCCGCGGCTATTGCGATGCCCACGGCGTTGAGATTGATGACGAGACCCTGCGGGCGGAGGCGATTGAATGGCAGGCCACTCGTGGGGCCCGTTCGGGCCGGGTGGCGTGGCAGTATTTTACGGATCTAGCGGGGCGCCTGGGTGTGAAGGTCTGATTGCAGACGAAACCGCGCTCTTATGCGACCCAATAGTCAGGATACTCAGAGCCTTTTTGTGGCTGTCGGTAAATATTAGACCTGATTTCTCGTTCTTTGGCGATTAGTTCCTGAGCTGTGTGGCCGGTGATCCAGATCTGTTGCAGCATCACGCCGGCTGCGGTCATATCTGCGTCGGTCAGTTCATCCTCACGTTGTTTGGTGTGGCGGATGAGGATGCCTTCGTTCTGTTCCAGATTGTCGACGTAGCCATAGTCAAGAATGTCATCGACATGACCAGTTTGTTTGGCGGTGATCAGCACGATGAGGGTGTAGCTGTGATCCTCGCCCGCGCGCCATTTGCGCCAGGGGGTGTCGGGGAGTTTACCACCGCTGGCAACAAGGGACAGGTTGTCTTCGAACAGGGATGAGCCGAAGGAGTAGACGTAGTTGTAATGATAGCTGTGGGCTGCACGGGGGTTGATCTCGGTCAGGGCGATGGTGCCGTCGGGCATGATCCAGAATTCGAGATTGAAGAACTGGTTGCGGTAACCCAGATCGGACAGGCGGCCCATATAGTCGTTGACCCACTCTTCAATCTGCTGGGTTTGCTCGGCCGAGAGGGACAGGGGCGGGGTCAGATAACCAAGCGCTTGGTGGTTGGAAAAATAGACCTCTTCGGTCAGGGCGTAGTGCACAACTTCGCCATCGGCAGTAATGTAGCCTTCGTAGCAGTACTCAATCGCCGTGTTCATATCGACCAAGTGTTCGGCGATGAAGGGAGGCACCACGGGCGGCATCTGATCGGCTGGAATGCCTCTTGAGAAGGTTTCGTTCTGGAAGGAGATCAGATCCTGCAGGGCAGTATCAGCGCGGTAGTCAGCCAGCACGGCACGCAGGCCATCGGGGGTTTCGATTTTGAAGATGCCACGCCCCAAAGACAGCGAGGTGTTCTTGAGCATGAACGGCCATTCGGTAATTTTGGCGATGATGTCTTCGTCGCTTTCGTTCAGAGGATCTATGGGGGCAAACCAGAAGGGATTGGCTTCAAGTATGCGCATCAAGTATTTGTTCATGCAGTACAAAAATGCGAGGCGAGAGATGGTGGAATTCCCCAGACCTTCGTTTATCAGGATGTGATGAAAGGCATCCTTTTGCGCGAAACCTGCGACGGCTTGAATGTCCTCGGATTTGCAATGTTCAACCAGCGAACTGATTTCCCCATCATCCCACGATTCAGGCGACAGAATACGCACATCCATCCGTTGGCGCATGTCAGTGATAGCGTCCTGCATATAGGCCTGCGGGTTCAGAAACCCGATGATTGGTGTGCTGTTGGCCATATTGTGCCCTCTGAATTGCTGCGTATGTGCACCAAAACAGCGGGCGGGCGCGCAACGGATACGACATATTGAATTGTGATTGCGATACGGTGAGCTTCAATTTGATTGGAAGGGGATGCAAAACGGGCTTTTGAATAAAGTAAGGGCAAGCGGACATGATGTATACTTTGCTTGTCGCCATCGAAGCCTTGACTTAGTGTTTCTTTACTATCGTTTGCCATTGGAGTGGGTTAGTTAGTACGAGATGATCACGCATATGGAACATATTTTTCTAAATGTTTTCAATATTATACTGCCCATTCTTATATGCATCGGAGCGGGCTACTGGCTTGCGATCGTCAAAGCTTCTTTCGATAATAATGTCATAAATGGGCTGATCAATCGGATCGGTTTTCCGACGCTGGTTATTTCTCATTTGTCATCGACCAGCTTGGACACGGGGACATTTTTCAACGTGCTTGCTGCGGCGTTAATGATGGTTGCCGGATTTGGCGTATTAGGTTTTCTCGCGTTAAAGGTGCTCAGGTATCCAGTTGGCGCTTTTCTAGGCCCTTTGATGCACGGCAATATGGGAAGCATCGGATTGCCGATTGTACTTCTTGCATTTGGCGATGTCGGGATGGCTTATGCGATGGGCTTTGTCATCGTAATTTTGCTGAGCATGTTTACGATCGGGATTTGGCTGCCATCGGGTACAGTTTCTTTGAAAATGCTGTTCACATCTCCGGTCATCTACGCGGCAATTTTCGCGATTGGCCTGGTTGTCATGGGGATAGAGTTACCGAAGCCAATTAACGCCACTTTCAACATTCTTGGCGGGCTTGCAATTCCACTTTTGCTGCTGACCATGGGGCATACTTTGGCCACCTTCAAAGTCACCGATGCAACCCGCGCATTGATATTGACCGCAGTGCACCTTGCCATTGCAGTCTTTGTTGCCTTGCTTGTTGTGCACGTCTTTGGTTTTACCGGAGTAGAACGCGGTGTCGTGATCGTTGCGTGTTTGATGCCGTCTTCTGTTGCGGGGTATTTGTTTGCAGATGAGTACAGCCCGGAAGAAGCGCCAGAGGTTGCGGGTTACATACTGGTTTCGACAATTGCGACGTTTATCGTACTGCCACTTGCACTGACGTTCTGGATCTAATTCAGATAGGGGATTGGATCAGTACTTTTGGTGCCTTTACGGACCTCGAAGTGTAGCGCGGCAGGGCCGTTTTTACTGACCTGGGCCAGCTTTTGACCGCGTTTGACAGTCGCCCCTTTCTTGACTGCGACGCCATCGACATTGGAATAGACCGTCAACAGGTTTCCAGGGTGCTTCAGCACGACAATCGACGTGCCACGGGTGTCTTGTGTAATTGCGGCGACAACGCCATCAGCGGCGCTTTTGACCGGCGTACCGGCATTGGCGGCGATGTCGATGCCTTCGTTCTTGCCTGCTTCATAGTCGCGCACGATGTTGCCCTGCACCGGATATCCCATGCGGGCGTTTGACTTGGACTGCTCTGCGCCCAGATCCGGGGCGATGGTCTTGGTCTCAACCGGTTTTGCAACAGGAATGGTCTTTTCATCCGGTAGCGGTTTTGAGGCGCTTGGTGGGGTTGGCGTCGGACTGCCAGAGCCCGGGGTTGTGACTGCGGCCGCACCGGCATCAAAAGGTTCGCTCTTTTTGTCAGGCAGGGCGACGGGGATCAGCAGAAATTGCCCTTCGCGAACTGTAAAGTTGCTGTCGAGGCTGTTCCACTCGGCCAAGCTGCGGACCGATACATTGTAGAGCCGTGCGATGCTGAAGGCGGTTTCGCCGCGTTCGACTTTGTGGCGAATCGGCTCAACGCCGCTTTGTTTTACGGGTGCGGGTTTTAGGGTGGACGTTTGCACATCTTGGGCATCCGCTTTGTCGATGGCGGATCCGGCGAGCGTGCTGATGTCGACACCGTCCGTCGGGCGGATCGGGCCACCAGCAGGTTCAGAAACCCGACCGGGCAGGGCAAGGATTTCGCCTTCGCGCAAGGCGTCATTGGGCTGCATGCCGTTGAAGTTGGCCAGTTGCGCTGGATTGGCCCCGATGCGGGTGGCAACACTGTTGACTGTGTCGCCACGCCGGGCGACGGCCACCTGGTAACCGGGATAAGAAATGATCCCGCGAGAATCCGGTTGTGGCCGATCAGCTGTCGCATTGATTGCGGCGTTTGAGGTGGCGGCCCCGTTGCCGACCTGATTGCGCAAGTCCCAGTCCAGGGGCTCTTCACAGGCGGTGAGTGCAAGCAAGGCTGAGCCAGCCAAGCTCAGGCGGAGGGATGCTCTGCGGTGGGTCATCTCGATCTATTCCTCGTCACGCGCCCTTTGTTGTCCGGGGCTTTAATGCTCTTTGTTTTTGGTCAATTATTATTCTGTATCGCGTCCCAGCCCCTCGACCAAGGGGACAAAACGGACCGGGCGCAACTCGTCATAGTCATAGCCGAATTCGGAACGTGTGACCCTTATCAAGCTCTGGACAGTGTTGGACTGACCAACCGGCAAGACCATAATACCCCCAATTTTCAGCTGCGCCAAGAGCGGGCCTGGAGGGTCTTCGGCAGCGGCGGTGACCAAAATACGGTCGAAAGGGGCCTGATCAGGCAGGCCAAAGCTGCCATCGGCGATTAAAGTGGTGATATTGGTCAGATCCTGTTGGCGGAAAATCGCCGCTGCCTCGGTTGCCAGGCGTTTAAAACGGTCCACGGTGTAGACCCGGCGCGCGAGTTGGCTGAGGATCGCGGCCTGATAGCCGGAACCTGTACCAACCTCGAGCACAGTGTCGCGCGGGTTGATTTTGAGCGCCTGTGTCATCAAGCCCACCACTGACGGCTGGCTGATGGTCTGGCCGCAAGCAATTGGGAGCGGTGTATCCTCGTAAGCGCGATCAGCAAAGTGGCCACGGATGAATGGACCACGGTCGATGTTTTCCATCGCTGTCAGGACACGCTTGTCGGTGACGCCCTTTGAGCGCAACGCAAAGAGAAATTGCATTTTGCGTTCGGCGATATCCTCAGTGTTGCTCATAGCTCAATCGCCTTGAGGGGGGAGAGGATATCATGGGCGGTCAGGTCGGCGCGCATAGGCGTTACCGAAACATAGCCCTTAAGGTTGACGTCGGCATCTGAGCCTTGGGACGTAGGTTGTTGCTGCGGTGCGCCGGTGATCCAGAGAAAGCGCCGCCCGGAGGGTGAATGCTGCGCTTGGACGCCAAACCCCATGTCCCGGCGGAATCCCTGATGGGCGACCCGGATGCCCTGCACGTCCTTGGCCGGGACAGGGGGGAAGTTGACGTTGTAGAAGATGCCATAATCGTCATCTGTCCAGACGCCATGATCCAGCAATTGGCGCAAGGTCTTCAAACCATAGGCGCGGGCGGTTTCAAACTGATCGGTCAGATCCTTGGTGGCGGGGCCATAATATTGGCTGAGCGCAATGGCATCGATGCCTTGCAAGGCTGCCTCCATCGCGGCGCCAATAGTACCGGAATAGACCGCGTTTTCAGCCGAGTTGTTACCGCGGTTGACGCCCGACAGCACCAGATCGGGGCGGGTATCGACCATGATGTCATGGACGGCAGCGAGCACACAGTCAGCCGGGCTGCCTTGCACCGCATACCGACGCTCGGCCATTTGCGAGACCATCATCGGCTGGGTGTAGGAAATGCAGTGGCCGACGCCCGATTGCTCGAACGCCGGGGCCACGACCCAAACCTCGCCATTCTTACCGGCGATGGCCTTGGCAATCTCTTCCATCACCACCAGTCCAGGGGCGTTAATTCCGTCGTCGTTGGTGATCAGGATGCGCACGATTTGTCCTTGCAATACTCGGGTTTGTACTAGCTGCGCGAAGCAAAACGAGCAAGTCTCAAGGGACGAGCTGCAAAGTTCTTGGGCAGGTGTGAGAAAAAGGCCATTCTCAGGTGGAGAAGGGGGCATTGAAGGCCTGAAAGGAGCCCTGATCGGACTTACAGCGATGTAATTTCAGACGTCGGCGTAACCTCGCAAAACAAGCGCAGGTTAGCTCGACGTTTCATGGATGGCTTCGACAGAAACAACACGGCGCACAAACGGCGCCATTCCAGCCGGTCCAGAGGCTCGGTCTTTTAGATGAATACAAATATCTGGCCGATGGGTCGCAATGACGCCCACCAAATCGCCTCGAACAATATCATCCAAGCCCGCCCCTATGACGACACACCTGATATTCGGTTCTGCTTTAAGTTGCCTGACTACTTCTTTACGATTGTGCGCGCCAAGCCATTGGATTGGCAGGTCTTCGAGTTGTTTAGCAACATTTTCGATTACATCTGGCAATCGTCCTACTAAGAGCACAACGGGTTTCATGGCGTTCTCCAGTAATCGTCTTCAGAATTGGGCGAAGTTCCTTTTTTTTGTACTTCATAACAAAATCTTAACACAGATTTTCGCGGGGCTCACGTTTATTCCCGGTTGAAAGCTACATTTGATGCACGTTCTGTGAATGTTTGCAGGGGTCCACGGATCAAACCTTGGAGCAGCCACACCGAATTTTTGCTCTGTCCCGCAAAGCTGCTATTCACAAAAGTTGCTACTTTCTTATAGGGAGTAAAGTGCCCGTCAGTCGCTCATTCTTGGTTCACGGCCCTTAGCGTCTGAAGTTGAGCCAATGCTTTAACTGCAGCCATGTAGGCGTTTTGTTCGGATGGATTGATGTCAAGTGTGAACAGGCAGTTTGTTGCCTCGGACAGGACCGGGCGTATTTCGCTACCGGTGATCTGATGATCTTCGTAGGTCAGGTAGAGCGATTTCAGGACTTCACCCACAGCAGGGCCGCCGAGCATACAGATGGCTTGGGGTTCCGTTGTTTCGATGCCACCGCTTAGGGTGTCATAGCTATATCCGCGACGCTGATTGTTGATCTGGGCGAGCAATTCTTGCGGCACGTTCACTTCCGCGCCGTTGATTTCAAGCCGGTAGGCGTCATCTGCGGAGCGTTTATTGGGGTCAATGCCGCTGGCGTAGAGCGAAACAACCTCGGTCACCTCGTCATCTACGTGGGTTTCAAGTTCGAGCACAAGATGCATGTCCTTGGCCACAGCGGGTGAGGCGAGGCCCAGCAAGAGGGCGGTGGTGAGGGCTTTTGAAACTGACATGTCGTGCATCCTGTGACTGTTACCCACAGTAGATGGGGTAACAGGATCGTGATGCAAGAGCGACCTTAGGTCAAAGCTGCGCCAACAGGCGATTTGCTTCGGCTTCTGCAGACGTCAGTCCATCACGGTTTTCACCGGGGAAGAACCGGGCGCGAACGGCGGTCGGCATTGGTTGTGGGGTCAGGATATGCACCTTGGGGCCGGTGTTGGCGGTTTCCGCCTGCCAGCTTTGGGCCAATGCCATCTGCGCAGCTTTGCTGGCACCATAGGCGCCAAAGAACTTGTCGCCTGCGCAGGGGTCGTCAAAGAACAGCGCTTGACCCTGTTCGCCCAAGAGTGGCGCGACAAAGGTGATCAGACGGCCCATGGCGGTGACGTTGCAGGCGAGGGTTTTGTCCCAGTCTTTCATGTCCATATGCGGGGCCGGGGCCATGGGCGGGGCGTGCACAGCCGCGTGCGCCCAGAGATCAACGCTGCCCCAGCGGTCATAGATCGAACGACAAAGCTGCGCCATGGCGTCCGGTTGGGTGATGTCCATCGGGGCCAATGTCGCGGTGCCGCCTGCGGCCTGAATTCGATCATCCAACTCCTCAAGCGCGCCGGTCGTACGGGCAACGGCTACGACGTGATGAGTTTTGGCAAGCTCTTCAGCCAGTGCGGCGCCCAAGCCACGAGACGCGCCAGTGACTAGGGCAATTGGGGAAGGATTCTGATCTGTCATAACGCCGGAAATTTCATTCCTAACGACATAAATCAAGGGGCATCCCCCGTCTTTTGCCTATCTGCAACAAAAAACGCGTGATCTTCTTACGTTTGACGCCCTTATCGACCGCTATGGTCGTGCACAGTTGCATCTTCACGACCCAAAGATTTAGAGGGACTGTGTTTTGTCAGATGTTCTATGGCCCGAACCATATCTTCCACCAATAGATCCGCCAGATCACGGCCGAATCCGTGCCGAACGATAATCCGCTGTATGGCCATATCCTCGCGATTGGGTGGCATCGCATAAGCCGGCACCAACCAGCCACGCGAGCGCAGCCGGTCGGCCAAGTCGAAAAGTGTATAAGGCACATCTGCGCCTTCTTTGATGGACCAGCACAAAGCAGGCATTCCACCGGTGCCGTCATAGAGCATTTCAAATGGACCAATCTTTTCGATTTGGTGGGCAAGGGCCTGTGCGGTGCTGTAGCAGGCGGATTGAATCTTGCGGTACCCTTCACGCCCCAAACGCAGGAAATTATAATACTGGCAGATGATTTCTCCCCCGGGACGAGAAAAGTTCAGCGCGAATGTGGGGATATTGCCGCCTAGGTAATTTACCTCAAAGATCAGGTCCTTAGGCAGGTGCTCCTGATCACGCCAGACGACCCATCCCACCCCGAGCGGAGCCAACCCGAACTTGTGGCCCGAGGCATTGATCGACACAACGCGTTCCAGTCGAAAATCCCATTTAAGAATTGGGTCACAGAATGGGGCCAGAAATGCGCCACTTGCACCGTCGACGTGAATGGGAATGTCGAGCCCAGTTTCTGCTTGTAAATTGTCCAATGCAGCGGAAACCTCTGCCACGGGTTCGTATTGTCCGGTGAAGGTGACCCCGAGTGTGGGGACAACACCGATGGTGTTTTCGTCGCAGCGCTTGATGACTTCTTCGGGTGTCATTATGAGGCGATCACCCTCCATTGGGATTTCGCGAATTTCGATATCCCAGTAGCGGCAGAATTTGTGCCAGCAGATCTGAACCGGGCCGCAGATCAGGTTTGGCTTGTCGGTGGGTTTTCCCTCGGCGCGGCGTTTGTCGCGCCAGCGCCATTTCATGGCCAGACCGCCCAACATGGCGGCTTCGCTTGACCCGGTGGTGGAACAGCCAATTGTTTGCGCGGATTGAGGGGCGTTCCAAAGATCGGCGATCATATGCACACAGCGCTCTTCTATTGCTGCGGTTTGCGGGTATTCGTCTTTGTCGATCATGTTTTTATCGACAGTTTCAGCCATGAGATCGCGAACCTCTGGCTCTAACCAGGTGGTGCAGAAGGTGGCTAGGTTCTGACGCGAATTGCCATCAAGCATCAATTCATCATGGATGGCGTCGTAAACATGTCTTGGGTTACGTTCATGGTTGGGAAATGAGAATTTCGGTAAATCCCGTGCCAGATCCTCTGAGGCGTAGTCGTCATCAAGAACGTCGCTTCGCAAATCAGTTTTATCTGCGTTGTAAAGGGTCATGACGAACTTCCTTTCTTAAAGAATTCCTGAGCAAGTGTTCGAGTGGCGCTTCTTGCCACTGATAGAGTTCAGCCTTGCGATTGGCGCCAGCTTGGCTTTTTGAAGGCATTGATCAAAAGTGGCAATCCGACGAATACGATCAATCCGCCAGCGACGAGCGCGACATAGGTTGTTGGGCTGCCAACCTTTAATTGTGCGGGAGGGAAGAACCCGACCACAAACGCGAAGAAGACAGCGATGAAACCAACGCCGGCGACAGCGATCATGCCCGCCATTCCGCCAGGTATCTTGTAGGTTCTTGGCAGGTCAGGTCGGGTTTTGCGCAGTTTGATCGCGGCCCCGTACATGAGCATGTACATCACCAGGTAAAGTGCGATTGTCATTGCCGATAGAACAAAAAAGGCCACGCTGACGTCTGTGAAGATCAAGTAGATCATTGCCAGGGCAGTGACGATGGCGCCTTGAACCATCAAAATTGTAACCTGAACACCATGATGATTTGTTTTGGCCAAGAACGGTGGAATTTCACCTTCTTGCGCGGTTTGCAGCAGGCCACGGCTGGGCCCGCCGATCCATGCCATGACGCCGCCAATCGCACCGAAAGCAACGAAGAGGCCGATGATTGGTGTGAAAAATTGCAACCCGAATTTGGTGAGCAGACTTTCGAAAGCTTGCATCAAGCCTGCGTTCAAACTGATCTGGTCAGCAGGGACTACCGCCGCCACAGCCAAAGACCCCATCGTGAACAACGCGAATATGATGATCGCAGCCACGAACATGGATTTGGGATAGTCGCGTGAGGGATTGGCAAGATCATTGGCATGAACCGCTTGGGCTTCGATCCCTGCAAACAGCAGCAAGATGCCCCCAAGAAAAGCGATGCTGCTTAATCCGGTTATATGTGGGAACAGACGCGCATGGGACAGTTCTTCTGAAATACTTGTTCCACTTGGGTCCGCTTCTTTCAGAAATTCGATGGGATTACCTTGTGCCACCCAAACGATACCGAGGCCGATGATGAGCAATCCGGGTAGGACTGTGCCCAGCAACATAAACCACTTGGTCATCTTGGCGGCGAAACCTGCGCCCTGAAGGGTCATGAAGGTCGCGGCCCAATAGATCACCAGAATAATTACGGTATTGAACCATCCGAGGCCGGCCATTTCAGGTTTTAGGAAAAGATATGCGAGCGCTCCGGCCGCAAACGCTAGAACGGTCGGATACCAAACCACATTCTGTATCCATTGCAACCAGATCGCGACGAAACCCCAGCGCGGGCCAAAAGCAGCAGAGACCCAAGAATACACGCCCCCTTGAGTATCCGAGAACGCACCACCCAATTCCGCAGAAACAAGCGAAGCCGGGATTAAAAAGAAAATTGCACAAAAGCCGATGTAGAACAGCATGCTTAAGCCTTCGGTTGCCATGAGTGGCAACCCTCGGAGACTTACTACGGCGGCCACGGTCATAAGCGCCAACGTCATCACGCTTAGTTTTTTGGAGGCAGTTTGAGGCATCGTCTAATCTTTCCTCTTTGCGCTTGGTCGAACATCAACAAGTACCCTGCTGGCAAAGAGACAGGTTGACCGGATTATTAAATAGCTCAGTTCTTTAATGTCTTGTATCGAAGTCCAACATATTTATATTTCAATTACAATGATTTATTGATTGCCGATCATCGTGTCCCAGCTGTGGTATGATGCTTGGCAAGCACACCCATTTTGAAGATTTGTGCGGGACGCGAGTGCTATCGAAAAAAAATGTGCCCGCCCGTTTCTTCGAAATGCAGCTTTACTGCCCTGTTTTTTCGTCGTGCAATGCCTTCAGTGCACGCTCACAGAGGCCAAGCTCTAGCCATTGACAGCCTTTGCAGAGTTGCGTCAGGGACCCAGGCGGAACGCGTTTAACGATGCGGCGCTTGGCTTCGCCCCATGTCAGAGACGACCCCACAAATACGCCAAGCGCGCGGGCGTGACGGGCGTCGAGCGTGGCGATCTTTTCCTGATCTTCACAAAGTTTATCGCGCCGTTTAGGGCAGGGGGCGCAGATGGAATCGGTGTGGCCGATGACTTCGATCTGCGTGTCATCGCCACCCGGGGCGCGCAATTGGCCGACAACAATGTCGGCCATATTGGCAGTGAAGCCGTCGGAATAGCCTTTGCCCTGAAACCCAAGCGAACACAGAAAGTGGTGCGGGCGAAACTGGAGTGGATCGTCAGCCATCTACACGCCCCAATGTGATTGGGGCGCTGCTTTATTCTGCGGCTTTAAGTTCAAAACCTTTGTTGATCATGTCGGTTGGGGCGACAGGATACTCTCCGGAGAAGCAGGCGTCACAATATTGCGGGCATGAGGGGCTGCGGCCTTGAGCCTCGCCTACAGCGCGATAGAGCCCATCCAGTGAGATGAACTTGAGGCTGTCGACGTTCAGATGTTCGCGCATTTCCTCTTCGGACATGGTCGCCGCCAGAAGTTTTTCACGGTTGGGCGTATCCACGCCGTAGAAGCACGGCCAGGCGGTTGGTGGGCTGGCGATGCGGAAGTGGACCTCTTTCGCACCCGCATCAAGGATCATGTCCTTGATCTTGCGGCTGGTGGTGCCGCGCACGACGCTGTCATCAACCAGAATGACGCGTTTGCCTTCGATCAGGGCGCGATTCACGTTCAGCTTAAGGCGCACACCCATGTTGCGGATTTGCTCGGTCGGCTCGATAAAGGTCCGGCCCATGTATTGATTGCGGATGATCCCCATTGCGTATGGGATGCCGGATTCGTGGCTAAACCCGATCGCCGCCGGTGTGCCACTATCAGGCACCGGGCAGACAAGATCCGCCTCAACCGGGGTTTCGCGGGCCAGTTCCACGCCGATCTGGTGACGGGTTTCATAGACACTGCGACCGCCGATGATGCTGTCGGGGCGAGAGAAATAGACGTGCTCAAAGATGCAAAACCGGGATTTGGCTGGGCGGAAGGGGTAGTGGCTTTCGACACCCTTCTTCTCGGTGATCACCACCATTTCGCCGGGTTCAACTTCGCGCACGAACTGTGCTCCGATGATGTCGAGCGCGCAGGTTTCCGAGCTGAGCACATAGCCATCAGCAATTTTACCCAAAACCAGTGGGCGGACCCCCAGTGGATCACGCACACCGATCAATTTCGTGCGGGTCATGGCCACGACAGAAAACGCACCTTCGACGCGGCGCAGGGCGTCTTCCATACGTTCTGGAATGGTGCGCTGTAGTGAGCGCGCCATCAAATGAATGATGCATTCGCTGTCCGAGCTGGATTGGAAGATTGAACCACGCTCAATCAGTTCGCGACGCAGCGCATCGGCGTTAGTGATGTTTCCGTTGTGAGCAATGGCCGCGCCACCCATGGCAAATTCGCCAAAGAACGGCTGCACGTCTCGGATCGCCGCGCCTTTTGAACCGGCTGTCGAATAGCGCACGTGCCCAATGGCCAGCGGGCCGGGCAGGGTTTCCATCAGGGATTGTTTAGTGAAGTTGTCACGTACATACCCAAACCGGCGCGCCGAGTTGAAACCATGTTCAGGATGGTGGCAGACAATGCCGCCCGCCTCTTGACCACGGTGTTGCAGGGCATGCAGGCCTAGGGCTACAAAGTTAGCGGCATCTGTGACGCCGATAACGCCGAATACGCCACATTCCTCCCGCAGTTTATCATCGTCAAAGGGATGGGCGGGGGGCATTTCTAAGGACACGGGGAGCAGCTCCGATTCCGATTGCGTATTTGCGCCTCTCATAAGGGGTAATATAGCATATGTCACGCGAGGATCATCAAAACATAACCATTATGTAACATTTCCGAGAGGAGGGGCAGGCTGTCCGAGAGGAGGGTCACGCTGCTGTGGTTGTTAAACTGATGTTTTGATTGGCAGCACAGGCCATGAGTAGGGCCGCTTCATGGGCTTTGAGCGTGAGTGTTGCAGTGGCTCCCTGCGTTTGCATACCCGTGGCTAAATCCGGGAAAAGCGACAGCAATTCAGCGCGTTGGACTTGCTCAATCGCACTAACCGAAGTTTCACTGAGAAAGAAACTTTCGCTCAGCACATCGTTGCCAGAGATTATTTCATGACGGCCGAACATGAGATGAAAATACTCGACCATCCCGCCTTCGCGCAGGCTGACACCGGGCAGGCGACATAGGTGTTTGGCGGCAACAAGGCAGTTGTCGATGCCAAAGAGCAATTCCGACATGGCCGACTTTAGATGCATCCGATGTTCTTGAGATACGATCAATTCCCGGTCATTGCCAATGCTTCCAGGTGCGAATACGACGGGGGCAAACGCGCCGAGAGCGTCAACGCGTGTGCGTCCAATCCAACGAACCGTCTGATGTCCATTGTCCTTTGTCCAAACCTGTTCTCCAACGGATAGCGTTTCAATTGCCTTTGCCCCGTTCTTGGTTCGGATCAGAGTGCCGCTGCCGAAACAGGTAACAAAGCTGTCGTAGGAACTTGACCCGGTATTGCTGCCGCTGGTTTTTATGTAAGATACGCCGTCCACGAGAGGGATATCTGTGGAAAAACCCCAAACATCGCCAAACTGACCATTTTGCGAAAATACAGTGACCGTTATGGTTGGGCCGGTTGGTGCACCGTTTATATCAAGTGCCTGTACAAAAATGCGGGACTCCGCCTCGACCGGAGTACCGTTTGCAACGATTCCGCCACCGTCAATAATGCTATGATTGGCCGTGTCGTCATCTCCGAATATGTCGGCGTTTGCACCAGAATTGGTATCATCGACTATTATCTCCGTTCCGCTACCGGCAGAATAAAGAAAAACGGTGCCGTCGGGCGTGTCAGAGTTGTTAATAATTCCGTTACCTACAAGGCCCGAACTGGAGCTTGATGTGACGACAAAGTTATTGCTGTTAAATGCAACAAACGATTGAGCAACCATGTTCTTCCCTCGATCGAAAATAGTTTTGCCGGTCCCCAGAGCAGGTTGATCGACCTGAAAGCACATTAATATGCCATGATACAAGTAGTTATTGCTCAAAATTGGACACTTCAAATCACGAAATCGTAGGCGTTACGTGACTGAGATAAATTTGGTTAGTGGATACTGCACCTGTATCAGATGCAAATCATGGCAGAAGGTTAATTTGACAGACCCAGAATTGACTGCACACGAGGAAATGAACGGCCGTGTGTCGGAGTGGGGGGCGTTACGCGGAATCTCGGACGCGCAAACTCCAGCAAACCGTCCAGACGGGTGTTGATATCATTCAGTATGATGGTTGGTACATGTAAGTGGCCGAGAGATATGGCCCTATTCTGGGGCGTCACACACGGCAACCAGTTCTTCGTATTGCTGCGTGATCCAGCCTAGCGCTTGCTCTGGGTCGCCTTCTTCGACCTTGGAGGTCAGGTTAGAGAACACACGTGCTGACCGGCTGTCGTCGATGATTTCGATGCTTTGCGATGTCACAACGGTTTCGTAAACGAAATAAGCGATGGCGACCAATAGAACGCCGCGTGCAACCCCAAAGAGGAAGCCCAGCCCCTGGTCCAAACCACCCAGAACTGAGCGCTGTACCACAGACGAAAACAGCGGTGTGATGAAGGAGCAAATGATCAAAGCAATCACAAACACACCGGTAAACGCTGTGATCATGCCCAATTCGCAGTTGTCACCGATGATATCGCGGAGGACGGGGATTTCTTTGACCAGCGGGTAAGCTTGTGGCGCAAAGATGAACGCCAGAATACCGGCAACAACCCAGCCTGCGATGGCGAGGGCTTCGCGGACCAGACCGCGGGAATAGGCCAAAAGGGCGGACATGACGATGAAAAGCGCAACAACGCCGTCAATGATGGTGAAACCTTCCATGGTATTATCCTGTCCCTTTGGGCGGTTGATCCGCACCGACTAAGTCATTCACAAACATCTGAAGTTCACCCATCTGTGTCAACTTCAAACCGGCCGTACCTCCGGGTTTGCCGCCCGACGGAATGGTTGCGCAGGTGAAACCAAGTTTTTGCGCCTCTTTCAACCTGTTTTCGGTCTGCGAGACCGGTCTGAGGCCCCCTGAAAGGCTGATTTCACCGAAAATCACTGTTTCCGCAGGTAAAGCGGCATCTTCCCGCGCACTCAAAAGCGCGGCAGCGACGGCCAAATCGGCGGCAGGCTCGGTGATGCGGATGCCGCCAGCAACGTTGAGATAGACATCGAGGCCGGTAAAAGGGATGCCGCAGCGGGCCTCGAGTACGGCGAGAATCATCGCAAGACGTGCGCCATCCCAGCCAACCACGGCGCGACGGGGTTGCGCGTGCGGGGTGGGAGCGACAAGCGCCTGCATCTCGACCAGCACAGGACGGGTGCCTTCGATACCAGCAAAGACCACGGAACCCGGGGTCGGGGTACCACGTCCCGCAAGAAAGAGTTCAGATGGATTGGTGACCTCAGATAGACCGCGACCGGTCATTTCAAAGACACCAATCTCATCCGCGGGGCCAAATCGGTTTTTAACGCTGCGCAGGATGCGGAACTGATGGCCGCGCTCGCCCTCAAAATAAAGCACCGTGTCGACCATGTGTTCAACGACGCGGGGGCCTGCGATCTGGCCCTCTTTGGTGACGTGACCGACCAAAATGACAGATGTACCAGTGCGTTTGGCGAATGTTGTTAGCTCATGGGCGCAAGCCCGGACCTGGCTGACAGAACCGGGCGCGCTGTCGACCGTGTCGGCCCACATGGTTTGAATGGAGTCGATCACTACCAATTGCGGCTTTTCCGCCTCGAGCGTGGTCAGGATATCGCGCAGGGCGGTGGCGCAAGCGAGTTTGACCGGAGCGTCGCCCAGACCAAGACGTTGGGCGCGCAGGCGGATCTGTGCGCTGGCCTCTTCGCCGGAAATGTAGACGGTTTGCAAGCCCGTTTGGGCGAATTTCGCTGCGGCTTGCAGCAAAAGTGTTGATTTCCCGATGCCGGGGTCACCGCCGACCAACACTGCACTGCCGGGAACCAGACCGCCTCCGAGGACACGGTCCAGTTCGCCTATGCGGGAATGGCTGCGCGGAGGCGGAGCTTCGTCATGGTTCAAATCGCTGAGAGTGATCGGCGTGCCGCGTTTGTTTCCAAGCGATTTAGAGGACGGGCCTGTTGAAAGTGGCGCATCCTGAGCAATCGTGTTCCACTCACCACAAGCATCACAACGACCAGACCAGCGTGAATGGGTTGCGCCACAGGCGGTGCAGGAAAAGACAGTGGTTGATTTTGCCATGTCCTGCTCTTGCCCGATGTGGGCGAGGGCGTCAAATACCTATTCGGCGGCGTGACGGGGAATTTTGATCACTGTGCCATCACTACGCGGTTTGACGGCGCGTTTGAGTTTGGGCAGAACCTCGTTCAACTCCTCTTGCAAACGAGCGAGTTGACTTGCGGCAACACTTTCTTCCATCTCGACCTCGTGAAGCCAATGTTTAAGATCACTGCTGATCTGCTTGGCATGTTCGAGACGAGTGTTGAATGTGTCCATTTCCTGCTGGCGCTGTGTTAGGAAAGTTTGCGCGCGCGCGACATTTTCATCTGAATAAGTGTCTGCAAGTTCCTGACTTACATGGGACATTTGCGCTGCAGCTTCGAGCGCGCCGGGTTCTAGCTGCTGCAGATCTGGATGGTTGCGCAAGAAATTCATGCGTTCACGTACAGCGTCAAATTCGGAAGACAGGCTGAAAAGATTGGCGCGATCATTGGCGTGGGCCACCGCATAGGCCTGTGCCACATCCTGCATGCCGATGGTGAAGGAGCGGTGCGAATTTTCGAGTTGCATGACACGGGTATTTGTTGGCACGAAGAAGCATAACAAAAGCGCAAATAGGGTTGCGGCGATTTGCATAAACATTCCCGCATTTTCAATTGTTAACGTGCCGTAGTTCATTTCAAATTTGAGCCAGGGAAGAAACCCCACGGCAGCCAAAACTGTGGCACCAAGTAAGATGGCAGTGATCAGGATTAAGGCCAGCAAAGCCACGCGTTGAAAAATCTGTTGAACGTAAAAAAGTGTTGGTTGAATTGACTGGTTATTATTCATGGCGCCCTCCGTACACAGAAACGACCATGCTCAATATAGCAATTTTTCGCTTATTTTGGCGTGAAAACTGCGTGAAAACGCGTGAGGATAGGCTTAGGCGGTTAATATTTAATGAAAATTAGTTGCCTAGTGTTTTTTCTTTTCGGTCAAAAACCCGATGAGAATCGAGGCCAGAATGCAGGCCGTGAACAGATAGAGACCCCACGCGACCTCGATCCGACCGACACCGATGCCCTTGCTGATAGTGATGTAAAGCGCGATTAGAAAAACGTCTGCCATGGCCAGTTTGCCAAGAATTTGCAGTGCTGGCAGAGCCCGGCGACGCATCAGGCGGAAGTGGATCAGGGCAAGGCCGATGGTTTTCATATAGGGTGCAAAAAGCGCGAAGGCGGTGACCACAAGGGCGAGGAAAACGTCAGATTTCCACAAAGATTGCAGCCCCGAGATGACGCTGATTTCTGACAGGCCGAACAGCGGTAGGACACCTGCGCGCATCAGCGGGGCAAACCACGCGATGGGGAAAAGGATCAGCAGGGCAAGGTTGGCATAGCGCAGGATCATGAGCGCGATCTAATCACATGGGGCGAGGGGTGCAAGGTGGTGGCGCTGCCCCTACCGCGCCAAGGCGCGACTCCCCCGAGATATTTTTGGTCAGATGAAAGAGGATCAGGTTTGATTGGGCACCCAGTTCGATTTTTCAATATCTAATCTATTTTGGAATTCTTCCGCGATTATGATCAACGCGGGAACGTCAGGCATACTATGGACTCCGAGAATAGGATATCTGGAGACGAATGGCCTACTATAAACTAAGTCCAATAATTCGATATGCGTTTTGAGTTGTCGGTATAATTTTTTTAGTTCTTCATTGTCTAGGTTAGGGTTGTTTATGGCGACCTCCTCCGGAAGGACCATGCCTCGCAGTTTAAGATTAATTGCAGCTTCGAGTTTGGTATCTGCAAGGTCTTGAAAAAGCTTCGAAATACAATGGGTCTTGGGCGGCTTGTCGCCCCGTGATGAAATCAGCCCCTTTAAAGAAGCTTCAATTGCTACCCCGAGTAATTGCGAAAGAGGGCGCAATATCATCGGCTTGTTCCAAAAAAACGGATTTTTACCCGAAAACTCAGAATTCCAAATAATCTGTGCCGCCAATAAATATTGCTTTGAGATATCACAGAATAGAATAGGACTAATAGATTCAAAATCCTTGTCCGGATTCTTCAACGCACCGCCTCAATCGGGCCTTCGGCGCGGCCTTGGATGAATTGCTCTAGGTAGGGATCGCCGGATTGGTCCATGTCGCCCACGGGGCCGGTCCATTGGATCACGCCGTCATGCAGCATGGCGACGTTGTCGGCGATGGCGCGGACGCTAGACATGTCGTGGGTGATGGTCATGGCGGTGGCGCCCATTTCGACCACGATCTCGCGGATCAGGTCGTTGATCACGCCGGACATGATCGGGTCAAGGCCGGTGGTGGGTTCGTCAAAGAAGATGATCTCGGGCTCGGCCGCAATCGCGCGGGCCAGACCCACGCGTTTTTGCATGCCGCCGGACAACTCGCCGGGGAACTTGTCGGCGACATCGGCCTTGAGACCAACGCGGCGTAGTTTTTCGACCGCGATTTCACGGGCTTCGTCCTTGGGGCGTTTCAGTGAACCACGCAGCAGGCGGAAGGCGACGTTTTGCCAGACGGGCAGGGAGTCGAACAACGCGCCGCCCTGAAACAGCATGCCAAAGCGGGCAAGGAAGGCATCGCGGTCGGCCTTTGTGACGTCTTCGTCGTCCAGTGTGATCTTGCCGCTGTCGGGGTGAATGAGGCCCAATACGCATTTCAGCGTGACGGATTTGCCGGTGCCGGAACCGCCGATGATTACCATCGAGGTGCCTTTGGGAATCTCAAGGTTCACGCCTTGCAGGACGTGGTTGGGGCCAAAGGCCTTGTGGACGTTTTCCATTCTGATCATAGCGAGAAGAAAACCCCTGTAAGAACAAAGTTTGCGGCAAGGATCAGCACGGCAGCCGCCTGAACCGAGCTTTTGGTGGCGCGGCCCACGCCTTGGGCACCCCGGCCCGAGTTCATGCCGAAGTAGCAGCCCATGAGGGAGGCGATGACGCCAAAGGCTGCGCCCTTGACCAGCGAGGAGACAATATCGCGCATCTCAAGGAAATTGACAGTGTTGTGCAGATAGGTGGCTGGGTTGAAGCCAAGGTTCTGCACCGCAACGGTAAAGCCGCCCATGATGCCGATGATATCGCCCACAGCCACCAGAACAGGCACTGTGATCAGCGCGGCCAGCACACGCGGCGCGACGAGGTATTTCATCGGATGTGTGGACAGCGTGACGAGGGCATCGATTTGCTCGGTCACCTTCATAGTCGCGATTTCAGCCGCGATCGAAGAGGTCACACGCGCGGCAATCATCAGGCCGACAAGGACGGGGCCAAGCTCGCGCACCATGCCGATGGCCACGATTTGCGGCATCACCGCCTCGGCATTGAAGCGCCCACCACCAGCGTAGATTTGCAGCGCCAAAGCACCACCGGTGAAAAGGGCGGTGAGGCCCACAACAGGAAGAGACATCCAGCCGATCTGTAACAGTGCAATCAGCAGTTCGCGCGGATAGTAAGGAGGGCGCAGAATGTGCATGAAAGTCTGACCTGCAAAAGTGGTCAGACGTCCCAATGCGGCCAGCCCATTGAGCGTGAGGCGCCCCAAAGAGGCCAGAAAACCAAGGATATAACTCATATACCGATGTACCGCCGTGTATAGCGCGACCCCAGTGAGGTCAGGATTTCATAACCGATGGTCTCGGCGCAATCGGCCAGATCATCAACTGATTGTTCCGCACCAAGCAAACGCAGAGATTTCGGATCTTCATCTAGCTTTGTGACGTCCACGCCGATCATATCCATGGAAACACGCCCGGCGAGGGGGCAGCCGATTTCATTCGCGAAAAGCGTGGCGCCAGATGAAATCGCACGCAAAATGCCATCGGCGTAACCTGCCGCAATCGTGGCGATGCGTGTAGGACGTTCGGCGATAAAGCTATTCCCATAGCCGACGCTTTCACCCGGCTCCAGATCGCGGCATTGGATGACGGGGATATCCAGCGAGACGACCGATTGTGCCTCGTCAAATGGGTGGCCACCATAGAGGCCGATGCCGGGACGGGTCAGTTCAAAGTCAAATTCGCGTCCCAGCAGGATACCGCCGGTATTAGCAAGTGACTTTTGCGTATTCAGACCATCTGTCATCTCTTTGAAAACCGAGAGTTGGTGCTGGTTCATGGGGTGATCTGGCTCATCAGCACAAGCCAGATGGCTCATGATCAGCCGTGGATTCATCTGCAACATGATTTCACGAACGGCGGACCATTCTGAAGGCTCCATGCCCAATCGGTTCATGCCGGTATCAAGTTGGATGCCAAAGGAATGGCCGGGTAAAGATTCAACATGGCGGATCATCTGGTCCACCGAATTGAGCATTGGTACCAGTTCGAGATCGCCGATCATATCCGTGTCGCCGGGCATGTGCCCAGACAAGATATTAATTGCAGGACCGGGGCCTAGCGCTTGTCGCAGGGCAGCGCCTTCCTCAGCATTGGCGACAAAAAATGTGCGAGCGCCAGCTGTCGCAAGAGCACGGGCGACGCGTGCCATCCCAAGGCCGTAAGCGTCGGCTTTGACTACAGCAGAGGTCTCTGCGCGGGTCACGGTGTCCAGCGCGCGCCAGTTGGCGCAGACCGCGCCCAGATCAATTGTAAGTAGTCCACTGCTCATGGTGCTGTTCTTGACATGGCAGCGCGTAAGGTCAAGGGGGAATTGAGCTAGTGCTTGTCTCTATCACAGCCACAATACGGTCAAAATATCCACATTGCCGCCAAATTGTCGTCTGATTGATAAATTATGTCCTTTTGCGATGTGACTTGGAGAGAAGCCATGAGTTTCAAGTATGATTTCGACATGTTCTCGGTCGTGCCAGATGAGATGAAGCAGGAATTTGAGAATGCTTTTGACGAATTGGGCATGGGAGGACAAAGCAAAGAAAAGGTCGCCATGTTTCGTGATCCGGCTTTGGCCGTGGCGTTGCAAAATGCCGATGACGAAGTGAGGCAAGTATTTCTGAATGCGGGCTTTGGCCTGAATGTATACGATTCCGGAGCTCCCGAGGGGTGTTATCTGGCCAGCGAAGAGGTTGGTCGGTCCGACTGTGTCAATCGCCTAGCCCAGGTCATTGTGAGTAACCGTTCTGTCTTGTCACAGAATTGGAACGGCTTTGATATCGAGCAATTTCTCGATCATGTAGCGAATGCTCGTCCGATTGAGGTCGAAGAAGTGCAGGTTGCCCCACCGGTTGCTGCGAAGCCAAAGCACTCCAACGTCATCCGGCTTGCCAGCATCTGTGTTGTCGCTGGAAGCCTGGTTCTTGCATTCTCGACCGGGGGCTGGTCGTTCTGAGTGAATTCGAAATCTTTTGTTAGACGGCAGGGAGCTGCTGCGTAGCGCAGTGAATCCCGCCACCAATTTCGCCAAGCGGATCAACGAACAAGGTGACAATCTCTCGTCCGGGGTAATGTGCTTTGAGTGCATCAACCGCGATGGCGTCAGTTTCTGGGTCGCCAAACTCGGTGGCGATGATCGCACCATTGCAGGCATAATAGTTGGCATAGGACGCCACAAAGTCGATGCTTTTGACCCGGCGTTGATTTGGTTCGGGGATCACGGTGACATCCAATCCCTGAGCGACAAGCTGATCATGGGTTTCCAGGGCGGCCACATGAAATGGATCGCGCATGTCAGGGCGGTCCGGCATGTTGATAAGAACCCGGCCAGGACCGGTAAAGCGCGCCAGACTGTCGATGTGATAGTCGGTGATATCTTCATCCCAAACACCGGCTGACCATATCATGCGCTCAGCCCCATAGGCGCGGAGAAGTTTTTCCTCGACCTCTTCTCGGGTCTTATTCAAGTTACGGTTCGGGTTCACCCAAGAGCTTTCATGCGCCATCAACAGCCCGTGTCCATCGTGTTCCACACCACCGGATTCTCCTTGGAGGCCGCTAGGAATAAGCTCGAGGCTGAGGCGGTCAGCAATCGCCGCAGCGATTTGGCCATCGCGCTGGTGAATTTGTTTTCTGCCCCAACCGTTGAACTGAATGTGACTGACGGCCAACGTGCCATCATCCTTTTGCGCGAAGAGGGGGCCGGAGTCGCGGCACCAGAGGTCCTCAGTCGGGATATCCCAAAGTTGCACCTTGGATGATAGGTATTTATTGGCCTGCTTATGGAGGCTGCGTTCTGCCAGCATGATTACGGGTTCAAATTCGGCGATCGCGTTGGCAATGTCAGCGATTGAGCCGCGCAACATGTCCAGAAAGACCGGATCTGGGTGGATCACTTTGCTGGCAGGCCACTGCATGAACGTCAGCGCGTGGGGGAATTCTTCTGGCGGAACCCAGAGTGAGGTTGGAGATTGTGCTTCCGTCTGAATTCCCAGCCAAGAGAAGGCTGCAACCGTTGTGCCACCAGCCAATAAAGAGCGACGGTTCATATCTATGCTTCCCCAAATCAACAAGAATGAATCGATTTGACAGAATTACTGATAAAATATGACAGACTTAAGGCGCTTAAAATTCCTGATCCCCAGCAGCCTGTTGCCAAGGTTTGACCAAGTTGCCAAAGCGGGTGAATTGGCTCTCGAAACTGAGTTCAACTGTGCCGATGGGACCGTGACGCTGTTTGCCGATGATGACTTCGGCCTTGGCGTGCAGACGGGCCATTTTCTCCTGCCATTCCGCCATTTCCTCAAGTCGCTCGTCAGAGGGTTTTTCGCGTTCGACATAGTATTCTTCACGGAACACGAACATAACCACGTCGGCGTCTTGCTCGATGGAACCGGATTCCCGCAGATCTGACAACTGCGGGCGTTTGTCGTCGCGGCTCTCGACCTGACGTGAAAGCTGGGACAGAGCGATGACCGGGATGTTGAGCTCTTTGGCGATGGCCTTGAGGCCCATGGAAATCTCGCCAATCTCCTGCACCCGGTTGTCTGATGTACCACGAACCAGCTGGAGATAGTCGACGATTAGCAGATCCAGACCATGGGTCCGCTTCAGACGACGCGCACGCGCGGCCAGCTGGGCAATTGGGATCGCGGCGGTATCATCGATGAACAGCGGACAGGATTCCAGCGTTTTGGCGGCTTCGACAAAGCGGCGGAATTCAACTTCGTCCATATCGCCCTGACGGATTTTATGCGAGGAAATTTCCGAGGCTTCCGCCAGAACCCGGCCGGCCAGCTGCTCGGCGCTCATTTCAAGGCTGTAAAAGCCGACAACGCCACCTTCGATTGCGCCTTCGGTGCCATCGGGCAGGGTGCCACGTTTGTAGGCTTTGGCCACGTTAAAGGCGATGTTGGTGGCCAGCGAGGTCTTCCCCATCGAAGGACGACCGGCAAGGATCAACAGGTCCGACTTGTGCAGGCCGCCAAGTTTGCCGTCCATGTCAATCAAGCCGGTAGAAACACCCGCGAGGCCACCCTCACGTTGATAGGCGGCATTGGCCACATTTACGGCATCGGTTACGGCTTTAAGGAAGGACTGGAAACCGGTTTCGGTTTGGCCTTGTTCCGAGAGCTGATAGAGTTTTTGCTCGGCCTCGATGATCTGATCCTTGGGCTCTGATCCGATTTCGGCCCGGGTCGCCTTTCCTGCAATGTCATGGCCCAGAGTGATCAACTCGCGCCGGATCGCCATGTCATAGATCATTTGGGCGTAGTCGCGTACGGCGAAGCTACTGATCGCAGCACCGGCGAGGCGAGCTAGATAGGCGGGGCCGCCAAGTTCCTTTAGGCCCTCGTCGCTTTCAAGAAAGGCTTTCAGTGTAACGGGGGAGGCCAGATTGCCTTTGGCGATGCGTGCGGCGGCGGTCTCGTAGATGCGGGCGTGGACGGGATCATAGAAATGCTGTGCGCCAATGATGCTGGCCACGCGGTCGTAGACGTCGTTGTTGGTCAGGATCGCACCCAGAAGCTGTTGCTCAGCCTCGATGGAATGCGGCATCGATTCCGCTTGCTCGACTTCGACGCCTGTGGCGTTGAAGCTTGTGACCTCGTTCATGTCCGTCCCCTGTCTGCTCTGGGGTGTCATACAAAACCCAAGCTGGTGAGGGCAAATTGTATGTTTTTGTGGACAGGCTGTGGATATCTGCCTGCGCCCATATATTGGCCCATAGAGGGGTGTTTCGTCAATATTTGGTATTTTAGCGTGGTTTTCAACCAGACTGCCGTCACGTCAAAACCACAGCCAGAGATTTTTCCCAAGGCTGTGGTTGTGATTGGTTCAATGTGATCAATTGCGCGCCGCCTGCCAGGCGCGTGGATCGTTGAGGAACGATTCGACACCGTCGAGCGTGGCTTTGTCGAAAGAACCCTGGGAACGCGCCTCAGCCAGAACGTCCCACCAAGTGCAAAGGTAATGCAGGTTCACGCCGTGATCTCCCAGTGTCTTTTCTGTTTCGGGGAAGATGCCGTAGTAGAAAATCACCGCCGTGTGGGCGCAACGGGCACCGGTATCGCGGATGGCATCAACAAAGCTGAGCTTGGAGCCGCCATCGGTGGTCAGGTCTTCGACCAGCAGAACACGCTCGCCTTCGGACATTGCACCTTCGATCCGGGCATTGCGGCCATAGCCTTTGGGTTTCTTGCGCACATAAGTCATCGGCAGGGCCATACGTTCGGCAACTAGCGCGGCAAAGGGAATGCCTGCTGTTTCGCCTCCGGCGATGTTGTCAAACGCCTCAAATCCCGCATTTCGCATTACCGTGACGGTCAGGAAGTCCATCAAGGTGCTGCGGATGCGTGGATAGCTGATCAGCTTACGGCAGTCGATATAGGTGGGGCTGAGCAGACCTGAGGCCAGCGTGAATGGCTCGTCCGCGTTGAAATGCACGGCTTGAATTTCCAGCAACATGCGGGCGCTGAGACGGGCGATTTCTTGGGCATCAGGGTAGGAGGTTGGGATCATAATCTTGTCCTTGTTAAACTCGTGGGACGGGGAGGGTTACTCCACCCGCCAATGTGTTTTGAAACCGGGGTCAAAGACGGTCACAGGGCCATCGTCGGTGTCGATATGGCTGGGGTAGGTCACCTGATTGCCTTTGGTGAGGGTGATCTTGGTCTCATTGACCGGCAGGCCATAGAAGGCAGGGCCGTTGAGGGAGGAGAAATCTTCCAGCTTGTCCAGTGCGTCGTCTTCTTCAAATACATGCGCTAGCAGTGACATGGTGTTTGTGGCGGTGAAACAGCCAGCACAGCCACAGGCGCTTTCTTTGTTGTCATCAGTGTGCGGCGCGCTGTCGGTGCCAAGGAAGAACCGCGCGTCGCCAGAAGTGGCAGCCTTGCGTAGAGCAAGACGATGCTCTTCGCGCTTGGCCACGGGCAGGCAGTAATAATGCGGTTTGATCCCGCCGACCAAAATATGGTTGCGGTTGATGATCAAGTGATGGGTTGTGATGGTCGCGCCCAGATCGCTATCGTTGGCTTTCACATAATCCACACCATTGGCAGTGGTGATATGTTCCATCACTACGCGCAGGCCCGGCGTGGCCCGGCGGATTGGGTCAAGCACACGGTCGATGAACACGGCTTCTCGGTCGAAAATATCGATATCGGCGTCAGTGACTTCGCCGTGCACACAGAGCGGGCAACCAATCTCGGCCATGCGCTCCAATACCGGGCGTACGTTGTTGAAGTTGCTGACCCCGCTCGAAGAATTTGTCGTGGCCCCGGCCGGGTAGAGTTTGACCGCTTTGATCAGCCCGCTGGCATGGGCGGCAGCAAGGTCATCAGGGTCGGTGTCCTCGGTGAGGTAGAGTGTCATCAACGGCTCAAAGGTCATTCCGTCGGGCAGGGCGGCCAAGATGCGGTCGCGGTAAGCGGCGGCCTGATCGCCGGTCACTACGGGGGGTACCAGATTGGGCATGATGATTGCGCGGCCAAAATGGCGTGCGGATTCCGGAAGGACTGCTCGCAACATTGCGCCATCGCGTAGATGAAGGTGCCAGTCGTCGGGGCGGTGGATTGTCAGGCTTTGGGTCATGCTTCGGCTTTACACAATACATCTGCGCAGTGCCAGTACCCCAGTGACGAAGTTATTCGATTGTTTGCTGCTCGTTTCGAACTTGCGCACCTAACATTTGTTCGCTGTTCTCCAGTGCCGTGCGAAACAGCGGGGCAGAGCGTTCCTTGAGCACCCGCTTGCAGAGCAGGACTATCAACTTGTGACGCTCTTCTTGGCGGAGACGTCTGAGTAGATTGAGCTGATAGCGTGGGTCTCCGTGCCGTGCCCGGCAGAGTCGTGCGATGTTGGTGATGTCGAGTCGGTCCGAGCTGACTTGTGCTAGCATCCGAAGGATGACCTCCATGCGCACCAGCGCCGGTTCTAGCGCGGCTCCCATAAAGCGGGTTCTGAATTGTTCAACATTCGGGCGGTTGAACAAAGCTGCGTGCATGGCATCTGCCCGGATCTCGGGATCGTACAGCAGAAAAACCTTTTCGGCAGCTTCGATCATATCTGGCGCATAGGCATAGCGGCTGCTGAAATCAGTGCGCCGCATATGGCGAAAGCGGTCGTCCCATTCGGTCAATTCGGGGGCTAGGGTGGCCTGTGGTTGCAAGAGCAGTACTTTGGCACCTGGTGCGGCAACTGAATAGGCCGCTGCAGCGTAGCCGCAAGCCCCTGCACCATAGAAAATGACCTGTTCAAAATCTTCAAAGAAACCGTCATCCACCAGACGGTCGAAATAACCATAAACCCGCTCGTCGCGAAACCAAGTGTCACCCTTGCTGATCAGGCACAGATGAGACCAGTCCAGAGTGCGCACCATGGACCAGCCTAATGGATGAGCGTTTTCGGTCCTGGCCGAAACAGAGCCGAAGGATTCAAATGTGACCAGCAGGATGGGTTTCTTTTCGATCAGGATAGCGGCATGATCTGGACCCAGATATTCGACATATCCATCTTGGTCCGCGACATCTTCTGCCGCTTCCAACCAGCCTTGCCATTGTAACCCTCCTAGTGATTGATCCAAAGAGGGCGGTGTATCGTGCATATCGTTCAATCCCAAATACCATTACAAACAGCGATCCACCCCAACGCGGGGCTGATCATAAAGTTGGGCATAAATTCGAAGAATCCAAGAGGTTTCTTGATGTTACCCGTAATATGTGAACAGTTTGACCTCTTGACCACGACTGTAGACTGTGCAGGGTTTCCCCTGAATGGAGGTCTTAATGCAGACGATCTCAACCATCAGTGATGTAACGCACAAATTAAACGCAAACGGGTATATTTGCGACAGAGCCTTGGCGACAGTAGTGTTTTTGGGCCTGCGGTTGGGGCGACCATTGTTTCTGGAAGGTGAGGCCGGTGTTGGCAAAACTGAAATCGCCAAGGCCATTTCTAGCGCCCTAGGTCGACGTTTGATCAGATTGCAATGTTACGAAGGTTTGGATGCTTCCACGGCGGTATATGAGTGGAATTTTGCAGCACAGATGATTGCGATTCGCGCCGCAGAGGCGAGCGGGGTGAATGAAAAACACCTTACAGAAGAGGTGTTTACCGAAAAATATCTAATTGAACGACCGCTCTTAGAGGCGATGCGGCCGCAGTCCGGAGGGGCTCCGGTTCTCCTGATTGATGAACTTGATCGCACTGACGCCCCGTTCGAGGCGTTCTTGCTGGAGGCTTTGAGTGACTTTCAGGTCACGATCCCTGAGTTGGGCACGATTTCCGCACCAGAGCCACCCATTGTGATCCTGACCTCGAATCGTACACGTGAGGTGCATGATGCGCTCAAACGTCGGTGCTTGTACCACTGGGTCGATTATCCCGACTTCGGTCGCGAGATCGAGATTTTGCAGGCACGTGTCCCCGAGGCGTCTGAGAAATTGAGCCAGGAGGTCGTGGCTTTTGTCCAAAAATTGCGCACCGAAGACTTATTTAAAAAGCCCGGTGTGGCGGAAACAATTGATTGGGCGAAATGCCTGCTGGCTTTGGACGTGGTAAACCTGAGCCCCGAAGTGATCTCTGACACCTTGGGCGCCTTGCTGAAGTATCAAGATGACATCGCCAAGGTTCTGGGCAGCGAGGCGTCGCGGGTGTTAGATGCAGCGAAGTCGGAATTGGCGTTGACATGAACTGTTCGAAGACACGGCACGTGAGGATTTTGCAGCCGCACCCCGGGATCTACGCCTATTACGACGGGCGTGTGCCCGGGCATCGTTTCATGGAAGGCGAGAACTGGGTTGATGATGGGGCCATTGCCCTTGGGATCGCGACCTATGCCGTGGTCGAAGGCGACGAGGCACTGGTGTATGACACTCATGTGTCACCAGAGCATGGTGCCTTGATCCGTTCGCACTTGGATGGGTTGGGGGTCTCTAAGATCACCATAATTTATAGCCATTGGCATCTTGATCATGTGGCGGGAACCTCGGCCTTTGCGGGCTGTGACGTGATAGCCAATGACAAGACCGCGCGCCATTTGGCAATGCGTCAGATCGCAATTGAGGCCGGAGACTATGATGGGCCACCGGCCATCAATCCGCTGATTTTACCGACACAGACCTTCACAGGTAAATTGGAACTGTCGTTGGCCACGCGCCGGATTGTGCTGATCGAGGTGAATGTCCATAGCGATGACGCTACGGTTTTGTGGTTGCCGGATGAGAGAATTTTACTGGCGGGCGACACGGTTGAGGATCCGCTGACCTATGTCGATGAGCCTGCAGAATTAGCGCATCACCTGCGCGACCTTGATCGTTTGGCAGTACTGGGGCCGCGATACATTTTACCAGACCATGGTGCGCCCGAGACAATAGCCAAAGGTGGCTTTGGTCCCGAAGTTATCGGGGCAATGAAACGCTACATTCAGTGGTTAATGGCGCTGGAAACCAACCCTGATCAGGCAAATGAAACGCCTGAACATATCTTGTCTGCAGATGTAGATGCAGGAACGCTGAAGTGGTTTGAGGCCTATCGTGAGGTACATGCGGCCAACGTCGCATCCGTTCTAAAGCTGTATGGCCATGCCTGAGTACGCGCCCCTTGGGCTGCCGGACAATCCGCGTCTGACCCATAACATCACCCATTTTGCACGGGCGTTGCGCCGGGCGGGGCTGCCGGCGGGGCCGGGGCGTGTATTGGATGCAGTGCGGGCGGTGCAGGCGGCTGGGTTCACATCGAAACAGGATTTCTTTTTCACCCTGCGGGCCTGTTTCATCAACCGGCCAGAACAGCGGGCGGTGTTTGCGCAGATCTTTCGGCTGTATTGGCGAGATCCACAGTATCTGGAGCATATGATGTCGCTGCTGATGCCCTCTATGCGTGGGGTGCAGGAAGAGCGGCAGGCGAAGGCGGCCGAAAAACGCGCTGCAGAGGCATTGCTGGATGGGTTAGAGCCGGAACAGCCAGTAGAGGATCACCATCCTGAAGAGTTCTTGATCGACATTGACGCATCAATGACAATGTCGGCGCAGGAGCGGCTCAGGACGCTGGATTTTGAACAAATGAGCGCCGATGAAATTGCACAGGCCAAACGCATGCTGGCGCGGTTGCAATTGCCGATAAAGCCTTATGCCTCAAGACGCGGACAGGCAAATCCTCATGGCATGCGGATCGATGCGCGGGCGACATTGCGCGCGGCCTTGCGTCGTGGTGGGGAAATACGACGTATCCACCGACAAAAGCCTCGAGACCGTTGGCCGAATTTGGTGGTGCTATGCGATATTTCGGGGTCAATGAGCCAATACAGCCGGATGGTGCTGCATTTCTTGCATGCAGTGGCCAACCACAAGGGGGCGGGATGGGCGCAGGTACATGCGTTCACCTTTGGCACGCGGCTGACCAATATCACCCGTCATTTGGCGACACGAGATGTCGATGCCGCGTTGGCAACTGCTGGAGCTGAAGCGCAGGATTGGGAAGGTGGTACGCGGATTGGCGAATGTCTGCACGCCTTCAACCGCGATTGGTCACGCCGGGTTATGGGGCAGGGCGCGGTGGTTTTGTTGATCACGGATGGGTTGGACCGTGGGCAGCCAGATGTGCTCGAGCAAGAAATACCACGCCTGCAGCGCACTGCGCGGCGTCTGATCTGGCTGAATCCCTTGCTGCGGTGGGAGGACTTCGCTCCAAAGGCGCAGGGCATTGCGGCGATGTTGCCCTATGTCGATAGTTTTCGAGCCGGGCATTCGATTGCGTCGCTGGAGGAATTGGCCGCGGTGATTTCAAAGCCCGAAGATGCAGGTGAAAAGGCGCGTCTGATGAGATTGCTGTAAACCGGGTTGCGGGGCGGGGTCTTTTCGCCGAAGAGTCTATTCAATGAGCGAAGCCATAACAGAAAGAATATGATGGATCGTTTCGACAATATTCCTGAGGTCGCATTGGACTGGCATCGCGCCGGGAGAGGTGCAGCTTTGGCCACCGTGGTGGAAACCTGGGGAAGCGCGCCACGCCGGGTTGGCAGCCAGTTGGCAATTTCCGGTGCCGGAGAGATCGAAGGCTCAGTCTCGGGCGGCTGCGTCGAGGGCGCGGTTGTGGCCGAAGCTGTGGAGGCGATTGAGATTGGTCAGCCCGTGATGCTGGAATATGGCATCAGTGATGGCGATGCTTTTGCCGTAGGTCTGGCCTGTGGCGGGACCATTCGGATCCTGGTTGAGCCGGTCGGATCGGTAATGCCCGCAGGTGTTTTGGAAGAGCTCGTATCGTCGCGGGCCGAACGGGAGCCGGTGGCCTATGTCACCGGAAGGGATATCGAACGCCGACTGGTAAGAGACGGTTTTGCGGATCGATTTCGGGCGGATAGGTCTGGATTTGAGGACGATGGTGAAACCTTTGTCTGCATTCATAATCCGCCGCTCAGGCTGATCGTGGTCGGCGCGGTGCATATCACGCAGGCGCTGGTGCCGATGGCGCGGATCGCAGGCTATGATCCGGTGCTGGTGGATCCGCGGGAAAGTTTTGGATCGCAGGCGCGGTTTCCGGGGGAAATGATACTTAACGATTGGCCAGATGAGGCGCTACAAGAGATTGGGCTGGATGCACGTACGGCACTGGTGCTGTTGACCCATGATCCAAAACTGGATGATCCGGCGCTGGAACTCGGGATGGTATCAGATGTGTTTTACATTGGGGCCTTGGGATCAAAGCGCACCCATGCCAAGAGGTTGGAGCGCCTGAGAGACAAGGGATTCAGCGATATGCAGCTTGCGCGCATTCATGGACCAATCGGGCTGGATATTGGTGCTGCAAGTCCGTCGGAAATTGCAACCTCGACATTGGCGGAAATGACGCAAGTGCTACGGCAGGGCCAGGTGTGAAGTTCGGCCCGGTTCCTGTTGTCGAGGCGGAAGGGGCCATTCTGGCGCATTCCGAAGCGATTGAAGGCAAGCGCCTGCGCAAAGGGTTAGTTTTGGAGGCTTCACATATTGTGGCTCTGAAACAGGCGAGGCTGTCAGAAGTTACCGTTGCGCGGCTGGAACCGGGAGATGTGCACGAGGATCAGGCGGCGCTCAAACTGGCAGAGGCTATAAGAGATGAGGCAGCGGGCATTCGATTGAGCGAGCCCTTTACCGGGCGGGTCAATCTGATCGCAGAGGGCCCCGGTGTTGTGCAACTGGATGTGGAGCGGATCAATGCGGCAAATGCTGTGGATCCGATGATCACGGTCGCGACGGTCGCGCCGTATCACCAGATCCATGCCGGGGGCATGATCGCGACGGTCAAAATCATTTCCTATGCCGTCCCTGAGACAGGTTTGCGGCGCGCCTGCGACTTGGCGTGGGGTGGCATCCGTCTGGCGAATCCGGTGATGAAATCCGCCAGCCTGATCATCACTGAAACACCCGGTGGTCCGGGGCGCAAAGGGGTGGAGGCGATTGAAAACCGGCTTTCGGCGCTGGAGATTGATCTTTTGGAGACGCGCATTTGCCCGCATGACGAGGGCGCGCTGGCGGAGGAAATATCATCCTCAGTGGGTGAGGTTGTCCTGATCTTGACGGGATCTGCGACGTCAGATGCATATGATGTTGCCCCGCAGGCCCTGCGCAAGGCTGGCGGGCAGGTTGAGCGGTTTGGCATGCCTGTGGATCCGGGAAACCTGTTGTTTTTGGGAGATGTAGGGGGCAGGCCGGTGGTTGGTTTGCCGGGCAGTGCTCGTTCGCCTGTATTGCATGGTGCAGATTGGGTCTTGGCACGGGTTGCCTGCGGGGTTCCGGTAACAAGTGCCGATATTGCCGGGATGGGCGTGGGGGGGTTGCTTAAGGAGATCCCCACGCGATCGATGCCGCGCAGGGGGCGTGCGCGTTAGAGTGTATCGGCAAGTACGCCGAGGATGTGGGTCCAACCTCCCTGGTGATTGTCGCGGCTTTCTTCATTGGGAAAACGGATGTGGGTGAGAGTGACATGGGTGCCCTCGGTCACCTCTCGGAATTCCAATGTGACTTGGCTACCCTCGATCGAAAACGGACTTTCCCATGAAAATACCAACCGGTTGGGGCGATCGATCTCCTGATAGACACCGCCATGAAGCATTTCATCCTCGTCTTTCTTCATGATCAGGTCAAAGCGACCCCCGACCTTTGGGCTGACCTCGACCTTTGGTGTGGTCATGCCGGGGCCGGGGCACATGAAGCGCATCAGCATTTCTGGGTTGAGCCAGGCGTCAAAGACGGCCTCGGGCGGTGCGGCGATGGTGCGTTCGACCTGTAGCGACAGGTCAGTTGTTGTCTGTGTCATTGGCAGTCTCCTTGGTGATCAGGTTATCGAGAGCCTCAAGCCGTAGAGCCCAAATCGAGCGTAAATCCTCGAACCAGCGATCAACGAGTTTCAGGCGATCCATCTGAATTTCAATCAGATGTTCGCGCCATTCGGTCCGGCGCAGTACCAGACCTGCCCGTTCCAGCATCTTGATGTGTTTGGAAACGGAATTGAGGCTCATGTCAAAGTGAGTGGCGATTTGAGTCACACGCAAAGGGCCGTGCTGTGCCAGTAAGGTCAGGATGATCCGTCTTGTCGGATCACTGGTGGCCTTGAGTAGCTCGGACAGATCATGTGATTCTAATTCAACCATATGGGTGAATAACATTTTCAAAACTATCAATCAACCAATTGGATGAATGATATCACGAATGCGTTGATTGGTGCGTAAACCTGACCAATTAATAAGATTTTTCTTCTCATGTGGGCGGACCCGTGTTTAACTCGCCTCAGCCAAGAAAAAATAGCTACTGGGAGGAGCCAATGTCACAGGTCACCATGACCGTGAACGGTAAGGCCGCGTCGGGTGAAATTGAAGGCCGCACGCTACTTGTCGATTTTCTACGCGAAACTTTGAATTTAACGGGGACGCATGTCGGCTGTGACACCAGCCAGTGCGGGGCCTGTGTGGTCCATGTGAATGGCAAGGCAATCAAGGCCTGTACTATGTTTGCCGCCGAGGCCGAAGGCGCAGAGGTGAAAACCATCGAAGGGATGGCTAATGCCGATGGTTCACTTGGCACGATCCAACAAGCCTTTCAGGATCATCACGGGCTACAGTGCGGGTTCTGCACACCTGGCATGGTGATGTCAGCGGCGGCTTTGCTGCAGGATAATCCCAAGCCATCCGAGGCTGAGATCCGGGATTATCTGGAGGGTAATCTCTGCCGCTGTACCGGATATCACAACATCATCAAAGCGATCCTTGCCGCCAGCGGCCAAGACGCAGATGCAATCGCCGCCGAATAAGGCGCAGGGGCGGGCGTGACCCGTAATTCCCAAGGGGAGGATTTGATATGCCAGCAGATGGAGGCATAGGCGCTAGCACCAAGCGGCGCGAAGACGTGCGGTTCTTGAGCGGAACCGGAAGATATACCGATGACATCAAATTGCATGGCGAAGCCCACGCGGCATTTGCGCGCTCTGACGTGGCTCATGGGCGCATCGTCTCAATCGATACGTCCCTGGCAGAAAGCATGCCCGGGGTACTGGCTGTGTTTACCGGAGAGGATTTTGTCGATGTTGGTGGAAACCCGGCAGGCTGGTTAATTCATAGCCGCGACGGAGAGCCAATGAAGGAACCTAAGCGGCCGGTTCTTGCCCATGGTAAGGTGCGTCATGTGGGTGACGCGTATGCAGCGGTGGTTGCGGAAAGGCTAGAACAGGCACGCGACGCAGTCGAAGCCATTGAAGTCGAGATCGAAGAAGTGTCCGCTGTGGTCGATATGTCGAATGCAGTAGCTGGCGAAGATCTCGTCCATGACGAGATTGGCACAAATGTGTGTTTCGACTGGGGCTGGATTGAAGATAATCGCGCAGCAACAGATGCGGCGATCAGTGCTGCCCCCCATGTCACCACGCTCAATCTCGTCAATAATCGTTTAGTCGCCAATCCGATGGAACCACGCGCTTCAATCGCAGATTATGATGCTGGCACTGGCGATTATACTCTTTATACAACGTCTCAGAACCCGCATGTTTCGCGTTTGTTGATTTGTGCGTTTGTTTTGGGAGTTCCTGAAAATAAACTCAAAGTTATCGCACCTGATGTAGGTGGTGGATTTGGGTCCAAAATTTATCACTATGGTGAAGAAGCGCTGGTGTTAACTGCGGCCAAAAAACTGGGGCGCCCAGTGCGTTGGACTTGCACCCGCAGCGAAGCGTTTATGGCTGATGCACAGGGGCGGGATCACGTTACAAAGATCGAGCTGGCCTGCGAAAAAGACGGTACATTCATCGCCTTCAGAACCGAGACTAATGCCAATGTCGGCGCGTATCTTTCGAACTTTTCAACGGTGACGCCGACCTTCTTGCATGGAACGCTGATGGCGGGAAACTATGCTGTGCCGAATGTCTACGTCAATGTGAAGGCTGTCTTTACCAATACTGCACCAGTTGATGCCTATCGTGGCGCTGGACGGCCTGAGGCGACCTATTCGCTTGAACGGGTGATCGATATGGCAGCGCGCGAATTGGGCATCGATCCGATTGAGATCAGGCGCAAGAATTTCGTGAAACCGGACCAGTTTCCCTTCGCTTCGGCGGCAGGCCTTGAATATGATACCGGAGATTATGATGCTCTTATGGATAAGCTTGAAGCGCTTGCGGATAGATCAGGCTTTGAGGCACGGGCCGAGGCGTCAAAGGCCAGCGGCAAGTTGCGCGGCTTTGGCGTCAACTCCTATATCGAGGCCTGCGGTATTGCGCCATCGAACCTTGTGGGCATTCTTGGTAGCCGGGTCGGGCTTTATGATGCCGCTACGGTACGTGTAAATGCCACCGGTAGTCTGTCGGTTATGGTTGGCGCACATAGTCACGGGCAGGGACACGAAACGGCCTTCCCGCAAGTCGTGAGTGAAATGCTGGGCATTGACCCGACGTCGATTGAAATTGTTCACGGGGACACTTCGAAAATTCCATTTGGAATGGGCACTTATGGCTCGCGATCTCTTGCAGTTTGTGGGTCCGCCGTTGTCCGCGCGACGGAAAAGATTATCGATAAAGCGAAGAAGATTGCAGCGCACATGTTAGAGGTATCTGACACGGATATTGAATTTAAGGATGGTCAGTTTTCAGTTTCGGGTACGGACAAATCCGTTGCATTCGGCGATGTGGCGTTCAAGGCTTACGTCCCTCATGGCTATCCTGTTGAATCTCTGGAACCAGGGTTGGAAGAGACGGCGTTTTATGATCCGGCTAACTTTACCTATCCTGCTGGCGCCTATGCCTGCGAGATCGAGCTTGACCCTGAAACAGGCAAGGTCACGATTGAACGTTTCGCTGCGGTCGATGATTTCGGTAACGTGATAAATCCGATGATCGTTGATGGTCAGGTCCACGGCGGGATCGCGCAAGGGATCGGTCAGGCATTGCTAGAGGGTTGTGTCTATGATGAGAATGGTCAGCTACTCAGCGGTTCCTATATGGATTACGCCATGCCGCGAGCCGATGACCTGCCTTTCTATTCTGTGGATCATTCATGTCAGACGCCTTGCACGCATAACCCCTTGGGCGTCAAAGGCTGTGGCGAGGCAGGGGCAATCGGATCACCGCCGACAGTCGTCAATGCGGTGATTGATGCGTTGCAACGCGCAGGTCACGATATCACACACATCGATATGCCACTGTCGCCGTCGCGCGTCTGGTCTGCGATGCAAGGGTAAGGAGCAAGATCATGTATGCATTTGATATCGAACGCCCAGCCACCATCGCCGACGCGATTGCCGCGATGAAGGGCGAAGACGCGCAGGCGCTTGGCGGTGGGCAAACCCTGATCCCGACATTGAAGCAACGTCTTGCCATGCCAAGCAAGTTGGTCAGCCTGTCTGGGATTGAGGAAATGCGCGGGATTTGCCGCGAGGATGAGGGGCGGATTTGCATCGGAGCGTCAACGACCCATACTGAGGTGGCAGCGGGCGTGGAGGGCTATGCCGCACTTGCTTCGCTGGCAGCTAACATCGGCGATCCGGCAGTGCGCAATCGCGGGACCATTGGCGGTAGCCTTGCCAATAATGATCCTTCTGCCTGTTACCCGGCTGCTGCGCTAGGGTCTGGCGCAACGGTGGTCACGGACCGGCGAGAGATTGCCGCCGATGATTTTTTCGACGGGCTGTTTGGTACAGCGCTGGAAGAGGATGAAATCATCATAGAAGTGCGCTTTCCGGTGCCGGAAAAAGCGGGCTACATAAAATTCGAACAACCAGCCTCGCGCTTTGCACTTGTTGGTGTGTTTGTCGCAAAGTTTGCAGATGGCGTGCGTGTGGCCGTGACCGGCGCGTCCGAAGAAGGTGTATTCCGCTGGTCGGAGGCCGAGGCTGTGCTGAGTTCCAATTTCGCGGCGGATGCTCTGGACGGCGTCGCATTGCCCGGATCAGGCATGATTTCGGACCTGCATGGGTCAGGCGACTATCGCGCGCATCTGGTGGGGGTTTTGACCCGTCGTGCTGTATCTGCTGCCTGATTTTTGTAAAATAGCGCGCGCCTGTCGGTGCGCGCTTGAAATCTCGTCGTTCGCCTGAGGCTTCCTCTTCGGATGTGCCACCGGTGAGGATATTTCTTGCCGAACGAAGATGAATCCTCCCTCCGAAAGTTATACCAAAGGACTTCACTTGGCGTAGCCATCGGTGTCCCCGCCTGCGCCGCAAACACAGCTTCGCAATGAATAGTACACAATCCGTCTATTTCATCTGACCACAAATATCTCGGGGTCTGGGACAGCGCCCCAGTTATGCGGTTTCCTTGGGTTGCATCACCAGCCAGATCAGCGCGCCACCTGCCAAAGCCAGGCAGGGAATCATCGCAAGGTTGACCGAAGCCCAGCCGGTTTGCGCGTCTCCGCCCGAACAGTTCATTAGGCCACCTGAAGAGAGCGAGGCCAGTGTTACGGTGCCAAAGACGATTAGATCATTGAGGCCTTGCATTCGACCGCGTTCTTCGGGCGTGTGGGCGCTTGCCAGCATAGAGGTGGCTCCGATGAAACCAAAGTTCCAGCCCAAGCCGAGTAGGATCAGCGCAATGAAGAAGTTCTCAAGTTCCACACCTTGCAGGGCAACAACACCCGCGCTGGCGAGGATCAACAACCCCAGCCCGACAATCTTTTCGACGCCAAATCGTGCGATCAAATGACCGGTGAAGAAAGAGGGAGCAAACATTGCCAGCACGTGGCCAGTGACCACATCGGCGGCGTTGTTTTGTGAGAAGCCGCAGGCTACGACAGCCAGTGGAGTGGATGTCATAACCAGATTCATCAGCGCGTAGCTTACGGCGGCACAAATTACGGCGACGGCGATGCGCGGTGTGCGCAAAAGCTCAAGGCGGCTGCGACCAGCTGGCAGCTCCTGAGATGCCTTGGCGGGTTTGGGAATATCGAGGAACAAAAACAGCAGCGCGCCGACCATGTTAAGGCCAATTACCGCCAAATAGGTGCCCATGAAAGGGATGACCATAAGCTGACTTGTGACCTTGACCAATTGCGGACCGATGATGGCGCTGGCAAGACCACCTGCCATGACGTAGGAGATCGCTTTGGGGCGGAACTCTTCACTGGCTGTGTCGGTGGCAGCAAAGCGATAAAAGCCCTGCGCGGACATGTAGACTCCGGTGATCAGGCTGCCGAGCAGGAAGATGGGGAAGGAAGCAAGGTAGAGACCATAGGCCCCGATTGCTCCTCCGGCTGCTCCGGCCATAGTGCCCAAGAGGAACCCGGCACGACGTCCATACCGTTGCATGAAAGCTGACAGCGGGGTAGCGGCGCACATCGATCCGAGAACGATCAGGGAAATCGGCAAGGTAGCAAAGCAAATGTTGCTGGCCAGCGTTTGCCCGGCCAAACCGCCAACCACAAAGACCATGGCCATTTGTGCGCCCAAAATGGCTTGTGCCAAGACCAGCACGATGACATTGCGCACGGCTTTGTCTGGCGTTGGGATATCTGCGGTTGATGTGCTCATGCGCAAGGCTTACGCCCGTGCTGCACGAACGTCCAGCGGTTTCAAAGCGGGGCAATAATGTGTGCGAAGGAGCCGCTGACATTGCCGTTGGTCAGGCCCATGTCTGGAAGGGTCGTGCCTTCGGCATCGGTTGCGCTGAACAAAGGCGGCCCGTCGGCGCTGAGCGTGGTTGCATAGTGGAATTCATGCGCGGCGAATTTCCCGGGCACATCCGGGTTAAGGCTATTGAGTGTGCGGTATCCCAGATGCAGGCGGCGTTCCGCAAAGCTGGTTTCTAACGGCAGCAGGCCTGCCATCTTGTGTCGCGTTCCATTTGCATCGGTTAGTCCGGTGCCCAGTGTCATGTAGCCACCGCATTCGCCATAAATCTCAGTTGTTTCAGCGGCTTTTCTCAAGCTGGCCAGAAAGGTTTCTGCGGATGCGAGGCGTTCGGAGTGCAATTCAGGGTAACCGCCGGGCAGATAGACCCGATTTGCCTTCGGGACGGGATCGTTATTCAAGGGCGAAAAGAAATTGAGCGTAGCACCACGTTGTTGGAGAGATTGCAACTCGTGCGGATAGCTGAAGGCAAAAGCTTCATCCCGCGCGATGGCAATCGTTGTGTCGGATAGATCCTCGGGATGGAGTTCGGCAATTGTCCCAATGGGCTGTGCGAGGGTTTGGATGGCGTCGAGATCAACCGTGTCTGCTACGAGTTTTGCGGCTTGATCAAGAAATGCATTGAGATCCTTGTGTTCTCCGGCCTGCACCAGCCCGAGATGGCGGGAGGGCAGCTCAAGCGAGGCGGATCGGGGGATCGCGCCGAGTACGGGAATACCCGTTGGTGCCAGCGCGACTTCCAGCATACGTTTGTGGCGGTCGCTGCCTACACGGTTTAAGATGACACCGGCAATTTTGATGTTTGAGTCGAACTTGGCAAAACCCTGTACCATCGGGGCAATCGAATGGGCCATGCGGGCGGCATCAACCACCAAAACGACAGGCAGATTTAGCAGGCGAGCCAGATCGGCGCTTGCACCTTTACCCGTTGGGGGCGCGCCATCAAACAGGCCCATAGCGCCTTCTAGGATCATCAGGCCGGGGCCGGTGGCGAGAGATTTGATGTGTGCCGGGGACATGGCCCAGGCATCCAGATTGAAGCTGGGTTGACCGCAGGCCGCCTCGTGAAAGCGGGGGTCGATGTAATCGGGGCCGGATTTGGCTCCGCGCACAGAACCATATCGGCAGGTTTCACGCAGAGCTCGCAACAGGCCCAAAGTCACTGTGGTTTTGCCGCTGCCGGAGGATGGCGCCGCGATGATCAGGCCATGTCCTTGTGTTTCAGGTGTCATGCGCTTTCGGCGGGGCGACCCCGGCCCAGCGGATCAAGGTCACGGGGGGCATCACCCGCAATCATGCCTTGCCAATCCAATACCTGTCGCATCAGGACAGACCGACCGATGCAGAGAATGGCCGGGGGTTCCAGACCACTGTCATCGATGTCTTTTGCCAGCGCACCGAGTGTTGATTCAAGAACCTTCTGATCGTTAGTGGTAGCAGAACAAACCACAGCACAGGGCTCATCCGTAGGGCGGCCAGCGTCCAACAGCGCGTTGGCGATGCGGTCGACGTGTTTCATCCCCATGTAGATCACGATAACCTGACTACCTTGGGCGATGGCTTGCCAGTTGAGCGACGACGGGGTTTCGCCCGATTGATCATGGCCCGTGACAAAGGTCACGGATTGGTTCACATCGCGGTGGGTGACCGGCACACCGGCATAGGCCAATCCGCCGATCCCCGCGCTGATACCAGGGATGATGCGGATAGGCACACCGTGTTGCACGAGAGTCTGGGCCTCTTCGCCGCCGCGACCAAAGACAAACGGGTCACCACCCTTCAGGCGCAACACGCGTTTGCCCGCTTGGGCCAACTCCACCAAATGCAAGGAGATGTCACGTTGTTTGGCGCTTGGTTTGCCGCCGCGTTTTCCTGCGTAGATGTGCTCGGCTTGCGGAGCCCATTCCAGAATACAGTCTTGAACCAAGGCGTCGTAAATCACTACGTCGGCCTGTCGCAGTGCATTCAAGGCGTGCAGGGTCAAAAGCCCCGGATCACCGGGGCCCGCACCGCAAAGCCATACCCAGCCGGGTTGCAGCTCGGGCCAAGTTGAATCGGGCAGGGTCAGTGTATTGCTCATGAGCGTTTTATGCCGTGGTTTTAAAGTGCGAAACGGTTTGCGACCGACCATATATTCGCGTTGCAACGACATTGATACCGCGAAATGCAGGAAATTACATGGAATATTGCAGGGCATGTTGTGTTGATTTGCCGTTGTTTGCGGCTAAGCCCCATGCCTATAGTCGCGCCATGAGCCGGAAACCCGATACCCCATTGCGCCGTGGCTGGACCACGGGGGCCTGTGCCACCGCTGCAACGCGGGCGGCTTTGATGGGGTTTTGGGGCGAGGGACGGCCGGATAAGGTGCGAATAACTTTGCCAAAAGGCGAACGGCCCGAGTTTGAAATTGCCCATTGGGAGCAGGGTAAGGATTGGGTTGCAGCTGGTGTGATCAAAGACGCTGGTGATGATCCGGATGTGACGCATCAGGCCCTGATTATTTCGCGAGTTTCCGCCTCTGATGGTGGCGTGCTGTTTCGCGCGGGCCAAGGTGTTGGAATGGTGACAATGCCGGGCCTGCCGATACCGGCGGGGGAGCCTGCGATCAACCCGGTGCCACGCCAGATGATGGCAGAAACCGTATCTGAGATGGCAAGGAGATTGTCGCAAGCACCTGATGTTGAAGTAGAAATAAGCATCCCGAATGGCGAGGCCTTGGCACAAAAAACCTGGAACCCGCGCCTTGGAATCAAGGGTGGCTTGTCAATTCTGGGGACCACAGGAATTGTACGCCCGTTTTCGTGCGCCGCTTGGATCGCCTCGATCCACCGGGGTGTGGATGTGGCACGAGCGGACGGGCTTACACATGTGGCGGGTTGTACCGGCGCGACCAGTGAAAAAACGGTTAAGGATCTTTATAGCATGCCCGATCATGCGATGTTGGACATGGGCGATTTCGCTGGTGGGATGCTAAAATATATTGCCAAGAATCCCGTGCCTCGGGTGACGATCGGTGGCGGGATCGGCAAGCTGACAAAGCTGGCACAGGGGGCGCGAGATTTGCACTCAGGGCGTAGTCAGGTGGACTTCGTCGCATTGGCAGACGTTCTAAAGGTGAGTGATGTAAGATACATGAATACAGCACTTCAAGTTTATGAAAATGTTGGGGAAAAATTCTCTGAATGGGTGGCGATTGAGGCGTTGGGAAAGATGCAAGATATGCTGCCGAAAGACATCCAAACCGACATTATTGTGATTGATCGTAAGGGCTCCATTTTGGCAAGGACTGGCACATGACACTTTTGTTGTTGGCGGGTACCAGTCAAGCGCAGAAGATCGCGGCGGAATTGGCAGCGCAGGGATGTGATGCGATTGCGTCTTTGGCGGGGGTGACACGCAGCCCAAAAGCAATAGGTATTCCAACCCGTGTGGGTGGGTTTGGAGGATCGGAAGAGTTTCGCAACTATCTGACAGATAATGAAATTACTGCCGTCTTGGATGCAACGCACCCTTTTGCAGCAGATATCTCATCGCGCAGTTGCTCCATCTGCCGGGATGAAGGCGTTCCCTATTGCCAACTGCTGCGCCCGGGATGGGAGCCGATCGATGGCGATCGCTGGACGCTGATTGACCGGGAAGAGGATGCAGTTCAACACATCGCACCCGGGTCCACGGTGTTTCTGGCCACTGGGCGGCAGACCTTGGAGCGGTTTGAGAACCTGTCGTCCTGTCGTCTGATCTGTCGTCAGATCGACCCGCCCGAAGGGCCATTTCCGTTTGGAAATGGTGAGTTTTTGATCGGACGTCCGCCGTTCTCAGTGGAAGAAGAGGTATGCCTTTTCAAAGAGTTAGGTGTCGATTGGTTGACGGTGAAGAATGCAGGTGGACAAGCGTCATATTCCAAGCTCGAAGCGGCGCGGCAGCTAAATATTCGCGTTGCGATGATCCGGCGTCCACCACTTTTGGAGGGGGCGACAATCGTTGAAACCGTTGAGGCCGCGCTGGATTGGGTGGGGCGCCAGTGATGGAAGGCATCATCAAAACCCTGGAGGATGTCGAAGCGGGTGCTGATTATCTGGCCTCGATATGCCCGCGTATGGCGCATGCGCGAGAACTGACGGGCCTTTTACCACTTAGGCGCAAGCCGGATGGGTTTGCGAATTTGTTGAATGCGATTGTTGGTCAGCAGGTGAGCGTTGCTTCGGCCAATGCGATCTGGGGGCGGATGAAAGATGCAGGGTTGACCGGACCGCGCAAGATCTTGTGGGCCAGAGACGATGACTTGCGTGAAGTGGGTTTAAGTCGTCAAAAAATAAGATATGCCAAGGCCTTAGCGGAGGCGCGGATTGATTATAAGGCATTGCGCGATGCGCCGTCAGACGAGGTGATCAACACGCTTGTGCAGGTGCCGGGCATCGGGGCGTGGACGGCAGAGATTTATGCAATGTTCAGTCTGGGCCGGGCAGATGTGTTTGCACCGGGCGATTTGGCCCTGCAAGAGGCAGCTAAAGTTCTTTATGAATTGCCGGAGCGGCCAAAAGAGAAAGAATTCAGACAGTTATCAGAAGCCTGGCGGCCTTATAGATCGGTTGCAGCGCGCATTCTTTGGGCGTACTACCGGGTGGATAAAAACAGGGAAGGGATCAGATGACGCGGGTTTTGCAGGCAGGGCGAAAAGAGCCACTTTCGGGGGAAACGCGATCAATCGTGGTGTTTTTGCATGGCTATGGCGCGAACGGGGCGGATTTGCTGGGGCTGGCGGACCCGTTGGGAGAGCACCTGCCAGATACGTTGTTTGTGGCCCCGGACGCACCGGAAAGCATTCCGGGCATGCCGTTTGGACTTCAATGGTTTCCGATCCCGTGGATTGATGGATCGTCTGAGGAAGAGGCGCAGCGGGGGCTGATGGCGGCCTCGGATGACTTGAATGCCTTCCTTGATGCGCTGATGGTAGATGAGGATGTTCTGCCAGAACAGGTTGTTTTATTTGGATTTTCCCAAGGAACAATGATGGCGTTGCATGTCGCGCCGCGTCGCGAAGATGAGGTGGCTGGCATTGTCGCTTTCTCAGGTCGTTTGTTGTCACCGGATCTGTTGGAGGACGAAGCGATCAGCCGACCACCAGTTCTGCTGGTGCATGGGGATGCGGATGATGTTGTTCCACCACAGTCCCTGCCGGAGGCGGCTGAGGCGCTGCAAGCGGCAGGATGGAAAGACGTCTATGCGCATATCATGAAAGGCACGGGGCATGGAATTGCACCGGATGGGCTACAGGTCGCGCTGGCGTTTATGCGGGACAAATTGGGGCTCTAAATCTGTACAACTTGTACAAGTTGTACGTGGGTTTTGTATAAAAGCAGCCAAACGGAGAATTCCATCATTCTAGAAGGGATCGGCGACGCACAGTTTGGCACAGTCGGATTCGCGCATGTTGATGTATTTCAGGCCCGTTCTTGGCGCATGGTCGCGGCGTTATACAGGCATGCACTGTTTTTCTGGTGTCGCTCAATCAATTTGCGCTGGTGTTTGCCTGACGGAATGTAAGCCGCAACATCGGGGATGTAGTGGCTTTGTGCGATTTCGGGTTTTAGTTTCAAGATCTCATCAGCAGAGGTCTGACTGATCAATCTGAGGGCTTCGCGTCCCGTATAGAAACTTTCAGTTGGTGCATCTTCGGCAAAAATGATTTCGTGTTGGTCAAAAAGCAGGTGGTAATACTCAACGGATCGCAGATCAGTGATTTGACGGATACCATTATAGCCAAGCAACTTGACCGCAGACACGAAGACTTCGGAGGTTTCAAACATACGGGCGGCAATTTTTGAGGACACCAGCATGCGGTGTTGGCGTGACACGCATAAATCCCGGCTAGGCAGGCCCAATCCTAACGAGTGGGCCGGTATCTTCACGGGATACAGTTTATCTGCATTTTCTGAGGATAGGTCTGCAAATGAGACAAAGCTTTTGCCAATCCAAAGGAGGGGCCTGTATCCATGATTTTGGGTTTTAATCAGGTCTCCGGCGCACAGGGTTTCAATTGGAGTCGACCCATTGATCGTCTCGATCAGAGTGCCCGATGTGAAACAGGTGATGTCTTCCCAGTTAAATCCACTACTGAATTCCTGCCAGCCTCCGAGCGAGTCTAGTACAGAGCCGTCATCAAAATTGGAGCCCGGTAACGGGGCAAAAATGAAGTTGCTTCCGGTGAACCACAGTAGAAAATCTTCAGTATGAGATGTCCCGCCAGAATCAGTAAATGTCAGCTCGTATGTGCCGCCTCGAGGATTGGTGTAGGTTGTTCCACCGATTTCTAGGGTTTCAGTGAAATCGTCGGTGAAATAGGGCGACATTGTTGGATCGTCGTCAGTGATCGTAATCGTCGAAAGAGTGGTTGCACTTCCTAAACCGCTCCATACCCAACCATTTATTTCATAGGTCGCCATCGTTCGCGCCCTCGAGTTTGTTTCGACGTTCTATGTCGAGTTGCTTGACTAAGGATATGATCTGCTTTCGGCTCATCCACCCCATTAGAGGAGTTCCAAATTCATGCAGCGAACTCTCTGAGGCTCTCTCAGTCTTCTTTTCAGGTGATGGGCCGGATGAGTGAATCATGTCTGCCGTTGCTTAAAATGCTTTCTAATTACCGTTACACTTATCTATCGCACAAAATTGTGTAAATTTTAAGGTCGATAAAATATAATAATTTCAGTTATTTATGTGATTTAAGGCGTTCTGAAATGGTGTGGTGTTCTTGATGAGCGAGGGCAGAAAATCCCCAATACCAGCACTAAACCGGAAAAAACATCAAAGGACACAGGGCAACAACCCATAGTCCGCTAGGGCAGGTTTTACAGCTGAATTTGGACATTGTGATAGGCAGCAAATCACAATCAGCTGTGGTTTGCTGCCGGGGGCCTTAGGCGTTAGCTTCGCGGATTTTGTCGGCGGCGTCTTTGTTGTAGGCAACGCCATTGTCGTCGAACAATGTGTCTAGCTCGCCCGACAGGGTCATCTCGGTGATGATGTCACAACCACCGACAAATTCACCTTTGACATAGAGCTGGGGCACGGTTGGCCAGTCGGAATAATCCTTAATGCCCTGGCGGACTTCTTCATCTGCCAGAACGTTGATGTCAGCATAATCAATGCCCATGTAGTTCAGCACGCCAGCGACGCGCGAGGAGAAGCCACATTGCGGCATGTCCTTGGTGCCTTTCATGTAGAGCACCACGTCGTTGGCTTTGACGGTTTCGTCGATTTGGGTTTTTACGTCGGTCATGTCTTGTTCCGTTCATAGGCGCGGCGTCGTTCACGCCGAAGATAAAGCTGTCTTAGCCATGAAATAGGCGTTTTGACCCAAATAAAAAAGGGGTCATTTTTTGTCGTCGGATTCTTTGGGTACAAAGAGCTTGTTATACTCCTGTGGATCCTTTGGCACCTTCCATGTCACGGCTTGCCCGCCGCCCACGCCAGAGGTGTAATCGCTGTGCAGGATATGATCACCAGTGCCCGGCTTGCTGCCGCGTCGGCCCGGAAAGCGGCGCTGGTTGGTGATGGCCAGCGCGATGGCGGCAATCACAACCAGAACCAGCAATATCAGGCCGAAGTTTGAAAGCATCAGTCAGGCGCTTTGGTGGTTAGGGCGAGGGCATGGAGATCGCCGCTGGGGCCGTCCATCTTGCCTTTGAGAGCGGCGTAGACGGCGCGTTGCTGTTGTACCCGGTTCTTGCCACGGAAGCTTTCGTCGATAACCTCGGCCGCGTAATGGTTTCCATCACCGGCCAGATCGGTGATGGTGATCTGGGCATCGGGGAAGGTTTCGCGAATGAGATTCTCGAGTTCCTGAGCTTGCATGGACATGGGTGTTCGTTCCTTTGAAGTCTTTTTACAAGATGTAGAACGCGTGGAGGCCCTGCGCAAGGTGAACCGAAGGAGTGGGGGATTAGATTTCTTGCCCTTTCTTCAACAGATCATCGATCAGTTTGCGCTGCAATGGGGCGCTGTCGCCGCCGCCATATTGCAATGCGCCACCGGAATAGAGTGTGCCGTATGTCTTAACCAGATTGACCACCTGCCCAATGCCGGAAATGAGCTGGTCTTTCTCAAGCGGGGAAAGCGGGTGGATGTAGATTGACCAGAGCGTGCCCTGCGCCATGGCATAACGCGCATCCAATGCGCTGTCGAAATTGGCCTGCATCAAGCGGCTGAGCTCTTTCTCAGGGACCTCGCTTGCGTTGCGGATGGGAGACAGGATACGCATGCGGTCAGATTTGGCATCTGTGACAATCAGCAGCTCAGTTTCGGCGATGGTGAATTTCCACAGTTTGCCGTTTGATTCAACTTCCGGGTCGAGAATGGTGATGATCTCGTTCATGCGCCCCAGCGTCATCGGAGCTTCGGGCGTGGCTGGCTGCTGTTCGGATTGGGCCTCTGACTCCGGGGCGGGTGCCTCAGATGGCTCTTCCTGCGCCATGGCGGCGAAGGGCAAAAGTGTCAGTGTGGCAGCGGCGAGCAGGTGTTTCATCGGGCATCCTTTCAGGGTTGCCCTCAATGTACATGGCTGCCCCGATTGGAACAGCCACGCTAAAGGAAACGTGATCGGCTGTGGGTTTTAGTCGAACAGCTCGCCAAAGCGGCCGCGGAACAGGTCAGACAGCTCAGCCAGAGGGGCCTCGGCATCGCCAAATTTAACAGTATCACCCATGAAACGGCCAACCGATTGGAGGGTAACGCCAGCCTGACCGGCGGCGATCATCAAAGCTTCGGCTTGATCAAAGTTACAGGCGATCAGATAGCGACCTTGGTCTTCACCAAAGAGGAAGGCGGTGTCGCTGCTATCAAGACAAACGCCCACATCGCCAGCTTCGGCCATTTCAAATGCCGCCAGGGCCAAACCGCCATCTGACAGGTCAGTGCAGGCCTTGATCCACTGGTGGTTGGCGCGGATGAAGTCGCCGTTGCGTTTTTCGGCGTCCAGATCAACAGCAGGGGCGTCGCCCTCGGCGCGGTTGAAGACCTCGGCCAGCAGGGCTGACTGCCCTAGATGGCCTTTGGTTTCGCCGATAACCAGCGCGACGTGACCGTCACGGGCCACATCGGTGATGGCGGTTTCAGGATCGGTGATCAGGCCAACGGCGCCAATGGTTGGGGTTGGCAGGATCGCCTGACCGTCGGTTTCGTTGTAGAGCGAAACGTTGCCAGACACGATTGGCACGTTCAGGGCTCCAACCGCCTCGCCAATGCCTTTGATCGCGCCGACGAACTGGCCCATGATTTCGGGCTTTTCGGGGTTGCCGAAGTTCAGGTTGTCGGTGGTAGCCAGTGGCACCGCGCCAACGGCGGTCAGGTTGCGGTAGGCTTCGGCAACGGCTTGTTTGCCGCCCTCAACCGGGTTCGCCTTGACGTAGCGCGGGGTCACGTCCGAGGTGAAGGCCAGCAATTTTTCAGTACCGTGAACACGGACCAGACCACCGCCTTGGCCGGGACGGCGGGCGCTGTCGGCCATGACAGAGGTGTCGTATTGCTCAAAGACCCATTGGCGCGAGCAGTAGTTGGCGGATGTCAGCAGGGCCTTGAGGCCATCAACCGGGTCAACAGATGTAACTGTGTCGGGATCGAGTGTTTCGGCTGGTGTGGGTTCAATCCAAGGGCGGTCGTATTCTGGGGCCGAGCCGGCCAGCGTGGCCAGTGGCAGGTCGGCTTTGACCTCGTTGCCGTGCATGATCAGGAAGCGGTCTTCGGCGACGGTTTCGCCGACGATGGCAAAGTCGAGGTCCCATTTCTCGAACACAGCGCGGGCCTCGGCCTCTTTTTCGGGCTTGAGCACCATCAGCATGCGTTCTTGTGACTCTGACAGCATCATCTCGTAGGCGGTCATGTTGTCTTCGCGCTGTGGCACGTTGTCGAGTTGCAGTTTGACGCCAAGGTTGCCTTTGTCGCCCATTTCCACAGCAGAGCAGGTGAGGCCCGCAGCACCCATATCCTGAATCGAGATCACGGCACCGGTTTGCATCAGCTCTAGAGTGGCCTCCATCAGGCGCTTCTCAGTAAACGGATCACCAACCTGAACGGTGGGGCGTTTTTCTTCGATCGTGTCGTCGAACTCCGCTGAGGCCATGGTTGCCCCGCCAACGCCGTCACGGCCAGTTTTGGCGCCGAGATACACAACAGGCATGCCAACACCGGAGGCGGCGGAGTAGAAGATCTTGTCGCTGTCGGCGAGGCCCGCAGCGAAGGCGTTCACAAGGCAGTTGCCGTTATAGGCGGGGTCGAAACGAACCTCGCCGCCCGCACATGGCACGCCAAAACAGTTGCCGTAGCCGCCAACGCCCGCGACAACACCGTGCACCAGCTGACGGGTTTTGTGGTGGTCAGGCTCGCCAAAGCTGAGCGAGTTCATCGAGGCAATCGGACGCGCGCCCATTGTGAAGACGTCGCGCAGGATGCCACCCACGCCGGTGGCAGCACCTTGATAGGGCTCAATATATGACGGGTGGTTATGGCTTTCCATTTTGAAGATCACAGCCTGACCATCGCCGATATCAACCACGCCGGCATTTTCACCAGGTCCGCAGATCACCTGTGGGCCGTCGGTGGGCAGGGTGCGCAGCCATTTTTTTGAGGACTTGTAAGAGCAGTGCTCGTTCCACATCGCCGAGAAGATGCCCAACTCGGTAAAGGTGGGTTCACGACCGATGATTTCCAGAATGCGCTCATATTCATCGGGCTTAAGACCGTGGGCTTCGATAAGGTCGGGCGTGATGGCCGGTTCTTGCATCTGGGACTGATCCTCGGGTGGCTGGTTTTGTGGCCTCTTTAGGGCATTGTGCGTCAGGGGGAAAGAGGCTGTGTGAGGTAAGATGTCAGTGCTTGACGTAAGCTAGATTTTCCCATCCTGTGGGCGGCAAGAGAGAGGAGACATCATGGACATCATCGAGAACCCGCATCGCGGCACAGGCCTCACGGATGGCGACCTGTCGAACATCCCTTATCCAAGCGTGGATGCCGCCGCTCCGGCGGCGTTGATGGCACGGTGTTTTGGTTGCAAGGAAACGCCGCTGCATGCGCTGGATGCGTTTGGCACCAAGCTGTGGGTCAAGGATGAACGAGGTCGGATGGATCTGGGGAGCTTCAAGGCGCTTGGTGCGGCTTATGTCATTGCGCATCAGGCGGCTGAAACTGGCGCGGACGATCTGTCAACAGCCCTGTCGGGCCGGGTTTATGTCACCGCAAGTGCCGGAAATCATGGGATGTCTGTAGCGGCTGGGGCAGCCCAGTTTGGCGCGCAGGCGGTGGTCTTTCTGGCGGAAACCGTGCCAGAGGGCTTTGCCGAACGCCTGCGGGGTTTGGGTGCCGACGTCGTGCGTGCCGGGGCTGAATATGAGGCCAGCATGGCAGCGGCGCTGAAGGCGGCGGATGACAATGATTGGACTTTGTTGTCAGACAGTTCTTGGCCCGGTTACTCCGAGTTGCCGCATCGTTTGATGGAAGGCTACACTGCTATGGCTGCTGAGGTCGTAGCGCAGATACCAGAGGCGCCGACGCATATCCTGTTGCAGGCTGGCGTCGGTGGGTTGGCAGGGGCCTGCGCGGCCTATTTTCGTTCCGCCTGGGGGAATGAGCCGCGAATCATCGTGGTAGAGCCAGAGTTTGCGCCGGCACTGAAAGAAAGCGTCGAGGCCGGGCACATGGTCAGTACGCAAGGGCCAGTGTCGAATATGGGGCGACTGGATTGCAAAGAAGCATCTTTGATTGCGCTCAAAGGCCTGTCGCGCGATGCGGATGCCTTTGCCTTGATTTCCGAGGAGGAAGGTCATGATATCCTGCCCAAGATTGCCGAGCTTGATTTGGCGTCGACTGAATCGGGAGCCGCAGGAATTGCTGTGCTTGATTTGATGGAACTGGGTCCCGAGGCGCGGGTTCTGTGCATTCTGAGCGAAGAGGCTGAAGCATGACGCGCGGGTTTCCTGAGGCCGAGTTCCGCACACGGGTCAGCAATGCACAGGCTTTGATGGCCGCGCAGGGCTTGGGGGCAATTTTGATGACTACTGAGCCGAATGTCCGCTATTTTAGTGGTTTCCTCACGCGATTCTGGGAGAGCCCAAGCCGCCCGTGGTTCTTGATTGTGCCTGCCGCAGGTGAGCCGATTGCGGTCATCCCATCGATTGGGTCCGTGTTGATGGGGCGTGGCTGGGTCAAAGATATCCGCACTTGGTCAGCTCCGAACCTTGAAGACGACGGAGTCACGCTTTTGGCCGATACCCTGCGCGAAGTCGGCGGTCCGATTGGCGTGCCATCGGGGTACGAGACGCATTTGCGAATGCCTTTGGCCGACTTTGAACGCGTCAAAACCCTGAGCGGATTGGAATTTACCGGTGATGCCGGGATTGTGGCTGATCTGAGGGCAGTGAAGTCCGAGGCGGAGATTGCCAAGATCGAAGTGGCCTGTGGCATTGCTGCGCGCTCCTTTGCCCGAATGGGTGAGATCGCGCGTGAAGGCATATCAGTTGAGCAGGTCTTTCGCGACTTTCAAAGGTTGCTACTGGAAGAGGGGGCCGATTGGGTGCCCTATATCTCGGGCGCGGCTGCACCGGGCGGGTATGACGATGTGATCTCACTTGCGTCACCCGATCCGATGGCGGCGGGTGATGTTCTGATGCTGGACACCGGGGCCATTTGGGATGGCTATTTCTGTGATTATGATCGTAACTTTTCCATTGGTAAGCCGTCTGAGGCCGTACAATCGGCGCATGCGCGTTTGATTGACGCAACCCATGCAGGGCTGGAGGCCGCGCGCCCTGGAGTCACCGCACGCGATGTTTGGAGAGCGATGGCGGATATAGCGGGCGCAGGCGAGGAAGCAGGGCGACTAGGCCACGCGCTTGGAATGCAGTTGACCGAAGGGCTGTCCCTGACACCTCGCGATGAAACCGTGCTGAAACCCGGTATGGTGATCACATTGGAGCCGGGCACCCAAGTGTCACCCGGAAAGATCATGGTACATGAAGAAAACATTGTGATCACCGAGGGGGTTCCAAGGGTGATTTCGCCGCTAGCTGATCCGGAAATCGTTCAGATATAAAAAGTTTTGATTGTGCAAAAAAAAGGGGCCGAGCTATAAGCTCGGCCTTAGTCCAACAGGGAGGTATGAGAGTAACGCGGCTTGCGCTGTTACTGTCATGAGATGCAGATAGGGATCTGTGGTTTCACATTCAAGAAAAATCAAACAAACATTATGTCATGTCCGCTATGCAGTTATTGCATGGGTAATGTTTTTGAACAAAAAAATTACTAAATATTTGAATTTAATATTAATTCATTTCAAGGGATGGTCGCTCAGGCTTGTGGCGAAACTGCAACAGCTTTGAGTTGAGTGAGATTCATTCAGCGGCTTGCGCCCGTTCACGTTTTCGGTGGGCGATGATCTCGTCTTTGACGAAGTCGTTGAAGGCTTCGATCCGCTTGGAATGGCGCAGCTCCTCGGGGTAGGCGAGATAGACCGGTACGTCGCTGGATTGTACATCGGGCAGGATGCGCACAACCTCGGGATAGTCCTGCATCAGGTAGTCGGGCAGCACACCGACCCCAAGGCCGTGCCGCACGGCCTGCAAAACGCCGTAGTAGTTGTTGACGGTGAGGCCGACCTGAACGTTGTGAGTCATCAGATCGCGGATCAGGCGGGCGCCTGCGCTGATTTGATGGGCGTTGGGGCTTTGACAGATCAGGCGATGGGATTTCAGATCTTTGAAGTCCTGGGGCGTGCCGTGCTGCTCCAGATACTCTCTGGAAGCATAGAGCCGCATATGCACGTCCATCAGGCGCTTGCGGATAAGGTCGGCCTGGCTGGGTTCTTTCATGCGAATGGCGACATCCGCCTCGCGCATGGGCAGGTCTAGCACGCGTTCTTCGAGCATTAGGTCGATTTTAAGATCCGGGTATTTTTCGTACAGTTGGGGCAGACGCGGGGCCAACCAGAGCGTGCCAAAGGCATTTGTGGTGGTGACGCGGATTTCGCCAAAGATCTCTTCCTCGCTGTCATGAATGCGGGCGGTCGCAGTATCGAGCCGTTTCATCATGTCTTTGGTGGCCTCAAACAGCAATTCACCCTGTTCCGTGAGAATCAGTCCGCGGGCATGGCGGTGAAAAAGGGTGGAATCGAGCGCCTCTTCGAGGGCCCTGATCTGCCGCGAGACCGCCGATTGGGACAGGTGGAGCTGGTCGCCTGCATGGGTCAGGCTGCCGACATCGGCGACGGCGTGAAAGATTCTGAGCTTATCCCAATCCATATGCGACACTTTCGGCATGGTTTCATCTGATCAACGCAATAGCAGAAAACCGACGCAGAATCACAGGGTTGCGATGAAGTTTTGAAAAAATAGTTCTTTGTAGGTCATAAATTATGACCTAATATAGCGTTATAATACAGGGATAACCCGTGACCGGAGGTACGTTATGACCAGGCAGCAGGTTTCATTGGATGATCGTTTCGATCTGGATAAATCACAGATCTTGTTGAACGGAACACAAGCATTGGTGCGATTGGTATTGATGCAAGCCCAACGAGATCGCGCGGCGGGGCTGAAAACAGCAGGGTATGTTTCAGGATATCGTGGATCCCCTTTGGGTGCGGTAGATCTACAAATGCATCGGGCCGAAGCAAAATTGGCCGAGGCGCAGATCAAGTTTCAGGAGGGATTGAACGAGGATTTGGCGGCCACGGCGCTGTGGGGCACACAGCAGGCGGAGTTGCGCGGTGAGGGCAAATATGATGGCGTTTTTGGCCTCTGGTACGGCAAAGGGCCAGGTGTAGACAGGTCCGGTGATGTGATGCGCCATGCCAATATGGCGGGGACGTCGAAATATGGCGGCGTGTTGATGGCGATGGGAGATGACCACACCGGGGAAAGTTCAACCGTGTGCCACCAATCCGACTGGGCGATGGTCGATGCCTATATGCCGGTGCTGTCGCCTGCTGGTGTGCAGGAGATCCTGGACTATGGGCTTTATGGTTATGCCTTGTCGCGTTACGCCGGGGTCTGGGCTGGGCTGAAGCTGATGAAAGATACGGTTGAGGTAACCAGCGTTGTCGACGGGCGGCCGGACCGGATGCAGTTTGTTGATCCGGAGTTTGACATGCCGGACGGCGGGTTGAATATCCGTTTGCAAGATCATTGGATCCAACAAGAAGCACGGATCATTGATCACAAGAGGTTTGCGGCAGAAGCCTTTGCTCATGCAAATAAAATCGACAAACGAGTTTGGGGGAAGCGGGGTGCAAAAATCGGGTTCGTCGCAGCTGGTAAGAACTGGTTGGATTTGGTGCATGCGCTGAGCCTGCTAGACATTGATGCGTCTGAAGCAGAACGGCTAGGTATTACTACCTACAAGATTGGCCAGACGTTTCCGATGGATATGCACGGGTTTCACAATTGGGCCGAAGGGCTGGATCTGATTGTAGTGATCGAGGAAAAGCGCAAGCTGATCGAAGTGCAGATTAAAGAGGCGATCTTTGACGACCGGCGCGGGCGGCGGGTCTATGGCTGGTACAAAGGGGGCGCTGGCGGCTTGCACCAAGAAGAGCTGTTCCCAACGCGCATGGCACTGAACCCTGTTATGATTGCTGAAAAGATCGGTGGTATCTTGCAAGAAGAGGGCCGCAATACCGACCGGATGCAGGCTGGAATGGCGCGGATTGTTGAGGCGCGGCAGGCAGATAATGCCGAAGACATCGCAGCGCGCCTGCCGTATTTCTGCGCGGGTTGTCCGCACAACACATCAACCAAACTGCCGGAAGGCAGCCGGGCATATGCCGGGATTGGCTGTCATATCATGGCGATGTGGATGGATCGTGAAACCACCGGATACACTCATATGGGCGGTGAAGGGGCCAATTGGATTGGCGAGGCGCCGTTTTCCACCCGCGCGCATATTTTCCAGAACATGGGCGACGGGACCTATAATCATTCGGGGATCCAGTCGATCCGGGCTGCGTTAGCGACGGATGTGAATGTGACCTTTAAGATCCTTTACAATGATGCCGTGGCCATGACCGGCGGGCAGGCCAACGAGGGCGGGCTGGATGCGCCGCGTATCGTGGCAGAGCTGCGCGCGATGGGTGTGCGTGAGATTGCGGTTGTCTATGATGACAAGGAAGAAGTTGATCTGAAACAGTTTCCTGCGGGTGTTGAGGCACATGAACGTGCGGCGCTAATGCAGGTTCAGGAACGGTTTGCTGAGTTGGAAGGCGTGTCTGCGATTGTCTATATCCAGACCTGCGCCGCCGAGAAACGCCGCCGGCGCAAGCGAGGGGCGTTTCCCGATCCGGATCAGCGGGTTTTCATTAACACCGATATTTGCGAGGGCTGCGGCGATTGCGGCGTGCAATCAAATTGCGTGGCGATTGTGCCGGTAGAAACCGAATTTGGGCGCAAGCGTGCGGTCGATCAATCAGCCTGCAACAAGGATTTCAGTTGTCTGAAAGGGTTTTGCCCGTCGTTTGTGACGCTGAAGGGGGCAAAGCCGCGCAAACACGGTGGTAAGGCAGTTGAGATCCCGGAGTTGCCAACACCTACGCTGCCCGTGATTAAGGGCACGCATAACATCGTGATCACCGGCGTTGGCGGTACAGGGGTAGTGACGCTTGGGGCCATTTTAGCGCAGGCAGCTGAGATCGACGGAAAAGGCGCGGGTGTGATGGAGATGGCGGGCCTCGCGCAAAAGGGCGGCGCGGTGCACATCCATTGCCGTCTGGCGAACAAGCCCGAAGATATCAGCGCCATTCGAGTGGCTGTGGGTGAGGCAGATGCTTTGATTGGCGGCGATCTGGTGGTGAGCGCCGGGGCGCAGGCCCTGCGACTGACGCAGACGGGCAAATCAGGTGCGGTGGTGAACAGCCATGAAACCATGACGGGGGATTTCACCCGCAACACAGAGTTTCGCCTGCCGACCGAGCGCTTGGAACTGTCTCTGACGGCGCGATTGAAAGACCGCGCGCATCTGTTTGATGCGACGGTGCTGGCAACTCAGATCATGGGCGATGCGATTTACTCCAACATGATCGTGATGGGGGCGGCCTGGCAGGCGGGATTGATCCCGCTGAGTGCTGGTGCGATCCGGGATGCGATTGAGTTGAATGGCACCGCTGTGGAGCGGAATCTGCGGGCTTTTGAAATTGGTCGTTGGGCCGTGTGTGACCCAGAGGCTGTGATGGCGCAAGCGCATGTGGATGTGGTGGAACTGCCGAAGACTTTGGAAGATAAAATCACTTATCGTGCTTCGCATTTGGTAGATTATCAGGGGCGCCGGTTGGCTAAGCGTTATCGCAAGCTGGTCGACGGTGTTACGAACGCTGAGGTAAAAGAGGCCGTGGCACTTGGGTATCATAAACTCTTGTCTTACAAGGATGAATATGAGGTCGCACGGCTGTTGTTGCGGAGTCGAGAGCAGGCGGCGGAGAGTTTTGAGGGCGAGTTCGAGATGAGTTACCATCTGGCGCCGCCGATCTTTGGGGGTAAGGGGCCGGATGGTCGGCCACTGAAGCGCAAATTTGGCAATTGGCTGACTGGGCCGTTGAAAGTGCTGACCAAAATGACAGGCTTGCGTGGCACACCGTTTGACCCGTTTGGCTATTCGGCCGAACGCAAGATGGAGCGCGCGCTGATCCGGCAATATGAGGCGGATATGAGAGCGGTGTTAGCAAAGGTCTCAGATGACAACCGTGAGGCCGTGGTTGCGCTGGCGCGACTGCCTCTAAGCATTCGTGGATTTGGTCCTGTGAAAATGGAGAATGAGACCAAGGCTGCGAAACGACGCGAGGAATTATTGGCCGCAATCCGTGACGGAAATGCACCGCTAAGCCAAGCCGCGCAGTAGGGAGACAAGATTGTCATGACCCTGTGATGTTGGACGCGCTATAGGGTCTGGGTGAAATTTCAAGGGAATCGTGATCATGCCTTCCGCCGGGAGAGCCGCATCTGACATCAGCTATGCCTATTCTGCCCAAACCCGGAGTGGGCGGGCGATGATCCGTACGATGGAAAACCTGTCAGGACGCATGGGGTTGATCAAGCGCGCGGAAGGCTACGACGTAGACGTTGCCAACGGACGCGACTTCTGGGAAGTCATGGTGGAACGATACGGGCTGTCATTGGAGGTTTCTGGTGGTAGTCTGGATTCAATTCCAAAAGATAAGCCGCTGATTTTGATTGCCAATCACCCCTATGGCATTCTTGACGGGATGATGATGGGCCATATCTTGAGCCAGACGCGGGGCGATTTTCGCATTCTGGCCAATCACGTGTTTCGCAAGGCCGAGGACCTCAATCGGATCGTATTGCCGGTGAGCTTTGACCAGACCAAAGAGGCGATGCGCGTTAATCTGGAGACCCGCAAGAAGGCTCTGGAGTATTTGCAAAACGATGGCGCGATCGGAATTTTTCCGGGCGGGACGGTTTCGACCGCGCTCAAGCCGTTTTCACGCCCGATGGACCCAAGCTGGCGCGGTTTTACGGCGCGAATGATCGCCAAATCTGATGCAGTGGTGGTGCCGGTGTTTTTCGAGGGCCACACCAGCCGTTTGTTCCAACTAGCTAGTCATTTGCACGTGACATTGCGAATGGGTTTGCTGATCAAAGAGTTCAAAAAACGTGTTGATACGCCGGTCCGTGTGGTGATTGGCGATGTGATCGGGCGGGATGAATTGGGTGAACACGCCAAAGATGGCAAATCACTGATGGAATTCCTGCGACGCAAGACGTATGAATTGTCGCTAAGGCCCCTTGATCCGTATGAGCGGGGCTTTGAATTCGAATAACCGTGGGGCGCGCTAAACATGGCGATCGGGATTTTTGACAGTGGTTTGGGCGGTTTGACCGTACTTGAAGGCGTTGAGGCGCGGCTGCCAGATCTGCCTCTAGTCTATTACGGCGATAACGCACATGCGCCTTATGGCGTGCGTGATGCCGAGGACATTTACAATCTGACCCGTGAACATGTTTACAAGCTGTGGGAAAAGGGCTGCGATCTGGTGGTTCTGGCCTGCAACACCGCCGCAGCTGCGTCCTTGCGGCGCATTCAAGAAGAAGGCGTGCCCGACGGCAAACGTGTTCTGGGTGTGTTTGTGCCGATGATCGAAGCGCTGACAGAACGCCACTGGGGAGACAATTCACCACCGCGCGAGGTGGAAGTGAAGCATGTGGCGCTGTTTGCCACTCCTGCGACAGTGTCGAGCAGGGCATTTCAGCGCGAGTTGGCGTTTCGAGCGATTGGTGTGGATGTGGAAGCGCAGGCCTGCGGCGGGATTGTTGACGCCATTGAAGAGGGCGACATGATCCTGGCCGAGGCGCTGGTTCGGTCGCATGTTGAGGCGTTGAAGCGCAAGATGCCAAACCCGGAGGCGGCGATTCTGGGCTGCACACATTACCCGTTGGTCAAAGCGGCCTTTGAGGAGGCTCTGGGACCTGACGTGAAGGTCTACTCGCAGGCGGATCTGGTAGCTGAAAGCCTGGCGGATTACCTGACGCGGCACCCTAATATGCATGGCGAGGCGACGAAAAGCGCGTTCTTGACCACAGGCGATGCGAGGCGCGTGTCGGACCGGGCGACGCAGTTTTTGCGACGACAGATCACTTTTGAGGCTGCCTGAACGGGTGAGCTGTCGCGTCGCATTGATGCGGTGCCATGAATTTCCTAAATACACGACAAGACAAGTTTGAAAGGTCATGAGATGACCCATAAAATCGCAATTCTGGGCGCTTCGGGATATACCGGGGCCGAGCTGATCCGGCTGATTGCCACCCATCCTGAAATGGAGATCGTGGCACTTGGTGCGAACTCCAAGGCGGGAATGGAGATGGCGGAGGTGTTCCCGCATCTGCGCCACCTGAGCCTGCCGAAACTGGTGAAAATTGATCAGATTGATTTTGATCAGGTGGATCTGTGTTTTTGCGCCTTGCCGCATGCGACCTCGCAAGCGGTGATCAAAGAGCTGCCGAAAACCCTGAAGATTGTGGACCTGAGCGCCGATTTCCGGTTGCGCGATCCTGAAGAATACGCGCGTTGGTATGGTGGGCAACATCAGGCGTTGGAATGCCAGAACGAGGCTATCTATGGCCTGACCGAGTTTTACCGTGATGACATCAAATCTGCGCGTTTGGTGGCGGGCACCGGATGTAATGCGGCCACGGGGCAATATGCGCTGCGGCCACTTATTCAGGCGGGTGTGATTGATCTGGATGAGATCATTATTGACCTGAAAACCGGGGTCAGCGGGGCAGGGCGCAGCCTGAAAGAAAACCTGTTGCATGCCGAACTTTCCGAGGGGGCGCATGCCTACGCTGTGGGTGGCACACATCGGCATCTGGCGGAATTCGATCAAGAGTTTTCTGCCATTGCCGGGCGTCCGGTGAAGGTGCAATTCACCCCGCACCTGTTACCTGCGAACCGGGGGATAGTGGCCACCATCTATGTGAAAGGTGATCCGGCTGAGGTGCATCAGACTTTGGCGGGTGCCTATGCTGATGAGACTTTCTTGGAGGTTTTGCCCCTTGGACAAACACCAAGCACGCGCCACATTCGGGGCAGCAACTTTTGCCATATCGGCGTGACGGGCGACCGGATTGAAGGCCGCGCCATCGTGATTACAGCGCTGGATAACCTGACCAAGGGATCCAGCGGGCAAGCGTTGCAGAATGCCAACCTGATGCTGGGGTGTGATGAAGACACCGGGCTGATGCTGGCACCGGTTTTCCCGTAACTTTAAGCGTACTCAGGCAAGGATGCTCAGGTGAAATCGCTCAAGAAACAACGCCGTATCCAGATTATCGCCGTGGCCGTACTGGCGCTGGCTGTGTCGACCGCGCTGATTGGTTATGCCATGCGTGATGGCATCAACTTTTTCCGCTCGCCCTCCCAAGTGATGGAAGAGCCGCCGGCGTCGAATGAGCGGTTTCGTTTAGGCGGGCTGGTTGAAGAAGGCACTTTGGTGCGCGGTGATGGAGATACCATCCGCTTTAGTGTGACCGATGGTGGGGCCACGGTTCCTGTGACTTATACCGGCGTGTTGCCTGATTTGTTTGAAGAAAATCAGGGAATGATTGGCACAGGTACGTTTCAGGACGGCGTGTTCATGGCCACGGAAATTCTGGCCAAGCATGATGAGAGCTATCTGCCGAAAGAAGTGGCTGATGCGTTGAAAGAGCAGGGTGTTTATCAGCCTGCGGACGCTGAATAAGGTCCACGTTAAGACTTTCACCACCAGTTTGACCGAATGAAAACGGTCAGCGAAATTGCCAAAGAAATCATTGCCCGGGAGGGCGGTTTTGTAAACGATCCGCAGGATCCGGGCGGGGCAACAAAGTATGGCGTGACCATTCATACCATGAGGCGACTTGGGTTGGATCTGGACCGCGATGGTGATGTGGATGTGGCGGATGTGCGCAGGTTAACCAGGTCACAGGCCGAGCAGATTTTTATCAAACACTACTTTGATAAGCCGGGGATTGCGACGTTGCCCGAGGCCCTACAAGCGACGGTGTTCGACATGTATGTCAATGCCGGAGTGAATGCGGTGAAGATCCTGCAAAGACTTTTGCGCCAGATGGGGCAGCAGGTTGCGGTGGATGGAAATATAGGCCGGCAAACTATTGCGGCGGCGCAGGCGGCGTGGCGCATAGCCCCGGATCATCTGGTGGATGCTTACGGGATTGCGCGGCGGAACTATTACTTTCGCTTAGCTGATCATCGCCCGGCCAGCCGGAAATATGCGCGCAATCGCAAGGGCGGGAAAGGTGGCTGGATCAAGCGGGCTGAAGAATTCATTTCGCCACGCTATCACATGAGCCCACAGGCGTTTCAGGAAAGGGTGGTAGCATGGGGATAATTGAGTGGGTTCTGAGTTTTGCCTTTGGCGGCGGGCGCAATGCAGTGGCGGAAACCGTGCAGGTGTTTCGAGAAAATACTGAGGCAGGGGCAGCAAGGGCGGCGCAGCATCAGTCGCAGACGTTGGAGCAGTTCGCGCAGGAGTTCAAATTACAGCAACGCGGCTGGTTTGACCGGTTGATGGACGGGTTGAACCGCATTCCCCGCCCGGCGATGGCGCTTGGCACCTTGGGGTTGTTCGTGGCGGCGATGGTGGACCCTGTGTGGTTTGCGCAGCGCATGCAAGGGATTGCGCTGGTGCCAGAGCCTTTGTGGTGGTTGCTGGGGGCGATTGTTTCGTTTTACTTTGGCGCGCGCCATCAGGCCAAGGGGCAGGAGTTTCAACGATCAATGGCACAGAGCATGGCCCGCACCCCGCAGGTGGTAGAGAATATTCAAGCGCTAGAGGCTTTGACCGAGGAAAAAGAGGAGCAGAAACCGATTGTCGTGTCAAAGGCAGGCCCGAAGCCGCTTGAGCAGAGTGCGGAATACAATGCCGCGCTGGAGGATTGGCGCCAAGCGAACGGTTAAAGCGCGACAATCTGCGCGGACACAAAGGAGCGATGCCCATTGGCCACCCGCGCGGGCCGCCCTATAACGAGTTTATGATTACCGAGCTTGGCCATTTTTGTTTGATTCTCGCGTTCTTAACCGCCTGTTTCCAGGCGATTGTGCCGCTCATCGGTGCGCATAACCGTTGGCAGGGCTGGATGATGAGCGCAGTACCCGCTGCGACTCTACAGTTTTTGTTGACGTTGACGGCCTTTGGCGCACTGACCGTTGCATTTATAGGATCCGATTTTTCCGTCCGACTGGTGGTGCTGAACAGCCATTCGGTGAAACCCATGCTGTATAAAATCACTGGCGTTTGGGGCAACCATGAAGGCTCGATGCTGCTGTGGGTGCTGATCGTGACTTTGTTCGGCGGCTTTGTCGCCTGGTTTGGTAGTGCCTTGCCTGATAGCCTGCGCGCCCGCGTGCTGTCTGTGCAGGGGGCGATCGCTGTGGCGTTCTTTGCGTTTATCCTATTCAGCTCGAACCCGTTTTTGCGCATGGCTGTGCCGCCCTTTGATGGGCAGGACCTGAACCCGCTGTTGCAGGATCCGGGTTTGGCGTTTCACCCGCCGTTCCTCTATCTGGGCTATGTCGGACTTTCGATGAGCTACTCCTTTGCAGTGGCAGCGCTGATCGAAGGGCGGATTGATGCCGCCTGGGGCCGTTGGGTGCGACCCTATACGCTGGCGGCGTGGATTTTTCTGACAATAGGCATCGGGCTGGGCAGCTGGTGGGCTTACTATGAGCTGGGCTGGGGCGGATTCTGGTTTTGGGACCCGGTTGAAAATGCCTCGTTCATGCCGTGGCTGCTGGCGACTGCCTTGCTGCATTCCGCCATTGTGGTGGAAAAGCGCGAGAGCCTGAAAAGCTGGACGATCCTGCTGGCGATCATCGCCTTTGGTTTTTCGATGATCGGCGCATTTATCACCCGGTCTGGCGTGATCACATCGGTACATGCCTTTGCTGCAGATCCAGAACGGGGTGTGTTCCTGCTGGCGATCCTTGCGTTTTTCATGCTGGCTGGGCTGACGCTTTTTGCGGCGCGCGCATTTGAGATGCAGGCCAAAGGCGTGTTTGGAATTGTCAGCCGCGAGTCGGTTCTGGTGCTCAACAATGTGCTGTTGGCCGTGGCGGCCTTTGTGGTCTTTGTGGGCACGATCTGGCCGCTGGTGTCTGAGCTGTTCTTTGATCGTAAACTGTCGGTCGGGGCGCCGTTTTTTAATCTGGCGTTCACGCCGTTCATGGTGGTGTTGGGTTTGATCTTGCCCGTAGGGGCGATCTTTCCGTGGAAACGCGCCAGACTGCAGCGCAGCCTGCGGCCCTTGGCGCCGGCCTTTGTACTGTCTGTTGCTGTGGCCGTGCTCATCTGGGCGATGCAGACTGAGCGCAGCGCACTTGGGCCGATTGGGTTTTTCTTGGGGGCTTGGCTGGTGTCGGGTGCTGTTGTCGACCTGATGACCCGTACCGGTCGAGGTGGTGGTCGTCTAGGACGCCTGCGCCGCCTGCCGCGTGCAGATTGGGGCAAGGCCGTTGCGCATGCGGGCTTGGGGGTCACCATGGCGGGCGTGGCCGGATTGCTGGCCTGGGAAGCGGAAGACATCCGTGTGGCACAGGTGGGCGAACGGTTCGAAGTGGCTGGGTATGGTTTGACACTACGGTCCGTGCGAGAAATTGAAGGGCCAAACTACGTTGCCGTGCAGGCCGATGTTGCGCTAGATCGCGCCGGCGTTGGGTTCACCGTGTTGCAGCCTGAAAAACGCATCTATCCTGTTGCAGGCATGCCCACAACTGAGGCGGCGATTGACAACGGGTTTTTCCGCGATGTTTACGTCGTGATCGGTGACCCGCAGGATGATGGTGGCTGGGTTGTGCGGACCTACTATAAACCCTTTGCCAATTGGATTTGGGGCGGAGCGATTTTGATGGCTTTGGGTGGGGCGCTGTCGCTGAGTGACCGGCGCTATCGTGTGGCAGCAGGCGCCAAGAAGACGCAAGCAAAAGCGGTGGCTGCAAAATGATCCGGACTTTGTTTAAGCTCTTGGTCGTGGCCAGCGTTGTAACGGTGATGCAGTTTTCACCGGCAGCTGCGGTTGAACCTGATGAGGTGTTGAGTGACCCGGTCCTAGAAAAACGCGCGCGGTCAATTTCCGAAGGGCTGCGCTGTCTTGTTTGCCGCAATGAGAGCATTGACGAATCCAACGCTCCTTTGGCGCGGGATTTGCGCATTTTGGTGCGCGAGCGGTTGGTTGAAGGCGACGCGGACGACGAGGTGATCGAATTCGTCGTGGCGCGCTATGGCGAGTATGTTTTGCTCAAGCCAAATTCAGGTGGCTCAAACCTTGTGCTTTGGCTGTCGGGGCCAGCGATGTTGTTGATTGCCGGGGGGGTGGGGCTTGCCTTTCTCCGCCGCCGCAGTCGCAGTGTGGACGCCAGCAGCCAGGGATTGAGCGCAGATGAACAAGCGCGGCTTGAAGAAATACTAAAAGAGTGACGTTCCGTTCCACTTGGCGATATGGCCTGAAAACGATTGAGTGTGGCCGGACGCAGTGAGGGAGCCGTTTCATGAAAACCTATCAGTCGATCAGATTTACGATTGAGGATGATATCGCCGTCATCACCCTGAACCGTCCGGACAAGATGAATGCCCTGAGCGGGTTGATGCGGGCCGAGATCACCGATGCGGCGCGTTTTGCGGCGCGCAAGGCGCGGGTGCTGGTGCTGACCGGGGAAGGGGCTGCGTTTTGCTCAGGTCAGGACCTGAGCGACACAGGATCCCTGAATGAGTTGAATCTGGAGCGGGTGTTGCGGGATGAATATGTGCCGATGCTGCGGGCCATTATGGAATGCCCGATCCCGACGATCAGTGCGGTCAATGGGACGGCAGCCGGGGCCGGAGCCAATCTTGCGCTGGCAGCGGATGTGGTGATTGCCACACAAAGCGCCAAGTTTGTGCAGGCCTTCACCCGTATTGGCCTGATCCCCGATGCCGGGGGCACCTATTGGTTGCCACGCCAGATGGGCGCGGCCAAGGCGATGGGGGCAGCGCTGTTTGCCGAGCCGATCTCGGCGCAGCAGGCGGATGACTGGGGCATGATCTGGGAAGCGGTCGAGGATGAAGAATTTGATGCCCATTGGCGCGCCCGAGCGGCGCATCTGGCCAAGGGGCCAACCGCAGCCTATGCGAGTGTGAAACAGTCGATCCGCGAGAGCTGGGAAAATGGTTTGGATGATCAATTGAGCCTTGAGGCCCGATTGCAGGGTCTGTGCGGCGGCACGCGCGATTTCAAAGAAGGCGTGGTGGCGTTTTTGGACAAACGCCCGGCCAAGTTTGAAGGTCGGTGAAGGATACGTGACAAGGTTTGGTTAAAAAAAAGATTGGCCAACTGTTGGTAATGTCTGCTTCTCTAATTGGGTGTTTAGGTCAAGCTCATTTTTCCTTTTCTTTCGGGTCATTGTCGCTCATCCGGGTCACGCTTATCTTCGCAGTCTGGTTTGATGCCATGATGGCACCGCTGCACGCATA
>NZ_FWFX01000019.1 GCF_900172335.1 Roseovarius albus
ACCTGTTTGGCCAGATCAATGCCGATTGTTGTAACTTGCATTGGGTAGCTCCTTTCCTAGCAGTGATAAACAACTGCAGTATGGCGCATTGCGACGCCGGTTGGAGCAGGAGCTATCCACCCCATCGAGTTCGGCGGGCCGCATCGCAGCATGGCGATCCGTGGATGAACGGCAGCTATGGGCCGAATTCTCCAATATGCAGATTTCAATGGCTTAAAGGTTCGAAGGTGTAGTTTCCAGCGCGGCACCCGTGCTAACGCACTGGAACAGAGAATAATATGTACCCGTCTTTGCGACCTACCTCGTCAGCGCCAGTGTCGGTGACAAAAACACCTAGGTTCTCCATGTCTTCAGGGCAGCCGACTAAGTTGGCAGCGTCATCGAGGAACTGATTGGTGAACTCATTCTCACCGATCCGGCGGCACTGATCACCCTCTGCGCGGTAACCGCCCCCAAAAAATGGCAGGTCCGTATCCGAGACCGTTTGGTCGGACGTACAGGCGGATATCGAGAGAGCGGTTAGGCTGAGGATAACAGTGCGCACGCGCAAACTCCTTTTGTCAAATTGCGACGAGTTTAGCATTTTATTCATCCTGTCAGAACACCCTAATTGGACCCATAGGCGCGGACGTTAGACATGCTGTGCCATGCTCCGACGACTGCTTTGCGCAGGTAGCGACCTTTGCAAAGTTCCGCCGCCATCCCGACAACTTGGCATGAATACGCTGCACCGCGACGAGAAAACCGGCCATTGATGAACCGTGCAGCATTTTTTTGTGCCAGAGGTCGGCTCAGCGGACGAAGCTGACATTGCAGATGGGCTATCAACATGAGAGCCTAGTAAATGCCCGACCCTACGAATACTCTGGAATTGAAATGCCTCAAACCCTCTCCCAAACCCAAATAATTCGCTCGCTTGGACAAGCCCTCGAATGGTTCGAAAAGGAAGTCGGATGGGGTGTTTCGCCAGGTGAACTTAACCATTTGACGGGCAGGATCGGCGAGCTTTACGCCGCGATGGTAACTCGTGGCCAAATGGCACTGGCAACAAACCAACGCGGCTATGATGTGGTATCCCTCCAAGGCGAATACATCTCTGTCAAAACCGTTACCAGTTCAAACCATGTTAAGTTTCGGGCAAGTACGTTTGACATTGTGCAACGTGTAATGATCCTCCGCCTTGTTGTAGAAGACGATACGGTATCTATTGAAGAAATTTTGGACTGTTCAGCTGATGACATTAGACGGAATGGTGCAAGCAGTGATGGTTCGTTTACCGTCTCAATTAGCGGTGCAACTTCGGAAAACGGTGCTGGTCAGGGCGTTTCCGAGCGCCTGCGCCTACCAATCGAAGACATACAACAGCTGAAGGAAACCGGCAGCGCAAGCTATGGGCCACACCGGATTGTACAGTATGAGAACGGTACAATTTTGGTTGAAACTAATGGCATCGTTCAAGAAGTGGCAAAGCCAATCCTCAGAGAGGTTGCAAAAGCGACCGGAGTAGAAATTTCAAACGCCGCAGGCAACATGAAAAACACACGTTCTCTTGGTTCGGACATTATTAAAGCACTGTCTTAGGTTTGATGAAGCGAATGGGGCAAATTGGGCTCAAACCGGTCATCTGATGAAAATTGTCAGGCAAATCTGTAATTTGTTGCCCGGAAGGTCGGCAATGCGGACAAAACTACCGTTCGTTTAGTTTTCACAAATGTCTGCTATCTAAATCTAGTTGTGGATCACATGGCGTCCCAACTTGCCAAAAATTGCCTACCGAAAAGTTTCGATCAAGATAAAATACGCTCGACCACACGGCGTCCAAAGTCATGGGTGGGGCCTTCCCAATGTGGGCTGAGGCGGCCGCCATCATAGGCAGGGGATAAGCGGCCCTGTTGCAACAGCTCAAGCACGCCTAGGTCTTCGCGGTTCAGATCGTCCCACATTTTCATGGTCGCCTCACGCGCCTCTTTGAAGTCGTTTGACGTTGCCGCATCTCCTATCAAAAAGACATGCAGTTCCTCGCGGGTTTTGTTGGGCGCAACGGGATAGCTGACCAAAACCGAAAATTGATCGGGAAACACTTCTGCCGCGAAATGTGGGAAACACAGGAACCAGAGGCCACGCTTGGCGTCGTCTTCAGGCAATCCCGGATAATGCGGCAGGCCCTCGCCACGCCCCTCGTCTAGCGCAGGAAAGACGTAATCATTATAAAAGACGTGGCGGTCCCATTCTCCCGACCAGCGCACATTCATTGGGGCGAATTTCAGTAATTTGGGGTGGATGGCAAAGACGTGATAGCCTTCCATGTAGTTTTCATAAACCAGTTTCCAATTCGCATTAACCTCGAATTCCAGCTTTCCTGCCCACCGAATAGCCGAGAAATCATAGTTTTCGGTTCTGTCGAGCATCGGCTTCAACCAATCCAGAAGAGGTTCAGCATCACCTGAGACATTGGAAAAAATGCAGCCGTTCCAAGTTTCAACCCGGACCTCAACCAGATCCAGTTTGTCGCCGCCGCCATCCTCAAATTTGTCCATTACATTGGGCCCGTTGAAATGTGGGCGTGATCGCAACTTGCCCGTCAAAGCATAGCTCCAGGCATGATAGGGGCAGGTCAGCGTTGATTTTTTGCATGGTCCCGTCACCAGTTTTGCCCCGCGGTGGCGGCACACATTGTGAAAACCGCGGATCACCCCATCCTGATCACGCAGGATGATCAGCGGTGCGCCACCGATCTCAATCGGCTTCATATCACCCGGCTCAGGCAACTCCGCCTCCGCTCCGGCAAAAACCCAAGCCCGTCGAAAACAGTGCTCTTGCTCAAGCGCCAGCCATTCGTCAGACCAATAGGCTGCATTGGGCAATCCACTGGCCTCCTCAATAGGGGCAAATGCCTGCGCCAGCCCCTCTTCACCGATAAGATCGACAATCTTTTTTCGAATATCTTGTGTCATCCGGTCACCATCTCGGGACGCAGCCTGTGTGCATGAAGCACACCGAAATGCCCCATGAACTTCTCAAAATGCCCGGACAGACTGGGCGGCAAATTAGCGGGATCCACATGTTTGCGCGGAATTGGTTTCAGCCCGTCACTATCGCGCAGCGAAGCATGCCAGATCTCGTCATTGCCATCATACCACAACACATCATCGCGTGCGCCCGGCTCCCAACTTAACGCCTCGCGAATGAAAGGGATGCCAAGGGCCTCACAGTAAGTTCGGACCATGGTATCAGGGTCTTCCAGCAGGTCATCACTGTCCAAAACCGGCGGGGTATTACAGCCACGTTGGCACAGCTGATCAAACAAGGCTTGCTGTGGCTCAAAACTGATTTCATTTGTCTCAAACCCCTCATCCATCCCGGCTTTTTGATAGGACCGATGCAGAGATGCCAAAACCTTGGCCGGATCGCGGATCAGAAAACTATGGGTGATCCTGTCCAGAAACGCATCATCCCACATGTGATCGGTGTGGTGTGGCATGTCCTTAACAAAAACTGGGCGTTTCTCGGCCGCTTCCTGTATGTCATTCCAGATTTTTTCGAATGTTGCCTCTGGGCGCAGCCTGTCCTGCGGCGCGGGTCGCGGTGCACGTGCCTCAGGCCCCTGATACCAGGCCATGCCAAAGGGTTCGTGGAAACAGGCCAGATCGCCACGTTGGCGCATCATCCATTCAAACGCGGTCGAGGTAGATCGCGGCGTCGCCCAGAGGAAATAAATCGGATATCCGCTCATGTTTTGTCTCCCTGCAGGGTATTCAATATATGCGGCAGATCCCCTTGGGGTGCCACGCCAAGGGTGCGAAAGATATTCCAGTAGAGCGCGCAATCAGAGGCGATGATCGGTTTGCCTATGGCCTCTTCAATCTCGCGCAGAATGCTAACAGGGCGCAATGGCAGGCCATCAGCCCGGCGAAAATTGGGCATGCCGATAATCACCAACGCATCAGCATCGGGCGCTTGTTTGGCCACATATTCGAACGACCGCATCGCAAAATCACCGGGGAAGATCCAGGTTGCCTCGTTCACCTCGTCCTGCGTCGCCATCAGCCCGTGATCAACGAAGTTTCCTGAATAGTGAATGTCGAATCCGCCGTCGGCCAGAAACCGCGTGGTGCCTTCGCGCCAATCGGGCCAGAAGTAGCCACCATTCACCGCGATGGACTTGGCGCCAATGCTATGCAACGCCTCGACCAGTGACATGCCAGCCATGTGCAAAGGCACCTGATAGGTGTCTTCCATTCGGTCACAAAACCCACGGATGTCGGCGGGTGTTTTCCCCCCGGCATGAGACCAGTTTGTCCCAACCTGCCCTACAACATCAGCGCCTGCATTGGACATGCAGTGCACGACCTCCTCAAGCTTGTGAAAATTGTCCACACGTTGCGACAACTGATGCGCATACTCGCCCGCATGGATCAGCCGGCCATGCGCGCCCACTCCTTCGGGCGCAATCCTCAGAAAGTCATGCGGGGCGGCATCAAAATCATGCGGCGGCGCGGTGAATCCCACCTGATGGGGAATGATTTTCTTCGTCGGATCGTTCCAGCGCTCAGGTTTCATCAGATCAACTCCTAAACAATTTTAGATTCTTTCTTGCCTTTTAGGAAAAATATAGCCATCATTTTGTCATGAACGTCAAGAAAAATGAATCTACAGCTCCTAATGATGCCCTGACCCAGTTAGGAGAAGACCTCCGTGGCCTACGCAAAGCGCAAGGGCTGACGCTTGAGGATCTGGCATCCGCCAGTGGTAAATCCGTGTCTTTCATATCGAAGATCGAACGCGGACATGCGCGACCGTCGGTTACAACACTGCAAGAGCTCGCTGGTGCATTGAGCGTCCCTGTGGGTTGGTTTTTTGAAACGGACGGCCCCGCCCCTGCGGATGAACGCCCCTTTGTGGTGCGCGCCAATCGGCGCCGCAAACTAAGCTACTCGGGCCTGAGTTCGACCGACTACATGGGCTTTCAGGACCACTTGCTATCTGCTGGCCTTGATGGGCATCTTGCCCTTGGCATCTCAACCTATCAGCCGGGTGGCAACTCGGGCGATGAACTCTACACCCACCACGGCGAAGAAGCCGGTCTTGTCCTCAAGGGACAGATTGATCTCCACCTTGAGGACAAGGTGTTCCGACTGGAGACCGGCGACAGCTTTTCCTTCGCCGCCAGTCTGCCTCATCGCTATTCCAACCCCGGCGACAGCGAGGCTCAGATCGTCTGGGCCAATACGCCGGTTAATCTGAGAAGGTAGCCCATTATGCAAAGCCATGCGCGTGTCGTCGTCATCGGGGGCGGCAATATGGGGGCTGGTGTGTTATATCATCTGGCGCACATGGGCTGGACGGATTGTGTTCTAATCGAAAAAGCAGAACTGACCAGCGGCGCAACATGGCATGCCGCCGGATTGGTCAGCCGTATGGTTGGCGGACAAGCACTTGGCGCCATCCATGATTATGGCGTCGATCTTTATAAACAGATTGAGGCCGAGACCGATGTCGGCGTGAGCTGGCACAATTGCGGCTCTCTTCGGGTCGCAACCAGCCCAGAGCATATGGACTGGATCAATCACATCCGCGACGCGGTGCTGGCCCGCGGGCAAGAGGCCCATATCATCGATGCCGCAGAAGTGGCGCGTCTCAACCCGCTCTATGATGTCAAAGCTGCAGGCGTACTGGGGGCGATCTACACTCCCGATGATGGCCATGTGGATCCGTCTGGCACCTGTCAGGCCATGGCCAACGGCGCACGCCAATTGGGTGCGAAAGTGATCCGCAATTGTCGCGTGACCGAAACCCGGCAGTTACCATCGGGCGAATGGGAAGTTGTGACCGATCAAGGCACAATCACCGCGGAACATGTGGTCAACGCGGGCGGATATCATGCCCGTCAGGTTGGTGCCTTGGCCGGGCTGGACCTCCCGATCACCACAATGCAACACCATTATGTCGTGACCGATGCCGTTCCCGAATTCGCAGACATGGGCCACGAAATCCCGGTCACACGCGATGACTATTTCTGCGGCTATATTCGCCGCGAACAGGGATCAGCCCTTATTGGTCTTTACGACAAACAAGACCCACAGGCCGTCTGGCTGGATGGCTGCCCTTGGGACAGTGAGAACGAGCTGTTTGAGCCCAATTGGGACGGCATCACGCCGTGGTTGGAAAACTGTTTTGAACGCATGCCCGCGCTGATGAACCGTGGGATCAAACGGGTGGTGAATGGCGGCATCACCTATACCCCGGATGGCGCGATGATGCTGGGCCCGGCGCCGGGCTTACGCAACTACTGGCTGGCCTGCGGGGCCACGGTCGGGATCGCTTGGGGCCCCGGTTCGGGCCGTGCGCTGGCGCAGTGGATGATTGATGGCTCTGCCGATATATCAACCCGCGCCTTTGATCCGCGCCGGTTTGGTGTCTGGGCTGATGAAGATTACGCCAAAGCCCGCGCGACCGAGGATTACACACTGCGTCAGGCGATGCCCTATCCGCAACACCAACGCGACACGTGCCGGGGGATCAAGAAATCTGGCGCGCATGACCATACCACAACCCTCGGGGCAACGTTTGAGGAGGCAGGCGGATGGGAACGCCCGCGCCTTTATGCCCCCGAGCCACTGGGTTGGCGGCGCACCAGCGCCTTTGATCAGGTGGCGGCAGAATGCAAAGCGGTGCGCCAGCACGTTGGTCTTGCAGATCTCTCTGCCTTTGCCAAGTTCCGCATCACCGGTTCGGGTGCCAAGGATTGGCTGAACGCGATTTGCGCCAACCGGATACCCCGGGTCGGACGCACCTGTTTGACGCTGCTTTTGAACCGCAAAGGCACGATAGAGGGCGAAGCCACGATTGCCCGCACCGGCCCGAACAGCTTCTATTTCGTGACCGGTGCCCCGTCTGAACGCCGTGTCTGGGATTGGTTGACGCTGCATTGCAACGTACCGATGGCGGATGTGACACTGATCAATGAAACCAATGATATTGGCATTCTCGGACTTGCGGGACCACAGGCCCGTAAGGTGCTGGAAGCCTGCACAACAGATGACGTTTCAAATGATGAGCTTCGGTGGATGGCTTGTCGGCACCTGACCATCGCGGGCGTTCCGATACTGGCCTTGCGACTCAGTTTTTCCGGTGAACTGGCCTATGAACTACATGCCCCCAATAATCAGCTTGGCACGCTTTGGGATATCTTGTGGAACGCGGGTCAAAGCCAAGGCATCGCACCGTTCGGAACCAAGGCGCTCGACAGCCTCCGCCTTGAGAAATTCTATCGTGGTGGGCACGAACTGGCCAACGATGCCAGTCACAAGGATGTGGCACAGGAGCGGTTTGCGCTGCTAGACAAAGACTTTATCGGCAAGGACGCGATGCTGGCCAGAGAGCCCCACAGCAAAATTGCCCTACTTGCTCTTGAAGGCGAAGACACCGACGCCCTAATGGGGGAAGCCGTGTTCAAGGATGGAACGCGTGTTGGTTCTGTGACCTCTGCGGCCTACGGTTATTCGGTCGGGCACTCCCTCGCCATCGCGTTTTTGGCCGATGAGGCGCGCAGTGCAGGTACAAAGCTCCAGATTTCCATCCTTGGCAAGCAGATCACTGCAACCGTTCTACCTGATGCACCATGGGATCCGGGCAATGAAAGGCTCAGAACATGACTATCCCCAATACAATGCGTGCTGTTGTGCTTACAGGCCATGGAGGTCTTGATAAGCTGGTGTATCGCGAGGATTGGCCCACCCCGCAGCCCAAGCCCGATGAGGTGCTGGTGAAAATTGGCGCCTGCGGCCTCAACAACACCGACATCAACACCCGCACCGCGTGGTATTCGAAAACTGTGCGGGACGGTATCACTGACAAAGGTGGCAAGGGCGGTTATGCCGAAGCAGAAGCGGCTCAAGGCAGCTGGAGCAATACAGAAATCACCTTTCCGCGCATTCAGGGGGCCGATGTGGCTGGACACATTGTAGCCGTGGGTGCGGAGATTGACACCACCCGGATTGGTGAACGGGTGATCGTCGATCCTTGGCTGCACGGTCATGGAGAATGGCATTTGGCCGAAAATGCGTGCTATTTCGGCTCGGAATGTGATGGCGGCTTCGCCGATTACGTGGCCATTCGCGCTAGCAACGCCATACCAATCCAGTCCGATCTGACATACGCGGAACTCGCCACCTTTCCCACAGTTTTGACCACGGCAGAGCATTTGGTCTGGCGAGCAAATCCGCAACCGGGCGAATGGGTCGTGATCGCTGGGGCGTCCGGCGGGGTTGGAACAACAGTGATCCAGCTTTGCCTGTTGCGTGGGGCGCGAATTGTTGCGATATCGACACCCGAAAAAGCCGAAAATCTATTTGCTTTGGGCTGCGCCGCCGTTGTTGACCGCAACAGCACATCCCTTGAGAATGACATCCGTGACGCGGCGGGTGGCCCAGTTGATGTCGCACTTGATGTGGTCGGCGGAATACTTTTTGCCTCGCTGAATGGCGCGTTACGACAACGTGGACGCTACTCTACCAGCGGTGCAATCGCCGGCCCAATGGTCGAATTTGACCTGCGACACCTCATCTACAAAGACCTGCAATTCACAGGCGCGACAATCACCCCACCGGGCCTGTTTGCACGAGCCTGTCGGTTAATCGAAACAGGTCAACTTTCACCGCTACTGGCGGCCACCTTTCCACTCAAGGATCTGGCCCGCGCGCAAGAAGCGTTCATGGCAAAAACTCACGTTGGCAACATTGTAGTAGCGATGGAATAAAATTAAAATCACAAAAATCAGCGTCTACGTTCAGCTGACATAACGTGTTCCAGTTGACAAAAGAAGACATTGGCTGCGTCGCAGAAAATGGTCAGCCAGGGCTCAAATCGGTCATTGGCAGTAAAGATCCGATTTTGACAGCTTGAAGGTCCGCTTTAGTGAAAGTCAGGTCAAACAGTTTGCATGTGCGGCGTCCACCCCAATCGTCTTTACACCATGGTCACTTTGGGCTGGGAGCCGCTATTTTCCGGAGCCTGAGAATCCCAGAAACTCGCACATAGGTTAAAATTCAGGTGCCGCACCGCCGCAAGTCCGCTGTGAGCCCCTTTTTGACTAATGCTGCAAGGTGCACGAACGTCGGAAAAGGTGTGCATATCATAACTTATGCACCGCAGAGCATTTGCTAAGAAAACCAAGCTGTGGAAGTGGTGCACAAATCCGGTGCAAGTTTCACGCCGATCTGATAGATTGAAACTATGCTGATCGGTTATGCCAGAGTATCGACCCAATCCCAGAACCTTGACCGTCAGATCGGGGCGCTGAACGGCGCAGGTGTGGATCGGATTTTCCGGGAGAAAGCTACTGCCAAGACTGTAAAAGGCCGTCCGCAGCTCGAGAAAGCAATTGATGCGCTCGGTACCGATGATGTTCTGGTGATCGCGGAGTGGGATCGTGCGACCCGATCGATGGCGGACGGGATAAAAATCATGACCCGTTTAGCAGACCGAGGCGCGGCAATCAGGGTATTGGACAAGCCGTGGCTCGACCTAACCACCCCCATCGGACAAGGGTTACTCGCGTTGCTGTCTAGTATGGCTCAAGATGAACGTGAAAGGATCGTGCGCCGTGCCAACGAGGGAAGAGAAGCTGCAAAGGCCAGAGGCGTAAGATTCGGCCCGAAGCCGAAACTTACAGAACACCAACGAGAGCTAGCGTTGAAGCGTCTTGCAGACGGTGAAAGCTGTCGTTCGATTGCGAAGGATTTGGGTGTGGCTCACACAACAATTTCGAGGATGAAGGACTAGATGTCAGTTTGCGGACAATGGGTGCGTGTGGCAAGTTTTGTAGCCGCGCTACTGGTCGCTTTGGTGGCGGTTTCGCGCCCTGCTGATGCTCAGGACGATGCACCTGAATCGGTGAGTAATCCACCTGAGTGGGTGAGAGCATCCAGATGGGCGAGGGAGAACGACGGTATCGCGATTGCGGTTCGACTTGGTTCAGATTCGGGACTGGAGGCTGATGGTCTAAGGAATAATTTGGAAGTTGGTTTCGCAGAGACATTTGGCGTTACAGCGAAAGCCTTCGTTGACCAAAGCGAAACACCGGGATCAGTCGTCATGTACGCTTACTGCGAAGTCGCAACAGAGCCGGAGGGCTTTGGTCGGGCAACGGCAATGGAACGAATGCAGCAGGTTGTCGACGAATACCTCGTAGGAAAGCCGTTCTGTGATCTAGATTAAATCTTAACATAATGAACCTTACCGGCCTACGGTGCGCCAAAGCTGCCATTGGTGCAGCCGCAGCGAAATGGCGCTTCGTCCCGCACAGCCGACCTCTGGCACAAAAAAATGCTGCACGGTTCACCAATGGCCGGTTTTCTCGTCGCGGTGCAGCGTATTCATGCCAAGTTGTCGGGATGGCGGCGGAACTTTGCAAAGCTCACTTTCTGCGCAGAGCTGCCGCTGGCGTAGAGCGCAGCATCAGCCGGGGTCGTCGCAACCTGCTGGACGTCTGCTTTCGGGGAAATAGCCAAAATGCTTTGCACTCGCAGCAGAGCCGATGCTGCATCTTGAACCAATGTCGTGTTTGGGCTGGCAGCAGTCATTACCTTGATTGAACTGAATGTTGGCTATCCACCCGCCAGGTCGCCGCGGTTGGTGCCCAATACCCTGGTGTAAGACGCGAGTAGCTGTTGATGTTGGGTGCTATCATCGCCGCAAATTCACGTAGATAGGCAAAGTGACTAAATTGAATAAATGCGGTGAGAACAGTGTCCAATTTTTATACTGATTAAACTTTGGCTTGGTAAACCCGTTTTTATTAAAAAAATTAAGGGCAAAACATGCTTAACTATAAAAACCATTGCAACCTTCAGGCCTTGAACCATACTAAACTGGCCACAGTTGATTTGTCAGACTGTGCCAGAGATGGTCGAGACATAATCGCTCGCTGCACCAATTCGGCACGGGAAGCTGGCGTATCAAAGGCAGCTATCGATAGATTTATTGTGGAAGCATTCCAATGCGATTTTAATGGGCTTCTGAGGCTCGTGCTCCGGAAGTTCGATGTCGTTATGGTGGAGTGATCGTAATATCTGTCATCGGAGGAAGTCATCAAGAGCGCGAATGTATTCAGGACAAGATTCGACAGAAAACATAGCGCTGAGCAGCGCGGATAGTGCCAAAAATTACTCCACAACTTCGAGTTGGAACTGCTGCTTTTGGACGAGCAAAAGCTAGTTCAGGATTAGTGTTATACTTAAATAGCTAGCAAAGCATCATTTACGCTCTTCCCAATTCCCCCTGACGGAAGTCGACCAGAATTCGAATAAGCTCTTTGGAGCGGCGCAGGCTGGTGTGCTGGGTGAAATCATCGATCACCACCTCACGGTCTTCCAATGTCAGAGGGATCATCCTTGGGTCGACACCTCGTTCAACGGCATAGGCTGCATGCATTGAACGCAAGATCGCGGGGAGCTGGCTTTGGTTTGGCGCATCCATCTTGTAGATGACACATCGACTTCTCAGTGCCTCCGGGATGCGCTCAAGGGAATTGGCCGTGAACACCCAGCTGATGGCGGAGCAGTCGGTGGTCGTTGATAGAAACTTATCGCGGTAGGTTTTGGCATCCGTTGGCTCAGTGAGAAGCAGTAGCTCTGCGTAGATGTCCCCGTTGTGTGAGGGGCGCACCTTGTCGATCTCATCAACAACCAAAACAGGGTTCAGGACGCCCTGCTTTAGAATAGCTGTGGTCATGACGCTGGGCATGTCACTGCTCCAACCGGCAGAGACGCCGAAGATCTGAGAATCGTTGTGGCCTGCAACAGAGACAATTTCCGGCACGACACCGAGACCCTCCAGCATGGCCCGGACCATTGTGGTTTTTCCGACACCTGGGGTGCCCAGAATGATGGTCGGACGAATGCGAATGGTGTCATCAGCCAGGGAGAACCCCCGCCGCATTTCCCCCAGAAGGCCGTCAACCACGTTGCCCGCATTCGGAAAACGCTCTTTGATAGCGGACGCACTCGAGAGTGCCTCTTGGTCAAAACGAGCGACATTGCGAATTTCAAAGAGCCTTTCATAATTGTCCAAACCATTTCGAACAGACCGGGGAAGTTCATATTGGTTTTGGGCACCCGTAATATATCGCCTCCCGGGCGTTTCCTGATCTGAGGGCATTTGCACCCTCAGCGCTTCGGCAAGTGTGCGAAACTCTGATTCATTGGTGATGCGTTGCAGTCTTCTCAACAGGGCCACTGTTTCCCTTACATTGGCGTAGCCGGCCGACTTCCATGCCACGCCAAAATGGACCTCCCAGGCCATGGCCCATTGCTCATCTTCTTGCCATTGCGCGTGATCCAGCCTCTCTCTCAGTTGTTGGCGGGTGCTGGCGGCTTGAATGGCGGCCTCGACAAGCAGGAAATCCACGTGGTCCCAGCCTTGAAAGAGATCCTTCAGCACGGCGAACTCCACAGCGCCAAAAGCTTCGAGTTTCTTGAGTTCGGTTTTAAGTCCTTTTTCCATGTGCGCCTCATACGATGTCATTCGGGAATGGTAGGAGGCGTCGGACTTGAACCGACTCGTGCACTCTAATCTGGAGCTACAGGGTTATAAGTCCCGCCCGCATACCCATGCTGCCTCCCGTGATCCGGGGTTATCGGTTGGTCACCGATATTCGTTGGCAGAAACGGGAGGGCAGGAGGGGCATGGAACTATTTGCTTTATTTTGAGAATGTCAGAAAGCCGTCGCTAGTCTTGAGTTAGTTGAGCCAGCGAACTTACGAAAGGTCAGCGGGTAATAGTATTACCTATGGGCGATATGAGCTTTCTCGAATCCATAGTGACATTGAACGACCGAAATCAGTAATCCGTCAAGTGTTTAGATCTGAGTGGGTTTTGGGAAGCCGAGCGCTTCAATAGTTGGGGAAGCTCGACCCCATGAAATTGGCCTCGACGAGTATCAGACAAAAGATGACTTACGAAAAATCTCAAAGGCCGCTCGCACGTTGTGATTGGCTTAACGGTATAGGTCTGAATGTTCTGCGCGTTGAGCTAGTTTAACTGAGATTTGCCAGATGCTAATCCGATAAAGCGGCGGATTTCCTTTTGATAGACTGTAGCGCTGACTTCAGTCATAACGATTTCAGCATATTTTCAGAGTATCTTCTCCCGCCGTGCAAAAGCCACTCCCACTCCGCCCTGTACCGAAGCACAGAGAAACGTTACCATCCTTTCTGTCTCGGATAGCAGCAATGAATGGCGTAAGTGCCACCAATTTCGCTTTGGACATGGGGTTTTCTCTCAAGAGATTTGTCGAATTCGAAGAGGTTGCTTTAAGCAACCTGTCGCTGTGTGGGGGGCTGACCGACGTGCAGCTCGAGGAACTTATGAGCTGGACTGGACAAAGCGCTGGTGATGTTCGGATGACCTTTCGTGGTGAAGAGTTCGTTTCTCGTGCGCTCAGGAATCCCATCATTCGAGGGTGTCCTGTTTGTTTGCAGGAAGATATTGAACTTGATCGCGCGGAGCCGCTTACCCAAATGATGATGCGTGGGGACTGGCAACTACGAGCAGTCAATCTCTGCGTCAAACATTGCCATCCTATCGTACCGCTTTGGGAGCAGCAGTCTTTGGCCAGAAGATATGATCTGTCTTCCCGCTTTGCCGACATTTTGCGAGACCTTCAGGAGGGGAGGTTAGAACAGCCGCGAGTTAACCTTTCACCATATGACTTATGGCTCGACACGCGCCTGCAAACAGGAGCGGACGATACATGGCTTGCCAATCATACTCTATATGCCGCCACAACATTCTGTGAGCTTCTGGGCAAAGAACTTCTGCGCTTGGAAAACGCGTCTGACTTGGATCGAGGTGCTCAACTTCGGCTTGCCCGAACTTTGGGCTTTCGAGTGGCGTGCCAAGGGGAGGCAAAGATTCGGGCTGCGTTGAACGAGTTGGCTACCCTAGCAGATGGGGCCAACGCCAGGCCGCAAAAAGCTTTTGGTAGATTGTACATAGATCTAAATAGTGCATATCTCGATAAGTCTGAATTTGCCCCGTTTCGGAAAATTTTGCGGGATTGCATCGTGGAGGTCTGGCCGGTCGCAGCTGGCGAAACTGTTCTCGGGGCAATCCAAACAGAAAGGCAACTGCACTCGATCCTTACTGCCTCACAAGAAACAGGTATAGGGGAGGTGTTGCTTGAACAGTTTCTAGTTCATGCTGGCGCGATAGATGCTGACGATGACAGACCGACAGCTCGAAAAACTTTCGATGCATTGGTTTATGCTGACCTGCTCGCGGAAATTCCGACGTTGGTTGGACCTATTGGTATGCAGAGAGCGATGGGGGCAACGAAGGGACAGCTGGCTTCATTGGCGCAAGATGGTGTATTGGTGCCCAGGATCAATACTCCCAAGATCAAGTCGCCATGGCGGGCGTCGGATGGTATTGCTTTGGTTGCCGAACTTCGAGCACTCGCCATTCCAATTGAGCCATCTGATAAGTGCTGGGAAGGTATGCAGGCTGCCAAGAAACGATCTGATTTAGGTGTCGGAGAAATAATTACCGAGGTGCGTGCAGGTAAACTGAAATTGGGCCGGCGCACCAACCTTGAAGGGTATGCAGCGTTTTGTGTGCTGAAAGAAGAAATTGATCAGGTGAAGTCTCAAAACCTAGTGGCAGTAGGTGGCCCGGTTATTACAGCCGCCGCCTTTGGTCGACGAGTTGGCATACGCACGCAAGGATGGTTCGAAAAGCTTGCGGCTGCGGGTCACACGCCGGCGACATCAATGCCTCATCCCAAATATGGTGGCGAATGGATCTATGCGTCTGTCAGAGACATCGAAGTATTTCACAAACGGTTTTTGACCACAAAGACAATGAAAGAAGAATTTGAGCGAAGTAAAAAAGCGTTACTTTTGAAATTGGAGGAAGCGAAAGTACAACGATTTTCTCCAAATGGAGAGGACTATGGCCCGCTCTATCTCCGTGAAGATGTCGAACCGGTCCTAGGATAGCATTCAATCAGCCTTCTGGCCGACACTATGGCCTACGGAAGTTTCAACAGTAGTGAACATCAAAAATGAGGCTTCGTGATAACTGCTCGATTGTATGTGCGAAAATGCACCAAATCTCCATTTTGCCAGCTATATTTTACAAAAATAAACTTCTTGACAGCGATATGCACGAAATGGACCGAATTTGCACACTTATGCTTCATTGGCACAAGGGGAGTGTTTGGCTGGGAAGGCAGGACTCGAACCTGCAACCTACAGTACCAAAAACTGGTGCTCTACCAATTGAGCTACTTCCCAACGTGTCGCGCTAGTTACTCTGGACTTCTCGGCTGTGCAAGGGCTGTTTTGCAAAAATTTTGAACCATGTTTTGCGCGGCATTCGTGCGTGTTTGAAATGTCACTCAAGGATTTCGTTCGTGCCTACACCCCAGACAAAAACCTTCTCAGCCCAGCCCTTGTACCCGCCCGCGGATAGGCGACACCATCCCAACTCGCATTTCTCAATGCGAGCCACTACGCCAAGCTCAAGATGAGCCTGTGGAACACCATCAGGTGTGGGCGTTTTGCGAAGGGCCAGCATGTCACGTTCGACCAGAACCGTGCGGGCGCCTGACAGCAGTGAATAGTGAATCCAGCCGCCAGCACCATCACGGTCGCGCACCTGTCGCCAGTGGCCGTGTTCGGCGATGATCTGCAGCGGGATGTCTTTTTGCTTGTACACCCAATCGATCTTGTGGGTCAGGCTGGGGCCGCGACGGATATTGGCCTCGGTGGCTTTCATCGAAACGAATCGCGGCAATGGCAGATTGGTCACCGGCCCGCGCTCTTGCGCAGCGGCCCATGTGCTGAAAAACAATGCAATCGCAACAACAATTCCACAGCCTGTTTTCACGGTGCTTTTCACAGTGCGCCTCAAATTACCGCAGGTTAATTTTGTTGGGGTTCTTGTGCCCCGCTCATTCCTGCGCCACTCTGCCATCAACGCCTGCAATTTGAAAGAACCGAGGGGGGTTTGATGACAGTTGGCCGTCTGAGTGTTGTCGTAACGCGACGCTTGCCAGAAGCGACCGAAGCGCGGATGGCAGAGCTATTTGATGTGACCCTGCGCGAAGATAATAAACCGATGACCCGGGCTGAGGTGGTTCAGGCGATAAAAACGGCGGATGTTCTGGTGCCGACTTTAAGCGATCAGATCGATGCGGCCCTAATTGCACAGGCCGGGGACCGGCTGAAGCTGATTGCCAATTATGGCGCAGGCATCGATCACATCGATGTGAAGGCCGCGCGTCAACACGGCATCATGGTCAGCAATACACCGGGCGTCTCAGCTGACGACACGGCCGATATGACGATGGCGCTGATTCTCAGTGTTGCCCGCCGCATTCCCGAGGGACTGGCCGTGATGCGGACAGGCAATTGGGACGGCTGGGCGCCTACCGCTTTGCTGGGCGGGCGGGTGTCAGGTCGCCGTCTTGGCATATTGGGCATGGGTCGAATCGGGCAGGCCGTTGCGCGCCGCGCAGCTGCCTTTGGGCTTGAGATCAACTACCACAACCGCAATCGATTGCGCAGCGAGATCGAAGACGAACTTGGGGCGACCTATTGGGAATCACTGGATCAGATGGTGTCACGCATGGATATCATCAGCGTCAATTGCCCGCATACACCATCGACCTTCCATTTGATCAACGAACGTCGTTTGAAGCTGATGAATCCGGACGCGGTGATTGTAAATACCTCGCGCGGCGAAGTCATCGATGAACATGCGCTGACCCGCGCTTTGCGTTCGGGCGAGATCGCGGGGGCCGGGCTGGATGTTTATGAACACGGGGATGCGCTCAACCCGCGCCTGCGCGAGTTGCAGAATGTTGTGCTGCTGCCGCATATGGGGTCGGCCACTTTTGAGGGTCGGGTCGAGATGGGCGAAAAGGTACTGGTTAACATTAAGACCTTTGATGACGGCCACCGCCCCCCGGATCAGGTGATTCCAGACCTGCCTTAAGACGCCGAAAACCAAAGGTAGCTGCCGTACCATGAGACAATTCGCAAAACTCCTTTTGACCTCATTCTTGCTTCCAACCTTTGCCACAGCCGAGCAAACCGCAGACCAGTTCGAGCCGGAACTTGCAGGTGCGGGGCAGGTGGCAACCACGCCAGAATCGCAAGCTGCCGAGGTGGCGAAGCTGGCCGGTGTGCCGATCGAAGCGCAAGGCTGGATGATCTCCGCCGCGCACCCCTTGGCCGTTGAGGCTGGGGCCGAGATCCTGCGCAGTGGCGGGACCGCTGCCGATGCCATGGTTGCGGTTCAGGTGGTTCTGGGCCTGGTCGAGCCGCAAAGCTCGGGCCTCGGCGGTGGGGCGTTTCTGGTTTGGTATGATGGCGAATCTGGTGAACTGACCACCTTGGACGGCCGTGAAACCGCGCCCTTGGCAGCAACTCCGACCCTGTTTCAGGATGAAGCGGGCGAACCGCTTGCATTCTATGACGCGGTTGTGGGTGGGCGCTCGGTTGGCACGCCCGGAACGGTGGCTTTGCTTGAAACGGCGCATCAAAAATGGGGCACGGCAGAGTGGCCGACGCTGTTTGTCAATGGAATCGCGCTAGCGGAGAACGGTTTTGCAGTCGGCCCCCGTCTCGCCAAGCTGATTGAAGGGGATGCGGATCGCCTGTCGCGCTTTCAAACCACCCGTGACTATTTCGTGCCCGATGGGGTTGTGCCGCAGGTCGGCCATATCCTGACGAATCCGGAATATGCTGAAACGCTCAAGGAAATTGCCGGGCACGGGGCGGGGGCTTTTTATACCGGCGAGATTGCAGAGGATATTGTCGAAACCGTCCTGACAGCCCCCGGCAATCCGGGCGTGTTGAGCACGCTGGATCTGGCGATTTATCAGGTTAAAGAACGCGCGCCGGTGTGCAGCGATTATCGCGGTTACCAGATTTGCGGCATGGGGCCGCCGTCCTCTGGCGCGCTGACCGTTGGGCAGATTCTGGGCGTTCTTGAAAACTTCGACCTTGCCGCCCTTGGCCCCGATGACCCACAAAGCTGGCGCTTGATCGGTGATGCAACACGCTTGGGGTTCGCCGATCGCGGCCGCTACATGGCCGATAGCGATTTTGTGCCCGTGCCCACGAAAGGTCTGCTTGATCCGGCTTATCTTGCTGAACGCGCAGAGCTGCTAAAACGAGATACCACTTTAGAGCAAGCTTTGCCCGGTGCACCGGAGTTTGATCATGCTCTGAATTGGGCAGATGATATCTCTATCGAACTGCCTTCGACCTCGCATATTTCCATCGTCGATCAGTATGGCAATGCCCTGTCGATGACCACGACTATCGAAAATGCCTTTGGGTCCCGCCTGATGGTGCGGGGCTTTTTGCTGAACAATGAATTGACCGATTTCTCATTTCTGACCCACGATGAAGGACGCCCCATCGCCAACGCTATTGCCCCGGGCAAGCGTCCGCGCTCTTCTATGGCACCCACAATTGTGCTCAAGGATGGCAAACCAGTTCTTGTTGTTGGCAGCCCAGGTGGGAGCCGGATCATCAGCTATGTCACTAAGGCAATCATTGCCCATCTGGATTGGGGAATGGATGTGCAAGAAGCGGCCAGTTTTCCCAATATGATCAACCGTTTTGGGGTTTATGATCTTGAGGCAGGCACAGCTGCAGAGGAATTAGCGCAAGACCTGCAGGCTATGGGCTTTGCGACCGAAAACAAGGACATGACTTCGGGTGTCCATGCGATCTCAATAAATGAAACTTTGTTAGGTGGCGCCGATCCACGTCGCGAAGGTATTGCGCTGGGGAACTAAACTACTTTTGCCTGATAATCGCCGGGTCCAAATCCTAATTTTGCCGGAATTGCGAAGCACCTTTGTCGTAGATTTTTAGCAAGGATTTGGTCGGAAATGTCGGTCACACATGTGCTTGGATTTGCGGTTGTCGCGGGAATTGTAGTTGCTGGTGTTGATTACCATCAACAGTCTCAAACAGCGGGACTAGCTCTTGGTGAATTGTCACCGGGCGCGTATATCGCAACCTATCAGCAACGTTTTAACGGTGCGCAGGAAGAAAAACGCCTGAAAGCTGAGCAAGAAGAACGAAAAGCGCGCTGGCTTGCTGGTGGTCGCCCATTTCTGCCGGAAGCGCCCGAGGGATGGACACGCAGCGCTTTGTCTGAAGGAGACAATAGTGCTGTCCTGCCTCGCAAGGACCAAAGCAAAAGCGATAAGGCGAGTGGTTCCATGTTTGCCAAGATGGAGGCTCGCAAGGAAGCAGATCGGATTAAAGATCTGGATAATCGTAGTTGGGTGTATAAGCGTGGCAATGAAGCTGTTTATATCGAGGTTCGAACTCGACAAGAGTCAAACGGCAATAGTCTGACCGGACTGATTGCCGATACTATAAATGGTATGTCGGCAGGGAATTCACTCGTGGGATACGCTGTTGTTGGCGGGGTTGGATTTACTGAACAGGTTAACTGGGAAGGCGAGCGTGAACACCATTACCGAGTCTTAGAGGGGATCATTGGTTTTGGTCAAGAAGTTGAGCTGCGCGTTCACGCCAACGCGTCACGCATAACGACACGCGAAATTCTAGAAGCGATTGACTATGATGGCCTTAATTCCATGTTGGGCTATCCGGTAAAAACAGTGGGCAATGATGTGACGCTGCCAGAAGGAACTTCTGAAACAGAATTGGCTGAAAGTATGGCCAGCCTGCGCGGTGAATTCTTAAACCTAAAGGCGCAAGAAGCTCAGTATCGAATGGCGAACATTGATGGTGGGGCGTTGATCGTAAACACCTACTTGCAAGGTTACACTGGCATGGATGGTGCCATAGACCTGACCGGAGGCCAAAAGGTCAGCATGAAAACCCTAATCAACTTTGGCTATCGCAAAGGATTGTACGCCCTGATGGAGGGGCGATCACCACAAGAAGCCAGTGATGAAATCGAAGCGATGATTCATCATGCGGTGGCTCAGACCCTGGATGAAACGAGTGTCAGCGACGCCGATGAACCGGAGGCTCCTCAAATGTCACCGGAATTGGCCAAAGAATTGGGCTTATATCAAGAAAATGCGTCAGAGAACTCACAAATTGATTATGGCAATATCGAAACAAGTGGCTTTACTCAGGCGGAAATTGCTTACGCAAAAGACAACGAAGACATTGCCAAATTTTATGAAGATGCAGGTGATCAGACTGCCGCGCGTGTGATGGAATATCGTCGCGGCTTGCCCCCGGGGGATTGTGTTGTCAACCTTAGCGACTCAAGAGTTGCCTGTCTTGAAAATGCAAAGGCGGTTCGCGAAGCGCGGAATGTGGATACATCTGAAAGTGGCAGTTCCGGCGGTCTCGGTAAACTCTGGGGTGCTGTGTCTTCTGCCTTTGCCGGAGATGATTCAGCCGAAACTAATCAAACAGCTGCGGCCAGCAAATCTGTGAGCGAAAAACCCAAACGCATCCAAATGTCAGGTGGCTCCTCCTGTCTGAATGGATCAGCTGGGAAGTTCTGCAAAAACTAACCACCAAAGTTTGGTGACGGTTTTGTAGGACTATCTGCTGCAAACGTCGGTTTTGCGCGATCTTGGGTCGGCTGGGCTGTGCGTAAAATTCTATTGCTGATAAAACCTCATCAATTGGATTCTGCCCACAGGAGTCGCAGTAAATGAAAACCCAAGTCAAAGCCCTTGTTGTTGGCGGCGGTGCCGTTGGCACGTCGATTGCTTACCATCTGGCCAAAGCCGGTTGGGATGATGTGATGCTGATTGAACGCGATGAGCTGACCTCGGGCAGCACATGGCACGCCGCTGGCCTGCTGCCGCTGTTCAACATGTCCTATGCGACAACGCACATTCACAAGTATTCGGTCGATTTCTACAAGCAGCTGGAAGAAGAAACCGGTCTGAATGCAGGCTTCGCCGTTGTGGGCAACCTGCGCATGGCGCAGACGCAGGAGCGCATGGATGAATACATGCTCTATGCATCAACTGCGGAAACCTGTGATGTTGCTTACGAGTGGCTGTCACCGGATCAGATCAAGGAACGCTGGCCGCTGATCGAAACATCGGACCTGAAGGGTGCGATCTACCACACCGAAGATGGTTATATTAACCCTGCCGACGTGACACAGGCGATGGCCAAAGGTGCCCGTCAGCGTGGTGTTGAGATCGTTCGTAAACTGCAAGCCGATGCCTTCCACTGGACCGGCACGCATTGGGAAGTCACCTGCACCAAGATGGTGGAAAAGGGCGGTAACCTGGTTGAGAGCGACGAGAAGGTCGTCATCACTGCCGAACACGTTGTCACCGCATCAGGTAACCACGCGCAGCGCACTGCAAAAATGCTGGGCATCAAGATGCCAGCCATCCCGGTTGAGCACACCTTCATCGTCATGGACAAAGACCCTGAGCTGGTCAAATGGCGCGAAGCCGGCAACCCAGAGCACCCTGTTGTGCGTGATGCCGACAATGAATCTTACGCCCGCGAAGAGCGTGGCGGCTGGATCTTGGGTATTTATGAGCACGGCGCGCCAGCACGTTTTGAACACGGCGTACCTGACAGCTTCCGTGCGGACCTGTTCCCACTGGATCTGGACCGGATCGCTGATCAGTACATGGCGATGGCGGAACGCGTTCCATCCTGCGCCGAATCTGGCCTGAAAGACGATTTCAACGGCCCGATCTGCTACACCCCAGACGGCAACCCATTGGTTGGTCCGGCTCCCGGTCTCCGTAACATGTGGCTGGCTGAAGGGTTCTCCTTCGGTATCACCGCAGCGGGCGGCACCGGCTACTACTTGGCGCAGATGATGGTCGACGGCGAAGCCGAGATCGACATGGCGTCGCTGGATCCCAAGCGCTACAGCAGCAACTGGATGACTACTGAATTCGCGGCACGCAAAAACGAAGAGTGCTACGAACACGTCTACATTCTGCACCACCCTGACGAAGAGCGCCCTGCCGCCCGCCCGTTGCGGACCGCACCAGCATTTGATCGTCAAAAGGCACGTGGCGCACAATTTGGCTGGGTCAACGGTTGGGAACGCCCGAACTACTTTGGCCCGGTAGATGCAGCAGAAAACTTTGACCATGAGGCGCGAAGCTTCCGCCGTGGCGGTTGGTGGCAACATGCTGTGGATGAAGCAAAAGCAATCCGTGAAGGCGTCGGTCTGATCGACGCGACTGCGTTTACCAAGCACGTTGTCAAAGGACCGGGCGCAACCGCGTTCCTCGATTGGTTCACCTGCAACAAGCTGCCAAAGGTCGGACGGATCAACCTGACCTATGCGCTGACATCACACGGCACCACCCGCACCGAATACACCATCGTGCGTAATGGCGAGAACAACTACTACCTTGTTTCTGCTGGTGCCTGGACAGAGTACGACGCCGACTTCCTGCGCAAGGCAGCCGAGGACAAGATGGATGAGTTCGGTTACATCGAAATTCAGGACGTCACCACGCAATGGGGTGTCTTCGCCATCGCTGGTCCAAAATCGCGTGATGTACTAAAAGAGATCATCGTCGACGCAGACAAGGAAACTGCGCTGTCGAACAAGCGTTTCCCATGGCTGTCTGCCAAACAGATCGAACTGGGCATGTGCCCGGTTAATGCGATCCGCGTGGCCTACACCGGTGAGTTGGGTTGGGAACTGCATCACCCGATGGAAATGCAGAACTACCTCTTTGACCTGTTGGAAAAAGCTGGCGAAAAGCACGGCATGAAGCTGGTTGGCGCCCGCGCGCAAAACTGGCTGCGTCAGGAGAAATCCTATCGCGCCTTTGGCAACGAACTGGGTCGCGACGCGAACCCGCTCGAGGCCGATCTGCCGCGCTTTGTCGATCTGGAAAAAGACTTCAACGGTAAAGGCAAAATGGTCGAAACTGGTGTGCGCGTGAAATGCTGTACCCTGCTGATCGACGGCCCTGCCGATGCCGACCCATGGGGCCGCGAAGTTCTTTACACGCCTGAAGGTGAGCGTGTTGGTCGTCTGACGTCGGGTGGCTATTCGGTCGCCTTCGAGAAATCCATTGGCATGGGTTACGTCAAGCCCGAGCAGGCGGTTGAAGGCACCAAATTGCAGGTCAAGATTCAGGATAAGTTGTGGGATGCAGTTGTCACCTGCGACAGTCCGTATGACCCGAAAAACGCCGTGATCCGCGTCGACGGTTAAGCGTCGCGTTTAACTCAATTTGGAAACGGGCGGCCTTGAGCCGCCCGTTTTGTATTGTGAGTGTTCAAAATCCTGCGGGAACCGTAAAACTCGGAGGTGTCATCAAGCATGACTCAGAAGTGTTAAGAACCCTTTAAAGTCAACGCATCAGCTTGCCCAGAACATCATCCAGAGCCGAACCATCGCCGTCAGCATCCAGAAGTCCTGTTAACATCGACAGATCAACGTCACCTTGCTGAGCGTTTCCGCCACCAACGAGATTACCTATCATACCCATCAAACCACCGCCTTGGCCCTGGGCGCTGGCCTGCATTGCAATCATTCCGTCAATCTGGCTATCTGGCATCTGTTTTTGCAATCCACCTTGGACCATCGCAGCAAGGGCAGGGAGGAATTGTTGAACTAACCCTTGATCAACACCTGCGCGTTGGGCCGCTTCATTCGCCAGATCCTGCGCCTCGTTGCGGCCACCCATGAGACGCTCAAGAAAGTCGAGCCCTTGCGCCTGTCCGCTTTGGCTGGCCGCTGTTTGGGCGTCGTCAAACATGCCTGCCTGATTTTCACCGCGCAGAGCACCCAAAATATCGTCTAATCCACCTGATTCAGCGCGTTTGCGTGCAGCTGATCCAATTGCCGGAGCTAGCATTTCCGTCAGACTATCGGCCTGACTCTGAGCCAACCCAAGTTGTTGTGCTAATTGTCCAAGGCCCTGACCACCTTGTGCCTGCTGCAACAAATTCATCAGTGACATCATTACTCTCCTATATCAAATGCGCAAAAACTTGGCGCAAATGCACCACAGCTTGGATCCAGAATTAAGGGGAATATTCCGAGCTTCACTACAGTTCTGACATTAGGTAAACGTTTGGCCGCTATCTTTGACGTGCGTTCAACCAGCGTTTCCAATCGGCCTTGCTGCCCACAAAGACGTTAAGATCTACATCCCCCTCAACCCCGGAAATCACCCCGGTTGCCGAGTATTGCCAGAAGCTCCATTTCTGCCCGGGATAGGCCCTGTCCAGCGTCTTCGCGGTGGAGCGCAGCCAGTATTCTTCGCCTGCCATCTGATGCAGGTTTGCGTCTTTGTAGAACTGCGGCGTGGTGTAAATGATTGGCCGTTGGCCGTAACCCCGCTCAACGATTTTCAGAAACGTTTTCATTTGCTTTTGCACTTCGGCAGCAGGGGGGCGCTTCTTGCAGGTTGGGGAAAACGGGTTCCACTCCATGTCCAGAACCGGGGGCAGGGCGCCCTTGTCTTTCTTCGCATTCTTCAGGAACCAACGTGCCTGCACTTCGGGTTTGGTGCAGAAATAGTAGAAATGATAAGCCCCGCGTGCGACCCCGGCCTTTTTCGCCCCGCGCCAGTGATCGGCATACATAGGGTCCAGCAGATCACCGCCTTCGGTCACCTTGATAAAGGCAAAGTTCACGCCATCTTTGCGGGCCCTTTTCCAATCAATCCGCTCCTGAAACCGCGCCACATCGATGCCATGCACCGGGTAAGTCGACGGCGCGCGGCTCTTCCAGTTGACCGGTTTGCTGTCGCCGAATTTGGCTTTGCGCACATCCTGTGCCTGCGAGTCTGGGGCGATAAGGGAAAGCGAAGCGATCAGGGCTAAAGTCAAAGCGCGCAACATCAAAAGTCTCCGGAACAAATCGGTTGAATCTGTCCTTAGCCTAGCAAGCGCTCTGATAAACACAACCTGTCAGACGGCGGGTTTTTGCCAGATCAGGAACAGGTTGTTGGCGGGCATCTCGATGGTATCGTGGGGTGCAAGGCCCTGGTCCAGTCCCCATGTCATGACATCCTCATGATCTTTGTAGCCGGTCTCGGGATCATGGGACTGTAGGCGGCTGTGAAAGCTCTGATCGCCTTCGCTCGTGGCGCGGCCCTCACGCAAGAATGGACCATAGATCATCAAACGGCCACCGGGGTTCAACGCCTGCGCAGCTTCGCGGATAATGCATTTGGATTCATTCGTGCTGATGAGATGCAGCAGGTTGACCAACAATACGCCATCCTGTGGAGCGTGAGCTGTGGCCCAGCCTGGATTCACCGCATCCAAGGTAACTGCTGACTTCAAGTTCTCCAGTTCTGCCTCATCCGCCCAAGCATCGATGCTGCTCAGGCGGCTGGGGTCCATATCTGTTGGTTGCCATATGAGATTTGGAAACGCCTTTGCCAGTGCGACAGCGTGCTGTCCTGTCCCGCTGGCCAATTCCAATACATTGCCAGAGGCAGGCAGGAACCGGCGCAACGCATCCACAATTGAATCCTTGTTGCGTGCTGCCGCCGGAGCCGAGAGTTTTCCGCCTCCTTCAGGAGAAGCAACCGACGCAACACCGGAGAGTGGGGGGCGAATTGGCATTTGGGTATCCTTATGAATGTCTGCAAAAGATATCGCGTGCATTAGTGTTCTCAAATGTAAAAGCCCCACCAATCGGCGGGGCTTTAAAAAAATATCTAGAAATCTTATTGCGGGATGTCGCCGTCCAGCCCTTCGACATAGAAGTTCATGCCCAGAAGCGTACCATCATCGGCCACTTCACCTTCGGCAAGCCAGTCTGAGCCGTCCTGTTTTTTCAACGGGCCGGTGAAGGGATGATAATCGCCGGCGGCAATTGATTCTTTCAATGCGAGCGCTTCGGCTTTCACATCAGCAGGCACTTTGTCGGTGATCTCTCCGATCTCGACCATGCCCGGCGCGATACCATCCCATGTGGCGACGCTTTCCCATGTGCCATCCATGACGGCTTGCGTACGCGCAATGTAGTAAGGCGCCCAGTTGTCGATGATTGAGCTAACCCGTGGCCCGTCGATGTATTCGGCCATATCCGAAGCCTGACCAAAGCCAATGACGTCGCCTGCTTCCTCGGCCGCGGCCAGTGGCGCGGTTGAATCAGTATGCTGCAGGATCACGTCGGCTCCCTGATCGATCAGGGCCTTGGCAGCATCGGCTTCTTTTGCCGGATCGAACCATTCAAACACCCAGACGATCTTGAACTGCACATCAGGGTTAACCTTCTTGGCATGGATATAGGCCGCGTTGATGCCCCGGATCACCTCTGGGATTGGAATCGAGCCGATGTAGCCGATGATGTTGCTCTTGGTCATCTTGCCTGAGATATGGCCCTGCACCGCGCGGCCTTCGTAGAAACGCGCCGAATAATTCGCCATATTATCGGATGTCTTATACCCTGTGGCGTGCTCAAATTTCACATCCGGGAACTTCCCCGCGACATTCAGCGTTGGATCCATATAGCCAAATGAGGTGGTGAAAATCAGGTCCGCACCCTGCAGCGCCATCTGCGTGATCACCCGCTCGGCATCCGGGCCTTCAGGAACGCTTTCCTGATAAACGGTCTCGACCTTGTCGCCGAAATGCTCCTCGACGGCCAGACGACCCTGGTCATGCTCATAGGTCCAGCCGCCGTCACCGACCGGGCCGACATAGACAAACCCGACCTTGGTCTTGTCTTCGGCCACCGCCGCGCTGGCCGTGCCCAGCGCCAGCACAGCACTGGCAAGCAGATTGATAAACTTCATGAATAATACTCCCTGTTTATTGGCAGCATGCCATTAGGATGAGGCATGGAAGATTTTGCCCAGCGATGCCGGGGCCTTGTTTTTGTCTGACGACATGATGACGAGGACGACGATGGTGATCAAGTAGGGCGACATCGAAAGATATTCGACTGGGATGGCGACGCCTGCCGCCTGCAAGTTGAGCTGCAACACCGTTACCCCTCCAAACAGCCACGCGCCCAACAACACGCGCCCGGCGCGCCAAGAGGCAAAAACCACCAGCGCCAGCGCGATCCAGCCGACACCGGCGGTCATACCTTCGGTCCATTGTGGTACGCGAACCAAGCTGATGTAGGCCCCGCCCAGACCGGCGCAGGCCCCACCGAACATGATCGCCAGTACGCGCACGCGTACCACCTTGTAGCCCAGCGCATGCGCCGCATCGTGGTTTTCCCCCACCGCACGCAGGATCAGCCCGATGCGGGTGTATTTCAGCACCGCCCAGACTGCCGCCACCAGCAACAAGCCCAGGTAGATCATGATATCATGCGCTGACAAAACCGTGCCGATTCCCGGCAGATCCGACAGCACGGGAATGTCCAGCTTGGGCGTGCTTGGCGGCTTGATCCCGACATAGCCCTGCCCCAGCAGGGAACTCACCCCCAGCCCAAACAGCGTCAGCGCCAGCCCGCTGGCCACCTGATTGGCCAGTGCATATTGCGTCAGCAATGCAAATAACAGCGACAGCAGCGCCCCCCCAACAGCCGCCGCCATAAAGCCCAGCATCGGCGAATCCGTGTTCACGGCGGCGATAAAGCCGCAGATCGCCCCGGTGATCATCATGCCTTCAACGCCAAGGTTCAGCACCCCGGCGCGCTCCACCACCAGCTCGCCAATGGCGGCATATATCACGGGCGTCGCCGCAATCATGAGTGAGGCCAGCAACAGTGCGGGTTTGATTGACGACAGATCCATCACGACACCTCCGCACGGGTCAAACGCAGGCGGTAATTGGCCATCAGGTCCACCGCCAGCAGGAAAAACAGCATCATGCCCTGGAACATTTGAATGGCCGCTGCGGGCAGGTTCATGTTCGACTGGGCAATTTCACCGCCGATGTATGTCAGCGCCATCAACAGCCCCGCCAGTAAAATCCCCACCGGATGCAAGCGACCCAGAAAGGCGACGATAATAGCAGTAAAGCCATAGCCGACGTTGAAATCGATGCTGACCTGCCCTGACGGGCCAGAGATTTCATACATCCCTGCCAACCCGGCCAGCGCGCCGGAGATGCCCAAACAGAACACCGTCAACCGGTTTGGGTTCACCCCGGCAAACCGCGCGGCCCGGGGGGCCTGTCCCAGTAGGCGGATGTTGAAGCCCAGAATATGCCGGTTCAGTAAGATATAAGCGCAGATCACCGCCAACAGCGCGGTGATCCCACCCCAATGCAGACCTGATCCGGTGAACAGCTCGGCATTATGGGCCGACTCGTATTGTTGCAGGTTGCGACTACCCGGAAAACCGTGACCTTCGGGGTTGCGCATCGGGCCCAGCGCCATCGCGGCCAGCAGTTTTTCCGCCACGTAGACCAGCATCAAGGAGACCAGAATTTCATTGGTGCCAAACCGCACCTTCAGCAGCGCCGGGATCATCGCCCAGGCCCAGCCGCCCAAGGCACCCGCCAAAATCATCATCGGAAACAGGAACCATGCATCCAGCGGATAGAACGTCAGCGCCACGCCCGCGCCACATAGCGCGCCGATGATATATTGTCCCTCAGCCCCGATGTTCCAGATGCCGGCCCTGAAACCAAGACTCAAGCCAATGGCGATCAGGATCAGCGGCCCCGCTTTGATCAGCAGTTGCGGACGATAGTAAAACGCAAACTCCCCAAACAGTGGATCCCAGAAGATCGTGCGGATCACCTCGAACGGGTTCTTCCCCAATAGAGCAAACAATCCGCCGCCCACCACCATCGTGATCAGCACTGCCAACACCGGTGCCAAAGCAGCCCATTGTTTGGAGGGCTGCGCGCGTTTTTCAAGCCTCAACATGCGCCACCTCCATGCCATGTGCCCCACCCATCATCAGGCCGATCTGTTCCATGTTCAGGCTCTCGGTTTCCCGAATGTCGGACAAGCGTCCCTCGTTGAGCGCAGCAAAATGGTCAGAGATTTCAATCAATTCATCCAGATCCTGACTGATGCAGAGGATGGCAACACCTTCGGTTGCCAGATCCAAAAGTGCTTGCCGGATCGCCGCTGCCGCTGCTGCATCCACGCCCCAGGTGGGCTGGTTCACCACCAGCACCTTGGGGCGTTGCAGCACCTCGCGGCCGATGACAAATTTCTGCAAATTCCCGCCCGACAATGCGCGCGCGGCCGTTTCCGTGCCCGGCGTGCGCACATCGAAACTTTCGATCACCGATTGGGCAAACTTCTGCGCCGCGCCCCATTTCAGGAAGCCACGGCTGGTCAAGTTTTCCCGTTCCGCCCCGGTGAGCAAGGCATTTTCTGTCAGGCTCATGTCTGGCGCTGCGGCGTGGCCCAGTCGTTCTTCGGGTGCGGTCAGCAATCCCATCTTGCGCCGCGCTGCCGGGGCTAACCGCCCAATGACCTCGCCTTCAAAGACAACCGCATCAGCAACCGTGCGCATCTCACCAGACAGCGCGGCCAGCAATTCATCTTGCCCGTTCCCAGCGACACCGCCGATGCCCAAAATCTCACCCGCGTGCAGCTCCAGGCTGATCTCGCGCAGTGGGGTGCCAAATTCATTGGGGGACGGGGCCGAAAGTTTATCGATCTTCAACACCACATCGCCCAGCGCATGACGGCTGCGCTCTGGTGTCTGGAACGATGATCCAACCATCATCTCCGCCATCTCCCGCGCGCTGGTCTCACTTGGCACGCAGGAGCCCACATTCTGCCCGCGCCGCAGCACGGTGGCGTGCTGGCACAGCTCACGGATCTCATCCAGCTTGTGCGAGATATACAGGATCCCCACACCCTGCGCCGTCAGCTTTCGCAGGGTTTCGAACAGCACGCCCACCTCTTGCGGGGTCAACACGCTGGTCGGCTCATCCATGATCAGCAGCTTCGGATCCTGTAGCAAACAACGAATGATCTCGACCCGCTGCCGCTCACCCGCCGACAGATCGCCTACGATATGATCGGGTTGCAGGGGCAGGCCATAGGTTTCGCTCACCGCCTTGATCTGGTCGGACAGATCACGCATCGGTGGAGGGTTCTCCATGCCCAAGGCGATGTTTTCCGCCACGCTCATCGCATCAAACAGCGAAAAGTGTTGAAACACCATCGCCACCCCAGCCTGCCGCGCAGTATGTGGGTTCGCTGGGGTAAAGGATTGGCCCTGAAACTTCATCGACCCGCTGTCTGGTTTCACCAAGCCGTAGATCATTTTGACCAAGGTGGATTTGCCCGCGCCGTTCTCTCCCAACAGCGCATGTACTTCGCCCGCCCGCAGCTCCATCGAAACGGAATCATTTGCCACAACACCCGGATAGGTTTTGGTCAGGTTGCTGATGGCCATAAGTGTCTGTACCAAACTGCTTCCCCAACTTTGGCCCTGATCCCTGACGACTCTAGCCCAGCCACATTGTTAAGCTCAATGCTTTCATTGGCGTTGAACGATTTACCCAACGCAAAACCAATCGACGTCTTTCGCCCTGCACCCCGCCGAGCTAAGGTGCTGCTATGACCAGCACTTCACGATTCATTCACCTGCGCGTTCACACCGAATACTCCCTGCTCGAAGGGGCAATGCGGTTGAAAAAACTGCCCGGCCAATGCGTTGAAATGGGCATGCCCGCTGTCGCGGTGACCGACACAAACAACATGTTTTCCGCTCTGGAGTTTTCGGTCTCGGCGCAGGGCGCGGGATTGCAACCGATCATGGGCTGTCAGCTGAGCCTGAACTATGTTGCGACTGTCCCCGGCGAACGGCCCGCGCCGCCTGCACCCATCGTTTTGCTGGCTCAGAATGAGCAAGGCTATGAAAACCTGATGAAGCTGAACTCGTGCCTGTACCTGCGTGGCAGTGATCAACTGCCCCATGTCACACTGGAGGAATTGGAGCAATTCAGCAGCGATTTGATCTGCCTTTCAGGTGGCCCCGATGGCCCTCTGGGCCGACTTTTGCAAAACGGACAACGCCCCGCTGCTCAGGCCCTGATGCAGAGGTTTTCGACAATCTTTGGCGATCGACTTTATGCCGAACTTCAACGCCATCCGGGTGAGAGCGGCCTGCCCGAAGCGGAGCAGCTCTCGGAACGCGGCACCATCGATCTGGCCTATGCCATGGACATCCCGTTGGTCGCCACCAATGATGTCTATTTCCCCAAGGCCGAGATGTTCGAGGCCCATGATGCCATGCTCTGCGTCGCCGAAGGCGCCTATGTGGACCAGTCCGAGCCGCGCCGCCGTTTGACCGCCCAGCACTACTTCAAATCGCCAAAGGAAATGGCCACGCTGTTTGCTGACCTGCCCGAAGCGATTGAGAACACCATCGAGATCGCCCAGCGCTGCGCCTTTGGTACCTATCGTCGTGATCCGATCCTGCCCAAGTTCGCTGATGACGAGGTGGAAGAACTGCGTCGTCAGGCGCAAGAGGGGCTCAAAGCACGCCTCGCTGTGATCCCCCATGCCGCTAGCGTTGAAGACTACGAAGAACGGCTGGAGTTTGAGCTGGGCATCATCGAGGGCATGGGCTTCCCTGGCTACTTCCTGATCGTTGCCGATTTTATCAAATGGGCCAAGGACAATGATATTCCGGTTGGCCCGGGCCGGGGTTCGGGCGCGGGCTCGCTGGTGGCCTATGCGCTGACAGTCACCGACCTTGATCCGCTACGCTATAGCCTGCTGTTTGAACGGTTTCTAAATCCTGAACGGGTGTCGATGCCCGACTTCGATATTGATTTTTGCATGGACCGCCGCGAAGAGGTGATCCAATACGTGCAGGAAAAATATGGCCGCGACAAGGTTGGCCAGATCATTACCTTCGGTGCCCTTTTGTCCAAGGCCGCCGTGCGTGACATCGGTCGTGTATTGCAGATGCCTTATGGTCAGGTCGATCGCCTGTCCAAGATGATCCCGGTCGAAGGCGTCAAACCCGTCAGCATCGAAAAGGCGCTGGAACAAGAGGAACGCCTACGCACCGAGGCGAAGTCAGAGGAAGTCGTCGACCGCCTGCTGAAATACGGAATGCAGGTTGAGGGGTTACTTCGAAACGCCTCAACTCACGCCGCCGGGGTGGTGATCGGTGACCGACCCTTGGATGCGCTGGTGCCGCTCTACCGCGATCCGCGGTCCGATATGCCCGCCACCCAGTTCAACATGAAGTGGGTCGAGCAGGCCGGGTTGGTCAAGTTTGACTTTCTGGGTCTGAAAACCCTGACCGTGATTGAGAACGCCATCAAACAGATACGCGCCGGTGGGCGGCAGCTGCACGAATCTGCTGACGGCAGCGTTATCTATGAACCCAAAGAAGGGGCCGAGAACGACATAGGTCACATCCCGCTGGATGATGAACTGACCTACAAGCTCTACGCCTCGGCCAAAACCGTCGCCGTGTTCCAGGTGGAAAGCGCGGGCATGATGGATGCGCTTAAGCGCATGAAACCCACCTGTATCGAAGACATCGTTGCCCTTGTGGCCCTCTACCGCCCTGGCCCGATGGAAAACATTCCGACCTATTGCGAGGTGAAAAACGGCCTCAAGGAACGCGAGTCGGTGCACCCGCTAATCGACCATATCCTTGAGGAAACCCAAGGCATCATCGTTTACCAGGAACAGGTGATGCAGATCGCGCAGGTCATGGCGGGTTACTCATTGGGTGGCGCTGACCTGCTGCGCCGGGCGATGGGTAAAAAAATCAAAGAGGCGATGGACGCCGAACGCCCCAAGTTCGAAAAAGGCGCGGCTGAAAACGGAGTTGAGAAGAAAAAGGCGTCTGAGGTTTTCGACCTTCTGGAAAAATTCGCCAACTACGGCTTCAACAAATCCCACGCCGCCGCCTATGCTGTGGTCAGCTATCAGACTGCATGGCTCAAGGCCAACCACCCGGTTGAATTTATGGCTGGGGTGATGAACTGCGATATGCACCTGACCGACAAGCTGGCGGTGTATTTCGAAGAGGTAAAAAAGCAGCTTGGTCTGCCCTATGCGCCGCCTTGCGTGAACCGGTCCGAAGCGACATTCGTGGTGCAGGACGGCGTGTTGCACTACGCGCTGGGCGCACTCAAGAATGTCGGTGTTGAGGCGATGAAGCTCATCACCGATGCCCGCGAAGACAGCCCCTTTGTCACCCTGTTTGATTTCGCTCGCAGGGTGGATCTCAAACGCGTGGGTAAGCGTTCGTTGGAAATGCTGGCCCGTGCCGGGGCATTTGATCAGCTGGATCGGAACCGCCGCCGGGTGTTCGGCAGCATTGAAGCGTTGACCAATTATTCCGCCGCCATACATGAGCAGCGCAACTCAAATCAGGTGTCCCTGTTTGGCGAGGCGGGTGATGACCTGCCTGAACCCCGTCTGCCGCAGATGGATGATTGGCTGCCCGCCGAGCGCCTGACCGAAGAATTCCGCGCCATCGGGTTTTACTTGTCTGGACACCCACTGGATGACTACCTTGCCGTGCTCAAACGCAAGGATGTCAAAACCCTCGACGAGGTCGCGCTCAAGGTCGAACGCGCCCCTGCCATCGTAAAAATGGCCGGCGTCGTGGCCGGACGGCAAGAACGCAAATCCGCCCGCGGCAACCGCTTTGCCTTTGCCCAGCTCAGCGACACGACCGGCGGATATGAGGTGACGCTGTTTTCCGACGCACTGGAAAAATCCCGCGAGTTTCTGGAAACCGGCTCATTGGTGGTCCTGACGGTCGAGGCGGCAATGGAAAGCGACCAGCTCAAACTGCTGGGCCGTTCTGTCGCCCCGGTGGATGATGTGGTGGCCGGTGCGGGCACCGCAGGCCTCAAGATCTTTATCGAAGAAGCCTCGGCCATCGCCTCCGTCGCCTCGGTGCTTGATGGTGCGGCCAAATCCGTCAAAAGCGGCGGTCGCGGCCCGATCCAGTTCTGCCTGCTCGATCCCGAACTGCCCGGCGAGGTCGAGATCGACACCGGCACCGAATACCCCGTGAACCCCCAAATCAAAGGCGCGATCAAAAGCCTTGCCGGTGTGATGGCGGTTGAAGAGTTTTAAACTCAAGGCTGCTGATATCGGGATCAGTCTCCGACGTGGATTTTAATGTCATTGGGATACGGGCACCCGACACCTGTTTCGATCAAATCGCGCAGGCTCAAAAGATAGCACGTCCATTTGGTGCTGAAATACAAGAACTCAGTGTCCGTTGCCGCTGGGTTTTCATGCTCCAGCGTGACCCAAACCTGATCATGATCAGATTTGAATGAAAATAGCAGCGTAGAATTCTGCCACGGGCCAGGGCCGGACACGCAGTGCAGGCCAACTTTTGCATTTTCGTTCAGTTCATCGATCCGAAATGACAAGGTCACAACATCGGCAAAATGCAAGTCCAGAACCTCTCCAATAGTCGGTGTGCCGTCGGTGGTTGTGGCCCACCAGCCGTTCAAACCTTCCGGTTCATGCATGGCACGGTAAATTTCCTTAATTTCGCCCGCGATACCGACTTGGTGCGTGATTTTTGCCATATTGTGCCTACCCCACGACTAGTTTCTGTTCGGTCTCATTCTAGGTGATGAATGAATTAGGGTCACCCCGTTAAGAACGCCAGTCACGCAAGGCAACGTGCCAAATGAAAAATGATGGCTCAGGCCACTGATTTGGACGGCGGGCCCTGCCCGGCGTCGCTGCGCCCCCTGTTTTCGGGCAAAAGTATTCAGCAACCTCCAGCCTGAATTCGACCCCGACAAACACCCCCATAGACCTGACACCCTGTTTTCGTGTAAAGCCTCCCCAACCTGTAAGGGGAATCCTTTGAAGCTGCCGCTTTTCATCTTGGTTTCCATGTCTCTGGTCGCTTGTTCCGAGCCGATCAGTGATATGCCGCGTTTCGCAGCTGAAGATGTCGCCGACGGCGCGCCGCTCTTGGAGATTGCGCCAAAGGACAGCAAAAACGGCCCACCACTCGCGGCTCTGTCTGGCCCCGTTCCCTTTGGCAAAGTGGTCAAAAACTGCAGCGTCCGGGGCAAACAACTGGGCAAGGCTGTCGAGAAACACCCCGCCAGATCGCCCAAATACAAGCTCTATGACAGCAAACCCGGTGCCACCGGCCTGCGCACTTTCTATGTCACCGGTTTTGCCGATGGCTGTGCCCGCCAGTTTAGCGCCGCCTTGGCGGTGTTCGGATCGGTCACGCTGCACGAACAGATCCGCTATGGTCTGCCTGCGGAAATCCACCCCTACAGCGACACCGACAAAGCCTATGACAAGCTGAAATCGAAAACCTGCGGCGTGCCCAAGCGCAAACCCTGCGGCCGCAAGATCAGCCGGCTGGAGCGCGGCACGGTGTTTCTCAGCATCTATGAACGTTTTGGCGGCAACGCCCGCTGGAACAATGTGCTGCTGCACAATGGCCGCATCGCCGCACAGGATCGCAAGGGCGTCTGAGCCACCCTACCAATGCGGCGGACGTTCATTCCCCAACACAATCTGACCACCCTCATCAGCTTCGCGTCCGGCTTCGCGTTCCATCAGCAACTGCACCCGGCGCGTCAGCATCGCGATCTCGGTCTGCTGGCAGGCGACCTCTTGAGACAGTTCATCAACCGTGTGGGTCAGATGGGCGATATGTTCTTCAACGGTGCTCATGTGTGACGGATTAATGAAACAAGGGGCCACACGCAACAGGGCACCTTGCTCCTGTTCCCCCCATCGGCTACATCCCGCCTCAAGTTTTCAGAGCGCTCAAGGACCTCAATAAATGGCCAAGACCAAGAAACAGCCCCGGCCCAAGGCAGAAACGCCGAAGGGTTTTCGTGATTACTTCGGAACCGAGGTAACCGAACGGACGCAGATGCTGCGTGCGATTGCTGAGGTCTACCATCGTTATGGGTTCGAGGCGCTGGAATCGAGCGCGGTCGAAACCGTCGAGGCGCTGGGCAAATTCCTGCCCGACGTGGACCGCCCAAACGAGGGTGTCTTTGCCTGGCAGGAAGCCGATGACGAAGACAAAGGTGACTGGATGGCGCTGCGCTATGACCTGACCGCGCCTTTGGCCCGTGTTTATGCGCAGTATCGCAATGACCTGCCAACGCCTTACCGTCGCTATGCGATGGGGCCGGTCTGGCGCAACGAAAAACCCGGACCGGGCCGTTTCCGCCAGTTCTATCAATGCGATGCCGATACAGTTGGCACGGCGTCGATGGCGGCTGATGCCGAGATTTGCGCGATGTTGTCCGACACGTTGGAAACCGTTGGCATTCCGCGCGGCGACTATCTGGTGCGGATCAACAACCGCAAAGTCCTCAATGGTGTGATGGAAATTGCCGGTATCTTGGACGCTAACGAACCGTCAAAGTTTGAATATGAAAGAGGTGTTGTTCTCCGGGCTATTGATAAGATTGATAGGCTTGGCGGCAAAGGTGTGCGTGACCTGCTTGGAGCGGGCCGCGCAGACGCTAGTGGAGATTTCACTAAGGGAGCGAATCTCTCTCCACTCCAAATCGATACTGTTATGCAGTTCGTCGAAGCGAAATCTAACATATTCAAACGAATCCACGACGCTCAAGAAGCCGCTAAAATGTCAGGTAGCGATTTCTTCGAAGATTTAGTGCGAGCGAAGATCGCTCCTATAGCTCAGAAAAGAGGAATTCCTGTTCCAGAGAAATCTTTAGCAATTAACTCGCACTTCACGATTCAATATTTGCGAGAAATTGTTGGTAGTTCCGAAGTTGGGGGGCAAGGTGTAGACGAGCTTGAGCAAATTTCTGACCTATTAGCGGCTCAAGGTTATGGTCAAGATCAAGTTGTCATCGATCCCAGCGTTGTGCGCGGCTTGGGTTACTACACTGGCCCGGTGTACGAGGCAGAATTGACGTTCGAAATCTTTGACGAAAAAGGTCGCAAGCGCCAGTTTGGCTCGGTTGCGGGCGGCGGGCGCTACGACGATCTGGTCAAACGCTTCACCGGTCAGGCTGTGCCTGCCACAGGCGTTTCTATCGGCGTTGATCGCCTGCTCGCGGCCTTGCGCGAAAAAGGCCGTATCGGTGGCAATGTCACGGGTCCCGTTGTGGTCACCGTGATGGACCGCGACCGCATGGCTGATTATCAGGCTATGGTCGCCGAGCTGCGCAACGCGGGCATCCGGGCCGAGGTTTACCTTGGCAATCCCAAGAACTTCGGCAACCAGCTGAAATACGCAGACAAGCGCAATTCTCCGATTGCCGTAATCGAAGGCGGTGACGAAAAGGCCAATGGCATCGTCCAGATCAAAGATCTGATCCTTGGCGCAAAAATTGCCGAAAGCGCCACTTTGGAAGAATGGAAAGAACGCCCCAGCCAGTTCGAAGTGCCGCGCGATCAGCTTGTCGCCAAGGTCAAGGAAATCCTTGACGGGCAAAGCGCATGACACCCCGCAACAGCATCCGGGCTGAAATGTACCGCCTGCGCGGGTTGTTCGAGGCCGCTGGCGCACAGCCGGTCGAAACCGCCGTGCTGCAACCGGCCGACGTGTTGCTCGATCTCTATGGCGAAGACATCCGCGCCCGCGCCTATGTGACCTCTGACGCCCTGCGCGGCGAACAGATGCTGCGCCCCGACTTCACCGTGCCCGTAGTGCAGATGCACATGGAACACGGTGCAGAACCGGCGTGTTACACCTACTCGGGTGAGGTCTTCCGCCGTCAAGAAGACGACCCGGATCGTGCCAACGAATATATGCAGGTCGGGTTCGAGCTGTTTGATCGCGCGAACCCGGCAGCAGCGGATGCACGTGTCTTTGCGCTGATTTATGACATCCTCAAGCCGATGAACCTGCGCGCTGCCACCGGCGACATCGGCATCCTAATGGCCGCCGTCGATGGGCTGAACACGACCGAGCGCCGCAAACATGCCCTGCGCCGCCACATCTGGCGGCCAAAGCGGTTCCGCGCATTGATCGACCGGTTCTCGGGCAAGATCCCTGCGCCGGAAAGCCGCGTGAAATTGCTGGCGGCAGAGGATCCAATGGCCAACATCGGCCCGATGACCGGCCTGCGGTCCGAGACTGAGATTTTCCAGCGCATCAATGCCCTCAAAGAAGACGCTGCTGCCGCGCCCATTTCTGAAAATGAGGTCGCTCTTCTTGATGCCGTCCTCGCCGTACGTGAGACCAGCCCCTACGCGCTGGAACGCCTACTGGATATCGCTGTTGATCTGCCGGAGATCCGTGCTGCGGTTGAGCGGCTGGAAAAACGGCTCGAAGCGCTGGCAAGCAACGGTATCAACGTTGATCAGTTGGATTTTGAGGCCAGCTATGGCCGTACGCAGATGGAGTATTACGACGGTTTTGTCTTTGGCTTCTACGCCGAAAGCCGCCCCGATCTGCCCCCCGTCGCTTCGGGCGGTCGTTACGACGCTCTGACCCGCCAGCTGGGGCAGGGCCGCGAAATTCCCGCCGTTGGTGGCGTTATCCGCCCCGGTCTGGTTGTTAAACTGGGGGGCGCAGCATGAGCCTGAAACTTGGAGTGCCCTCCAAGGGCCGCTTGATGGAAAAAACCTTTGACTGGTTCGCCAAACGCGGCATTGAACTGGGCCGTTCCGGCTCGGACCGCGAATATGCCGGCTATGTGCAGGGTATCGACAATGTCGAACTGGTCTTACTGTCCGCCGGGGAAATTCCGCGCGAATTGTCTGCGGGACGCATTCACCTTGGCGTCACCGGAACCGATCTTATTCGCGAAAAGCTGGCCCTTTGGGAACAACAGGTCGCCGAGCTAGCTGAACTGGGCTTTGGTCAAGCCGATCTGGTGCTGGCCGTGCCCACTTGCTGGGTTGACGTAGGCACAATGGATGACCTTGACGCCGCCGCCGCCGCCTTCCGCGCGACCCACGGCTTCCGCCTGCGCATCGCCACCAAATACCACCGTCAGGTGCGCGATTTCCTGCGGGAAAAAGGCGTGGCCGACTACCAGCTGGTCGACAGCCAAGGCGCAACCGAGGGCACGGTCAAGAACGAAACCGCCGAGGCCGTTGCCGATATCACCTCCAGCGGTGACACCCTGCGTGCCAACCACCTCAAGATCCTGAGCGACGGCTTGATGCTGCGCAGTCAGGCCACCCTGTTCCGATCACGCAAGGCAAACATGTCCAAAGCAGATGCCGAGACACTGAAAGAGCTCACGGGGCTTTTGCAACTTTAACATTGGTTAATATTCATTGAGCAGAGCGTTAGAGGGCGGAATAGTTCATGGTTTCGATATCGAGTTTTGTACAAAACCCGCGTACAACTTGTACAAGTTGTACAAAAATCTGACCTCCGAATCCTATGCCTGCGCTTTGTCGTGATTGTCTGGAAATGTTTGATGCTGCCCCACGTTGCCCAGCCTGTGGCAGTCGTCGGGTGGTGGCGCATGACGAGTTGTTTGACCTCAGTATCGCCCATATGGATTGCGATGCCTTCTATGCCAGCGTTGAAAAGCGCGACAATCCCGAGTTGGCTGACAAGCCGGTGATCATTGGGGGTGGGCACCGGGGTGTGGTTTCAACGGCTTGTTACATTGCAAGAATTCGAGGTGTACGTTCGGCCATGCCGATGTTCAAGGCGCTGAAACTGTGCCCCGAGGCGGTGGTGATCCGCCCCCGAATGGAGGCCTATTCTGCCGCCTCGCGCGAAATCAAGTCGATGATGGCAGAACTGTCCCCCGCGATTGAGCCTTTGTCGCTGGACGAGGCGTTCATTGACCTCACCGGCACCGCTCGTCTGCACGGCGCGCCACCCGCTGTCATGCTCGCAAACCTCATTCGCCGCATGCGATCCGAATTGGGACTGACGGGGTCTATCGGTTTGAGTCATAACAAGTTTTTGGCGAAAGTAGCCTCGGATCTGGACAAGCCATACGGGTTCTCCGTAATCGGCAAAGCGGAAACTGCGGCCTTCTTGAAAGACAAATCCGTCAGCCTGATCTGGGGGGTTGGTCGGGTGGGGGTGTCATCTCTGAATGCGGCAGGCATATGTACATTCGATGATTTACTGCGGTGGGAGCAGAAAGATCTGATTGCTCGGTTTGGTTCGATGGGCCATCGTCTGTGGTATCTGGCGCGAGGTCAGGACAGCCGCGGCGTTTCATCTGATGGACCGATGAAATCAATTTCCAGCGAAACGACGTTCAACGAAGATACGGCAGATGTGGATATTCTGGATGGCCATATCTGGCGGCTATCAGAAAAAGTTTCTGACCGGTTGAAAGCGAAAACCATTGCTGGCCGCGTGGTGAATCTCAAGCTCAAAAGGGCTGATCATTCTTTGATCAGCCGCCGCATCTCATTGCGACATCCAACCCAAATTGCTGACAAAATTTACAAGAACGCCCGAAATTTGCTGGATCAGACAGAGCAGGGTGCTGCCTACCGATTGCTCGGGGTGGGGCTGTCTGAACTTGTACCGGAAAATGAAGCGGATCTTTCAGCTGATCTGCTGGATCCAGACGCGGGACGTCGCGCTGATGCCGAACGCGCCACGGATAAGATCAGGCAAAAATTCGGACGTGACTCGATCAAGAAAGGCCGTGCCTTGCGGTAAGTTCACTCGGCCGCCAGTGCGCTCTCACTGGGGCGACCGATCTCGGCGATCTCGGATACAATATTTTCGAGAAGTGCCTTGAATGACTGGAAATTGCCGTTTGGTCGGATCAAACGCTCGTTCATATAAAGTGAGCGGTCGATTTCAATCTGTAACGCATGATGCCCCTTGGACGGTTGGCCATAGGCCTGCGTGATATATGCTCCAGCAAACGGAACATTGCGGGTCACAACCAAGCCTGCTTCGACAAAGGCCGCTTCGACCTGACTGACGATTTCGTCACTGGCCGTAGTCCCAAACCGATCTCCTAACACGATCTCAGGGCGGCGTATGCCAGAACGTGCCAGTGTATCCATGGCTTCATGTGGCATCGAATGGCAGTCAATCAGAATGGCTTCGCCAAACATCAAAAAAGCCTGATCCATCTGGGCCGTAAGAATCTCGTGATAGGGGTGCCAATAGCCATCGATTCGCTTTTGTGCTTCGCTCATCGAGATTTTTCCGCGATAGATCGCCTTACCATTGGCAACGACTCTCGGTACGACCCCAAGCCCAGAGGCAACGCGTGGGTTGTGTCCAGTGGCGCGCACCCCTTCGATCAGGGCTGGATCCAGTTCATCGGGGGCTCGGTTTAGATCGACAAAGGCGCGAGGCGCTCCAGCTTTTACAAATGGCGCGCCAAAGTCCGTGGCACATTCGAAAAGCTCATCAACAAAGGCATCCTCGGAGCTACGCACAGAGTATTCATTCAACTGCGTGCGCCGCACGAAAGTCCAGGGGTAGTCGCGGCCACTATGAGGTGAAGCGAACACAACAGAAGTTGTGCGCCGTGCAGGGTAGCTCAGATGATATGCGGCCTTTGGCATGTGTTCTCCCAATTAATTCTATAATAGACTGAAATTGTCTTTCTAAAAGCCCTTGATCCCTCCTCCGACTCCTTTTATAGACCCAGCACACCGGCGCGGGATTCCGCGCCCCAATTTATTGGGGTCAGGCTCGCTAAGGTATTCATGGGCGATTAGCTCAGCGGTAGAGCACTTCGTTGACATCGAAGGGGTCACAAGTTCGATCCTTGTATCGCCCACCATGAATTCACTGCTGCACAGCAACGTGCAGCACCCGCAACCCAGGCGCTGGCCCGCGCCGCGACAAATGAGGAGAGGACCATGAAGGTCAAAAACTCGCTTCGTTCTTTGAAGAACCGGCACCGTGATTGCCGTGTCGTGCGCCGCAAAGGCCGCGTCTACGTGATCAACAAAACACAACCGAAGTTCAAAGCCCGCCAAGGCTAAGAACTTTCAGCTTAAGATTAAAATGCCCCGCTGTTCAGCGGGGTTTTTTATTGGCTACGGGTGTCATTGGGCGGCTTGTTCGATTTGACGAGCGAATTGCAATAGACGCGCATCCGAACCCTTGGGACCCGTGATATGGAGACCGACAGGCAATCCATCCGTGGAGGTGCCAAAGGGCATCGAAAGCGATGGCAGCTCGAGAATTGGCGTGAGCGTTACTGTGCGCCAATCTTCGCGAATCTCGTGATCCTTCGCATCTGCATCAAACGCCAGCCCGCTAGTGGTGGGCCAGAGCGCAAAATCGTACTGTTCGAAAAACGCCGCAACTTCCTGCCAAACCTGGCCGCGAGCGACCTGAAACTCGGCGTAATCTGACAGGCTGAATTCAGGCCCTTGATGGCAGGCTGTGACAAAGTTTTCAGCCGCTATATCCATGTTAGGGTTCTTCGCGGCTTTCACTCCGAGTGCCGAGAGCGTGCGCACCATCGGCACATAGTGTGTTAGCGGATTCAAGTCCGGTGCGGCTTGATCCAACTGCCAGCCCAGATCCTTGCATAGATCTGCAACCGGTTGCAGGGCCACGCAGATTGATGGATCAGTTGGTACACCAAAGGGGTTCAGATCGAACGCAAGACGTCCAGATCTCGGTGAAGCGCTTAGGCCTTCCATCGAAGGTTCGTTTTTCCAGAAACCAAGCGGCTGCTTCGACGAATTTCCCTGCATGACCTCAAGCATCATCACCAGATCTTTGATGTTGCGGGCCATAGGGCCGGGAATACTAAGGCCATCGTAGGGCACTGGATTAGGATTGTAGGGAACCAAACCCGAGCTGGGCCGGAACCCGACAACCCCACACCACGCCGCCGGGCTGCGCAACGACCCCCCAAGATCAGACCCATCCGCCAAGGCCACCATGTTTGCTGCCAGCGCCGCTGCTGCCCCACCCGAGCTACCAGCCACGGTTTTTGACAAGTCATGCGGATTGCGCGTTGTGCCGGACACCAAGTTGGTGGTTTGACCGGAAAAAGCGAATTCCGGCGTGTTCGATTTGCCAATGATTACGGCACCCGCCGCGCGCAGGCGGGCGACATGAAGGGCGTCATAGCCGGGCGTGTGTTTTTCATAACTGCGCGACCCCCATGTGGTGCGTAACCCTTTGGTTTCAAAAATATCCTTGATCGCAATTGGTATGCCGTGCAGCGGCCCGACGGGCTGCGCCATCTGGTCCAGTTCATGGGTGCGATCATAGGCCGCTTGCCAGTCGAGCGTGACAAAGGCGTTCACATCACTCTCAACTTTTTCGACCTGCGCCTGATAAGCAGCCAAGACATCTATCGCGCTCAATTCCCTAATCTGAAGCTGTGCTGTCAGTTCAGTGGCGGAAAGCTTGATAATGTCCATGGCGTGTCTCGCTTAGTCGTGTTCAGTTTTTGATAGCGGTGCGGAACTCTTCCAAACCTGCCAATCCCGACATGCTTTTGTCTGAAATGGATGGATCTTTCGGCCTGTTTAAATCTTCGCTTGCTGTTTGACACACAAAGCTCTTAGCTGACGCAAAGTCATGCAAAAGCAGGATGACGGCAATGAGCACGTCCTTAAAAATTGTTGTTATCGGCGCAGGCATCTGCGGCCTCAGCTCGGCCATCTGGTTGCAGCGGTCTGGGCATCAGGTGACATTGATCGACCGCGAAGGGCCGGGGGCGGGTGCGTCTTACGGTAATGCCGGATTGATGGCGCAGTGGGCGTTCATTCCGGTCAACACGCCGGGATTAATTAAGGACAGCATCAAGTACCTCACCGATCCATCATCACCTTTGTTTATGCAATGGGGTCAAGTGCCCAGGCTGGCCCCGTGGCTGTGGCAATTCGTGAAACGGGCCAATGCAAAGGACGCGCGATACACGGCGCAGGCCTTGATTGATATCATCGCGGATGGGGGTGATCAGCATCGGGCATTGACCCGCGCGACACAGGCAGAAGAGATGATCACCAGCAGTGATTTTGTCTATGCTTACGCCTCGCGCAAAGACTTTGACAAAGACAACTTTGGTTGGGGTATCCGACGCGAGGCCGGGTTTGTCCCAGAGATGATCGAAGGCGCTGCGGTGCAGGAATTTGATCCGATGTTGGGACCCTCGATTCAGTGTCTCGCGCGGCTCAAGACACAGGGGCATATCCTTGATCCGGGCGGATACATGCATGCGCTCGCGGATATTTTGCGTGCTGAGGGTGGGCAAGTGGCACAAGCAGAGGCCAAGGATTTCACCCTGCACGATGGTAAGATTTCTTCGGTTGAGACGGATCAAGGTGGCTTTCCTTGCGATCATGCGGTCTTAACGACAGGCATATGGTCCAAGGCCTTGATGAAAAAGCTGGGTTTCAAGGTGATGTTGGAAACAGAGCGTGGCCATCACCTGCACCTGAAAAACCCTTCACAAATACCGCGTTGCCCGATGATTCTGGGCAAGGGCAAGTTTGGTGTCACGCCAATGTCGACAGGCCTGCGCTGTGCCGGAACGGTGGAGCTTGGCACCCATGAGCGCGGAGCCTCGCGTGCCCCGTTGGAACTAATCCGCAAGCAGATCACCAAGGATTTTCCCAATCTGGAATATGACGTGGCCGAAGAGTGGGTGGGCTATCGTCCGTCCACCCCGGATAGTTTGCCTTTGATCGGAGAGATAGGAAAAACAGGGGTTTACGCGGGGTTTGGACATCAGCACATCGGGTTGACAGCGGGGCCGAAAACAGGCCGGTTGATCGCTGACCTGATCAGCGGGCGCAAACCCAATATTGACTTGTCCCCGTTTGACGCCAATCGGTTTGACAGGCACTGAGGCAACTTTCGCCGATTTGTCTCAGATCAAAGTGCGCTCCTGATTTACAGGCCAATTTGTGGTAAGATGTAAGTATAGGAGGCTGAGATGATTGGAATCAGCACCCATAAGATTGCCCAAATTATCCTTATGTCCCGCGAACTTGACCGGGCCGAGCGGGAATTGCGCGGCTTTATCGAACGCCTGACCGAAGAGGAACAGGTCAGCCTTGTCGCCGTCATGTGGATCGGGCGCGATAGTTTTATGCGAGATGAGCTTGAAGAGGCCAAAGCCACCGCCCGCGAAGAGGCGACCACGCCAACGGTCGATTATCTATTGGGCACGCCGCACTTGTCTGACCACCTGGAAAATGGGCTGGACGAGCTGGGAATTTCGGTGGTGGAAGACGAAGACGAATTGGTGCGCGGCGGCTGAAAAGTTTGTACAAGTTTTACGCGGGTTTTGTACAAAACTCCTGTGGCCCTGTTTGTTCGTTGAAATGTGCGCCTGCGGCGCGCTTGATGTCTCGTTGTCGACCTTTGGCCTCCGCCTCAGGGTTGCCACCAGCGGGGATATTTGCACGAGAAAACCCGCGCGAGATAGCGGGCAGCGCCCGCCGCGCATCGCCGACGCGCCCCAACGCGGCGGCGATTGGAGAGGTTGAGTGAGGCGGTTGGGGTGTGCGGATTTTGCAGGATAAAGGGGCAGTTACATCCCTGAGATCGCCCCCGCGCGTCGGTGATGCGCGGCTTGGGAAAGGGAGCGAGAGTTGATGTGGAGAAAATGGTGGGTTGGTACCCACCCTACGGCGCAGCGAAAGCTTTTATATAGTCATTGACCGTCTCGATAGTCTCCAAGTCAATTTGAAGGTTCATTGTGCTGCTTCGATCAATCGCTGCTTCGGTCAGGTTTTCAATTGACGGCTGTATTATTCTTTCGCGGCATAAATCCCCTACCAATCGGTCATTTGGGCGCATTCTTCCTGTGGGGAGACCGAGCCATTGTTCAATTTCTTGCCAGCATTCCAGTACGGTTGCTTTGTCAAATCCATGTTTTGCATAAAACTGTTCGTTTATCTGCGTATCACTAAGCGGTGTGCGGTTGGATAAGTTGTAGTGCCGGAGCAGCTTGATATGCTCTGGCGCGTCTCGAAATATCCTGCTTAAGTTCATTTGGATGCTAACGTTTGCCTACAAGGGGCGCGGAAAGAAGCGGGCATTTCTGCCCGCCCCTAAATTTCTCACGCCAAATGATCCACCACCATCAGATGCTGCGCCAGTGTGTTGACCTCATCCAGATAGCGCGCGACCAGTTTGGGGTCATGCGGGGCGGGGCTGACGCCGGCGGGGATTTCGCGGTTGAGGACGGATTCAATCGCGAGGGACAGAGGAATGGACACGAGACGGGCCATTGCCGTGCCGCGAGCGTCACCCCAGGCGTCCATGACATAGGTCTTGTGCCAGACGGGGCTGCCGTTTTTTTCGGCCTTGAGGTCTACGCACATGACAACGCGGTCGGGCTCGCCTTCGTCATAGGCATTTTCGGCCCAGAAGGTATCGGACATTTCTTTCAGGCGGGCATCGCCCTCGGGACCTTCAAGAGTTTCGACCTCGGCGAAGACGTCTTTCCAGGCATCGGCCCAGCCGTTCAGGCGCAATGTGCCGCGGACGAATTCCTTGACCCGCCAGTTGGCGTCGAACTGGTAGTCTTCCATGAAGGGCAGGGAGTCGCGGTTTGGGTAAACCTCGAAGCTTTCGGGTGTGGCGAGCGGCGCGTCATAGGTTGAGATCGCGTCCCACGGGCGAGCGACGTTCAGCTCGGTAAAGTGTTTGATCGAGCGGGAGGGGGAACGCAGCGCCTTGAGCACGCCCAGAGGCGACCAGCTGAATTTGTAGCGGAAGGGGTTCGGGATCTTGGGGATGCCGCCACAGTAGGATTTGAAGCTGAGGTCATTGCTGGCGTCATACGCTTTGGACCCACGGTAATCGGCGACCATTTGGTGGGCCATCAGGTGGTCGATGCCGGGATCAAGGCCAATCTCATTCACCACAGACACACCGCGCACCAAAGCCTTGGCATGCAGGTCGCGCATTTCGGGGGCAATGTAAGACGAGGACACAAAGTTTGCGCCCTTGTTGATGCACATTTCGGCCAGTGGCACGTGCCAGTCGCCGGGCAGCATCGAGACCACCAAGTCGCCCTCGTTCACATCTGCCGAGATGGCGTCGAATTCAAAGGCTTTGATCTTGTCGGTCAGATCGCCAACGGCCTCTTCGGCTTTGGCCTTCGTCCGGTTCCAGACGGTGACATCATAGCCCGCCTCGATCAGGCGACGCAGACCGGGAATGGCCGAAAGGCCGGTGCCGCACCAGTGAATTGTCATGTCTCAGATCCCTTTCATATGCTCGTTGAAGGTGGCCTCGGCCCGGGCCCAGACACCTGAGGACAGGTCGGTGAGGGTCCGTAGGGAAGGCAGGAGTTGTTCGGCGTAATCCTCGGAGGATTCGCGGGGCAGAAGCGAGGGCAGGTTGTCGATGGCCATGACGTCCAGTGGTGGCGTGTCATGGGCGCGGGTGACCGGCGCATTCCAATCGGTGGCACGGTCATAGACCGGCACCGGATTATAGTCGCTGTCCGGGTCGCAGGCGACATCGCCAATGGCGGTGAGTTTGCGGTCGGCAGTCAGAGCCGATTGAGGGATAAAGACCGGCGTGCCGGGGCGGGCAAGGATGCAGTTGAAGAACAGGTCATGTTGGAGGATCTCGGGGAAAGGTCCGCCGGTGGCGGTTTCCGCCATGTCCCATTTGGTGACGTCTATGCCCATCGCCTGACAGAGGTCAGCCGCGCCGGTACCGACACGGCCCAAGGCGCCGATGACGATGGCGGTAGGGGTGTCAGTGTTTGCGTTCTGCATGTCATTGGCGAGGTCGGCCAGAAGCGCGTCTTTGTCTTTGTAGGTGCTTACAGGCGGGCAGAGGCGGCCCTGTTTTTGGTTGGCCCAGGCCTTGAGTGTGACGGCAGCCCCGGCATAACCAGCCCAATAGCCAAAGGCGGCGACGCGGCGGCCATCCTCGGCCACCAGATATTCCAGATCGTAAAGCGTGCCGCCACCGGCCTTAAAACGTTCCAACAGGGCCCTGCCGGAGTGCTGTCCCTTGAAGGCGTGGCCGAACATGATGTGGCGATGCGGCAGGGGGGTGCTGTCATCGGGCAGTTCTTTCAGGCCAAAGATGATCGCAACCTGTGGCGCGCTGGGCCAACTGTTTTCGGCCACGATCTCGCAGCCTGCATCAACATAGCCCTCAATGCCGATGGCGCGGGTTGTGCTTTCTTCCACACTGACCTTGATGCCTGCCTTAATCAGGGCAGCGGCCCCTGCGGGGGAAAGCCCCACGCGTTTTTCGTTTTCGCGCTGCTCAGATCGTACCCAGAGGTGTGTCATTTAATCAGTCCCAAGTCTTTGACGGCCTGCACGGCCGGGCGGTCGTTCATTGCGGCCAAAAAGGCCTGAATTTTCGGGAATTTGGCGATATCGACGCCATCCCCTTCAAGCCAGCAACAAATGGCATAAAGCCACGGATCTGCAAGGCTGTAATTTGAGCCCATTACATAGGGGGTGAAGGCGTTGTGCGATTCGAGGTAGGCGCAGCAGTCAGACATGGTTTCGGGCACCTTGGCCGTCATGTCATCGAAGGAGCTTTGCTGCGTGGCCCAGCGAGAGCCGCGCAGTTTGTGGGCATGGGCCACATGCATGGTGCTGGCGAGGTAATTCATCGCTTCGCGCATCTGGGCAGTTTCAAAAGCTCCGCTGGGAGTTAACCCGGCCTCGGGCGTTATGGCGGCGATGTATTCAAGGATCGCCCCTGTTTCTGTCAGGATCCCATCGGGTGTTTCCAATGCAGGCACGCGGCCCTTGGCGTTGACCTTGCTATAGGCCGCGCCGGTTTGTTCGCCCTTGGTGAAATCCACGATCTGCAGGTCGAACTCAATTCCGGCTTCCTTGAGGGCGATGGCCGAGGCCACTGCGATGGTACCGGGCATAGCATAGAGTTTCATGGTTTCGATCCTTTAGATAAATGTGCGGGCGTGGGTGCGGTCCGGGGCGTCGAGGTGTGGGGTCGCGTTGAAGCCTGCCAGTAAGAGCTGATCATGAATGAAATGCAATCGATGGACGGAACTGTTCATGACCTGCAGCATGATCTTCGAGGCCATATCGGGCGCAAGCCCCAGCACGTGCCGGACGATGATGCCGATCACGCCGCCAGAGGTGACCAACATGTGACGCCCACCTTGATCGCAAAGTTCAGTGATCAGGCTGGTGATCCGACCTTCGAACCCGCTGAATTGTTCCGGAATGTCGGTCAATCGATCCTGCGCCCAATGGGAAATGAGCACCGGCAGGTGGTGGGCGTATTCCTGTGGCGATTGTGGGGCCGGAATTTTGTGTTGCTGTTCCAGTGCCTGTGCAATGGCGAAGTAGTTGAGTTCGTTCAAGCGGGTGTCTTGTTTTGAAATCTCATATCCCATTGATCGGGCGGTGTCAGCCTGACGATGCAACGTGCCGGTGATGACCTGATCAAAATGTGGATTTGTGGCGGTCATATGGTCCCCCAGCCAGCTGGCCTGCTGGTGCCCGAGTTCAGAGAGCTGGTCGTAGCTTTTCTCATCCGTGGCATGGCTGTTGGCCTGCCCGTGCCGTACCAAAATAATCTCGGTCACTTTGCTCTCTTTCAGTTGTTTTGGGGTCTGATTTTCCTCTGCGGCAGGTTAGCGCTGACGGTCCAGCGATAAAAGGGCGCAAAATCGCTTTTTGATCAGAAAGTTCAGTGCATTTTTCTGCAAGAATCACTCAATCGTCTCTTGTGAATGGTGCGGACCGTAAATTATGTTCACTATCCGAAACTAGTTGGTCACAAATGGCGCAAAAAAACGCGGTTATGTCGGGATTACCGGTCATCAAACGGGGCTCGCGTGATCTATGTGTTACCGCAACCAAGGAGGCGCGCAATGTCTGAGACAATCCGATTCACCCTAGACGGCAAAGACGTCGAGGCAGAAAAAGGCCAGACAATCTGGGAAGTGGCCAATGGCCGTGGGCTGGTGATCCCTCACCTTTGCCACAAGCCAGCACCCGGCTATCGCCCCGATGGCAATTGCCGCGCCTGTATGGTCGAGATCGATGGTGAGCGCACTTTGGCGGCGTCTTGTATTCGCGAACCGTCAGAGGGCATGGTTGTCAAAACTGACACCGCACGCGCCGAAAGCGCGCGCAACATGGTGATGGAGATGCTTCTGGCGGACCAGCCAGCCAAGGAAGAAGCGCATGACAAGTCGAGCCACTTGTGGGATATGGCCGAGCTGAATGGCGTATCGGAAAGCCGGTTCCCGAAACTGGAAGAGGGCCGCATTCCGCTGCTCGATGACAGCCACGTTGCGATGAGCGTGAACCTTGACGCCTGTATTCAATGTGGTCTGTGTGTGCGCGCCTGCCGCGAAGTGCAGGTGAACGATGTGATCGGTATGGCCGGTCGTGGGCATGACGCTTATCCGACCTTTGATTTTGCCGACCCGATGGGCGCATCGACCTGTGTGGCCTGTGGTGAATGTGTGCAAGCCTGCCCAACCGGGGCGCTGATGCCATCGACTGTTGTGGACGAAAACCAGGTTGGCGACCGGGGTGATTTCGATTCGGAAACTGAAAGCGTTTGCCCGTTCTGTGGCGTGGGCTGCAAGGTTTCGCTGAAGGTCAAAGACGGCAAGGTGAAATACGTTGAGGGCATCAACGGCCCGGCCAATGAGGGCCGCCTGTGTGTCAAAGGCCGCTTTGGCTTTGATTACATCCACCACCCGCACCGCCTGACCAAGCCGCTGATCCGTCGTGAAGATGCGCCTGCGAAGGGTCTGAACGTTGATCCGGGCAATCTGGACACGCATTTCCGCGAAGCGACGTGGGAAGAGGCGATGGATCTGGCCGCCAAAGGCCTGATGAAGCTGCGCGAAGATGACCCGCGCCGCGTTGCGGGCTTTGGCTCGGCCAAGTGCACCAACGAAGAAGCTTACCTGTTCCAGAAATTCATTCGTCAGGGCTTTAAGCACAACAACGTCGACCACTGTACGCGTCTGTGCCACGCGTCCTCGGTTGCGGCGCTGATCGAAAACGTCGGCTCGGGCGCGGTGACCGCGACCTTCAACGAAATCGAAAACGCAGACGTGGCGATTGTGATCGGGTCTAACCCGATTGAGAACCACCCGGTTGCGGCGACCTATTTCAAGCAGTTCACCAAACGTGGTGGCAAGCTGATCGTGATGGACCCGCGTGGTGTGGGCCTGCGTCGCTTTGCAACTGAAATGGTGCAGTTCCGCCCCGGTGCGGACGTGTCGATGCTGAACGCGATCATGAACGTGATTGTCGAAGAAGAGCTGTATGACAGCCAGTATATCCACCGCTGGACTGAAAACTGGGCGGAAGAGAAAGAGCATCTGAAGAACTTTACCCCAGAAGCGATGTCAGAGATCTGTGGCATTTCCCCGGATCAGCTGCGTCGTGTGGCACGTATCTTTGCGGGTGCTGAAGCGGGTCTGATTTTCTGGGGTATGGGTATTTCCCAGCACATTCACGGCACTGATAATTCGCGCTGCCTGATCAGCCTTGCGCTGATGACCGGCAATGTCGGTAAACCGGGCGCGGGTCTGCACCCGCTGCGCGGCCAGAACAACGTGCAGGGTGCGTCTGACGCTGGCCTGATCCCGATGTTCCTGCCGGATTATCAGACCGTAACAGATGACGGCATTCGCCAGTCCTTTACTGATGTCTGGGAAAGCGACGATTTCAGCAACGAAAAAGGTCTGACTGTGACTGAGATCGTTGACGAGATCTATGCGGGTAACATCAAGGGCATGTATATTCAGGGTGAAAACCCGGCGATGTCCGACCCGGATGTGGAACACGCGCGTGACGCCTTTGCCAAGCTGGATCTGATGGTGGTGCAGGATATCTTCCTGACCGAAACGGCGAACTATGCCGATATCATTCTGCCTGCCTCGGCGCTTTATGAAAAGAACGGCACCGTATCCAATACCAACCGTCAGGTGCAGCGGGTGCGCCCGGCCGTGCCGCCCCCGGGTGAGGCGCGTGAGGATTGGAAGATCACCACCGAGCTGGCGCAGCGCATTGGCCTGAACTGGGATTATACCGATGTGAGCCAGGTGTTTGACGAGATGAAGCTCAATATGAAGAGCCTCAACAACATCACCTGGGAGCGTCTGAAGACCGAAACCATCACCTATCCGTCGCTGTCGGAGACCGACCCCGGTCAGGCGATTGTGTTTGGCGATGGCTTCCCCCGTTCCGAAGGGCGCGCGCGCTTTACCCCGGCAGCCGTGATTGCACCGGATGAAGCGCCTGATGCCGAATTCCCGATGATCATGACCACCGGCCGTCAGCTGGAGCATTGGCACACCGGGTCGATGACGCGCCGGTCCAAGGTTCTGGATGCGGTGGAGCCAGAGGCGAACTGTTCGTTGAACCCGAAAACCCTGCGCAAGATGGGTGTGGAGCCGGGCGATATGGTACGCCTGAGCACCCGTCGCGGGTCGATCAACATCATGGCGCGGGCTGACCGGGCGATTGCCGAGGATATGGTGTTTGTGCCGTTCGCCTATGTTGAGGCGGCGGCCAACGTTCTGACCAACCCGGCGATTGACCCCTACGGCAAGATACCCGAGTTCAAATTCGCCGCTGTGCGGGTTGAGCCGGTGGAAGGCCAGATCGCAGCCGAGTAAGCTGATCAGACAGGTTTGATTTTAAGGTGCGCGCCTAAGGGCGCGCGCTTTTTGTCTCGTCGGCGGCTTTTGGCCTTCTCCTCGGGGGGGTGCGGGATGCGCTGGTGCTATGGAAAATAAGTGGCTTAGCCTGTTGCGGCGAGTTGGTCGGCGCGGCTGTAGCCGCGTTTTTGCGCGCGGTGGCGGTATTTGTCGGCCATTACGGACGCCTCGCGCAGGTTGCCGTAGATGCTGATCATCGAGCGGCCTTTGCCGCCTGCGATCCCCCATTCGCGAAGGACCGAGATTTCCTCAAACAGGTTATAGGCGATTTCCACCCGGTAATAACGCGGGCGGCGGGCACGGGTACGACGGTAAAGAATGCAGACAGCCATAGGCTGATTCTAGATCACGGTGATTCGGCGCGCAAGAAAAACCGAATCTCTTAGCCTTGCAGTTCCGCCAGAATGGCCTGTGCGGCGGCGCTTGGGTTTTCTGCGGCCCAGATTGGGCGGCCAACCACGATGTGATCTGCGCCATCTTTGATCGCCTGCGCCGGAGTGGCAACGCGTTTTTGATCACCAAGCGCGGCACCGGTGGGGCGCACGCCGGGGGTGACGATCAGCCGGCCTTGCGATTCCGGCAAGGCACGGATCATTGCGGCTTCTTGCGGGGAGGCGATAACGCCGTCGGCACCGGCCTCAAAGGCTTTGCCCGCGCGTTCAGCCACCAGATCGGGAATGTCGCCTGCTTTGATCAGCCCGGCATCCAGATCGGCGCGGTCCAGTGAGGTCAGGATGGTGACGGCGAGGATTTTCAGGTCTTTGCCGGAGGCACCTTCCTTGGCGGCGCGGACAACATGGGGGTCGCCGTGGACGGTCAGGAAGTCGATATCAAACTGGGCCAGGCCCCGGACGGCGTTTTCAATCGTGGCTCCGATATCAAACAGCTTCATATCTAGAAAGATGCGTTTGCCCTGATCTTGCTTGAGCTCATTGGCAAGGGCCAGTCCGCCGCCAGTCAACATACCCAGCCCGATCTTGTAGAACGAGACATCATCGCCGAGTTGCTGGGCCAGTTGCAGGCCAGCCAAAGCGTTGGGGACATCAAGGGCGACAATCAGGCGGTCATCAGACATGGCATTTCCTTTGGGCAGCGAATTGCGTCCTTGTCGCGGCCCAAGGCGCAGGCGTCAAGCGGCAATCAGGCGGCGCAGCTGTTGGATGACCGGGCTGGACTGTGGCGCATCACTGAGATCGCGCAGATCACGGCGCAGACGCAGGATTGGCGAGGGGGCCTTGTGTGCAGTTTTCGCCTTTTGTGTCAGTCGGCGGGAAATGATCTTGAAATCTGCGTGCAAAGGCGCGTTGACCTGACAGGGGTAGGAATAAACCGCACCGTCTTCGTGAATACGGACCAAAGCCTCGAATCCGCTGAGTTCGGGGTTGTAACGGACATCGTCGAGGTGGAGTTTCTCGATCTGCATTTTTGTCTTCCTTCTGCTCGGGCCTCATGCTGAGTGCCTGTGGATAACTTGTGGATAAATGGGATGCAGCGCCTGTTTTCCAAGGGGTTTCACGAAAAAGTGCCAATTTGACGCGGCGTCAGTGTTTAATGGATAAATCTTAAGAGGGTGGGCTTGAAGGTAAGCGCCCGATTGCCCATTTATTGTGCAGAGGTTTCCACACCGACGCATGCTGCCTAGCGGGTGCGCAACATTTTGGGAATGCTTAAGAAAAGGAGAACAGGATGGACTTAAATAAGTTCACGGAGCGGTCGCGCGGTTTTTTGCAGGCGGCTCAGACGATTGCGATGCGGGAGAGCCATCAGAAACTGGCACCCGAACATTTGCTCAAGGCATTGATGGATGACGATCAGGGACTGGCAAGCAACCTGATCAAACGCGCAGGCGGCGCGCCTGAACGTGTGATGCAAGCACTAGAGCAATCGCTTACCAAGATTCCGCAGGTGTCAGGGGATACTGGGCAGACCTATATGGATCAGCAGACCGGTAAGGTTTTGGCTGAGGCTGAAAAGCTGGCGCAAAAGGCCGGTGACAGCTTTGTGCCGGTTGAACGACTGCTGACGGCGCTGGCGGTGGTGAAATCGCCGGCTAAGGATGCGTTGGACGCCGGTGCCGTCACGGCGCAGAAAATCAACGAAGCGATCAACGATATCCGCAAAGGGCGCACTGCAGACAGTGCCAGCGCGGAGGATACCTATGAAGCGCTGGAGAAATATGCGCGCGATCTGACCAAGGCGGCATCGGAAGGCAAGATTGACCCGATCATTGGACGTGATGATGAAATTCGTCGGGCGATGCAGATTCTGAGCCGTCGCACAAAGAATAACCCTGTTTTGATCGGGGAGCCGGGCGTGGGTAAAACCGCGATTGCCGAAGGTCTGGCTTTGCGCATTGTCAACGGTGACGTGCCCGAAAGTCTTGCCAATAAACGGCTCTTGTCTTTGGATATGGGGGCGTTGATTGCAGGCGCGAAATATCGCGGCGAGTTTGAAGAGCGCCTGAAGGCGGTTCTCAATGAGGTGACCGCGGCGGCCGGTGAGGTGATATTGTTCATCGACGAGATGCACACGCTTGTGGGTGCGGGCAAGACAGATGGCGCGATGGATGCGGCGAACCTGATCAAACCTGCGCTGGCGCGCGGGGAGTTGCACTGTATTGGTGCGACCACGCTGGATGAATACCGCAAGCATGTTGAAAAGGACGCGGCTTTGGCGCGGCGATTCCAGCCTTTGGTGGTTGAAGAACCGACCGTTGAGGACACAATCTCGATCCTGCGCGGGATCAAGGAGAAGTACGAGCTACACCACGGCGTGCGGATCTCGGACAGTGCCTTGGTTACGGCGGCGACGTTGAGTCACCGTTACATCACCGACCGGTTCCTGCCGGACAAGGCGATCGACCTGATGGACGAAGCGGCGAGCCGTCTGCGCATGGAAGTCGACAGCAAGCCCGAGGAACTGGATGCGCTGGATCGTGAGATCCTGCAAAAGCAGATCGAAGCGGAAGCCCTGAAGAAAGAGGATGACGCGGCCAGCAAGGACCGGCTGGAGAAGCTGGAAAAAGAGCTGGCGGATCTGCAGGAGCGGTCGGCAGAGATGACGGCGCAATGGCAGGCCGAGCGGGATAAGCTGGCCGGTGCCCGAGATCTCAAGGAGAAGCTGGACCGCGCGCGCATAGAGCTGGATACAGCAAAGCGCGAAGGCGACCTGGGTAAAGCTGGAGAGCTGTCATATGGCGTGATTCCTACGCTTGAAAAACAGCTGGCCGAGGCGGAAGCATCGGAAGACAAGGATGTTATGGTCGAAGAGGCCGTGCGCCCTGAGCAGATTGCGCAGGTGGTCGAGCGTTGGACCGGGATTCCAACCGCGAAGATGCTGGAAGGCGAGCGTGAAAAGCTGCTCGGCATGGAAGACAACCTGCATCGTCGGGTCATCGGTCAGGATGCTGCGGTCAAAGCCGTGGCAAATGCGGTGCGTCGTGCACGGGCGGGTCTGAATGATGAGAACCGCCCGTTGGGCAGCTTCCTGTTCCTTGGGCCCACGGGTGTGGGGAAAACCGAGTTGACCAAGGCTGTGGCCGAGTTTCTGTTTGATGATGACAGCGCGATGGTGCGCATCGACATGTCGGAGTTCATGGAGAAGCATTCGGTTGCTCGTCTAATTGGTGCGCCTCCGGGTTACATTGGTTACGATGAAGGTGGCGTTCTGACCGAGGCTGTGCGGCGTCGTCCGTATCAGGTTGTCCTGTTTGACGAGGTTGAAAAGGCGCATCCGGATGTGTTCAACGTGTTGTTGCAGGTTCTGGATGACGGTGTGCTGACCGATGGTCAGGGCCGGACTGTGGACTTTAAGCAGACGCTGATCATCTTGACCTCGAACCTTGGGGCGCAGGCGCTGAGCCAACTGCCGGACGGGGCTGATGCCTCGGATGCCCGGCGGGATGTGATGGATGCGGTGCGGGCGCATTTTCGCCCCGAGTTCCTGAACCGTCTGGACGAGACCATCATCTTTGACCGCCTGGGGCGCGAGGATATGGATGGTATTGTCGAGATCCAAATGCGTCGCCTGATCAAACGGCTTGCGGCACGCAAAATCACGCTGGAGCTGGATGAGGCGGCGAAGAAATGGCTCGCCGATGAAGGCTACGATCCGGTCTTTGGCGCACGTCCGCTGAAGCGGGTGATCCAGCGAGCCTTGCAGGACCCGCTGGCCGAGGCTTTGCTGGCGGGGGATATCCTCGATGGTAGCACGGTGCCGGTAACCGCAGGCGCCGAGGGGCTGATCATTGGGGATCGGGTTGGCAGCACCAGCCAGAAACCGCCCGAGGATGCGGTTGTGCATTGATAGAGAAAAAGCCCGCCTTTATGGCGGGCTTTTTTGTATCCATCACTAATAATCAAAGAGGGTACCATGGCTTCATTGGCTGGGAAAGTGGCGCTTGTCACAGGTGCGTCTGCACCGTTGGGAATTGGCCGGGCCATTGCGCGGCGATTGGCTGGTGACGGGGCGGTCGTTGTCGTGACGGACATCAGCGGAAGCGTTGAATTGGGTAACGAGGTTTTGGATCGCTCAGATTTGCTACAAGATCTTGTTGCCGACGTGCATGACGCGGGCGGAACCGGGATAGCGCTAACTTTGGACGTGACTGATGCAGGCAGCATTCAAGCATGTATTGCTGAGGTAAAGCGGCAGCTTAGCCGGATTGATATCTTGGTGAACAACGCGGGTTCACTGGCGGGATCGGATGTGTTCTTGTCAACCACACCTGCGCAGTGGGAGGCCAGCTTTCGAGTTAATCTGCTAGGGCCGATGGTGCTGGCGCAAGCGGTGATCCCGGACATGCAGGCCAATGGGGGAGGCCGCATTATCAATATAGGTTCAACCGGGAGCCTTGGAGCTGAGGCCGGATTTGGTGCTTATACAGCGATGAAGCACGGGTTGGTGGGCTTGAGTAAAACCATCGCGGCAGAATTTGGCAAAGATGGCATCCTGTGTAACACGGTTTGCCCGGGATACATTTCGACCGATATGCATCTGGCAGCGAATGAACGTTTGGCGCAGGAAAGTGGATTGTCGGTCGATGAGATCAAGACCCGTCGTTATGCCGATGTTGCTTTGCGGCAGGCAGGATCGCCCGAGGATGTCGCCGCGGCTGTTGCCTACCTGGCAGGTCCTGATGCGAGTTATGTAACAGGCATTAATTTTCCGGTCAGCGGCGGAATTCCCTTTGGAATATAAGGTGCCATTCGTGACAGACCCGTGATTTGCTTTCCAATCAGTATAGGGCAACATTGAGATGTTATGGATTCGGCCCTACACAAATGGATAAAGATCGCAGTGTTCAGTATCTTGGGTCTTGTGCCCCGAGCCTCTGAAGCACAAAGCTTCTGCGAAGCCGTGCAAAGGTATACTCAAGAAACAACACCACAAAACTTCGAGGTGTCAGATATCGCAGGAGAGTGTCGTACTTTCCGGGAGCATACTGGCGCGAAAGGTGTCATGTGCAATCAGCCTTTCCCGTATCGGTCAGAAAAAGCCGTGAACGCGTTTGCCGCGTTGAATGACTCTATTCAAACCTGCTTGGGTTCAAGTGCAGGTCCTACCCAGGATCAGGCGGTGAACCATCCGGATTCCTACGTGCTCTATCAATACGTGGTAGAGAATATGAAGGTTTCAGCATCTCTCAAAGATAAGGCTGCCCTACAGCAGACCATTGTGTTTTTGCGGATCACAAAGGACTTGCATCAATAATAGCGTCTTTGGTGGAATGCTTAGGTGAACCGTTTGGCTCCCACGACGCAGGCTACCACAAAGAGGGTTGCGGCGATCATGGTTGGCGCGATGGGTTCATTCAGCAAAAACCCGGCCAAAATCAAGCCAAAGAAGGGTTGCAAAAGTTGGAGCTGACCAACGCCTGCGATGCCGCCCAAGGCCAGCCCGCGGTACCAGAAAATGAAGCCGACCAGCATTGAGAAGACCGAGACATATGCCAGTCCTGCCCATGCTGTGGGAGTGATTCCAGTGAAGGTGCTTGGAAAAGTCATCAGCATGATCACCGTCATGATTGGCAGGGACAGCAGCAAGGCCCATGAGATCACCTGCCATCCGCCCAGATGACGCGACAGCACGGCCCCTTCGGCATAACCAAGTCCGCACAGAATAATTGCCCCCAGCATGAGAAGGTCACCTGTGAGGGATGTTGCCGTGTTCTGAGACAAGGCAAACATGACAACGGCCAGACTGCCTGCGCAGGAGAAGACCCAAAACAAGGGTTTGGGCGCTTCGCCCCCGCGCAGGACACCAAACAGGGCGGTCGCCAAGGGAAGTAGCCCGATAAAGACAATGGAATGCGCAGCCGTAATGTGTTGCAGGGCGAGCGCTGTTAGCAATGGAAAACCGACGACTACGCCAATCGCCACGATAGTTAGAGATGTGACGTCACCACGGCTTGGCACTGGGGCTTTCATGATCATCAAGAAGGCGGTACCCAGTACAGCAGCAATCACGGCGCGGGCACAGGTTAGAAATATTGGGGAAAATCCCATGACTGCTACCCGTGTGGCTGGCAGAGAGGCGCTGAAGATAAGAACGCCCAGTAAGCCACTTCCCCATCCGCGGCAGATGTATTGGTTGGTTGTCGCCAGCATCGCAATTCTCCTTTGAGCCTTTGAAATGAGTACGGTGAGGGTGATGGTGTTGATAGATACAAACCAATACAATTTAGAAAAACTGTACTACCTTGATGGCCCGTACAGTTCTAGAAGGGGGGTAGAATGCTATCTGAAACGCGAACACAGCAGGTGATGGGGGCGATACGGCGCAAGATCACCGGACGTATTTTACAGCCGAGTGAGAGGCTGCCTTCGATTCGCGGATTGGCGGCAACTATGAATGTGTCGCCCTCAACGGTGGCCGAAGCCTATGATCGATTGACGGCTGAAGGATTGATTTATGCGCGACGTGGTGCCGGGTTTTATGTGGCGCAGACCGCGCAGCCCTTTGACGTGACCGAAGTTGAGCCGCGTTTGAACCGGGAGATCGACCCGTTTTGGGTGACGCGGCAATCGCTGGATGCCGAGCCGCATATGGCCAAACCCGGTTGCGGCTGGTTACCACCGGATTGGATGCCCTTGGAGGAGTTGCGGCGCGCCTTGCGGCGTGTCGCCCGTGCCGATGATGCCCTGTTGGTCGATTATGGCAGTACCCGTGGTTCATTTGCGTTGCGCCGGTTTCTGGCGGGCCAGTTTGCTGATGAAGGTTTAACCACTGGTCCTGATGATATTCTGCTGACAGCATCTGGTACGCAGGCCATTGATCTGATTTGTCGGTTATTGTTGCGACCGGGCGATACCGTTGTGGTGGACGATCCTTGCTACTTCAACTTTCAGGCCTTGCTTCGGGCGCATCAGGTTGAATTGGTCAGCGTTTCGTTTACCAAGAAAGGGCCGGATCTGGAGCGGTTTGAACAGGTCCTCAAGCAGTATCGGCCCACACTTTATATTACAAATTCTGCGCTTCATAATCCAACCGGTGCCAGTTTGACGCCACCGGTTGCACATAAGCTTTTGAAACTGGCTGCGACGCACAATCTTATCGTCATCGAAGACGACATCTTTGCCGCGTTTGAATCGGAGCCGTCGGTCCGGCTGGCCGTATTGGATGGTTTGGAAAATGTGATCCGGATTGGAAGTTTCTCCAAGACCCTTTCGGCCTCAGTGCGGTGCGGATACATTGCAGCTAAGAAAGAATGGGTTGAAGCGTTGATTGATCTGCAAGTGGCGACCAATTTTGGTGGCCCAAGTCCGGTGACCGCAGAATTGATATATTCGGTGCTGAGCACCGGGGGCTACCGCAGGCATATGTATGGGCTGAGGGAACGTCTTGCACAACAGCGCCGCGTTTCAGCGAAGAAGCTCGAAGAATTGGGAATCACGCCGTGGTTGATGCCGCAGGGTGGGTTTTATCTCTGGTGTGAACTGCCAGATGGAATGGATTCGGCAGATCTGGCGCGCAGGGCATTGGATGGCGATGTCGTGCTGGCCCCTGGAAATGTGTTCAGCGTGTCGCAAACGATGGCGGGTTTCATGCGATTTAATGTTGGTCAGATGAGTCATCCTGAGACACTCGCACCGCTCCACACCTTTTTGCGGGATGCGGGTTGAGGCAGCTGCCTAGGGCTTCGTTACAGTGAACCACATCATTGTGAGGCGTATTGTTTTGCCGCAGCGGAAGGGTGAAATTATGCACAACACGAAGGGCAATGCGCCTGCAATGTATAAAAGGAGCCCCAAATGGCCAACCGCTGGAAGAATACGCTGACTTATCGTGATGTGACGGACGAGGCAACGTTTATGAACCGACGTCAATTGCTGGCGGCGGCATCGGGGCTGGCGTTGGGGAGTATCGCAGGTACTGCGCAGGCCGAGGATCTGGAGGCCAACAGTTGGGAAGATATCACCAGCTACAATAACTATTACGAATTCGGAACCAGCAAGAGCGACCCGGCGAAATACGCCCACACCTTGGTGACCAGCCCTTGGACCGTGAAGATTGATGGGCTCGTCGACAATCCGGGTGATTATGCCTTTGATGATATCATGAGCAAGATGACCGTTGAAGAGCGGATCTATCGCTTTCGCTGTGTCGAGGCCTGGTCGATGGTGGTGCCTTGGAACGGGTTCGAGCTGGCGGATCTGCTGAATCATGCTGGCGTGCAATCTGGCGCGAAATACGTGGCCTTTGAAACCGCGCTGCGCCCGGATGAGATGCCCGGTGTACGTTATCCGGTGCTGGACTGGCCCTATGTCGAGGGGCTGCGGTTGGACGAGGCGATGCACCCTTTGACGATGATGGCCACAGGGATTTATGGCAAAGACATCCCGAATCAGAATGGCGCGCCGTTGCGTCTGGTGGTGCCGTGGAAATATGGCTTCAAATCTATCAAGTCGATCGTGCGGGTCACGTTGACCGACACGCAACCGCCGACCAGCTGGAACAAATCCAACGGCCGCGAGTACGGCTTCTATAGTAATGTGAATCCGGAAGTCGACCATCCGCGTTGGAGCCAGGCGACTGAGCGGCCATTGGGTGGGGGATTGTTTGCTTCACGCCAGCCAACGTTGATGTTCAACGGATACGAGGAAGAAGTTTCCAACCTGTATGCGGGCATGGACTTGCGGGCGAACTATTGATCTTTGCGGCTGATATCCCGGCGGTCTTGCCTGCCTCAGAAACCCATGCGGTTTTGCCGCGATGTAGGTCGAGCGACCATTCCATCACGGGTGTTCTGAGCAGCGATCTTTTCCATGGCCGATACGAACTGGGCGCGGTGCGACAGGAACTTCGGAATATAGAGCGGTTTCTGCCGCTCGAAAGTCAAAACAAGAGCGGGACGCTTTTCGTGGACACGTATGCCGACCAGATCGTCGAGGTCGCGGGTCTGGGAGCGCAGATCAACACCGTGGCAAGTGATCTGTTTGTCGCTGTAGATCACCTTTTGAACGAACAGCAGCATGAACCAGCTGTAGCAGAATACGGCAGCCAACCCATAGTAGATGACATCGCGAATCCAGCCGGAAGCAATTCCGAGGGATTCCCACAGGGGCCCAAAATCTGTGTAGGTCGTGAAGACAAGCGCAAGGAATGGCGCGATAAGGATGAGGCCCATCGGGGGGCGCAATTCAATTCTGCCGTCGCCGAGCTTGACCGGTGCCGTTTGAAACAACGACGAGAGAAGCGTCATGCCGATATCTTCGAACCGTTCATCCTGAGCATAGATCGACGTGGCACCCTTGGCATTTCGCCAGCACCGGATACCGATACACATGGTTGCGACGGCAACAAGGGATAGGATCGCATAGGTGATTTGTTGGTCGTGACTCATATGAAATACTCTTGGTGGATAAACGGGTTAATGGATTTCGGGTTGTTTTGTAGGTTGAAGAACAATCGTGTCGAGAACTTGGCGCGCCATTGGTTTTCTGTAGGCTGCGGGGCTCATGCGGTAGATTTAGGTCGGAGATGAAAATCGTGATTGATCAGATGAACCGGATCATGCGGTGGATTCCCTCCTGGAGCATTTATGTTACCGGGCTGTCCTATGCCGCTTGGTTGATATGGCTGGGCGTATCCAACCAACTTGGGGCGGATCCCGTCGAGGCGCTTGAGCATGCGTTAGGTGAGGTGGGGCTTTATCTGCTGATCGCCGGTTTGGCTGTAACACCTTTACGGAAGGTGCTGGGACTCAACCTCATGAAATTCCGTAGGGCGCTGGGGTTGACCTGTTTCTTCTTTATTGTGTTGCATCTTTTGGTCTGGGCCATCTTGGATGTGCAAGAACTTGGCAGGGTTGTCGCGGATCTGACGAAACGTCCCTATATCATGGTGGGTATGGCGGCATTTCTCCTGATGATGCCCTTAGCCATTACGTCAAACAATGCTTCGGTGCGTCGTCTGGGAGCAAATTGGCGTTCGCTGCACAAGCTAGTATATCCTGCAGCGCTGCTGGGAGGTGCGCACTATCTGATGCTGGTGAAAGGTATTCAACTCAAGCCAATATTCTTGATGCTGGTGATCGCCACTCTTATCGGGCTCAGGTTCGTGCCTTTATTGGTGGCGCGATCATCTAAAGTTTAGTGCTCGGGTGTCCATAATTTCCACGGTTGTGTTGACCGTCAAAATGCTCAATTTTGTCCATTATTTTTACCATTTCCCCCTATACGCATCGAATGGTCAACGTCTATAGGGCGTTCGTACGACATTGTTTTGTAAAGAGTAGAGTAAGTTATGGCGACACTGGATCATAGCCTTTGGTTAAATGGATCGGGCACCGCGGTAGACGGAAGCGTCGTGGTCAACGATGGATCACTAAGCACGACGGTCACAGCTGATTTCACCGGAAACTGGGTTTCCGCAGACCCTGGCAATTCGGGACAGGATATCAACTCGAACTTTGCGACTTCTGACCGCACGGCGGATTTCAGTTTTTCCGAAGATGTCGAGAACCTATCCTTCAGCCTGAATGGGGTGAACGCCAGTGGTGCGTACAACGATGGCTACCGGGTTTTGGTTCTCGACGAAAATGGGGACCCGATTCCAGCGGCTGACATCACTGTCACGGCGAGTGGTTCTGGTATTAACTTCACGACCAATGCGTCGGGTGAAATTGTTGTCGATCCGGACACGACCTCGACCAGAGTCGTGAGCTTTTCTGCGGATGGCCCGATCTCTCGGATTGTTATCACCTCAACGCCTTCTCCGGATGGATCAATCACCGGTGGGTCAGGCATTAGTGATTTCACTTTTGACGTTGCATCGCCGCCGCCCTGTTTTGTGGCTGGAACAATGATCAAGACACAATCCGGTCTGGTTGCGGTCGAAGACTTGCAAGTTGGCGATATGGTGCTGACCCAGGACAGTGGCTATCAGCCAATCCGTTGGATCGGCTCTCGGGCTGTATCCGGGCGTGGCCGCTTTGCACCAATCAAAATCACGAAAGATACGTTTGGCAATGATCGCGATCTCATGGTGTCGCCGAACCACCGTGTGCTTGTTTCTGGTTGGCAGGCGGAAATGATGTTCGGCCATTATGAGTGTCTGGCCGCAGCGAAAGCCTTGGTGAATGGGGATACCATCTATCGTACCCCCTGCACAGAGGTGGCCTACTATCACGTGCTGTTCGATCAGCACGAGATCATCTTCAGTGAAGGTGCCCTAACTGAAAGCTTCCACATCAGTGCTGTTAGTCTTAATACGGTTGCTTCCGAAGCGCGAGATGAGATCTTGGCACTGTTTCCGGAGTTGATCGGGCAAAGTGTCGCCAGTCATCAACTAGCAAAGCCCGAGCTCAAAGTGTTTGAGGCGCAAATGCTGTCAGCGGGCCTTTCGGCGCGCGCCGCATAAAGAGTGCTGCCTCGCGCGCTTTTTCCTGAGGCTGCGCTTCTCCTCATCACGGGCAAGACAGAGTTGCGTGACAATCGATAAAGGCGCGCTACATTTTCTGACTCGGGTTGTTGTTTCGCTAGGTTGCTAGCTGAGCAGGAGTGCATGTCCTGACGAATCTATTTGCAATAGTGCACCTCAGGTTTTTGCAGGTACTATGGGGCGGGCCCTGATCTTGGAGTTCACTGAGATCGATTCCTGGAGATTCTAACTCGATTCCATGCGAGTCATTAACTGCGACTCGGATGGTATTGTGGAGTATCGCAAGAATGACGCAAGATATGGTGTGCATAGCATGTTGTCTCGATAACTTTGTTTCTCATGTTGAGCTGTTGCTCACTGCTTTAATTCCTCTATCCAATTGATATTGTTTTATTTTTTATAAAAGGTGAGTTTTTGAGTATTTTTTATAAAAAAGGGGTTGCGGGTTTTGGTGGGTAAGCATAGAACCCCCTTCACCGGCGGCGCTGAGGCGCACAA
>NZ_FWFX01000015.1 GCF_900172335.1 Roseovarius albus
TATGCGTGCAGCGGTGCCATCATGGCATCAAACCAGACTGCGAAGATAAGCGTGACCCGGATGAGCGACAATGACCCGAAAGAAAAGGAAAAATGAGCTTGACCTAAACACCCAATTAGAGAAGCAGACATTCTCTGCGTCAATGTTGGATGCCCGGTACGGGCTGGCGGCGGCCTTTCATTGACCACCAGCCCCACCTTGACCTTTAAACCGCGTTATCGCCCGAACTTCTCCGTCAGCTGCCCGATGATGCTGAGGATGCGTTCAGCGTGCTTGATGTCGCCACAGATGATCTCGCGAATGCCTTCGCTTTCCTCGGACCTTAGATCCTCGTGCAGTTCGGCGAGGGCCAACTCCCACTCGTCGCGCTTTGCCAGCCACATATCGAGCTCAGCTTTCTCTTCCCTGGTCCAGGGCCCCTCAACCCGTGCCTCGCCAGTGTTCAGGTCGATCTTGACGTGATCCGGATGCGGCACCGGGTCAGGCAGGTCGGTTATACCAAGCCGCTTACGTCGTTCCAGCTCCTGATCCCACTCGATCTTGTAATCCATCGCGGTCGAGAGCCACTCGTCGGCCAGTTGCTTGTTCTGCCGCTCTGTGGTCGAGAGCATCTCGGCAAAGAGCCTCTGTGCCCGGTGATGGCCCTTGGCGGCATTGACCGCCAGTGATCGTATGACGGCCTGCGCCATCGGGATCGTTACATTGCGCGCACCATCCCGCACCGTGATGTCGCGATACGCCTCATCAAGGATGATGCCTTTCAGGCGTTCCTCGTTGAGTTTCGGACGTTTGCTCTTCGCTCCTTTTGGTCGCCCTCGAGGATTGCCCGATCTGCCAGGTTTGAATCGGGTTACGGCTGGAGGTTTGCCATAGCCAACCTCATATGCAACATCGGGTTTTTGCACCGGTAGCTTGTTCTTCTCACCACTCATTCGGCTGTCTCCAACCCTTGCATCGCCGGAGCCTGCCAACCGCAGACCAATTGTTCGGCCTCATCCTTCGCGTAACCCTCCCGACGCGCTAAAATGCGATCGCAGTAGATCGGATCGAGTTCACAAAGATAACCCCGGCGTCCGGTCTTCTCCGCTGTTATCAGCATTGAGCCAGATCCACCAAAGATGTCCAGAACGATATCGCCCCGCGCCGACACATCCCGGATCGCATCCGCAATCATCTGCACAGGCTTCACCGTAGGATGCAGAGCCAGCTCTTCCATACGCGTGCCATGCCGGCTGTTCACGCCGCGGTATTCCCAGACATTCGTGCGATACCGCCCATGCTGGCCCAGCTCGAAAGTGTTGATGTGCGGGGCGCTGCCCTTTTTAAAGACAAAGATCAGTTCGTGGCGCGAGCGATAGAAAGTGCCCATGCCGCCATTGCCCTTGGCCCTGACGATGAGGTTCTTGAGCTCGGAGTATGCCCCCTGCCCTGCCTCGATCATCTCGGACATGTGGCGCCAGTCCATGCAGAGGAAGTGGATGGACCCGTCGACGCTGTGATCCGCGAGATTGCGGAAGGCGCATTTGAGGAAGCGGGTGAACTCACCCGCGCTCATCTCGCCGGACGCCATGGCAAACTCCCGGTGCTGGATCTTGCCAGAGTTCCCAACGTGGCCATCAATTGGCACATTGTAGGGCGGATCGCTGAAGACCATCCGGGCCTCGGCGCCGTCCATCAGCGCTTTCACAACATCTGGGTCCAGCGCATTGCCGCAGACCAACCTGTGCGGCCCCAACTGCCAGACATCGCCGGAATTTACGCGCGCGGGTGCTGCCTCGGGCATCGTGTCACCCGCCGGATCGCCCGGCTCCTCCGGTGCCACCGCCTCCAGCACCCCCTCGACCTCGGGAATGGAAAACCCAGTAATGGAGACATCGAAGTCGAGATCGGCCGTCATCAGCGCACCCAGCTCTGCCGCCAGCAGGTCCTCGTCCCAGCCGGCATTCAGAGCCAGCTTGTTGTCGGCCAGCACATAGGCGCGTTTCTCATCCGAGCTCATATGATCCAATCTGAGGCATGGCACTTCGGTCATCCCCAACTGTTTGGCCGTTTCCAACCGTCCATGCCCTGCCAAAATGGTCCGGCGCTCGTCGATCAGCACCGGGTTGGTGAACCCGAATGTCTCTATGCTATCCGCAATCTGACGGATCTGTTTCATTGAATGGGTTCGCGCATTGCACGCCCAGGGAGTAAGATCGCGGGTCGCGATATGCTCGATTTTACTAACTGCCATCTTCGTACTGCCTCTCTAATTACATACCTAAATTAACGACCAACTACGCTGATCGCCCTGCGGACCATCCGCCAAAACAAAAAAGGACAGCCGTGCGCGCACAGTTGTCCTTTCAGAGGAATGAAGTTCCCTCGCATAGAACATATCATGAACATTTCAGTTATGCAACTGGCGCTCTAGTCGATAGCGATTTTGGACAAATCCGTGGATTGTGCTGCAACAAGGACCCGCGTAAAACCCAAGTGATCTGCCATTTGCCAGAAACGCCCAAAACCTTCCCTAATCGAAACGGAACGTTCCCAGATCCCGGCTTGTGAATTCCCTGATACTCTAAGAACAGGGAATTGGGGGCTAACCTGCTGTATTCACGCCAAATATCCGACACCAAAACCGCGCATTCTGCCAAAACCGCGCCAAAACTGGCAAGTTTCCCTGTTAATTCCCTGTCAACACGAATTTCAAATCAGAGACCGGTTTACGCAAGACTGCGACCACCACCATCTTCTTCGATATCAATGAGTTAGATGGGGGCTTCTCCTGCTGTGCGCTCCCGGCTTACAGATCAGTCCGACTCCCCTGCCAGATGATCAAAAGGTGACCAGACCGTACACCCGATTAAATATGTACAGGTTGTACAAGTTGTACACGGGTTTTGTACATAAATGGGATGAGGGTGTTCCACGGATGGAGAGAAGTAAACTTGTTCGTTGTGTTGCCGTGTAGTGGCGATAAGCGAACGAAACTTCCCACCCTATTGCAGTAAAATCGCGAGGACTATGCCTACAGATTTGTTCCTTGAGCCTGTCTGGGTGCATTTTCGCCCATTGTAGGCGATCTGTTCCGCCCGAGTCTCCTAGATTTTGCAGCCATCCGAAATAGAAAAGAGGGCGGAAAACCGCCCCCTTTGATTGATAGAAATTTCCGGACGTCTTACCGATTTAGGAACTCCATTTCGTATTTATCTTCGACATCCGGAAGTGGGTGATCGTCATGCAGTGACTTGGCTGTACCGTAAATCATGAACAGTAAGATCACAGCAATCGGTAGCCCCGCCACGATCGACGCCGTCTGCAGCGCCCCAAGGCCGCCCGCCAGCATCAATACCCCGGCGACGACACCAGCGGTGACACCCCAGAATATACGGAATTTGACGGGTGGGTTTTCATCGCCCATCGAAAGCATCGTGCACATCACGAGCGTCCCCGAGTCAGAGGACGTGACAAACCACGAGATCAGCAAGATGGTTATCAGCACGGTCAGCGGATAAACAATCCAAGCGTATCCAAATCCAGCCAATGTCGCGAAAACCCCCGACGCATAGTCATTATTGACCGCTTCCATTACGCCTGCGTTGTAGAACAGATCGACGCCTGCCGCAGCCCCACCAAAGATGCCCATCCACAGCATCACAACCGAAGTTGGGATGAGCAGAACGCAAAAGCAGAACTGGCGGATTGTGCGGCCTTTGGAGACGCGCGCAATGAACAATCCAACGAAGGGGCACCATGCAATCCACCAGCCCCAGTAGAAGATTGTCCACCAGCTTTGCCATTGAACCTCTGGGTCACTGTTGATCCAGAATCCCATTGGGATCACGTTCCACAGATAGTCACCAAATCCCGAGATCATGATCCCTAGCGTAAAGGCTGTCGGCGCAAGGACCAGGAACAAGACCAGAAGACCGATCGAAGCCATAACGTTGCATTCGGACAAAATACGTACGCCTTTGCCCACACCCGAGGCCGCAGAAGCTGTACCGGCAATTGTGATCAGTGCGACAAGGATCAATTGGTTGGTTTGCGTGTTTTGCATCCAGCCCAGGTTTTCAAGGCCAGCTGCGATAGGTGTCACCCCGAGGCCCAGCGAAGTTGCGAGACCAAAAATCGTTCCGAACACGCCGATCAGATCAACCAAATGCCCCCACGGGCCATAAATGCGATCCTTGAGAACTGGATAGAGCGCTGTCCGCAGTGTCAGAGGCAAGTCTTTACGATACGAGAAATATGCGAGGCTGAGCCCCACGAGCACATAAAGCCCCCAACCGTGGAACCCCCAATGGAAATTGGTAACGGTCACTGCCTTGATCGCCGCCTGGGTCGAGCCGGCTTCTGCGCCTGCCTGCTCCATAAACGGGCTTCCCTGGATGTGATACATGGGTTCGGCAACGCCCCAATAGATCAGACCGGAACCAAGACCCGCTGAAAAGAGCATGCAGATCCATGAAAACGTAGAAAAATCAGGATCATCGTCCGGCTTGCCCAGCTTTACATCGCCGAAACGACTTATCATGAGCCAAAACACGAAAAACAGTGCTGCATTTACGACGATCACATAGAACCAGTCCATTGTGCCGATGATGAATTCTTTGCCGGCAGCGAAAACAGCCCCGGAACGCTCGACATCTGCGATCGTGTATAAAACGAAAGCCAGAATCATCACCATCGACAAGATGCCCATCAACGGGTTCATGCCTTTGAATGGTCCGGTGCTGGCAACAAGGTTGTCGGGTTTATTTGTTGTTTGTTCACTCATTTTAAAATGACCTCTTTGTCCTGTTGCACTGCCTTAGCGAACCGTACCAGAAGCACCCTGACGGGCGGCCTCCGTGAGCCAGGCTTGAAATGCTTCCTCAAGTCGGGCGTGGTTGGCAGCCCACCATTCAGCATCAGAATGGATTGACAGTTTGTCCTCATATGCAGGTCCGTTCGGGATCTGCTCCAAAATGTCTTCGGAGAGAAGATCGAGCGAAGACTTACGCGTCGGACCATTGGGTAGATAGCCGACCATATTTGCCAACGCTTCGGTAGAGCTGGCGTATTGAATGAACTCAATCGCTTCGTCTTTGTAACGGCTGCCCTTTGGAACACCAAAGAGGTCCAGTTCAATGACGCGCCCGTCCATATTCACGGTAAAATCAGCGCCTTCCTCCTTGGAAGCAGTGGCCCCCGTTGTCGCCCAGATCATCGACATCGCGACTTCGCCACTGTTCAATAGACGAACAGGTTCGCGACCTGATTGCCAAAGCTGAAGATCTGATCGAATTGAATCCATCTTGCTTAGCGCTTGTTCGACTCCTTCAGGCGTTTCAAGTGTCGGATAAACGTCTTCGCGCGCAACACCATCCGCCATCAATGCCCATTCCATTATAACGGTTGGATCATTCCGAATAGCCCGGGCACCAGGATACGTTTCTGTGTCGAAAAAATCAGCAATCGACGTCGGCGCGGCGTCCGGATAAGCAGAGTTGCTGTAGGCAAATGCTGTTCCCCAGACGATAACTCCAACACCGCAATCATTCAGTGCTCCTTCGACAAAGTCATCAGATGCGGGTGTTCCATCTTCCCCACTCGGAAGATCAATTCCTGACAAGTCTTCCAAAAGACCTTCCTCACAAGCCCGAAGGCTGTCGGCCTGTGTCAGGTCCACGACATCCCAAATGACGTTGGCACTTTCGACCTGATCGCGGATCTCGTCTATGCCGCCATTATAATGTGCAACATTCACGCGCACCTGATTTTCTTGTTCGTAAGGACGGACAAAACCCAACATTTGGCTTCGCATATAAGGTCCAGTCCAAGACGTGAACGTAATCTCATTCTTTTGTTGTTCAGCAGCCTCGGATGAGGTTTCATCCTGCGCCAGGACCGTGCTTGACCAAGATGCGGTCAGCAATGTCACCAGTGTAAAGACTGTTCCGATCCGGAACGATCTATTTGGCAGACTCATATCAAACTCCCTTTTTGATAATTTGCTCTCTTTTTAGCGACAATTGGTCTTCGCGACGGAGCACTTTAATTCATCGAATTTAATCCACATGGATCGATGTGTTGGTTTAACTTTCAAAAGAGTACGCTTTAGCCCTGAATTTTGAAAGTTTTGCACCTGTATGAACGCGAGTATGGGCTTAAATTCAGAACCGAACTACACGAATACGACACAAATTAAACAAATGCGACACACCGCAAGCCCAGAAGTTTTTTAACATTGGCGCCGCTCAAGCGCATAAATTCTGGACTTACCACATTCATCATACCTGATTTTGCAGCGTCTGACGATTCAGCTACTCAGAGCATTAAACGTATAGCAAAGCTTGGGAAATCAGGCCAGTTTACATGCAACATTGCTACGCGTGAGTTCTGATTTCGGTGGATTGCTGCTAAGATAAAATTCGCCTATTGTCATCCTAGGCTTGCTCAGTCTGCTCGGAATAATAGGCCTCCTACCTTACCACAGCTTTGCCCCGGGCGTGGCGCGTGGTAAGCGGGGGTAACGTCATGATTCTGTCATCAGAGCCAACCCGGGAAACACCTTCATGCCTACCACCTCCGAGCCGAAACTGATCTCTGGCAATGCCAACATGCCGCTGGCCAAGGCGATTGCCCGCCGCATGACTATGCATCGGGGGGCCAATCTGGGGTTGGTCGATGCGAGGGTCGAGCGATTCAATGATCAGGAAATCTTTGTTGAGGTCTACGAGAACGTCCGCGGCGAGGATATGTTCATCATTCAGCCGACTTCTAACCCAGCCAATGACAACCTGATGGAATTGCTCATTATGGCGGATGCTCTGAAACGGTCCTCGGCCAAGCGGATCACAGCCGTCATTCCTTACTTCGGTTATGCACGGCAGGACCGCCGGTCCAAGGCGCGCACGCCGATTTCGGCCAAGCTGGTTGCGAATATGATCGCGCAGTCCGGAATTGAACGGGTTCTGACAATGGACCTGCACGCAGCACAGATTCAAGGTTTCTTTGATATTCCGGTTGACAACCTCTATGCCTCGCCGGTGTTTGCGCTGGATATCATGAAACAGTTCAAGGACAATCTGGATGATGTGATGATCGTGTCACCCGATGTAGGCGGTGTGGCGCGGGCGCGCGAGCTGGCCAAACGGATCAATGCGCCGCTATCGATTGTAGACAAGCGCCGCGAGAAGCCTGGTGAAGTGGCGGAAATGACCGTAATCGGGGATGTGACCGGCAAGAAATGTATCATCGTGGATGACATGTGCGACACTGCTGGCACCCTGTGCAAGGCGGCTGAAGTAATATTGGAACATGGCGCCACCGAAGTGCACGCCTATATCACCCACGGTGTGATGTCCGGCCCTGCGGTTGATCGTGTGACCAAATCGGTCATGAAATCCTTGGTCATCACAGACACGATTGCGCCGAGTGAATCTGTCCAATCGGCACCGAATATCCGCATCATCCCAACCGCGCCGGTGTTCGCACAGGCAATCTTGAACATTTGGCAGGGCAACAGCGTTTCGTCTCTGTTCGAGACCCCGACACTTGAGCCTGTATACGAGGGTCAATTCGGCGGTTGATCCGAATTAGAGCCTGCGTATTTCCTGACGGCCAGCCCTGTAGGGTTGGCCGTAGTCGTTTCAGACTTGTGATTGGCATATGAGGGTGACAAGGTGCGCGGGAAATCAAACCGCTGAATGATGGGAGACTGCGGCATGATCGAAAAACGTCAGTTTTATATCAATGGAGCCTGGGTCGATCCGGCTGAAGCCAATGATCACAACGTTATCAACCCGGCCAACGAAGAACCGTGTGCAGTGATCTCTCTTGGCGGGCAGGCCGATACCAATGCCGCCGTTGCAGCCGCCAAGGCTGCATTCCCGGCGTGGATGGCCACCGCACCTGAAGATCGGATCGCGCTGGTTGAAAAGCTGCTCGAAATTTATGAATCGCGCAACGAAGACATGGCGCAGGCGATCAGTATTGAGATGGGCGCGCCGATTTCCATGTCGCGTCAACAGCAGGCGACCTCAGGGTCTTACCATATCCGCGCCTTCCTTGAAGAAGCGCGCAAGTTCGAGTTTGCCCACCCGATGGACGAAGCCACGCCGGGCAGCTGGATCATGAACGAACCTATTGGTGTTTGCGCGCTGATTACGCCGTGGAACTGGCCGATGAACCAGGTGACGCTCAAAGTGATCGGCGCCGCGATTGCGGGCTGCACCATGGTGCTGAAACCGTCCGAGGAATCGCCGCTGTCATCAATGCTGTTTGCAGAGATGATGCATGAGGCTGGATTCCCTGCCGGTGTGTTTAACCTTGTGAACGGTGACGGTGTTGGTGTCGGCTCGCAACTGACCAGCCATGCCGATGTCGATATGATCTCTTTCACCGGATCATCGCGTGCCGGTCAGATCATTTCCAAAGTGGCCGCCGATACGCTCAAACGTGTCAGCCTTGAGCTGGGTGGCAAAGGGGCCAACGTGGTCTTCGCCGATGCGGATGAAAAGGCTGTAAAACGTGGCGTGCTGCACTGCATGAACAACTCGGGTCAGTCGTGCAACGCGCCAACCCGCATGTTGGTACAGCGCGATATTTACGACCAAGCCGTTGAAACGGCTGCGCAGGTTGCCGCCTCGGTCGAGGTTGGAGCGCCCAGCGAAGAAGGGCGTCATATGGGTCCGGTCGTGAATGAAGTTCAGTTCAACAAGATCCAGGACATGATCCAAAAGGGCATCGATGAGGGCGCGCGCCTGATTGCAGGTGGTGTGGGTCGTCCTGATGGGTTGAACCGGGGCTTTTATGTCAAGCCGACCGTCTTTGCCGATGTGAACAACGAAATGACCATCGCGCGTGAAGAGATCTTTGGCCCTGTGCTGTCGATCATTCCTTTTGATACCGAGGAAGAGAGCATCGCGATTGCCAATGACACGCCCTATGGATTGACTGACTATGTTCAAACGCAGGACCCGGCGCGGGCCAACCGGATGATCCGTGCCCTGCGAGCTGGCATGGTGGAAACCAATGGTCAGAGCCGTGGCAACGGTGCGCCCTTTGGCGGCATGAAGCAGTCTGGCAACGGACGCGAAGGCGGCAAATGGGGCATCGAGGATTTCATCGAAGTGAAATCCGTCTCGGGCTGGACCGAGGCCAGCTAAATTATGACCCTTCACGCCTTTGTCTTGCACCTTGCGCGCGCCGAAAAACGGCGCGCGAACGCACATGAGGTGCTGGCAAGCTGTGGCGTGGAGGGTGAGATTTGGGATGCCGTGGATGGGGCGAAATTGTCTGAGGCGGATATTGCCGAGGCCTATCGACCCAATTTGTTTGAGCCGAAGTATCCTTTCGCTCTGAAAACCGGAGAGGTCGGCTGTTTCCTAAGTCATCGGTCGATCTGGCAGGCGATTGTGGATCGCGAGCTTGAGGCCGGGCTAGTGTTTGAGGATGATGCGTCCTTGGACCCCGATGTCTTTGGCAGGGCCTTGGCGCTGGCACAGAAACATATTGATCGCTTTGGCTACATCCAGTTTCAGACGCGATACACAGCAGGGCACGAAGATGTGCTGGAAACCGATGGAGATCTTCGCCTGAGCGTACCGCGCGTGTCACCCGTGCGGGCAACGGCGCAGTTGATCAGCCTCGCGGCCGCCAAACGTTTGGTGAAAAAGGCGCAAGTGTTTGATCGGCCTGTCGATACCTTTGTGCAAAGCCATTGGTTTACCGGGCAGCCGGTGGCGGTGATTTACCCTTCGGGAGTTGAGGCCATTTCCGAGAGCTTGGATGGGTCGACCATTCAGGGAGGGAAATACTCATTATCTGAGCGGTTGAAGCGAGAAGTGTCGCGCACGGTTTACCGCCGCAAGATTGAGCGGTATTCACGTGACAGCAAGACACTCTCCTCTGCTGCCACTGAAACACGCAAGTAAGATCTGAAACGATGATCATTTCTAGACTTTTAGGCGGGGCTGGAAACCAGCTCTTTCAATACGCCGCAGGGCGGGCCTTGGCCGATCATCTGGGCTGTGATCTGGCGTTGGATTCGAGGTATATCGAGAGCAGCGAGGACCGTGGGAATTGCTTTGCACATTTTGCCGACGCTAGGATTGCGCAGGCCCCCACCCTGCCCCCGGCCAAACACGAGAGCTTCCTGCGTTACGGGCTGTGGCGCAAGTTTGGCAAGAATCCCAAGTTCTGCCGCGAGGGAGAGCTGGCGTTCAATCCACAGTTTTTCGATCTGGGCGACAACAGCTATCTGCATGGCTATTGGCAGTCGCCGCGGTATTTTGGTGATAGCGCGCAAGCGATCCGCAACGACCTGCGGTTTACCACCCCGCTGGATGCGGAAAACACTGCGATGGCCGAGCAAATCAAGGCCGCGAAAATCCCGGTGTCTGTGCATGTGCGACGCGGGGACTACATGGCCTCGGGCAGTTTTCAGGCCTGCACGGAAGAGTATTATGTCGCGGCCTTGGCAGCGCTGTCCGAGAAGCTTGGCAAGGATCTAACGTGTTTTGTATTCTCGAATGACCCTGTCTGGGCAGCTGAGAACATGAACCTCGGTTTTGAGCGGGTGATTGTGGATCTCAACGATGAAACCCGGGGGCATTTTGACATGCAACTGATGTCACTTTGCGCGCATCATGTGATTGCCAATTCGACGTTTTCGTGGTGGGGGGCCTGGCTGAACCCGGACAAAGATAAGCTGTTGGTTGCCCCGAAGAACTGGTTTTCCAAGGAAAACCTGAGTAATCCTGATATCTGCCCGGAAAGCTGGATACGTCTATGACCCCCAAGGATGACATTGCAGAGCGGCGGTTTTTGCCAGAGACCGTCCACAAGCGCGATATTTTCTCGGAAACGATTTCGGGGACCTTGGAAGGTGTTGAGGATTTCCCGGTTGTGCTGCGCAAGCTGGATGGCGTGCCGTTTTATGCCAAACCGATTGCCTGGTTTCTGGCACGCAAGGAAATTCGCGGATTGAAGGCAGTTCAGGGGATTGAAGGCGCGCCCGTGTTGGTACGGGTCGATAAGGTGGGGTTGCTGCGCAGTTGGACGCAGGGCACGCCACTGCAATTGGCCAAGCCAACAGATCCAGCGTTCTACAAAGACGCCAAACGCCTGCTGCGCGAGATGCGCCGGGCGGGTGTGGCGCATAATGACATCGCCAAACCGCAGAACTGGCTGATGACACATGATGGCCGTGCGGCGGTGATTGATTTCCAACTAGCCTCTGTGCATCGCAAGAACAGCAAGATGTTGCGGGTGCTGGCGCGCGAGGATCTGAGGCATCTGCTGAAGCAAAAGCGCGCATATGCACCGGAATTGCTGACCGCATCTGAGGAACGGATGCTGGCGCAAAAGGCGCTGCCCGCGCGGATCTGGATGGCGACGGGCAAGAAACTTTACAACTTCATCACTCGCAAACTGATGAACTGGTCGGATGGTGAGGGCACCGAGGATCGGATTGAACGCGATGGTCCGGCGTTGGAGGCGGCGTTGCGTGGACATGCCGGGGTGACTGATCTGGCGCTCTGCACCTATGCTCTGCCTGCCAAGGGCGTGGGGCTGTATGTCTTTGTCGAAACCGAGCTTTCCGCGGCTGAGTTAGGGGAGCTCTTGCCCGAACCGGCACCGGAACTGGTGCAGACGGTGGCCGCGCTGCCGCGCGGGGAAAGCGGTGCGGTGCGAATGGATGCGCTGCAACTGGTGGCAACCAATCGACTGGATGAATTGGAGCAATTGAGTGCGCAGGATGCGGATCTGGCGGCGGCGCTGAAGCCGATCATTGCGCAGCGATTGAACCTGACAGATCGGATATTACGGAAGTGATGCCCCGCGCCCGTGGATGGGCGCAGGGCTTTGATATTACTTGCCCTTCCAGACCGGGTCGCGTTTTTCGGCGAAGGCCCGGGCACCTTCGAGCTGATCCTCGGAGCGATATAGTTTTTCGACCGTGGGCAGTTGGCTTTTGGTGATGCGGTTCATGGTATCTTGGAATTTGGAATCTTCAGCGTCGCGCACCACCTCTTTGATCGCGGCATAGACCAGCGGCGGGCCGGAGGCGAGCAGACGGGCCAGCTCCCACGCGCGGTCCATCAGTTGATCGGCCGGCAGGATTTCGTTTACGAGGCCCCAACGGTTGGCCTCCTGAACGTCGAACCAACGGCCGGTGAGCAGCAGCTCCATGGCGATGTGATACGGGATACGTTTTGGCAGCTTGACGCTGGCAGCGTCAGCGACAGTGCCAGAGCGGATTTCAGGCAGGGCGAAGGTGGCATGTTCTGCGGCCAAGATGATGTCAGCGGATATTGCCAGTTCCAGACCACCACCACAGGCGATACCATTCACCGCTGCGATCACCGGCTTGTTCATGTCACGCATTTCCTGCAACCCGCCGAAGCCACCGACACCATAGTCGCCGTCAACCGCATCGCCGTCAGCGGCGGCCTTCAAATCCCAACCGGGGCAGAAGAACTTTTCGCCGCCACCAGTCAGAATGGCGACGCGCAGTTCCGGATCATCACGGAATTCAAGAAAGACATCACCCATGATCTTGCTGGTTTCCAGGTCGATCGCATTGGCCTTGGGACGGTCCAGTTTGACCTCAAGAATGGCACCTTCGCGGCGGGTTTTAATCGGGTTCATCTTTCAAGCCTTTCGGATAAGCGCATCTACCGCAACCGCCCGGTCGGGGGTGCACAGAAGCGGGTTGATTTCAACTTCGCTGACGGTGTCGGTGTTGGCAAGCACGTAGGCCTGCACCGAGTCGACAGCGTTTACAATGGCGTCCATGTCAGCACTGGGTTTGCCACGATAGCCCGCCAACAACGGGGCAATGTTGAGCTTGCCCAAAGCCGCGCGGATGTCGTCGGCCGAGGCAGGTAAAAGCAGCGATGTGGTATCGCGTAGAATTTCGGTCATCACACCCCCTGCCCCAAGGGTTAGAACGTAGCCATGCGCCGGATCGCGGACCACGCCGACCAACAGTTCAGCGACGGTGCCGGTGATCATTTCCTCGATCAAGATCTCACCGGTGCCGATGTCCTTGGCGGTGGCGGCCACATCCTCGGGCATGATCTCCAGGCGGACAGCGGCGTGTTCTGATTTATGCGCGAGACCGACGCCCTTAATGGCGAATGGCGGGCGCAGCTCTTGCGAGGCTTGGGCGGCTTCACCTTCGCCCCGGACCGAGCGGTTTTGTGGGGTGGGCAGACCGTGTGTGGCAAGGGCTGCCTTTGAGTTGGCCTCGCTGACCAGTTGGGCCTCACCGATCTCGCCGGGGATGGTGACGGGTTCTGCGGAGGGTACACCGATATTGGAGGCGGCTTTGGTGGCCGACAGTACCTCGCGCAGGCCCATGATCGGGACGACGCCGCCCTCCATCAGTTGTTGAGCCACGTCCTGGGGCAGCAGTTCCGGCAGGGTTGCGACCACGCCAAAGCGCGCGCCGGTATCAGCGCGGACTTTCAACGCCGCATTGGTGGCACAGGTCCAGTCGATGGGGTCGGTGGTGGGATAATCGACGATGGAGAAGGTCATCGAAATGTCATCGCCGGTCATGCCAGACCATGCCTGCGCCATCGCATCCTGATCGCGCCAGATGTAGGTGTGGTAATCGAGCGGGTTGTTCAACGCGACCATCGGGCCGAGTGCCGCGCGCAGGGCGGCTTTCTGGCGGTCTGTGAGTTTTGGAAAGTCGAGCCCGGTGCCCACGGCCATATCGGCGATCAGGCTCGCCTCGCCCCCTGAACAGCTGATCGAGGCTATCTTGCCATCGGGCAGCGGGCCATAGCAGTGCAGTAGTTTGAGCGTTTCCAGCATGTCGGGCAAAGCACCCAGACGCGGGATACCAAGGCGGTCAAGGAAGGCCTGTGCGCCTGCGTCGCTACCTGCCAAGGAGGCAGTGTGTGAAACGGTAGCCTGTTGCGCCTGTTCCGATGCACCCACCTTGAGGGCGACCAGAGGCACGCCCTTGGCGTGGGCTTTTTGAGCCAAAACCTCCCAATCGCGCAGGTCTTTGAAACCCTCGATATGTAGGCCCACGGCAGTGACACGCGGGTCATCGATCAGCGCCGAAGCGATCTGCGCCTGCGTGGTCTGGGCCATGTTGCCGCAGGTGACCATATAAGCGATGGGCAAGCCACGTTGCTGCATGGTGAGATTGATTGAAATGTTGGAGCTTTGGGTCAGGATCGCCACGCCCTTGTCCACCCGCTGGCAACCGTGTTGATCGGGCCAGAGCAGCGCGCCATCAAGGGCGTTCACAAAGCCATAGCAGTTGGGGCCAAGGATGGGCATGTCGCCGGCAGCGGCAACCAGCTCGGCCTGTAGATCGTGGCCGGCTTCATCCTCGGCGACGGCTTCAGAAAACCCCGAAGCAAAGCAGACGGCACCACCTGCCCCCAATTCTGAGAGTTCGCCGATCAGTTGAATCGTGGCGTGGCGGTTGACACCGATGAACACGGCATCGGGGGCCTCGGGCAGGTCTTGCACCGATTTAAACGCGTTAAAGCCCGAGATCTCCTCGGACTTTGGATGAACAGGCCAGATCTGCCCGGCAAAGTCCATGCGGACCGATTGTTTGATCACCTGTTCGCACCAGGCCCCGCCCCCGATGATGGCGATGGATTTGGGTTGGAACAGGCGTTTGAGGTTTTTAGTCATGCGCGGCCAGATGGTGAGAGTATAAATGGCCCCGGCGGTTGCTGGCATCCTTCAGGCTGAGAGCGAATACCCTGTCAGATGCTGGCGTACCGCCGGGGAAAGGTGATCTTAGGCCCCCAGAGGACGGAGCAGATCACGAGAAATGATGTGGCGCTGGATTTCAGACGTGCCGTCCCAGATGCGTTCTACACGCGCATCACGCCAGAAGCGTTCGATTGGGAAGTCATCCATCAACCCCATGCCGCCAAAGATTTGCAGCGTGGTGTCGGTGACTTTGGCCAATGTTTCCGAGGCATAGACCTTGGCCGAGGCGATCTCGCGGTTCGCTGGCAGGCCCTGATCCAGACGCCAGGCCGAGGCCAGTGTCAGCCAATCAGCGGCGTCAATCTCAGTAATCATATCGGCGATCTGGAAGCTGACGCCTTGGAATTTACCGATGGGTTGGCCGAATTGCTTGCGCTCGGCCGCGTAGTTCAGGGCGTAGTCAAAGCAGCGGCGCGCACGACCGACCGAGAAAGCGGCAACGGTGATACGGGTGGCATAGAGCCATTCGTTCATGACCGAAAAGCCGCCGTCGACCTCTCCCAAGACCTGCGCGTCTGGCAGGCGACAGTTGTCAAAGTAGAGGATGCAGTTTTTGTAGCCTTTGTGGCTGACCGAGTTGTAGCCATCGCGCACCTCAAACCCCGGCGTGCCGCGATCCACCAGGAAGGTAGTGATGCGTTTTTTCGGGCCTCGGGGTGTTTCATCAACCCCGGTGGCGACAAAAACGATGAAGAAGTCAGCGTGCTCTGCGCCCGAGATGAAGTGTTTTGAACCGTTGATCACCCAGTCACCACCATCGCGGACGGCAGAGCATTTCATGCCGCGCACGTCGGAGCCGGCATCAGGTTCGGTCATCGCCAGAGCATCCATCCGCTCGCCCCGCACGGCGGGCAGAAGGTAACGCTCGCGCTGTTCATCGTTGCAGGCCATCAGGATGTTTTGCGGGCGGCCAAAGAAGTGGGTCAACGCCATGGAACCACGGCCCAACTCGCGTTCCACAAGCGTGAAATCCACATGGCTGAGGCCCGCACCGCCGACTTCCTCGGGGAAGTTGCAAGCGTAGAAGCCCAGATCGATACATTTTTGCTTGATCTCTTGGCCCAACTCATGCGGCACCTGACCGGTGCGTTCGACCTCGGCCTCGTGAGGGTAGATTTCGTTTTCAACAAAGCTGCGAACGGTGGAGACGATCATCTCTTGTTCGTCGGACAGACCAAAGTGCATGGCGGGGCTCCTAACAGGGTGGTTGATCAAACAAAGGCCATCCTGCATAAGCATGGCGTGCAGAATTGGGCGCAGATCATGCAAGATTGGCAAAAAATGAATACTCCGATGCAGACCTATGATGTTCTGCTGTTTGACGGGTTTTCCAACCACTGTCTGGCCAATGCGATTGAGCCGCTCAGGGCAGCGAACATGATCTCGGGTCGGGATCTCTATGACTGGCGCTATGTGACCTTGGATGGGGCGACAGCGACCAGTTCCAGCGGCTTGCAGGTGACACCACACGGGGCCCTGCCTGATACCTCAGGTACGATGCTGCTGGTGATGCCCTCCTATGGATTTCGCGAGATCACCGGTTGGGGCGTGACCAAGCACCTGCGGGCAGCGGCAGGGCGGTATGAGCACATGGCGGCACTGGATACCGGCAGCTGGCTGTTGGCGCGGGCGGGGCTGCTGGATGAGGTCAGGGCAACAATCCATTGGGAGGAGTTGGAGAGCTTTTCTGAGGCCTTTCCCGAGATTGAGACGGTGCGGGAGCGTTATGTCATTGACCAGAATCGCATCACCTGTTCGGGGGCAATGGCGGCGTTTGATCTGGTGATGCATCTGATCGGGCGCGATCAGGGGCAGTTGCTGGCCATCGAGGTCTCGCAACTGTTTATGTCGAACCGGCCTAGCGGCACGCATAGTGAATACCGCACGACGCGGGACAAGTTCGTAGACCGGGCGCTGGCGCTGATGACCGAGAATCTGGAGGCACCACTGCCCTTGGCGCAGCTGGCCAAACGTGCGGGATGCACACAGAAATCATTGGAGCGACGCATTCGCAGTGAGCTGGGGACAACGCCGCAGACCGTCTATCGGCGGTTACGCCTGAATTTGGCGCGCAAGCTGGTGGTGGAAACAGAGCAACCGATTTTGGAGGTGGCCTATCGCTGCGGATACGAAAACGCCAGCGCCATGACGCGCGCGTTCAAGGCCGAGTTTGGCTGTACACCGAGGAGTTTGCGAAGCGTATCGTGATCATTTTGCGTACCTATGAAGGCACTAAATCAGACGGCTTCTTTCTTAGTAGTTAAATTAGACGGTACTTCGTGTGTTTGGCGGGAACCTCAGGGTAGCCAGCTCGGCTATTTTTCGGCAATGTACTTAGCATATCTTGATTTGAGGGTTCCAATGTTCTTTAAATTTCTTTTAGCTTTTTTCGTATCCGGTGTGCTCGCTCTGTTTCCAAACGCATCTTATGCACAGGCTGGCGACACAGAACAATGTTTCAGTTTAGCTGGTATAGATCTTGATCCAAATCTACCCGAAGGCCTCCCGGGGGTTCAATTTTCAGAAATCGATGTGACTGAAGCAATCTCTGTTTGTGGGCACATTGCAAGTACTTTGACAAACAGTGATGCGAATGCGCCGAGCATTTGGTTTACCTACGCACGGGCTTTGATGGCAGCAGGTGAATACGATAAGTCATTACCGTGGCTCACAAAGTCCCAATCGCAGGGCTTTGCGTTGGCAGACAATGGATTAGGGCTGATCTATCAAAATGGCTTTGGCAATACTCAAAAGGATCTCGAAAAGGCCGAAGAACTATATCAGGCAGCTTGCAAGAAGGGAGCTGTTATAGGCTGCACCAACTTGGGTAGACTTGTCTTCGAAACAGACGAGGCAGCGGCGTATTCAATTTTTTCGAATGCCTGTTCAGTACGCCCAGGTTATGGATGCTATTGGGCTGGATGGCAGTCGTTTAATGGCCGTGGAACTTTCAAGGATGCCACACAAGCTATTTTCTGGTTCGAAACTGGATGTACATTTCGCGATTCTCAAGCATGCAACTTTTTAGCGTGGATGCACGATTCGGGTAATGGTGTGCAAAAAGATATATCTCGCGCAACAAAGCTGTATGCTAAGGCGTGTGAGTTTGGGCATTCTTCAGCCTGCTATAAAGCAGGGGTTCAGATTCTTGAGAAAGATGCTCAACATGCATTCAGACTTTTTGATCAGGGTTGCGCCAAGCGGGATGGTAGTTCCTGCGCATATGCCGCTATTTTATACGGCCAAGGGAATGGGGTAGAGGCGGATACTAGTAAAGAAACCAAATATTACTCCTTAGCTTGCGACTACGAAAACTGGAACGCTTGTTACTATGCAGCATATCGACTTGATAGAGGTATTGGCGCTAAAAAGGATATTGAGAAAGCACTCTCCTATTATGTCAAGGGTTGTGAAAACGGAGCCGCAAAGTCCTGCGTTCCCGCTGGTATGAAGCTCTCAGTGGGGTCAGCTGGCGAACACGATCCAGTAAAAGGGCTCTCGTACATCGAGAAAGCTTGCGAAGGAGGCGAAGTTAACGGATGCAGTATAGCTGGTGACTGGTATCAAAGAGGGCAAGGATCCGATGTAAATGCAAGACAAGCCGTCAATTATTTTGAACAAGCTTGTGACGGTGAAGATTCTAGATCCTGCAGAAAAGCAGCCACATTACGCTTATCTGGTGAGGGGCTTCCAATTGATGCAGTTGCAGCATACAAAAACTTTCATAGCGGATGTGCTCTCAATGATGCTGAATCATGCTATGAAGTTGCTAGTGCTCACAAGACCAAATTGGGTGGTGTCGAATTTGACGGCCAAACAATTTTTGAAAACTACGCCCGCGCGTGTTCATTGGATTTTTTCGCGGGTTGCCACGAAGCTGGATTGACTCTTTTTTATTCTGGAGATTTTTCGGCTGGCGGGCGGTCGCGAGCGCCAGAATATTTTGATCTCGCTTGCAAAAATGGTGTAGGTGATAGTTGCTATTATATGGCACGGCAGTACGCTGACGGTGAAGGGGTCGTTGCAAACGCCTCGAATGCTTCGAAGTACTACTCATTAGCCTGCATCGCGGACAGTCAACTTGGCGCAGCTTCTGGCATTTGCCGCGATCAATCGCTTCAGACACTGGCCGGATATCCGCTTCGTACCCGTGATCAGGTATTTAAGTGTTGGTCTTTGCTTGAGATAATAGAAAACTACAGTGATCGCGATATTCTATCCAAACTGGCCAAGACTTATAAAGCAGGCCAATTTAACGCTATGAAGAGCGATGTGGCAAACGCTGATGCGTTGATTGCGGACCCAGAATCGGCGGTCTATTTAGATTATCGTAGATTGGTCCGCGAAGATAAGGATGAAAAACGTTCTCATTCGCTGATTAAAGACCCATCTAAGCTGTTTCAAATCGCTGGGTTATGCCACGTCCTTCTGACAAAGTTTAACGAGAAAGCGCCTGACTTTTCTGCGAAATCCTCAATGCATGAATGGACAAAGATATTCTTCAGAGAAGGAGGGGAAGCAGTTCAAATTCCGCAACTAACAACAGAAGCGGCATTAAGTTTTTACAATAGTGTCCAAGTTACGATCAATGAACTCCAAATAGGCTTACAATCTGATGAGGCAAAACTGATGACTGTCGCTTATTCTGAATCTCTAGAGAACTGGGCAAATGCGGGCCATCCAAATCTAAACGTATGGAAGCCGAAATTCATAAAGTGAGCATAATGAACCATAAACACCTTCTGAAGTACCGCCGAAGCTGCCATTATATGGCGGCGTTTCAAATGTACCATTTGCCTCACCTAGCAACAGCTTAGCCTTCTAAGATTGAATGTCCGCACTCTCTTACCGGTCAATAACTATCAGCAGCGGCGATCTTAGGCCACGCGGTTGACTTCCCCCGTGATGCCACCCCAAGCGCCCTTGATTAGCTCATAGCCCAGCACCCGTTCGGGGTTGGTGGGGGGCGGCATGATCACACCGTTGAGTTTCTCAAAACCAAAGCGGTTGTAATAGGGCGCGTCGCCCACCAGCATGGCCCGTTCCCAGCCCAGATCGCGGGCGACTTCCAGACTTTCACGGATCAGGAACCCGCCCAGACCTTCGCCCTGGTGGGTTGGGTGTACGGCGACGGGGCCGAGCAGCAGAACGGACAGATCACCAATGCGCACGGGCCAATAGCGGATTGCGCCGGCCAGAATGCCCTCGGGGTCGCGGGCGGCCATGCTGAGGTGCGGCACGGGCGAGATATCATCGCGCAGGCGGTAAGACGACAAAGCCTCGCGCCCCGGTGCAAAGCACAGGTCATAGAGGGCCTCGACCTCCCACCAGTCGTCCTCGGTTTCTGCCGCCAGTTTGAACACGCGCGCCTCATCGGGAAATTGCTGGCACGTGGGCTAACACGAGAGTAGACCGGGTTCAAACAACTCTGACAGGGGCACGCATGTTTTATCAGCCAAAGGACGGCCACGGCCTGCCGCACAACCCGTTCAACGCCATCGTGACGCCCCGGCCGATTGGCTGGATCTCATCACGGGATAGTGCAGGAAATGACAATCTTGCCCCCTACTCATTCTTTAATGCTGTGGCCTATGAGCCGCCGCAGGTGATGTTTGCCTCGACCTCGGCCAAGGCGGATCAGGACGGGACCAAGGACAGCGTGGCGAACATTCGCGAGACAGGCGTGTTTTGCGTGAACATCGTGGAATATGCGATGCGGGATGCGATGAATGCGAGTTCGGGGATGTATGACAAGGGTGAGGATGAATTCGCGCTGGCCGGGTTGGAGAAGGTGGCGTGTGAGATCATTACCTGCGCCCGCGTTGCCGGAGCCCCGGCAGCGCTGGAATGCAAACTAACGCAGATTGTGAAATTGCCTGGGCAATCCAATTACACGGTGTTTGGCGAGGTGAAGGGCGTGCACATGCGCGACGATTGCCTGAAAGACGGCGCGTTTGATGTGCTCGCGTTCAACCCGCTTGCCCGGATGGGGTACAAGGATTACACGGTGGTGCGCGAGGCATTCAGTTTGGAGCGGCCGGATTAGAATAACTCAATCAGTTTATCCCTAGCAAGTCAGAGATACAAAGTCAGCTTTGCGGACAAAGCTGCCATTTAGGCCTAAATTTAGCAGCTTATTTAAACACAACGTCAGGACATTTGTTATAGATAACAGCTTTTAGAAAATCAGCTCCGATAAAGTAGTCGGCCCAATATATTTTTGATCCATCTTTACACCTAATTATTACAAGACCGTGATCCACCTCTTGATAAATCATTATGTTCTGCCACAGCATTTGCTTGCGGTTACACCTAAAGGGTATCGGTAAAAACCGACAAGGCCCTTCTATTCCTCGCTCATCCCAAATCACAGAGCCTTCACTTTTGGATGCGAACCAGGTTCCCCACACGCAGTAGCTAAAAAATACGACACAACCCAATAAAAGCCATAGCACCCAATCCGAGACAGCCGGTGAACAAAGATGAAAGTCGACAATAAGGTACGCACTCAACCCAACAAACGTCAAAAAAAAAGAAAATGAAAAGTAGAGCTGTCGCTCGTGGTAGATAGATCTTACCGAATTCATTGTTGTGTTCGAGTGAATTTGCTCTGTCGGCGATTGTAAGCGGAACAGTGCGCATCAGCAGACATGAAAAAAACTAATCAGACCGACTACAATTACTAGTTTCAAGTTGCTGGGCTCCGAAACAATGATTTAACTCGTGAAATAAAAAAGAATTACGCCAATATTTTGGCGTTGGAGTTGAGCGGTCTTATTTAAATAGAGCATATCCATTTTGGGCTTTTGACTGCCAATAGTTTTGACCATCTAAATTCTGTTAAACAGTCAGATGTGGTATTGTCCAACAATTTAAAAAAGGGCGCCTTCTAGCGCCCCTTCTTGGTTTAGTGTCCGCCTAAGATTCCGGTTCTTACACCGTAATCGACCGCGATTTCGTAGTCCGGGTCGTCGGCGCTGTCGACCATCAGGTGGCCGGCTTTTTTCAGCAACCCGTGGCAGTCGCGGCTGAGGTGGCGCAGTTGGATGCGTTTGCCGGCCGTTTCGTATTTCAGGGCAATGGCTTCAATTGCTTGAAGGGCCGATTGGTCTGCAACACGGCTTCCGGCAAAGTCGACGATCACCAAATCTGGGTCGCCCTTGGGATCGAAGAGTTCTGAGAAACCTTCGGCAGAGCCAAAGAACAGCGGGCCTTGGATGCGGTAGACCTTTTTATCTTCGGTTTCTTCGGTGTCGGCGTTGATGCGGGTGGCGTTGCTCCAGGCGTAGGCCAGTGCCGAAACGATCACACCGACGACAACGGCGATGGCAAGGTCGTACTTCACGGTCACAACCGTCACCAAAATGATCACCAGCGCATCGGTTAGTGGCACCTTGCGCATGATGGTGAGTGAGTTCCATGCGAATGTCCCAATCACCACCATGAACATCACACCGACCAAGGCAGCTAGGGGGATTTGTTCAATCAATGGCGAGGCAAACAGGATGAAGATCAGCAGGAAGATAGCCGCTGCCGTGCCTGCCAGACGGGTGCGACCGCCGGATTTGACGTTGATCATCGACTGACCGATCATCGCACAGCCGCCCATGCCACCAAAGAAACCGGTGACAACGTTGGCCGCACCTTGCGCCACGCATTCCTGACTTGCGCCACCGCGTTTACCAGTCATTTCGCTGACAAGGTTGAGTGTCAGAAGGCTTTCAATCAAGCCAATGGCAGCCAAGATAACGGCATAGGGCAGGATGATCTCAAAGGTCTCCCAGTTTAAAGGCACCATTGGGATGTGGAACATGGGCAGGCCGCCCTCGATAGACGCCAGATCGCCCACGCGGGGGACCTCCAAACCAAACCCAATCACCAAGGCGGCGACAACGCCGATGCCCGCCAGTGGGGCCGGAATAACCTTGGTTATGCGTGGCATGACCCAGATAATCGCCATCGTCAGCGCAACCAGACCCAGCATGGTGTAAAGCGCCCCACCGCTGAGCCATTCGCCACCGCTCATCCCGTGGCCGGTGTTTTCCATACTGCCCGGCACCTTGAATTGCCCCAGCTGTGCAAGGAAAATCACAATCGCCAGCCCGTTGACAAAGCCCAGCATTACAGGATGCGGCACAAGGCGGATAAATTTGCCCCAATGCATGACTCCAGCGATGACCTGTAGGATGCCCATCAGCACCACGGTGGCGAACAGATATTCAACGCCGTGTTCCGCCACCAAGGCCACCATGACCACGGCCAGCGCTCCGGTGGCCCCGGAGATCATGCCCGGACGGCCACCAAAGAGCGCAGTGATCAGGCCGACAAGGAAAGCCGCATAAAGGCCAACCAGCGGATGGACCCCAGCGACAAAGGCAAAGGCCACGGCCTCGGGGACGAGAGCAAGGGCAACGGTCAGGCCGGACAGCAGTTCTGTTCGGATACCGGCGGCTGTAAACGGCTCTTGCGGGTTGCGCTTCATGCCGGTCAGATCCAGACGATTGGCGAGGCCAGTCTGCAATAGCTTTTTCACCTTGAGGGTATCCTGTTTGTCCGGGGCGTCGGCGGTTGATAACGCGTGTTAATTGAGCTGGGGTGAACGGTGGGTTCTTCCCCATCCGCGCAGCCTATACCGCCCTTGGCACCGGCCCGGCAACCATCTATTTCTGGTAATAGTCGCGAAACCACGCCACAAACTGAGCAATACCGTCCTTTATTTCCGTTTGCGGGGCATAACCGGTCAGGTTTCGCAGCAAGGTTGCATCGGCCCAGGTGGCGGGCACATCACCTTTTTGCATTTCCATCAAATTGCGTTTAGCGGGTATGCCAAGCTCGGCCTCGATGGTGTCGACAAAATCAAGCAGCTTGACCGTTTGCGAATTTCCAATGTTGACGATGCGGTACGGGGCGACGGGCGAGAGGCTATCCCAGTCGGGAATATCCTCGGGTGCTTCAGGGCGTTCCGGGGCTTTGTCGATCAGCAAGCGCAAACCATGCACCAGATCGTTGATGTAGGTGAAATCACGATACATCTCACCATGGTTGTAGACATCGATGGGTCGCCCTTCGAGGATCGCATCGACAAACTTGAACAGCGCCATGTCAGGCCGCCCCCAGGGGCCATAAACAGTGAAAAAGCGGAACATCGTGGTCGGGATATTCCACAGATGCGCATAGGAATGGCCCATCGCTTCGCCCGCCTTTTTCGTGGCGGCGTATATCGTCATCGGGCTGTCGGCCTTGTGCGTCTCGGCATAGGGCATTTCTGTATTGGCACCATAGACAGATGACGTCGACGCCATCAGTAGGTGTTTGACCTGATGCCGCCGGGCCACCTCCATGATGTTGAACGTGCCCACAACATTCGCATCTACATAAGCGCGCGGCGCTTCAAGGCTGTAGCGCACTCCGGCCTGCGCGGCGAGATGTACGATGATCTCAGGCTCAAACGCATCGGTAACACGGTCAATCGTTTCAACATCTTCAAGGCGCGCTTCGGTCGCAGAGAAGTTTGGATGCTGAAGCAGAATCTGATGACGCCGCTGTTTTAGGCGGACGTCATAGTAATCTGTCATCCCGTCAAAGCCATGAACGGTGCAACCTTCTTCCAACAAAAGTTTTGCCAAATGGAAGCCAATGAAACCCGCCGTTCCGGTGATGAATACTCTCATGCCCCTCGCCTGACTTGAATTCTTACGTGCAATGGAACCACCATTAGCGTCAATTCCGTGCAGACACCAAACAATAGATGCACATGTGCAGCGAATTACGTCTTTGCAGAAGAAATTTGCAATCCGGCGGGACACCGGATTGCAATAGGGACTGCCCGTACTCAGGGAGAGATGATGTGTTCCAAATCGCCAGTGGATAATAAAAACAAACTTGCTATGAAAAATATCTTTGCCGGACGAGCAATTTGGAACACCTCTACAAATTGACGTAAGGGCATCAATGTTCCGAAAATCTAGCGTTAATGTTCCGCTGAATTCCGTCAATCTATTGATTTAAATATAAATAAATACCAAATTTTGTGAAATTGCCACCGATTTTTGATCGGTGGCAACAGGATATTTACGCAAATTGACGAATCACTTGAGCGCTTTTTTGACGGCAGCCATGGCATCGACCAACCCTGCACCAAAGAACGATTCGAATGGCAGAGCTTCTTCTCCTTCGCGGTTCATGCTGTCGGTGTGCAGATTAATGTCGCCATCGGGTGTTGGCATATCGCGGCGCGCGGTTTCGACCAGCAGAGCCTTGATGTCGCATCCATCCCGCACATTGCATTCACAAAGTTCGCGTCGTTCAGCGCGGCGGATCAGGGCAATTACACCGCCGACCAAGGCCGTGGCACCTGACGTGCCGCCAAACTGCGTATAGAGCCCAGTTTGGTCGTCATCTTCTCCATCCTCAACATCGCCACCGATATCATAGCCGAAACGACCAGGCACATCGGTCGCCAGCAGGGCCTGCTTGCTGTAAGGGATTTCCAGAGCTCCTTCGGGTAGAAGATACTCGAACTCTTTAAGCTGTTTGTCATTGCCGCGTAGCTGATGGCGGTTAAAGACTTCCATGTCATCCGAAGGAGCCACGAGTGTCAGCCCCTCGCCATAGTTGGAGTAACCAGAACGGTACCCCAACGCACTGACCGACCCGACGGAGATGATCCCATTTTCGCGTGTCGCAAGGCTTGCAGGATAGGACATCTGACTTTCGCCTTCGTTGCCCGATGCACAGACGATGGGAACGTGTTTGCTGAGCGCTACGAACAGCGCGCGAACCACCACCCAAAGCCGTTTTTTACTGTCAAAGGGTTGCGATGCCTTTGGATCGAATCCGGCAGCATGGGCCTCCATCAACTCGATCCGGTGCAAAAGGTCAGCCGCTTCGCGGTTTGCCCAGCTTTGCAGCTCGGCCTGAAAGTCATCTGAAGGTTCCAGAGCAGAGGCCTTCGGGTCAGGTAGGCCGCGTGGCATGATAATGACATCAGGTTTCAGCATCCAAGCATAAAGCAAGGCGGCCGCAAACTGTAGCGGATCATCATCGAACCCAGTGCGGATTGAAATCAGCTTCGAAAACGGATCCACACCGAAATAGGGTATGACACCGGGCGTAGGCTCATCTTCCTTGTCGGTGATTTCCGGCCCGCCGACAGCAAGACCCGTGATCGCCGTACCGTGTGAGGAGAACAGTTTTTCGGAATCGCCTGCGCTACGCATGTAGCCTTTTGACGCTTTCAGGTGCTGAACCACCTCTTCGAACAAGGCGTCATCATCTGCAGACAGATGCTCAAGTACCAAACCTTCGGTATCGAGGTCTTTGAAATTCTCGTCGCCTGGTCCGGGATCATCGCCTTTGTGCAGACGAGACCCATACGGGGTGATGGTAAAATCTATCGAATTCTCCCGATCCACGCGCCCCTTGAGGTTGGGATGATCAGAGCTGCAGCCCACGTCCAGCATCAACACTTTGGACGGCGTCAGGCAGTCCTTTTTTTCCAGCTTGTCCCACAGCGTATGGCTGAAGTCCTTGCCGTTCTTCTTGAGGCTCACCACCCCGAGGGAAACCAGATGCCAAAGATAGTAATAGTCTGACTTTGACGGATCGTTTTTGTCACATTTTTTTTTCATCATACTTCGTCTTTCAAAATCTCAAATCAAATCCACTCTTGCTGAACCGCTTGATAGCGATCTTCAAAAGCCTCGGCGAAGAGCGGTGCAAATTTACGCGCCAAAAGTCGCCCTGCCTCGGTATCGCTGGGATAATGCAAGCCCGCCCACTCCCGGTTTTGCGCCACATTCAGGGCAGCCTCGGACAGGATATTTGTCGCGGGATGTTCTGGCAGGATCACGTTGAATGCATAGGCGATCGAATGGCACTGGAAAGAATGATTGCTTGGATAGGCCTCGTGCGCCGGATTTGGCAGAACCGGATTGAGGCGCGGCTCAACCTGATTGGGTCGTAGGCGGCCGAAGGTGCTTTTGTAATACAGCCCAACATATTCACAAACGGTGAGCAGTTCCAAAAACAAGGCTTCGGTTTCTTCAAATCCGGCCAAGCCATCAATGCCCAAAGGGCGAGTGAAATTGCTTAGATCCATGGTCGCCTCCTGAAGGATATCAGGAACGCGCATCTGCCGCTCTTTGAGGTTGTTTTGCATCGACAAAAGCAGCTTGGTCTCAAGTCGGCTCATGTCGGGACCGGGTGGCGGCGGAATGTCGATCAATGTCCATTCGCCGGGAAGCTTTTTATTCATATCACCCAGACCGGCGCGATGCAGGCTTAGGAACGCCTCAGTCGGCATCAAGGCACCGGTAGAACCCTGCGCGCTGGCTGCCTGCAATTTGTTCTTGTTCTTATTTTTGTTTTTATTCTTGTTTTTATTTTTGTTCTTGTTTTTGTTCTTGTTTAGAGCGGACTTGTTCAACGCGCTCTTATTCAGCACCATACGCACTGAACTGACCGCCCCTGCCCCGGCCGCTCCGGACCGTTGTTGAACATTGATGACTGCGCCCTCGTCTCGGGCATCGTCAAATTTCAGGCCGTTGGGACCCACATAAATTTTACTGGAATTTAAAAAATCGGCGAGGTCATCGCACTCATGCACTTGGTTTAATTGGTCTTTGGACATATTCCCCCCAAAAGTTGCTTAAATTATTCCTTTTTGATCTCGAATCCTGCTTTTTGAAGGCCAAGCAAGAAATGTCGTCCGCCTTCGGTTGTCAATCCGGGGTATCCCGAGCCTTGCAGCACTTCAGCGGAAAAATCTGGCTCAACTTCCATCAGGCGCTGTCGCAGTGCCTCAACCATTTGAACATTGCCCAAATGCGCATGGCTTGAAATCAGATAGCGAAGAATGGAATTAAACTTTGGGCGCTGCACCAACGCGCGCTCGCCCGCCTCGATGGAGGCTTTGTAATCCCCTGCGAGCGACGCGGCGATGCATTTCGTGGTGTCAAAGTAATAGCTGATCGGCGTGTTAGACCCCAGATGCTGCGCCCAGTTGGCCATCTTTAAGGACTGATCTACCTGCCCGGTATACGCATGTAGCATCGCATAAAGATCCCACCCGATGGTTTGCTCCGGATCAGCCATCAATGCGCGCTCGAACAACGACGCCGCCAAGTCGTATTCGGAAAACAGATATGAGTGGATATGCGCTGCCAGGGACAGCACCAAGGGATCAAATTCATCCTCTTCCAATGCCCGTGTGGCGTAATAATGCGCCTCGGAAATTTGCGCTGCTGAATCCTGCGAATAACGCTGACCCACCTGAAACGACTTTGCAAAGGCCATCCAAGCGTAGGCTTGCGCGCTTGGGTTCTGTTTCAACAGTTTTGATAAGGTTTGCTCAGCTCGATCAAGGTCCGGGGCAGATAGGCCAAAAATCTGATAGACACATTCGATCAGTTGTCCTGCTCCAACCATCTGCAGATCGTTAGTGAATGTTTGCAGCTTATTGCCAATTTCGATCACCGCCCGCGAAACCAGACTATTCAGGATCGGGCTGCCGGGTTGATTGAGATCTGTTACACGGAATGTCTGACTGGCCGACCAGATGGTTACATCATCATCGCCCGTGACCAGCTCAAGCGACAGCCGAATATCTGGCATTACGCCGATTTCGGTAATGCGGACAGCCAGAGGGATTGTCACGTTCGATGTTCCCAGACGCGCAAACGATGTGAGCTTGTTTTCCGACGCGCGGTAGGTCTTGATCCGGCCCATTTCGTTTAGATTTCGGGTCAATTTATCAGCGAGCAGGATGGCAAACGGACCCGCAGCCCCAGTGCCGCCTGTTGGATCCAGAACCTGCAAACCAATGGCCCAATTGCGTGTGCTGCCTGATTGGAATGCAAATCCGGATCCGTTGGCCTTAGCCGCCTCGGGCGCGGGGGGGGAAGCGTGAGGTAAATTGGCGAACTGAATCAGATCCGATTGTAAGTCATGTGCAGTTGCCATTGCATCTGAGGACTGCAGTCCAGAAAATCGCCGATCCCATATTTGCCGTTCCAAGGTGAGCCACTCTTCGAACTCCGGATCGCAAATGTCGAAACCCTCGAGAAAATGCTCTGAAATCGCTTGAGCGTTCACGGTGACTTCGGCCCCCTCTTTTTCAATTTTATCTATTATATCAAGCACATCGATATGAACCTTAGACAGGTCCAAGGTGACCGAATATTTGTCTGCATGCAGCAAGTCTTTGTGATCCGGTCCCAATGATTTGCGAATATCCAACAGCGCTTGCCGCAAGCTTGCCGAGGCCTGTTCCTCGCTGCGGTCGCTCCAGAGTTTGTCACGCAACCACACCCGAGAGCGAGAGCCTCGGGGTGCCAAAGCCAACATTGCGAGCGCTGCCTTTGACTTTTGATTTTTGGGCGTGAGATTCTGGTCGCCCTCATCCACTACAGACAGGGGGCCCATCAGGTAAATACTGAGCTCTTCCCCACCAGCCTCTTCGAGAACCATCGTTTCGTCCCCCGACATCCCTTCAAGGTCATAAAAGTATGTACCGGCCCGAACGGCCGCAACCAGAAGCATATTATCGGAATTTGTCGAAACGGGCAAAACAACCTCTTGATCCTGTTCGGAGCTCGGCAAGGTCGCCAGGCCCTGGGGATCATCCATAGAAAAAATCCATCAGTGCAGCGTGAAGAGATCGTTAAAAATATCTTAATTTTGCTACGAATCGCGCGCAAACCGGGGGCAAAGGCCCTGTTTCGCAATTTTCATTGAAAATTCGAGCATTTTATCTTGGTATCCCCGGTGGCCGCACTTAAGGGCGGGAAAATCGTGGCAACGCCCTTTCACATGCGAATCATTACCGCTTGCGGAGACTTCATCGCCCACTTTTTGGAAGAGTTACTATTCGCAATCACGGGCCAGAATTGCCACGCGTCTGTGGTAAGGTGAGCTTGCTGAAAATCCCTCGAGCAACTGCGCTTCGCCAACACCTTCAACAGCCTGAATGCGCGTGACATCGTCCATCTTTCCCTTCAAGATAGCGGCCACAGCCTCGGCACGTAACTTTGAAATTTTCTTGTTAAGCTCCGCGGCCCCGCTACTGTCTGAGTGCCCCCCAAGCTTCACGCAGGCTCGACGCATTGGACGCGTCTCGAGAACTGATGCCAACTGAACCACTTGTGCCTTCGCATCCTTAGATAATGTTGTTCCGCATTGTGTGAAAAATACGTGGCTCTCTTGACGGCAATCTCACATATACCCGCACCAATCCAAAGCGAATTCAAAGCAGAACTCAGGTCATTCGAACATCAGGTCGAGATGAAGCTGCCTGCGATGGTTCCGATCAAATCGATCATCGTTGCCCCTGGTCAGGAAATCGTTGAAGGGCAGACAGTTGCCTTGCTAGATCAGGATTTCATGGAATTGGAAATCAAGAATCTGCGTCGCTCTATCTTGGTAGGCTCTTCACTGAGGCACTGCCTTCTTGACTCGACGGCCGCAGAATTCACGACTTTCCTTCCAAATGACCTGGATGCGGAAAGCCAGCTGCAGATGCGGGCAGCAATCAAAGATTGTCAGTTGACACACCAAGAGAATATACAGCAACAGCAGCGGCTAAAAACCATACGCGACCGCCAAAAAACACGATTGGGCCTGTTGGAGCACCGTGCCACATTGGCATTTTCCTTAACAAGTAAAATCGAAGAGAAGGCTGCGACTGCAATAGAATTCGCCTTGGAACAAGAGAGGCTGACACATCAGCTTGAACAGCTTGAATTCGAATTGGTTGCTTTAGATACCTCACAGCAACGTGAACTTCTAACTCGCGGAAAGACGCTTGAACAGGAAGTCGTGCAGTACCGGCGACATCTTGCGATTTTGCAAAGATACTCAAAAAAACACGCCTTCAATCACCCGTCACAGGTAAAATTCTTCGAGTGCGCAACATTGGCATGTCACAAAGTTTTTTGCACGAAACCTCCCTTATTTCGTTGCTGAGCAATGATGCAGTTTCTCATCAGGCCATTTTCACGGTCCCACAGGAAGTCGCCCAAACTCTGCAACTTGGTGATGCCGTTCATTTCAAGTTTTCGGATAAAGTTGACGCCCCTAAAAAATCAGCCGGGACGATCAGTGCACTGAAGCCCAGCGCACGCACAATGCCTTCAGGCAGCACTCAAATTGTGGTCGTTGATGTCAGCCAAGATATGTTGTCTGCTTTGGGGGTTCAGCCCGACGAGATGATGGCAGTGGGCGCAGTGACACACGCATCGCTCGTCGTTTCGTTGGAACCTCAGTCGTTAAAGGACACATTATTGAATGCGGAGACAGGACTGAATATCTGGTCGGAGAGCAAACATTGGATAGAGACACTTTGGACCAAACCAGAGAACACGCAAAACCTGCACCTCTGAAGATGGCCAGCGTTGCTCTACCTCAAACAGTCAAGAGCACGAAAAACAGGCCGATTTGCAAAATTCATGCCTTCCGTTATTTCATCACAACCTGCGTCAAACTTGGACGATACTGTATCTCCGCGAATTTGGGCCAACTGATTTAGGTCACTTGGAATTGTACTCTTGCGTCTTCTGGATCAGTCGAACAACTTCAGAAGTTCTTTGCCAATTTCCTTTTCAATTCCCTTTTTAACAGCGTCTTCAATAGACTCGCCTTCTTCTGCTTTGACATCGAGCTCATCTTCTAACAAACGGTTGACCTCATCCTGCGCCTTGCTTTCAATTTTTTTCTTTTCTTCCTTAAAGTTGAGATCAATTGCCTTTTCCAAATCCGGTTTGATACGCGGATTTGACCATGGGCCGCGAATTCTTACCGGGATCGCAAAGCCTTTGCGCGCCTCCCCTTCGAGCAGAATTGGAGTGAAAAGATAGTCGATGTCTTGTGCTCCCAACCCTATGCGACCTTTTCCTTCGGCTTTGGCCAGCGGGAGTTTCATCAACAAATCATTGTTCTGAAGATTGCCCTTATTAATCGTGAAACTCGCGCTCATGCTATCAAAGACTGTCGTCCCACCGGTTACATTGCCCGAGCGCATCAGCTTGTCCAAATCGAATCCGCTGATCACGCCACGCCCGGTGCTCAAAGCCCCCTCCCCTTTGAGGCTGTTCATGATAGCATACAGGGAGTTTCCCACCCCCAAAAAACTGATATTACCGTTAGCGGAGCCGGAAAGACGTGATACGTCAATGGCGTCGCTCAGAAAGGTTTCAAGATTCAACCCCGCAACGTTCATCTTGCCCCCAACAGACAGACCCGAGCGGTTGTTCATTACAAACTCCCCTGTGATCGATCCGTCATAGGCTTGCAGTTCGCGAAGGTCGAACACCATACGCGAGCGGTCAAGGGCGACCATGGTGCGGGTGTTACCCAATTTAAAGTCCCCCAGATCTATACTGTCAGCGGTCAGCGCAATTTGACCGTCAAACAGCCCCAATGCGTCAACTTCGATTGGCTCCTTGCTCCATCCTGACGATTTTGGATTTCCACTTTCGCCACTACCCCCTCCACTCGATGAGGCAGATTCGTTGTTCGCACTCAGCCCCGTCAGATCGAGAGCTCCTGCCCGAAGCTGCATATTGATCTTCGGTTTAGCGCCACCCAAATTCACATCGGCGGCCCCGGTCAGTTGGTTATTGTCCAACGTCAGCAAGGTGTCGCGCAACGCGATGCGCATGTCCTGAGTAATGGTTAAACCTGCCTGTGCTGAAATCGCACGCCCTAAACCGCGAGGAATTTCGACACCAGTACCACTCAAGGCCGTCAAAAAACGCGATGTATCACTAACATCTGCATCGAATTGCCCGGCCAATTGCGGCGCCGTGCTGGCACGACCCGCAAAGGAAATTTCACCGCCTGGGGCGGAAACTTTAAAATCTAGTTCCGAGATTTTTCCCGCGATAAAGTCGCCCACCTTGTTTAGATTACCGGAAATCTCAACGGCATCCCCTTGAGGGTGTAGCATCGCCTCAAAAGTGGCTACCCCGTCATAATCCGGCCAACGCAAGTCAAAATCCATCTTCTCCATCTGGAATACATTTCCAGATGCACCATCTTTGTAAGTCAAACTTGCGTTTGTGATCAGCGCACGGTCCAGTGTCAGGGCCAGTGGGGCAGATTGGGCGGGTCCGGCCTCTCCGCCATCTGATTGGCCAGATGGCGCAACACCCTCCACTCCCAGTTCCCAATTCACGCGTCCGTCTTTTGCCCGTTCAAGGTAAATTTGTGGGCGCGCCGCCTCGAGACCCGTGATTTTAATATCTCCGCCCCAGAGCGCCGAGACAGTCACACCAACTTTCAGGCTGTCGGCTTGAAACATAGGGGGCCCATCGGACCAATCGGCGTTGGCCACAGTGACGGCCCCAGTGCTCACGCCAAGCACAGGGAAAAAAGTAACTTTGGTTTGACCGCTTAGATTGACCTTGCGACCGGTTGCTTCGCTAATTCTATCAGCTGCGATGTGCGCAATACGGTCTCCAGGAAGCAAAAGCAGGGACGCAACAGCAACCACAGCAACAATCACCAATAAACCTATCAAACGAAGCAAAAACCGCATGCCGCCCTCCCTTGTTACGTTGGCTAAAATGTAGGGCTGCAATCCCGCCGCAACAATAGGAATTCCCTTTCGGGTTCTCACACAACACGATATATGCGCCACATGAGTACAAATCCGCCCCAGCTCCGCCCCGATTTGGCACGCGCAAGGGTTAGTGAAACCTTGCGGGAAGGTCAGCCCTCTGTTGGCATGGTATCCCTTGGATGCCCCAAAGCACTTGTCGACAGCGAACGCATCCTGACCCGCCTGCGCGCCGAAGGGTATGGAATTTCACCCGAATACGCCGGCGCGGATGCAGTGATTGTGAACACCTGCGGGTTTCTGGATTCAGCCAAGGCCGAGTCCTTGGAAGCGATTGGTGAGGCGATTCAAGAAAACGGCAAGGTGATCGTTACCGGCTGTTTGGGCGCCGAACCGGAGTACATCACCGGCGCGCACCCCAAGGTTTTGGCCGTCACCGGGCCACATCAGTATGAACAAGTGCTGGATGCCGTGCATCAGGCGGTGCCACCAGCCCCCGATCCGTTCATTGACCTGATGCCATCGAGCGGCGTGAGACTGACACCGCGCCACTATAGCTATCTCAAGATTTCCGAAGGCTGCAACCACAAGTGCAAGTTTTGCATCATCCCGGATATGCGCGGCAAACTGGCCAGCCGCCCGGCCCATGCGGTGGTGCGTGAGGCGGAAAAACTGGTCGACAGCGGCGTTAAGGAATTACTGGTTATCAGTCAGGACACCTCGGCCTATGGTGTTGATATCAAACATGCCGAAGTTCGCGGCCACCGGGCACATATCACCGATTTGGCGCGCGATTTGGGACAGTTGGGGGCCTGGGTGCGCTTGCACTATGTCTACCCCTACCCGCATGTGCGTAAGCTGATCCCGTTAATGGCCGAAGGGCTGATCCTGCCTTATCTGGATATCCCGTTTCAACATGCTCATACCGATACTTTGAGACGTATGGCGCGCCCGGCGGCGGCATCCAAAACACTGGATGAAATTGCAGCGTGGCGTCAGGATTGCCCAGACATCACGCTGCGATCAACCTTCATTGTAGGCTATCCGGGAGAAACCGAGGAAGAGTTCCAAACTCTGCTCGATTGGATGGATGAAGCACAGCTGGATCGCGTTGGCTGTTTTCAGTACGAAAACGTTGACGGCGCACGCTCAAACGATCTGCCGGATCATGTTCCAGCCGAGGTCAAACAAGAACGCTGGGAACGCTTCATGGAAAAAGCTCAGGCGATTTCCGAAGCCAAGTTGGCGCAAAAGGTTGGCACAACCATGGAAGTCATCGTCGATGAAATCGATGAAGACGGCGTAGCCACCTGCCGCACCAAGGCGGATGCCCCCGAGATTGATGGCTGCCTTTTCATTGATGAAGGCACCAAATATCTTTCGGTCGGAGATATCGTATCTGTCACGGTGGACGAGGCTGGCGAATATGATCTATGGGGTCAACTTAACGGTCATTAACCCAATAACATTTTCGAATCAGACCTAAACATCTGATTTTTGTAAATAATCTGTTTACCAATTGATGCTTCAATACGGGCATGTTTTATACTTCTATTAACCGCCGTCTCCAACGGCACTTCTTTTTTGGCACCGCTTTATTCCTGACCCGTGCGAGTTTCATCGTTAGCGTTTTTTTAACACTGTGGGTTTTTCAGAAAACCGAAAGCGGTGGCTTCCAGGGTGCTGAAATTTGGCCGGTTCTCGCCCTGATCTGCTTGCTTGCCATATGTAGCACTGTCACCTCAAGACGACTGCGGAATGAAACAATCAATCCTCGTGGCGCGGTGTTAAGATCCGTCATGATCGACCCGCTCGCGGACGAGCTGTTTCTCAGGTTGGTTCAGACAGAAGATAAGTCCGAACGCATTCCTGAACATGGCGAAACCGGTCTCCTCCAAGGTGTTTCCCACCATACCACCTAGTCACCACGATGACATGATCACGGACGTTTTCGCGTTCCAACATCTTGAGAATAATCATCCCGGCCCCGGCTTCGCCATCGTCGGACTTCAACCCCGTGCCATCCGCCAAAAGCACCGCCCATGTGTTATGCGTTGCCTTTGCAAACTTCTTGTCGCGTTTGAGGGTTTTCAGAAACTGATCAACTTCGATCCGGCTGGCCACAGGCCCGCCGGACACGGCATATTTTGATCCGCGATCGCTGATCACCCCCGGAATCTTGCGCATCAGAGTTGTGATGCCACCTTACGCACCGTCTGCATGCGCTGAGCGTTAGGTGGGTGCGTTCCAAGGAAACGGTTGCCCGGATCAGGCAACTGGCTGAAGAACTGTGCACCGCGTACGGGATTGTATCCCGCCTTGTGGGTGATGATTGTACCCAATGCATCCGCTTCCAATTCATAATTCTTGGAATAACTGCGTGCGCCAACAGATGCGCCTACATCGGTTGCGGCATCGATTCCGGAAGTGTTCACACCCAAAATGGCAGCGATTCCAGCCCCAACGATGGCACCGGCCGCAGCATTCTGTTGCTGACGTGACAAATGTCCGCGAATGTGGTGCGCCGCCTCATGCCCCATCACAAAGGCAAGTTCATCTTTGTTTCGTACTTGCGCGATCAGTGCCAAATTGAACGCCAGAATGGGACGACCGGATTTATCAACCGTCTGAAAGGCGTTTGGCGGTTGGTTCGGGCGATCATCCACTACGATTTTGAAATCACAATTCATACCCTTGGTTCGAGCACGACATTCGCGCTCTGCCACCGGCTCAACCGATTTCACAATCTGCACAAATTGCTGCTGCTGTGCTCGGTTTGGCTTGGTTGGCTTCGGGGCCTTTGCCACCTGTTGGGGCGCAGGCTTAGGCTGTTGTGTTTGTACGGTCGACACACAGCCCGTTAGACCGATCATACTCATTAAAATAATCCAGCGCATGGAGATCCTCGCGTATTCAACTCTGCCTATTGTAACATGCCGGCAGCCCGCGACCAGCCCTTCGATGGTAGATGCCGTGTTGCTTGCAAACTTATGCCGGGCCGCTAGGATAAAGATATGTTTTCAATAGAACACGAGTTTGACTCGACCATTGTCACATTGGTTGACGATAGTGACAGCCCCTTGAAAGAGGATGTTGTCATCAACGCCTTTGAAGAATGTATTACGGTAGAGCAATACGACCCGCGTACAGATCAAGTGCAGAGAATCACTCTATCTATGGCACAGGTGCGTGACTTGGGGGCAGCTCTGAACCTTCCTGAAGGGGTTTATGCGTTGGCTTCCGCATTAGAAGATACGTCTGAATGACGCAGAGCCGAAATTCGAGGCTCCACGCCTTAATATATATAGCTCCTTATTCTGACACATCAGGCGGGCTGCAATCGCCACAATCGCTTTTGTTCTCGGAGCCTTTTGTTGTTATGTCATAGGTGTTGTCAGACAGATCAACGGCGAACGTGATGACATCCCCGATAAATCCAGAGACGCAGTAGATCACATAATCTGCGTCGAAAATTGTGTTCGCAATTGCCGGAGTTGCGATGGCAGCGGCAAAAAAGGACCACAATCGTGTTTTTCATCAGAATTCCTCCCACGTCAGTTTGGTTCATCGGACACAATCCAGTAGCTTCAATTGAAGCCGCTCGGATGACCTCCGCCTGAATTACAAAGATTCAATTGCAGCGAAATTGTGCGTGTGACATTGCTCTCACAGCCAGTTCACCACTCGTGATCTGACCGACATCCATAAATCGCGTTTGTGAGATCTGATCAAATCTACCCTAACCGTTAGATAAGCCACCCTGTTGCCATTCGATATTTCATGAAGTGGCAGGGTTGACGAATGCCGCAGCACCCCCGACATGTAGAACCGGCTATCAATTTGAAAAGGAACGGCAATGCCTGATCCAAACCCCGCTGCTCTGGAGTTTTTACATTCCCGCCGTTCACGTCCCGCAAAAACCTTGGGTTTGCCCATTCCAAATCAGGAAGAATTGATCCCAATCTTATCCGCTGGTGCACGTACACCAGACCATGGCAAGCTTGAGCCATGGCGGTTTATTGTTTTGGAAGATGCCGCCTTGCGCCGGCTTTCCAATCTGGTTGTAAGCCGTGGTTCAACCTTGGAGAAATCCGAATCTGATATTGAAAAGGCCCGCCTCCAATTTGCGAACGCCGATCTGGCCGTTGCGGTTGTCGAAATACAAAAAACTTCAGAGAAGGTTCCCGGAATCGAGCAGACCTATTCCGCCGGGGCGGTTTGCCTATCGCTATTGAATGCAGCACTTGCGTCGGGCTGGGGGGCAAATTGGCTCAGCGGCTGGGCCTCGCATGATCGTGGTTTTGTTGAGGTTGGACTTGGGTTGAAGGAAAACGAGCGCGTTGCAGGGTTTATTCATCTGGGCACCGAGACCTCGATACCACCGGAACGTCCACGGCCCAATCTGGATGAGATCACCTCATGGATGTCGGCGTAATCTTTTCCGCCTTTTTCAAGGCACTGGGGCAAATGGGCGATCACCGCTTCCGGCGCGTCCTGCTCATCGGTGTGGGGCTAACGATTGCCCTGTTGATCGGTGTTTATGCGGTCTTTCTGACCGCTGCCCAATGGTTTTTGGGCGATACAACAACATTGCCCCTTTTGGGTGGGGTGACTTGGATCAGCGATCTGGTGAGTTGGGGCAGCGTGTTCCTGATGCTCGGGCTGTCGGTGTTCCTGATGGTGCCTGTCGCCTCGGCGATCACGTCGTTTTTTCTGGAAGACGTAGCCAAGGCGGTTGAAGCGCGCCATTACCCAAATCTGCCAGAGGTGCCACCGGTACCATTCTGGGAGGCGATGAAGGATACGGTGAACTTTTTGGGCGTCTTGATCGGTCTGAACATTGTGGCCTTGTTTATCTACATGCTGTTTCCGCCCTTCGCGCTGTTTATCTTCTGGGGTTTGAACGGGTTTCTTCTGGGCACTGAGTATTTTCAGATCACCGCCATGCGACGCGTGGGCCGGATTAAGGCCAAGCAATTGCGCCGCAAGCATTTACTCACCATCTGGGTGGCGGGCATCCTGATGGCAATGCCGCTTTCGATCCCGCTGGTGAACTTGATCATACCCATCTTGGGCGCGGCAACCTTTACCCACATTTTCCACGTGTTGGTACGAGAGGACGCCGCGTAACTCCAGCTTTCAAGCTGTATGGCCGCATTGCAAGAAATACAGCCATTCAAATATCAGCGTTTCTCGACACCGTCCAACTCAAACCAACAAAATATCGTCACCAATAGCGCTGAAATTGCTAATCCCCAATACTTCGAGTTCATTTTCATTTCCGAAATCGAATGTAAGATCTGAACCAGAACTTGATGACAGAGCCTCGAGTTCTTCTAAGGTCATAATTGATCCGACAAGTGCTGTGCTGTCGATAATCAGTTGATCAATCCCGTCTTCAAAATCCTCAACGACATCTTGATCCGAATTAAAGATGAAGTGATCTGCACCCGTGCCCCCTGACATCGAATCGTTGCCTGCTCCTCCATCTAAAGTGTCCTTCCCCTTGCCCCCCATTAGGCGATCATCGCCAGTTCCGCCGTCTAAAGTGTCGCTGCCCATGTTGCCGTGCAGAGTATCGTTGTCTGCGCCTCCCAGCAGCATATCATATCCATTGCCGCCCATCAGACTATCGTCACCGGTACCGCCGTCTAAAGTATCTCTTCCCTTGTTACCGTGCAGAGTATCATTGTCTGCGCCTCCCAGCAGCATATCATATCCATTGCCGCCCATCAGACTATCGTCACCGGTACCGCCGTCTAAAGTATCTCTTCCCTTGTTACCGTGCAGAGTATCGTTGTCTGCGCCTCCCAGCAGCATATCATATCCATTGCCGCCCATCAGACTATCGTCACCGGTACCGCCGTCTAAAGTGTCTTTTCCGATGTTACCGTATAGAGTATCGTCGTCTGCGCCTCCCAGCAGCATATCATATCCATAGCCACCAATCAGAAGATCATAGCCAGTGCCGCCTTCTAAAGTGTCGCTTCCCATGTTGCCGTGCAGAGTATCGTTGCCTGCGCCTCCCAGCAGCATATCATATCCATAGCCACCAATCAGAAGATCATAGCCAGTGCCGCCTTCTAAAGTGTCGCTTCCCATGTTGCCGTGCAGAGTATCGTTGCCTGCGCCTCCCTGCAGCATATCATTTCCGTAACCGCCAAACAGGCGATCATAGCCAGTGCCGCCTTCTAAAGTGTCGCGTCCCATGTTGCCGTGCAGAGTATCGTTGCCTGCGCCGCCCTGCAGCATATCATTTCCGTAGCCGCCTATTAGCGTGTCGTCACCAAGGTCACCTAAAAGAGTGTCATTCCCGCCGCGCCCAAAAATCTTGTCATCGCCATCACATCCTCGCAGGATATTGTCTAATCCATTGCCCTTTAACGTATCATTGAAGTTCGAACCGATAATGCCTTCTATGGAAATATAGATGTCACCTTTGTGCTGACCAGAGCTTTGATAGGAATTCAAAAGATCGATCCAAACACCTGATTTCGAAGTTTTAAAACTTACAAAGTCTACACCATCCCCTCCGTTCAGCACATCCTTTCCATTGCCGCCATCAAGTGTATCAGATCCGTCCCCCCCGATCAGAGTGTCCTTGCCATTGCCGCCGGATAGAAAGTCATCTCCATCGCCGCCATAGACGCGATCTTTGCCATTGCCGCCATAAGCTTCGTCGTCACCGCCTCCGCCGTGCAGCTCATCCTTTCCATTCTCTCCAAACAGAGTGTCATCGCCCAAAAGGCCCTTGATGGTATCATGACCATTACCGCCAAGTATCTCGTTGTCTCCAGAATCGCCGACTAGATAGCTTGAGCCATTGCTGCCTTTATTGCTGCCTTTATCGAACCCATAATCCTTACGCATTTCTGCCCCCCACAAAAAAAATCTACAAAATTGCTTCTTCGTCAAAGCGGACTAAAGAATACATTGAGACGGCGATTTTCGCAAATTTGCTTAAATTTCCACCAAATCTGCGCGGTTAGGCAGGGCCAACCGTTTGAGAGCATTCAACTCAGAGAGCGGATAGATCGATCGCTTACTAAACCAGTGAGGGCAGGAAGGTCATAAACCGGTCTAGCCCCAAACAAAAGTTAGAAGCCTCGCGAGTTTGTTAAGATTCAGTAATTCGAGAATTATCTCGATATATGCCAGAGCAAATTACTGCTCTGGCATATATTGCGATTAACTCGCAGGCCCCATCCGATTGAACATATCAATGTCACGAACACTGATTACACCAGAGATGATGATACCAGCGACAATCACCCACAGCACTGTTGCGATGCCCGTGGTGATCCAGGCCTTTTTCTTCAGGTGGTGCTTTTCCGGTGACCCGGCATGGGTCCCGGGTATCACATCACCAGCCTCGCCTTGGGTTTGAATCCGGATCGGGATGACGGTCAGGAACGTCATGAACCAGATCACCAGATACAGAACGATCCCCGAAGCGACACCCATCAGACCTGCTCCAGCTCAACCAGACAACCGTTGAAGTCCTTCGGGTGCAGGAACAGCACGGGTTTGCCATGGGCGCCAATCTTTGGCTCACCACTGCCCAAAACACGTGCGCCAGTTTCTTTCAGGTGATCACGGGCTGCAATGATGTCATCAACCTCGTAACAGACATGGTGAATGCCACCAGAGGGGTTCTTTTCCAGAAAGCCATTGATCGGGCTGTCATCACCCAAGGGATAGAGCAATTCGATTTTGGTATTCGGCAGTTCAATGAAGATCACGGTGACGCCGTGGTCTGGCTCATCCTGAGGTGCGCCGACATTGGCCCCCAGCGCATTCCGATACTGATCTGCTGCGGCCTCAAGATCTGGCACAGCAATGGCAACGTGGTTTAGGCGTCCGATCATCCTATCGCTCCTAGTTCATCTGTTTGCCTGTGTTATGGGGTGCGATTGCCCGTCTGGCAAGCGACAGGGCGCCGCATCCCTGCAATTAACAGATCATTCACCATGACAACTTAGCGTGATCAGGCAACCACATGGAGGACGGATCATGGAAGACCTGATTTTGAAGCGCAATCCAACGCGTAAGCATCCATTGCTGGGGCTCACTGTATTGGTGGTCGAAGATAGCAAGTTTGCCAGCGATGCCATGCGGTTGATGTGCCTGCGCAGTGGCGCACGCATTCGCCGCGCCGACTGCCTTTGTTCAGCCCGCAAGCACCTCAAAGTCTACCGACCATCCGTGGTGATCATTGATGTGGGTTTACCGGACGGATCTGGTTTGGAGTTGATCAAAGATCTGCACGCGGCACGCCCGAGGGTCAACGTCTTGCTCGGGATGAGCGGCGATGACGCCCAGCAAGAAGCAACAACGAACGCCGGGGCTGATGGGTTTGTTGCGAAGCCCTTGGTAAACCTTGCGTATTTTCAAACGACTATCCTGTCTCATTTGGATTCTTCTGCACAGGTCACAGGCTTGCAAGAAGTCGGAAGCCAATCCATCGAGCCGGACCAGATCGCATATCAGGATGATATGTCACATGCAGCGACATTGCTGGAAGCGCAACAAGACGACACATCTCTGGAATATGTCACGCAGTTTTTGCGAAGCGTTGCGACATCTGCAGGGGACATGAGGTTGGAAAAAGCCGCCAAAAACTTGTCGCGGGCGACATCGCAGGGCTACGTTCCGCGCAGTATCGTCAGAGAGGTTTTGGGAATGTTGCAGCACCGCATGGACCAAACGGCGGCGTTTTGATCCCTCTGCCTGCTAGCCAGACAGAGGGAAATGCGTAAGTAGTTTAATCCTGAGGAATGACGCGCAGGTTCAATTCCATCAGCTGATCCGGTGTCGGCTCGGATGGCGCAGCCATCATCAGATCTTCGGCACGTTGGTTCATCGGGAACATGATGACCTCGCGAATGTTGGCTTCATCTGCCAACAGCATGACGATACGGTCGATGCCCGCAGCACAACCACCGTGTGGTGGGGCGCCATATTGGAAGGCGTTGACCATACCGCCAAAGCGCTTTTCAACCTCTTCCTTGCCGTAACCCGCGATTTCAAAGGCCTTGAACATGATTTCAGGGCGGTGGTTCCGGATCGCGCCTGAGACCAGTTCATAACCGTTGCATGAAAGGTCATACTGGTATCCTAGAACGTCCAGCGGATTGCCTTCGAGGGCTTCCATGCCACCCTGCGGCATCGAGAACGGATTGTGCTCAAAGTCAATCTTGCCAGATTCGTCGTCTTGCTCGTAAATCGGGAAATCCACAATCCAGGCAAAGGCAAAGCGATCTTTGTCGGTCAAGCCCAGCTCCTCGCCGATCGCAACACGGGCTTTGCCAGCGATCGTTTCAAAGGCTTTTGGCTTACCACCAAGGAAGAAGGCCGCGTCGCCAACACCAAGACCTAGTTGCTGACGGATGGCTTCAGTACGCTCTGGGCCAATGTTTTTGGCCAGTGGACCTGCCGCTTCCATGCCCTCGCCTTGATCCCGCCAGAAGATATAGCCCATACCAGGCAGGCCTTCTTTTTGCGCGAAAGCATTCATACGGTCGCAGAACTTGCGTGAGCCACCTTTGGGGGCTGGAATGGCGCGAATTTCCGTACCCTCCTGCTCCAGCAGCTTGGCAAAGATTGCAAATCCTGAACCACGGAAGTGATCTGAAACCACTTGCATTTTAATCGGGTTGCGCAGGTCGGGCTTGTCGGTACCATACCACAGCGCCGCATCACGGTACGAGATTTGCGGCCAGTCCTGATCAACCGGGCGACCACCACCGAATTCTTCGAAAATGCCTGCTAGAACGGGCTTGATGGTGTCGAAGACATCCTGCTGCTCAACAAACGACATCTCAAGATCGAGCTGATAGAAGTCGGTGGGCGAGCGGTCAGCACGCGGGTCTTCATCACGGAAGCACGGCGCGATCTGGAAATACTTGTCAAAACCCGACACCATGATCAGCTGCTTGAACTGCTGCGGGGCCTGCGGCAGAGCATAGAACTTGCCGGGATGCAGGCGCGACGGCACGAGGAAGTCACGCGCTCCTTCGGGGCTGGATGCAGTGATGATCGGCGTTTGGTATTCGCGGAAGTTGATATCCCACATCCGGCGACGGATCGAAGCAACCACATCCGAACGCATGGTCATGTTGCGCTGCATCACATCGCGACGCAGGTCAAGATAGCGATAGCGCAGACGAGTTTCTTCGGGATATTCTTGATCGCCGAACACGATCAAAGGAAGCTCTTCAGAGCTGCCCAGAACCTCAAGATCACGCACAAAAACTTCAACCTCACCAGTTGGCAGCTTGGCGTTCACTAGGCTTTCGTCACGCGCCTTAACCTCGCCATCAATGCGAATGCACCATTCGGAACGAACTTTTTCAACCTCAGCAAAAACAGGGCTATCGGGGTCACACAATACCTGCGTTACGCCATAGTGATCGCGCAAGTCGATGAACAAGACACCGCCGTGGTCGCGGATGCGGTGCACCCAGCCCGACAGGCGGACGGTCTGCCCGACATTGGATTTGTTCAACTCTGCGCATGTATGGCTGCGATATGCGTGCATGATGCCCTTTCCGGCCCCGTGTCAGGGCGCTTATGTGATCGGCGTCGATACACCTTGGCCGGGGGTCAAAGTCAAGGGGTGCGGGGGACATGACTCGGCACAAAATCGCAAAAACATTTACAGAGTCGATTTTTTGGTCGAAAATACCTGCCGTAATCGCATTATAGGAATACATTCGAGCAGCTTTGAAGAACGTACATCACCGGGTGAGTAGGCAGATTTACCGCCGAAATTTGGAGATGAAGCATGTGGACCAAAGCACTTGGCGGGATGCTAACGCATATGTTCCGCCACGGAGAATTGAAACTGACATTGGCCGATGGCACAGTGATGCGCTTTGGCGATGGTGCTGCGCCTCATATCGCGCTGACCTTTCATGATCCATCCCTGCCCCGCAAAGTTATCATGTCACCCGATCTGGCCGTGGGCGAGGCCTACATGGATGGTCGTTTGACGATCGAAGACGACAATTTGCGCGGGTTCCTAAGTTTGGCAATTTCCAACATGTCCCTGCAAGGTCAACCGTGGTTTCGCAAACCTTTGGTGTTTGGGCGTCACATATTGCGAAACCTTCATCAATTTAATCCGGCGGCCAAAGCTCAAGCCAATGTGGCGCATCACTATGACCTGTCCGGCGCTTTGTACGATCTATTTTTGGATGAAGACCGGCAGTATTCCTGCGCCTATTTCTCCTCCCCCAACTTGACATTGGAGCAGGCGCAAAATGCCAAGAAACACCACATCGCCCGCAAACTTCGAATTGAGCCGGGGATGCGTGTGCTGGACATTGGCTGCGGCTGGGGCGGCATGGGGTTGACGCTAGCACGTGATTACGGCGCACAGGTGGTGGGTGTGACTCTGTCAAGAGAACAGCACCAAATGGCCAACCAACGTGCCAAGAATGCAGGACTGGAGGCCCAAGCCCATTTTGAATTGATGGATTACCGTCATATCGATGGGCAGTTTGACAGGATTGTCTCGGTTGGCATGTTCGAACATGTGGGCGCGCCGCATTATGCAGAATACTTTCGCACCGTTCGCGAGCGTCTGACAGAGAATGGCGTGGCCTTGATCCATACCATTGGCCGGTCGGAGCCTCCGGGCACCAGCAGTCCTTGGATTACCAAATACATTTTTCCTGGGGGTTATGTGCCTGCCCTGTCAGAAACGGCCCGCGCGATTGAGTCGACCGATCTCTATGCAATCGATGTAGAGATTTGGCGGCTCCACTACGCTGAAACACTCCGCCACTGGCAGAAACGGTTTGAAGCCAACATCGACACGGCCCGCGCGCTTTATGACGAACGGTTCTGCCGGATGTGGCGGTATTATCTTATTGCTAGCGAAATGACATTCCGCATGGGGCGGCAGGTGGTGTTCCAGTTTCAGCTGTCGCCAAAGCAGGATGCGGTGCCTCTGACACGGGACTACTTGTACCCGGCGAAAGGCGAAGAGCAGCTAAAAGCGGCCGAGTAATTAGGTCAACATTGCTGGGATCATGCCCCGTAGTGAGTTCCCCACCCAAATGTTGCGCGCCTTTTGCAGGTCTTGGACAGAGACGACTCGCTCGGCATAGCGGCCACTAGCCAGTTCGGTTTCTCGTAGGATTCCCGGCAGCAACCCAGACGTTAGCGGTGGCGTGACAAATGCGCCTTCTGCCGTTTTGACGAAGACGTTGGTGATTGTCCCCTCGCACAGCTCATCTCGTTCATTGAGAAAGATCACCTCATCCACACCATCAGGCAGCTGGACACGGGTTTGATCGTAAAGGGCGCGCTGCGTGGTCTTATGGGACAACCACAGGTCACCGCTGTTTAACCGTTCCGGCGAAATAGCCAAGCGCCACGCTTGCGACGGCGCCATACCCAGAGCAAAGGTCATAAGGTCAAGTTGCCCGTCGCGATCCAATGTCATGCGACACCTGAGCGCCCGATCATCCGATAGGCCGTCTGCAACTTCACGCGCCTCACTGACGTCAAACGGGATATTCAAAACCTCAGCCGAACGCGCCATGCGCGCCAAATGTCGATCCAGCCGGGCACAGCCCTGCCCCGGCACGTAACCGAAGGTTTCGATCAGTCTGAAGTTCCGGTCAGACGGCGGGCAAAGCGGGTTTTCCATAGCGCTTCCTCGTATTCGCTCTCGGCGGTACTGTCGTAGACCACGCCGCCACCCACATTGAACGCCACTTGATCATTCTCGATCATCAGCGTTCGAATGGCCACATTGAATTCTGCATTCCCGTCCGGCGCAGCCCAACCAATGGTCCCGCAATAGATGTCGCGGGCCTGGTATTCCAGTTCGTCAATGATCTCCATCGCGCGCAGCTTTGGGGCACCCGTGATTGACCCGCACGGAAACAACGCTTGCAGGATATCGGGCAGACCGGTGCCCGCTTGCATTTTCCCGGCCACAAGGGATGTCATCTGGTGCACGGTTTCAAAGCTTTCAATTGCAAAGAGTTCGGGCACCTCAACACTACCCGCCTCGCAAATGCGCGAGATGTCATTGCGCAACAGATCCACGATCATCAGGTTTTCAGCACGGTTCTTTTCATCGGTTTGCAGGAAATAGCGACGGCGTGCATCCTCAGTCGCATCCTCGCTGCGCGGCTGGGTTCCCTTCATGGGCCGGGTTTCGATCCGACCGTCAGGTGTGGTTTTGAAAAACAGCTCAGGTGAACGCGACAACACATCCGGCCGCCCTTCCTCAGTCACTAAGGCGCCGTATCGCACTGGCTGAATATCACACAGAGCCTGATAGATAGCCTCGCTGTTGCCTTGTGCTGACGCTGACAAAGGAAAGGTCAGATTGGCCTGATAGATATCGCCCGCGCAGATATAATCGTGCACACGGGCAAAGGCCTCGCCGTATTCGTTCTCGGACCAGCCAGCCTGAACGTCTGCGAAAGTCGCTGAACCAGGCTGAAGGTCCTCTGCTTTCTCTGGGCCAACATAGACCCCAAAATTCAACAGTGGCAGTCGGCGCTCCTGCGGCATCAATTCATGCAGACGCGGCTCCAGCGCGTAGCCCAACTCATATGTCGCATAACCTGCCAGCCAATGGCCGCTCAAACGCGCCTCGTTGAGCAGTTCAAACGCGCGCGGCACATCAGCTGGTTCCTCCGCCACAATCTGTTTGATTGGGCGGGAAAAACAGCAGGCGGCCTCGGAGGGGCCATGATCAAAGCGAATCTTCACGCCGTGCGCTCCGTCTGATGATGGGTGTGTCTACTCGCTTGAGCACGAAATGACAGCCACTTTTTGCAGCGCTAACATTCATATGTATCAAAATGGGCGTGTCACATTGCCGGAATAGAAATAAATCCCAAGACCGAAGATGAAGATCAGGTTGCCACCGATTGCATGCAATAACACCGCCTGCGGAAAATTGCGGGCATAGACATAGGAATACGCAAACAGCAAGCTCCCACAAAATGTCATCAAGGTGACAACGATGTTCCAATACATCAGGTGAGCCAGCGCAAATAAAGCGCTGTTCGACAAAACGGCTATGCCCGGAGACGGTAGGATGGCCTTGTACCGCTCAAAAAACAGTGCGCGATAGACGATTTCCTGCGGCAGGGCGGACAGTATCGGATAGAGCAGTAGAATCATCAGCAGCAAAGTCATATTGTGCCGCGCCAGGCCAAAGGCCGCATGTGGTGCAAAATAGGTTACAACCGCATAACAAATCACCGCAGTTGTTGCCGAGAACCCAAAGATCAACATCCAGTTCAAGGTTGAAAACCCTCGAAACAGATCTGCGCAGCTAAACCCCGGCGTGCGATAAAGCAACCAAAGTCCGATAAACATCAACAGAAACAAGACCGGGAACAACCAATTTGCAGGCAAAAACACTGCCATCACAACCGGGGCCAGAACAAAGATCCCGATCATTTCGACCCACAACTGTGCGCGTGATCTGACCTGCGAGATTGGATGGTTCATAGGTTTTGCGTCCCTCTTGATTTCCCCTTACATAGGTGTCGCAGGATGCGCTGCCAACAAGCTCTTGCACATAGGCTATGGATGTCTATAACCCGCAACAATTTGCCATCTGCCGACTCGAGGAACCCATGCCTAAAAGAACCGATATCTCATCCATAATGATCATCGGGGCTGGTCCCATTGTCATTGGGCAAGCGTGCGAATTTGACTATTCCGGCGCGCAGGCCTGTAAGGCCCTGCGCGAAGAGGGTTACCGAGTTATTCTGGTCAATTCGAACCCGGCAACGATCATGACCGACCCGGAACTGGCTGATGCAACCTACATCGAGCCGATCACGCCCGAAGTTGTCGCCAAAATCATCGAGAAAGAACGCCCTGATGCATTGTTGCCCACCATGGGCGGGCAAACTGGGTTGAACACCGCGCTGGCCGTGGATGATCTGGGCATCTTGGAAAAATTCGGAGTTGAGCTGATCGGCGCGAACCGCGACGCGATTGAAATGGCGGAAGACCGCAAGCTGTTCCGCGAAGCAATGGATCGCCTGAACATCGAAAACCCACGTGCCACCATCGCCAACAACATTGATGAATGCATGGCCGCACTTGAAGACATCGGCCTGCCCGCCATCATCCGCCCGGCCTTTACTTTGGGCGGCACCGGCGGTGGTGTGGCGTATAACCGCGATGACTATGAATACTACTGTAAATCCGGTCTCGATGCCTCTCCTGTCAATCAGATCCTGATTGATGAGAGCCTGCTGGGTTGGAAAGAGTACGAAATGGAAGTTGTCCGCGACAAAGCTGACAACGCCATCATCGTCTGCGCGATTGAGAACGTCGATCCAATGGGCGTGCACACTGGCGACTCGATCACTGTCGCCCCTGCCCTGACCCTGACCGACAAAGAATATCAGGCGATGCGCAACGACTCGATCGCTGTTCTGCGGGAGATCGGTGTCGAAACTGGTGGATCAAACGTGCAATGGGCGATCAACCCGGTTGATGGCCGCATGGTCGTGATCGAGATGAACCCACGCGTGAGCCGCTCCTCCGCGCTGGCCTCCAAGGCCACAGGTTTCCCGATCGCCAAGATCGCCGCCAAACTGGCCGTGGGCTATACGCTGGATGAGTTGGACAATGACATCACCAAGGTCACACCCGCCAGCTTTGAGCCGACCATCGACTATGTTGTCACCAAGATCCCTCGCTTTGCCTTTGAGAAATTCCCCGGATCCCAACCGAACTTGACCACTGCGATGAAATCCGTGGGCGAAGTCATGTCAATCGGCCGTACGATCCACGAATCCTTGCAAAAAGCGCTGGCATCGATGGAAACCGGGCTGACCGGCTTTGATGAAGTTGCGATTGAAGGTGCGCCCGATAAAGCCGCCGTGATCAAGGCCATCAGCCAGCAAACACCAGACCGACTGCGCACCATCGCGCAAGCCATGCGCCACGGCCTGACTGATGACGAGATCCAGAACGCAACTGCGTTCGACCCTTGGTTCTTGTCGCGTATTCGCGAAATTATTGATGCCGAGGAAAACGTTCGCGCCAACGGCCTGCCAAGTGATGCCGATGGTCTACGCGCACTGAAGATGCTAGGTTTCACTGATGCGCGTTTGGCAAAGCTGACCGGCTTTACAGAATCCGACGTGCGTCGCACGCGCCATACCGCCGGTGTCACAGCCGTATTTAAACGGATTGATACTTGTGCTGCCGAGTTTGAGGCGCAGACGCCTTACATGTATTCGACTTATGAGGCCCCGATGATGGGTGAGGTTGAATGCGAAGCCCGCCCGAGCGACCGTAAGAAAGTTGTCATTCTGGGCGGTGGCCCGAACCGGATCGGCCAAGGGATCGAGTTTGATTATTGCTGCTGCCATGCCTGCTACTCGCTGACAAAGGCAGGCTATGAGACCGTCATGATCAACTGTAACCCTGAGACGGTTTCGACAGACTATGACACCTCTGATCGTTTGTACTTTGAGCCGCTGACGTTTGAACACGTTATGGAAATCCTGCGGGTTGAGCAGGAAAACGGCACCCTGCACGGCGTGATCGTTCAATTCGGCGGCCAAACGCCGCTCAAACTGGCCAACGCACTGGAGTCCGAAGGCATCCCAATTCTGGGGACATCGCCTGACGCGATTGACCTGGCAGAAGACCGCGAACGGTTCCAGGCGCTGGTCAACCAATTGGGCCTCAAGCAGCCAAAGAATGGCATTGCCAGCACGGATGCACAGGCACTTGCCATTGCCGAGGACATCGGATTCCCGCTGGTCATCCGTCCGTCTTACGTTTTGGGTGGCCGTGCGATGGAAATCGTCCGCGATATGGCCCAGCTCGAGCGGTACATCAACGAGGCGGTGGTTGTCTCTGGCGACAGCCCGGTTCTGCTCGACAGCTACCTATCAGGTGCAATTGAATGCGACGTTGATGCCCTGTGTGACGGCGAGAAAGTCCATGTCACCGGTATCATGCAACACATCGAAGAGGCTGGCGTGCACTCAGGTGACAGTGCCTGTTCTTTGCCGCCTTACTCGTTGAGCAAAGAGATCATCGACGAAATCAAACGGCAATCCGAGGCTTTGGCACTGGCACTGAATGTGCGCGGCTTGATGAACGTGCAGTTCGCGGTCAAGGGTGATGAAATTTATCTAATCGAAGTCAACCCTCGTGCCAGCCGGACTGTACCATTTGTTGCCAAGGCGACGGACTCCGCGATTGCTTCGATTGCAGCCCGTCTAATGGCGGGGGAAACACTGGATGATTTCCCATATCGTGGCGCTTACCCAGTCGACGCCAAACCCGGCACTCTGCCCATGGCCGACCAGATGACCCTGGCGGACCCAGACATGCCCTGGTTCTCGGTAAAAGAGGCTGTGATGCCCTTTGCCCGCTTCCCGGGCGTCGATACCATCCTGGGACCAGAGATGCGCTCTACGGGCGAGGTGATGGGCTGGGACGTGTCTTTCCCACGCGCCTTCCTAAAAGCGCAGCTTGGTGCAGGAACGTTCCTACCCCAGAGTGGCAAAGTGTTTTACTCGATCAAAGATTCCGACAAGACCGATTTGGTGGCAGATACCGCAAAGTTGCTTGTCGAGTTGGGGTTCACTATTGTTGCGACACGCGGAACGGGCACCTTCCTTGATGAACATGGCGTGGTTTGCGAAGTGGTTAACAAAGTCTATGAAGGACGTCCGAACGTCGTAGACATGCTGAAAGACGGCCAAATTGCGCTGGTCATGAACACCACCGAGGGGGCGCAGGCGGTTGAGGATAGCCGCGAGATTCGCTCGGTCGCTCTCTATGACAAGATCCCCTACTACACCACCGCAGCAGCAGCGAATGCCGCCGTTTTGGCAATGAAGGCCCGCCAAGAGGGTGACATCGAAGTTACACCATTGCAGGGCGCGCAGTAGCGCCCCGCAACAATCAGAGTTAAATACCTGAATAATAACAAATAAAACGCCAACAATGCAGCCATGCCACCACAGCGTGGCTGCATTGCAAAAAACGCATATATTTTAATGCATTTTTTTATTGCGGGCGGCAAAAAAAGTATTATCTGCGGGTTACAGATGCTAATCGCATCAACGCAACAGTGCCCTTCAGGTAAGGAGGCCATCATGACCCGCGACGAACTGAACCGTGAACTTCATATGAAGAGTGCAACATGGCCGGCCGTAGCTGTGGTGTATGGCTCGATCGTTGGTGCAATGGTTGCCTCAGCGATGGTAATCATCTGACACCGGGGCTTGCGTCCAAACAGCATATTAACCTGACCTAATGTGACAGCCGGCATCTCTAGTGCGGCTGTCGTTTCTGTTATCAAAGTTCTCTGGATCGGATACCAACATGAACCGCGATGAGTTGAACCGCGAACTCCGCCACCAAGCAGCCTCTTGGCAGGCTGTGGCCCTGATCTATGCTGCAATCATTGGCGCGATGATTTTCTCAGCCATGAGCATTCTCTGAGTCCGCGATAATCCCCCTGACACGCAAAACGGCGGGCCAATTGGCCCGCCGTTTTCGTTTTGAACGCGTTCTTAACCGCCGATTCTTGCAGCTGCTGCATCACCCAGATTGTCAACGCCACGCTCTTCCAAGAGTGTTGTCAACCAGTTCGGGTCCATCTCTGGAACCGAACTTAGCAGCAGGTCGGTATAGGGGTGGTGCGGAGGTTTGAACATATCGTCCTTGGGTCCCTGCTCAACCACTTTACCATGCTGCATCACGATCACCTCGTCGGCAATCGAGCGTACCGTCGCCAAATCGTGTGTGATGAACATATAGGCTAGGTTCAGTTCGTCCTGGAGCCGGTCCAGGAGCCTCAGAATCCCTTCCGCAACCAGTTGGTCAAGAGCACTTGTCACCTCGTCACAGACGATAAACGTCGGCTCAGCCGCAAGCGCTCGAGCGATACCGATACGTTGCTTCTGACCACCAGAGAGCTCTGGAGGATAGCGATTGTAGTACTTGGCCGGATCAAGTTCGATCAGGTCAAGCAACTCATCTACGCGGTTTTTGAGCGCGGCCCCGGTCAGGCCCGAGTAGAACTGTGCCGGTCGACCGATGATCTCAGAGATCCGCACCTTGGGGTTCAAAGCCGTATCCGCCATTTGATAAATCATCTGACACTGACGTAGCTCTTCCTTGGTCCGGTTTCGGTAATCCGGCGGGAATGGTGTGCCGTTAAACAGAACCTCACCCTTTTGAGGAGGCAGAAGACCCGTAATACAACGAGCTGTCGTCGACTTACCTGAGCCGGATTCACCCACCACAGCCACGGTCATACCAGCGTAGATGTCAAACGACACATCGTTCAAAATCTTAGGACCGCTGGCATAGGCCGCATCGACATTCTTAACCGAAATCAACGGTGTTCCATCTTCCGGACGATACCGCTGCGGGCTTTCAAAGCTGCGCACAGCCCAAAGGGATTTGGTGTAATCCTCTTTCGGGTTGTTCAGCATCTCCTCGGTAGGAGCTTCCTCAACCTCGTTGCCTTTCAACAGGACTTTGATCGTATCCGCCATCTGCGCCACAACCGCGAGGTCGTGAGTGATGTAGATCGCCGCCGTGTTGAACTGGTCAACGATGTCTCGGATCGCGGCGAGAACCTCGATCTGAGTGGTCACGTCCAAAGCTGTGGTCGGCTCGTCAAAGATTATCAGATCCGGCCGGCACGACATTGCCATCGCTGTCATTGCACGCTGAAGCTGGCCACCGGACACCTGATGCGGATAACGGAAGCCAATCTCATCCGGGTTCGGCAGGCGCAGGCGATTATATAAGTCAATCGCATCTTCCTGTGCTTCCATCCGTTTTTGGATCCGGTATTGAACGGGTGCTTCAGTGTGCTGGTCAATGATCTTATGTGATGGGTTGAATGAGGCAGCTGCAGATTGGGCTACATATGCGATACGAGCGCCGCGCAGGGCGCGCCTCTCGTCTTCAGTCGCTGTAGTCAACTCCATCCCATCAAACTCGATCGAGCCTTCCGAGATCCGGGTGCCGTCGCGGGCATAACCCATTGCTCCGGCACCGATGGTAGATTTGCCCGCACCGGATTCACCAATCAGGCCCATCACCTCACCGCGATGGAGGGTTAGATCGACACCTTTGATGATGTCGACCCATGTTTCATCCGAGTACCCTTGAATTTTCAGGTCCTTAATTTTCAGAAGGACGTCTTTGTCTTTAACCATGTCTTATTTCTCCTTCAGACCCGAAGACCGGAACAGCATCCAGTCAACAACGAAGTTGACCGCAACTGTCAGCAAGGCAATTGCCGCAGCTGGGATCAGCGGGGTAAGTTCACCAAACGAGATCAGTGTCGCGTTTTCACGCACCATCGACCCCCAGTCAGCGGTGGGTGGTTGAATACCCAGCCCAAGGAACGACAGGCCGGCAACCAGCAGAAACACAAAGCAAAATTCCAGACCATATTCAGCCACCAGAGGGGCGGTCGAGTTCGGTAGGATTTCCTTGCGGATCAGGTAACCTGTCCCTTCACCACGCAGCTTAGCTGCTTCGATGTAGTCCATGACGACAACATCACCAGCAACGGCGCGTGTCAGGCGGTAGACTCTTGGAGCGTAGATGATAGCAACCGCACAGATGATCACGATCATACTCGAACCAAAGATCGACAGCATCAACAGGGCGAAAATCAACGATGGGATCGACATGATCACATCCGCAAACCGGCCCATGAACTGGTCAAACCAGCCACCTTTGGTCGCTGCCAACATACCGGCACCGGCACCAAGGATAAACGCAGCCGTTGTTGCCGATAGAGACAGCCCAACAGAGTTGCGCGTGCCGTAGATAATCCGGCTAAACATATCTCGACCGAGTTGATCAGCACCCAGCAGCATGTTTTGGTCTGCTGGAGCAAAGGCTGATGAAATCACCTCAGCTTCACCAAAGGGTGCAATCCATGGCGCAAAGATGCCTGCAATTGCATAGGTGAAGATGACAAACATCCCGAAGGCAGCCGTCAACGGCGCGGTACGCAGTTCTTTCGCCATGTTGTCTGAAACCATCATGATCAAGAACTCACGGAAGGCATAAGAAACCATCGCCGCCATCGCCAGAACACCGGCACTGATTGCGACAAATTTCAATGCACTTGTTCCACCGACAATACCCAGAATGAAGGATACCAGTGTCAATGAAAACAGCAGTAAAAAGACCGATCGTTTGTTGAAGTAGGCCGCCAAGCAGGACCCGATGAGAAGAAAGGCATAGTAGCCAATTACAAAAATGCTCATGTCATCCCCTCCTTATTTCGGATGCCGCAAACGCGGGTTGGTCAGAATTGCGCCGACGTCAGCAGCAAGGTTCAGCAAGATGAAGGTCGCCGCGAAAATCAAACAGCAGGCGTTCACAACAGGAACGTCGCGCTTCGCCACAGCATCCACTAGAAGTTGGCCAATACCTGGGTAAACGAAAACCACCTCGACCAAAACCACGCCAGTGATCAGGTAAGCCAAGTTCAACGCGATAACTGTAATGATTGGCGCCCAAGCATTCGGCAGAGCGTGCTTCACGATCACGCGCCAAGGCGGAACACCTTTCAGACGAGCCATCTCGATATATGGCGAGGCCAGGAGGTTAATGATCGCAGCCCGTGTCATACGCATCATGTGCGCGGTCACAACCAGAACCATGGTAAGGGCCGGTAGGAAAGTGCGATATAGCAAGTCCCCAAAGCTCATTCCGTCATTCAAGCTCGCAATCGCAGGGAACATGCCCCATTTGACCGAGAAGTAGAGGATCAGAATGTAACCCAGGAAAAACTCAGGTGAAGAGATGAACGACAATGTGACAACGTTGGCGACGCGGTCGAAGATCGAATTGCGTAGCAAAGCGACCAATACGCCCAACAAAATCGAAATCGGGATTGCAATCATTGCGGCATAAGCCGCCAAAAATAGCGTGTTAGCAAACCGTTCTCCAATCGCCGAAGCGACAGAACCGCCTGTTACAATTGAAGTGCCGAAGTCGAATACGATCGCGCCCTTCAACCAAGCGAGATAACGAACGATTGCAGGTTGATCGAGCCCCATTTCCTTACGCAAGGCCGCAAGGTTTTCTTCTGTCGCGCCCTGTCCGAGAACGGCTTGAGCAACGTCACCTGGCAACAACTCGATCATAAAGAAAATTATGGCCGAGATGATCAGCAAGATGATCGCCCCCAACCCGAGCCGTTTTCCAACTAGCCCTAGTATGTCTCCCATTTGTCCCTCCTTCTGTCTGCGTCGGCTTTTTGAGTGTTCCCAACGCCTTTACAGTTATGTTTCCCACAGGTGCAGGATGCGACCTGAAAGGATTTGTGGCCCCGATGCTCAAATGGGATTTCTAGCATCTGGGCAATTTAAGCCTGACAATGTCAGGCCAAACGAAATTGGCCATTCCTGACGAATGGCCAAAGTAAACTCAATCGCGCCGAACAGATCGCTGTTTGCGCTAGCACCCAAATGACTGGGCGGTGATCAACGGAGAAAGATAGGCACAATCCATAACCGACAGACGACCCGTATGAGGGTGTATCGTCTGCTTCGCTTGTTACGGCAGGATTCATGTGCACTCCCTGATTATTTGCTGAACGCGCCTCATTCTTTGTGCGAGGCTTTAGCCAAATTTTGCATCTCATTTGGTTCTGCGAACAGCCCGAATACGACATGAACCCAACAAATCACGAAATTTCCGTTACATCTACCCTTTAGTTAAGCAAATGATATTTTTTTGAACGCGGCTTAAAAACTTCTGTAACTACTGACAAATTATGAACTTTTTCTCTGGAAAGTGCCGTTCGCAGAAGATTCACGAGCCTCTTCGGGCTCGTAATTTGGTAAAATAATCAAGCCGCTTCTTAAGTTCTCGTTCGAATCCCCGCTCAACCGGGTGATAATACGCGGGGCGCTTCATGGTCTCGGGAAAATAGTTCTGCCCCGAAAATCCGTCTTCGGCATCGTGATCATAGGCATAACCATCACCATAGCCCTGTTCTTGCATCATTTTGGTCGGTGCATTCAGAATATGTTTGGGCGGCGGCTCACTGCCAGTACTGCGCGCACCCTTCATGGCGGCCTTATACGCAATATAGGTTGCGTTCGACTTTGGCGCCAAAGCCAGATACGTCACTGCTTGCGCCAAGGCCAACTCGCCTTCGGGGCTACCCAAACGTTCATAGACTTCCCAAGCGTGCAGACAATGGGTTTGCGCCTGCGGATCTGCCAATCCAATATCCTCTACCGCCATGCGCGTGATTCTACGAGCCAGAAAGCGTGGATCCTCTCCGCCTGCCAGCATACGAGCAAACCAATACAGCGCCGCATCCGGATCAGAGCCACGTACGGATTTGTGCAAGGCTGAAATCAGATTGTAGTGCTCATCTCCGCTCTTGTCGTATTTGGCCGCACGCTTCATCAAGCGCTTGGTCAGCGCATCGGTGTTGAGATTGCCTTCGACTTTCCATGCTGAAACTTGTTCAATCAGGTTCAGCAACGCCCGACCATCGCCATCGGCCATTTCGAGCAACGCTTCACGCGCGTGGCCATCAAGCGGCAGCGCATGGCCTAGCTCAGACTCAGCACGTTGGGTCATTCGCTCCAATTCAGCCAACTCCAAACGTTCCAACACCAGAACCTGTGCCCGGCTTAGCAAAGCGGCATTCAACTCGAAGCTTGGGTTCTCCGTGGTTGCCCCCACCAACAAGATGGTACCATCTTCCATATGCGGCAAAAATCCATCCTGTTGTGCCTTATTGAAGCGATGGATCTCATCGACGAACAACAATGTCCCCTGCCCGTTTGACCGGCGCAACCGGGCTTCCTCAAAAACTTTGCGCAGCTCAGGCACACCAGTGAAGATCGCGCTGATCTGCACAAAACGCAGATCCGTTTCATCCGCCAGTAGCCGCGCAATTGTGGTTTTCCCCACCCCTGGCGGCCCCCACAAAATGAGCGATGTCAGACTGCCAGAACCCAACATGACGCCAAGCGGTGCATCAGGACCAAGAATCTGTTTCTGCCCGATCACCTCGGCCAGACGGCGCGGCCGTAGCCGGTCGGCAAGCGGATGTGGTGCGGTTTGTGACGCATCAGAAGTCGATGAAGAAAACAGGTCAGACATGATCAGAGCTTATAACGCAAAGACAGCCGACGCGAGCCGCGCATGACATCAAGCCGCAGATAGTCCCGCGCCTTGCGCATCAATGTAGCAGCCATATCGCTATTCAGGATTGGCCGCCCGTTTACCTCAGCGATCACATCCCCCCGGCGCATGCCCAGGCGCGCGCCAACTGGGCCCGGATCTTCTACAATCGCCCCTTCGGACATCAGTGGCAGATTATATTCTGCAATAACTGCGGGATTAATTGTGGATAGGACCAACTCCGGCACAGGAGATTTACGCCCAGTTGTTATGGTGCCTCGGTCAGGCGTTTCTGGTGCCGCCATCAGGGCAACAGCGATCTCTTCGCTCTGCCCGTCCCGGATACGAGTGACCAGAGATTCCTTGCCAATACCTGCAACCGACATGCGATAGATCATCTCAGCCGGGGTGTTGACCGTATAGCCATCCACAGCGGCGATGATATCGCCTGCTTCGAACCCGGCTTCCCGGAAAGGGCTTTGCCTATGCAGTTGCGACAAGATCAGACCACCGGGGCGCTCCAATCCCAACCCATCGGCCACATCTGACGTCACCGGCTGGCCGGTTGCACCTGCCCACGGACGTTGAAAACTCTCGCGCCCATCGCGCATCTGATCCAGAAACTGTGCGACCAAGGCCGAAGGAATGGCGAAGCCAATGCCGTTGGAGCCACCAGAGCGGGACAGAATTGAGGTATTGATTCCAATAAGATGGCCGCTGATATCAACCAAGGCACCGCCAGAATTCCCCGGATTGATTGGCGCGTCAGTTTGGATGAAATAACCCCGGCTATTCCCCGTGGCCGTGCCTGATCGCGCAAGGCCAGACACGATGCCACTGCTGACGGTTTGCCCAACCCCAAAGGGATTTCCGATTGCCAAAACCAGCTCGCCGACCTCCACTTCATCCGAGTTCCGCAGTTCGAGATACGGCAGGTCACTTGCGTCTTTCAACCTCAAGATAGCCAGATCGCTTTCCTGATCGCCTAGTAAAACCTCGGCGTCATATTCGCGACCATCTTGGGAGATAACACGGATCTCTGAGGCCATACCGACGACATGATAATTCGACACGACGATCCCGTCGTCGGTCAGGATCACTCCGGAACCTAAAGAGTTTTCAATCCGTGGGCGCGGGTCACCGAAGCCTTTGAAAAAATGCTCAAAAAACGGGTCACCCTGAAACGGGCTGCGGCGGCCCTGATGGATGATGCGTGCGTAGATGTTCACAACGGCTGGGGCTGCTTGTTTGACCACAGGGACAAAGCTCAGGCTGACCTCAGCCTGCGATTTAGGCACCTGTGTTTCAGCCAAAGCTGGTGGCGTCAAAAGCAGGGTTAGCAAAACACAAAGTCGCAGCATCAGAGCCTCTTAATTCTATGAAAGAAGATATGAAATCAGCAGGCAAAAGATACAAGGGCCGTGCCGGTAAAAGAAAACCCCCGCCAAAAGGCAGGGGCTCAATCCTCAACCGAAGTCGAATATTCTTTTATTCTTCAGCAGCTTCTTCTGCTGCAACGCGGGCTTTGTCAGCTGCGCCTTTGGCATCAACGTCGCGGTCAACGAATTCGATGATCGCCATTGGGGCCATATCACCATAGCGGAAGCCAGCTTTCAGGACGCGGACATAGCCACCCTGACGCTCAGCATAGCGTGGGCCCAGAACATCAAACAGTTTGCTAACGTATTGATCTTCTTTCAACTGCGCTGCGGCCTGACGGCGCGCGTGCAGGTCACCGCGCTTGCCCAGCGTGATCAGCTTTTCAATGATCGGGCGCAGTTCTTTTGCCTTTGGCAGAGTTGTTTTGATTTGCTCATGTTCGATGAGCGAGCCAGCCATGTTGGCCCACAGAGCCTTGCGGTGTTCGTGGGTACGGTTCAGGCGGCGGTAGCCTCGTGCGTGACGCATTTTAAGTCTCCTAACTTCATTTTGCTTTGTCTGGCCAGCGATGCGTGTCGCCAACTCTCCTTAGGGCGGGTTTGCCCAATCTGTCCCCGGCATTCCGGGCATTTTGCATAAGGCGGAGACCTCCCCGCCCTACGCGCATTCTTTGCTCTGGCTTTAGAACGCGTCTTCGAACTTTTTCGCCAGATCTTCGATGTTGTCGGGCGGCCAATCCTCGACATCCATGCCAAGGTGCAGACCCATACCGGACAGCACTTCTTTGATCTCGTTGAGCGACTTGCGGCCAAAGTTTGGCGTGCGCAGCATTTCTGCTTCGGTCTTCTGAATGAGATCGCCGATGTAAACGATGTTATCGTTCTTGAGGCAGTTGGCCGAACGAACGGACAGTTCCAGTTCGTCCACTTTCTTGAGCAGAAGTGGGTTGAACTCGAGACCATCGTCTTCGTCCTGACGACCGGCGGCTTCTGGTTCATCAAAGTTGACGAAGATCGATAGCTGATCCTGCAGAATGCGCGCAGCGAATGCCACAGCATCGTCAGGTGTCAGTGAACCGTCTGTTTCAACTTTCATGGTCAGCTTGTCATAGTCCAGAACCTGACCTTCACGGGTTGGCTGAACGTCATAGCTGACGCGCACAACAGGTGAATAGATCGCATCAACCGGAATCAGGCCGATTGGCGCATCTTCTGGTTTGTTCTTGTCGGCAGCGACATAGCCTTTACCAGTGTTGACAGTCAGTTCCATGAACAGATCCGCGCCGTCATCAAGGTGACAGATCACGTGCTCTTTGTTCAGGATCTCGATGCCAGCACTGTCAGTGATATCAGCAGCCGTGACAACACCTGGACCTTTGGCAGTGATCGACAGGCGCTTTGGCCCTTCGACTTCCATGCGCAGGGCAACGCCCTTGAGGTTCAGAACCATGTCGGTGACGTCTTCACGTACACCAGCCACGGATGAGAATTCATGCAGAACGTTGTCGATCTGAATGCTGGTGATCGCCGCGCCTTGCAGCGACGACAACAAAACGCGGCGCAGCGCGTTGCCCAGTGTCAGACCAAAACCGCGTTCCAGCGGCTCTGCCGTGACAACCGCCTGACGCAGCGGGTCATTGCCCGGCTTAACGTCCAGCTGTGTCGGCTTGATCAGTTCTGCCCAGTTCTTATGGATCATGCTGTCCCTCCATTCCTGTTCTCGGCCCGATGTCCAAAGGCCGAAAACGCCCGAGGTTTAAAATTGACGGAATGGGACCGTGAAAAATCACACGGCCCCATCCAAAATAAATGCGGATTAAACCCGACGGCGCTTAGGTGGGCGGCAGCCGTTGTGTGCAATCGGTGTTACGTCACGGATTGATGTGATGTTGAAACCAACCGCGGCCAGAGCGCGCAGCGCCGATTCACGACCCGAACCTGGGCCCTGAACTTCGACTTCGAGGGTTTTCATACCGTGATCCTGCGCCTTGCGGCCTGCGTCTTCGGCAGCCATCTGAGCGGCATAAGGTGTCGACTTACGCGACCCTTTGAAGCCCATGGTGCCCGCGGACGACCATGCGATGGCGTTGCCCTGAACGTCTGAGATCAGGATTTTGGTGTTGTTGAAAGAAGAGTTCACGTGAGCAACGCCTGTGGCGATGTTCTTGGAGACCTTCTTTTTGGTGCGTTTGGTATCGCGTGCCATTGATCAGCCCTCCCTTATTTCTTCTTACCAGCAATGGCCTTTGCAGGGCCTTTGCGTGTGCGTGCGTTGGTGTGTGTACGCTGACCGCGAACCGGCAGGTTACGACGGTGACGCAGGCCACGGTAGCAACCAAGGTCCATCAGACGCTTGATGTTCATCTGAACTTCGCGGCGCAGATCGCCTTCGACGTTGTAGTTGGCGTCGATGTGTTCGCGCACGGCCAGAACTTCAGAGTCGCTCAGCTCGTTTACACGACGGGATGAGTCGATGTTTACGGCTTCGCAGATGGCTTTGGCCGAAGTGTGACCAATACCAGTGATATATGTCAGGGCGATCGGGACCCGCTTGTGGGTCGGGATGTTAACGCCGGCGATACGTGCCAAGTGTCATTTTCCTTTTGCGTTGCGGGTCCGTAGCTCCAGACCCTTTTTTCACAACGTAAGCCCGAAGCGATCAAGCATCGGGCCGCAGCTGAATTCAGGTAATCGATTCGCGCCGGGGGCGACCCGGTTAAAGAATCGTATCTCTAACGAGATGGTGGTCCATAGGAGGAATTGAGGGGAGCGTCAAGGCTAAACGAAAAACGGCCATTTATCCGGGTTCTGGGATGCGTCGCAAAGGTACTTTTTCTTCTACCAATGTGGTCCCATCAAAGAACACTAAAGCACCGTTTTCCTGCTGGATCATAATTCCTAGATAGTCGGCTTGTGGCCATTCCTGCTCTGGAAAGTTGTCGGACCACTCCCCAACCACTGAATTGAAAACGACGGCACCTATAATGCCGTCGTCTACATCCAAGCAATCACCTACCCGAATTTCATTCAAGGCAGTCATTTCTTTTAGCCTAAAGCGCCCGCAATCGATGCTTTAACTTCGTTGATTTCGCCCAAGCCATTGACCGATTGCAACATGCCTTTGGCATAGTAGTAGCCCAGCAGTGGCGAGGTCTTTTTGTAGTATTCCATCAGACGGTTTTTGAGGCTGTCTTCGTTATCGTCAGCGCGGCGCTTCACCTCGGTGGAGCCACAGTTTTCGCATTTTCCGTCTGCGGGCCATGGTTTGGTGATGTCGTTGTAGACATTGCCACAGCCGCCACAGGTGGAACGGGCAGTGATACGGCTGACCAACGCATTGTCATCAACCTGCATCTCAACCACGGCATCAAGGCTTTCGCCGCACTCTTCAAGCAACGCCGCCAACGCGTCGGCCTGTGGCAATGTGCGGGGGAAGCCATCAAAGATGAAGCCCCCACCCTTTTCGCCTTGCAGCTTTTCGCGGATCAGGCCGATCACGATTTCATCGGTGACCAGATCGCCACGCGCCATAACATCGGCAACAATTTTGCCCATCTCGGTCCCGCTATCTTTGGCCTCTCGTAACATGTCCCCGGTGGAAAGTTGGGTCATGTTACGGTCTTCGACCAAAATATGTGCTTGTGTGCCTTTACCGGCACCCGGTGGTCCGAGAAGAATGATGTTCATCGACGAGTGGCTCCCTTTCTGCGAGCGCGCTTTTTACCTTTGCCGCTCAATTGTGATTTTTCGATCAGCCCTTCGTATTGATGCGCCAGAAGGTGTGATTGAACCTGCTGGATCGTATCCATTGTGACCGAAACCACAATCAGAACTGACGTGCCGCCAAAATAGAACGGAATCTGGAATTGGCTACGCATAATTTCAGGCAAGAGACAAACTGCCGCAAGGTAGCCGGCACCGATGACCAGAACGCGGTTGACCACATACTCAAGGTATTCAGAGGTTTTCTTGCCTGGGCGGATGCCGGGGATAAAGCCATTTTGGTTCTTCAGATTGTCCGCAACATCATCGGGTTTGAACGCCACGTTGAAGGTGTAGAAATAGGCAAAGAACACGATCATCAGCGTGAAGAACGCCAGATAGAGAGGCTGGCCGGGGCCGAAATAGGCCAGAACAACCGACATAACGCCGCCGGTCTGGTTGCCCGAGAAAGTACTGACGGTGATCGGCAAGAGCAGCAGCGAGCTGGCAAAGATCGCCGGGATCACGCCCGCTGGGTTCACTTTGACTGGCAGATGGCTGGAGCCGCCGTCGTAGACTTTCATACCCACCTGACGGCGGGGGTATTGAATGTGGATCTTGCGCAGGCTGCGTTCCATGAACACAACAAAGGCAAAGACCGCGATGATCATCACCAGAACGCTGACGATCACGGCAGGGCTGATTGCGCCTGAGCGGCCAGAGGCAAGGAATTGCGCCAGCGCTGCGGGTACCTCGGCAATGATGCCGACGAAAATGATTAATGAAATGCCGTTGCCGATGCCGCGTGCAGTGATTTGCTCACCCAGCCACATCAGGAACATGGTGCCGCCGACCAGTGTGATCATGCAGCTGGCAATAAAGAAGAAGCCCGGATTGGTGACCAGATCACCCGACTGCATGCTGACAGCCAGACCATAAGATTGCAGCGTCGCCAGACCAACCGTGCCGAAACGGGTGTATTGGTTGATCTTCTTGCGGCCCTGCTCGCCTTCTTTCTTGAGCTGTTCCAGCGCAGGAACCATGGCGGTGAGCAGCTGAATGATGATCGATGCCGAGATATAAGGCATGATGCCCAGCGCAAAGATCCCCATGCGGCCCAAGGCTCCACCGGTGAACATCGACAAGATGCCGCCAATGCCGGTTGCCGCCTCTTCCATGAATTCACGCAGCGCCTGGCCATCGATGCCCGGCACAGGAATGTAGGTGCCCAGACGATAGATGATCAAAACGATCAGGGTGAAAACAATGCGTTTGCGAAGATCAGTTGCTTTGCCAAGCGCGGACCAGCTGGTGTTGGCCGCCATTTGTTCTGCTGCAGATACCATGAAGAGGTCTCTTTCATAATCAAACGCCGCCTAAGGTCGTTTTCCGACCCAGGCGGCGTTTTAAGGAAAACTTGAGGTTTATCTAAGCGGCGCGCACGCCGCTCACAAGTTTTTATTCGGCCGCCTGCGCGGTTGTGACTTTCAGTGAGCCACCCGCTTTTTCAACTGCTTCAACAGCTGACTTCGACGCGCCGGTCACTTCGATGTTCAGTTTCGATGTCACTTCGCCTTTGGCCAGAACGCGCACACCGTCCAGCTTGCGACGGATCAGGCCGCTATCCAACAGCGCATCTTCGGTGATGGCCGCTTTGGCGTCGATTTTCTTGGCGTCGATGAATTTCTGGATCAGGCCCAGGTTCACAACAGCGTACTGCTTGCGGTTTGGCTTGTTGAAGCCACGCTTTGGCAAACGTTGGTATAATGGCATTTGGCCGCCTTCGTATCCACCGATGGATACACCCGAGCGGGATTTCTGACCTTTGATACCACGGCCAGCGGTTTTACCTGTGCCGGAGCCGGGACCACGGCCAACGCGCTTGCGTTTTTTTGTTGCGCCAGGATTGTCGCGCAGTTCATTGAGTTTCATATCGCTTCTCCTTTGCCGGATATGCCCCCGAAGCGTGATGGGCAAACGCGGCGTTTCTAGATTAAAGGTGTGTAGCCCGGCGGGCCACCGGGCGCGTATAGACGGGATAAGACGAACGATCAAGACCAAAGCTGATCAATTAAGCAGTGCAGATTTATATAAAGCGCTTAGCCGCGAATTACTCGGATACGGCGTAGCTTCCATCTTCGTCGTGAACCTCGTCGCCGGTCAGCGCCGGAGTGAAGACGCAAACCAAGCGCATGTCTGTCTTGGCACGCAGGATATGCGCCTCGTGATTGTCCAACACGTAGATCGAACCCGGCTTCAGAGGGAACACCTCACCGGTTGCAACGTTCTCAACCTCGCCCTCCCCCTGAAAGCAGTAGTTTGATTCGAGGTGGTTTTTGTAATGCAAATGCTGCTCGCTACCAGCTTTGATAAATGTGTCATGCAGGGAATAACCAAGCCCGTCCGATGCGAGCAAGATCCGGCGGCTTTCAAAGGCGTCGCCCGTGATATGGGCGCTGGTGCCCAGAATCTGCGATAGGTGTTTTACAATCATCGTGCGCTGCCTCATTGACCCGTGGGGCCATCAGTAAACATTCTGTAAAAACTTGAACACTCTACCGACTTCAAGTGTCAAGGGCCGCTTCGCGGACAAACCAGCCGGTCTCGTGCAAAATTGCAATGGCAGCATTCGCTGGTGAGATGTGACGTCAACCTCGTATCTGGATTAAATCCGTCTTTTTGGCTAACCTATCAATTGAGTTAGGGAGGTTGAGCATTGGAACGACGCCTCACGGCGATAATTGCTGCAGACGTAGTAGGCTACAGCCGCCTCATTCGGGAGAATGAAGTAGGCACTCTGGAGTCCATTAAGGCACATCGCGAAGATCTGATAGAACCTATCGTTTCAGCCCGAAAAGGGCGCATCGTCAAATTGATGGGCGATGGCCTGCTGATCGAATTTGCCAGCGCCGTTGAAGCGGTGCAATGCGCGATAGAGTTTCAACATTTCATAGGGTTGAAAAACAAGGATGTCCTGGAAAAGGACCAGATACACTACCGAATTGGGATCAACGTCGGTGACATCGTCGTGGAGAACGATGACATTTACGGGGACGGTGTAAACGTCGCGTCGCGCCTGGAAGGTTTGGCTGTGCCTGATGGCATCTATATGGCGGCCAGCGTATATGATCAGGTAAAAGACAAACTCGACCTCAACATCAAAGACCTCGGGCTGCATGAGGTCAAGAACATCGCAGAACCTATAAATGTTTTCAGCCTGTTGCTTGATGACAAAGCAATGGCACTCGTTTCTCCTATTCCCCAACCCGTGGCGCCAGCACGTCGCTCACGGTTGGTCGCTATTGTGGTCGCGGTTGCGTTCGCGATCGGGGGAATGGTCTTGTGGCAGAGTTGGGACGATTCAAACCAATCATCCGATACGGCCGATCTCTCTACCGTCCCACTAACTGGCAAACCGTCTATTGCCGTATTGGCCTTCGACAATTTGAACAGCGACCCGGAACATGATTACCTCAGCGACAGCTTCAGCGAGAACATCATCACTGCGCTTTCCCGATTTGTCGACTTCTTCGTAATCTCCCGCAATTCGTCATTTACCTACAAGGACCAACCCGTAAAGGTACAACAGGTGGCGAAGGAACTGGGTGTTCGCTATGTCGTCGAGGGCAGTGTCCAAATATTGGGGGACAAGTTGCGGGTCACAGCGCAATTGATCGACGCAACCAATGGCAAACATCTTTGGGCAGAAAGCTACGACCGCAACCTTGAGGACATTTTTGCTGTTCAAGACGAAGTCACGCGAACGATTGCTCTGACTCTCAACGAAAACATCGACCTGGCTGAGTATGACCGGCTAGAACACCAGCCCACAGACAACTTGAATGCATACGAGCTTTTTAAGCGCGCGCAGGAACAGGCGTTCACATTCACGAAAGAAGGCAACATTCGTGCGATGGAGCTGAGCGAGAAAGCAATCGAACTCGACCCGAATTTTGCGAGCGCATACATCGAACTCGCCTGGGCCCATAACTTCGGCTATCGCTGGGGTTGGACTGAAATCACGTCGCGTGAAGAATCTTTGGGTCTCGCGTTTGAAATGGCTAGAAAGGCGATAAAACTGGAGCCATTCAATTTCAAAGCTCATCAGGTTCTGGCCAGTATTACAGTGCAAAGTGGAGATCTTGAGAAGGCCGCATCACTTTACGAGAAGGCAATATCTTTAAACCCGAACTCCGCTCAGGTACTTGCCGATTCCATTGATCCTCTGATCTACAGTGGAAGGGCGGATGAAGCCGTTGACCGGATGAGGGCTGCAATACGCCTCAATCCACATCATCCAGATTGGTATCTATGGAATCTGGGTTGGGCCCAGTACTTTGCAGAGGACTACAAAGGAGCACTCGCTTCGATTGAGAAAATGAACGGGGTCCCGGATCGCCTCAGACGTACCCTTGCTCCGATTTTACTCCGGTTAGGGCGTGATGACGAAGCGCGCACGATGATGGGCGAGTTCCTAATAGACAATCCCGACTATGATATTGAAGAAGCGAAAGCTGCTCCGTTCACCGACAAAGAATTCCAAAACCGATGGTTAGACGATTTGCGAACATTGGGAGTTCCGGAAAACGCGTTTTAGTGGTTTGGAGTTTCTCTCGTATAGCGGATAATGAAGCCAATAACACACACAGATGGTTTCGTGACAAACTCACTTTTTGGGCCCAAAATGAACCTCCAACGACCTAACGCTAAGTTGTCAAATACTTGGCAAAGCGTTGCAGAGGCAATTGATCTCAGATCAACGCGTCGTGCGCCCATTGCAGCAACCCCTGCCGCTGACGCGGGCGGCAGAAAATGTCGCCGGGGTCACAATTGGCGCGGATCTGCCCGGCGTGGCGGGCAAAGGCGCGCCAGCGTTTAATCTGTATCGCGTCCGTCTGCGGCAGGCGGCGGCCCATGTAGTATCGGCAATACCACTGAAACCAGCCACGCGGGTCGGGACCGTAAATCCATCCCTTTTCTCGCCAGACTGATAAAGACTGCCGGCTTTTTACCCCAAAATAGTTGAGCGCTGGATCCGCATAGTCTGACAGCTGAGCGCCATCAAACCATTCCTGCGGGAATTCCTCCACGCTGTCATTGATATATTTCCCTTCAAAAACACCCATCTTCAGCATTTCCGCCGGGGAATATGCCGGTGAAAATGCTGACGAAAATTGTGAACCGATCGCCACTTCGAGAGTATATGAATAGCCTTTTTGAAATTTGTCATCGACTGTTATGACGTTCTTTATCACAGTATGCGCCCCGTTTTGCTCTCATTAGAAATACGCCAAGGCCAATGATCTTCAAACAAAAAGACTTGGGGCCAAGAGATCATCTCATCTCTTGGCCCCAAATGCACGGCAGCAGACGGTAACCCCGTCCAGCACATTTCTCTATTTCTGTATAAGCCCCACTAAAAATTTACCCGAAGGGATTGGCAATCAACAAATACAAACAAGTGAGCGCAACCAATTCTGTCACAGGCAGCCATGAAAGTTCTGATGGGCGTCGCCCTACCGGAACTTCTCCCCCAAGCACCTCTGGGTCTGGTGCGTCTAAAATAACTCTTGCGCCATTGCGCTCAAAACACTCGCGCGCAGACACATGATAGCCGAAGTTAAAGCGGTCACTCATACAGAGTTTACTGGTTATCTGGTTTCGAAACATACGTTTCTCCTAAAAAGTACACTGGATATCGAACGCGACTTATTTGCCCACCAAAATCGGCACAATTTTGACGCAGTTTGACACTTTTTCGCCACAATTCGAGGCCCAAATCCCCCTCAATACCCTAGGCGTGTCGCTTTTTGTATCCATTATTGCAACAATAATTGATCCACTTACGTAATTACAAAGAGTTAAGCATCCATTGTTTCCTATGTTTCCTTGTTGGTAATTTATCCCGGCATGCTGAATTGTGTCATTTTCGCCTTATTTAATTTTGATCAAACTTGGAAACGAAGTGTTTTTTTGAGCATTTTGAATTCACCATTCTGAAAACACATTAAAACACATTTTTGGTTTGCAAAGTCTGCAGACATGTCGAAACGATTCGTATGTGGGTTGAGGGTGACGCGATAGTTAATTACCACTATGGGGCACCATAAAAAGGGATCCTGATGGCATTCACAATCGCGATTGATGGACCGGCGGCAGCTGGCAAAGGCACGCTCTCCAAGGCTTTGGCCGCCGAATTTGGATTTGCTCATATGGACACCGGTCTCCTCTACCGTGCGGCGGGGTTTCGAACGTTGAGTGGTGTGGATCCAGTAGACGCCGCGCTGGCACTGGAGCCGCAGGATATTGAAGCTGATAACCTACGCACGCCTGAGGTGGCGCAAGCGGCATCGCGCGTGGCGGCCATCCCTGAGGTGCGGCAAGCGCTAACCGACTTTCAGCGCGCCTTTGCACGGCGTGATGGTGGTGCGGTATTAGATGGGCGCGACATTGGCACGGTGATCTGCCCCGAGGCCGAAGTGAAACTGTTTGTCACAGCCACCGACGATGTACGCGCACGGCGCCGACATCAGGAATTGGTGAACAAGGGACACGACTTGACACTTGAAGATGTGTTGACGGACCTGCAGGTGCGTGATGCACGGGACAGCGCCCGCGCCACAGCCCCGCTGAAGCCCGCCGAGGACGCGACGGTTCTGGACACGTCAGAGATGAGCATTGCCGCCGCCATTGAAGAAGCAGCTGAAATTGTACGGGCACGCATGACGCAGGTGTCTTAGCCTTTGTAAATCTCGCTTTGCGCGCCAAGATAGCCATTCCAGGCAAACCAATAGGCAATATGACCAGCGACCCGCGGCAATTGGCGGCCATCGGGAGCGACAAGCGCATCCTCGGTGATTTGCCATTGTGTGCCATCAGCGGATTTGACCGTTTTGGTATTGCCACTGAAAGTGATGCCCTTGCGCTCATAAGCGCGTACAGTGCGGGTTTTGTCATCCCCGATCAAAACCAGCGAGCGGCCCAGCATGCCATCGTTGATCACCTTGTTTTTGCGAAACGCTTTGAGCGGCCAAGCCTTGGCCCCTCCGAATTCGCGAATGCCAAAGACATAGTCCTTTTGTCGGTGCTGGCGCTGATCGACATTGGTGGGGAACATTAGATCGGGTGACGAGAAGTAGTCTTGATACACCACCCCTGAGCCGTAATTGCGATTGTACCCTGTATTGACCGACAGAACCCGGGTTTGCGGGTTGATTTGTCGCCAATCTGCCCATGTCGTAATTACAACAGGGCGCTGCTGCAATTCGATCCCTTTGTTCACTAATTTGCCCGAAACCGGCTTGCCCGTGAACTGGTTCCATAAAGAGTGCGTTGCACGGTCGAACATCAGTTTGTTGGAGCGATAAAGGAAGCCAGATGACCCAAAGATCAGGGGCTTCGCGCGACCTTTAACCTTTGTCTCGAATAAAATGCCTGAACCACACAGGGTGCAATAGGCCAAGGCGACCGGCACACCGCCAATGACCTCGTTGAACATTTCGTGCCAACCCATGATGCGCAGGGGATAGGCGCGGGTGTCACCGTTGATCGAAACGCCAAAGATTAGATCATCCTTGCGCATGTAATCGGCTTGTTTGGCCACAATCAGTTTGGGGTTGTCGAGCGATGGAATGCCATCCTTGCGCACCCCGCCCCAAGTGATTTCCTCAAGTCGAATTTTCATTCGGTCACGCTGCAGGTGGCGTGGTTTTAGGAAGACATCGAAATTGGGATCGATGCGCAGATAGATATCTCGTTTGAACTCGATCAAAGACGCCTGATGCGGGATGATCTGCGGATTGGCCTCTTGCCAGAGCATCCAGTCGAACCAATTGTCACCGGGTTTGGCTCCAGTGATTTCGTTCAGGGTTTCGACAAAATAGTTTTGCGGCAGCTGGGCAAACCGCATGGCCATGATCAGACCCGCGGCCAGATCCGGTTTCCCGCGTTTGCGAATAGCTGTGAGCGCGGCAAAGGCCCCTTCGGGTGAACTGTTGATCGTGGCTTTGAGCAGGTCAATTTCTTTGACGGCAGTTTGCGCACTGACAACGGTGGGCAACAATGCGGATCCTGCCAGACCGGCGGTGAATTCTCGGCGGGTGAAAGTCATGAGGAAGCTCCGGCTCGATGTTGACGCCATTGTGCCGAATACAGACTTCACACGCACTAAACGTCTTGGTGATCGGCCCCAAGCAGGATCCACCCCGCCCAATTTATGATAAAACAACCCATTTTTGGACTATATGGGCGGGCTTTGGCGCAAATTCGCCGGTGCGTTCCTACCCAGTTGCCACTGGTCATTGATCTCGTCCAAGCTACCATTTCAGAAGTGATATCATCACGACATTTGGAAGGGGGAGTTCAAATGACCGATTCCGTTATCGAAGAAGACCTGATCATTGAGGGCAATATTAATGCCAGCAAGGGTGATCTGGATATCAAAGGCCGGGTGACCGGGAATGTGAATGCCCATGCCGTGAAGCTGCACCTGAAAGGGTCCATTGATGGGGAGCTGTCTGCGAAGATTGTCACCATCGAAGGCAAACACAAAGGCAGCGTGCAATGTGATGAGCTAACGCTGACCTCAACCTCGGACTTGAATGCCAAGGTTGCAGCCCAGACGATGACCACCGAAAACGGGGCCAAGATTGCCGGAACAGTTAAGGTGACGGGGAAACCGTAAAGCTTCCATATAAAATGGTTTGAGCCGTCAAATAAAATTAGTAATGAATCACGCCTTCTGACCCGAGCATTCGCTGCCATTTTGCGGCCTCGCTCGTATTTTGAGAGTATCCATATAGACCCCCAGCATAGGCGTTTGCCATGAATTGAATCGCCCCTTCAAACTTCTGCGCGGCAGATTCTTCAATCTGTTTTAGGCCAGAAACTTCATCTTTCTCGACACCTCTACCCGCAATCAACGCTAGCCCGTAACACCATTTTGCATACACGTGCCCACTAGACGCGGCTTTTTGGTATAGTGAAGCCGCCTCTTCGTAATTCTGCGATTCCCAATAACTATGGGCCAGATAGAACATTGCTTCGGGGATTTCATCATCAGCACCCTTCTTTAATCGGCGCAAAAAGCACTGATCGAACTCCTCGCTGGTCATTTCCGGAGAGTTCTTCTGATCATCAAGCCCTTGGAGTAAGTATCCAGCAATCAGCATGCCTTTGTTCGACAATCGTTCCAAGAGCTCTCGTGCCCACTCTTCAATTGAGGCAACGAGGTCATCATTGGAGCAATGCCAAGTCATTTCCAACAATTTCTGAGCTTCTTCCAACTCATATTTATCTTGAGTTTCCACCTTGATAATCTCTCCAGTAAAAATGCACTTGTAACTTTCCGATGTCACAAATTGTCAACGCGATAAACACCTCAATTCAGCACCGCAATCGCTTCGATCTCGATCACCATATTCTCGTACACCAACGCCGGAACCGGAATGCCGGTGGTCGCAGGTCCGGGGTCAGTGTAGGACCCCGAGCGGATCAGCAGATTTTCGTGTAAAGCCTCGGCCGAGGCAGAGCCTTGGTAGAAGGTTGTGACTTTGACCACGTCATTCAGCTTTGCACCGAATTCAGCCAGAACGCGTTTGAGATTGTCCATTGCCACGCGGGTCTGGGCGACCATGTCGTCCGGGTGGATGACATTGGCCGTGCTGTCCAATGATACCTGCCCGCCGACGTGGATCACATTGTTGCACAGGGTGCCGTGTTTGTAGGGCAATTTGACAGTCCAATCCCAATGTCCCTCGGGCCAGGAAAAGCGTTTTGTCAGGGGTTCCTCGCCCTCTTGCGCGCAAATGGCGGTGGCGGCGATTTTGGCCATCAGGCCCTGATGCGGGAAAGACGGCACTGGTATGCCAGTTGGGGCTGGGCCGGGATCGGGGAAGTGATCGGCGCGGATGGTGGCGGATTTGGCCCAATCGTCGGCGGTGCCGTCGCCGCGGTAAAAAGTGTTAACCTTAACGACATCAGACATCCCTGCCCCTGCCGCCGCGAGCACATCACACAAACGGTCCATCATCAAAGTGGTCTGAGCGACGATATCATCTGGGGTGGCTACCGCGCCTTGCGGGGACATGGCCGACAAATCACTGGTGAACACCATTTCACCGCACCGCAGGACATGAGAAAAGGTGTTTGGCAGGTGGGGCATGTCCGGCAGGTGAAAATGCTGCTTCAGAAGCCTTTCCCCGCTTGGCGCGCGCATGGCCACGCCTTCGATCTCGGTCAGCATACCGGGATAGCACAGCTCAGGTAGGATGATCATGTTGATCACTGGCATGGTGTCGTGCCCGATGATCTCTGCAAGAAGATCAAACAAGCGTGCCTCGTCATCCGCATCACCGACATAGTAGACCACAAGACGCACCAGATCTGCGAAATCTGCCCCCAGATCGTTGAGCAGGTCTGACATATAGGCCATGGAGTTGCGACATTGCTGGTCCAGATTGCCAAGATTGCGCACTGTGCCCTGCGCATCCAGATCCACCTGACCGCCGGTAAAGATCAGATTTCCGGCCCGCACAGCGTGGTGATGGGTCAATTTAACCGGCCAGTTCCAGTGTTCGTCGGGAAAGCTGTATTGATGGGCCACTTTGCTACTCCGTCACAGATCTTAGTCAAGATCACTGTGGCCAGAACATGTTTCAATGCAATCAAAGATTTTGCGGCACGGAAAGAAAAACAGGACCGCAAACGCAGCCCTGTTTTTCGTCTTGTTCAGCAGCTTAAGAGGCCGCCAGTTCCGCAACCGAGATGCTCTCGATGCGTTCCCAGTTCTCATCCGCCGTGTCAGTGACACCGGCAACGTCCTTGAGGAACAGCGCGCGTGTCTGCGCGTTCAGGAACAGGAACAGCTTGCCCTCATGCACCACGAACTCGCTTGGGTCGCCGTCGAACTTCTTGCCGACCGACACGCCGTAGGAGCAAAAGCCACCGTGTTGCGGCAGGTACTTGGCTGGATTGGCCTCAAATGCGGCTTTGTTTTCGGCGCTGGCGAAATAGTAGGACGCACCTTCATAAGCCAGACCATGTTCGGCAGAGCCATCCAAAAGCTTGCCACCGTCCAGCAGGGCAACTGGGTCTGCTCCATGCACCGCCAATGGGGCACCAGGAGCTGCGATGCCATTGCTGACATTCAATTCATCAGCGGCAAAGGCCGGGCTGGCAACCAGAGGCAATGTGGCAATGAGGGCAGTGATCATCAGGTTCTTCATTGGGTCTTCCTTTCATATTGGCACCAGATCGCGGTGCGGTAAGAGAGGAAATACATGCTGTCACGAGAATTATTAGATCCAAGAATTCCAATATAATTGCAGATCGTTCAATCCTCAGAACCTTGGGTATTTATGGCGCTTTCCGTGCCCGCTGTAGCAGCCAATCTCGCAGCAGTTTTGCATTGGCGGGGGCGTTGCGGCGGAGTTTGACATAAAAATCCTGCGGCGTTTCCAGGCGGTGATGCAAGACCTGCATCAGCACGCCGCGCTCGATGAGTGGACGGGTAAGCAGCTCCCATCCCAGCACAACCCCCATGTCATCCTGTGCGGCCTGCAGGGCAATTGTGTAATTGTTGACGTGCAGCCCCTCGCCCAGAGCTCCGTTATAACCGAAAGCCTGCGTCCATTGCGGCCATGTGGTCCAGGTTTGGTCTTCGGCGTGGAGCTGAATCAGTGGAACATTGGCAAGATCGGATAGATCTTTGATCCCGTGCTGCGCAGCAAAGTTTGGGCTGGCTAAAGCGATGATATGGTCCTTGAACAAAGATTGGCAGGCCCCGCTATCGCGGCTCATATTAGCATAGCGCACGATCAGGTCACAATCATCTGCGGGCTGGGGGGCATCGGTGACCTGTTGGGTGACCACCACATGCCCATGGGCACGCCAGAACTTGGCCAAAGCTGGGGTGAGCCAAAGCGAGGAAACCGCCGTTGTGGCACGGATTGTGACGCCTTTCAAAGCTGCGCTTTCGCGGATGTGCTGCACCGCCTCAGACATCTCCCCCAACCCCCTCTGCACAGCAAGAAACAACGTCTTGCCGGTGTCAGTCAATTCGACGCCGCGTTGGTGTCGGTGAAAGAGTGTTTGGCCAAGCTCTTGTTCTAAAGATTTAATTTGGTGGCTAACGGCAGCGGGCGTGACATTTAGTTCAGTCGCTGCGGCCTTGAACCCAACGTGCCTTGCTGCTGCTTCGAAACTGGCCAACGCACTTAGTGAAGGTAAGCCATAGTGTTTGTTAGCCATTGTATCTTCGATCCTTAAAATTAGCGCTCTGCATAGCGCACAACAAGACACGCAATCAAGTTTTGAATTACTTTAAATAAGCCAATTCGAATTTTATTGACGTTGCCCGATACCCGTTTTGAACGCATGTCTGCCCCAACTGACTGGAGAGTGATATGACCCAATCCGCCCTTGCCCAACTTGACGATTCCTTGCGCGCCACACGCCAATCTTTTGACAGCATCCCGGTAGTGGATGTGGCCCCCCTGCTGGATGGCAGCGACAAGATGAAAGTCGCCAAGGAAATCCGCTGGGCGCTGGCCAACGCAGGTTTCATGTATGTACAGAACCACGGTGTTGCGGCAGAAAAACTCGACAATGCTTTTACCCAGACCAAAGCGTTTTTTGATCTGCCCTTGGAAGAGAAGATGAAGCTGCACGTCAGCAAATCGGGCACAGCGCTGCGCGGCTATATTGAGATGTTTGGGGAAAACACCGACCCAACCAAGACCAAAGACCTAAAAGAGTGCTTTGATCTGGGGCCAGAGACACCCGGCGACACCACGCCATTTTTTGGTGCGAACCAGTGGCCCGCCGATCTGCCAGAGTTTCGGGCGGCGATCTATGGCTATCATGAAGATATGAAACAGCTGTCAGGTAGCTTACTGCGTGGGATCGCCCTGTCGCTGGATCTGGACGAGAGGTTCTTTGAGCCTAAGATGCAGAACCCGATCAGCATTCAGCGCTTGCTGCATTATCCGCCACAGACCGGCAAGATTGATGAAAGCGTGATGGGCATTGGCGCGCATACTGACTACGGCAACTTGACCATTCTGGCGCAGGATGATGTCGGCGGGTTGCAGGTAATGAACCGCGATGGCGATTGGGTGCAAGGCCCGCCGATTCCGGGCATGTTTGTCATTAACATCGGCGATCTGGTGCAGCGCCTGACCAATGATGTCTATCTGGCGAACCTGCACCGGGTGGTGAACACCTCTGGTCGCGAGCGCTATTCGATCCCGTTCTTTATTGACGCGGATTACGATGCGGATTTCGCTCCTCTCCCAAGCTGTGTGACACCCGAAAATCCGGCGAAGTACGAAGCCGTCACCTGCGGCAAACACAAGTTCGGCCGTTTCCTGGAAAGCTTTCCGCATCTGGCGGCGCGGTAGGGATATATTACGCGAAGGGCCACGCCCGACACTGGGTGGACGTTAGGGGCATTTGATGCCTTCGAAACGCCCACTCAAGCCCGCCATTTGTGCAGCAAATAACGTAACGGAAACACCCTCCCATGAGGAGGGTCGGCCGTGGTCCGGCCCTGCGGCCCGGACTAACATCTCCTTGCAGGCGTCAAAGCCCTTATATTTCGGCTTGAAACATAGGGCGGAACCCTTTATGAGCAGCCCTGTCGACAAGGCGGGAAACGCCGCGAAATAAAGAGATCGAGCAGGGTCGGAGCCTCCGGCCCTCTTTGTTTTGTGTTCCGTCTGACCAATGAAACCCCAAGACCGGCGGAGACAACCGCGCGGCCCGAAACAAAACTAGTTAGGAAACAGACGCCACATGGCTAATAACGTATCTATGGAGGAGTTCGAAGCCCTTCTGAACGAAAGCTTCGAAATGGACACACCCGATGAGGGTACAGTTGTCAAAGGTAAAGTCATCGCAATCGAAGCGGGCCAAGCCATCATCGACGTCGGCTACAAAATGGAAGGCCGCGTTGATCTGAAGGAATTTGCGAACCCTGGTGAAGCCCCTGAAATCGCTGTTGGCGACGAAGTTGAGGTTTACCTGCGCGCAGCTGAAAACGCCCGCGGTGAAGCGGTTGTTTCACGCGAGATGGCCCGCCGCGAAGAAGCCTGGGACCGTCTGGAAAAAGCATACGCCGACGACCAGCGCGTCGAAGGTGCGATCTTTGGTCGTGTCAAAGGTGGCTTTACAGTCGATCTGGGTGGCGCAGTGGCATTCTTGCCCGGTTCACAGGTTGACGTTCGTCCGGTACGCGACGCCGGCCCTCTGATGGGTCTGAAGCAGCCGTTCCAAATCCTGAAAATGGACCGTCGTCGTGGCAACATCGTTGTCTCACGTCGCGCCATTCTGGAAGAAAGCCGTGCCGAGCAGCGCGCCGAAGTTATCGGCAACCTAACCGAAGGCCAGGCTGTGGAAGGCGTTGTCAAGAACATCACCGAATACGGTGCATTCGTTGATCTGGGCGGCGTTGACGGCCTGTTGCACGTCACTGACATGGCATGGCGCCGTGTGAACCACCCATCCGAGATCCTGACAATCGGTGAAACCGTCAACGTTCAGGTCATCAAGATCAACAAAGAAACCCACCGCATCAGCTTGGGCATGAAGCAGCTGCAAGACGATCCATGGGATCTGGTTGCTGCTAAGTATGCTCTGGAATCAGTGCACATGGGCCGCGTCACCAACATCACCGACTACGGTGCATTTGTTGAGCTGGAAGCCGGTGTTGAAGGTCTGGTTCACGTGTCCGAAATGTCCTGGACCAAGAAAAACGTACATCCTGGCAAAATCGTATCGACCAGCCAAGAAGTCGAAGTCATGGTTCTGGAAATCGATGGCGCCAAACGTCGCGTTTCTTTGGGCCTCAAGCAGTGCATGCGTAACCCATGGGAAGTGTTCGCTGAAAACCACCCAGAAGGTGCCGAAGTTGAAGGTGAAGTCAAAAACATCACCGAATTCGGTCTGTTCATCGGACTCGAAGGCGAAATCGACGGCATGGTTCACCTGTCCGACATCTCGTGGGACGAGCGCGGCGAAGACGCGATCCAAGGCTACAAAAAAGGCGACATGGTTTCGGCCGTTGTCTCCGAAGTTGACGTCGAGAAAGAGCGTATCTCTCTGTCGATCAAAGCCCTGGGTGGTGACAAGTTCGCCGAAGCCGTTGGCGGCGTGAAGCGTGGTTCGATCATCACTGTTGAAGTGACTGCAATCGAAGACGGTGGCGTTGAGGTTGAGTACGAAGGCATGAAATCCTTCATCCGTCGTTCCGACCTGTCGCGTGACCGTGCCGAGCAGCGCCCAGAGCGTTTCAACGTCGGTGACAAAATCGACGTGCGCGTGACCAACGTTGACAGCAAAACCCGCCGTCTGGGTCTGTCGATCAAAGCACGCGAAATCGCGGAAGAAAAAGAAGCTGTACAGCAGTATGGTTCGTCCGACTCGGGTGCATCTCTGGGGGATATCCTGGGTGCCGCGCTCAAAGGCGACGAATAATATCAACCGCTTTTCGGTATTTAAACGGCCTCGTATTTGCGGGGCCGTTTTATGTTTATGACATACCGGGCTGCCAGCTTGAAAATGTAAGATTGAACCCGAATCGTTTCCGCCCCTTGGGCGAAGCAAATGTGAAATCGGAGGGCATCCCGCCGAGATGGCGCTGAAAAAATTAGTGATTTTTGGTGTTGAACCCTAGGAAAAGCCCAATTTCATGCGTAACTTACGAAGGTGAGTGTTTAGATTTTTTCTTTTTCTATCTATAGTTTCTGCAATGATAGTACGTGACTAGATAACAATCGCCTGGGGAGGAACTGATGATCCGATCGGAATTGATTGAGAAGATAGCCGAGGAAAATCCACATCTCTATCAGCGGGATGTTGAGCGTATCGTGAACACCGTTTTCAACGAGATCACCAGCGCGATGGCCCAGGGCAACCGGGTTGAGTTGAGGGGCTTTGGCGCCTTTTCAGTCAAGAAACGGGATGCTCGCACCGGGCGCAATCCACGCACGGGTGAATCGGTTGAGGTTGAAGAAAAGCACGTGCCCTTCTTCAAGACAGGCAAACTGCTTCGTGATCGGCTGAACGGAAAATAACATGCGCTATATTCGCTACGCCTCGATCGCCATCTTTGCGGTGGCTCTTATTCTTGTCGCCATGGCCAACCGGTCAATGGTCACTTTGAAGATCATCCCTGACGAGCTTGACCGCTTCGCGGTCTTGACGCCAAGTTTCCAGCTCCCACTGTTTCTGGTGATCTTGGGGAGTATTCTGGTGGGTTTGATCATCGGGTTTGTCTGGGAATACTTTATCGAGGCAAAGAAGCACCGTGAGGACGCGCGCCAGATTCGCGAAGTGGAAAGTCTGCGCGCTGAGGTCAAACGCCTGAAGGGGGCGCAGCCCGAAAGTCAGGACGAGGTGCTGGCTATTTTGGACAAGGCCAGCTAAGACCCGGCTATGCCGTCTGATATACGTATCAAAATCTGCGGGTTAAGCACGCCCGAAACCGTTGCTGCCGCAGCCGAGTCTGGGGCGGCCTATGTCGGATTTGTGTTTTTTCCGAAATCGCCCCGCAATATCGACTTAGCGACTGCGCGAGAATTGGCGCTTGATGTGCCAAATGGCGTGGCCAAGGTGGCGTTGACCGTGAATGCCAACGACGTCTTTCTGGATCAATTGGCAGATACTGTGCCATTGGACATGTTGCAGCTGCACGGAGCCGAGACACCCGAACGCGTGTTGGCGGTCAAAGCCCGTTACGGCCTCCCCGTCATGAAAGCCATTGGCATTGCAGATAAAGGCGACCTGCCCCAGATCGAGGCTTATGAAGCCGTCGCTGACCAGCTACTGATCGACGCCAAGCCGCCCAAACAGGCCGTACTGCCGGGTGGTAATGGGTTGGCGTTTGACTGGACATTGCTCGCTGGACGCAAATACTGGCAACGACCATGGATGCTCGCGGGCGGATTGTCTGCAGTAAATGTTGCTGAAGCTGTTCAACGGACAGGCGCGCGGCAGGTTGATATCTCCTCAGGTGTAGAGAGTGCGCCGGGCGTGAAAGACATCAAGCTGATTCAGGACTTTATCGCGGCGGCACTGGCATGATCGTGTTTCGCCCTGCCCGCCGCGATGATGTTCCGGCGATTGTTGCGATGCTCGCGGATGATGAATTGGGCAGCACGCGCGAGCTGGAAGATCTGACGTCCTACTATGCGGCTTTTGATGCCGTTTTATCCGAGGGCGGCAATCGGATTCTTGTCGGCGTGGATGACAAAGATCACCCGATCGCGACTTATCAATTGACGCTGATTTCGGGGCTATCGCTCAGTGCCGCAAGACGCGCCCAAATCGAAAGCGTCCGAGTGGCCGCGCCTTACCGAGGTCAAGGGGTCGGGGCTGAGGTGGTCGCTGATGCTGAGCGCCGGGCACGGGCCGCAGGGTGTCGCTTGTTGCAGCTCACATCGAACCGGACGCGGGAACGGGCATTGGATTTTTACGAACAAGCTGGTTTTACCCCTTCACACTTCGGATTTAAAAAATATCTCTCCTGATTTCCTCGACTGCCCCAAGCTTCTCTATACTGGGCAGAGGCAGAGGTAACAGACATCAAACTCGGCCGATGAGCTAGTCAATGTGTACGGCTCGCAATCTCTTGAGGAATCAATGTGCCGGCTAATCAAAATACACTATGTTAAATAGGAATGTCCGGAAGCCCACAAACGGTGCCTAAGATTAAGACATGGCAAATACGCGCATATGTCCCCAGTTTTTATTCATCGACGCTGGTCGTTGGCTGCATGCCTATGTAGCGCAGGTCAATCCATCCGCTTTTCGCTGGAAAATTCTGTCAGCGTCCCATATTCAACCCAAGACCAAGATGGGAAATATATACTATGAATGATCTATTCAACTCGTTCATGACCGGCCCCGATGAAAAGGGCCGCTTTGGCGATTTTGGGGGGCGTTTCGTCTCTGAAACCTTGATGCCGCTGATCCTTGAGCTGGAAGCGCAGTATGAAAAGGCCAAAACCGACCAGAGCTTCTGGGACGAGATGAATCATTTGTGGACGCATTATGTTGGTCGCCCCAGCCCGCTCTACTTTGCTGAAGGGCTGACGGAGCACCTTGGCGGCGCCAAAGTGTACATGAAGCGCGATGAGCTGAACCACACCGGCGCGCATAAGATCAACAATGTGCTGGGCCAGATCTTGCTGGCGCGTCGAATGGGCAAAACCCGGATCATCGCCGAAACCGGTGCAGGGCAACACGGCGTAGCGACGGCAACCGTTTGTGCTAAGTTTGGGTTGAAGTGCGTGGTCTACATGGGCGCACATGACGTTGAGCGGCAAAAACCAAACGTGTTCCGCATGCGTTTGCTGGGGGCCGAGGTCGTGCCGGTGACCTCTGGTCGTGGCACGCTCAAGGACGCGATGAACGATGCGCTGCGTGATTGGGTGACCAACGTGCGTGATACATTTTACTGCATCGGTACAGTCGCTGGTCCGCACCCCTACCCCGCGATGGTCCGCGACTTCCAGACCATCATTGGCAAGGAAGCCAAAGCCCAGATGCAAGAGGCCGAAGGTCGCCTGCCCGACACGATCATTGCTGCCATCGGCGGCGGGTCGAACGCCATGGGTCTGTTCTTCCCGTTTCTGGATGACAAAGAGGTTCGGATCATCGGCGTCGAGGCTGGTGGCAAGGGCGTGACCAATAAGATGGAGCACTGCGCCTCGCTAACCGGCGGTCGCCCCGGCGTGCTGCATGGCAACCGCACTTATCTGCTGCAAGATGACGATGGCCAGATTCTAGAAGGTTATTCCATCTCGGCCGGTCTGGACTATCCTGGCATCGGGCCCGAGCATTCCTGGCTGCATGAAGTGGGTCGCGCCGAATATGTCGCGATCACGGACAAGGAAGCGTTGGAAGCGTTCCAATTGTGCTGTTCGACCGAAGGCATTATTCCCGCGTTGGAGCCGAGCCATGCGCTGGCCCACGTGATGAAAATCGCACCGGACCTGCCAAAGGATCACATCATCTGCATGAATATGTGTGGACGTGGCGACAAGGACATCTTTGCTGTCGCCCGGCATCTGGGCTTCGATATGGCCGAATCCGACTAGATCAACCCGGCCTAATCAAATTGACACCCTCAGCAAGTTATCAAACGTTTCTTGCTGAGGGTTTTTATTTTGAACCAATGGGGCAGAAGCATAAGAATCATTGGCACCCCTTTGATCTCAAGTTTGGAGCGTGAATGACTGGCTTTTTTCGCTCTACAAATCCACTTGAATCCCTTTTTGTACGTTGATCCGCTGGCACCGAAAAAAGTTTATACAATGCTGTGCAATTCAAGAATTCTAAGTCACGTTTTCCTGCCTCGACTTACTGAGGTTGCCAGTTTCGGCTTGGTCGCCTGCTTCCAATATGACTAAAATGAAATTAACTTTCAGAAGCGCTTTTTCGGAGAAACGACGTGGCCGATGGTGCTTGAGTTCCAATCTTACGTTGTACGCATCTAACCAGCTGCGCGCAATTGACGACGGCGCTAAGGGATACACCTTATCTGTTTGCCTAGGTGGTCGACACCATTGACATCAATACGGTTGCCTAGTCAGAGTGTTCACTCGCCTCAAAATTCGTCATTGCTGGTTCAACCTGACGGCAATGTGATTGTTTTGTTTGACGCCGCCGAGAACAGTTCAATCATTCAGACCGCAGGCATCCCAATACCAGCAACGGCCCTGCAAGACGCCGCAGAAGATCTGTAAATCTGGGAAACCCTTTCGGATCTTTCACCCTTCACCATCAACCAGTTTTTGGACGGCGCCGATCTTCTGCCAGGCTCGGATGAGCAGCAGCTTGTTCGCGTTGGCGCCCCTCTGATCGGGTTAGAGTATAACTCGCTCGCACCTCTAACGTATTATCCACCCGACTGCGCGTGGCCTTGGGTCAATAAAGCTTTCTTAAAATCGCGGAATTCGTTGCGATCTCGCTGACTAAAACGCCCGCGATAGCATTGGAATGCTTCAGTTTGCCGAATTGCAAGCGTTAAGCTAAGTTTAGCGTGTTAAATGTATTTATTCGTTTCGCGTGCAACTTAAATTTTGGCATAGGGGCAATTCAATATGTTTTTAGCAAAAGTTCTCAAGTCATCTGCTATTCTAGTAATGTCAGCTATTATTGCAGGCGGCTTCAATGCCCAGAGAACAGCGGCAAATCCGCTTGCATCGGCTGGGGCTGATCCAAATGAATGGCATTTCACATTAACCCCATATCTATTTTTGCCCACCAGCACAGAAGGAACTTCGACCGTTGATGGTTCCAGTGCATCGATTGATCTCGATCTAGGAGATATACTGGACCTTCTTCAAGGTGCTCTTTCGGCGCGGTTTGAGGCTTGGCGCGGTCAGTTTGGGATCATCACAGAAGGCTATTATGTCTATATAGAAGAAGACGTCACATTACCCGGCCCTGCCGAGGTGAACCTGAATGTCCCAGTGAAGCAGGCCTATATCAGCCTAATGGGCGCCTACCGGTTTCACGAAGGGCGGACATCCCGAGGGCCTTATTCTTGGGATGTTTCAGGCGGCGTACGCTGGAACAGCATCACCCAGGACATCAACATCACCGGCCCTGCAAGGGCCACCTCTCTGGGTGGGACCGAAACCTGGTTTGAACCCGCGATCGGCCTTCGCGCGGCTTATGAGCTCTCAGAGGATTGGACCGCTGGCGCACGTGTTGAGCTTAGTGGATTTGGCGTTAACGGCAACGATCTGCAATATACTGTACTGACCGGCTTTGACTGGCAGGCGTGGGAGAATGTTTCACTCAGATTTGGATATCAGTGGTATGGTATCGATTTCGCAACCACTCGCTCAGGCGGTCGCTTCGCTTATGACGTTGACCAACATGGCCCTTATCTGGGCGCGAGCTTTACATGGTAAAGAAAAACCCCGGCCAATTTGACCGGGGTTTCTATTTCAACAGGGGGATAAATCACCCCACCATCGCTTAGTCGCGCTCTTCGATGATCTCAACCATATGCGGAATCTTGTTGATCATGCCACGCACAGCCGGTGTATCTTCCAGCTCGCGGGTTTTGTGCATTTTGTTGAGGCCCAGACCGATCAGGGTCTGACGCTGTTTTTCGGGGCGACGGATCGGGCTACCGATCTGTTTGACAACGATTGTTTTAGCCATATCGAGGTCTCCTTACGCTTCCGCTTTTTCAGCGGCTGGTTTTGCATCGCGCTGCAGGATGTCTGCAACTTTCTTACCACGACGCTGGGCAACCATACGTGGGCTAGCTTCTTTCTGCAGGCCATCGATGGTGGCACGGATCATGTTGTAAGGGTTTTGTGAACCGATCGATTTTGCAACAACGTCTTGAACGCCCAGCATCTCAAACACGGCACGCATCGGACCACCGGCGATGATACCAGTACCAGTTGGCGCTGTGCGCATAACAACTTTGCCTGCGCCGTGACGGCCTTCCATGTCGTGGTGCAGAGTACGGCCCTCACGCAGAGGTACGCGAATCATTTGACGCTTGGCTTGCTCAGTTGCCTTACGGATCGCTTCAGGTACTTCTTTCGCTTTACCCTTACCAAAACCTACACGGCCTTTTTGATCGCCAACAACCACAAGAGCAGCAAAGCCAAAACGCTTACCACCTTTTACGGTTTTCGACACGCGGTTAATCGCGACTAGGCGATCTGCGAATTCTGGAGTTTCGTCGCGATCGCGACCTCCACGACGGTTGTCATCTCTTGCCATTGTGGCATCCTTTCAATCCGGCGCTCAGCGCCTATTTCTTGTCGATCCCAGTGAGTAAAACCCCCGGATCATCGAGGTGGCCCTGAGCGGGCCACCTACGCTTTTAGATTTTCAGACCGCCTTCACGTGCGGCGTCGGCAACTGCCTTGACCTTACCGTGAAACAGGAAGCCGCCGCGATCGAAGTAAGCTTCGGTCACGCCTGCTTTCTTGGCGCGTTCCGCAATCGCTTCACCCACTTTGGTGGCTGCTGCGATATTGTTCTGACCAACAACGCCCAGATCTTTTTCAAGAGTGGAAGCTGCTGCCAGTGTCACGCCATTGACGTCATCAATCAGCTGAACGCTGATGTTTTTGTTCGAACGGTGAACGCTAAGGCGCGCACGCCCAGCATTAACCTTGCGAAGTTTGTTCCGAACGCGCATGCGGCGTTTGATGAACAGTGTTCTTTTGCTGTTTGCCATTTTAACGCGTCCTTACTTCTTCTTGCCTTCCTTCTGGAAGATGTACTCGCCTTTGTAGCGGATGCCCTTGCCTTTATAAGGCTCTGGGCGGCGCCAATCGCGGATGTTTGCCGCGACTTGTCCAACGAGCTGCTTATCTGTGCCTTCGACTACCAGTTCGGTAGGCTTGGGCGCAGTAACAGTTACACCTTCCGGAACGTCGAAATCTACGTCATGCGAGTAACCCAGGTTCAGCTTCAGGGTGTTGCCCTGCATCTGTGCCCGGTAACCAACACCGCGGATCTCAAGCTCTTTCTTGAACACGTCCTTCGCACCGTGAACCAGGTTGGCCACGATTGTGCGGGTCATACCCCATTGCTGGCGAGCGCGCTTTGATTTGCCGCGCGGTGTGACCACAACCACCCCGTCCTGAACTTCGAGTGTAACATCGTCAGTTGCAGTAAAGGATTTGGTTGCTTTCGGACCTTTGACTTCGATTGTCTGACCGCTGACAGAGGCTGTTACGCCATCTGGCAGAGCGACAGGTTGTTTACCGATACGAGACATATCTGAAACTCCCTTAGAATACGGTGCAGAGCACTTCGCCACCAATATTGGCTGCGCGCGCTGATGCATCCGACATCACACCCTGAGAGGTGGAGACAATCGACACGCCCAGGCCCTGACGGACCGATGGGATGTCCTTAACGCTCATGTAAACGCGACGACCAGGCTTTGAAACCCGCTTCATTTCGCGAATGGCTGGAGCGCCTTCGAAGTATTTCAAGCTGACTTCAATGGCCGGATGACCATTGGCACCAGTGGTGTCTTCGTAACCACGGATGTAGCCTTCGCCTGCCAGCACGTCGAGAACGCGCACGCGCATTTTCGAAGCTGGTACCATTACGGTGGACTTGCCACGCATACCCGCGTTGCGGATACGGGTGAGCATATCGCCGATAGGATCGTTCATAGTCTGTACTCCCTTACCAGCTTGATTTCACAACGCCGGGCAACTGACCGGCAGAACCGAGTTCGCGAAGCGCGATCCGGCTGATTTTGAGCTTACGATAATAAGCGTGCGGACGACCTGTCAGCTGGCAACGGTTGTGCAAACGAGTTGCAGAGCTGTTGCGTGGCAGTTCGGCCAGCTTCAGAGAAGCGCGAAAACGCTCTTCCATCGGCTTGCTTTCATCACTGATGATCTCTTTAAGAGCAGCGCGCTTAGTAGCATATTTTGCTACCAATTTCTGGCGCTTGAGCTCGCGTTCGATCATTGCTTTCTTAGCCATTATTCAAATCCTCCCGCGGCGTCAGCTGTTGAAAGGCATGTTGAAATGCTTCAACAGCGCCTTTGCTTCGGCATCGGTTTGAGCCGTGGTTGCGATAACGATGTCCATACCCCAAACTTCGTCGACTTTGTCGAAGTTGATTTCAGGGAATACGATGTGCTCTTTCAGGCCCATGGCATAGTTGCCGCGGCCGTCAAAAGATTTGCCTGATACGCCGCGGAAGTCGCGGATACGAGGCATCGCAATCGTGGTCAGACGATCCAGGAATTCGTACATACGGTCGCCGCGCAGAGTAACTTTGGCACCCATTGGCATGTCTTCACGAACACGGAAGCCCGCGATCGAGTTCTTTGCACGAGTGATCAGAGCGTTTTGACCAGCGATCAGAGACAGATCTTCCTGAGCCGATTTGGCTTTTTTGGAGTCTTTCACCGCTTCGGCACCACAGCCGATGTTCAGTACGATTTTGTCCAGACGAGGGATCTGCATGTCGTTTTTGTAGCCGAACTCTTCTTTCAGAGCGGCACGAATGCTTTCCTTGTACTGTGTCTTCAGACGCGGAGTGTAGTTTGCAGTATCAAGCATCGATCACATCTCCTGTAGTCTTAGCAAAACGTACCTTCTTGTCGCCTTCCATTTTGAAGCCAACGCGAGAGGGTTTGCCGTTTTTGTCCAGGAACGCCAGGTTCGACAGTTCGATCGGCACGGCCTTTGGCAGGCGGCCACCTTGGCTTGTCTGGCTTTGGCGTGTGTGGCGGACAGCCATGTTGACGCCTTCCACAACAGCTTTGCCAGCTTTTGGGTCAACCGAGGAGATCATGCCCTCTTTACCCTTGTCTTTGCCAGCAATGACAACAACCTTGTCACCGGTTTTCAACTTAGCAGCCATCTTACAGCACCTCCGGGGCGAGTGAGACGATCTTCATGAAGTTCTTGGCACGCAGCTCACGAACAACGGGTCCGAAGATCCGTGTACCAACCGGCTCGCCTGCGGTATTCAAGATAACGGCGGCGTTACGGTCAAAGCTGATTGCTGTACCGTCAGCGCGACGGATTTCTTTTGCGGTCCGAACAACAACGGCCTTGCGGACGTCGCCTTTCTTTACGCGGCCACGTGGAATGGCTTCTTTCACGGAAACGACGATGATATCACCAACCGACGCGTATTTCCGTTTAGAACCACCCAGGACCTTGATGCACTGAACTCGGCGTGCGCCGGAGTTGTCAGCGACATCCAGATTGGTCTGCATCTGGATCATATGGTTTCTCCCGACCTGTGGGGGCTGTTCTCGTTAGATCCCCCAGGGTTTCGCTCATACTGTTTGGCCTTTTGGCTTACGCCTCCAGAACCTCCCAGCGTTTCGTTTTCGATTTAGGCGCACATTCGATGATGCGAACTGCATCGCCTACTTTGAAAGCGTTCTTTTCATCGTGAGCCCGGTATTTCTTGGACTTACGGATGGTTTTCTGCATCACAGGGTGCTTGAAACGGCGTTCAACAGAAACGGTTACAGTTTGTTCGTTGGCGTCGCTTGTCACGGTGCCGGATAGAATTCGCTTGGGCATCTGTCAGGCTCCCTTATTCTGCTGCCGCAGCAGCGGCTTTTTCGTTCAAGATGGTCAAAACACGCGCAGCTTTGCGACGTGCAGTTTTCATCTGTGCCGGGTTTTCCAGTTGGCCAGTTGCGGCCTGAAAGCGCAGGTTGAACTGCTCTTTCTTCAGGTTAACCAGCTCTTCACGGAGCTGATCCGGCGTTTTATCTCTTAGTTCAGTGGCGCTCATTCGCCTATCCTTCCTCAAAACATCAGAAGGCCCCTTTGACAGGGTCACCTTGGACCTGATGGATGAAATACAAAACACACGAATCCCGGTGACCCGGATTCCGCGCGATGTGTCCCTATAAGGGGGAGTCGCTCTGGTGGCAAGGGATTAATTATGTACGAGTTGTACAGCGTGTACGTGGGTTATGAACACAAAACGCTGCGCCGCTCTCTCGCCCAAGTAAGATGAAACAAGTCTGGACGAAACACAAGAGTTCCGTGCTAGGCTCCCTCCATGACAGACGCCATCAAGTCCATGCAGTTGTATCCCCGGGCCGAACGGCTTTTGGATGATCTGGCAGCAATCGGAATCGCAAATGGGATGCCGGTTGATGTGGAGACCCTCAACCAGTTTGACCAACTCCATTATCACGGCACCGAAGCGCTGGATGTGGCGATTGACCAAACAGGGATGGCGGCTAGAGAACAGGTACTGGAGATCGGATCAGGCTGGGGTGGCTGCGCGCGTTATCTGGCGCACCGATCAGGGGCGCACGTGACGGCGGTGGAGCTTCAAGAAGATTACAACCGGATTGCCCAAGACCTGACCAATCGCTCGGGGCTCAAAGAGGGCGTCACCCATCTGAATGCGGATTTCCTAGAGATCGCCCTGCCCCGGCACGGATTCGATCATGCGGTCAGTTGGCTGGCGTTGTTTCATATCCCGGGCCGCGCACGGTATCTGGGTAAAGTTCATGATGCGTTGAAACCCGGTGGAAATTTCTACGCCGAAGACCTTTATCTGATCTCTCCGCCGGACAAAGCCGAGCAGGAAGATTTTAAACGACACCTGTTTCCAAACTCGCTTGTGAATATTGAGAGCTATCGCACGACACTTCGCGAGGCAGGGTTTGAGATTACTGATATCACGGACATGACTGAGGATTGGGCCACGTTTACAGCCACTCGTCTGGAGGCTTTTCGCAACAGTCGCAGCGCTTATGTGGCCGTTCATGGGACAGATGGGTACAGGGTGATCGAGACCTTCTATGACAAGATGGCTGGGTATTTTGCGCGCGGGCTTGTTGGCGGGATAAGGTTCATGTCGCGGCGATGACTACTGGCTTTAAAGGGCCACACTCACCACCGAACGGGCGATCTGAGAGCTTGTTAATGACCGAACAAAGCTAAGGCGGAAGGTTGACGGGCATAAAACGCGGGTCCTTTGGAAGAAATCTGCACTTCGTGCCATTTACAAAAGACCATTTCACGATAGACGTGATCGAATGAAAACTGCTGTGTAGATATGGCAATTAGGCCAAGCAAACGTCTTTCCCTTCATCTATTCCGTCGCAATCCGGCTTGCACATCTGGGTGTGCTCCATCACAGTTGGCTCTATTGTATACGGGAGGACACAGATGAGCGTAGATCCAGAACGCCACGCGATGAAAATGGCCAAGAAGAAAGCCTCGCGCGACAAGATCATGGCCACCAAGACCGATGAAAAGGGTCTGATCATTGTCCATACCGGCAAGGGCAAGGGCAAATCCTCGGCTGCCTTTGGGATGATCTTTCGCTGCATCGCGCATGACATGAAATGCGCCGTGGTTCAGTTCATCAAGGGTGGCATGTCCACGGGCGAGCGGGACATGATCCTCGACAAATTCTCGGACACCTGTTCATTTTACACTATGGGCGAAGGCTTTACCTGGGAAACTCAGGATCGCACTCGCGACACCGAAATGGCGCAGGCCGCATGGGAAAAGGCCAAGGAGCTGATCCGGGACGAAAGCAACAAGATGGTGCTGCTGGACGAGATCAACATCGCCCTGCGTTACGATTACCTAGATATCAATGAAGTTGTGCAGTTCCTGGCCGAAGAAAAGCCCCATATGACCCACGTGGTTCTGACTGGCCGCAACGCCAAGGAGGACCTGATCGAAATCGCCGATCTTGTGACCGAAATGGAGCTGATCAAGCACCCCTTCCGCTCAGGTGTGAAAGCCCAGATAGGCGTTGAGTTTTAAGCACCTCTTCGACATAAATTCTTCTGATGGAATTAAGACTACGCCTTCCCTTTGGGAGGGCGTCTTTGCTCTCCACCTCATCTATACATTAGGCGACTTTGGTGCCTGCAAAGCGCCTACAAGGGCCACGCCGAAAACCGCAATTCACTTCATTAACTGAGGTCTTGTAATCAGCAAATACCCGCCCAGCCTCCAGAATATTATTCCAAATCATAAGTATAGGTTGGGAAAAAATTTATTTGTCAGACAATTAAATCCGTGTAACCTTAGGTAAAAGATATTTTGCGATCAGTTCATTAACGTTTTGGGAGGAATCGAATTATGAACCTGCGCCCGGATCCGACATTCCATGCAACACCGAAATTGGCGATGGAGGCCCCGGCGGAAAAGCTGGCCTTCACCCTGATGCTCAGCCCCGACGGCTCGCAACCCGATGGATTGGCAGTGGTCGATGTTGACCCAAAATCGAAAAAATACGGCAAAATTGTCCATCAGGTGTTGATGCCCAACACCGGCGATGAATTTCACCATTTCGGATGGAACGCCTGTTCCTCCGCCTTATCCCCGCTCACCGGGCATGCTTTCCTTGAGCGGCGCTATCTCATCATTCCGGGGATACGCTCTTCCCGCATTTACGTGATTGATGTAAAAGAGCCGCTCAAGGCAAAGATCCACAAGATTATCGAACCTGAAGAAGTGTTCGCCAAAACCGGCTACTCCCGCCCACATACCATCCATTGCGGGCCTGAGGGCATCTATGTGTCTACGCTGGGCGGCGGTGGCCCCGACGGCACCGATGGACCGCCTGGCATCTTCATCATGGATTGTGAGACATTTGAAATTCTGGGCCGCTACGAGATGGACCGTGGCGTGCAGGATAAGCAGTATGATTTCTGGTGGAACCTGCCGCGCAACTACATGGTCAGCTCGGAATGGGGCCTGCCGCCGCAGTTTGAAAATGGCATTGTCCCCGAGGACCTGCTGTCCAATAAATACGGCCACAGCATCCATTTCTGGGATCTACGGGCGCGTAAAAACGTGCAAACCATAGATTTTGGTGAAAACCACCAGATGGCACTGGAAATCCGCCCAGCGCATGATCCGGTCAAGGAATATGGCTTCTGCGGCGTGGTTGTTGACACCACCAACCTCGAAGGGTCGATCTGGACATGGTGGCGCAAGGAGGATGGCACTTTTGATGCCAAGAAAACGGTGACGATTCCACCGCAACCCGCCGATCCTGATGATCTGCCGGAGCTGCTCAAAGGGTTTTCCGCTGTGCCACCACTGGTCACCGACATTGACCTGAGCCTTGATGACAAATTCCTTTATGTCGCCTGCTGGGGCACAGGGGAGATGCATCAATATGACGTCAGTGATCCGATGAACCCAAAACTGGCGGGCAAGGTGGAACTTGGTGGCATCGTCGCCAAACACAAGCACCCCAATGGCAATGATTTTGGATACGGCCCGCAAATGGTTGAGATCAGCCGCGATGGCAAACGGGTCTACTGGACCAATTCGCTCTATTCCACGTGGGACGATCAATTCTATCCCGGCGAACGGGGCGCCGCGATGGTGATGGCTATTGCCGGAGCTGACGGGGGGTTGACCTTAGACAAGGATTTCTGGGTCGACTTCCCCGAAGGCTATCGCAGCCACCAAATTCGCCTTGAGGGCGGTGACTGTTCGACCGACAGTTTCTGCTACCCCTCTGTCTGACGCGTGGGGGAACTGACTTCGACAGCAGCCCTGTGGTGGGCTGTCGTCGCCTCGGGCCTTTATCACGGACTCAACCCCGGCATGGGGTGGCCACTAGCGGTCTCTGCCGCCTTGATGGACCGAAAATACGGAAACCTTTACAAGGCATTACTGGCGCTGGCCTTTGGTCACTTGCTGGCCATGCTCGCAATTCTACTGCCCTTCTCAGTAATGATCACTCTGCTAGAGTGGCAGCGCGAAATTCAGATCGGCGCGGCGTTGCTGGTGATCGGCCTCGGCGTCTATTTGCTGATCAACCGACGGCATCCCCGATTTCTGTCGCGCGTACCGCCGACCCGGCTGGCCCTGTGGTCGTTTCTCGCTGCCATGGCGCACGGTGCGGGTTTGATGCTGGTTCCGATTTATCTGGGTATATGTGGTCTCTCTGTTAAAGACACCAGCCACGCTGCGGCCACATCGTTGATGTCAGAAAATACGGCAACGGCACTGATGGTGGCCCTAGCCCATACGTTGGCGATGACCGCCGCAGGCGGTCTACTCGCCGTTGGTGTCTATCATTGGCTAGGGCTAAGGTTCCTATCAAAAGGCTGGTTCAATCTCAATGTGGTCTGGGCCCTCAGCTTGATCTTGGTTGGTGTTATCTCACTGCTGACCCTGCATTAGCGGGTCTGCATTTTCTGAACCATTTTCAACATCATGCGGCGTGGCAAAAGTGGCAACACCCAGTTCATCATAAAAGTCAGCATACGCTCGTTTATCACGACGAGGCGGCCTTTCATCATTGCGTCATAGCCGCATTGCGCGGCTGAGGCTGCGGTTGCCCCGCCGCCTTTGACAAGGTCCGTGCCCTCCAAGTTAGCCACTTGCGCGAACTCTGTTTTCACATACCCGGGTGCCAGCACCGTGCAGGTCACACCCTTGCTGCGCAACTCTTGATCCACCGCCTGGCTGAAAGAATTCACAAAGGCCTTGGTGGCAAAATATATCGCCTGCATCGGGCCGGGCATGAATCCCGCCGTCGAGCCGACATTTAAAATACGCCCCATGCCACGTTGCGCCATTTTACCACCAAAGTGGTGTGTCAAGGTCACGAGAGATTTCACATTCAGATCAATCATCGCCTGTTCAGCTACCAGATCACGCTCGACATGGGCCCCTTGCCCGCCGAATCCCGCATTGTTGATTAGGATATCGACCTGCAACTGCGCCTCATCCACAGCTTTGCATAGCGCGTCAGCCCCGCCATCAGCGCCCAGATCCAAGGCGATCACGTGTGCCGTGATATTATTTGCGGTTTCCAACTCAGCTTTCAACTCGTTCAACTCCACCTCGCGCCGCGCGGTCAGGATCACATCCCCACCCTTGCTGGCGTGATAACGTGCAAATTCTTTTCCCAGCCCCGAGGACGCCCCGGTGATCAATGCTGTCTCAGACATCGTAAGGTCCTTTCATAAATTGATGTCAACAAGTGTTGACAGGCAAATAAGTCGCACACCGCCACATGTCAACAAGTGTTGACATAATTTTTCCAACACGCCACACACACTCATGGCTGACACACTTACAACAAAAGACATTTTGCTGATCCAAGGCCGCCGACTGTTCTGGGCACGCGGTTATTCCAACGTATCCGTGCGAGAGATTGCCCGCGCTGCAGAAGTCGATGTCGCTCTGATCTCGCGCTACTATGGCTCCAAGCTCAAACTCTACGAGGCCACCCTTGTTGATGTGCCCGAAATTGATGCGTGTCACTTTCCAGACGCGCAGACACTGGTCGACAGGATTACCCTGATATTTGTCACCGCCAATCGCGACAGCTCCGAGCCCTCCCCTTTGCGCCTGTTCCTGATGAATGCGCAGGATGCGGAAGTGGGCGAAATGACCCGTGCTTGCTTCCAATCCAAATGGCAAAACCCGCTTGAACAGATCATCGGCGATGCTGGCAAAGCCGCCCAGTTCAGCGCGGTGATGTTCGGCTTCAGCGTTGCCGAGAAGTCGCTCAACCTGCCCGGCATTCCGGATCATACGACGCCTGAATACGAGCAACGCTTCCGTTACCTGCTGCAATCGGCTCTGGCCGGACCGGAAATCTAATCTGGACACATTGACCCTTTTCCGCGTTCCCGCCATCACTGGTGCAACGAATGGAAAGGACAGATCATGCCCAAACACCGCATGCTCACCGAATTTGGCATGGGCTCCTCCCTACGCCGACAGGACTATACCGAAGCAGCCAAACGCGCTGTCAAAGATGCTTTGTGGCATAACTCTATTAACATGGCAGAGCTGTTTGGTTTTCCCAAAGAGGCGATGCTGATTGATCTCGAAATCGCAGTACAGCAACCCGAGCAAGTGGACTGCGAGGCGCTGAAATCGATCTTCCCTTATGGTCAGATCTCTGTCACCGCCACCCGCGGCGGGTTGGACGTGCCCCGACCCGATGGAAACCCTACCGTGATTGCCAATGCCGCCATTTCTGTCAGCTTTGACATGGAGCGCAAGAATGTCTGATCAACGTTTTATTATTGAGATGGGTATGGGCAACGATCTGCACGGGATGGATTACAACAAGGCCGCCCGACGCGCCATCGAAGACGCGTTCCGTCATTCGACCCTACCGCTCTTTGGCGCCATTGGCGTCGACCACACTGAAATGCGCGTGCAGGTTACCGTCGGCGTGCAAGAGCCTGACAAACTGGACACCGAGGCATTGGCCGAACTCCTTCCACGTGGTCATGCTACCGTAACCGCGGTTCAAGGCGGACAGAATGTCACCAATCCTGACAACAACGAAACACTTGTGATTGCGACTGCTGCAGTCGAAGCTTTCCTGCCAAACCAAAGCGCAAACTGGACGCGCACAGGTTAATCCAAGTCAAAAACGGGTAGTGCGTCGCTTAGCTGCCCGTTTTTCCTGAATTTAGAATAATATGCCAATAACTGTCATCGCTCAAAGATCGTCGGAAACCAATCTTCGCGCAAACGATCACCAGCCTTCATATCATGCCCCGGAAACGGTGGGGATGTGCGCCCCGGACGTTCTACATATCGTGCATCATCCCCAACCAAACGCAGGGAAAAGGCCCGGCGACGAGACTCTGTGGTATTGCCACGTGCCCCATGTAGCGTGCCATAGTGAAACGCTACCGCATCCCCCGGCTCCATTTCCCACTCTTTGACTTCCATCCCTTCGGCATCCGGGTCCGGCACCGGCATATAGGCCTCGCCGTCGGCAAAGAAGTTTTCCTCGGACAGCCACCGCGTTGGCAGCACCGGTTTTTTCCACCGATGGCTACCCGCAACACAGCGCAGGCTCGCCCCTTTCACTGGGTCCATGGGCGACCAAAAGCTGACGTTTTGCATACCATCGACAAAGTAATACGGCCCATCCTGATGCCATGGCGTGGCCTTTGACGTGCCCGGTTCCTTGACCAGCACGTGATCGTGAAACATTTGCACGCGATTGGAGCCCATCAAATCCGCCGCGACCTCTGCCGCAGGAGAGGAACGGATCACTTCCTCGAACTCGGTAATCCGGGTCCAGTTGCAGTAATCATCGAAGAACCGACCGCCCTCACCTTCTTTCAGGTTCTCCGCCGCATATTCCCCGGGCTCGTTCATATTGCGCTCAATCCCACGGCGTAGGGTCTCAACGTGATCCTTGAATAAGCCCTTGATCAGAACGACTCCCTCTTTTTGATAGGCGTCAATGTGGTCCTGCGTGAGGAGTGGATGTGTCATTACGGCTCTCCCTTTTCTCGCAAGATAGCCAGCGGCAATATTAGCTTCAAATAATAGTATTTAATAATATTATTAGCTTTATGTTATATATCACTCTCCGCCAATATGAATACATTCTTGCTGTCGCAGACACCGGTAGCCTCACTGATGCGGCAGGGGTTTTGAACGTCTCGCAACCCTCGCTCTCTGTTGCGATCTCCCGGGTCGAGGATCATATCGGTCGCAAGATCTTTCTGCGAGGCAAGGGCAGCGCCATAAGCATCACCCCCTTCGGTCATCGTTTTGTCGAACAAGCGCAAGCACTTTTGCACAGTGCAGCCGTCATCGAACACGCCTCGGATGCGACCCGGCCTTACGTTCTGGGGTGCTTTGAGGATATTGCACCCTGGTACCTTCCCAATACGCTCAAACGCCTACGCAATACATATCCGACGCATGAATTTAACGGGATTGAGGCCCGGTTCGCTGATCTCGCCTCGGGTATGTTGCGAGGAGAAATTGACTTCGCGATCACCTATGATGTTGGCTTCGACGATCGTTTTCAACGCCGCCACCTCAAAGAGATCACACCAGTTGCATTTGTCGCGATGGGCCATCCGCTGGCCTCCCATAAATCTTTGGATCTGAGGGAAGTCGCAAAATATCCACTGATCCTCTCGGCAGAGGGCCTATCCGAAAGCCACATGCGCACACTCTTCGACACACTCAACATCACGGCCAAACTGGCGCATAAAGCGGCCTCTCTGGAATTGATGCGTTCGATGGCAGCACATGGTGAAGGGGTCGGGATCAGCTATTCCTTTCCGACAACGCCAACTAGCTATGATGGGCAGCCATTGGTCACAATCCCGATTACAACCCCAAAAGCCAGCGCCGGTCTCTACATCATTTGGCCCGCGCCCGACCAACCCAATCCTCTGCTTGATCAATTCACCGCCTCGATCAAATCGAAGTAACTTGCGGCCTCAGCTGTTGTGCTCTTGCTGCCCACACCCTCTGGTCATATGATTTGACCAGTCCCCAAAGGTGCCCCATGCCATTTCAAAAAGTTACCCCCGAGAAACTCTCAAGCGCCGTCAAACGCCAGATTGAAAAGCTGATCCTGCGCGGCATCCTGCGCCCCGGTGAGCGCTTGCCTGCGGAACGAGACCTCGCAGAAAGACTCGGCGTTTCCCGCCCGTCCCTACGCGAGGCCATCGCCGAACTACAAGACAAGGGTCTGCTGACCAGTAAAGCTGGGGCTGGCATTTTCGTCGCGGACGTGCTAGGCAACGCCTTCTCTGGCGCGCTCATCCAGCTTTTTGCCGAACATGACGAAGCGGTTTTTGACTACATCGCCTTCCGCCGCGACCTCGAAGGGCTGGCCGCAGAGCGTGCCGCGCGGCTGGCGTCAGATACCGACCTGCAAGTCATTCAAGCCATCTACGACAAAATGGAAGCAGCCCACCAGAAGACCAACCCCAAGGATGAAGCCAAGCTGGACGCCGAGTTTCACATGGCCATCATCGAGGCCAGCCATAACGTGGTGATGCTGCACATGATCCGGTCCATGTTCCAATTGCTTCAACAAGGCGTTTTCTACAACAGGCAGGTCATGTTCAAGCAACGTCTGACCCGAACCGCCCTGCTGGATCAGCACCGTGCCATCAACACCGCCCTGCAGGCTCGCAATCCCGAAGCCGCCCGCTCAGCGATTGAGGCGCATATGGATTATGTCGAACATTCCCTGAGAGATCAGCAAAAGGCCGATCAGAACGAGGCGATTGCCCGCCAGCGCTTTGAGCACGAACAAACCCGCTAGGCTTTTTCACCGTCTGATTTGAACACGCCGGTCAATGCCTGTTTCACGATCCGGCTGGCCGACGGGCGCTTTTTGCGCGTGAACGGCAGCGGGCGACAGACCTCTAATGCGGCCACCCCCACCCGTGCTGTCAGGGCACCATTGACCAGCCCTTCACCAAACCGGCGCGACAGTTTGCCCAGCAACCCGCCACCGATCAGCGGCTCCAGCATATCATCCCCCACGGCCACAGCCCCGGTAGCAACCAGATGCGCCATCACTGCCCGCGCTAAACGCCAGTTGCCCAGCACGCCACCTCGCCCGCCGTAGATCTCGGCAATATTACGTATCATTCGCAGATTTGCCGCCAGCGCCGTCAACATATCGACCAGTGCCAATGGTACCAGCGCGGTCACTGTGGCAACTTGACGGGCGGCAGCCTCAACCTCGTGAACGGCCTGCTGGTCCAAAGGCGACAACATTTCGCTTTCAGCGAGTTCCAATAGAGACAATGCATCAAACTGATCTCCCGACAACTCTCGCAGACGTTCTCGACCCCATTGGGTATCCGCTCTCCCGGCATAGAGCGCTGTCAGATCCTTAACCACCGCCCGTGCCTGTGGCAGGTCTTCCTCGCTCAGCGCTGTGCGCGCCGCCGCCTGCATCCGGTCCATGCGCCGCAATCGCGTCAAAGCCGCCAGTTCCTTGCAGACAATCGCCAGTAGCACCAGAACAAAGGCCCCAACCATGGCGATGATGCCATAGCCAAACACCAGATTGCGCGCCATCATCCCGGTGACAAAATCCCAGGTTGCGACCGAGACCGCAGCCCCAATGATCATCAACAAAAGCGACCAGAACCACCGCGCCAAACGCGACGGCTTATGCGCCGCCAGACGCGCAGCCGTTTGCATCGCCTGCCCCGTTGGCTGCAGATCCCGCCCGACGTCGGGCACGGGTGGCGCATCTGCTGGGCTGGGCGTATCCTGCGCTTCTTCCAGATCAATCAAAACCGGGCCTTTTGCCATCACAGTGTCCCCGTGCTTGCCTGCCAGCGCATGCAGATGTCTGGCTGTTTCTCATCATTGCCATGCCCGTCGGTGCGGGCGACTTCGGTAAACCCGAGCGCTTCGTAAAACCTGATGGCGCGCTGATTATCCTGCTGCACCCACAACTCCAACTGATCCGTCCGCGCCTGCGTGTCCTGCATCAATCGCTGTCCGGTGCCACGCCCTTGGGCCTTGGGATGCACGTACAGCGCATGCACGCGCGCAGAGTCACGCACCAAGAACCCGTCGCCTTCTTTCGCCAACCAGACCCAACCGCGCCGCACGCAACGCAGCATCAGGGCTGCATCCGTAAATTTGGAGCGCGCCTGCACCGGCGACAATCGCGTATTGGCCCACAACACGTGTAGCAATTGGGGTAAATGCCAAAGCTTTGCGGATCTCAAACTCATAACCGATCACCGATCAGAAACTGCGCCGCCCGATCCAACCGGATATGCGGAGGCCCTTCGCCCGGGCGCAGGGTCAGATTTGCCGGGGCAAAAGTCATCACCTCATATTCAGCGTCCAGCCAGCGCTCGGCCCCCTCACGCCCCGGGGTCAACAAATGTGCGGGGTCCGCAGGTAAGGCCCCAGGGTAAAACGCCGCCTGCTTGCCGGTCTCCAGCAACCGCCCGCGCACACAGTCTAACGTCGATCCGTTGTGCTTAATCGTCTCTTCTACAGTCGCCCGCAGCGACGCAATCGCCATCGCATGTGTTTCGGCCCCGCTGAAATCGGCCCGGTCCCTTGCATCCCGTGTCATCGCCGCCATAATCGCCGCCAGCTTGTCATGCTGGGTATGGTGAAGATGATCTGCCTTTGTTGCCGCAAACAAGATCTTTTCAACGCGTCTACCTCGAAGCAATCGCCTCAGGAAATCATTCCGCCCCGGACGAAACGCCGATAGGATATCCGCCATGGTCTGGCGCATATCCTCCACCGCGCGCGGCCCCTGATGAATTGCACCCAAGGCATCGACCAGCACCACTTGCCGGTCTATCCGAGCAAAGTGATCGCGAAAAAACGGTTTCACCACCTGAGATTTATACGCCTCATAGCGCCGCTCCATTTCGCGCCACAGTGATTTGCGCGGCACGCTTTCCGGTTTCGGCAGCGGTGCGAAAGTCAGCGCCGGCGATCCTGCCAAATCTCCGGGCAGCAAGAACCGCCCCGGGCTGCAATCGGAATAGCCCGCATCACGCGCCGCCTGTAAATGCGCGCTGAATGTCGCGGCCAAGGCCTGCGCGTTCGGCTCCTCCAAGGCATCGGTTCCATCAGTCCGCCCCACCAGCGCCAGATAGCCCTCGCCTCCGGGTCTCGTTTTCAACCGCGCGAGCGCCTGCATCGACCACTCGACATACGATTTATCCAACAGCGCCAGATCCAGCAGCCACTCCCCCGGATAATCCACAATATCCAGATGCATCGTGCGCGGCCCCGATAAGCCCGATAGCAGCCCATTAGGATGCATCCTGAGCGACAGGCGCAATTCTGACACAGCACGCGTGCTGTCCGGCCAATTCGGCTCGGGTGATGTCAGGGCACTAAGATGCGTCTCGTAATCAAAACGTGGCACCGTATCATTAGGTTGCGGCTGCAAAAACGCAGCAACCACCCGCCCATCGGCGGCCGCAGCCAGCCCGGGCATCCGACCACGATCCATCATGTTGGCCACAAGCGAGGTGATAAATACCGTCTTGCCGGCGCGTGCCAAGCCGGTCACCCCCAGGCGAATGACAGGTTCGAATAACGCCTCGGAGACCGTATCAGCAACGCCCTCAACACTGCGCGTCAACCCGTCTGCGATGTTAGAGAGTACCAAACTCTGCCCCTTATCTCATTACAATTCCAAGATAGTCACGGATCGCCCAGCATGCCAGAGGGGAGCTTTGGGGGATTGTTCCCATGCCCACAGCGCGCTATTGCCCGGATATGCCCAGATACGCCCTCAAAGTCGAATACAATGGCGCGCCCTTCGCCGGGTGGCAACGTCAGGCGGACCTGCCCACCGTGCAGGGGGCCATTGAATCTGCGCTGGCCAAGCTGGAACCGCGCGAGCACACCATCGCCGCCGCCGGGCGTACCGATGCAGGCGTGCATGCCACCGCACAGGTGGCCCACTGCGACATGGCCAAAGACTGGGATCCGTTCCGCCTGAGCGAGGCACTGAACTATCACCTAAAACCCGACCCGGTTGCCATCACCGCCTGCGCGCAGGTCGATGGTGAATGGCATGCACGTTTCTCTGCACATGAACGCCGCTATCTGTTTCGCCTGCTGATGCGCCGCGCCCCGGCGGTGCATGATCGCGGGCAAGTCTGGCAGGTGCAACACGCGTTGGATGCCGAGGCCATGCGCGAGGCCGCGCAATATCTGCTGGGGCGGCATGATTTCACCACTTTCCGTTCGTCGATCTGTCAGGCCGCCAGCCCAGTCAAAACACTGGACATGCTGGAGATCGAGGAAACTACCGGCGTGAGCGGGCCCGAGATTCGCTTTCACCTGCGGGCCCGGTCCTTCCTGCATAATCAAGTGCGCAGCTTTGTCGGAACGCTAGAACGAGTCGGTTCAGGGGCTTGGACCCCCGAGGACGTGAAAACCGCGCTCGAAGCCTGCAACCGCGCCGCCTGCGGCCCGGTTTGCCCGCCGCAGGGGCTGTATCTCGCCGGTGTCGGCTACCCGGATGATCCTTTTAGCTAAATTGCCCTTTGATCTTGGGCAAAACCCCAGTTGAAGGAAACCCAAGCGGTCCCGTAGCTCAACTGGATAGAGCAAGAATAACACCCTATTTCATACCAAATCAGTATACTGCATTGAATTTTAATTATTTTCTTTTGGTAGATATCCCATGTGCCTACCGAGTTGACAATTTGGCTGTGTTCAATAATACAGCCCAAAAGTGCGGGCCGTTAGCTCAGCTGGATTAGAGCAGGGAACTTCTAATTCTCAGGTCGGGGGTTCGAGTCCTCCACGGCTCGCCAAATTTTAATATTGGTCCAACCCAATATTAAAACCTTATTTTTAGGCCATAAAATGTGCGTGGGGCATTTTAGCTACTACACTTAAAACTTCTCTCAAACACGTTTGTTCTTGATAGCAATTTCTCTTTGCAATCTAGAATGCCTTAAAAAGACAAACGCCTCTAGCTGTGGGTTTCGAACAATTTCCGCATGTGGTGGAAGAACCTGCCTTGCCGAATTTCATATGCACGAGCGGTTTCTTGAAACCAAATTTGGTCTTCGTACAGAACCTTAAAATGCAATTGACCAGTATATGGCGAGCGCGGGCGCCCTATTTTTGATCCTCCGCAGTGTTTTTTTTGATTGCGAGAACCGTAGCGGGAAGATGGCTGGATGGGATACTTCTGACAGAAGTCAGAAACTTTGAAGTGGTGTAAATGCAGATGATACAGCTTGAGAAACCTCTGAGATTGGCCGTGGAAGCCGACGCTGTCGCACTTGCGGAGTTAATAAATTTCGCTGGAGAGGGATTGCCTCTCCACGTTTGGACCGGACTTGCGCAGGAAGGTGAAGACCCCTGGGAAGTTGGTCGGGCGCGCCAAGCTGACAAAGCCCGAGAGGGTCAGGTCGTGGTTATCGACTTTGGAAATGGTGCCGTGGCGGGATTAAATGGTTATGGAATTGGGGCTGAACCAGAGGAAATTCCGGATGATTTTCCAGTGTTGTTTCGGCCTTTGCAAGAACTGGAGAACCAAGCGCTTGAGAGTTGGTACGTCAACGTGTTGGCCTGTTACCCAGAGCATCGCGGCCGAGGTCTTGGTTCGCAGTTGCTTGATCTCGCTGATGAAATAGGTCGAGCTGAGGGTTTCAGTCCTATGAGTATCATTGTGGCCGATGAAAACATTGGCGCAAGACGTCTCTACAAGCGCAAAGGCTACTCTGAGGTGGCCCAAACTCCCTGTGCCAAGAATGGCTGGAACACCAAAACCGAGAACTGGCTGCTCATGATCAAACCGCTTTCTTGAAGAATGCCACCTGTGTTGGGAATGCCGTATACTGTCTGCTGTTTTGCGGACGAAGCGATCACGTACATAATTGAGTGTTGGCTGGGTTCAAGATTTCCAATTGAGGCGAACGGCCGCAATGCGGGCTGCGACCGCAGCAATTTGGAATTGAGTCCAATGCCTGCTTCTCTAATTGGGTGTTTAGGTCAAGCTCATTTTTCCTTTTCTTTCGGGTCATTGTCGCTCATCCGGGTCACGCTTATCTTCGCAGTCTGGTTTGATGCCATGATGGCACCGCTGCACGCATA